>NZ_CP058952.1:1211659-2423318 GCF_013423785.1 Chitinibacter fontanus
AACCGCCCAGCCACGAGCAAAGCCTGCTGGAATTGGCTTTGCTCGTGGCGAAGTCGCATGAGGCCGCCATTTACAAGGAATACCTAGGTTGTTAATCGAGCTTTCAAATCTGCAATTTAGCTGGCGCGGTGCGACCCGCCCAACATTGGATATCCCTGCATTTAGCCTTGCCGCGGGCGAACATTTGTTTCTGCACGGCCCCAGCGGCAGTGGCAAAAGCACCTTGCTATCGTTACTCACCGGAATTCATCTGCCACAGCAAGGCGAAATCCGCATTCTGGGGCAAAATTTGGCCACCCTATCGGGCCCAGCACGCGATCATTTCCGCGCCGACCATCTAGGCTATGTTTTTCAGCAATTCAACTTACTCAGCTACTTGTCGGTACTGGATAACGTGCTGCTGTCTTGCCAGTTTTCAAAGATCCGCCACCAACGTGCATGTGCGTTTTCCGGTACCGCCAAAGCACAGGCGCTGCATTTGCTCGAGCGGCTGGATTTAACTTCCTTTCTGGATCGCCCGGTTAGCGCCCTGTCGGTCGGCCAGCAACAGCGTGTCGCACTAGCCCGCGCATTAATTGGAGCCCCCGAAATTCTGATTGCTGATGAGCCTACGTCAGCGCTGGATGCCGAACGCCGCGGGGCCTTTATCGATTTACTGTTTGAGTGTGCCACGGAGCACAACACCGCCGTGCTGATGGTTAGCCATGATCCACAACTGGCCGCCGCCTTTGATCGTAGCGTCAGCTTGGCTAGCCTCAATCGCAATAGTACGGAGAGTGAGCATGTTTAAAATTGCACTGCGCAGTTTGCTCAATCGTCGCCTAACGGTTGCGCTAGCGATCTTCACCGTGGCGCTGTCGGTGCTATTACTGGTTGGCGTAGAACGCCTGCGCAGCGAAGCGCGCAATAGTTTCGCCAACACGGTAAGTGGCACTGATTTGATTGTTGGAGCGCGTACCGGCTCGGTACAGCTATTGCTCTACAGCGTGTTTCGCGTTGGTAACGCAACGAATAATATCGGCTGGGATAGCTACCAAAAATTATCGCAAGATCGCCGCGTCGCTTGGACCATACCGGTGTCGCTCGGCGATAGCCATCATGGTTTTGCGGTGCTAGGCACCACAAGTGATTATTTCAAATACCTGCGCTATAGCGACAATCAGCCTTTGCAATTTAGCCAAGGGCAGGCGTTTAGCAAAACACACGATGCCGTAATCGGCGCGCATCTCGCCAGCAAAATGGCCTATCGGCTAGGGCAAAAGATTGTGCTGACACACGGAAGTGGCGAAGGCGCAATGTCGGAGCACAGTGATCAGCCCTTTACCATCGTTGGTATTTTGGCGCCAACAGGCACGCCGGTCGATGATACGGTGCATGTCTCGCTCGACGGGCTGACCGCCATTCACGAAGGTTGGGAATCGGGTAGTGCCTCACTGCTATCGAGTTCAGGCGTACTAGCGGCTGCGGAAGATCGCGCCTTGCCTCCGCCTAGCAGCATCACAGCCTTTTATGTCGGGCTAAAATCGCGGACAGCCATCTTTAGCTATCAGCGCGCAGTGAATCAATACCCCGATGAAACGCTGATGGCTATTATGCCCGGCGTGGCGCTATCCGAGCTGTGGCAATTAATGCG
The DNA here is from genome assembly GCF_013423785.1 of Chitinibacter fontanus. NCBI lineage: Bacteria > Pseudomonadati > Pseudomonadota > Betaproteobacteria > Neisseriales > Chitinibacteraceae > Chitinibacter > Chitinibacter fontanus. The sequence continues at coordinate 1,213,293 of NZ_CP058952.1, forward strand.
CATTGCCGAGCAAGCGCTGACGGTAGTATCCGGCTTTGTGCTGCTAATCGGCTTGATGGGCATGTTGACGGCATTGCTGACTGGCCTGAACGAGCGACGCCGCGAAATGGCGATTTTGCGCTCGGTGGGCGCTCGAGCCTGGCAGATTTTCGCCCTGATTATGGGGGAAACATTATTATTGGTCAGCCTTGGCATTGTAATGGGTATGGCTTTGTTATATTCATTCTTACTGATCTGCAAGCCAATACTCCGCGAGGTATACAGCTTGAATATCGCAATTGCCGCCCCCAGCACCACCGAATGGTTACTCATGGGCATCACCCTGCTGGCTGGATTCTTAATTGCGGCCCTCCCCGCTTGGCGCGCGTACCGGATGTCGCTCAGCGATGGCTTGAGCCCGCATTAAGAATGATGCAAGTCGCGTGCGCAGTTTGCATAGACTGCGCACGCTGCAGCGATACACCTGTATGTATCCGCCCAAAGATCTTATTCATTAAAATCTTGCCAGCCATACCCCCAGCAATCACTCACTAAATGCAGCAATACCTTGCGGCGGATTGGCTCCATGACTAGGACAATTTACTCGCCTGCGCCGCTGCTCAGGCCCTCGCCCGAAAAACAGTGGCGACTGTAAGTTAGCTTGGCTATAAACCAGCATGTCTTTCTGATTGGCTTGCTGCTGTGCCTGTCGATACGCCTATCCCGCTGCTAATTGAACAAGCGCTTGAGCATATGCGGCTTTGGCGCATTCCTGCCGCTCTACCACTGCTGCGACAAGCATCCGCAGAAGCCAAACTCGCTGATGATCTGTACCACCAACTACTGGTCGAATTTTATCTGGCACGCTGCGATTACGCCGAGCATCATTTTTCTGCCTGCATAAATCGCGCCAGTCGGGCGGCCCGTTTGCTCGACGAACCCAGTTTGGCGCCTAGCGCACGTAACGCGCTGAAAGTTCATCATCACCAGCTGCTCGCACTGGTGGCCCGCGAAAAAGGTAATTTTAGTTTGGCGCTCAGCCACTGGATGCAGGTACTCGATCTGGCAATGCAGCAGGCGATGAATCAACATCTGATCGATGCTTGTTTGGGCGTGGGAGAGATTTACCTGCTAGGACAGCAATACGAACAAGCTGGGCAAGTTTATCAGCTGGCGTTTAGCCGGGCGCTGATGATGGCCGATGCGCCACAAGTAGTCAAAGCAGGTTTGCATTGGTTGTCGCTCTTGATGAATTGCCAGCAATACGAGCAGGCGAAAAGTATTTGCCAGCAAGTGCACACGATGATGGACGAGCAGATTGATCCAGCGTGGCACATTGATCTGGCGATTAACGAAGCACGTTTGTTACTGCACGATGGACAACAGCTTGCGGCGATGCAAGCGCTGCAGCAATTAAGCGCACAATGTCATGCAATTGGCTATTACTGGGGCGCAGCAGTGGTCGCCAAGCAGCTCAGTCGGCTGTGGGCGGACGCTGGTCAGCTCGAAGCAGCCTGCCAGTTGTTGCAGCAACTCACTGAGCTCACCGAACAACAAGGCTCTTACTGCCCGGCCGAGCTGTACCAGCTGTATGCCGAATTTGAACATCAGCGCCATCGCGACCAAGAGGCGCTGCGCCAGCTCGAACGATATCGCAGTAAGCGCAGTGAAGAACTGCTGCATTTACACCAGCGCACCGCGGTGATGACGCCCAGCCGCCAGCGCTTGCTCGATCTGACGCTGGAAAACCTGCTACTGCGGCAGCAACTCTCACAGGTGCAATATGCACAGTGAATTTCGCCAACGCATGAATGCCGAACCCGACGCGGCACTCGCTGAAGTGCTGCAGCAGTTGGCGCACGAGCGCGACCCGGCGCGCCGCAACGAGCTGCAATTATTGGAGCTCAAAATCCGCGATCGGCAAGGGCAATATGCGCAAACCTTACCCCGCTACGCGGCCTTGCTGCAGCAAATCCAAAACCAGCCCGAGTTGGAAATGGCGACGCTGGAAGAATATGGCAATGTGGCACTGGTGTTGGCGCCCCAACAAGAATTGCTGCAAATCTGGTCGCGGTTGTTTATTCGCGCCACTAGTTTGCAGCATTATGAATTTGCGATAAATGGTCTCAATGGTATCGGCAAGGCGTTTTGGCGTACCGATGATTACGCGGGAGCAAAAAAATATCATCTGCAAGCACTTGAGCTAGCGCTATTGGTCAAAGAAGGACGTGGTAAGGCGCAAAGCTATTTGTGCCTGGCCAAAGATTGCATCGCATTGCAGCAATATGATGAAGCATTGGCGGTACTTGGCGCTGGGCAAAGAACTATTTTGCAGCATGGTGATCCACAGTGGCATGCCGAGGCCCTGCTTTATCGCGGCATGTGCTTGCTCAAAATCCAGGCACCGAGTGAAGCGTTACATGAGTTACTCGATGCCGAACGCCTAGCCGAGCAGATCCATTTTCACTGGGCGCTCGCTCAAACGCAGCATGCGATTGCCGATGCACACGATCAAATGAACAACAGTGCAGCCTTTACGCAGGCAGTGAACAAAGCCCTCGAAACGAGCTGCATTGTGCATGATCTGGGGCTATGCGAGCAGATTCACTTGCTAGCCTATCGCTTTCACTTGCGCCAACTGGACTATACGGCAGCGTATCTGCACTTACAGGCCGCAAATGAATTCACCGAACAAATCCTGACTGACCAGCATATTCTCAAGCTCGATGCCCCTAAACGCTTATTGCGACGGATTAATGAAAAAATGGGGCTCGCTTGGCTCAATGCCATGAATCTGGCACTGGCCAACACCATTGATGAACAAGGTGAAGAAATGCGCCGCTTAAGCGGCATTGCGTATCAAGACCCCCTCAGCGGCATGCAAAACCGCCGTGCGCTAGATCTGAAGCTGGCCGAGCTAGCGCCCGGCAAAGCGGTGGCCTTATTTATGGTCGATATTGACCATTTCAAATCGATCAATGACAACTATGGCCACCCCAGCGGCGATGCTGTGATTGCCACGCTGGGCAAGATCCTATCTGCCTGTTGTCGTAAAGCCGATGAATTCATTGCCCGCTATGGCGGTGAAGAATTTGTCGGCATTATCGCCGCGGTCGATTTGTGCACTGCTCAGCGAATCGTTAAACGTATTCATGCTGCGATTGAACACTATACCTGGCACGAAATACTGCCCAATCGAGCGGTTACTGCCAGCATCGGTCTGGCCTACTCGGCAGAACATACTGGCCAGCAATTACTCGAGCTGGCCGATGCGGCGCTGTATCAGGCTAAAACTAATGGCCGCAATTGCATTTGGCTTAACTGCAGACCAGATTGGCAGCCCGGTGTGCTTATGGATGCGGATCACAGTGGCTCAATGCCTTAGCAAAATACCTGCCCATTGACTCTGGCAACCGAGTCTATGATTGCTATTTGACATGAAAAACTACCACTTATTTTCCTGAACCCTTGCCACGATTTGGAGTCTATTGGTTTTTGGCGCCAAACCTGGGTAAAGGAAATCAATTGCCACAGCCCCCAAATCCCGACACCAACAAAACATGCACTCATGATTGGTGCCTCATTTTTATCGCTTGGCTTATTGCAGCCTGTGGCACCTTGGGGGCACTGTTCTTTGGTGAAGTCATGGGGATTGCTCCGTGTACCTTGTGCTGGTATCAGCGCATTTTTATGTTTCCGCTCGCCATCTTCTTGCCGCTGGCGCTATTCCCACTCGACACCAAAGTGATTCGCTATGCACTGCCGCTGGCCATGTTGGGGCTGGGCTTTGCAATTTACCACTGGTTACTACAACTCGGCATCATCCCTGCCACAACCAGCCCATGCAGCCAGGGATCATCGTGCTCGGAAGTGAGTGCCCAATGGTTTGGCTTTTTGACTATTCCTTTGATGTCGGTGTTTGCCTTTGCACTGATTAATATCGCGCTGCTCGCAACTTTGATTCGAGAAAAATAATGAAACAGAAAACCCTTTTTATTGCGGCGGCTATCGCCCTACTCGGCTTGTTTATTGGCGGCACGCTGATGTTCAAACAACAACAGCAAAGCGAGGTTGCCCAGCAGGTACAGGTCAACCAACAGGCGCTAATGCGCATGCATTCACCACTGATCGGCGCACCTCATGCCAAGGTGACCATCGTCGAGTTTCTTGACCCTGCGTGCGAAGCATGCGCAGCGTTTTATCCGTTTGTAAAAGACATCATGGCCAAAAACCCCGAGCAAATCCGTCTTGTCGTGCGCTATGCGCCGCTGCACCAAGGTGCAGATCAGGTAGTGGCCGCGCTAGAAGCCGCACGTAAACAGGGCAAATACTGGCAAGCCTTGGAAACACTGCTGTCCACTCAACAACAATGGGCAATTAACCATCGTGCCGATGTGAATCTGGCCTTACCCATTTTGTCGGGCTTAGGTCTTGATATGGCTCAGCTACAAACCGACATGCAATCGAGCTCGGTGCAGGCCATTATTGAGCAAGATATTAGCGATGCGCAGGCTTTGGGCGTGAACAAAACCCCAAGCTATTTTGTGAATGGCCAGCCCTTGCAAAGCTTTGGCTATCAGCAACTGGCTGAGCTGATCAATAGCGCGCTGGCGACTCCTGAACAAGCGATGACAAAGTAACTTAGGCTTTCACCCCAAAGCGGCGCTGAGTTTTACGATAAATTTCAGCCATCTGCAGCGCTTTACCATTGGTGGGATCAATCACGGTCGCCCGCGTGAGTAACTCTTGGGCACGCTGCATATAGCTGGCGTGCCAACCATTTTGGTTCACGTACGCCAGCAAGGCATTAATAGTGTTGAGTAAAACTTGCAGATTGGACGGCATGTCTTTAACCGCTTTGAGGAAACGCTCAGCGGCCGCCTGCAAATCGCCGCTTTTGGCTAATCGAACCGCCTCATTATTGATTTCAACAATATCGGCAGCCGTGGCTTCGATCAGCTTTAAGGCTTCTTCTTCCCGCCCCTGCTCTTTGTAGATCCGGGTGACCCGCGCGGCCAATTGCGGATCATCATGCCGATTTTTCAGTACTTGCCGCGTTAATTGCTGCGCTTCTTCATGCCGGTTTTGTGCCAGACAATTCTTCGCCAACGCTAAACTAATTGCCGGGCCTGGTGGCTCGATAAAGCCTTGTACGGCACTCAGGGTACTATCCAGTTGTTGTCTAGCCTTGGCCTTGTCACCGAGCTTGAAGGTAATTTCAATATCGAGCACATCCGCCATGATTTTGTCATTGCTGGCGCGAAAATCCTTGCGCAAATAGGCGGCAGTTTTGCGCGCAGCACCAACGTCCCCACGAGCTAATTGCACCTCTGAAAGCTGGCTGTAGTCACTGACCTGTGGCCAGAAGGAGAAGCGAGCCAATCGCACGGTTTCTGTTAGCGATTGCTCGGCCAATGCCAGATCTCCAGCCACCAAAGCCACTTCACCCAGCTCGCGCATTCGATTGACCACAAAAGGCGATTTTTCCACTGCACGACTCAGGGTTTTTTTGGCGGCCTCAATCTGATGCTGGGCCTGCTGGGTCCGGGCTAGCCAGTCATAGGCCTCTAGCACCAACTCATGCTCGGCCATTACTTGTTGAAAAATCAGCTGGGCTTCATCGTATTCACGCAGATTAAACTGTGCCTTACCGAGCGCCATCTTGGCCCAAGCCAGATCAGCTTTCACCAACAAGCCGCGACACACATCCCGTGTTCCGGCCCAATCGGCAATTTTGAGCATCAGGTGGACTTTCATGCGCATAAAATCGAGCGCATCCTCTCCACCCTGCTCCACCTCAAAATTGCATAACGAGATCGCCCGCAAAAAATCATGCGCCAGAATGGCATCATCAATCGGTTTAAAGCGCTGTTTTTTGCGCAGCGCACGCACGATGCGATCGTAGAGCACATCACCCTTAAAGGGTTTCAGAATAATCGCATCCGGCGCCAATTCGGCCGCACCGATCACCTTGCTCGATTGGCGCTCGCCAGTCAGCATGATGAATACGCAACTGGCTTTGAGCAGTCCGTGGCGGCGCACTTCTTCGAATAAGTACAAGCCATCAAAGCCAGTGCCTAGGTCATAAGCACACAGCACAATATCGTAAGCCGTACGGCGTAACATACCAATCGCTTCGGCGCTACGATTGGCATACTCGACCGATTGCGCACCAAACTGATTGAGCGTCATTCCCATCGTTGCGCGCATCTCGGCGACGTGATCGATCACCAAGATTTTGAACTGGGATAAATCGTTCACGTTGATCGTCGGCTCGGACAAATCAACCGGGGCACGATCAACAAAGGAATAAGCTCTGACCTTGGATGCCATTTAATACTCCACCAGTGTAAAACTTGCTAAATCAATATCCATACGACCTAGCAAGCAATACCCCTACAAAACTGTGAGTTTGGCGTAGGCCACCGCCAACCATTTGCTACCATGCTGTTCAAAATTGACCTGTACATTGCCCGTAGCCCCACCTTCATGATCGGTGACAATGCCACGGCCAAACTTATGATGCTCGACCTTGGTGCCAATGCCCAAACCATGCTCGGGGGTTGATTTATTCAACTTAGGCGCTGGCGCTGCGTTGTAAGCCGTACCTGCACTATAGCTGCTCGGTGCGTAGCCGCGATTTAGAAATTTGAGCAAGGATTGCGGAATTTCATCCATAAAGCGGCTGGCCACACCATAACGTGTCTGGCCGTGCAACATGCGGCTTTGTGCCAAGGTCAGATACAAGCGCTCGCGTGCGCGCGTGATCGCCACATACATCAGGCGGCGCTCTTCCTCGATGCCTTGCGGATCGTTTGCGCTATTGTCATGCGGGAACAGCCCCTCTTCCAGCCCTGACAAAAACACCGCTTTAAATTCCAGACCTTTGGCCGCGTGCACCGTCATTAATTGCAGCGCCTCTTCGTGTGCACCCGCTTGATGGTCACCAGCTTCAAGGCTAGCGTGCGACAAGAAAGCAATCAGCGGATTTTGGTCTTCTTCTACACTGAAAGTGGCGGCGGCATTAATCAACTCTTCCAAGTTGGCGACGCGCTCTTCGCCGTCTTTTTCATTTTTATAATGTTCTAGCAAGCCGGACAGATCGAGCATCATATCGACGATTTCCGTCATCGGCAGACCATCGGCTTGATTGCGCATCGCTTCAATCATATGCACAAATTTGCCAATCGACGCGGCGCTACGCCCGCCCACACCGCACGCCGCCTGCCACAGCGTCGAACCTTCCAGTCGCGCTTTTTCCTGCACGCCTTCGACCGAACGCGCGCCAATGCCACGCGTTGGGAAATTAATCACCCGCAGCAAGGCGTTATCGTCCGACGGGTTGGCAATTAAGCGCAAATACGCCAGCGCGTGCTTAATTTCTTGGCGCTCGAAAAAGCGTAAACCACCGTACACGCGATACGGCACGCCGGCGCTAAACAAGGCATGCTCGATGATCCGCGATTGCGCATTGCTGCGATACAAAATCGCCACATCGGAAGGTGGCATACCTTCGCGAATCAGCGTCTGGGCTTCTTCAACAATAAATTGCGACTCTTCAAAATCCGATGCGCCTTCAAATACGCGGATTGGCTCGCCAGTGCTGGCGTCAGTCCAAAGTTGTTTGCCCAAGCGCTGCTTGTTATTGGCAATCACTGCATTGGCGGCATCGAGAATATTGCCGTGGCTGCGGTAATTTTGCTCCAAGCGAATCACGTGTTTGACGGCATAGTCGCGCTGGAAATCCTGCATATTGCCCACATTGGCACCGCGGAAGGCGTAGATCGACTGATCGTCGTCCCCCACCGCAAAGATCGCGCCCTGCTCGCCCGCCAGCAGACGTAACCACGCATATTGCAAGCGATTGGTGTCTTGAAACTCATCAACCAAGATATGCGCAAAGCGCTGCTGATAATGCGCGCGAATCGCGGCGTTATGGCTCAGTAATTCATAGCAGCGCAGTAGTAATTCGGAAAAATCGGCCACGCCTTCGCGATTACATTGTTTTTCGTATTCTTGGTAGGCAATACGCAAATGGCGCGAATAATCATCCCATGCATCCACATCCCCCGCGCGACGGCCATTTTCTTTATGGCCATTGATATATTGCTGCACGGTGCGGGGCGGATATTTGTCGTCATCCAAACTCAATAGTTTTAATACCCGTTTAATTGCCGCCAATTGCTCTTGGGTATCTAAAATTGCAAATGCCTCGGGTAATCCGGCATCACGATGATGTAACCGCAACATACGATTACATAAGCCATGGAATGTACCCACCCATAATCCACGCGGATTTAATGGCAACATACTAGTAATACGGGATAGCATTTCTTTGGCAGATTTGTTAGTGAATGTCACCGCCATTAAACCCGAGGGGGTAATTTGCCCGGTCGATAATAGCCAAGCAATACGCGTGGTTAATACCCGAGTCTTTCCACTGCCCGCGCCCGCTAAAATCAGCGCATGCTCGGCCGGTAATTCAACTGCTGCAGCTTGTTCGGGATTGAGTTTTTCGGTTAATGGATGTGACATGGGATATCTACGTTTAAGGCTTAAGTTGCTTATATTAACGCTTAAAACAAAACAGGGCAGCCTAAGCTGCCCTGTTTTGATCACAATCTGTGAAAAGCGTGCGAGAAGTTCGAGGACAAGGCAAGAATTACTGAAAAACCGGAATGTACATAAAGTACATGAGGATTTTGAAGTAATTCTTAACGCTGTAATCGAGGTTCGCAGCCGCTTTTAGATACGGATGCTGTCCAGTGTTGCGCCATTGGCCAATACATCATGAACCCACTGTGGTTTACGGCCACGGCCAGTCCAGGTTTGGCTTGGATCTGCTGGATTTGCATATTGTGCTTTAACAGGTTTTTTCGCGCCTTTTTTGCCACCAGATACTTCACCGAGCAATTCAGCTACAGTGAAACCGCTTGCTGCAGCTGCGCTTTGCAATTGGCTCAAAATGCGGGCTTTCTCTTGTTCTTTACGGCGCACCAACTCAACATCTACTTGGGCACGCAGTTCAACCAATTGCTGGTAATCGAGGTTAGATAAATCCATTACATAACTCCTAGAAGGCTGATTTTTACTTTTACCCAGTGATTATGGGGTGCTGTTTTAAATAATTCAAGGATAAATATTTAATTCGTTTATTTAACCAACCATTCATTCACAGCAATTAAGTCTTTTTCAGCTAATTCGCCAGCAGATGCTGCCAATAGTAATCGGGCATAAAGATAGGTGTAACGTGCCACAATCAGATCGTAGCGTGTCGCATAATACTTTTGCTCCGCATTCAATACATCAATAGTGGTACGTACCCCCACTTCACGGCCAAGTTTACTGGACGCCAATAAGCTTTCACTGGATTTGAGCACCTGTTGCAATGCTCTAATTTGCGCAGCTCCCGCATTTACCCCTAAAAAGGCTTGTTTAGTGGCTTGCTCTACATCGCGCCGCGTGGCTTCTACGGTATCGCGTTGCTGATCTTTTTTAGCTGCAGCTTCACGCAATCGAGAAGAACGATCTCCGCCAGTATAAATAGGGATCGATAATTGCAATTTAATTGCACCAGTCGCATTTTGATCGGTAGCACCGGAACGCGATAAACCACTACCGGTCCAATCATTGCCATAGCTAGCCACCAAATCCAAAGTCGGCGCGCTAAGTGCTTTATATTTATCGATTTCACGGGTGGCAATATCCAGCGCCAATTGCTGCCCGCTATTGCTTAAGCTGCTCGATTGCGCTTTTTGCAGCCAGGTTGCCAAATCATTGGGGATAGGGCCTTGCGGCTGCAAACGATCGCCAATGGTGGCCAATTGGCTGTCATTTAAGCCAGTTAATAATGCAAAAGCACTGGTTTTTACTTCCAGATCATTCTTGGCCAAAATTTCGGCAGCCAGAATACTGTCATAACTGGCTTGCGCCTCATCCGTATCGGTAATGGTGGCCACGCCAACATCGAATGACTTTTTCGCAAAGGCCAATTGCTCGGCAACCGCTTGTTTTTGCGCCTGAACTAACTGCACTTTTTCTTGTGCCGCCAGTAATTCGAAATACGTTTTAGAGACACGAAGAATTAGATCTTGCTCAGCTTGCCGATACTGCACATTGGCCAATTCAGTTTGCTTTTTAAGCTGATCTGCGGCGGCAAATGCTTCAGCCCGATAAATTGGTTGAGCTGCAGCAATAGAATACCCATAGGTATTACCATCAACCGAAGTATCTTTAATGGTTGCAGAGCTATGCCCCGGGGTGTAATCAGTTTGTGAATACGCCGCATTGCCATTTAATGTCACTTTAGGCAATAACAATGCCTGCCCTTGCTCGGCTTTTTCCTGCCCCGCAATGCGGGCATTTCGAGCCGCCGAAATTTGCGCATCAAATTTGGCTGCGGATTGCCAAGCTTGCAATAAATCAGTGGCCCAGACGCCACTACTCAGGCTCAGTAAGCTCAAGCCAATTAAACTCGATTTCAATTTCATTCTTTATTTACCTTTTCAACATCGCGGCTATCTACAGTAAACGCGGCCACAGGCTGTTAGGTTGACCGCGCAGCATATTTACGTCGGATTAACGGGCTTTAAACGGAACCATGCTGCGTACAACGCAGGAAGGAACAGCAGAGTTAATACCGTAGCGACAAACAGCCCCCCCATAATGGCGATCGCCATTGGCCCCCAAAATGTATCCCGCGTGAGCGGAATCATCGCCAAAATTGCCGCCAGTGCCGTGAGCATAATCGGCCGGAAGCGTCGCACGGCCGAGTCAATCACCGCATTCCAAGGTGCTGCGCCAGCGGCAATATCCTGCTCGATCTGATCCATCAAAATCACTGAGTTGCGCATAATCATGCCCGACAAAGCAATTACGCCCAGCGTTGCGACAAAACCAAACGGCGCTTGAAATAGCAACAGAGCCAAAGTCACGCCAATCATCCCTAATGGGGCGGTGAGCAAGACCATCAACATACGCTGAATACTTTGCAATTGCAGCATCAGCAAGGTCATCACCACAATCAGCATTAATGGCATCACCGCAGCGATCGAATCTTGGCTAATTTTGGATGCTTCGAGCGTGCCACCGGCTTCAATGTGATACCCCAATGGCAGCTTAGCCTCAATGGCTTTCATTTTCGGTAGCAAAGCCATCGAAACATCTGGTGCCTGTGCACCACTTACATCAGCCCGTACCGTGAGTGCCGGCACGCGATTGCGCCGCCAGATAATGCTTTCTTCATTTTCAATCGACAGCTTGGCGATCTGCGCCAACGGCACACTGCGGCCATTCGGCAGTGCAATCGGTAGATTTTCCAGAAAATCGAGTTGGGTGCGCTCGCCGTCTTCCAAGCGGCTCACCACATCAATCAGCAAATTATCTTCGCGCAATTGCGTCGCAGTGACGCCCGACACCGCCATTTGCAAGGTTTGTGATAATTGCTGGCTGGTTAAGCCCAATTGGCGTAATTTATCCTGATCGATATTGAGGCGCACCACTTTGACCTTTTCGCCCCAATCGGTATGCACTTGACGCAAATTCGGATGCGCGCGCATTTCTGCGGCTACCAGCTCGGCAACCTCTTTCAATTTCTGCTGGTCTTCACCGATAATGCGAAACTGCACCGGATAGCCCACAGGTGGGCCATTTTCCAGCCGAGTGACCCGACCGCGTACACTGGCAAAATCATTCTGAAAATGGGTTTTAATCCGCTTCAGTACATTCTCGCGCACATGCTCATCCTTGGTCATGACCGTGAGCTGACCAAAGTTCAAATTAGGCATTTGCTCATCCAGCGGCATGTAATAGCGTGGAGAGCCAACCCCCACATAACTGGTTACCGAAACCACATCGGGGTCTTTGAGCATCAGCGCTTCGATTTTTTTCACCTCGCGCTCGGTCGCATCAAATGAGGCGGTGTACGGTAGCCACAAATCCACCATTAATTCAGGGCGGCTGGACGCGGGGAAAAACTGCTTTGGCACTACCAGCGCAAACAACACCACCGATAGCACAAAAGCACCGCCAGTCAGCGCAATGGTTGTTTTGCGATAAGTAATGCACCAGGTTACGGCACGCCGAAAACCTTGGTAGAACTTCCCTCCGTGGGCATCGTGCGAGCCATGCGGCTTGAGGTTTTCTGGCAGCAAGTGGTAGCCCATATACGGCGTAAACAGCACCGCCACCACCCATGACAAGATCAGTGCCAAGCCGACCACGGCAAAAATAGAGAAGGTATATTCACCAGCATTAGATTTAGCAAGGCCTACCGGCAGAAACCCCGCCGCAGTAATCAATGTACCCGTTAGCATTGGAAACGCAGTCGACGTATAGGCAAAGGTGGCGGCGCGGAATTTATCCCAGCCTTCTTCAAGCTTGAGCGCCATCATTTCGACGGCAATAATTGCATCATCGACCAAGAGCCCGAGCGCAATCACCAAAGCGCCGAGCGAGATGCGCTGCAATTCCAGATTGAACACTTTCATAAACAGGAAAGTCAGCGCCAGCACCAGCGGAATCGACAAGGCCACCACAATACCGGTACGCCAACCCAGCGACAAAAAGCTCACCGCCAGTACAATCACTACCGCCTCGAGCAGCGATTTCATAAAGATGTGCACGGCGTTTTTCACCACCGCTGGCTGATCCGATACCGCATGCACCTCAATACCTATCGGCAAATCACGCTTCATTTTGGCTAAGACTGCATCAATTTGCTGCCCCATCGCCAACACATTGCCGCCGGCTTTCATAGAAATGCCCAAGCCAATCGCATCATCTGCTTTCCCCCCAGGCAAACCGAATCGCATGGTGTTGGTAGCTGGATTAATCGTGGCGCGGAAAACTTGTGCCACATCCCCCACCCGGAAAGTGCGATCATTAATTGTAACTGGGGTATTTTTGATGGTATCAATTGCGTCAAAACCACCTGACACCCGCAAGAAAACCCGCTCTTGCTGACCTTCCACCACACCGGCAGGGCTGACCGTATTGGTTGCAGCCAAGACCTGGTTAATTTGGAAAGGTGTCACCCCCATGGTAGCCAGCTTGGTGCTGCTGTATTGCACGTAGATTTTTTCATCTTGCGTGCCAATCAGGGTGGCTTTATTGATATCGGGAATACGCAGCAATTCGGTGCGGACGGTTTCTACATATTTTTTTAATTCAGCCGCCGTAAAACCATCGCCCGTAAAAGCGTACAAACTGCCGTAGGTTTCGCCAAATTCATCATTAAAGAACGGCCCCGATACCCCTTGCGGCAATTTACCCTTGGCATCGTTCACCCGTTTGCGCACCTGATACCATGCGTCGTTCACTTCTTTAGCGCGCACATGCTCGTACAGCATGATGGTGATCAGCGACTCACCAGCGCGCGAATAGCTCTTGGTGTAGTCGATATAGCCAATCCCTTGTACCGCTTCTTCCAGCTTATCGGTAACCTGCTGTTCGACCTCACTGGCTGAAGCCCCCGGCCAGAACGAGCGCACCACCATCGCCTTGAAAGTGAACTCAGGGTCTTCTTTTTGCCCCAGCTGGGTATAGGCCAATATCCCTGCCAGTGACAGGACAGCCATCAGATACAGCACTAATGATTGATGCCGTAGCGCCCAGGCAGATAAATTGAAGGCGTCGCTGCGCTTAGTCATGGCTAGCTCCTTCAAGCACGCGCACTGGCTGACCTTCACGCAACAAATTCGCTCCCGCAGTAACTACCACCTGACCTGGCTGCACGCCAGCCACTTTCACGGAATGCCCCGCTACGCCAATCACATTCACCGGCTGACTTTTTACAATGCCCTGGCCTGCTTTAATATTGCTAACCAGCCAAACTCGCTGCGCCTGATCTTTACCAAACAAGGCGGGTAACGGCAACGAGTATCCATTGGGTATATCTTTAGCAGCCTTTTGATGCGTAACCTGCAGCGTCATACCCATCTTGATATTATTTGAAGCCGGCAAAGTCACTTTCACACGGTAGGTACGGGTCAAGGCATCAGCGGCTGGGGCGACTTCACGAATAGTGCCTTCAAATTCTGCCTGTTCACCCGCCCACAATGAAACAGTGACTTTCTGCCCTTCGCGCCATGATTTAACCTTACTTTCCGGTACATCAATTACCGCTTCGCGCTCGCCGTCTTTAGCCAGTTGCAACACGGGTTGGCCAGCTGCGACCACCGAGCCAGGTTCAGCTTGAGTCGCAGTAACAACGCCAGAAACATCGGCGACCAGCACTGCGTAATTACTTTGATTTTGCGCTAATTGGGCTTGTGATTTGGCCTGTTCATGCTGCTGCCTAGCGGCGGTCAGCAAGGTGAAACGCTTATCGACTTCAGCTTGGCTGATAAATTTCTGAGCCAGCAATTCCTTGCCGCGCTGGTAGTCAAGCTCAGCCTGTGCCAACTGCGCTTTACTCGACTCCAACTGCGCGCGGGCGGCATCGGCTGAAAGGCGCACATCGCCCGGATCTAATGTCGCCAGTGTTTGTCCTTTACTCACCACATCGCCCACATTCACGGGCCTAGCATTCAGTTTGCCACCAATCCGAAACCCCATTGGCACAGTGTGTCGAGCCCTAACCTCACCGCTATATACCTCGCCAATCGATGTTTCATTCAGAGCACCGACTGTGATCGTCCGCACCGGACGAATATCGGCCACCGGTTCGGCTGGTTTCTGGCAACCAAGCAGCGTTAACGCGGCAATCGTGCTAAACATCAGGGTAGTTGGAATTCGTGCCATTTCTTAACCTTTCCGCTGCAAAAGTCCGTTTAATAAAATATCCAAAGTTGCTTCCAGATACCGCGTCGGCTCCATCTGTTCGGGGCTGCAACGACAGAGCGAATGCTGCCAAAGCATGGCCATCACAATTGGCGCAGATAAAATATGTAAAGCGTAATCAAGATCCTTCACTACAAATTCACCGCGAGCCACACCCAACTCTAAGGTGCGGCGGATTAACTCATTACCCGGCACGATAAATTCATCGTGATACAGTTTGAGGACATCTGGAAAATTCCCCGCTTCGGCGATCATCAGCTTGGGCAAAGCAGAAAGCTGGGACTCGCCCATCACGCTCCACCAAGTATGAAATAGCTGCTTGAGTAAATCGCGCGCACTGCCTTGCCACTCATCAACGATGGCTGAGCCCAGCGGTAACTTTGGCAGCAGCAATTGACGAATCACGGCCGTGAAAATCTCTTCTTTATTGGCAAAGTACAAATATGGCGTACCCCGCGTCACCCCTGCTGCACGAGCGATATCTTCGATCTTGGTAGCGGCATAGCCTTTTTCGACGAACAAGGCCAAGGCTGCGAGCAGGATTTCTTCAGGGCGGGCTTCTTTGCGCCGAGTCCAGCGCTTGATCGGGCAATTCATCAGTTCGTCACAATAAATAAATGAACGTTCATTTATTATCATGCCAAATCGATATCTGGGTCAACGCATAAAGCGCCAATTTAGACAGAAAAAAACCGATTTTCCCCGCAATCTGGCACCGCGCAACTGCATATTGCCGCTTGTTCTGCGGTACAATCGCCGCAACCCATTATCTGCCTGCCGGAGCCTATGCCATGAGCGAAATTACCGCCCAAACCAAAGCTGAGATCCTGTCTGAAGCACTACCATATATTCAGCGCTTTTTTGATAAAACCATCGTAATCAAGTACGGCGGCAATGCCATGATCGATGAGGAACTCAAAGAAGGTTTTGCTTCCGATGTTGTACTGCTTAAATTGGTCGGCATGAATCCAGTCGTAGTGCATGGCGGTGGCCCACAAATTAATGATTTGCTGGATCGCATCGGCAAAAAGGGCGAATTTATTCAAGGTATGCGTGTGACTGATGCCGAAACCATGGATGTGGTTGAAATGGTATTGGGTGGTCACGTTAACAAAGAAATCGTGTCGCTGATCAACAAGCACGGTGGGAAAGCGATTGGTTTAACCGGGCAAGATAGCCACTTCATCCGCGCTCATAAAATGATGCTGAAAGACGATGCTGGCGAAGAAACGGTCGATATCGGCCAAGTGGGTGAGATTGATAAAATTGATCCTGCTATTGTGACTCACCTCGATGCGGCAGACTTTATCCCGGTCATCGCCCCCATTGGTGTCGATGCCAGTGGTGAAAGCCTTAATATCAATGCCGATTTAGTAGCCGGTAAATTGGCCGAAGTACTGAAGGCCGAAAAACTGATCTTGATGACCAACACACCAGGCGTATTGGATAAAGAAGGCACCTTGCTAACCAAGCTAACCGCAAAACGTATTGATGAACTATTTGCTGACGGCACAATTTCTGGCGGTATGCTACCCAAAATTGGCTCAGCGCTGGATGCGGCTAAGAGCGGCGTTAACTCGGTACACATCATCGACGGCCGCGTTAAACATGCTTTATTGCTAGAAGTGCTGACCGAGCAAGGCGTTGGCACCATGATCCGCGCGAAGTAATGTGAAATCAGTGCACTAAACAAAAAAGGGCTGCAATTGCAGCCCTTTTTCTTGCCTATTCAATGGAGGCAACTACAGTGGTAGTACCCTCACGAGACGGGAGTCTACCCATGAAAACAGCACGCCAATTACTGGGCGACAAAGCCGAACAACGCACAATCTCAGTCTCACCAAATGCAACGGTCTATCAAGCCTTGCAAATCATGGCAGACAATAATATTGGTGCCATTTTGGTGATGGATGGCGACAAATTAGTTGGGATTTTTTCCGAGCGCGATTATGCCCGCAAAGTGGTTTTAATGGGCAAAACCTCCGCAGGTACTCCGATTTCGGAAATCATGACCCACAAATTGCTCTGCGTTCCACCGACCGCCAGCGTAGATGATTGCTTAGGGCTAATGACCGAAAAACGCATCCGGCACCTCCCCGTTTTAGAAAATGACCAAGTCTTAGGTATTTTGTCGATTGGGGATTTAGTGCGGGAAAAAATCGCCGATCAGGAATTCGTCATCGGTCAAATGGCTCATTACATTTATGGCTAAGCCCACCCTGCAACAATAGCGGGTAAAATAGCCGACTTTAATAGTCGGCTATTTTGTTATGCAGCCCAAATACTGGATTTTCGATCTCGACAACACGCTGCACGATGCTAGCAAACACGCCTTTCCTGTTATTGATGCTGCGATGACCAACTGGCTACAGAATAATCTGGAGCTTAGTCACACCGACGCCAACGCAATCCGTCAGGCGTACTGGCGACGTTATGGCGCAACCATGCTAGGCCTACGCAAGCACCACCCCCACCTTAGTCCACATCACTTTTTGCAGGCTTGTCATCCCTTAGCACAATTGCGCACCGCAATTCACCCCATGCCGCGGCTGAAAATCACCTTGGCTCAACTGCCGGGTCAGAAATATCTGTTCACGAATGGCCCATTGGCCTATGCCGAAATGATGCTCAATGAGCTGGGAATCGCACACTTGTTTACCGATATTGCAGCAATTGATACCGTCAAGCTGCAACCCAAACCATTCTCCGGCTCATTTCGCGCAATGCTCAAGCAATTTGGATTGCAAGCACGTGACACCGTTATGGTTGAAGACAGTATCGACAACTTGATCACTGCCAAACGTCTTGGCATGTGCACCATTTGGCTAAGGCCAAGCAACCGCAACCATCCAGCGGCAGATCGAGTGATACAGCATTTGCATCAGCTAATTCAATAAAAAAGCAGCCAATTGGCTGCTTTTTTATCTTACAACTCCACCTGCATTCCCATTTCAACCACCCGATTGGGTGGAATCTTGAAGAAATTGGTCACCCGTGTAGCGTTGCGGCTCATTAAGCTGAACAGGCGTCTACGCCACCAACTCATTGATGGGTATTTCCCCTCGACAATCGTTTCTCGTGACAAGAAGAACGAGCTATTCATTTCATCGAACTCCAGCTCAGGCTGCAACTGGGTGACCTGTTGCAGCACCTGCGGCACGCTTGGCTCTTCTTTAAAACCAAAAGTCGCAATCACCTGATAGAAACTCTCGCCCATTTTGCGTACAACAACTCGTTCACGACTGGGCACAAACGGCACATCATCGGTACGAATCGTTAGAAAAACGACCTGCTCATGCAGTACTTTATTGTGTTTCAGATTATGTAATAAGGCATGCGGTACTGTATCGGAATTGGCCGTCATAAAAATAGAAAGGCCTTCCACGCGTTGTGGTGGGCTAGACTCCAGACTTTCCACAAAACCCGCTAATGGCATCTCGCCCTCGCGCAGCTTAGTTGCCAACAACTCGCGCCCACGCTTCCAAGTCATCATCAAAGTAAAGGCCACCAAACCCAAAGCCAGTGGGAACCAACCACCTTCATGTAATTTGAGAATATTAGCCGAGAAGAATGCCAGATCGATAATCAATAAAAATGCCAATAAACACCAGTAGGCCCATTTCTTGCTGCCTTTGAAATAATGCCCCGCCACGACAAATGCCAGCAAGGTAGTCATTACCATCGTGCAGGTCACAGCAAAACCATACGCGGCAGCCAGATTACTCGAAGTACGAAACGCCAGAATTAAGATAATGACTGATAGCAGCAAAAACCAATTGATCCCGGGGATATAAATTTGCCCCATTTCCCGCTCGGAAGTGTGCTGAATATCCATCCGAGGGCAAAACCCGAGCTGAACGGCCTGATTGGCCACCGAGAATGCTCCAGAAATCACCGCTTGCGAGGCGATCACGGTTGCCATCGTCGACAAAACCACCAGCGGTAAATGGGCCCAACTAGGCGCTAAAAAGTAAAATGGATTTTTGATCGCCTCTGGCGTGGTGATCAGCAGTGCGCCTTGTCCGTAGTAGTTGAGCAGTAGCGCTGGCAATACCAGCACAAACCAGGCATAACGAATCGCCGGGCGACCAAAATGCCCCATATCCGCATACAAGGCTTCCACGCCAGTTAAACACAACACTACCGCGCCGAGTAATACAAATGCCACCCAGGGGTGTGCCATGAAAAAGCCAATGGCATACATCGGGTTGATCGAGGCAAGCACCTGCGGGGCTTTAATAATATTAATCACCCCAAGCACGGCCAGCACCACAAACCAAGTCACCATAATCGGGCCAAACAACTTCCCCACCAAGGCAGTTCCACGCGACTGCATGGCAAATAAAGCAACCATAATCATGATCGCTACAGGCAAGATATAGGGCTCTAGCGTATGCGAAACCAAGCTAATCCCTTCCAAGGCCGACAATACCGAGATCGCTGGAGTGATAATGCTTTCGCCCGAAAACAGTGCAGCACCAAAAATGCCCAGCACCGCTAATTTAAAGGCTTTATGTTTATTGTCGGTGGCACTACGTAAAGCCAGCGCCATTAAGGCCAGAATACCGCCTTCGCCGCGGTTATCGGCTTGTAAAATTACAGCCACATATTTCAGTGACACAACCAGCATCAAGCCCCAGAAAATCAGCGACAAGATTCCCATCACATTGAATGGGTTCAAATCAAGTTGCACATGGCCGTTAAAACATTCTTTTAATGTATACAGTGGGCTAGTACCGATATCGCCATAGACGACGCCAATCGCGCCAACGACTAAGCCGGCGAGTTTTTTTGGGTCATGAGTTTGTGGAGTCGACATGGTGTTTCTTTCGTCCAAAGCGGGAAGCGGATTATATGCTTGCCACCGCGCAAATGCATGATTTCAAAGCAAACGTTGCGGCAATGCACCAAAATGACCCGCTTTGTCACGGCGCGGCAGTTTCTCGTAATTTTTGCCAGTAGTCAGGTAAACGCAGCCAGTCAAAAAACGGGCCCGGGTCGGTTTTACGTTCAGGGGCGATTTCGGAATGCCCCACTAGATGCTGCACAGGATAGCGCTGCGCCAACGCGGCTAGTAGCTGCTGCAATACCTGATACTGTATTGCCTCGAAAGGCACATAATCAGAGCCTTCCAGCTCAATACCCACAGAAAAATCATTACATCGCTGCCGCCCTTGCCAATTTGACAGCCCCGCATGCCATGCGCGCTGGCCGCAAGAAACAAACTGCACTAGCTCACCATCGCGCCGAATCAGAAAATGGGCCGAAACGCGCAATGCCGATAATTCTTCATAACATGCATGATCTGCAACATTGAGAGTATTGGTAAATAAGCGCTCGATATCGTTGCCGCCAAATTGGTTGCAGCCAGCAGGCTGAGGCGGTAAATGAATATTGTGCAGCACCACCATATCTACAGCGATATCTACGGCGCGATGATCACAATTAGGGCTGGGTACCTGCCGAGCAGCACGGCACCAGCCATCAGCCCCAATTAAGAAATCTTGTTTTACAGCTAAATCAGTCATGGCAACAACTCACAAGAATGAGCAGCAATACTAGCGCTTTCGTGCGGCTGCTGCAGAGCTTTAGCGTGCGCCACCCAGCAAGGCAATCAACTGCTCATGACGGCGGAAATTGGCCTTGTCGATTTGCTGGCGCTGCGCGGGGCTTAATGCCGGATTGAGCGCCGCACTAAATTGAGCATAAAATAATTCAACCTCGGCAATACGCTTTAGATCCCGATTTGCCAGTGCTTTAAAGCCAGATAGATCATCCGCAGCAATCAATTTAGCCACCGCGTCGGGATAGACCGAACTCTTGCCATATTCGAGAAAAAACTTACTAATGTCTTGTTTGAGCTGAGCCGGTAAGTTACGTCGCATCACCATTGGATCGAAATTGAATGCTTCAGATTGCCAAATTACTTTGATGTTGCTCGATTCTTTAGGAAATTTTTTACTAAATTTGAGCAAGTCATCCGTGTTATTGGCAGCAACGTCTACTTCACCTTTTGCCACTGCCAGGAAATTGTCCTGATGGTTACCATAACGCACCGTTTTGAAATGCTGATCGACAACGATATTGTTTTTCAAAAATGCGTAGTATTGGGGCAACAAGAAACCCGAGGTGGATTTTTTATCCCCGCTGCCATAACGATAGCGCGCTTTATTGCCTAACACCTGAGCGAAATCTTGAATGCCACTGTCTTTGCGGGTAATGAGCACTGATGAATATTTATCCACGCCGCCTTTGAGGACCAGCTGGGCAAACACATCGCAATTGGCTGTTTCTACTGCCTCTAGCGCCACTTTATTACCCAAACGCGCCACTTGGATTTGCCCACTTTTTAAGCCATCCAGAATCTGCGCATAGTTTTTTGCGGCAACAGCTTTGACATTAGCACCAGTGGCTTTAGCCAGATCATCCAGCACGGGTTGCCATGCCGCAATCGCTTCTTGCTCTTCGCCGTGCGCAATCAGCCCCACCGTTAGCGTTTCACGCGCTTGAACCGATGTAACACACACCAAGGCTAGTACCAACATCCCTAGCTGACGAAAACTAATTGCGCCCATATAACAAACCCAGTTTCTTACAAAAAATTGGATACTACAGGCAAATCCGGTGCTAATGCGTAACCAAGCTTACGAAAACCAGCAAAAATTAACGCATTTAATCCTCATCCTGACAAATTCCTAGCCGATCTAGACGATAACGCATGCTGCGGAATGTAATGCCTAATAATTTGGCAGCTTGAGTGCGATTGAAGTTGGTTTTATCCAGCGCGGCCATAATGGCGGCTTTTTCCACCCGATCCAGATAATCCTGCAGCGGATAAGTATCCCCCAGATTGGCGGCTTGCGCCTCGGCCTTGTCCGCAGTCGACTGCTGGATATGCAAGTCTTCGGCATAAATATGCAGGCCATCAGATAAAGCAAGCGCGCGCTCGAGCAGGTTTTCTAATTCACGGACATTGCCCGGAAAATCATAGCGCCGCAGGGCTTGCAAAGCGTCCGCCTGTAAAACAGGCGCATCCATATTGTGCCGTTGCGCGATTTTTTTGAGCACAGCTTGCGCAATCAACAAAACATCCTCGCCCATTTCTCGCAGAGGTGGCATTTTGAGCTCGATGACATTGAGGCGGTAATACAAATCCTGCCGGAAACGCCCTTCTTCAACGCATTTAGCCAGGCTCTGATGGGTGGCCGAGATAATCCGCACATCCACATCAACCTCGCTCACGCCCCCCACTTGCCGCACTTTGCGTTCCTGAATGGCGCGCAGCAATTTCACCTGCATGGGCAACGGTAAATCGGCAACTTCATCCAAAAACAAAGTGCCACCATCTGCGGCCTGAAAAAAACCATCGCGGTCTTCAGTTGCGCCGGTGAACGCGCCTTTACGATAGCCAAAGAACTCGCTTTCCATTAAGTTTTCTGGGATCGCACCGCAGTTCACGGCAATAAATGGTTTATCTCCACGTGCAGATTTGGCGTGGATCAACCGTGCAGCACGCTCTTTACCCGAACCCGACTCACCAGTGATATACACAGGCGCCAGATTGCGCGCTAATTTATCCACTAATCCCAGCACATGCAGCAATGCAGGTGATGAGCCCAGTAATTGACTGCCAGCAGCCACCGAATTACTAGCCGGCTCACTGGTCTGCTCGAGTTTGAGCGCTGATTTCACCAGAGTACGCAATTGCTCTAATGAAACGGGCTTGGCCAGATAATCAAAGGCGCCCGCTTTAAGCGCAGCAATCGCATTATTGGTACTGCCATAGGCCGTTAAGATCGCAATGGGCACATCTAGTCGATGAGTTTGAATATGCTGTACCAGTTCCAGACCTTCGCCATCAGTCATGCGCATATCAGAGAGGCAAAGATCAAAACGTTGCGCATCCAGTTGCTTCTTGGCGACGGTAACACTATTGGCTTTAACCACATCCAACCCCATTTTTAATAGGGTAAGTTCAAGCAAATCGGCCAAGTCAGTTTCATCATCGACCACCAATACGCGTGGCAATACTTTAGATTTTTTGGCCATCGGTATATCCAAATACAATACGGAAGCAAGCACCGCCAGACGGTGGTGAAATATATTCAAGTAAAGCGCCATTGGCCGCGCAAATTTCGCGTGCGATGTACAAGCCTAGGCCAGTTCCTTTACTTTCGGTGGTAAAAAACGGCTCAAACAGCTGTGATTGCGCATCAGCCGGTACTGGCGGGCCATCATTTAACACATCCAGCACCCAGAAATCATGCTGTCGTGTCACAAGCAACTGCAAGCTCCCCGCTTGCTGACTGCAATATCGCCAGCCATTACGCGCCAAATTCCACAACACCTGTTGCAAATGGCCGGAATCAAAGCGAATCAACACCTGTGGATCACATTCAATACTCATGGGCACTTTGGTTTTTTCTTGCAGCACAAATTGCTCATTAAATGTCACCAACCATTCGGCGAGTTTAATGTCCTGCCGTTTTACACGATCGCGCCGATTCAGCTCCAATACATCCTTTACCATGCGCTCCAGGCGCTGACTATTGTCGGTAATGATGCGCGTTAATTTCTGCAAATACGGACTATCAATTGCGTCTTCTTGCAGTAATTCAGCAGCGTGGCTAATCGCCCCCAGAGGATTACGAATTTCATGCGCCAGATTGGCAGTTAGCCGCCCTAACGCCGCCAATTTCAGTTGCTGAGCTTCACGACGCAAACGGGCCATGTCCTCCAGATAAATCAACACATTACCATTGCCTTCGGTACTCAGCGGTACAAATCTGGCCCGCAAGGTATTGCGCCCATCTGCGGTCTGCACTAGCTCAGTGGCAACGCCATGCTGAGCCCGCCAGCGCGCCAGTGGAGCGGCCAACTCAGGAATATCCGCCGCCAGCGCAGAACCAATCTCCGGCCGCAAGCCTGTTACCCGCACCGCCTGCTCATTATATTGACGAATCAAATCCTGCTCATCGACAACAAATACGCCATCCGAGACATCTTGCAAAATCCGCTCGTTCACCTGCGCCAAATTAGCTAAATCAATGCTGCGCTGCTCGGCAAGCACCCGATTTTCTTCCGCGTAGCGTGACAGGCGAAAAGCCAACCAAGCAACCGCAAAACTCGCGATCGACAGCAAAGCGGTCGACATTGGGCTAATTTCAGCTGCATCTCCCTGCACATAAGACCAACTCAGCTGCAGCAGCAGGGCAATACTGGCCATAGAGGCATGAAACAAGCTCATTCGCCCGCGAGCAATCAGCCCCGCGGCGGCCAGATAAGGCAACAGTAAAATGCCTAAGCCACTTTTGATGCCACCGCCCAAATGCATCAGACTGACGATCATTAACACATCGACCATCACCTGCAGCGATAACTGCAAGTCAAAACGTGGCCAGCGTTTAGCGATACCCCAAGTAAACAGCAACGCAAACAGGGTGTACGAACCCAGAATCCCGGCCACCACCACCAACTCTTTAGAATCAGCCAAGGGGCTGCGGGTGAGCGTAAAAATCCCCACCATCAGACCAATAATGGTCAGCAAACGAAAAACATTAAAGAAAGCCAAGGAGCGCCACAGCGCCTCGCTGATACTGCGACTATTTTGAGTCATCGATTTACACATAAAAAAACGGGTAGCAATCGCCACCCGTTATTTCAATTCCCACCGAACAGCGGCGGATCTTGAGTCTGGCCAATATAGCGCGCCAGCTCACCCAATGCTGCTTCATAAACGCCACGTTTAAATTCGATCACCGCTTCCAGTGGCGACCAATATTCATTCCAGCGCCATGCATCAAATTCAGGATGCGTTGTCTTGCGCAAGCACACGTCAGAATCACGTCCGACCAGCCGCAACAAGAACCAGATCTGCTTTTGACCTTTATAGGTACCGCGCCATTCGCGGCGCACCCAGTTAGTCGGCACATCATATTTTACCCAATCCCGCGTCCGACCGACGATTTCAACATGCTCCGGCAATAGGCCAACTTCTTCTGCCAACTCGCGGAACATGGCTTGCTCAGGGGTTTCCCCCTGCTTGATACCACCCTGCGGGAACTGCCATGAGTGCTCGCGCACCCGTTTGCCCCAAAACACTTGGTTTTGGCGGTTTACAATGATGATGCCGACGTTTGGCCGATAGCCGTCACGGTCGAGCATAAAACTACCTATGTTAAATTTCGTTGATTACCTTAATTTTTTCACATCCCAGCGCTCTTGCAAACCATTATGTGCATTGCAGGAAGACTTAACGCCTCTGTTTGGCACAAAAGCATCGCTTTGCGCGGGGATCATCATTTAGATAAACAAGCGTCGGTCGTTATGTGGGTTCATTTGCGCCAAATCGCTGACAAACTCGCCAAATTCCAAGCCATATTTTTCTTCTAACTTCTTGGCTTTATCGGCCAAACGTTCCCATTGTGGGCTGTTCTGACCGCGCATAAACGCAAACGCAATCACATTGCCTTTCTGCCGTGCTGGCAAGCACAACAATCGGCCATCAAAAATTTCGGCGATTTGCGCGCAATATTGGCTAAATTTGCGATCAATACTCCATAAATTCACTGCCAACACGCCGTTATCGGTGAGCTTGTTTTTGCAGGCTTGGAAGAAATCAGCATTCGCTAGTGGCGCAGCAATCCCGGTCGACGAATACGCGTCCATCATAATCATATCGACCGAATCATCTTCCATGCCATACACATGCGCCGCGCCGTCGGCGGTCAACACAGATAAGCGTTCATCGTCAGGCGGCAGGAAGAACATACTGCGCGCCACGTTCACCACTTGCTGGTGTAACTCAACGCAGGTCAGCTTGGTTTCGGGCAGGTATTCGTGCACCCATTTGGCAATCGAGCCACCGCCCAAACCGATTAGCAGCATGTCTTTGGGTGGATCAAGAAACAGCAGGCTGCCAAATACGCAGCGTGAATAGGCCAATAGCAACTCATTTGGCGCATTTAGTTTCATGGCGCTTTGGGTGTCGTCTTGCCCGAAATGCAGTTTGCGAATGCCGCCTTCTTCCGATACATCGATCACGATGTCATCGTCATTGGCTTTGGAAAAACGTTTAGAGCGAAACAGCATTATTCGTCGCCCCCGCAGCCACTATCGAGCGGTTTAGTCGCAAAAATCGAAATGCGGCTAGGGTCTTTAAATTCTTCTTTATCGAACGCCTTATCCCCGTCTTCGCGTGGCGTACCGTCAGCTTTGGCGCCAACAAAGTCATAGATTTTCGGATCGTTCAAGTGCGAAGGCACGACATTACAGGTGGCGGAAAACATCGTTTCCAAACGACCCGGGAAACGTTTATCCCAATCGCGCAACATATCGCCCACCACTTGGCGCTGCAAATTCGGCTGCGAGCCACACAGATTGCACGGAATAATCGGGAATTCTTTCGCGATCGCGTATTTTTCGATGTCTTTTTCTTTGCAATAGGCCAGCGGGCGAATCACCATGTGCTTGCCGTCGTCCGACACCAGTTTCGGTGGCATGCCTTTGAGCTTTCCGCCGTAGAACATATTCAAAAACAGCGTCGCCAAAATATCGTCACGGTGGTGGCCTAAGGCAATTTTGGTCGCGCCCAGCTCGTCGGCTACGCGGTACAAAATGCCACGGCGCAAACGTGAACACAGGCTGCACGTCGTTTTGCCCGGCTCGATCACGCGAGTCACAATCGAATAGGTGTCTTCCTCGACGATGCGGTATTCAACGCCAATTTTGCTCAGATACTCTGGCAGTACATGCTCAGGAAAACCCGGCTGCTTCTGGTCGAGATTGACCGCGACAATCGAAAAATTAATCGGTGCTGATTTTTGCAGGCTGAGCAAAATATCGAGCATCGTGTAGCTGTCTTTGCCGCCTGACAAACACACCATCACCCGATCGCCCTCTTCGATCATATTGAAATGATTGATCGCATCGCCCACATTGTGGCGCAGGCGTTTGGCGAGTTTGTTGAAATTGTATTGCTGCTTTTTGTCAGCTTCAGTTTGCCGCGCTTGCTCAGCGTCGGCAGAAATCAGGGTATCGGTCATGAAATGCGCACGGGGCTCGGTAAGAGCCCCGTGATAGGTGATTGAATTGGCGACGATTTTACCGCAAATCAGACCTTACGTCGCGCCTTTCGGCGCGGTTGAAGTGCTACAAAACGATGCTGCGCCCACCATCCACCGGCAAAATCACGCCAGTCAGGTACGGCGCTTCGAGCAGAAAATAAATCGCTTGCGCCAAATCATCAGGCTGGCCAATACGCCCCATTGGTATCGACCCCAAAATCTCTTCTTGTTTATCTTGGGTGAATATACCCCCTTCATCGGGCCAGATGTTTGCGCCGGGAGCAACCGCGTTGACGCGCACAGCGGGCGCTAATTCGCGCGCCAGCGATTTGCTCATCGCCACCAAGCCGGCTTTAGCAACGGTGTACAAAGTATGCAAAGGAAAAGGCCGTTCGACATGAATATCGACGATGCTAATAATTGCGCCGCCGGTTTCGCGCAGCGCCGGGGTCGCGGCTTGCGATAAAAACAGCGGGGCTTTCAAGTTCGAGCCGAGTAAATCGAGCCAAGCGGCCTCGGTAAATTCGCCCACGGGCGTCGGGAAAAACGATGAGGCATTATTGATCAACGCATCGAGCCGACCAAACTGCGCTAGCGCGGCGTTGACTAGCTCGGGCAAACGCTCGGTTTGCAATAAGTCGAGCTGAAACAGCGCCACCGAATCGGCGCGGATGGCATTGAGTTCATCGGCCAAGGCCTGCGCCTGCTCCGCCGAGGCGCGGTAATGCAATAACACCCGCCAGCCACGCGCATGCAAATAGCGCACAATGCCTGCGCCCACCCGCTTGGCCCCGCCAGTAATCAATACGACTTTATTATCCACTTGCTCACACCACCCATTACAATAGCGTTTTTGTTCGATTTAACCGCCCGCATCATGACCCAAGCCCAACTACCAGCCCCATCCGCCGACGCGCTCGCTGCCAGCGAACAACTTTGTCAGCACATTCGCCAGCAGATTGCGGCACAGGGCGGCTGGCTGCCATTTGTCGATTATATGCGGCTGGCGCTGTACACGCCGGGTTTGGGCTATTACAGCGGCGGCGCGGCCAAATTTGGCACCGCCGGTGACTTTATCACAGCGCCGGGGCTTTCCCCGCTGTTTGGTGGTAGTGTGGCGGCAACGATTGCGCATGTTTTGGCGGAAAGCGGCGGGAATATAATTGAGGTGGGCGCAGGCACAGGCCAATTGGCAGCGCAAATTCTCGCTGAGCTGGAACGACTGGATCAGTTGCCAGCGCAATACGGCATTCTGGAATTATCGGGCGAGCTGCGCGAGCGTCAATTACAAACACTGCAAACGCTGGTGCCGCATCTGGCCGAGCGCGCGGTGTGGCTGGAAACTTTGCCAAGCGAGTTTGTCGGCGTGATTGTCGGTAATGAAGTGCTCGATGCGATGCCTTGTGAAGTCATTCAACTGAACGATGGCGCATGGCAACGGCGTGGCATTGTGGTCAATGACGAGGGTTTTGCGTGGGAAAACCGCGCGCTCGATCCAATCAAAGACGCTGCGATTTTGGCCACCTGCGCACGCTGGCCGCAGATTCCGGGCTATACCAGCGAAATTCAAATCGAAGCGCAAGGCTTTATCAAAGCGCTATCCAATAGCCTGCAACGCGGCATGATTTTAATGCTCGATTATGGCTTTCCAGCCGGCGAGTTTTACCACCCGGAGCGCAGCATGGGCACACTGATCGGTCATTATCGCCATCACACCGTGCACGATGTATTTCATTATCCGGGGCTGACTGATCTCACTTGCCATATCGACTTTTCGGCGATGTATAGCGCCGCAGAGCAATCTGGACTTGCGCTAGATGGCTATACATCGCAGGCGAGTTACTTGCTCGATTGTGGCATTCTGGAACGTGCGGCACTGCTCGATAGCAAATCGGTCGAATATCTACGCACCGCTGCCGCGCTGCAAAAATTGCTTGGTCACGCAGAAATGGGTGAGCTATTTAAAGTGATTGCGTTCTCACGCGAGCTGGAAGGAGCGACCGCACCCGGCTTTCGCGGACAAGATCGATCAGGCGAGCTGTAAAGCACTCATTACGGCAGCCAGCTAATGCGGCTGCGCAAAGCGGGGGAAATACTCAGCTTCCAGCGCTCCACCTGCGCGCGGCTCAGCATGACACGCCCACTGCCGCCATAGCGTAGCGGCAAGGTCTGTACAGGATGCTGCAATTGCAGTTTGGCCATACTGCCAGCCTGCGCTCCCTGCTCAAACCCAGTGAGCACAACACCACCAACGGCGGCATTGCGGCCAATTTGAAAATCCCAAAAGCCAAACAAAGGAATTTTGCTATTGGCCTGACTCCAGCGCATCACCTCATCGGCATCCACATTGCGGTAGGTTTCATCGACCAGCGCCTGATAAGTGCCAATCACCACGGCATCATAATTTTCATGTGCGCTGAGAATGACTTTTTTCCAACCGTCGAGCGCACTGATTAATTGCACCTCAACCCCATCAGCGTGCAACTGCAGGATGTCTTCGCGCAAAATATGTGCCGAGCGTTCTTCATCCATGAGCACCAAAATCCGCCGAGTATGCGGCAACAACTCACGAATCAGCGCAAAATTAGGCTTATAGCGCGGGCGCTCTAGCACCCCGGTTACTTTAGGCGGCAATTTACCACCCTCAAAATAGCGCTCTGGAGCGGCATTGACCCCCAAAAAGACCGTTGGGATATTCATTCGAGCCAGTTTTGGCCCCAGCAAAGCCAGCGCAGCGTCATCACCCAGGATCGCCAACGCAGGTGGTTGCTGCTGAATCTGGGCCAATGCCATTCTGGCTTGCTGTAAATGCTCGCTGGTTGGCAGTCGCTTGGTATCGAGCGATATAAAGGATAGCTCAGCGACCCCATCGAGCTTGCTCTTGATGCCCTGCAGATAATCTTTATCCCAGCTATTTTCCGGATGATAGCTCTCGATCACGGTCACCAAAGGCAAGGCAAGCGCAGCCTGAGCCCATAGCAAACCAGCGAGCAAAATCCAGCTGGGACGCATACTCACGCCACCCACTCAACCATCAGGTCATCCGCGATGGCTTCCAATGCCTGCCGTACCAGCGCTAAATCAAGATGAGCTGGCGCAGATAACTCGGCACTGGCATGAAACATCACATCACCTGACATTGGAGCACTCTCCAGCCAGGTACTCAGCTTTTCAACATTCACTTGATGCCGCGCCAAAATCGCCGCCACGGCTTTAACAATCCCAATCCGGTCATGCCCAACTAGCCGCAACGTGACTTGTTGCTGGGCGGGCTGGCGATCTTCCTGATCGAGCACGCCACGCACGTCTAGGTCAGGTAATTGCTGCAAAGCATTCAATAGCGTCGCGCCATCTTGCTCCACGGCGACTTTAACGATGCCGGCAAATTGCCCGGCGAGGCGCGAGAACGATGACTCTAGCCAATTACCGGCCTGCGCCGAAATCACCGCAGCTAACTGCTCAACCAAGCCCGGCTTATCTTGCCCCAGTACCGAAACGATCAATACATTCTTCGTCATGCCATTCCCCAATGATTGATTTGCTTATTCTGCCGTACTAATGCGGTGAAATCGCGACGGCTTAGCACTGGAGCATAGCGATTAGCCTGCGCCTCTGGCAACGCTGTATGGATTTGGTGAGAGCATCAGACACCAAAAACAACAAAGCCCTCATTGCTGAGGGCTTTGTTGTTCATTAGAGCAGCGTATAGACCAGCTCTACCAGCCCCAGATCGGGCTTGTAGACTTAAAACGAGCCAGAGGCCGTCAGCGCCAAAAATGGCATGGCATCATGTTTTTCAGTGCGCACAACCTGATTTTGGGCATTGCGAATCTCAAACTCGCCCCCCATCGCGGCACCGGCATAGGCATCAAAGCGCAGCTCTTTGCTGATGCTGTAGCTGGCACGCATGAAAACCGGCATCGAGTTATCTTCTAGCAAGCCATTGGCCGCTACTTGATTCTGCCCAGACAGACGTGAAGTAAAACTGCGGAAAGTACCACCAGCGCCCAATTCCAGCGCCGGCGTGGCTTTCCAGCTCAGCTCCAGCCCTGCGGGGCCGGCGGGACCTGCTTTAAACGGATTGGCCAATCGCAGACTATCGGTAATTTGCCAATTCACGACCAAAAATGGAAATACACTGGCGTCTTCCAACCCGGTCCAAGCGCTCACCCCCAAACCCAGCATCAAGCTTGGTGAAATCATCTTGGCTGCAAATGCAGTAGCGCCATAGCTAACGCTATCACGGTTTGCGGCTCCGCTTTCAGAAGACAATTCCACACCGGGGGCCACGCTATACAACCAGCCCGAGCTACTAGCAAATGTGTAGGGCACAGCCACAGTCCAGCGGTGCAATACGCCCCAAGGCTGCTCTACATTGCCCCAGGCTTTGACATCGTGAAATGTCCAATCTTGCCGTGATGCAGCAAGATCGATCCCAATGCTGCTTTGAGCATCAAGCTGCTGATTGACGCCAATTGAAGCCATCATCCAAGTAGCATCGGCGCTACCACCCGAATCCAGATTAAACTCAGGCACCATCACCGGCGTAATTGCGTAGCTAATTTTCGTATCGCCAGCCTGTGCAGCCAAGCTAGTGGCGGCCAGTAGCGTGCCGCAGATTAGGGTTTTCAACATGGTTACTCTCTTAATTGCGTTGCATAAATAAGGTTTTCGGCCGGCCAGCAGCTTGGCTAATACACCCGCCGCATCCACAACACGGTGGGCAGTTCGGATTTGGAACGGTCAAGCAAAGCGCGGTGCTGCAATAGCACAACGCCAAAGCGCGCGCCCATATCTGCCCAGAAAAAACTGCTTTTCACCCCCCAAAGCTCACGCGGTACTTCCGCGCGCAGCTCAGCGGGCAGTTGCTCTAAAAACTCATCCGTACTTGCAAAGTATTTGTTCCTACGCTTTGCCAGCACTTGCTCAGCGCGCGATACCCCCAGCTTTGGCAGATAAGCTGCTAACACTTCGGCCGAGACAAAATTGACATTCATACTGGAACGGGCCGGCAAAGCCACCACGTAGGGCTCCAGCGTTTGCAAGACGGCGGCATTATACCCGCTCAGTTGGGCTAATTCGTTAAGTTCGAGTAAAGGCTGAGGTACCACCGCACGTTTGCCCTGCTGCTGGCGCCAATGCGCTTCCAGTGCATCGGCCAGTTGCGCTGGCAAGCCCAGATTAAGCAGCAACTGCCGGTAGGCAGCCAAACCCAGCTCATCAATTTTGCCATCTGGGCTTAGCAAATTATTCAGATTAAAGCGCCCATTTAGCTCAATTAGCCGACCGCTAAGCCCGCCATTTTCAACCTTCATTTCCGGGATCGGAATCGCCCACGGCTTTAATAAATGATCCGGCAGGCCTTGCCGGGCATCATCACGCAAGGTCAGCCGCACCAATTGCAGCACCGACCATGTTGCAGCACGGGCCTCGGCGGTATCTTTACGAATTTCCAGCTGCTGCAAAGCACGTTGCTGACGCAGCATGAGTAAACCACCCACTGAGGCAACTAGGGCGGCCACCATCAGTACGGCAATAATCGCGACGCCCGCTTGGCGAGATTTGCAATGCGCCATCATGGAATTAGAAACACCCGTTCGTAACTGCCACTACGCTGCGCCACACGCACGCGTATCGCCCGTGGCCGCATGTTAGCAACAGCCCAAGTGGGCAACCATTGATTATTTTGATCCAGAAAAGCCAGCTCGCATTGGCTTAGATTGTTAAGCAGCACATGCACAACCGGCGTGTCCTCTGCGGCCAGATCAGGGCGGGGATACAGCTTGAGCTGCAAACTTTGCGCGCGGCATTCATACACGCCGTGTAACGGGGCACGATTGGCGTCAAAACGGATAAATTCCAGCCCTTGCGGCACTTGCACACTACTCACGCTGCGCAACGGGGCTTGCAGCGCGCCGTTGGCATCACGCCACGGCCGCGGCGCTAGCTGGCTCAGGTCGTTTTCGATGCGCTCAAATGCCAGCGTCAGCTCGCGCCAATATTGAGTTTCACTGACCACAGCGCTGCGCGTATCAATCACCATACTCACCCCACGGTAGGTAATTAAACTCATCAACGCAAAGATGGTCAGCGCCACCAAAATTTCCAATAGCGTAAAACCAGATACAAATTTAATGCGGGGTATAGACTGCAAAGCCAATCTGGAATTAGCCCACATGGCATTACTCTGCTTTTGCGGCATAAAACACCTGTAGCGAGAGCACATAATCGGGCTGTTTAGCGGCCATCACCGCCACTTCGATTCGACGAAAGCTGTAATTTGGGGTGGGGCTGACATTCATCCGGTAAATAAACTGCTCGCCACCTTGCTCGACATTGCCCTGCGTCGAGCCGGTCTCCGGAAAGGCGCGCTGCGCCAGATTTTGATTCACCAGATTACTCGCCACCCAGCTTGCCAAGGTACGCGTACGGTAATCGATTAGTGTATCGGTACTGCCAATCACCAAGCGTGCTGCTGCCGCCAGCGTAATACCCAGCACCGCCAGTGCAATCAAGACCTCAATCAGTGTAAAGCCGCGTGATATTTTCATGGCGCGACCTGCGGCACGCCCGAGGCTGGCACTGGGCTGCGACCATCATCGAGCGCAAAGCGCCCCATCACATCAGCCACCACGCGCAGCTTTTGCTCGCCGCCCTGCAATTCAATCACAAACGGCTCAATCACCCCATCACTGGGAAACAACACCCGCTCGCCCAATGGTCGTGCCTGCTGATTGACGCTTTGCGCGCTAATGCGCACCTCGTCGGCGAGCCGTGTGCTGCGTAGGGCATCATTATTACTAATCGGCTCCCACTCCAGCCGCTCGGTTTGCACCCAGAATTGGTAGGCAGCCCCATCGCTAGTCCACGCCAGCAAGTGCCCCTTGGCTACGGCTTCATCCCGCGCGGCTTCAAACTGCAGCACCAGCCGTTCCGCTGCTTCGGGCACACCGCTGCCACGATTAAATTTGAACGCCACAAAGCTAGTGGCAATCAAAATAATCGCCGTGACGACGAGGATTTCGAGCAGGGTGAAGCCGGATTGTGGGCGAAGGTGTATCAAATTAACGCTCATGAAACCATTTTAAATTAGTGCCTTCGGCACAGCTCTTTACAGTCGCAATCCGCGACGGGGACTACCTTTCTTTGGGATTTTTTATATTCAATCCCCAAAGAAAGTAAGCATCGAGCTACGCCCCCCCGCCTGCGGCCCTCCGGGCTTCCCTCGGTTGGTCGCGAACCAAACGGTCAAACTGTTTGTCTCGCTCCACTTCCTCGGCGATGGGCGACAGGGGATTTAAAGCCCTAGACCGACGAGCGGAGCTCAATCAACAAAGTAGGTCGGATGAGCGCAGCGTTATCCGACTTTGTGCATCACCAAAAATTGGCTAAGGCCTTCGGCTCGCCTGAGCTACCACAGCGACGGCAGGCCATTTTCGCGTAGCGAGAAGTGCAAAGCCAAGGCATGCCGAGGAGAAAAACCGGAATTTACTCCAGTAAATGAGAATTTTTCCCCGCAGGCATAACGCCGGATTTGCGCTTCGCAGTAGCAAAAATTATTGCTGCCACGAGCCAATTTGCGTTTCAGGCGCCCCCGCCTGCCCATCCGGGCCATAGCTGAGCACATCAATCTCACCATGCGCACCCGGGTTCAGATACACATAATCCGCACCCCACGGGTCTTTCGGGGCTTTTTCCAGATAGCCGCCGCTTTTCCAATTGGCAGGTACTGGTTCGGTTTGGGGTTTAGCCACCAGTGCTTTCAATCCTTGCTCGGTGGTCGGATAGCGACCGTTATCCAATTTATACAGTTTCAATGCCGCCATAATCGCCGACACATCCTGCTTGGCCGCCACAATCCGCGCTTCGTTGGGGCGATTCATGATTTTAGGCACGATCAGCGCGCCCAAAATCGCCAAGATCGACACGACCACCAAAATTTCAATCAAGGTAAAACCACGGCTTTTCTTCATTATTACTCCATCGGGGTATAGCCCCATAAACAACAATATAATTAGTCTGTAATCAAATACTGCAACACTTTAGATTTGCTAGCGAGCCAAAGCAGTTTGCCGATGGCCGGAGCGCAGGCACCGGAATGTACATCAAGTACATGAGGATGCCGAGCACCGCCCAGCAGCAAAATGCACAGGCGCAGCAGCCAATCACTTCACCAACTGGTTCATTTCAAACACCGGCAACAGAATCGCCAACACAATCATCATCACCACCGCGCCCATCACCAGCACCATCACTGGGCCGAGCAGACTGGTAAAGGCGGTGACTTTGCGATCGAGTTCTTTGGTTTGTTCAATCGCCGCACGATCAAGCATATGTGCGAGGCGGCCGGTGGCTTCACCGCTGGCGACCAGATGTAATAATAATGGCGGAAATTCATTGGCTGATTTCATCGCGCGGGCGAGGCTTACCCCTTCGCGCACTTGCGCGGCCACTTCGCCAACGGCGGCTTGTAATTTCAGATTACTCATCACGCCTTCGGCGGCGTCGAGCGATTTGAGTAGCGGCACGCCGCTACCAACCAGAATCGCCAAGGTGCTGGCAAAGCGTGCCGTATTGGCGATGCGATCCAGATAACCCAGCACCGGCCATGTTAAACGCCACGTGTGAAAGCGAAATTTCAGCTCGGGCTTTTGCAAGGCGTAATACGCGGCCACCCCGGCTAAAGCCAAGGCCAGCGCCACCCAGATCCCTGCCGAGCTAATCGCGGCACTGGTCCACAGCAGTGCGCGGGTCAAGAATGGCAGCGTCTGCTTGGCTGACTCAAACACCTGCACCATTTGCGGCACTACCCAGGTCAGCATGCCCAAAATCACCAAGGCTGACACCAGCATCACCACCGCTGGGTAAATAAACGCCAGTGCTATTTTGCTATTGAGCTCGCCGCGCGCTTCCAGATAATCGGCCAAGCGCTGCATCACGCCAGCCAGCTTGCCCGACTCTTCACCCGCTTTGACCAAGGTGCGATACAGCAAGGGGAAAACGCGCGGAAATTGATCCATCGCATGCGACAGCGGCATACCCGCCATCACGTCCTGACGTAGCCCGGCCAAAATTTGCTGTGCTTTGGGCTGATCGGCTTGCTCGGCCAGCACCACCAGCAATTCATCAATGGTGAGACCGGCATCGAGCAGCGCCGAAAACTGCCGCGTCAGCGTGGCGAGCTGCTGGCTGGATAAACGAATCCGCTGCGCAGCATTGCTCTCGCCGCTGGCGACGGCAATTTGCAGCACATGCCAACCTTGCTCGCGCAATAAACTGCGGGCGTGTCGCAACGATTCAGCATCGATCCGACCAGATTGAGGTTTGCCGCCCGTAGCGGCGATGGCTTGATAACGAAAGGCAGTCACAGAAGCTAGGATCGCTGTAAAAAGCTGAAAAATGACATTATGGGGTCAAAATAATTTCAATTTGTCGTGCGTGCCATATTGAAGTCATCTAACTGTGCTTCAATGCCCACATTCTATGGCAAAATCATTTTGATATGACAGGAAGTGACAGCGTTAAACCGTAAATAAAGACAGCCATACCCTTATTCGCTTGCTAACCTAGCTCAGCCTCGCCCCGGCGATGATCGAGAATTATGCTTTTCATACCCAAATTTCAACGCCAATGGCTACCGCGCCTTGGCCAAACTGCGCTGGCCTTGCTGCTATTGTGGCTACTGGCGGGCTTAATCTGGCAATTGCTTGCCCCTACTCAACCCGCCCGCGCGCTGCGTTTACCGCACGCAGCGCCGAGCCAGCACCAACTAGACCCTGATAGCGTGGCGCGCTTATTTAATCAAGGCGGCAGCAGCAACGTCGCCGCCGAAGCGAGCAATCTCAGCCTGCGCGCGCTGATTTCTGGCCGCAATGGCGTGGCGATTATTGACGGGCTGGAAGCCAGCGCCGTGGCGGTCAAGCTCGGTGGCGAGGCTGGCCAATACGGCAAACTGGTTGCGGCCAACGCTGATCATATTGTGCTCGAACTCAATGGCCAGCAACGCAAGGTTTACCTCAATGCATCAGGTATTACTGCGCAGGCCAATTCAGCCATTGCTAATGCGGCTATACCCCAGGGCAATGTCGCTGCCTCCGTGAATAGTCCGGCCGCCATCACCCTCACTCGCGGCCAGCTCACCGGTGTATTACAAGGTGGTAATCTGGCCAACTGGAGCAAAGGCCTTGGCACCAGTGCGGCTGGCGGGATTGCGGTTGAGCGCGCCAGCGAGCAGCAATTGGCGCAAGTGCTGCAACTGCGCGATGGCGATGTCATTAAAGCGGTCAATGGCCGCACGCTCAATAAACTCGATGACATATCGCTGCTGTACGCCGCCTTTAGCCAGCAAAATCAATTGTCGGTGCAGATTACGCGCCAAGATCAACAGCAAACTCTTAGCTATACCGTGAATCCATGAAAATCATTAAGCAAGCCCTGATCAGCTCACTCCTTAGCACTCTACTTTGCAGCGCGGTGTTTGCCGCTGGCGACGACAAAGTGATGCTCAATTTTGTGAATTCCGACATCGAAACCACGGTCAAAGCCATTAGCCTGATCACCGGCAAAAACTTCATTCTCGACCCACGCGTTAAAGGCACAATTAATATTGTGTCAACGCAGCCGGTATCCAAAGAGCTGGTCTATCCGATTTTGCAATCGGCATTGCGCCAAGCGGGTTTTTCCACCGTACAAAGCAATGGCGCGGTGAAAATCCAGCCCGAAGCCGATAGCAAATCGCTGAGCAATAAAACACTGGTACGCGGGCAAGATGCAAATGGCGAGCAAATCATTACGCAGATTTTTAATCTAAATAATGAAAGCGCCAACCAGATGGCCACCATGCTGCGCCCGCTGGCCACACCAAACAGCCTGATTAGCGCGTATCAATCGGGCACCAGCAATACCATTGTGATTACCGACTACGCCGACAATGTGCGCCGCCTTGCGCGCATTATCGACAATATCGATCAGCCAAAAAATAGCGAGATTTTCACGCTAAAACTCGAACACGCCTCGGCACTGGATGTGGCACAAAACATCGCTCGTTTGATGCCCGAGGTCAGCGTACAAAATAGCGCCAGCGCGATTCCCGCGCCCGATGGCGTACGTCGCTCGATTGTCGTGCCCGACCCGCGTGGCAATCGCTTGATGATTCGAGCGCTTAATGCAGCGCAAACCTCGCAATTGCGCGCACTGGTGGCGCAACTGGATGAGGCGGCCACCAACGACAGCAGCATCAATGTGATTTACCTGCGCAATGCCGAAGCGGCCAAGCTGGCCAGCACGCTCAAAGGCTTGCTAACCGGGCAGGAAGACAGCAGCAGCCCAACGCCGAGCACAAACAATACCGCCAATAACAACACCAACAACGCACAGCAATCGGGTTTTAATAATTCATCCCCTGCGGCCACCAGCAGCTCAACCACGGTACAAGTGGCGGGCGCCACCGTGCGCGTGCAAGCCGATAGCGTGACCAACTCGCTGATTATTACTGCACCGCAGAATATCTATAACAATCTACGCGCGGTCATCGACAAGCTGGACGTGCGTCGCAGCCAGATTTACGTCGAGGCGATGATCGCTGAGGTAAATTTATCCAAATTATCCGAGTTTGGTTTTCAATGGATTGTGGCCGGTGGCAACGACAAGATCGGTGCGGGCGGGGTTAGCAATATCGCCACAGGCAGCAATACCATCGGCAATATCGCCACCGCCATTATCAATAAAACGCCTGCAGCGGTGCCGATGGGCTTAACCATGGGCATCTTTAACGGCGACCCCCGCGATGGCACCGCTTCGCTGGGGCTGATTGCCTCAGCATTACAAAGCAGCGGCAACGGTAATGTCTTGTCGACGCCCAATTTGCTGATGCTCGATAACGAAGAAGCCAAAATCACCGTTGGCCAGAATATTCCAATCATCACCGGCTCGCAGGCGCCAGTTGGCGGCAACCCCAACCCGATTGTCACCGTTGAGCGTAAAGACATCGGTATCAAGCTACGAGTACGCCCGCAGGTCTCGGAAGGCGGCGTGATTACCCTGAATGTATTCCAAGAAGTGTCGGGCATTGATAACACCGTCAATACCAATGGCGCAGGCTTGGCCACCAAGGTACGGACGATTGAAACCAAAGTGTTGGTCGATGATGGGCAAATTGTGGTGCTCGGTGGCCTGATCGAAGATCGTTTATCTAATACCGGCAATCAAGTGCCAGGTTTGGGCGATCTGCCTGTGATTGGCGAATTGTTTAAATATGAGAACCGCAGCTACCAAAAAGTGAATCTGATGATCTTCCTGCGCCCGGTGCTGATCAAAGATGCAGGCTCGAACTTTAGCCTATCGAATGATCGCTACCAGTATCTACGCAATCAGCAAGGTGAATACAAAGTGGGCGAGCATTGGTTCTTGCAAGATTTGCCCAAAGTGCAATTACCCGCGAAATTGCCAGAAGCTGGCTCATCGGTGTATTCACCAGAAAACAAGGCTGTTCCTAGTCTACCGAGCAATACCCAACCTGCTGCGCAGAAATAACCATGAGTCAGAGCATCGTATCTTATAGCTATGCGCGTGAATTTGGCGTGCTTGACGGCGAGCCGCAGCACGGCGTTACGCCGATTTACCTGCGAGCTGGAGGGCATTTTGCCGCCGTGGGCGAAGTGCGTCGCCAATTAGCCGATAGCAAATTACACAGTGTCAGCCCAGCCGAATTTGACGAACTACTCAACCAGCGCTTTGGCGCGAACCAAGGTGGCGCGGCCAATTTGGTGGACGATATTGAGGAATCCGCCGATCTGGCACGGCTGATTCAGGATATGCCCGAAGTATCAGATTTGATGGAGGCCGAAGAATCATCGCCAGTAATTCGGCTGATCAACGCGATCTTCACCGAGGCACTGCGCGAAAACGCGTCCGACGTGCATATCGAGCCATTTGAAACCCGCTCAGTGGTGCGCTATCGCGTCGATGGCGCGCTACGTGATGTGATCGAGCCCAATCGCGCGCTGCACGCCGCGCTGGTGTCGCGCATTAAAGTGATGGCAGGTCTCGACATTGCCGAAAAACGCCTACCGCAAGATGGCCGTATTAATCTACGCATCGCCGGCCGCCCAGTGGACGTGCGGGTTTCGACTTTACCAACGGGTCATGGTGAGCGCGCCGTGCTGCGTTTGCTCGATAAATCGGCAGGCCGCTTGGAGCTAGCCAAGCTGGGCATGGGCGAAAAAACGCTGAATGAATTGAACCGCCTGCTCGCCGCACCACACGGCATAGTGCTGGTCACCGGCCCGACTGGCTCAGGTAAAACCACCACCTTGTACGCGGCGCTGGGCAGCATGGATGCCAAAAACAGCAATATCATGACGGTGGAAGACCCGATCGAATACGATCTGGACGGCATTGGCCAAACTCAGGTGAACCCGCGCATCGAGATGAGCTTCGCCCGCGCCCTGCGCGCCATCCTGCGCCAAGACCCCGATGTGATTATGATCGGCGAGATTCGCGACCTAGAAACCGCGCAAATCGCGGTGCAAGCCTCGCTCACCGGCCATTTGGTGCTCGCCACACTCCACACCAATGACGCCAGCAGCGCGATCACGCGGCTGGTGGATATGGGCATCGAGCCATTCCTGCTCGCCTCGTCGACCATCGGTGTACTGGCACAGCGCTTGGTGCGCACACTCTGCCCAAGCTGCAAGCAGGGGTATAGCGCCACAGAAGATGAATTAATTGAGCTTGGAACTGATACTAACCAACGTATTACGCTGTATCGCCCCGTCGGCTGCCCCGCTTGCGCCCACACCGGCTACCGTGGCCGCACCGGCATTCACGAATTGCTGATCGTTGATGAAGTCATGCGCACGCAAATCCACAACTCGGCCAACGAGCAAGACATTCGTGCTCATGCCGAAACGCTAGGCATGCATAGCCTGCGCCAAGACGCCGCACTGCGGGTTTTGGAAGGGGTAACGAGTGTGGAGGAGATGCTTAGAATTACGCGAGCAACTTAAATCGACCGAGGTTGATTTAAGTAAAGACCAAATGAATAACTTCCAATTAATTACAGGCATAATTCTAATCGGGTAATTTAACCCAAGAATTAACCTGAAATACTTGGAATGACCATGAAAAAAACAATTATCTCGCTCTCTGTAATACTCGCTGCCTGCGGTGGAGGCGGCGGCGGAAATTCTGCTTCAACGCTGAGCGCAGCAGCGCCGACAGCCTCTCCTACAGCGATACCGACCAGTACGCCGGCACCGAATATCTCTGCAGCGGGACTATGGAAAGGCGTAAGCGATGTTAATCGAACCCTAACCGGTTTGATCTTACCAAACGGCAGTTTTTACGTTTTATATTCGCGCAGAAATAATGCCAATATTATTGCAGGCGTTGTCCAAGGAAATGGCTCGATCAGTGGGAATACCTTTACATCGAGCAACGCCAAGGATTTCAATCTGGAAGGCGCAGGCGTACTTGATGCGAAAATCACAAGCACAGTTGTGACTAAAGGCTCATTCAACGGCTCGGTGAGCTATCCAACATCAAGCTACGCCACGAGCACTTATAGCAGTTCATACAGTACTGATTTTGAAGTAAGCCCTAGCCTTGCTACGGTCACGGGTACTTACGCTGGGGACGTAACGACGTCAGCAGGTACGGAAGGTGCCAACGTTAGTATTTCAAACTCAGGGGTGATCAATGGCACGGGGACCACAACAGGCTGCACGATAACAGGCAATATTACGCCTCGCACCGACAGCAATGCCTACGATGTCAGCTTAAAATTTGGCGCATCGCCATGCTTATTCCCAAATCAAACCCTCACAGGCATTAGCTACTTTGATGCCAGCCAAAAACGCCTGTACGCTGTTGCACCGAACGCAACGAGAACCGATGGCGTCCTGTTTGTAGGCACCAAGCCTTAAGATCCGCATGCAAGGAATGCGGGGCTTTCTGCCCCGCATGATTTTGGATTACTTAACTTTAAACACCATCAAAACCGAATCTGATACCCATTGGCCGTAGCCGGAATTTGCAGCAATAGCGGCGCGAGCTGTTGTTTTACTTTTTCATCTGGCTGCAGAGTGATTTCGCCTTGGCTACTGACACG
The DNA here is from genome assembly GCF_013423785.1 of Chitinibacter fontanus. Taxonomy (NCBI): domain Bacteria; kingdom Pseudomonadati; phylum Pseudomonadota; class Betaproteobacteria; order Neisseriales; family Chitinibacteraceae; genus Chitinibacter; species Chitinibacter fontanus. Next base: position 1,255,227 of record NZ_CP058952.1, read on the forward strand.
CCCGCCAGCTAGCCATTGCAAGGCACCCTGCCCTTGTACGGCGATGGCGCTAGTTCCCAGTGGGCTGATGGTCCAATTCGCTCCGCCTTCATTCATCACCAGATTGGCGCGCAGTGTGGTCAGCGGGCTAAGCGATGGGACCAGCGGACTAAACAGCGGATCTAGGGTTAGCTCGGCGCTGTCGCCAGCCTGCTTAGACAAGCGCGCGCTGCGCAATTGTGCAGTGCCACCCAAGCCCCAGCTGGCGATTTTGGGAATCGTGCGCAATACGCCTTCGAGCGGCAACGTGACATCGACGTTTTCGAGTGCTGCGCCGCGTACCCCTAGCACCAAACGCGCTTGGCTAGCAGCATCACCACCCGCCGCTTGGCCGTTGAGTTGCCAGGCTAGCTGGCCAGCCAGCAAGGCTTTGGGCTCAAATTGCCAGCGCAGATTTTGCTGAATCGCCACACCTTCCAGGCCTAGCGCACTGGCCCCGCCATCCCACAGCGTGCCACTGGTTTGCACCAGCGACACCGAACTGGGCAGTACAGCCTGCAAACTGGCAACCGGCATCCGCACTAGCAAAATCAGCAGCAAAGCGGCTGCGATGGCTAGGCTGAACATCCATTGATTTAAACGGCTCATGATCGCTCCAGTACCAGCAGCAAGGAAGTGCCTTGTGCATCTGATTTGATTTGAACCGTGCTCACTTTGGCAGCGAGCTCACTGCGCAAAGTTTGCGCCACGCTAACTGCTTCGCGCACCGTTGGCAGCGTGGCGCGCAGCTCAAGCTGCGTTGCACTTAGCGAGCGAACGTCGGCACTGATTTTTTTGGCGCTTAGCCAAGCGAAAGCCGCCGAGCGCAAATCCTGCTGGGCCGCCGCAGGCTTTACTGCCACGACTTCCGGTTTGCTACCGCGCAAAGCCATCAATTGGCTTTCTAGCAATGGCACGGCACGATTAAGCCGGTTTATTTCCTTACTGAGTGGCGCGTACACGGCAAAATACAGTGCAGCGCAGCTCATAATCACGAGCCAGATTTGTAATACCCGACGCTCGCGTGGGCTGCGCGCTTGCCAATAGGCTTGGGCTTGTGACATTAGGGTTTGGCTCATGGCTGCAACTCCAGATTCATACGGCCATCAGGCAAGGTATTACTTTGTACTTTGGCGCCTTGGGCATTCAATTGGCTTAGCAGTTTATTGCCTTGTGCAGCCGGTAAAATCAAGCTGACTTTACCGGCTTTAACGGTAATACTTTCCGCGCTAAGTTCACCAGCCAATTGCCCGGCTGCTCGATATAACAATTCCAGAGCATCACCGCTATTAGTTTGTGCGCCCTGCTTTTGCAGACTTTGCCACTGCAATATGGGGTCAACAATGGGTACACCGGGGTACAAGCTGGCAAAGGTTTGGCGAATTTCCTGTCGTAGAGCGGTTTCGCGCTGCGCCAGCGTTCGCCACTGCAGAACCATGCCCAATAAAGCCAAAGCAATACATACCCCTGCCAGATATACACACCAACGCCAATCTTTCCATAATGTCTGGATTGATACCCCGGCTTTCTTGCCACGATAAAAACTCATCGTTGTCGCGTCTGGCGCCAACAACTGCGTGTTGCTGAGTACGCCGAGCCCTTGCAATGCGGGCAAGGCTAGCAGCTCAGTTTCATCCGCCAGCCAGATCAACTCATCAGCACAACGTGCGATCAATCCCTGCGCGGCGGGTGCCACACAATCCCCCGCTGGCAATAAGGCGAACTCGGGAATCCAGCGCTGAAAACTCAGTTGATGCTGGCTTGCCCAAGTCTGCAGCTGGGCGAGTTTTGCCAATGGCAATACCCACACTTGGCTGATGCCCTGCTGTGGTGGACTGGCTAGCCATTGGTAGTCACTTAAAGGGCCAAGCACGCGATCTTCAAGCGCTTGCGCGATCAATTGCTGGCGCTGCTTTTCGCCCACTTTCGGTAGCGCAATACGATGCGCCGTCAACCATGCTGCGGGGATAGCCAGCTCAAGCTGAGGCGTATTTGGCCATGGCTGAGCCAAGCTATTCGCTACGCCATGTGCACATTGCGCGCCGTTGGCGTCAAAAGCCAGCCAATCTAAGACGGCCAGTGGGGCTGTTTGCAGCCGCACCACTACCCGGGAAACATTCTGCACCATGTCATTCCTGTTGCTGCGGCGCCCAGCACCGCGATCAAAATCACTAGCCTGCTATTGTGCCGTCAAAATGATGACGATTTAAACCGTAATCACTCTTAATCGGCAAAATAAGCGCAATTGCCGCAATTTCATCGCGCACACATAAAAAAACGGCAGCCTTGGCTGCCGTTTTTACGATTAGATCGCGAAATTATTTCAATAAATCACGAATGTCTTTTGCGCCCCAGTGTGGGAAATGCTTGCGCACCAGCGCATTCAGATCGGCTTCAAATGCGCGCAGGCGGCTTAATTCGTCCAAATCAGCGCTGCCTGCACTCGCCTCGGCGGGTGCAACGATCATACCCGCAGCGATGGTCGCGTTACTCAGGCGGTCGATCACGATCAGATTACCTGTGCCACGGCATTCGCTGTATTTGTCGTAGGCGATCGGCGCGGTCAGCTCGAAACGCACCAGAGCGATTTCATTCAGTTTCAATTCTGAAACGCTCAGCTGCTCCAAGCTATTCACATCGATACGATACTGGATGGAGGTAACTCGCCCAAAGCACTGTTTACCGCCGAGTTTGACAATATACTCCTTGCCAACGACCAACGGCGCTTCGTTCATCCACACCACGTGCGCGTCAAATGCACTACCGACATGCGGTTGCGGGTCTTGCGCGCGGACAATCATATCGCCACGCGAAATATCAATTTCGTCTTCCAGCGTCAGCGTGATGGCTTGACCAGAAAACGCCACGGTTTGCTCGCCTTCATACGTCACAATCGCTTTGACTTTCGATTTTTTGCCTGATGGCAGCGCGACAATCTCATCACCTGGCAAGACATGGCCCGCCGCAATCGTGCCGCAGAAGCCACGGAAATCCAGATTGGGGCGATTCACGTACTGGACTGGCAGGCGAAATGCATCGAGCTTGGCGTCTTTGTTGATTTGCACGCTTTCCAGCAAGCCCATCAGCGTTTCGCCTTCGTACCATGGCGTTTTGTCTGATTCGTTCACCACGTTATCACCACGCAGCGCCGACAGCGGCACAAAGCGGATATCGCTGATGTTCAAATCCTTAGCAAATTCCAGATATTGCGCGCGGATTTCGTTGTAGCGCGCTTCACTGAAATCAACCAAGTCCATTTTGTTCACTGCAACGATCACGTGCTTGATGCCAAGCAGCGACACGATAAAGCTGTGGCGACGCGTTTGCGTCTGCACGCCGTAGCGCGCGTCGATCAGGATAATCGCCAAATCCGACGTTGAAGCACCCGTTGCCATATTGCGTGTGTATTGCTCGTGGCCCGGGCAGTCGGCGATGATGAATTTGCGTTTTTCAGTGCTGAAGTAGCGATACGCCACGTCGATCGTAATGCCCTGCTCGCGCTCGGCTTGCAGACCATCGACCAGCAACGCCAAGTCGATTTCTTGGTCGGTGGTGTTAAATTTCTTACTGTCTTTCTGAATCGCCGCGAGGTGATCATCAAAAATCAGTTTTGAGTCGTGCAGCAAACGGCCGATCAAGGTCGATTTACCGTCATCCACATTGCCGCAAGTAATAAAGCGCAGCATGTCTTTGTTTTCGTGCTGCTTGAGGTACGCCAGAATATCGCTGGCAATGAGTTCTGATTGATTTGACATTGTGTTCTTCCAATCTCAATTATTTATTGCGTACCTTGAATAAATCACTCAATTCAAGGCCGTAGCGAGCAAGCCAAAGACAAGGAGTAGCACCGCAAGCAAGCGGAATGGACATGAAGTCCATGAGCATTGCGAGGAGCGCACGACGCCGTATTGGGCTTGCGCAGTAGGCTTACCTTAGAAGTAGCCTTCCATTTTTTTCTTCTCCATCGAGCCACTTGAATCATGGTCAATGGCACGGCCTTGGCGCTCGGATGTGGTCGCCAACAGCATTTCCTGAATCACTTCTGGCAGCGTCGTTGCTTTCGATTCCACCGCGCCCGTCAGCGGGTAGCAGCCCAGCGTACGGAAGCGTACCCATTTTTTCTCGATGGTCGCTTTTTGCTCTGGTGTTAGGTATTGCAAGATGCGATCGTCGTCGATCATCACGGTCGTGCCGTTGTAATTCACCACTTCACGCTCAGCCGAGAAATACAGCGGTACGATTTCGATATTTTCGAGATAGATGTATTGCCAGATATCGAGCTCAGTCCAGTTCGAAATCGGGAATACGCGAATCGATTCGCCTTTATCGACTTTCGAGTTGTAAATGTTCCACAGCTCTGGACGCTGGTTTTTTGGGTCCCAACGATGGTTTTTATCGCGGAATGAATACACGCGCTCTTTGGCGCGAGATTTTTCTTCGTCACGGCGCGCGCCACCGAAAGCGGCGTCAAAACCGTATTTGTTCAAAGCTTGTTTCAAGCCTTCGGTTTTCATTACGTCGGTGTGCTTGGCCGAACCGGCAGTAAACGGATTGATACCGGCGGCAACGCCTTCCTGATTCACATGCGTGATCAGATTCCAGCCATCGGCGATCTGTTTATCGCGCAGCTTGTACATGTCTTGGAATTTCCACGTCGTATCCACGTGCATCAATGGAAACGGTGGCTTGCCCGGTGCAAAGGCTTTTTTGGCCAGATGCAGCATCACGGCTGAATCTTTACCAATTGAGTACAACATGACGGGGTTTTCAAATTCGGCAGCCACTTCACGGATGATGTGGATGGATTCGGCTTCAAGCTGCTTCAGATGCGTCAGCCGTGCTTCGGACAAGGTATTCATGGCGTGGACTTTTAGTGCATAAAATCAATAGATACGGAATTTACGGTGAAATTCCGCGATTCAAAAGAACGTCTGGCTATATCCATAGATCGAAAAAATCCGACCCATGAAATAGCAATGGCGGCTGAGGGTTACTCCACCCATCGCCGCCATTGCTTAAATCACTGACAATTAATCATCAACCGTATTGGCTGCCGACCATGCGCGGCCCATTGGATTGAAGGTTGGTTTTTGGCCGCCCCACAATTGTTCCAGATCATAATAATCGCGTACCGCAGGCAACATCACGTGCACAACGAGGCTACCGGCATCGACCAGCACCCACTCGCCGGTCTCTTCACCTTCGGTGCTCATGATTTCATAGCCTTTGGCTTTCAAATCAACGGCCACATTATTGGCCAGTGCACGCACTTGGCGGTTTGAGTCGCCGGTGGCGACGATCATGCATTCAAACAGATCCGTCAGTTTTGACGTATCAAGTACTTGGATTTCTTTGGCTTTGATGTCTTCCAGAGCATTAACAGCAATATCGCGCATCGCGATTAAAGTTTCATTCATTGTATTTCCTTCAAAAACGGTAAAGCCCACTGCTTTCTAGTTGTCGCCAAACAGGGGTGAGTGCTGAAACATCTTCCCCACGTGCGAGCATTTCCCGCACTAAAGTGGACGAAACAGGCATAAGTGGGCTTGATAATAGGCTGATTTTACCCCGAGACAGCGTGTCGGTGTTGGCAATTACAGACCGATTGGCAAATTCTTCTGATAAATCAGGGCTTAACCCTTCAAAAGCATAGTCTGGCCGCGCCGCAATCAGCAAGTGCCCGATGTCGAGCAGCTCGCGCCAGCGGTGCCAGCGATTTAAATTCAGCCACGAATCAGCGCCAATCAGCCACACCAGTAAAGCATTAGGGGTATCTTGCTGCAGCTCAGTCAGTGTATCGACTGTATAGCAATACCCCTTGCGGCATACTTCCCTATCGTCGGCAATCAAGCCCGCTTCGCCAGTAATTGCCACCTTCACCCAGTCAAAACGCTGTTGCGGGCTGACTGGCGGCATGGCGCGATGCGGCGGCAATCCAGTCGGAATCAGACGCACTTCAGCCAGCTGTAATTGATCACGCATACAGCGCGCCAATTCGAGGTGCCCGTAATGAATCGGGTCAAACGTGCCACCAAAGATGCCGATTTTCTGCATCAAATTAGGCTCAGCACAATTTATGCTGCGCCACGACCTCGTCCAGAATTAAGCGTTGCAAGCGCTGGGCAAAGTCAGGATCGAGCCCAGTTTGCGCCGCTAGTGCAGCGGTTTTTTCCAATTGCTGCGCTTCGCGGGTGGCGTCTTGCGCTGGCAATTGATGCTGCTTTTTTAATTGCCCCACTTGCGCGGTGACTTTGAAACGCTCGGCCAGCACACTAAACAGTTGCTGATCGAGCGCGTCAATTTGCTCGCGCAAAGCGAGGAGTTCTACGGGGACACTCATTAGGCACGCACCTCACCGTCACCCAATACGATCCATTTCTCGCTGGTCAGGCCTTCGAGACCTACCGGGCCACGGGCGTGGATTTTATCGGTTGAAATGCCAATCTCGGCGCCCAAACCATACTCAAAACCATCGGCAAAACGCGTTGAGGCATTGACCATCACCGAAGCGGAATCAACTTCACGCAGGAATTGGCGTGCCTTGGTGTAGTTTTCGGTGACAATCGCATCGGTGTGATGGCTACCGTAGGTATTGATGTGATCCATCGCCTGATCGATGTCGCTCACCACGCGGATTGAAATAATCGGCGCGAGGTATTCGGTGCGCCAATCTTCTTCGGTCGCGGCAATCGCATCTGTCAGAATTGCCTGTGTGGCTGTACAGCCCCGCATTTCAACGCCTTTTTCGCGGTAGATTGCGGCAATTTCCGGCAAAATCACTTCAGCCACGTTTTCGTTCACCAACAACGTCTCCATCGTATTGCATGGCGCATAGCGATGCGTTTTGGCGTTATCCGCAATGCGAATCGCTTTGGCTGGGTCGGCTTCGTCGTCGATATATACATGGCAAATACCATCCAAGTGCTTGATCACTGGCACGCGCGCGTCACGCGAAATGCGCTCGATCAGGCCTTTGCCACCGCGTGGCACGATGACATCGACAAACTCGCTCATCGTAATCAGCTCGCCCACAGCGGCGCGATCTGGCGTTTCGATGATTTGCACTGCGGTTTCTGGCAAACCCGCCGCAGCGAGGCCTTCTTTCACACAGGCCGCAATCGCCTGATTACAGTGAAACGCCTCGCGACCGCCACGCAAAATTGTGGCATTGCCCGATTTGATACACAGGCCAGCCGCATCGGCCGTTACGTTTGGACGTGCTTCATAAATAATGCCGATCACGCCCAATGGAACGCGCATTTTGCCGACCTGAATGCCGCTTGGGCGGTATTTGAAATCACCCATATTGCCGATCGGATCGGGCAGCGCGACCATTTCGCGCAAACCTTGCGCCATCGTGGCAATGGTTTTATCCGTGAATTGCAAACGATCGAGCAATGCCGGCTCCAAACCATCCGCCCGCGCCTGCGCCATATCTTGTGCATTGGCCGCGAGCAATTTGGCCGCATCGCGCACAATCGCGTCGGCAATTGCATTCAAAGCTGCGTTTTTTGCGCCGGTGCTGGCCTTGGCCATCGCACGGCTGGCGGCGCGCGCTTGGCGGCCGACGGTTTGCATGTAAGCTTGAATATCCATCGTTTTCAATTCCGGAGCTGTTTTTATAATCGAATCAGCACATTGTATCGCTTACTAAGCTATGCGTGAAACGGATTTGGGCAAGTTTCTTACCTAGCAAGCAACTTGCTGGCCTCGGTAGGCAATTGCAGAACCGTCACACCCACGTTATCAGCCAATTTGCGGTTAAACCAATCAGGCGCTGAGCTTTGCACTGCGATCAGAGTGGGCCCTATCGGCAGATCCACCCAAATCGGAGATCCTGAATCACCCGACAACGTATCGCAGCGATGATAAATCGTTCCATTGCTGCGCAACTGAGTCAGCGAACACCCCAAATGGGCAGATAAAATCGTATCGTGATCTTCCGCGTAACCGCCCTGATTGATTTGTTGATTCTGTCGCAAAATAGTTTGCATCAACTGCTGCCGATTGCCACTAAACAAGCCCATCGGCGCTGGTGCAACACCATCTTTTAACTTTAATTTGATCAATGCAATATCATAGGGTGCGGCACTAGGCTGGATATATACATCATCGCCTTTATACTTTAGCCCTTGGCGAAATCGGGGATGGAAGACCTGCCCCGTCACCTGATAGCGCGCCTGATATTTTCCATCGTGAAAGCCTGCCATAAACCAGCGCCCAGCATCGATTTTGCGCGGCAACATCAAAAAACAATGAGCAGCCGTAATCGCCAAATCGGGCGCGATCAATGTAGCGGTACAAGTACCGCCTGATTTTACTTCGAGTCGGCCAATCGCGTTATAAGGTGCCGCATACGGGGCGGGAATATTAACTCGATCATCACGCCCAAAAAATAGCGCCTGCCGTTCTTTTTGCACCTGCGCATCATCCTGCGCCCAAATATTTGTGCTTAATAATAAGCAGCCAATCAACACACTCACGCCACGCATCGCGCTGTACTCCTGATTCTTGGGCCATTCGATAAGGCATAAAAAAAGGACGGCAAGCCGTCCTTTTTCTCTAAGCTAGAAGTAGATTCTAGATTATTTAGCAGCGGCAGCAGAAGCTTTAGATGCTACAGAAGCAGCAGAAGCTTTTTTAGCTTGAGCTTTTTGTGCAGCAGAAGCTTTAGACGCTACAGAAGCAGCAGAAGCTTTTTTAGCTTGAGCTTTTTGAGCAGCAGAAGCTTTAGATGCTACAGAAGCAGCAGAAGCTTTTTTAGCTTGAGCTTTTTGAGCAGCAGAAGCTTTAGACGCTACAGAAGCAGCAGAAGCTTTTTTAGCTTGTGCTTTTTGCGCAGCTGAAGCTTTAGACGCTACAGAAGCAGCAGACGCTTTTTTAGCTTGTGCTTTTTGAGCTGCAGAAGCTTTAGATGCTACAGAAGCAGCAGACGCTTTTTTAGCTTGAGCTTTTTGAGCAGCAGAAGCTTTAGACGCTACAGAAGCAGCAGAAGCTTTTTTAGCTTGTGCTTTTTGAGCAGCAGAAGCTTTAGACGCTACAGAAGCAGCAGAAGCTTTTTTAGCTTGAGCTTTTTGTGCAGCAGAAGCTTTAGACGCTACAGAAGCAGCAGAAGCTTTTTTAGCTTGTGCTTTTTGAGCAGCAGAAGCTACAGAAGCAGCAGAAGCTTTCTTAGCAGGAGCAGCAACAGCAAAAACTGAAGCAGCAGCAAATACAGTAGCGATAACGCCAGCAGCAACCTTGTTCATCTTAAAACTCCGGATATAAATTCTTTTAACGGTATTCAACACGAATACTTCAACGAGGCGGATTATGCGACTTTGTGCGGCTTGACACGATGCAGCCTTGGTGATGACGTGTAACCGAAAGTACGTAGTTTTTCTACACCTTACTACACAAGCTACAGCACATCCGCCGAGCGCATTGGCGTAGGCCACGTCAGGCTCAAACGCGCACCGCCACTCGGCGCATCGAGAATACTAACGGCGCCGCCATGGCCACGCATAATCATCGCAACAATCGCCAGCCCGAGGCCGAATCCGCCGGTGGCTTTATTGCGGCTACCCTCCAAACGGGTAAAGGGTTGTAACAACCGCGCCCGATCTTCAACCGGAATGCCTTCACCATTGTCGTCAATATGTAAGGTGGCCGTACCGTCCTGCCAAAGCAGAGTGAGGTGAATTTGTTTGCCGCCATAGCGCCGCGCATTGGACAGCAAATTGCCCACTGCACGACCAAAATAATAACTATCTACGTCCAACAGCGGGCTGACTTGTCCTGTCGTATTTTCAAATGTGGGCTCAGCCCCATCCAAAGTGTATTCACTTAATAAGCGCTGCAACCACGGTACGATCTCCAGCGGTTGCGCTTCCATGCGTAGTTGCGGGCTATCTAGGCTAGACATAGTGAGCCATTCGTCAATTAATTGATCGATTTGCCCCAAATCGCGCTCAATGCCTTCCACTTGCGATTGGCTATTTGCCCCCGCTTTGATTGCTTCCAGCCGATAACGCAAACGTGCCAGCGGTGTACGTAAATCGTGCGATACCGCATCAATCATGGCGCGGCGCGACGCGGTGAGCTCTTCTACGTCGTGCGCCATCCGGTTAAAGTTTGAGCCCAGCGCCGCCAGTGGCGAACTATCGTCCACATTCACTCGTACGGTGAAATCACCGGCTCCCAAGCGCCGGCTTTGCCGAATCACTTGAATCAGGTCACGCCAAAATGGCCGTAACCACAGCCAGGTGGGAATACCCAAAGCCAAGCACATCAGCACCAGCGCCAAAACATCGGGCCACGAAATACCATCAAGCGACTCCAAAAATGGAATCGGCCCCAGCACGACCATTTGCTTGGTTTGGTGGATGCGATGCAAATACAGCCCACGATCTTTGAGCAGAATAATGTCACCACGCTGCAAAGCGGCCTGATTCTCTTCCGATAGCACATAGGCATCGAGCGCCTCAATATCCACCGGTACCGGCAATTTACCCCGCAAGCGCGAGGCCTCGTCATGCCACATTGACTGCGGCAAATCGCCAAGCTCTTTCTCGATCAGCGACACCGTTGAGAGAAACATATCGCTCAAATAGCGTTGATTGGTGCGCTCGATCATCTGTTTATACAAGCCACCGATCAACAAGGACGAGGCAAGAAAGCACAGCACCACGGTGAGATAAAAACGTATAAAAACCTGACGCATAACTATTCCGTCGTTGTGGGGTAGCGCAAAAAAAGACCCATCAGCACAGCGCTAATGGGTCGGCCCAATACAACTGGGGGTATATTATTCTTCCTGCCACCAGATATCGGCTGCAAACAGATACCCCTTATTGCGGATGGTTTTGATTTTTAGCGGGTCGAGCGGATCATCGTCCAGCTTTTTGCGTAGGCGCGAAATGGCAACATCCATACTGCGATCGAGCCCATCGTATTCAATGCCGCGCAGCTTTTTCAGCAAGTGATCACGGCTCAAGATTTCACCGGCATGGCTGGCTAGTTCCCACAGCAAATCAAAATCACTGGTCGACAAGCCCATGGGTTGTCCACGATATTTCGAGCTACGATTACGCGCATCAATTTGCAACTTACCAAAATTGAGCACCGATTGATCTTTCGCCGGAGCTGCTGCCAGCAAATCGGCACCTTTTTGCCCTACATGGCGCAAATGCGCGCGAATCCGTGCCAACAAAACCGAAGGTGGCGTGGTTTTCACCACATAATCGGTAGCACCAATTTCAAAGCCCAAAATCTGATTCATATCGCTATTGAGCGAGGTCAGCAAAATAATCGGCCCGGTGTAAAACTCGCGCAGCTCACGGCATAAAGTGAGGCCATCTTTGCCGGGCAGCATAATATCGAGCAAAATTAATTCTGGTGGGTTGGCTTTGACGCTATCAATAACCCCCAATCCATCAGCCAAGACATCGACCGAAAATTCAAACGAGCGTAAAAAGCCGCCGATCAATTCGGCCAGATCAGCATCATCTTCCACAAACAATACACGCGTGCTCATTCGATTAGATTCCTTGCAATAATTGTTCTAAAGCCAATTTAAGTTCGACCAGATCGCTCGCTGGCGCGGCAAACTCATAGCGTTGTACCCGCCCATCGCGCCACACATCGCAGCCGCCCAGATCAATGCCCACCAAAGCCTGCGCCTGCATTGGCGTATATTCAGCCAGCAATTGAGCCTCTTGCTCTAGCGTCAGGGCTGGCGCGGACTCCCACGCGTCGCCCTCTACCCATCCCATCTGACCAAAACCGGCGATGTAGCGTGCCCGCCGCGGCCACAAGCGCCACACCGAGAAATCGCTCATCTGCAAACAGCTGGCCAACTCTGGATTGTAACGCGCCCAGCGTGCGGCGAGCAGCTCATCGAGGCTGGCAGGCTGTAAATCACCCCAAATCGTTAATCGTGCTTTGTTGAGCGACATTTCATCGTCGTGCAGCAGCACACTCACCCGCTGGTCTTGCTGTAGATTATGCGTATGCTCAGCCAAGCGACTAATCACCAGCATTGGCCTCCCCGCCTCATCGGCAACGGTGGGTAACCAGGAAACATGCGGATAACCCGCCATTTGGACAGAATTTGTCGCCAACGCGAGCATACGGCTCCGCCGGATTAATGCCACTACCTCAGGCCAAAACATAATCAGCGCTCTCCATCAATGCGCAGATTTTAACGGGATTAGCACGCTACGGCGTGGCTTGCTGCGGAAAAAGTGAGCTGGCACGCTATTGTGCCGGCGCACCACCGAGCGCTTTATAAACTTCGACACTCGATAGCGCCATCTGATAGCGATGCTGCAACAAAGCGTGCTCTGCAGCTTGTCGGCGCGCCTGCGCGTTCAGTACGGCGTCAAATGCCAATGCCCCTGCGCTGTACCGCAGCTGGGTCTGCTGCTCTGCCCGCTGTGTTTCAGCACTCAACGCCTGCATCCGCGGCAATTGCGCTTGCAATTGCGCCTGAGTAGCCAGCGCGATTTCAACTTCTTGCAGCGCGGTATAGAGCTTCTGCCGATACTCGATGACGGCCATTTCATAATCGGCAGCACTGGATTTCTTGGCGATGGCCATTTCATTGAATTGAATAAATGGCAAGGCTAAACCCGCCCCCAGTGATGCCACGGGGTTGGCGATAAAATTGACTAAATCCTGGCTACTGGTTCCCAAGCCCCCCGTGAGTGATAAAGTGGGATACCAGCTTTTACGCGTGATCTGTTGATCGGCAAAACTAGCTTGTAATTTGGCCGTTGCAGCAGCTAGGTCTGGGCGACGATCTAAGACCTCGGCGGGGATGCCAGCGGGGATCGCTGGCCAACGATCAGGTAAGGCCGCCACGACACCAGCAGTGGATTCCGGTGTTTGATCAAGCAAAATACCTAACTGCCACAGGCTTTTTGCCAAGGCTAACTGGGCTTGATTGAAGGCGTTTTCCTGCTGCAAGGCGCTACTACGCGCCTGATTAACATCCAAACCGGAAACCACGCCAGCCGCATAGCGGCGCTCAACCATCGCAAGGGTTTCACGCGCACGTTGCAAATCACCTTGGGCTAACTGCAGGGCGTCTTGATCGCGCGCAATAGTCCAATAGGCATTTGCGACGCTGGCCGAGATTGTTTGCTGAAGTGCACGCAATTCGGCGGCGCCGGCCTGCTCACGCCAACGGGCTGCTTGCTGCTGATCAGCCAATTTGCCCCATAAATCGACCTCCCAAGATAAGCCAAGGTTGGTGCTACTGGAATCGCCGCGATACCGGCGTGGGTCGAGCTCCCAAGAAGCACCTTTATTTAGCCCCAATGACACAGCAGGCAAGCGCTCCAAACCACTTTTCTCAACAGCAAAGCCAGCCTTGCGTAAACGAATGGCAGCCAGTGCTAGATCGGCATTGCGCACCTTAGCGCTCGCTTGTAACGCGCTCAATTGCGTATCGGCAAATTCGTCCCAAAACTGCTGATCAGATACTGGCAAAGCCGCGCTTTGTACCGCAGATGCCTGCCATTGCGCAGGCAGCTCCACGGCAGGCTTTTCCCAAGCAGGCGTTGCGCAGGCCGACAGAAAGCCCAGCAACAGTAATGATCCGACCGCTCGCGAGATAGTAATTGATTGCATATTATTCCCGTGCCAAAGCTTCAATTGGCGCCAACTGCGATGCACGGCGCGCAGGTAAAAACCCAAAGACCACCCCCACTACCGTGGCACACAACACCGCGGTGGTAATTGAACCGAGAGAGAAAATCATCTGGAAATCTTTTACAAAGCTATTGATAGCCACCCCCAGCAAGGCCGACAGTGAAATACCAATCGCACCGCCGAGCAAACACACCACAATCGCCTCGATCAAAAACTGGATTCGAATATCCGATTGCCGCGCGCCAACCGCCATCCGGATGCCAATTTCGTGCGTGCGCTCAGTCACTGACACCAGCATGATATTCATCACGCCAATGCCACCAACGACCAGCGAAATCACGCCGATCAACATCAGAAACATCTTGATGCTGTTCGCGGTACTTTGAAACGATTCCATCATGTCTTGCATATTGCGGGTGTAAATATCCTTTTTGCCGTGCCATTGCTCCATACGCGACAGCAAAGCCGTCTCGGCTGCTTTGAGCGGTACATCTGGCTTGATTTGCACCGTGATGCGGCTGAAATGCTGCTGGCCAAACATGCGGCTTGCCGCCGTGCTATAGGGCACCCAGACATCGAGTGATTCACCGCCGCCAAAGCCGCCGGATTTTTTTTCGGCCACGCCGATCACTTGCACTGGCATAGTGCCGAGCAAAATCACTTCGCCAATCCCGCTCTCAGAACCGAATAAAGTTTTACGTGTGTATTCACCGATTACCGCCACTTGCGCTTGGCGGCGAACGTCTTCATCACTAAACGCCACGCCAAATTGCATCGCCTGATTGCGTAGGTCGAAATAGGCTGGGGACACCCCCTGTATCATCGTAGAGGCGTCGAGATTCTTATATCGCGCGCGCATACCTATGCCGGTAATTGGCGTAACAGATTGCACATAGGGCTCGGTGGCGATCAATGCCAGATCACTCTCTCGCAAAGAGGTCACGCTTTGCGCTTTTTCATCGCTAATGCCAGTGCCCGGCAGAATATCGAGGTTATTCACGCCCAAGCTGGCAAAATTTTTCAGGACTGATTCTTCCATCCCATCACCGAGCGCGACAATCGACACCACCGAGGCAATCCCGATAATGATGCCGAGCATCGTCAGCAAGCTACGCATCCGATTTGCGAGGAGCGCGCGAAATGCCATCGCAAAGGCTTCGCGCCAGCGCCCCAGCAAAGCTTGTGGCGACGCGTCATGCGGGGCTGGCGGCGGTGGATCACTGGGCAAAGCTTCTTCATCGCGCGCCAGATTACAAACGTCCGAGATAATTTTGCCGTCACGAATTTCGATAATCCGATCCGCCTGCGCCGCCACTTTGGCGTCATGCGTCACCAAAATGACCGTATGACCTTGCTCGTGCAGCTCTTTCAAAATCTGCAATACATCGGCACCGCTACGCGAATCGAGCGCGCCGGTCGGCTCATCAGCCAGAATGACTTCACCGCCATTCATCAACGCGCGGGCAATCGATACCCGTTGCTGCTGGCCACCCGAGAGCTGGCGTGGGCGATAATTGAGCCGCTCACCCAAACCCAAACGCCCCAGCAACATCGCGGCGCGTTTTTGTCGCTCGATCAAGGGCATACCGGCGTAAATCGCCGGCATGGCCACGTTTTCAGTCGCGCTTAGCGCGCCGAGCAAATGGTAACGTTGAAAAATAAAACCAAAATGATCGCGCCGTAGTATCGCTAATTCATCGGCATTGAGCTCGCCGACCTCACGGCCATTAAAGCGGTACGAACCTTCCGAAGGGCTATCGAGTCCGCCCAGAATATTCATCAGCGTCGACTTACCCGAACCCGATTGCCCGATAATCGCGACCATTTCTCCGGCTTCAATGACAATATTGATGTCATCCAGAATGCGGATCTGCTGATCGCCTGCCGGAAAAACCCGCCCGATTCCGGTCAGCTCAATCACTGGCGTACTCATGCGCGCTCCGATACCTTGCCTGATTTCGCTGGCATACCATCATCAGCGCTGCCATTACCGATCACGACTTTATCGCCGTCTTTAAGGCCCGATTTCACCTCTGCGACAATATTGCCGCGCAGGCCGATGGTCACAGTACGGTCTTGAATCTGACCTTGCGCATCGAGCACTTTGACGGTGTATTGATCGCTCGCCGCACCTTTTTTACCGATGGCGCCGACCGGGATCGTCAGTACATTGCGCGCCGCAGCCAAGATAAAGGTCACTTGCGCCGTCATCTGCAAACGCAGCAGCCCTTGCGGGTTGGGAACAAAGAAATGCGCATTGTAGAAAATCGCGTTATTGATCGTTTGCGGCGTTGGCTCAACGCCAGCAACTTGGCCTTTGATCTTGGTTTCCGGCGCACCGAGCACCGAGAAATACAACGGCGTACCGGCTTTAAGGCGCACCACATCGGCCTCGGCCACTTGCGCCTGCACCTTCATCGTATCCATATCAGCCAGCGTTAAAATCGTTGGTGCCGACTGAATCGCATTGACCGTCTGACCTTCTTTCACCGCAATCGAGGCCACAATGCCATCTATCGGCGCCACAATCCGCGTGAAGCCCAGATTGGTTTTGGCGGTTGCCAATTTGATTTCGGCTTGCCGCAATTGCGCCGCCAATTGGCGTATTTCAGCTTGACGCATTTTGACCGCATTGGCCGCCGATTCAAGCTCTTTACGTGGCGTAGCGTCGCCCGCCATCATGGTTTTTTGCCGCGCCAATTCCTGCTCGGCGTCATCGAGCGCTAATTGCTTGATAGTTTTTTGCGCTTGCAACCCTTCAATCGACATCTGGGCTTCGTCAAAATCATTTTGTGACACACTCGGATCAATCTCGGCGAGCAAATCGCCTTTTTTAACGCGATCCCCCAGTTGTACCGCCAAACGCTTGATCTGCCCCGAAGCCTGCGCGCCAACATCGACCGTTTTGGCAGCTTCAACTTTGCCGGTGGCCAGTACCGAGACTTCTACATCAGCACGTTTAACCACGCTACTGATGACCTGGCTGCTAGGGTCTACTTTTTTGCGCCCCAACCCTGAGTAGGCTGCCGCAGCCAGAGCGATTAACAAAATCCAGCGCCATAGACCGAGGCGGGACCATAGACGGTAAATCGCAGACAACATGCAGTAAAACTCCAAAGCAGGAAGATAAGTTATGACGGCAACATTACGCTGCACTGGCGAGTAAATCTAGGTAATAAGTTGTATGTAAAACTACACATATTTACGGCGCATATACAATGCGCCGTAAATTACAACATACGCTTATACGGTATATGCTCGTAATCATTTAATATTAATAGCTACAGAGCAATACCCATTGAAAATTAGCGATACAAATAACGCCCGTCGTAAATGCGCCCTGTACGGTCAAAATCGCAGGTATAGCTTAGGCGCCGGGTTGAGCCTTCCTCAAAAGTCACCGTGCCATCACCTTTCAACACTCGCCCAGTTAAGCGCGCCGTATTGAGTAATACCGAACGTACCTCACCATGGTCATCATTGAGATGCCGCTGTAGTACCGTAGCGCATTCTTGTTTCAAGAAGGCGACGTCTGCAAAGGGGTCCGAGCGCCCGCTCGCATAGTCGGCACGCTTATCATCCTGCGCTTTTTCTTCATTTGTTTTATTACTGCTACTCATGATTGCAGCCAATGCCGCCA
Organism: Chitinibacter fontanus; assembly: GCF_013423785.1. Classification (NCBI taxonomy): domain Bacteria; kingdom Pseudomonadati; phylum Pseudomonadota; class Betaproteobacteria; order Neisseriales; family Chitinibacteraceae; genus Chitinibacter; species Chitinibacter fontanus. The sequence continues at coordinate 1,272,520 of NZ_CP058952.1, forward strand.
AGCCAACCACGCCAGCACCAATCGCCAAGGCACGGTTACGACTTTTATGGTCGTGCTCCTCATCGACTGATTTAGCATTCACATTCCAACTCACCAATTCTTGCCGTTGCACGCGGCAGGTAAATTTGTGATCTTTACCATCATCACGACTACGCACCTTGCCATCCAAACTATAAGAATCCCAACCTGTGTCCTCGACATTCTCAAAGCGGGCATCCCGATAATCAGAGTTCCAACCGGCCACCTTGCGTGAACAATCACGCCGCGCGTCATATTCGCTGTATGCCTGAGCCAGAGGAGCACCCAACATGCATGTGATAGTCAGGCCAGCTAAAACCGTCTGTTTAATTGCCATGTTGCACTCCATTTCCCCTGAATCATCGAATACCGCCGTGGCGGCCAATACCAGACGCTACGCTAATTATGCAAAAGCTAAAGCAATACTAGCCTAGTCACCCGCTAGGGCGGATGACAAAACGATGACCAATTTATTAGATAATCGGCGTAAGGTCGGCAAAATAAGCCAAGTGCGGCGCAACTCATCGTGCATCAACACAACAATGCTACGCCAGATTACAAAGAGCTCATTTAGATCCAGCAAAGCTGGCATGCACCAAATACCCAGCTTGGTATATGCATTTAAATCAATAACCAATTTAACTATGGAAATATACCCATAGTAATATGCCAATTGGTTTGGGATAACATAGCTTAAGCCGTAGTAGCACGAACAAAGCAAGTAAGCGCACACCAAACCGTTTACTCAAGCCAGAAACCAAAAGCTGAGTAAACTAAAGGTCAGCACCTCAGTGCAGGCCCCGACTAACTCATTCCGCGATTCCAGCCAAGTCATGACCTCTAGCGCCGACCCTATGCTGCCGCTGTTGTTTCCGCTGCTGCAGGCTTTTCCTGCACCACTACGTGCCACTCTTGTGGCCGCTGGGGAAGAAATCGATGCGCCGGCTGGCACTCAACTCTGGCAGGAAGGGCAAGATATCACCGATATCATCCTACTTTCGTCAGGCATCATCATTGCCAGCGCCAACCCAAATGCCGGAAGCCGCGAATTCTTATATGGCCATATGAGTGCCGGTGCAGTGGCCGGATTGCATGCCCTGATGATGCCCAGCCACGCCCAAGTCCAGCTCATCGTACGGCAGGACGCGCATTATTTGCGGCTACCACTGAGTGCTGTGCGCGCAGCACTTACGGCACACCCCGCCGCATGGGAAGCCGTTGCGCACGAGTTGGCCCAGGGGGTTTTTCATCTGATGAATATGATTAATTTATTAGGCCACAGTAATGGCTATCAACGGCTGCGCCGGCTGCTGATCCAAATGGATCGACGAGCCAAAAATGAACATTTGCCCAGTGGGCTGATCCTGAATCAACAAGAAATTGCCGCCCGGATTGGGCTCTCGCGTGAAATGGTTAACCGCATGCTCAGCCAACTGCGCAGTGGGGGCTATATCGAACAAGACGAGCGCGGCATCTTGCAAATTTTACAGCCCTTACCGCGCGAATTTTAAAAATCACCCCGCTGTGCGAAATCGCACAATCCATTCTCAGCAGACATGCTGCTCCCTAAGATGGCGCCATCGTCGAATGGCTAAATTGTTCTGGAGCCCATCATGTCACGCTATCTATTACTTCTTATCGCCACTCTTTTAAGTCTGTACACCCTGCCCGCTCAGGCCAGCGTTAGCGATGCTTATCGTGATGGCGTACGTGAAGTAACCCGCGCAAAAATTGACGGTGCCCGTGAAATTGCCGCCGAACGTCGCGAAGCTGCCCGTGATTATTACGAAGCTGACAATGCTTGGGAGCGTCGCCAAGCAATCCGGGAAGGCACACGCGAAGTACGCGCCGCCAAACGCAAAGCCGCGCGCGAAGTACGCAGCGAACGCCGCGAAGCACGACGTGAAATCCGCCGCGCAGTCCGTAAAGACCGCTGGAACTAATATCTGCAAGGAATAATATGAAAGCGATTCAGTACTTAATCTTCGCCTTGACCGCGCTGATGCTCATGGCGTCCCCCACTTGGGCCGACAGCCGCCGAGATGCACAACGTGTCGGTGCTTTTGCCGGTGCAATGAAATATTGTGCCGAACATGATACTGGCCGCGAAGGTCGTTACAAACTGGCGCGCTACCGCGCATTTAAAGAAGTCAATGAGATGTCATCGCGCCGCAAATTAGATGCACTTGCGGCCCGCAACTTTGCCTACGATCGCGGCCGCTACTGGGGCCGTCGCTTAGATCGCAATCATTGTCGACAGCTATTGGGTGCATCCGAATGGCGGCGTTTCTTTAATTAAGCAGTAAATGTGGGTATTTATCGCTCAATCAACACCAACAATGATTGCAGAGAGATACCCCACTACAATCGCAATCTGATTTGTACCGATTAAATTAATCGGCCTGAGCTATTTGCGTTGCGAAGCGCTTTTCATGTTCAAGCAACCAGCGTTTACGCTCCAAACCACCGCCGTAACCAGTGAGCGAGCCATCCTTGCCAATTACTCGGTGACACGGGATCACGATCGAAATGCGGTTGCAGCCATTGGCCGAGGCCACGGCACGCACGGCCTGCGGGTTGCCAATTGCCTCAGCTTGCGCTTGGTACGAGCGAGTTTCCCCATAGGGTATAGTCTGCAAGACATTCCATACTGAGCGCTGGAAGTCGGTACCCGGAGCATGTATCGCCAGCGTAAACCGCTGGCGCTCGCCTGCAAAATACTCGCCGATTTCCAGCTCGGCCTGCCGCGTATGCGCGTTCTCGCCGGCAATAATTTTTGCCTTGAGCAAGCGCTGCAGATCTTTGAATTCGGTTTCCAACATGCGGCGATCGACAAACTCCAACAGGCAAACGCCCTGCTCGCTGGCGCAGACAAACATCGGCCCCAGCGGCGTAGTAAAGCGGTGAATCAAAATCACCGCCAACTCGCCCGTCTGGCCCGGGCTATGCCCGAGCATTTTTTTATAGGTGTAGCCAAAGCCACTTAAAGATTCATAGCCCGCGTCATACGCGGTATCGGTCGCACGTTTACCCAATTTCAGCTCCTCAAGGGCGGTATTAATGCGCAACATGCGCTGATAAGCCTGAAAGGTCATTCCATAATGCTGGCCAAACCAGCGCCGCAGCATTTCGGGGCTAATCCCCGCTTGGCGTAGTTGATAGTCACTGAGTTTGTCTTTTGGATTTTGCCGCAGCAGTTGCAAGGCCTGCTCAACCTGCGGCGGCGCCGAATGCGCGTTTTCAGTTGGGCGACAAATCTTGCACGGCCGATAGCCTGCGTCTAACGCCTCTTTAAATTGGGTGTAAAACTCAACATTCTCGCGTTTGGGCTTGCGCGCACGGCAGGTGGCAATACAAAACACCAAGGTGGTTTTCACGCCAACAAAAAAACTACCGACAAACTCGGGCGAGCGATTGAGTAAGGCCTGATAGTAAGTATCGATTTGCTGCTGATCTTCAATCCGCATGCCCGCTCCCCCAATAAAATCTCGTCACTTCAAAGCAAAAACCCACCAGCCGATGTGGCATTCCAATCCCATACAGCCCCACACCACCCCCACCACAGTAAGCCAGCCAAGCTCGACACAGCAACCGAAAATTGAACAAGTATTTTTGCGGCGCGGCAGCTAGAAAAAAAGCCCCTTGCGGGGCTTTGGGTGCTAAATGGCATTCCACCATCAACGACAACACTGATTGCAAAGCGCAAACTGCCATCAATACACCGTGGGGTACCCTGTCCAGTCGGGGCTCACAAAACTAATCTGCCGCACATAAAACAGGCTTTGATATGCACGACCAAAACGGTTTGGTTTTTCAGGCGTAAAGTTCACCTCACGAATACTAAGCTTACTTAGCTCGGCTTGAGCCGCAGCATCGGCGGGATACGGAAAATATGCGAGCGCGCCGACTTTATCTAACTCATATTCCAGCGCACCTTGTGCAACAACCTCTTCCGGGGAATTAACCTTGGTTGCAGTGATATGTGTAGTGTGGATTTGAGAGCCAAAGCGATTCGCTAGCACGATCCCTGTACTTTCTCGCAAGCTTGATCCTGCCGCAAACCCATGCAGTGCGTGCGTAAGTACAATGGCTTTTTTACCTGCAAATGGGCCATCTAGCAGCCAAATTGCATTATTGCCGGCCTCATGGTCGCGCGCATTGTAGTCCAGTATTTTTGGCGTATTCCACACATAACCCGCTGTTCCGCCCAAGCTATTCACCGCGCGACACCAGAAGCCATCCGAATCAAAGCGATACTGATTTGTAGCGGGGGCAGTACAAAACTCAGTTTTAACCAACTCCAAAACTCGTTTGAATACCGCCAGATCAGCGGGTGCATCAGTATATTCAGGATTGGTGGTGACGCGTTGTGCGATGGTTTTGAAGATGCTCCACTGCGGATCGAGTAGCACGGCGGCGTTGCGTGCTTGCAACCTAGCTTCCAACCGAGAAACAAACAGCCCGGTTGACGCCACGCCTTCCATCATCACATCAATCCCGGCAAGCTCCATGGGTTTACTGCTCGATTGCGTTTGATCGAGATAGGTAAATATTTTTTGCCCATTTGCATCACGCGAAAACCCATAAAAAGCTCGACCGGGGGCTGAAACGGTAAATGGCAACGCTCTGCTCTGCTTGAGCTCATTCATATTCGCAACATCGAACATGCCGCTTTCGATCAGTAGTGCATCAAAGCCTTTGTTTTCATGCAGATAACGTATCAGGCGCGCATTTAAATCCATGGCCTGGGCGACTGAATGTGATGGCTCGGTGAGCACTACGATTCTAGAATCACCAACCGCACTGCCAAAATTAGCCAAATCAGCATCTGTTAAAGCATCAATATTGCTTGTCGCTAAGGCCTGAGCTGATTTTTTCAAATCAACTCCAGTGTTACTTGTTGACCCACCACCGCTACCGCCGCCACAGGCGGTGAGCGTTAATGCAAGAGTTGCCAGTAAAATCAATTTCATCTGTTTAAACCCAAAATTGAAAGCACTGAAAATCTTACAACAAAAAGAACAATATTTACAAAAACAACAAAATAACTTAACCAAAAGCAAAGAAATAACCACAGCGTACCGGTTTCGATCTGGCACGCAATGATTTTCCATCCCTAAAAAAATAAGCCGCAATAAAAAAGCCCCTTCCGGGGCTTTTTTAACTTCAAATTAAAATCCAATAAATCTAGAAAAGCGTGAAATATTTAGACATTAAAGGAAATTATAATTACACCAATCACACATCAAGATTACGAGCAACCAAAGCATTCTGTTCGATGAAATGACGCCTTGGTTCTACCTGATCACCCATTAAGGTGGTAAACACTTCGTCGGCAGCAATCGCGTCGCCGATGTTGACTTTGAGCAGGCGGCGTACGGTGACGTCCATCGTGGTTTCCCACAGCTGCTCAGGGTTCATCTCGCCCAGACCTTTATAGCGCTGGATGCTCATATTGCGGCGCACTTCGGCCAGCAGCCAGTCGAGCGCTTCTTTGAAGTTGCGTACCGGCTGAGTATGATCACCACGGCGAATAACCGCTTTTTCACCGATCAGACCGAGCAACATTTCGGCCATCTTTTTGATTTGCGCGTAGTCGCCTGACAGGATGAAATCGTTGTCGATGTATTGCATCGTGGTCACGCCGTGCAAATGGCGAGCGATGCGAATCTGGAAGCCTGCTTCCATCGGCTCAACGGTGAAGGTAAATGCGGGGTGCTTCACCGCTGCGGCCAAACGATCGGCAGAATCTTGTGCAGCGGCTTCGCTGTCGAGGCTGAGCGGCAGCATGGTCAGCATTGAATTCAAGATCATCGGATCGATAAAACGACTTTCGCGCTCAATCACCGCCTCAGTCACGAAATATTGCTTGGCCAAGGTTTCCAGCGCATCACCAGCAATACCTGCTTGATCTGCACCATTCGGTAGCAATTCAGAGCCATCCATCGCGGCGCGTAGCAAGTATTGCTTCAACTCTTGCTCGTCTTTCAGATAGGTTTCACGCTTACCTTGTTTCACTTTAAATAGTGGCGGCTGGGCGATATAGATATAGCCGCGCTCAACCAGCTCAGGCAATTGGCGGTAGAAGAAGGTCAACAGCAGCGTACGGATGTGCGAGCCGTCCACGTCCGCGTCAGTCATGATAATAATGCGGTGGTAGCGCAGTTTTTCGATATTGAAATCGTCTTTACCAATGCCGCAACCGAGCGCGGTAATCAGCGTTCCCACCTCTTGGCTGGCGAGCATACGGTCAAAACGCGCACGTTCGACGTTTAAGATTTTACCTTTCAGCGGCAGGATGGCTTGGAATTTACGATCACGACCTTGCTTGGCAGAGCCACCGGCGGAGTCACCCTCGACCAGATACAGCTCAGACAATTCCGGATTTTTTTCTTGGCAGTCGGCCAGTTTACCCGGCAGACCAAGCCCATCGAGTACGCCTTTACGGCGGGTGATTTCACGCGCTTTACGCGCCGCTTCACGCGCACGCGCGGCATCGACGATCTTGCCGCAAATGATTTTGGCATCGGTCGGGTTTTCTAGCAGGAAGTCGGCCAGGGCTTGGCTAACCACTTCGTTGACGACCGGCGCGATTTCACCCGAAACCAGTTTGTCTTTGGTCTGGCTACTGAATTTTGGATCTGGCAGTTTTACGCTCAAGACGCAGGTCAGACCTTCGCGCATATCGTCGCCACCGGTTTCAACTTTGGCTTTTTTGGCAAAGTCGTGGCTGTCGATGTATTGATTGAGCGTACGCGTCATCACTTGGCGCAGCGCAGTCATGTGCGTGCCGCCATCGCGCTGCGGAATATTATTCGTAAAGCACTGCACCGATTCTTGGTACGAGTCATTCCACTGCATCGAGACTTCAACGGTCATGCCGTCTTTTTCGCCAATCGCGTAGAAAATATGCGGATGCAAGACGGTTTTATTGCGGTTCACGTACTCAACGAAACCACGCACACCACCGGTGTAGTTAAAGTTTTCTTCTTTGCCATGACGGCGGTCGATTAGCTGAATGTTCACGCCGTTATTCAGGAATGACAATTCGCGAATGCGCTTGGCCAAAATTTCGAAATGGAATTCGATCAAGCCAAAGGTTTCAACCGAAGCAAAGAAATGCACCTCAGTACCACGGCGATCAGTTTCACCGATCACTTTCAGGGGCGATACCGCTTCACCTTGACGGAACTCCATCGAATGCACTTTGCCATCACGACGAATCGTCAGGCGCAGCCAATCAGATAGCGCATTCACTACCGATACACCCACGCCGTGCAAACCGCCCGAGACTTTGTAGCTGTTCTGGTCAAATTTGCCGCCAGCATGCAGCTCGGTCATCACGATTTCAGCCGCCGAGCGTTTGAATTCGTCGTCTTCTTTGATCGCAGTCGGAATACCGCGGCCATTGTCTTCCACCGAAATCGAATTGTCGGCATGAATGATGACTTTAATCGTATCGCAATGACCGGCCAGCGCCTCGTCAATCGCGTTATCCAGCACCTCAAACACCATGTGGTGCAAGCCAGTACCATCACCCGTGTCGCCGATATACATACCAGGACGTTTACGTACGGCCTCCAGACCTTTCAAGATACGGATACTGTCGGCGCCATATTCTGGGCTCGGAACTTCGGGGAGATTATTTTCGCTCATAGGACTCATTCAGAAATTCGGTGTGAGAGACAAAGGCTGCAAGACACAAAAGGGCGTCGCCGCCCTTTTGTGGTCACACCTGCAACTAAATACGCATCGGCATTACGATGTACTTGAAGTGCTCATTATCGGGGATCGTCACCAGCACGCTGGAATTGACGTCGCCAAAATAGCAGTGCAGTGTTTCAACGGATAGATTGGTCAATACATCCAGTAGGTATTGGATGTTAAAGCCCACATCCAGTGGGTCGTGACCATATACCACCTCCAATTCTTCTTGCGCTTCTTCTTGCTCATTATTGTTGCACAAGATTTTCAGCATATTGTCGGTCAAGACCAGACGCACGCCACGGAATTTTTCGTTCGACAAAATCGCGGCACGCTGCATTGATGACAATAACGCTTGACGGTCTACGCTAAGCAGACGGGTATTATTTTGTGGAATCACGCGGTTATAGTCAGGGAATTTACCATCGACCACTTTGCTATGAATCACAATATTGCCAAAGCTAAATTTGACTTGGTTGGTTGCTATGTCGATGGTAACTTCATCATCCACATCGGCCAGCAATTTATACAATTCCAGAATTGTTTTACGCGGCAAAATCACTTCGTTTTTATCAAACGAGCTGGTTAGCTCGGTTGAAGCAAAGCCCAAGCGATGGCCATCAGTCGCCACCAATTTGAGCAAATTGCCCTCAGTCACCATGAACATACCGTTCAGATAGTAGCGAATATCTTGGTGTGCCATCGCAAATTGCACGCGGCTGAGCAGCGCTTTCAATTGGCCTTGTGGCATGCGCACGGTAGCGCGCAAGTTGGTATCAACGGCCAATTGCGGGAAATCATTGGCCGGCAGGGTTTGCAGCGCAAAGCGGCTTTTACCCGCTTTAATCGTCAAGCGGCCTTCTGCCTCTTCAAACGACACCACGGTTTTATCGGGAATCGCACGCAAAATATCGGATAGCTTTTTCGCTGCCACGGTGATCGCAAAATCACCGCCGGAAAAGCCTTCCAACTGCTGGCTGCTAATCTGGATTTCGAGGTCGGTGCCGGTAAAAACGAGGCGCTCGCCTTCCTTTTTGATCAGCACGTTCGAGAGAATCGGCAAAGTATGTCTGCGCTCAACGATACCGGTTACGGTAGCCAGCGGTTTTAAGAGCGAATCGCGTTCAGCTTGCAGCAGTTGCATTTTCCCTCACCTATTAGTCCCAAATCGTTTAATAAAAAAAGTAACCCAATTCTACCTGAAATCGCCCAATCCTTCAGATTCGGGCAAGCCCGCATAGGCCATTCATTCAGGAACGCAACATCTGTAGCAGCACACTATATTGATGCGCCATTTCCTGATCGCTCTGGCGAAAATCTTGAATCGTCCGGCAGGCATGCAGCACCGTCGTGTGATCACGACCACCAAACGCATCACCTATCGCCGGCAAACTCATTTGCGTCAGCTCTTTGGTCAAGGCCATTGCCAATTGGCGTGGACGCGCAATATCGCGCGTACGCTTTTTGCTATGCATATCAGCGACTTTGATCTTGTAAAAATCAGCGACGGTTTTTTGGATGTTTTCCACCGACACCTGCCGATTACCTGAGGCCAAAATATCACGTAACGCTTCTTTGGCTGAATCCACCGTAATCGACTGATTGGTAAAGCGCGCATACGCCATTACACGTTTTAAGGCGCCCTCAAGCTCACGCACATTCGAGCGGATATTTTTGGCGATAAAAAAGGCCACGGCGGCATCGAGCTTAAAGTGCTCGGCTTCGGCTTTTTTCATCAAAATTGCCACGCGCATTTCGGTTTCTGGCGGCTCGATCGGCACAATCAAGCCCCACGAAAAGCGGCTCGTCAACCGTTCTTGCAAACCTTCGATCTCACGCGGGATTTTGTCGCTAGTAAGGATAATCTGCTTACCGCTTTCAAGTAGCGCATTAAATAGATAGAAAAATTCTTCTTGCGTACGATCTTTACCCACAAAGAACTGAATATCATCGACTAGCAACACATCGAGCGAGTGATAGTATTTTTTAAAGTCATCAAACGACTTGTGCTGATACGCCTTCACCACATCCTGTACGTACTTTTCGGCGTGGATATAGCGAATTTTGGCCTGTGGGTTGTGCTGGTGTACAAAATTACCAATCGCTTGGGTCAAATGCGTTTTACCCAAGCCAACGCCACCATAAACGAATAGCGGGTTGTAGCTAACACCGGGATTTTCCGCGACTTGCATCGCCGCCGCACGCGCAACCTGATTGGCCTTACCCGTTACCAACGTATCAAAAGTATGACCGGGATTAAGGCGCATTAATTCATGGTTTGAACCCGCCGCATCAAAACGCTTGGCAGGTTTGGGGGCAGGCTGCGCCGGCGCCGCTGGCGCTTCTTGCTCAACCACTTCGGGCGCAGCAGCCGGTTTGGCCGCGCGCGCGGCAGGAGCCGCTGGCGCGAGCGTACCTACTTTTAATTCAATATGTGGCGGCACCCCATTGCAGACCTTGGCAGCAGCCATCTCGATCATGCCCAAATAGCGATCACGAATAAACTGCAAAAAAATCTGATTCGGCACCGCAATAACCAAGCTGCCGTCCACCACTTGCGCACTATTGGCCAATGGCTTAATCCAGATATTAAACTGGCTAGCAGCCAGACTTTGCTGGAGCTCATTGAGACAATGGGACCAAAGGTCTTCAGTTGAGACGTTTATTTGCATTGGGGACAGTCCATCACCACGCCATTTCGACTGCCATATACATTGCATGCCGTTTGCGCGGTTGGTGAAGGATTAATTGTTGGTAATGGGAAGCGGCTGATTGTACCGATTTATCCGAAACTTATCCACAGGCAAGGCCACTGACGCATAAAACATTTTGGCTTGACAAAGGGGCTAGTTCACTGATTAAATCGCGTGTTTACTGCATCTTTAGTCTCTAGGATTTATCATGAAGCGTACTTTCCAGCCTTCTGTGATTCGCCGCAAGCGTACTCACGGTTTCCGCGCCCGTATGAGCTCTGTTGGTGGTGTTCGCGTTCTGAACGCTCGCCGCGCCAAAGGCCGCAAACGTCTGTCTGCCTAAGCTTTGCCAAAGCAATTAGCTGAAGCAAACGCAGAGCACGGCGTGCGTAGCGTACATCGCTATCGCTTTACGCGTACTGCGCGTCTACTAAAAACGGATGATTTTTCATCCGTTTTTAGTTTGCGCGCGTCAGTCGGAAATGATTATTTTCAATTACTCGGTAAGCCCAATCACAGCGCCGCTGCACGATTAGGCTTAGTAGTTGGCAAAAAAACCGACAAGCGGGCCGTAGGACGCAATTATATTAAGCGAACGATTCGCGAAACTTTCCGCCTCAACGCCACTCAATTGGCAGGCTTAGATATCGTGGTTCGATCGCGCAAGGCGTTTAATCGCCAAGAAGGTGCAGCTGCGCGAGCAGCTTTATTGAGTTTGTTCAAGAAAATACGCTCATGTCGCGCCTTATCATCGCATTTGTGAAACTATATCAGCTTATGATCAGCCCGCTTTTAGGGCCGCGCTGCCGTTTTACGCCTACCTGCTCGCAATACAGCATTGAAGCGTTACAAAAATACGGCGCAACTAAAGGCAGCTATCTAACTGTGCGCCGCTTATGTCGCTGCCACCCTTGGGGTGGTTGTGGGCACGATCCGGTACCTTAACACCTTAATCTGAGTTGGGAGCTCGTCCGTATAACATGGATACTAAGAGACTCATTGTATTTATTGCGCTGTCGTTCGGCATTTTGTATTTCTGGCAGCAGTATATGGAGAAGCAATACCCGCAGATTAAAAAGCCTGCGGTTGCCTCTAGCGTTGCCAGCGCATCAGGCGTGGCAGCTTCTGCAGTCGCCAATACTACTGCCGCACCGGAAGCAGGTCGCCTAGCCAAAGGCCAGCGCATCAGCGTCACCACCGATTTGCTGCAAGCTGTAATCGACACCAATGGTGCCGACTTGCGTGAAGTGAAATTGCTCAAACACGGTGATACCAAAGACCCGAAAAAACCATTCACCTTACTGCAAGATGAAGGCGAACACATTTATGTGGCGCAAACTGGTTTGCTCGGTGATGGCCTGCCTACACACAAAGATCAATTTACCAGCGCTCAAACCAGCTATCAGCTGGCCAATGGTCAAAACGAACTTGCCGTTCGCCTAGAGACTGTCACTACAGCAGGTGTGAAAGTTGCGAAAATCTACACCTTCAAGCGTGATCAATACGTTGTTGATGTCAAATATGAAATCGTCAATGGCAGCACGGCGCCAGTGACCGCCAGCGCCTACTACCGCCTGATTCGCGATGGCAAAGTAGAAAACCCTGGTATGTTTGGCACCCACACTTTCACTGGCCCAGCGGTATACACCGATGAAGGCAAGTTCCAGAAAGTGGACTTTACCAAAATCACCAAAGGTGAAGCGAAATACGTACCAAGCGCCAAAGATGGCTGGATCGCCATGGTGCAGCACTACTTCGCCTCAGGCTGGATTTTCTCGCCAATCGAAGGCGCCAGCGTTTGCACGCCCAATGCTTGTCGCTATGAAATGAAAGCCTTGCCAGACAATATGTTTGCGGTAAGTGCAACGATTGATCTGCCAGTGATTGCCGCAGGTCAAAAAGCAGAGAAATCTGTAGGCTTGTACGTTGGTCCGCAAGAAACCAAACGCCTGAAAGCCGTTGCCAAAGACTTTGACCTGGTTAAAGACTACGGCATGTTCAAGATTTTCTCGCAACCGCTGTTTGCCGTACTGCAATTTATTCACTCATTCGTTGGCAACTGGGGCTGGTCAATCATTCTGGTGACCTTGCTACTGAAAGCTGCATTCTTCCCACTGGCCAGCGCAAGCTATCGCTCAATGGCAAAAATGCGCCAGTTGGCACCGCGCATGGAAGCCTTGAAACAGCGTCATGGCGAAGACCGTGTGAAATTCCAGCAAGCCGTGATGGAAATGTACAAGACCGAAAAGGTTAATCCGCTCGGTGGTTGCCTGCCGATGCTGGTGCAGATTCCAGTGTTCATTGCCTTCTACTGGATGCTATTGGCTGCCGTTGAATTGCGCCAAGCACCATGGCAGTTCTGGATTCATGACCTGTCGTTACCTGACCCGTTCTACATCTTGCCATTGTTGATGGCGGTATCAATGTATGTTCAATCAACATTGTCACCACCGCCACCAGATCCAATGCAGGCAAAAATGATGAAGTGGATGCCATTAGCGTTCTCGGTATTCTTCTTCTTCTTCCCAGCCGGCTTGGTACTGTACTGGGTAGTGAACAACGTCTTGTCGATTGCCCAACAATACGTAATCACCAAGAAAGTAGAGAAAGAAATCCAGCAAGCAAAAAATAGCTAAGCACGAAAGGCCACCAATCGGTGGCCTTTTTTATAGGTATACCCACCTAAACAAGACTCTGATTAACATAGCGCAATATACCCATCAGGCAGGGAACTTTTACCAGCCCCATTGTCATATTCAATGATCTAGCGCAACACCCAGTTGCTGTACTCCACTGACAATCAAATAAAGCTCAATTGAAATAAACCCCATGCGTGATGTCGGAATCAATTTGCGAACTATTTGCATGCTGCTATTAGCGCTGATGCTCGCCTTTGCCGCCGCTCCAGCTTCGGCAGCCACGCAGAGCGTACGTCCTGACAGCTCCAGCGCACATTGCGTTGAACACAAAAGTACCCCCACACCGCAATCCATCGATTGTCTGGCACACTGTGCGTTACCTGCAGTAGTCACTGCCCCCTACCAGATTATGCCGCACGATAGCGTGCGTATCGCCGCAGTTGAGCCGGTTTTGCTCAATATTCAACACGCGCCGCCGTCACCCCCACCCCGCCTCCAGACTTGAAATTACTTCTGGCGACCTTTGGGTCTGCCCTTTGCTAATTTTTCAGCGCAGAAGCCGCCACAGGCTTTGGCTCTGCGCGGTGCTGGAGTTTAATCATGAATATGACGCATTACATGGCCCTATTGGCCGACAATCAACCGTGGAATCTGATTCTATTTATGGCCATTCCGGTGATCCTGGCCGAAACCGTCGCCATTACCGAATTATTTATCCTGTTCTCACGCAAGCTGAACGGCACACTACGGCAAATTAACCGCTTTGCCAGCATCGTCGGCGGCATCTATTTCACCGGCGTGTTTATCTACCTAATGAAAACCGCCGTTATTCCACTAACCGCTACTGGCGGCTGGCTCGGCGCAGCCGATGTCATTGCCGTTGGCTTTTATCTCAGCGGGATTATTCCGCTCGGCGGCATGACGCTGCTCGATCTAGGGCTAATCTGCAAAGCGTGGGATGATGAGCGCAAACTGAAATTACACGCGATCTTTGTCGCGATCTTCTTAGTCGTGGCGCATATCGCAATGATTTTCGGCATGCTCGATCCAACACTACTGATGTCCGATGCACCGATGGCGGGCATGGAAGGCATGCACCATTAAACTCGGGCTAGAGCCATAGCCGATCAGACGCGGTATCATGGCGGTTTGCTGATACCGCGCTTCTGATTATGAATCTCTACGTTCCCGACACCATTGCCGCCATTGCTACCGCTCCCGGTCGAGGAGGCGTCGGTGTGATCCGCGTATCGGGCAAAAACATCGCCCCCGTCATCGCGGGCTTACTCGGTCGTGAACAAAGCGCGCTGAAACCTCGCTTTGCACATTTTGCACACTTCAAAGCGGCCGATGGCTCGGCGCTCGACGAAGGGATTGCGCTGTTTTTCCCCAACCCGGCCTCATTCACTGGCGAAGACGTTCTCGAATTACAAGGCCACGGCGGGCCAGTGGTGATGAATATGCTGCTCAAGCGCTGCATTGAGCTGGGTGCACGCCACGCACAACCGGGCGAATTCACCAAGCGGGCATTTTTAAACGGCAAACTCGATCTGGCGCAGGCCGAAGCCGTCGCCGATATTATCGATGCGCAATCCGAAGCCGCCGCTAAATCAGCACTCAAATCGCTCGACGGCGCTTTTTCACGCGAAGTGCATACGCTGGTTGATGAACTCATCACGCTGCGGATGTTGGTCGAAGCCACGCTCGACTTTCCCGAAGAAGACATCGACTTTCTCGAAGCCGCCGACGCGCGCGGCAAACTGGCTGGCATTGCGGCACAACTGGAAACCACGCTCGCCACCGCCACGCAAGGCAAATTGCTGCGCGAAGGGATGCACGTGGTGCTGATTGGTCAGCCCAATGTCGGCAAATCGAGCTTGATGAATGCATTAGCTGGTGAAGATGTAGCCATCGTCACCGACATCGCCGGCACCACGCGCGACACGGTCCGCGAGCTGATCCAGCTCGACGGCGTGCCACTGCACGTGATCGATACCGCCGGTCTGCGCGACACTGACGATACGGTCGAGAAAATTGGCATTGAACGCACGTGGGCAGCTGTGGAGAAAGCCGATCTGGCGCTGCTACTACTCGATAGCCGCGTAGGGGTCACCGAACACGATCAAAATATTCTGAATAAGCTACCGCCCACACTAAAGGTGCTGCGGGTATTTAATAAAATTGATCTGACGGGTGACACGCCGGGCGAAGTTGCTGATGACGAGATTCATGTTTCTGCCAAGCAGGGTATTGGCCTGAAAGAATTGCGTAGCAAGCTACTCAAGCAAATAGGGTGGCAGGGTATTAATGATGGCGTGTTTATCGCCCGCGAGCGCCACCTAACCGCGATCCGCGCTGCGCGCGAACATTTGGCCACCGCCGACTCAGCCTATCTGCAAATTGAAATTTTGGCCGAAGAGCTGCGCCTAGCGCAGAACTGCCTGAATGAAATCACAGGTGAATTTACTAGCGACGACTTGCTGGGAGTGATTTTCAGCCGCTTCTGCATCGGCAAGTAAACGACACTAGGGTATTGCTCTAAAACTATTGTTTACATTAGCCTCCAGAGCATACCCTTCGTGCAGAGCTAATCAGCAGCTTTTTCTGCCAGCCATTTATTGAGCATTGAATTGAGCGAGTCAACCTGAATAGGCTTGGCCATAAAATCATCCATGCCCGCGGCAAGGCAGCGGCTGCGATCTTCGGCAAAGGCATTTGCGGTCAGCGCCACAATCGGCACACTCCCTTGCGCTCCAGCAAGGGTACGAATCTGCCGCGTAGCATCGTAGCCATCAAGCTCGGGCATCTGGCAATCCATCAAAATCAGATCATAGTTGTGCGTTTTGGCGGCAGCGACGGCTTCGAGTCCATTATTGGCCACATCGACCCGGCAGCCTAATTTTTCCAGCAACAACACCCCTACCTTCTGATTCATCAAATTATCTTCCACCAGCAAAATATTACTACGCTGCCTTGCGGTGAGCTCTGCAATGCGATGCACCGTGAGGAGTGATGCGGATGTAGGTTGACCAACCCGATTGAGCGCCTCAATTAGGCATTTTTGCAAAGCATCAAAATGAATTGGCTTGGTCAGGTAAGCGGTATACCCTGACCTTTCGGCCAAAGCACCTTGCCCCACCGCGCCTTGCGTCACCGAAAGCAGAACTGGGATTTGTGCATACAGGGGTACTGCATGAATTTTTCCTGGTAGCTCGGTATTCATTTCCATCGTAATAGGTAGATCCACCATGATCAAATCGGCTGGGGGCTGATGCGATTGCATGAGGGCCAGTAAGGCGACATCACTATCCACTAGGATTGTTTTGCAGTGCATTAACTCCAAATCATCATGTAACTTCTGCCGATTGCCCACAGAAGGCGATAAGACAAACACCACTTTGTCGTTCAACTCGGCGTATGCCTGCACATATTCGGTACGCTGCCCTAAACCCAGCTCGATTTCAAACCAGAACAGTGCCCCAGCCCCCAACTGGCTTTCCACTCCGATCTCGCCATTCATGGCCTGCACCAAGCGACGACATATCGAAAGCCCTAAGCCTGTGCCACCGAAGCGCCGTGTGGTTGAGGCATCCGCCTGATGAAAGGGTTGAAACAATAAACTTTGTGCTTCGGCTGAAATCCCAATCCCGTTATCCTTGACCTCAATGCGGACTCGTACCCGATCAGCATGCTGCGAGACCACCCGCGCTCGGGTGATAATTTCACCACTTGGAGTAAATTTGAGGGCGTTATTGAGCAAATTAATCAAAATCTGGCGCAATCGACTTGGATCACCGACCACGCTCAACGGCACCGAGGCATCGACCAGACATACCAGTTCCAGACCTTTATTTTGTGCATGAGCCGCCACAATATCCTGCGTATCTTCCAGCAAACTGCGTAAATCGTAATCAATTTGCTCCAGTTGCAGTTGTCCCGCTTCGATCTTGGAAAAATCCAATACATCATTCAGCAACATGAGCAATGCAGTACCCGAGGCGCGAATATTGTGAATATATTGCTGTTGCTGCTCGTCAAGCTGGGTATCGACCAGCAAGCTGGCAAAGCCCAAGACCGCATTCAATGGTGTGCGGATTTCGTGACTCATATTGGCAAGAAATGCTGATTTGGCCTGACTGGCCAATAGCGCGGCTTCTTTAGCCTCGATCAAAACGCGCTCGGTTTGCAGACGGGAGGTTAAGTCACGGACCATAATCTGAATCCGGCTGGCCTGCCCTTGCGCATCACGCTCCAATACCGAGAAACTCGCCTCGACGGGCAAATGATCAAGATCGATACGGTTAAGAAAAAGCGATTCCCCCGTAAAAGAGCCTTCTTGATTAAGGCGTTCATACAAACTAGGCCAACTGGGTGAATACAGCCATTGCAGCGGCCAACTGCCAATCAAAATATGTGAACTCGGGCTATTGAGCATATTGCTCCAAGCCGGATTGGCGAACAAAATTTGCCCTTGTCGACTTAATACCGCGCCACCATCAGCCATCTGATGCAGTACTACATCCAGCTGGTGCTCTTGCTGTAGCAGCAATTGATTGAGCTGATCCCGATGCTCTGCCAGCTCTTTGGCATTGGCATCCCGCAAACTAAATTGCGCCAGTAAATCATGTTGCAGGCGGGTAATCCCTTCGGCCAGTTGGTGAATCTCATGCCGCTGCTTTTCATTGGGCAAAGGAGCTGGCAGCGCAAGGCGCGATTCATTCATGGTCTGCACATGCAATGACAGAGCTTGTATCGGGATTGAAATATTGCGGCGAAACAGCCAGAAAATCAGCACCGCAATCAGCAATAGCTCGGTCGTTACAATCAAAGCAAAACGCAAAGCTTCGCGCCATACCTCTTCACGCAGAGATTTGTTATCTAAGCGAATTTCCCATCGGCCCAAGTTACGACGGCCATCCTGTGCCATCAACTGATATGTGAGGATCGGCGAATCTTGCTGTAAATCGGCCCCTTTTTTTTGATAACTCAGGGTGGGCCCCACGCTGATAATTTTGGCGGATAAAATTGCAGAAAAGCGCTCTAGCCCGCTTAAATGGGCCTTGGCGGCATCGTAGTCGACCTCCCAAATGGCCTTACTCAGCGTGGATTGATAAGCTGCCAATACCGCCTGCACCTGGCTATTATGCCGCGACACACCATCCTGGTAGCTAATCCAGCCGTTCACCAAACTAGTCAGCAATGACAGTACCACGCTATACAGCAGAATTTTGGTGAAAAGATATTTTGAAAGCGTACCCAGATTGAGCATGTAGTTAGAAATCCAGCAATTGAGCCACTTCTGGCTCAGGTAAAAACTGCCGATAGATGCGTCGCAAGGTGCCATCAGCGCGCATCGCGCTAATTTCCCCCTGCCAAGCTTGCATTTGGGTTTCGCTAAAACTGGCCTTGGCCAAGATCAGTCCGTGCGGAATACCTTTTTCGTGTGGTGACCAATCTTGCACAAGCAATTGCGGTTCGATATTTAATTTGCGTAGCTGATGTCGAAATACAACGGGTGGCGCAAATACTCCCTGCACACGGCCTTCTTTGAGCTTACCAAACAATGCACCGACATCAGGGCTTTCCTGCACACGGTTGAGCGCCTGCATACGAGCGATAAAAGCATCTTGCTGCTTACCATGCCGGAACGAACGCACAATGCCAAATTGGGTCTTATCATTCTGCAAAAAAGCCTCTGCCGTTTTGACTTGTGAGGCTAGCGTTGCATCGAGCAGTGTGTAATTTTTAAGTGATAAATACGGTATAAACCAGGCAAATTGATCGCGCTCAGGCGTTTGGATGCCAGACACACTCATATCTAAAGCGCCACTGGCCAAATCAGCCCAAATTCTGGCGCGCGGCATAACCTGCACATGAAAATGGCAATGGGTGCGGCGCTTTAGCTCATCGACGATTTCTTTATCGATCCCCAAGCCTTGATCATAAAGCAGACCAAATTCATAAAAAGCCAGTTTGATGGCTTTTTTGCCGCAATCAAAGGCTTGCGCCGGCACTGCCATTGCGGTCAGCGCACACAACATACAGCACTGAATTGCCCATTTCATACTCATCACTGCCATCATCGAGATAAATCTTGAGTTTCAATCTAGCAGCAATCAAGCAGACAACCCAAGCGCTGGCAGATTTAGCGCGCAAAAAAAACGCCACAATCAATCGATTGCGGCGCTCAATAAAGACATAGGATGGAAATGAAACACTACAGCAAAGCTTGCAACACAAATTTCAGCAAACTCTATGACCTAATAATGACCCACCTCGGAACATTAGTCAATACTAATATACATAAGTAATTACGCCAATATGCCAACCTTTTGTCCAAAAGCCTATCGGAGTTGCTTGTTTTTTCGGTAAAATTGACCGCTTTTGCGTTTGGAGTTGACGGCGATGATTCAAGTCGGCGTAGTAATGGGTAGCAACAGCGATTGGGATGTGATGCAACACGCGGCCAAGCAGCTTAAAGCCTTTGGCGTCGAGTTTGAATGTAAAGTCGTATCGGCTCATCGCACCCCCGATTTGCTGTTTCAATATGCCGAAGAAGCGGCCGCACGTGGCCTCGCCTGCATTATTGCTGGGGCGGGTGGTGCAGCGCATTTGCCAGGTATGCTGGCGGCCAAAACCACCGTGCCAGTATTGGGCGTGCCAGTACCTTCAAAATACTTGCGTGGCGAAGATTCACTGCTGTCGATTGTACAAATGCCTAAAGGCATTCCAGTGGCTACTTTCGCGATTGGTGAAGCGGGTGCTGCTAACGCTGGTTTGTTTGCCGTTGCTATGCTGGCCGGCAGCAATCCTGCGCTAGCACAACAATTAAACGATTTCCGCGAAACACAAAAGCAAACCGTGCTCGCGATGGAATTACCTGCAGTAGAATGACGCAGAACACCGCCAACCCAACGATCCGCCCTTGCTGGTATTACATACTGGTCAAGGGCTGTTTATTTTGGGGGATGACGTGTTCGATTTTACTGGCTGCATTGTGGCATTACAGCGGCACCTATAGCATGATCGAAGGGGTATTGGCCGCCAACCCAATGGCAATGATTGCCGGCGGCATATACGGCTTTGGGCAATGGGGCTTTACACGGCATCAGGCATTTAAAGCAAGACTGCAATTTGAGGAAGACAATGATGAGCAACACTAAACCTATCCTGCCACCCGCAATGCTGGGTATTTTAGGTGGGGGGCAGCTTGGCCGTATGTTCGCGGCAGCGGCCAAAAATATGGGCTATGGCGTTACCGTGCTCGACCCGGACAATCACGCTCCAGCGGCTGATTTTGCCGATGTGCATTTGTGCAAATCATTTACCGACCCAGCAGCCTTGCAATATATGGCTGAGCACTGCGCAGCAATTACCACCGAATTTGAAAACGTCAACGCTGATTCAATGCGTTGGTTGGCAGCACAAGGCATTCCGGTGTCTCCATCGGGTGACTGTGTCGCGATTGCGCAAGATCGTATCGCCGAGAAAACCTTTATCCGTGACGCAGGCTTAGATGTAGCGCCTTTCCTCGCGGTGAAAAACGCCGCCAGTCTGGAAGGTGATTTATCGGCCTATCTACCGGGCATCTTGAAAACAGCTCGCTTGGGCTACGATGGCAAAGGCCAAGTGCGCGTTAAAACCGCGGAAGAAGCCCGTTTTGCGCACGCCGAAATGAAGCACCAGCCCTGTGTGCTGGAAAAAATGATGCCGCTGGCCGCTGAAGTGTCGGTGATTGTGACACGCACCCGTGCCGGCGAAGTGGCGAGCTTTCCAGTGGCCGAAAACGAGCACGTGAATGGCATTCTGGACGTATCAATCGTACCTGCCCGCGTGGATAACGCCGTTGCCGAACGAGCCCGCGCGATGGCAATGCAATTAGCAGAGAAACTCGATTACATCGGCGTAATGGCCGTGGAATTTTTTGTTTTGGATGGTGGTGAGCTGGTCATTAATGAAATGGCTCCGCGCCCACATAACTCGGGCCATTACACGCTCGATGCCACACTCACCAGCCAGTTTGAACAGCAGGTGCGTGCGATGTGCGGCCTATATCCAGGCAAACCAGACCTGCTCAAACCAACGGTAATGGTTAACTTGCTCGGCGATGTGTGGGGCGAAGACGGTAGCGAGCCACGCTGGGAAGTACTGATGACAGCACCAAATACCAAACTGCACCTGTACGGCAAAAAACAGGCTCGCCCAGGGCGGAAGATGGGCCATTACAATGTGCTGGCCGAAACCGCACAAGATGCGCTCGAGCAAGCTAACGCGATCAAAGAAACGCTGTAAATCATGCTCACTCGCTGGCTCAACGACTATCAACAAGCGCTGAGTCCAGCGAGCAATCCGGTACGGGCAGCCAGTATGGCTGCCTATATGAAGCATCACTTCGTATTTCTCGGCATACCCACCCCAGAGCGTCGTAAACTAGTAGCCCACATTGAACAAACTGCGAAGCAAGAGCTCAGCGCAGCACAGCTACTCGCACTCGCCGCTCTGTTATATCAACAAGCTGCACGTGAATATCATTATTGCGCCTTGGATTTACTAGTCCGTTGCCAGCACAAACTCACAGCTACAAATTTAGCTTCCCTAGAAATGCTTATCACAACGCATAGCTGGTGGGATAGCGTGGATGTGCTGGCCGTCAAACTCGTCGGGGCCTTAGTCAAACGCGAACCCAGTCTGCTGTCCGTGATGGATGCATGGGCGCAGCACCCGAACTTGTGGCTGCGGCGTACGGCCATTTTGCTTCAGCTCAGCTGGAAGCATGACACTGATGCCAAGCGCCTATTTGCGTATTGCTTACTCAACACGGCCGAGCCGGATTTCTTTATCCGCAAAGCCATCGGCTGGGCACTACGCCAATATGCGCGAGTGGCGCCGCAAACGGTGTTGGAATTTGTCACGACGCATCAACAGCTGCTCGCGCCCTTGTCGGTGAACGAAGCATTGAAACATCTGCGCAACGCGGCAAACACAACTGCGTAAAGCTGCCACGATTTAGCTTATGCGACAAACGATTCCGGCACGATTATTTCACGCAGTGTAAACACATTCAGTTAAGATAAACCTTCACCGAGCACTTTAAGCAACGACACCATGGCCGTTCTCACCCGTTTCCAATTACGCCGCGCTACGCTGGATGACCTGCGCGCGGTCGTCGGCTGGCCGGAAACGCCGACCGAATTGCGTTTCTTATTTCCGCATGCGCAATGGCCTGCTGAACCGCTTAAATTGCTCGAGCATTTGGTTAGCCATGAAGACGGCTTTGTCGTCTGCGATCAGGATCGCACGCTGGGCTACGCCAGCTTATATAACGCCAAACACCAAGGCACAGCGTGGATAGGACATTTGATCGTCAACCCGCGCGCACGCCGGATGGGCGTGGCCCGCTATCTGGTCAGCGCCTTAACCACCATTGCTCAAGAGCGTTATCGCGCCACCGAAATGGCCACGATCTGCTTTGCCAATAACCAGAGCGCCTACGATTTCTACGCCACACTGGGCTTTAGCAACGAAGGCTGGGAAACCCGCACCGACCATCGCGGCGAGCCATTGAAAGTATTCCGGCTGAGCAAAAGCATCTAAAGCAGCGCCACTCGCACAATTTGCCGACGTAAGTACATGCAGGCCGCGCCACATTCAGGCAAAATACCGCCTTAAATGTCCGCTGTGGGCCGCGCCCACGTTTTTGGAGCAACTATGACCGGCCTCACCACCACCAATCTGACCAGCCTGAAAAAAATCTACTCGGGCAAAGTGCGCGATCTGTACCAGATCGACGAAACCCGCATGCTGATGATCGCCACCGATCGCCTGTCAGCCTTTGACGTGATTCTGGCCGAGCCAATTCCAGAAAAAGGCAAAATCCTCACTGCAATCTCAAACTTCTGGTTTGAGAAATTGAAAGATGTCGTACCGAGCCACTTCACGGGCGACCAACCGGAAGACGTGGTATCAGCCGAAGATCTGCCACAGGTTGAAGGCCGCGCCGTGGTGTGCAAACGCCTGAAACCAGTCCCCGTTGAAGCGATTGTGCGGGGGTATATCGCTGGTAGCGGCTGGAAAGAATACAAGCAGAGCAATACCGTGTGCGGTATTCAAATGCCTGCCGGATTGCGCGAAGCCGACAAACTACCAGAACCAATCTTCACGCCATCGACCAAAGCGGCCGTGGGCGATCACGACGAAAACATCAGCTACGCGCAGTGCGAAGAAATTTTGGGCGCTGATTTAGCCGCCAAAGTACGCGACACCGCGATTTTGCTGTACAAAACCGCCAGCGAATACGCGGCAACACGCGGTATTATCATCGGCGACACCAAATTTGAATTTGGTCTGGATGAAAATGGCGTGCTGTGCCTGATGGACGAAGCGCTAACACCCGACTCAAGCCGCTTCTGGCCTGCCGACCAATACCAGCCCGGTACCAACCCACCGAGCTACGACAAACAATTCGTACGCGACTGGCTGGAAACCACCGGCTGGGACAAAACCCCACCGGCACCAGCGCTCCCCGCAGAAGTGGCTGAAAAAACCGCGGCGAAATACCGCGAAGCATTAGAAAAGTTAACGAAATAACTCAACAAGCCGATCGCCAGATCGGCTTTTTTTACGCCCACAACAATTCAAAATAGAGGGAGAAGTGATGCATCACGCCGCAGAAATTGGGTTCACCCATCGGGCACAACAATACCAACAAGGTCGGCCCGAATATCCCAGCGCAATCGCGAGCTACTTGCAGCAAACGTTGAAGCTAGGTGCGGGTCAAACTGTGCTGGATTTAGGCGCAGGCACCGGCAAATTCACCAAGCTGCTCGTGCAAACCGCCGCCAGCGTCGTCGCGGTCGAACCGATTGCCGCGATGCGCGAACAAATCACCACGCAAGCCGTGACCGTATTAGCAGGGCACGCCGAAGCCATTCCACTACCCGATTCGTCGGTTGA
Organism: Chitinibacter fontanus; assembly: GCF_013423785.1. NCBI lineage: Bacteria > Pseudomonadati > Pseudomonadota > Betaproteobacteria > Neisseriales > Chitinibacteraceae > Chitinibacter > Chitinibacter fontanus. The sequence continues at coordinate 1,296,527 of NZ_CP058952.1, forward strand.
TGTGATCTGCTGCGCACAAGCGTTTCATTGGTTTGCCAATGGCGAAGCGCTAGCGGAAATGCACCGCGTGCTGCGCGCCAACGGTAAGCTCTGCCTGATCTGGAATACGCGTGATGAGTCGTTTGATTGGGTGGCAGCGATTACGCAATTGATGCATCCGCACGAGGGCGATGCGCCGCGTTATTACACCGGGCAATGGAAAGCGCCGTTTTATGAGCAAAACTGGTTTGGCCCCGCCAGCTACCATGCCCTGCCCCACGCGCATATTGGCGCAATTGAGCAGGTGATAATTGACCGCTTTATGTCGGTCAGCTTTATCGCTGCACTCGATGAAGCCGCTCAGCAACAATTCAAACAGCAATTACTAACACTTCGCACGCAATTTCCAGCACTGCAACACGAAGCAATTGCATTTCCCTACCGAACAGAGCTATGGCTTTATAGCAAGCTCGATTAGACTAGGCGCACAAGCCAATTCCCAATAATCAACCGGAGCTAATCCCTATGATGATCAAAAGCGAAATCACCGACTTGAACACCGCCACCGGCGTAATGCGCACTTATGTGCATCGCCCAGCTGTGGATGGTCAATATCCGACGATTCTGTTTTATTCCGAAATTTTCCAGCAAACCGGCCCAATCGAACGTGCTGCGAAGCTCATCGCGGGGCATGGCTATAACGTGCTGGTGCCCGAAGTGTTCCATGAGCTAAACCCAATCGGCACCGTACTAGCCTATGACGACGCCGGTCGCGATAAAGGCAATGCCGACAAAATGGCGAAATCGGTCGAAGGCTACGACACTGATAACGCAGCGATGATCGCGTGGGTGAAGCAACAGCCGTGGCACTCAGGCGACTTCGGCGCGATGGGTTTCTGCATTGGCGGCCATTTGGCTTTCCGCGCCGCACTGCAGCCGGAAATCAAAGCAACCGCGTGTTTCTACGCGACCGATTTGCACACCAATGTGATCCCAAATCAGCCCGGCCAACATAGCATGGAGCGCTTGGCCGACATTAGCGGCGAATTGCTGATGATTTTCGGCAAGCAAGATCCGCACATTCCAGCAGCCGGCCGCGCTCAGGTATATCAGGCACTAGTCGCCGCCGACAAAACCTTCACTTGGCATGAATTTAACGGCCCACACGCGTTTATGCGCGATGAAGGCGATCGCTATGACCCGCAATTGGCACTGCTCGGTTACCAATTGGCATTTGATTTATTCCGTCGTAATTTGAAATAAATTACTGGTATTTGTTGCCGCTAAGCCGCGCCAATGGTGCGGCTTTTTTTCTGCCAACCTCGCCCCAACTAGTTTGCAACAAGGGGTAAATAATGCCATTGGCAATCCAAACAACCAAATGTATATAGCTACAAATCAATTGATATAAGGCCTAAATACAAATACCCCGGCAAAGTTATTATTGCATCCACATTGCGGTAGTTCATCACTGAAACGAAGCGGCTGCGCTCGTAAGCTCAAGTTGTGATGAATACCATTGGGGATGAATATGCGCCGCTTTTTATGTTGCTGTATCGCAGCTTTTGGCTTGAGCCCCAATTGCTGGGCGGATAAAGTGCTCACTCAATTAGAGCACCAAAAGACCGTCGTGCTAAAACCGAAAGAAAGCCTCACGGTCAAGTTGCCAACCAATCCTAGTACTGGTTATCTCTGGTTTCTGGAAAGCTCTGACACGCAGGCGGATACCCTGCAATTGACCCAAGACTGGAAGTTTATTCCGCGCGATAAAAATCAACGCCAGCCGATTGGCGATACAACTTGGCGGTTTACCGCGAAGCAAGCAGGCGAAGTCACCTTGCGCTTTATTTATCGTAAACCATGGCAAGGGCCCGAGATTGAGCCGCTGGACATACGTGAATATCGCTTAGTAGTGAGCGAGCAAGGTTAGACTTTTTGCCCGCGCCGGGCCGCCATGTTGCGCCCGAGTTGCTGCAGCTGTTTGGCATCGAGTAACACTTTGGCGTAGGGATAAATCTCGTCCTCTTCACGTGCGGCATGGGCTGGGTAACGGCTGGCAAATTGTGCTGCCAGCTCGGCACTGAGCTCGTTATCATTGCCTGCGACTAGCGCCAGCAAAGCGGCACGAACTTGTTGCCATAAGGCACCTAGCTCATCGTGCTCTGCCATGATCTGATCAATCACCTGCTTTAACTCGGCGGATGCCAAAGGGATTAAGGCTGGAAATAAGTCTTCATCTTCGTCTTGATGGTGCAAAGGCGCGGCAATATCGAAATAGCGCAAAATCGATTGTGCCCCCGCAATTGCCGCCGCATCGGCCCCATGCTGGGCCACATGGCTCACCAGCGTTTCCGTCAAGGCGGCATATTGGCGCACCCGATCATGACAGGCGATCAGCATCGCCACTGGGGTTTCAAACGTCACCGTTTCAGTAGCAAAAGGGTTAAGCATCGCAGCACTCCAAAGCTAGTCGGCATTTCAAACTACGCCTTCAAACTGGCTTTGCCAAGCGTATTACTGCGTTTTTGTGTTACCAAAGGCACGTGCTTTGATTTCAGCCAATCTACGCGCGTTTACAGTTAAGCTGTGCAGCACAAAGGCCGCACAGCTGCGCAAATGTCGCTTCGCAGGTGAGCTGATTAGATCTGCTCAACGATTGCATACAGCGCGCTAAGCAGTGAGCTGCCTAGCTGCGTTGAACGCTCACCATTCCAACCCACCTCGGGCAAGGGACGATTGGCGGTGTCTTTAAATGGCATTTCTACTGTATAGGCCAAGCAATCGAACTCATTACCGACCCAGTTCGTTCCCAAAGTCAGCGTTTCTGGGCCGAACTTACCCACTTCATAGCCGTGCTCAACTTGGAAATCGGGGCTGGCGGCCAGCCAAGCTTTCTTGAATGCCTCTTGCAAATCGTGCTGGCGGCACGAGAACGATTCATTGCTCTCGCAACCGGCAACAAAATTATGCGGAATACTCTCGTCGCCGTGAATATCAAAGAAGGCATCGACACCCACCTGCTGCATTTTCTCGCGCACCCAATACACTTCCGGACTGCGCTCCAGAGTTGGCGTTTGCCATTCTCGATTTAGATTTGCACCCTTAGCATTGGTGCGCAAATTACCCCGCACGCTGCCATCGGGGTTCATATTCGGCACGACGTAAAACACGCATTTTTCCAGCAAGGCCCGCGCGATTGAGTTTTGCGGGTCAAGCAAGGTTTCGAGCAAGCCTTCAACAAACCACTCGGCCATGCTCTCGCCCGGATGCTGGCGCGCCGTCACCCAGATTTTTTTCTTATTAATGCCGTAATAGCCTTTTTGCACGCCGATGCGCAGCAAGTCAAAATCATGTCCGTCGGGCGTCACGCCCAATTGTTCGAGCTTCACCCACGGCGCGGCGGTGATCGCGTTGCCGATCAACGTCTGATGGCGCTCCCAGCTATACGGCTCGAAATAAGCAAACCACATTACATCGGTATGCGGCGTGTGCTTGATCGTCAGCGTTTGGCCATCGTATTCAGTTTCCACGCGGAACCAGTTCTCGCGGTCATACGAGGCCACCGCCTGATAATCAGGCCAGCCATCAGGATAAGCGCTCTGCCCCGCGTTTTCGATTTTCAGCGTGCAATCAACATCGCGCGCGCCGCTTAAGCGAAAGTGAAACCACTGCGCAAAGTCGGACGCATTATCAGCGCGCAGTTTCAGGCGGATATTGGCAGCGTCGCTGGCGTCAACCACATCAATCGAGCCAGAGTCAAAATTACTCGTAATACGAAGCATGGGCTTTCCTTAACAAACCAATATTAAAAATGTTGATCCAAGATTGGGGGCAACACCAGCTCCCGCACATAAGACGAAGGCGATAGTTGCAATAGCGCCTGCACCAGTTTGACGACATCATGCACCGGAATCAATTTACCATGACCGCGCTGGCTTGCCTGCGCCACTGGCACACTGAAAGCATCTTCGGTATTTAAATCGCCGATCTGCAAACACGTTACCGCCAACCCATGATCACGAAACCCTTCACGCAAAGCATCGGCAATGCCATTGAGGCCAAATTTAGACGCGCCAAACGCCACTTCAGGTCGGCCACTGCGCGCCAGTGCCGAAGTCGAACCCGTCAAAATCAGCTGTGGTTTAGTCGACTTTAACAAGCGAGGAATAAGCCGTTTTAACAGCAAAATCGTTGAGGTCAGATTCACGTTCATCATCTGAATAATTTGCTCGTCACTATCGGCGAGAAAATCATACTCATGACTAAACGCTTTTTCTTCCCAAATACCAACATTGCAGATCACTACATCCAACTGCTCGGGCAAGGCCTGCTCGATTTTATTGCATGCGACCAATGTTTCGCTGAGATCGGCAGCAATCCATTGCAACTCAACGCCAGCAGCTAGCTCCAAATCACTTGGCCGAGTTCGTGAAACCCCAATAACCGTATCACCAGCCTGTGCTAGCCCTTCAACAAAAGCACGACCCAAACCTCGCCCAGCGCCCACCACCAAAATTTTCATTCGCGTTTAATCCAGCGGCGACCAATCGGTTACCGGCTTAAACTCATCATCATCTTCGCTTTTCACAAAGCGCTCGAACACGCTGCCAACGGGCGAGCCCAATAGCGGAATGATGTGACTATCGTAATTGGCGATGACGTTCACATCGAATTCACTGTGATTTTTCGGGTTATTCAGATATTTTTGATCTTCAGTCCCCGAGAAAAAGCGCCAGCCACTATCGCCGTCTTTAAGCGGTTTTTCGCGGTACATCAGCCCGACCGGATAGCCTTCGATCGTGATTTCATCGCTGGCGATGCAGCTACCGTGGCCTGTGGCGATTTTTTTGATGATGCGCTCGTCGAGCAGAAAGTCTTTCATAGGGTATATCCCGCCGTATTAGATCAAGATTGGTTTACTGGGCAATACCCAGCAATGTATCACGAGCAGATAAAGTCATCGCCAAGGCTGCACGCGTTTTGGCATGGCTCATAATAGGACTTTCCAGCCGCCCTTGGCGCAGCAAATCGCAGAAATGCGCTGTTTCGTAATTCAGCCCCGAGCCTTGTGGCGTCATCATCAGTTCTTCGCGCTCACCCAGCGCGTTGACCAGCGTGGCTTTAGCCGGATTCCACCATTTATCGTGAATCACAATATAGCCCGCGCTACCACCAAGCAATGCTTCGCCGCTGCCAGCAATGTCGAGGCCACTGTAGAGTTGGCTAATGCCGCGTTCGTGTTGAATATTTAAGCTCGCAAAGGTATCGACGCCGCTAGCGCCAATCCGCCCCAGTGTTTGAATTTCACCCGCAGCGCCCAGCCAATCGACAGCCAGAAACGCGCTGTAAATGCCAATATCAAGCAGGCCGCCACCCGCTTGTGCGGGATCGAGCACGGCGTGCCCCTCAGCTACGTTAGGGTTAGCGAAGCCAGCGCGCACAAAGCGCACTTCGCCAATCGCGCCCGCATCGATGCGCTCGCGAATTAAGCGATATAGCGGGAAAAACGGTGGCTTCATCGCTTCCATATACAGCCGCCCCGTGGTCTGCGCGGTGGCGATAACAGCATCGAGTTCGTCCAATGAAGTCGCGGCGGGCTTCTCGCACAAGACCGCTTTACCCGCTTGCAGCGCGGCGATGCTGAATGTGGCGTGGCTAGGGTGTGGCGTGGCGATATACACCGCGTCGATGTCGCTGGCGAGCAGATCGTCGATTTCGTCGCAGACAGTGGGAATGTGGTGAACCGCAGCAAACTGCCGCGCTTTAGCGCCGCCACGACTATACACCGCCGCCACCGTGGCATTGGGAACGTGGGCGAGGCCGGCAAAAAAACGCTGCGCGATGCTGCCAGTACCGATAATGCCAAAACGGACCTTACTCATCACGACTCCTAGCTATGGGTATAGCCCTGAAAATCAGTAATATTAAGATTTACAGAGCTATACACCAATCAGGTATTGCGATTATTGATTTGCCAAACTAAATTGCACCAAGGCAAGGCTACCAAACAGATTCGGCAGAAAATCAACCGTCTCGCCTTGATGCAGCACGACCTGCTTATCGACTTTCATGCCCATTTTGCCGAGCAATTTGTCAAAATCATTCACCGTGCAGAAGTGAATATTCGGCGTGTTATACCATTCGTACGGAATCGTCTCGGACACGGGCATACGGCCGATCAGAATTTGCCAGCGGTTTTCCCAGAAGCCGAAGTTCGGGAACGTGACAATACCGACTTTGCCGACGCGCAGCATTTCTTGCAAGATCAGCTCGATATTGTGCATGGCCTGAATGGTGAGCGAGAGCACGACATAATCAAAACTGCCATCTTCAAAACTTTGCAAACCGCTTTCCATATCGGCCTGAATCACATTCAGGCCTTTTTCAACGCAGCTCACAATCGACATCACATCGACATCGACACCAATACCGCGCACAGCTTTATTGCCTTGCAGCCAAGCGAGCAATTCGCCATCAGCGCAGCCTAAATCGAGCACGCGTGAGCCGGGTTTGATCTGGTCGGAAATGTGTTTAAGGTCGGGGCGGAGGGTGTTGTGATTAGCCATTACGCGATCTCCTTCGCCACATTATTTAAATAGGCCCGCATCACGGCCATGTACGGCGCGTCTTCCATCAGGAAAGCATCGTGGCCGTGTTGTGATGTAATTTCGGCATACGACACGGTGCGATCGGCATCGAGCAAGGCTTTGACGATTTCGCGTGAACGCGACGGCGCGAAACGCCAGTCGGACGTGAACGACACGACCAAGAATTTGGCCTGCGCTTGGCGCATCGCCTCGGCCAAGCTACCGCCGTAATGACGCGCAGGGTCGAAATAATCGAGTGCCTTGGTCATCAGCAAATAAGTGTTCGCATCAAACATCGTCGAGAATTTATCGCCCTGATAGCGCAGGTAGGATTCGATTTCGAATTCAACGTCGAAACCGTATTTGTATTCGCCACTACGCAACATGCGGCCAAATTTCTCGCCCATGCCATCGTCGGACAAATAAGTAATATGACCCAGCATCCGCGCCAAACGCAGCCCACGGCGTGGCACGACGCCGTGCTGATAAAAATCGCCGCCATGAAATTCGGGGTCGGTAATAATGGCCTGCCGCGCCACATCGTTAAACGCGATATTCTGTGCCGTCAATTTCGGCGCCGACGCAATCACCAGCGCATGGCGCACGCGCTCTGGATAAGTAATCGACCAACGCAGCGCCTGCATCCCGCCCAGGCTACCGCCAATAATCGCGGCGAACTGCTGAATGCCCAAGCGATCAGCCAAACGCGCCTGTGTTTCAACCCAATCACGCACCAACACGACCGGAAAGCTCGAACCATACGGCGCATTGGTTTCTGGGTTAATACTCGAAGGGCCAGTCGAACCATGGCAACCACCGAGGTTATTGAGGCCTATGACGAAGAATTTATTCGTATCGATTGGTTTGCCGGGACCAACCATATTGTCCCACCAACCCGCAGCTTTATCTTCAGGCTTATGTTTACCTGCAATATGATGATGCCCAGATAGCGCGTGGCAAATCAGAATGGCATTGGACTTATCGGCATTCAAGCTGCCGTAGGTTTCGACCATCAGCTCGTAGCGCGGTATAACCACACCTGAAGAGAGCGTAATGGGGTCTTCGAAAACCAATTTTTTTGGCGTAACAATGCCCACAGACTCAGACATGGGAAGCCTTACTTTCAGAAGAGTTAGAAGAATTTGCTGTATGTATTGCTAGCGCCAACACGACAGCCAACACCGTGACCAAGGTATATCCCTCGGTAAAATCAAGTAATAAGGAGTTAAAAAGACTGCAAACGGCATAGGCAACAAGAATGCCGGAGAGTATCGTCCTCCAGGGGTCAGCCAGTCGCAAAGCGGCTCGAATACCGGCAATTAGAAGTGAAAGATACAGGATAATCCCCACCAAACCTAACTGCATGCCCTGCATCAAGTATTCGTTATGCGCATTAGAAAAATGACTGGTAGCAAGCGTTGGAATTGAGAAATTCCCCGTCCCGTAGCCTAAAAATGGTTTCTCAGCGATATGTTCAATTGCGGTCGTATACCAGTACGTACGCAATCCCAGCGATGTCGCGCAGAGAGCGTCTTGTTGTGGCGTGTGTAAAGCACCCCAGCACGTCTTCGCTTCAGTAAAACCAAGTGCAACGCGATTAACAATGCTGGCTTGACCGAACCAAAGAGCGCTTGCGATCGCAACCCCTAACCCGATAGCCATCAGCCGTGCACGCCACCCCAACCAAAGTGAACCTGCCCAGATCAGCATAATTAAGACTGCGAGATAGCCTGTGCGCTGCGGGGACATCATAAAGACATTCAACAACATCCAGAGAGACAAAATCCCCCAAGCTAAACGCCGATAATGCAAAGACTGTAGCGCTTTAGCCAGAGCAAGAAATGCAGCAATCGCCATTAGTAAACTCTGTGCAATCGGGTTTTTAGTGATGCCAGACGATAGGTATGTATGCCCATTAAGCACCATCAATCGCATACTCGGGATTGTAGGATCAATCACACTCCCGACGAACCGCAGATATGTCGACGCGAATAGAATCAAAGCACTACCTACAAGAAAACCTATGAGTGCTGCACGTAAACGCGCTTTATCGTGGATAAAAAACAAGGCCAAGAATGGAACAAATAACAATTTCTTGTACTTGCCAAGATACTCCATGCCTTGAGCCGGATCAGCACGCAGCGCTCCAAGTGCTAAAGCCATCAGCAAAGCCAATGAGAACCAAACAATTGGCTGAGTCTTGAGTATACGAACCACGAGGGCGCGTCCTTGCCAAGCACCGATCAAAGCACATAGTGGCAATAGCAAATTTGTCAGTGCCGTGCTGGTCGGCAGGGCCCCACCAAGTAAGAAAGGCAGCAACAATGGCCATTGTTGCATGTAACTCTTCCAATTTTGACTCATCGCTCATGCATCCTTTCTAAATAATAAGCCGCAGCCACTGCTAAGCCCTGCCGAATCGTATGCGTCGGCGCATAACCTAATAATGAATTAGCTTTACTCACATCCGCTTGCGAGTGACGTACATCGCCAGCTCGGAAATCACGGTAAATTGGCTCAACACCTGCTTTTTCTGGATGGATATTTGCTACCTGCTCACGAATCCAACCATACAATTGATTTAACGTTGTGCGGTCGCCAACGGCAACGTTATAAACCTGATTGATCGCTTCCGCGTTATCGGTTGTCGCCGCCAGCAGATTCATTTGCACTACATTGTCGATAAAGCAAAAGTCGCGGCTAGTTTCGCCATCACCGTTGATGAAAATATCCTGATTGCGTAGCAAACTACCAAACCATTTTGGAATCACTGCCGCATAAGCGCCATCAGGGTCTTGGCGCGGGCCAAAGACATTGAAATAGCGCAAACCAATCGTCGGCATACCATAGCAACGACCAAAGACATCGGCATATAGCTCATTAACGTACTTGGTCACCGCATAAGGTGACAGCGGCTTGCCAATGCGATCTTCCACCTTGGGTAGGCCTGGATGATCACCATAGGTCGAGCTAGAAGCCGCGTAAACAAAGCGCTCTACGTTGGCATCGCGCGCTGCAACCAACATATTTAGGAAGCCGTTGATATTACTTTCATGGGTGCGAATCGGGTTTTCGAGTGAGCGCGGCACACTGCCCAAGGCGGCCTGATGCAAAACATAATTCACACCATGAACAGCTTGCTCACACGTTGCTAAATCGCGGATATCCCCCTCAATCAGGGTAAAACGCGACCAGGCATCTGCCCCTACGCTCGCTTGCACCATCGCTAGATTATGACGATGCCCGGTGGAAAAATTATCCAAGCCCACTACGGTTTGCCCTAGCTTGAGCAGTTGCTCCAACAAATTCGAGCCAATAAAACCAGCCACACCAGTAACTAGCCAGACTTTGGGTTGCGCAAGCAACGCCGTTTTCACTTCAACAAATTTTGACACAATGAATCCTGATAGATTACGACAACAGTTACAGACGCCAGAAACGCACACCGGCATCAGCCATCGCTTGGCGATCACAAATCCCTTTCACATCGATCACGACTGGATTGCTCTCCAGCAAAGCCAAATACTGCGCTACAGGCCAGGTGGCAAATTCGTGATGCGCTACGGCAACAACGATTGCAGAAGCTTTTTGGAGCTCAGCAACTGGCGTCAAAGGCACACCGTATTCCTCTACAGCCTCTTGGCTATCGGCCTCTGGATCACATACCTGCACATTAACGCCAAAATCCTGCAGTTCACGAATAATGTCGATCACGCGCGAGTTACGCAAATCTGGGCAATTTTCTTTAAATGTGAGACCTAGCACGGTCACGGTACTGCCAGCAATTGCGTGACCCGCATGAATCATTTGCTTGATGGTTTGCTGCGCAATATACGCCCCCATCCCATCATTGATGCGACGGCCTGACAGAATAACTTGCGGGATATACCCCAGCTTTTCCGCTTTATGGGTTAGGTAATATGGATCAACGCCAATGCAATGCCCTCCCACCAAACCGGGCTTGAATTTCAAGAAATTCCACTTCGTACCCGCAGCTTCCAGTACATCGAGCGTATCAATGCCCATGCGGTCAAAAATCAGAGCCAACTCATTCATTAGCGCAATATTCAAATCGCGCTGGGTGTTTTCGATCACTTTGGCAGCTTCAGCAACCTTAATCGTAGCGGCTTTATGCACGCCAGCCGTCACGACCGAAGCGTACACGTCAGCTACGATATCGAGCGTGACTTGATCTTGTCCTGAGACCACTTTTTTAATTTTGGTGAAGGTATGTTCTTTATCACCTGGATTGATCCGCTCTGGGCTGTAACCAACAGTAAAATCCACGCCGCATTTAAGCCCGGAAACACGCTCCAGAATCGGCACGCAAATGTCTTCGGTCACCCCGGGATAGACGGTCGATTCATAAACAACGATATCACCACGCTTAAGCGCCTTGCCCACCGTTTCGGACGCTTTCACCACAGGGGTCAGATCGGGTTGGTGCGCATCATCAACAGGGGTAGGCACCGCCACGATGTGAAAATCTGCTTGAGCCAATTCTTCGGTACTGCTGGTGTACACAATCTGTGCGGCAACAAGGTCGCCATCTTCAACTTCATTGGTGCGGTCATGCCCAGCACGCAGCTCAGCCAAGCGGGCTTCATTAATATCAAAACCGATGGCCGGAGCCACCTTGCCAAACGCTACAGCCACAGGCAGGCCAACATAGCCAAGCCCAATCACGGATATTTTTCGCTGATGCGCCATAAGTTAAGTTCTACCTTTGAATTTGATGAAATATGCGGATCTTCGCAGCAACTAATCCCTAGCGTGAGGCAGCGCAGACTTCAAGGAAAACCCGCTCCATGTCCACCGCCATACGCTCAACACTAAAGATAGCCTTCGCTCGCGCCAAACCAGCCGCACCATATTGCTCACGCAGAGCATCATCAGCCATCACCGCCGTTAATGCTTTGACTAATGCGGGTAAATCACGTTTTTCAATTAACAACCCGGTTTCTTGATGGATCACCGCGTCTGGAATCCCCCCCACGCGGGTTGCCACCACAGGCACCGCGCAGGCCATCGCTTGGGTAATCACTTGTGGCACCCCTTCTGAATCGGAAGGAAGAACAAATACATCAAATGCATTTAGCCAATGCTCCAGTGCGGGCTGATAGCCTACTAAGCGGACGGAATCGGGAAATTGTGCCTGCAGGTCTAATACCGGAGCATATTGCTCATCATCCCCAACCAAAACCAATTGCCAATCGGGAAACTGGGCTTGTAATACCGTCCAAGCTTGCGCCAGTAAATCACAGCCTTTTCCAGCATGCAGACCACTAGCGGCAAAACCCAGTGTTTTCTTTGCTGGCAAGCCCAACTGTTGACGTAATTGATGGCGATCTTGCGGGTAAAACCGCTGTAAATCAACACCCGTGGGTATCGAAACAAGACGTTCAGCATCAAACCTGTTATCACGGATCAGTTGCTCGCGCACCATTGAGCCGGTGGTTACAATCATTTGTGTGGCACGCTGATACAGCCAACGGGTGGTCAGGCGATTACTAATTGGTGTTGCCATATGCCGGGTTCTAACTACCGGGGGTAAATCAGTCAGCAGCAAACCTGCGGCAGCAACTAGCCAGTGATCAGTCGAGCGATGGGTGTTAATCACGTCAAAGCGCTGACGATTCGTCACCAGCCAGCGCCGCATCGCCAATAAGGCCGACACCCGCTTTTTAGCAATCGGCAATTCCCAGACAATCAGGCCTGCAGCTTTGGCCTCTTGCGCCATTCGCGAGCCACTGAGCGCGATGAGTTCTAGCTCATGCCCCATCTTTTGCATTGCGCGCATTTCACTAATAATTCGTAGCTCTTGGCCTCCCCAGCTACTCGAACATTCGGTATGTAATACACGCAAAGCCACTCACCCCCTCCGCTACACCACCCACAAGCACCATTTGCGTGGGCAATTGGCACATTATATCACCGCATTGACGCCTACCTTTCTTCACGTTCACAATGCGCGGTTGGCTGTAATGCAATTTATTAAAATCACTTTGGCGTACAAGCCCATGCCCACTCTCGGTATCGCAATTATTACAAAGAACGCAGCCGCGCATCTGAATGAATGTTTGCTGGCGGCCAAATGGGCGGATCAAATTGTGATCTTAGACTCTGGCAGCTCGGATCAAACGCTAGAGATCGCTCAGTCGCATCAGGTAGCAGTGCATCACACCAGCGACTGGCCGGGCTTTGGCATTCAAAAAAACCGCGCCCTTGCCTACCTGAATACCGACTGGATTCTCGCCTTGGACGCGGATGAAATCCTCACCACGGCATTGACCGACAGTATTCGGGCTGCAATCAGCAATCCCACTGCCGACATTTATCAACTCGCCCGTTTGTCCAATTATTGTGGGCGCTGGATACGCCACTCAGGCTGGCAGCCTGATCATTTACCGCGCCTATTCAAACGCGGTTGTGCACAATACTCTGAAGATCTGGTCCATGAACGTTTACTTTATTCAGGTGCAGCGCCGCTATTGGCCGGAGAGTTATTGCATTACTCTTTTGACAATCTGGATGATGTACTGGATAAAGTGAATCGCTATTCCAGCGCGGGCGCTCGGCAGCGCTTGGCTAAGGGTGAGAAATCAGGTTTATTCAAGGCCATATACAAAGGCCTGTGGGCTTTTTTACGCACTTATGTATTACAACGCGGGTTTCTGGATGGGCGAGAAGGCTTTATTTTGGCCGTCTCCAACGCCGAAGGCACTTACTACCGCTATTTGAAATTAATGTACTTGGCTGAACAATGAAACTATCCATCATCGTATCGACCTATAACCGCCCCGACGCGCTCAATGCCGTCCTTCAAGGCCTAGCGCTGCAGGTAGGTGCCGCCGATTGGGAAGTGATTGTGGCGGATGATGGCTCTCAAGCTGATACCCAAGCCTTAGTTAGCAAGTGGCAAGCACACTTTCCCTGCCCACTGCATCATGTCTGGCACGAAGATACAGGGTTCCGACTTGCGGCGATTCGCAATCGAAGTGCGGCACTCGCCCAAGGCGAGTTTTTAGTTTTTTTGGATGGCGACTGCATTCCAATGCCGGATTTCATCACCCAAAGTTTGGGACTGGCAGAGGCGGGCTGGTTTTCGGCAGGCAACCGGGTATTACTCAATGAAGCGATCACTCGTTCGTTGCTGAGTACCCAACAAAATCCAGCCTCATGGAGCAAACTTCGCTGGTTGATCGCCAAATTTAGCGGGCAAGCAAATCGGGCACTGCCTTGGTTACGACTAAAGTTAGTTGAAATGCGCAAACAGCGTGCAACCCAATGGCAAGTATTAAAAGGCTGCAATATTGGGGTTTGGAAGGCCGACTTTATGGCGATTAATGGCTTTGATGAATCATTCTCAGGCTGGGGTCACGAAGACTCCGATTTTGCGGTGCGCCTCATCCGTGCGGGCCTCAAACTCAAAGATGGTCGCTTTGCGATTCCAGTTTTACACCTGTGGCACCGGGAAAATGACCGATCAAAACAGGCCGCAAACTGGGCCAAGCTAGAAGCAACAATCCAAGGCAATCACATTCGTGCGCAACTAGGCGTTGATCAATACATCACCAGGGCATAACCACATAGGCAATACGTATAAAAGCCTACAACAACATACCCTAGCGCAAATTCAAAATCAGCCCATTCTGCGTCAGCATCGGCAGCGTTAAACTCTGGAATTAGACTCCAGCCCAAATTGCACCGCATGCATTTGCGCATACATGCCGTTTTTGGCGATGAGATCGGCGTGTTTGCCGCTTTCAATCACGCGGCCTGCATTCATCACCACAATCCGATCTACTTTTTCAATCGTCGATAAACGATGGGCAATGACAACGGTGGTACGACCTTGCATCAGGTTTTCCAATGCTTCTTGCACTTTGCGCTCTGACTCGGTATCGAGCGCACTGGTCGCCTCATCAAGAATCAGCACTGGCGCATCTTTGTAAATCGCGCGGGCAATCGCCAAGCGCTGGCGCTGGCCGCCCGATAGCCGCACGCCATTTTCGCCCAGCATTTCGTCAAAGCCATTGGGCATTTGCTCAATAAACTCGGTGGCGTACGCCGCTGTTGCTGCGGCACGCACGCGCTCCATATCTATCTGGCCTGAGCCATACGCAATATTGGCCGCGACAGTATCGTTAAACAGCACCATATCTTGGCTCACCAAGGCAATTTGCTGCCGTAAGTTGGCTAACTGGTACTCAGCAAGCGGTACGTCATCGAGGCGAATTTCACCGCCTGTAGCATCGTAAAAACGCGGCAACAAGCTCGCCAGCGTTGTTTTACCACTGCCCGACTGCCCCACTAGCGCCACACTTTCGCCCGGTGCAATCTCAAGATTGATCTGATTCAAGGCTTTTACGCCTTCTTCGCTATAAGCAAACTCCAGCTCACGAATCGATAACGCGCCTTTAACTCGCTCGACTTGATGCCGCCCTTCATCTTGCTCAATGGCTGAATCAATCAAGGCAAATACTGATTCTGCCGCCGCCAAGCCGCGATGCAGCGGGTCATTGATTTTGGAAAGATTCTTAATCGGTTGTTGCAACAACATCATTGAGCCCATAAACGATACAAAGGCCCCCGCGGTCATCGCACCTTCAGCGGCGCGAATACCTGCGACATAGATAATCGCGGCAATGGCCACCGCAATCAGAAATACGGTAAATCCTGAGTTTAAACTGCTGGTCGCTGCGCGTTTCACCATCAAATTGCGTACTTGGCGATTGGCTTTACTAAAACGCGCCGATTCATACTGCGCACCATTAAAAATCTTAATGATGCGCTGCCCACCCAGACTTTCATCCAGAATCTGGCTCATTTCACCCATCGTATTCTGGGTTTCTCGCGATAAACGCCGCTGGCGCTTACTCACTACCCGAATCGAGACGGCTGCACCGGGTAACATAATCAAGCAAAACAGCGTTAACTGCCAATCGGTCCAGAGCATAATCACCAGCAATGAAATGGCCAGTACGCTATCGCGCACAATCGTCGTCATTACATTAAGGCCCGCATCCATAATCTGGTTAATGTCAAACGTGACGCGGGACAGCAACACCCCTACCGAAGATTGATCAAAAAAGCGAATGGGCATCGCCATCATGCGATCAAATACCTGCTGCCGGAGGGTTTCCATAATCCGCGACGACAACCAGGCACCACCATATTCATTGGCAAAGCTCGAGACCAAGCGTACTAAACCCAAACCAAACAAGATCAGCGGCATATGCCACGGCGCTTGATCACCCGCATTAATATTCTGAAAGCCATCGATGATGTCTTTTAACAAGCGCATCATTAATGCATCCACCGAGCCGGCAATAATCATCGAGATCAGCACCGCAATCGCAATCGTGCGATACGGCTTAAAGTAGGCCAGCAGGCGGAAATAAAGCTGACGGCTATTCATATGGATGGCCAGAAATGAGGTAAAAAGCGATTATAAAGCACCCAAGCCCAATTACGGGCGTTAGGCACAAAGGGAAATGCCGCGGCGCCGTTTGCGCCGCGCAGCTTTGATGCGCAACGATTAAAAGTCGCCGTATTTAGCCTGTAGGAATCCAGCGATAACGGGGGCAACCGTTTCAGTGCGGAAAATTCTTGGCCCCAAAATTAGCGAGGTATAGCCACTAGCAATAGCCAGTGAGTCTTCTTCAGCAGAATACCCCCCTTCTGGGCCTACCAATACCGTGACAGATTGGGCTCGCGCGGGTAAAGCCGAATGATGCACGGCCCCCGTTGGGCACATTAGCAATTTGAGCTCACTATCGTTGCTGGCCGCCAAAAATTGCGCAAAAGTCACAATCGGACGAATCTGCATTAGCTGCGTACGACCACACTGTTCAGCCGCACTAGCTGCAATACCTTGCCAATGTGCCAGCCGCTTTTCTGCCCGCTCACCGCTATAACGCTGCTGACAGTATTGCGAAATCACTGGCTGAAACACCGTTACCCCCAGCTCTGCCGCTTTTTGCACGGTGTAATCCATGCGATCCGACGCCGAAACCGCTTGAACTAAGGTCAATTGCAAGGTGGACTCACGATCGACTCGGGCAAATGCAGTCAGCTCAACAGTCACGGTTTTTTTACCCATACTGCTAATTCTGGCCTGATATTCGCCGCCCTGCCCGTTGAAAACAGTAATGACCTCCTCAGGCTGCATTCTCACTACCTGCACGTGCCTTGCAACGGCTTCAGGCAAGTCAAATTGCGCCCCCAGCACAAGAGGCTGATCCACATAAAAACGAGGCAATGCCATGCTCTTAACCCAAGGTAAGTCGCTCGATAAATAGGCCGATGCCAAACATCACGCCAATTCCAAGCAAAGAAAACAGAACGACCCGAATATTACGCAACCAGCGGGGATCGCGTTCACGGGCGTAGCGGAAACCTGCATATACAATCAGTAGCAGTGCCAAAATCGCCAAGCCGCGCAATAAGGCAAACATGGCACTAGATGCTCAATGGAGGCAGATCATGAAATGATGATGGCACATGCGCATCATCATCAAAGGTGACTAATTCGTAGCTATCACGGTCAGCTAACAATGCGCGTAGCAATTTATTATTCATCGCATGACCTGATTTATAGCCTGAAAACGCAGCAATCAGCGGATATCCCAGAATATACAGATCACCAATGGCATCTAGAATTTTGTGGCGAACAAATTCGTCTTCAAAACGCAAACCACCATCATTGAGTACGCGAAACTCATCAATGACCACTGCATTATCCATATTTCCGCCACGGGCTAAGCCATTGGCACGCAGATATTCAACTTCATGAATAAAACCAAACGTGCGCGCACGGGCAATTTCGCTCACGTAATTGCTTTCGGCAAAATCAATTTCAATGGTTTGTGCTGATTTTTTAAAGGCAGGGTGCTGAAAATCAATCGTCAGTGCGACTTTGTAGCCATCGTGTGGCTCGAACTTCACCCACTTATCACCATCGTGAACTTCAATCGGTTTAAGAACACGAACAAATTGTTTGGGTTTATTAAGCTCGCGGATACCGGCGCTTTGTAGCAAATAGATAAACGGTGCAGCAGAACCATCCATAATCGGCATTTCGGGCGCATCAACATCAACAATTACATTGTCGATACCGAGCCCCGCAAAGGCCGACATCAGATGCTCAATGGTGCCGACACGCACGCCGTCTTGGACGAGCGTCGAGGAGAGTCGCGTGTCGTTCACCAAATCAGGGCCGACCTTGAAAGGCTTTGACTCGGGCAAATCAGAGCGTTGAAACACAATCCCATGGTCGGCTGCAGCGGGGCGTAAAGTGAGAGTCACTTTTTCACCCGAATGCAAACCAACGCCAGTCGCACGGATTGTGCTTTTCAAGGTACGTTGTAAAAACATGGCCATTTCTGCCTTATCACAGCTTTAATTGCACTAATTCTACCAGCCTCGGGTCTTGCGCTGGATGAATCATTACAATCAAGCCCATAGGCACCGTTTATTCAAGCAGCAAAATTAATCAGCTTGGCGGCGCAAAAAGGCAGGAATATCCATATCAATATTCGACATCGCTGGACGAGCCGATGTCGCTTCCGGAGCTGGGTTACGACGGTTGTTACGCCAGATTGCTGGGGTATCGTAGGCATCGTCGTAAGCAGCGTTGTCAGTACCCGTTTTCAGAGTTTGGCTGCTCACAACTGACAGCTGTGGTTTATTCATGTCTTTACCACCGCCCAAACCAGTAGCAACCAAAGTAACGCGGATTTCGTCTTCAGCCAACTCTGGATCGTAAACAACACCGTGTTTAACCAAAGCGCCTTCAGCTACGTGCGCTTCAATGATTTCCAAGGCTTGGCGGGTTTCTGATTTTTTCAGTTTGCCGGGGGCAGTAGAGAAGTTCACCAGCACGCCACGCGCACCTTTAAAGCTAATATTGTCGAGCAGAGGGCAACGAATTGCTTCTTCAGTAGCGCGGATTGCACGATCTGGACCAGCCGCATTAGCAGAGCCCATCATGGCCATACCCATTTCACGCATTACAGTGCGCACGTCCGCAAAGTCAACGTTAATCAAGCCTGGATAGTGGATGATTTCAACGATAGAACCAACCGCATTGCGCAGAACATCATCAGCAGCGCGGAATGCTTCGTCGATAGTCACATCGTCACCCAGCACTTCTTCAAGTTTCTGATTTGAAACCACGATCAATGAATCAACATAACGGGACAATTCATCAATACCGGCTTGCGCCACTTTTTGGCGGCCACCTTCATCCAGACCGGGTTTGGTTACCACGCCGACGGTCAAAATGCCTTTTTCTCGGGCAACTTGCGCAATCACGGGAGCCGCGCCAGTACCTGTACCACCGCCCATACCGGCAGTGATAAATAATAAATCTGCACCTGAAATTAATTCAGCGATATGTTCGCGATCTTCTTCTGCTGCTTGGCGGCCAATATCAGGATTACAACCCGCACCAAAGCCTTTAGTTAATTCAGCGCCCAACTGAACTACATTATCCGCTTTTGATAATTTCAATACCTGTGCATCAGTATTGGAAGAAATAAAATCAACACCTTGCATGTGGTGTTCGATCATATTATTAATTGCATTGCAACCTGCCCCCCCACGCCAATTACTTTGATATTTACGTGATGGGATACTTCTGGAACTTCAATTGTTAATGCCATGGTTCTCTCTCCTGTTACCCGATTTTACCGCTTACCCGAAAATTTCAAAAGTTATTTTGAAACCAAGACTTCATTCGCCCAAAAATGTCTCCAATTGAGCCATCTTTACCCCGTTGCCCAGGGATTTTTTGCATTTGTTGTCGCGCGACCAACAGCAAACCCACTGCAGTTGAATAGCGAGGGTTTTTAACTACCTCTGCTAATCCACCCACATAGCGTGGTAAACCTAATCGAACTGGCATATGAAATATTTCCTCAGCCAATTCAGTCATTCCCGGCATTAATGAAGCACCGCCAGTAATAACAATCCCGCTTGATAATCTGTCTTCCAAATTAACGCGGCGTAATTCTGCTTGCACAAAGCTATATAATTCTTCAACACGTGGCTCAATCACTTCGGCCAAAGTATGGCGTGACATTTGACGCGCACCGCGTTCCCCAACCCCGGGCACTTCAATCATGGTTTGTGGATCAGTCATATGGCGTAAAGCCACACCGTGTTGGATTTTAATATTCTCGGCTTCACCGGTTGGCGTGCGCAAAGCCATCGCAATATCATTAGTAATTTGATCGCCAGCAATTGGAATTACTGCGGTATGGCGAATTGCACCATTAATAAATACCGCCATATCAGTAGTGCCACCGCCAATATCAACCAAACAAACACCCAAATCGCGTTCGTCATCAGTCAATACAGCATGGGCGCTTGCCAATGGCTGCAATACCACCTCGGCAATTTCTAAGCCACAACGGCGCACGCATTTCGTAATGTTCTGCACCGCAGAAACAGCACCAGATACGATATGCACTCGCACCTCAAGACGCACGCCTGACATGCCCAATGGCTCTTTAACATCTTCCTGACCATCGATCACATATTCTTGCGACAAAATATGCAAAACCTGATGATCGGCGGGAATGTTCACAGCGCTGGCGGTTTCAATAACGCGATCAATATCAGCTTGAGTCACTTCTTTATCTTTAATTGCGACCATGCCGTGTGAATTCAGGCTTTTAATGTGGCTGCCGGCAATACCGGTATAAACCTCGCTAATTTTGCAATCAGCCATTAATTCAGCTTCGCCTAATGCAGCTTGAATTGCACCCACAGTTTTTTCGATATCAACGACGACACCGCGCTTTAAGCCTTTCGATGATGCTGAGCCCATGCCGACGACATTGAGCGAGCCATCTTCGGTCACGTCAGCAACCACCGCAACGACTTTTGACGTTCCGATATCTAGCCCAACGATGAGATTTTTTGCGTCCCTAGTCACTGACAGCCTCTTTACTAATCTTAAGAATTAACTTTAAAAAAATACGCCAACTTAATATTTTATATTGCTTAATTTATCCGAAAGCATAAATCATGCCGAAGCCTTGACCGCTTTTGGTTTTACGACAATCGGTTTGCCATTCGCATCCAATTTAGGTGGCGCGGCTGGTTTGTAATCCGGCAGGCGCACCGCAAATCCATTTGGATAGCGCAAATCAATATATTCAAATGGCTGCTGCAACAAGGCCAGTGAATTGGGGTAGGCTTTCACAAAACGCTCAACCCGTTCGATCGGCTCATCACGTCCCACTTCAACAATTAAGTTTTTATCCAATTCAAAACGCCAAGCGCGACGATCGGATAGCCATAACTGTGTTGGTTTACGATCTAATGGCTTCAATAACTCTTTTAAGCGCAATAAACCTTCGACCATGACCCGCTCAGTTCCTTCCGGGCCTTCTAATATGGGCAATGATTCATTGCTGGCAGCATCAAATTGCTCACCATATTGATTCAATAAAGCGCTTGAGCCCCAGCGGGCAATTGCACGATGTTCTTCAATATTCACTTCCAGGCGATCTGGCCACCGACGACGAACTTCTACGCGGCGCACCCATGGTAATTTTTCAAAATCTTGTCGGGCTTTATTCAAATCCAGCGTAAAAAAAGTACCTTTCAGTTCATTTTTAATCACATACTGCAATTGCTCACGGGTGATATGGGTTAATTCACCATCTACTTTGATACGTTTCACCGGAAATAATGGTGAATGTACCGCCAGAAACAAAAGGGAATAAAACAGCAATAGCATGGCTAAGCCAGTCAATAGATTGGCTATCCACATTAATAATTGCGGTTTATCCCACATGCTGTTATTGCGCCTTATTGAGCGTAGCGGCCAAAATTTTGACCACTAAGTCTTCATATGACAAACCAGACTCACGAGCAGCCATTGGAAATAGGCTGTGGCTTGTCATGCCTGGCGCGGTATTGGCTTCCAATAAATAAATCGTGCCGTCATCATCAGTCAAAAAATCAATCCGAGCCCAACCACTCGCCCCTAGTACTCGGTAGGCTTTTTCCGACAACGACCGAGCCAGCGCTTCATGCGCATCACTCCAACCAGCTGGGCAGCGATATTCTGTGTCATCCCGGAAGTATTTCGCTTCGTAATCATAAAATTCAGTTTGGGGAATAATCCGTACACTCGGCAATGCTTTGCCATCCAGCACCGCACACGTGAACTCGCCGCCGCCAATATTGCGCTCGGCCAACACGACCGAATCATGGCGTGATACCTCAGTCCAAGCGGCCTCAACCTCAGTCAGAGATTTCAACTTCACTACCCCAACACTTGACCCTTCGCTGGCAGGCTTCACAAACAATGGCAAACCAAGTTCTTCCGCCGCTAGCGTCAACTCCGCTGCGCTATCAATAATTCGGTACTCAGGTACTGGCAAACCAGCGGCTTCCCACAGTAATTTGGTCCGCCATTTATCCATCGCGATCGCCGAGGCCATTACGCCGCAGCCGGTGTACGGCAAGCCCATAAACTCCAGCGCCCCCTGAATCGTGCCATCTTCACCGCCACGGCCGTGCAAGATCAAAAACGCACGATCAAAGCCTTCTTCTTTTAGCGCAATCAATGGTTTTTCTGCCGGATCAAATGCATGCGCATCAACCCCTTTACTTTGCAGAGCCGCCAAAACGCCGGCACCACTCATTAAGGACACTTCACGCTCAGCAGACGAGCCGCCCATGATGACCGCTACTTTTCCAAACTTATTCATACTTTTAGGCTCGCAATTTGTTTTGGCACATTACCGATCGAGCCTGCACCCATCGTTACAATCACATCACCTGCCTGCGCTGCGGCAAGAATTGCCGTTGACATATCGGCAATATTTTCCACAAAGATGGGCTCTACTTTGCCAGCCACGCGCACCGCCCGCACCAAGGCACGGCCATCTGCGGCCACAATCGGAGTCTCCCCAGCGGCGTACACTTCACCGAGCAACAGACCATCCACAGTGCTAAGCACTTTGACAAAATCTTCAAAGCAATCCCGCGTACGGGTATAGCGATGCGGCTGGAAAGCCAACATCAAGCGACGGCCAGGGAAAGCGCCGCGCGCCGCAGCCAAAGTCGCAGCCATTTCCACAGGGTGGTGACCATAGTCATCAACCAAGGTGATTGAGCCGCCGGCGGGTAATGCCACCTCGCCATAACGCTGAAAGCGTCGGCCTACACCTTCAAATTGTTCCAGCGCAGCAACAATTGCAGCTTCATCTGCACCAACTTCAATCCCAATCGCAATCGCCGCCAGTGCATTCAATACATTGTGCATACCCGGCATATTTAACGTCACAGCCAAACGACGCGTTTCACCATTTTTCCAAACTGCATCAAACTTCATTTGCCCATGAGCGGCCACGATATTCTCCGCGCGCAACATGGCATCTTCCGACACGCCATAGGTGGTAATCGGGCTGGTTACCTTGGGCAAAATTGAGCGCACGTGCGGATCATCGATACACAAAATCGCGCGACCATAAAATGGCAAGTGATGGAGAAAATCAATAAACGCCTGCTTCAACTTCTCGAAATCATGACCATAAGTATCCATATGATCAGCATCGATATTGGTGACCACCGAAATCACCGGCGAAAGCAATAAAAAGGAAGCATCGCTTTCATCGGCTTCTGCCACCAGAAAGTCACCGTGCCCTAGGCGGGCATTCGAGCCCGCGGCATGTAGCTTGCCACCGATCACAAATGTTGGGTCAAGGCCAGCCGCTTCGAGCACACTGGCGCTCAAGCTAGTGGTCGTCGTTTTACCGTGGGTACCGGCAATCGCAATCCCTTGCTTTAAACGCATCAGCTCAGCCAGCATCATTGCCCGTGGCACCACCGGAATTTGCCGCGCGCGCGCTTCGACTACTTCTGGGTTATCGTCTTTAACCGCGCTAGAGATCACCACCACGTCGGCATTAGCAACAAATTCTGCGGCATGGCCTTGATGCACCTCGGCGCCAGCCGCAGTCAGCCGCTGGGTGGTGGCATTAGAACCCAAATCGGAGCCGCTCACCTCAAACCCAAGGTTAAGCAGCACCTCAGCGATGCCACTCATACCGACACCGCCGATACCGACGAAATGAATGCGTTTAACTTTATGCTTCATATCCACTAAGGGTATAAGACCAGAGAGCACATATTATATACTCTACAAGTCATTACCCTATACTCCTATCCCGCTAATTCTTCAATTACAGCAACAACTTGCGCTGTTGCATCCGGTTTGGCCAATCGTTTGGCGTTGCCTGCTAATTCAAGGCATTGCTCTCGACTCATACGCTGCAACAAATCAGCCAACGCTTCGGCGCTAATCTGTGTTTGCGGCAATAAAATGCCTGCATTTTGCTCGCTCAAATACTGCGCATTACCAGTTTGATGATCATCCACTGCATGCGGAAAAGGCACCAAAATCGCCGCCACACCGATACAGGCCAACTCAGCCACAGTGAGCGCACCTGCTCGGCACAGCACGACATCCGCATCGGCGTAGGCTTGGGCCATATCATTGATAAAGGCAACGCATTCGGCCTCTACCCCTGCTGCAGCGTAATTGGCACGCAATGCTTCGATGTGTTTCTCACCAGCCTGATGCACCACCTGTGGACGAGCCTGTGGCGCAATCAAGGCCAACGCCTTAGGCACTTGCTCATTAAAAACCTGCGCCCCCAAGCTGCCACCCACGACTAAAATCTTCAATACACCCTCACGCCCAGCAAAACGAACTTCGGGTGATGCCACGGCACGTAATTCATCCCGCACAGGGTTTCCCACACAATTGGCGGGCGCAAGCTGCGGAAATGCCGCTGGAAATGCAAATAGCACCCGATTGGCCAATTTCGACAAGGCTTTGTTGGTTAAACCCGCCACTGAGTTCTGCTCGTGAATCACCAAAGGCAACCAGCACAAGCGCATCGCCAAGCCACCTGGAAAACCGGTAAAACCACCAAAGCCAATCGCCACATCTGGACGGCGGCGAAAAATCAAATTCAGCGCAGCCAGCAGCGCTTTGAGCTGCACCCATGGCTGCGATAGTTTTTTCAGTAAGCCTTTACCACGCACGCCAGTAATATCTAATGTCACCAAATCAATGCCATGCTGTGGCACCACGCGGGTTTCCATCGCACCTTTAGCGCCTAGCCATACAACGTCCCAACCTTTGACACGCATTGCATTAGCCACCGCCAGCGCAGGGAAAATATGCCCACCTGTACCACCAGCCATCACCAGCAAAGTTCTGGAGGCCACTGGGCGCTGCGTCGTCGGCGAATTGCTAGTTTCCACACATTGGCGACGGAGACGACTTTGCCAGCCACCCCAAAAGATAAGAGCAATTACAGCCACCAAAATCCAGGTACTCATACGCGATACCCCCGGATCAACTGACGATTTTCGTAGTCAATTCGCATCAACAAGCCAATCGCAATTAGATTCGCCACAATGCCCGAACCCCCAAATGAAAGGAGCGGCAGAGTTAAACCTTTCGTGGGCATCAAGCCCATATTCACGCCCATATTGATGAACGATTGAAAGCCAATCCAAATACCAATTCCCTGCGCGACCAAGGCATGCCAATGCCGTTCCAGTTTGGTAGCCTGCACCCCAATCGCAAATGCACGGAAAACAAAAAACATAAACAGGCTAATCACAATGGCGATTCCGACAAAGCCAAACTCTTCGGCAATAATCGCCATCAAAAAGTCGGTGTGCGCTTCTGGCAGGTAGGACAATTTTTCCACACTGCCACCCAAACCTACGCCGTGCCATTCACCACGACCAAAAGCGATCAGCGAGTGGCTAAGCTGATAACCCTTACCGTACGGGTCTTGCCATGGGTCCAAAAAGCCCAATACTCGTGCGCGGCGATAGGGGCTCGAGGCAATCAAACCGACGAAGGCCACGGCCAGAAAGACGATCAGTCCCAAAAACAAACGCCAGTTAAAGCCGCCCAAAAACAGCGCGCCCATCGCAATGGCGGTAATCACAGTGAAGGCACCAAAATCCGGCTCCAACAGCAGTAAAGCCCCCACCACGGCCATCACCAAAGCCATAGGGAACAGCACTTTGCTGATACTTTCGCCTAATTTTGCCCCCATGCTATTGGCTTTACGTACCGTGTAATCTGCGGCGTACAACACAACAAAAAACTTCATTAGCTCAGAGGGCTGCAAATTAATCACAAATAAACTCAGCCAACGCTTACTACCGTTTACTTCACGGCCAATACCTGGTAACAACACCAAGAGCAGCAGCACCGTACCGGCAATGAATAATGAAGGCGCCCAATGCCGCCATTTTTCAGTAGAAATATTAAAGGTGCCAATTGCCGCAATAATACCAACCACCAAAAAAATGGCATGGCGCTGCAAGAAATAATGCGAGCGAAAACCGGTGTCTTTATCCACCTCGGCCATGGCAATTGACGCCGAATACACCATAACCAAGCCAATCGACAGCAGCAAAGTGACACACCAGAACAGCGCCTGATCGTAGCTGCTCATGGTGGGCTTCATGCGGCGCATGGCTTGATAAAAAATCTGGCGCATCAGTGCTGCTCCAAACCTTGTTCCAACTGATTCACCGCAGCAATAAATACCTCTGCGCGATGATGATAATTGCGGAACATATCCAAGCTGGCACATGCAGGCGACAGCAACACCACATCACCTGGCTCGGCAAAATTACTCGCTACCGACACCGCCATCTCTAGCGTTGGCAACTGCATCACCGGCAAATAATTGTCATCGTCGTCTGGCAGAAAACTAGACCGCGCTTCGTTCAGCACATCGGCCAAAGCTGGCCCATCACGCCCGATCAACAAGACCGCGCGACAAATCCGCTCACAGGCCTCAACCAGCGGCGAGAAATCCTGTCCCTTACCGTCACCGCCCGCGATCAATACTACTGGACGTGTCATCCCTTTAAGCGCAGCCTCGGTCGCTCCGACATTCGTGCCTTTCGAGTCGTCGTAATACGCAACACCGTTTACTTCGGCTACAAACTCAACGCGATGTGGCAAGCCTTTGAAATTACGCAGTGCCGCCAATAATGGCGCAGTCGGCAGACCTGCTGCTCGGCACAAAGCAATAGAAGCCAGCGCATTTACAGCATTGTGCAAGCCCGCTACCGGCAACTCGCTGGCTTTGATCAACTCAAAGTCACCACAGCGCAAGCTGAAGTCACCCTCAACTTCCACCAGACCATACTCATTACCATTACGCGGGGTATCGGCACCAAACCAAACTACATCGCGACCTGGGCGTACCATACCCCGGCAATAGCCATCTTCACGATTTAACACTTGCACGCCTAAGCCCGCAAAAATACTGGCCTTGGTCGCTGCGTATTCATTCATACCGGCGTAGCGGTCAAGATGGTCTTCTGACACATTCAGTACGGTGGCTGCGGCAGGCGTAAGTGAAGTGGTGGTTTCCAATTGAAAACTAGATAGCTCCAACACCCACACATCGGGCCACTGGCCGCGTGCTTCCCAATCAGCCAAAGCGGCCAACACCGGCACGCCGATATTGCCAGCCATCACCGTACTTTGCCCTGCCACCTCACACATCTGTGCCACCATCGTGGTCACCGTTGATTTGCCGTTCGAGCCGGTAATTGCAATGACCTTACCTGGTTTGCCTACCAAGGTTTGCGCGAGTAGTTCAACATCACCCACCACGCTAATACCATGCGCAATGGCCGCCGCAATTTCCGGCGTAGCCAGCGGTACGCCGGGGCTGGTGACTAGTAAATCTGCGTCGGCAAATGTGTCGACATTAAATGCACCTAAGCGCAATTGAACCTGCGGAAACTCTGCTTGCAGATTGCTCAAATTTGGGGGCGTCAGGCGGCTATCGGCCACTGTGACGCGTGCACCTTTGCCGACCAACCAGCGCGCAGTGGCCAAACCGGTGTCACCCAAACCTACAACAATGCAATGTTTCGCGTTTAATTCCACGATCTAGCCTCGAATCAACGTAATTTCAGTGTGGCTAAACCCGCCAACACCAGCAGCATGGTGATAATCCAGAACCGCACCACGACTTGCGTTTCCTTCCAGCCTTTAAGCTCGTAATGATGATGTAGCGGCGCCATTCTAAACACGCGCTTACCCGTCATCTTGAAGCTGGCCACCTGAATCATGACCGACAGCGCCTCCACCACGAACACGCCCCCCATAATCAGCAATACGATTTCCTGACGTACAATCACCGCCACCGCGCCCAGACCAGCACCCAGTGCCAACGCGCCTACGTCGCCCATAAACACTTCGGCGGGGTAAGCGTTAAACCACAAGAAACCCAAGCCAGCCCCCACCATGGCCGCGCAGAAAACAATCAACTCACCTGCGCCCGCAACATGCGGCACCCCCAGATAAGTCGAGAATTTCGCATTCCCCGCGACATAGGCAAAAATGCAGAACGCACCTGCAACCAACACCACCGGCATAATCGCCAAGCCATCCAAACCATCAGTCAAATTGACCGCATTACTGGTGCCGACAATCACGAAATAGGTCAGCACGCAAAAGCCAATCGCACCAAACGGATACAGGATTTCTTTGTAAAACGGAATAATGAAACCGGTATTGGCCGCATCGGGGCCAACATTGACCAGAAACACACCGGCACCAATCGCAATCGCCGATTGGCCGATCATTTTGGCCTTGGCCGAGAGGCCCTTCGGGTTTTTGAGTGCGACTTTTTTGTAGTCATCAATAAAACCGATCACACCCGTCGCCATCGTCACGATCAACACTAGCCAAACGTATTTGTTGCCTAAATCGCCCCACAGCAGGGTTGTCAAACCGATCGACAGCAAAATCATCGTGCCACCCATCGTCGGCGTACCGGCTTTAACCAGATGGGTTTGCGGGCCATCATTACGGACAGCTTGGCCGACTTTAAGCTCAGTCAGCTTGCGAATCACCCACGGGCCAAGCACCCATGACATCGTCAACGCAGTCATCGTTGCCAGCACGGCGCGCAAAGTCAGGTAATTAAACACGTTGAAGGCGCGTACCGACTCGCCCAACCATTGCATCAACATCAGCAACATGGCTGTGCTCCTTGTTCAGTTTTATTTTCTAAGCCGGCAACCACCGTTTCCATGCGCATAAACCGCGAGCCTTTCACTAATACCTGACTGGCTGGTGTCAGCACCGCGGCGACGGCCGCAATTGCAGCAGCGTGATCGGCACAATGCGTCGCACCACTGCGCAGCGCATTGAATGCCTCAACGGCATACTGCATATCAGTACCTACCGCTACCAAATGATTAATCTGGCTTTGCGCGGCATACATGCCAATTTCGCGATGACGCTCTACCGCATCAGCGCCGACCTCACCCATATCACCGAGTACTAGAATGGTCGGAACACCTGTAGCCCCAATTGCAGCCAAAACATCAATCGCGGCTTTCATCGAGTCTGGGTTCGCGTTATAGGTGTCATCCAAAATCGCTGCGCCATTAGCGGCAGTTTTCGCCTGCAAACGTCCTTTAACACCGGCCCATTGATTTAACCCCTGCTGCACGTGCGCGAGGGAAATACCTGCGGCAAGTGCAGCAGCAGCGGCAGCCAAGGCATTTCGCACATTGTGCTCACCAGGTACTGATAGCAGTACTTGTGCCTCGCCCGCTGGGCAGAGCAGGCTAAATTGGCTACCTGTAGCAAGTAATTCGATATGGCTTGCCGTCACTTCACCATGCAAGCCAAATGTAGAAATCTGCTTTTCTGCAGCGAGTTGCTGCCAGAGCGGAGCGAATTGGTCATCGGCATTAATAATGGCGGTGCCATTGGCGACCAAACCAGCAAAAATCTCACCCTTAGCCTGCGCCACGCCTTCTACCGAGCCCAAGGCTTCCAAGTGCGCCGCGCCCGCGTTATTCACCACCGCAACATCGGGCTGGGCAATATGCGTCAGGTAATTGATTTCACCGAAATGATTCATGCCCATTTCGGCAATCACGAAACGATGTTCGGCCTGAATACCCAGAACGGTTAGTGGCAGACCGATGTGATTATTCAAATTGCCTTTAGTGGCGTGCACATATTGCTCACCACCTGCTGCCACAGCGCAAATTGAGGCCAGCATTTCTTTCACGCTGGTTTTGCCATTACTGCCGGTCACCCCAATCAATGGGATGTGTGCATGCTGGCTGCGCCAAAATTTGGCCAACTCACCTAAGGCGGCCAAGGTATCTTTGACAATAATTCGGTTGCCATCACCGGACTCTTGCACCAAAGCAGCCACCGCGCCTTGGTCTAAAGCAGCTGCCACAAAATTATGCGCGTCAAAACGCTCGCCCTTCAGGGCGACAAATAAATCACCCGCCTGAATATCACGGCTATCGGTGGTGACGCGGTTAAACGTTAGTTGGCTATCGCTCGCCACCAATTTGGCCTTGAGCGCTTGCGCGGCTTCCCGCAGACTCAACATCATTGATTCTTATTTCCTTTCGACTTTCTAGCGAGCGCTTTGTTGGCGTGTTCCACGTCATCAAAGTGATAGCGCTCACCCTTAATTTCCTGATAGTTTTCGTGCCCTTTGCCGGCAATCAGAATCACGTCACTGCTGTGTGCCATATCAATGGCATCGCTAATGGCTGCGGCACGATCCGACTCGATCGAATAGTTCGCATTGCCAGTACCCGGCACGCCCGACACCCCTGCAACGATGTCTTGAATAATGACTTTGGGCGCTTCGGAGCGAGGATTGTCGCTGGTAATTACCACTGAGTCGGCCAGACGGCAGGCTATCTCGCCCATCAGCGGGCGTTTCCCGGTATCACGATCCCCACCGCAACCAAACACACAATACAAGCGCGAACCTTGCGGCATGGCTTCACGCAACGTCATAAGTACTTTTTCTAAGGCGTCGGGGGTATGAGCATAATCGACCACCACCAAAGGCTTATCGTCACCACCCAGGCATTGCATGCGTCCCGCTGCAGGGCGAATTTGCTCCAGCGCAGTAGTGGCGTCAGTCAAAGAGACGCCTTGCGCCAGCAATACGCCTAAGCACGCCAGCAAATTGCTGGCATTAAAGCGCCCCAATAGGCTAGATTGGATACGCGTCGCACCAAATGGTGTTTCTACCGTCAGCGCCAAACCTTTGAGTGATGATTCCAGTTGCGTACAGCGCAAATCACCACTGTTAAAGCCGTAGGAAAAAATGGTTTTCGCAGTGGTAAAGCCTAGCAATTCGCGACCAAATGGATCATCGCTATTGATCACCGCAGCTTTGAGCCCCTCCCACTCGAACAACTTGGCTTTCGCGGCACCATACGCCTGCATATTGCCGTGGTAATCCAAGTGATCACGGGTTAAGTTGGTGAACACTGCAGTATGAAAAGGCACGCCATGGGCACGTGCTTGCGTCAAACCATGTGACGAAACTTCCATCGCCACCTGGGTAGCACCTTCTTGCCGAAATTTGGCCAGCCATTGCTGCAGGCTCAACGGGTCGAGCGTAGTATGCGTAGAACTGCTTAGCTCGCCGACAAAACCATTACCCAACGTACCCAACACCCCAGCTTTACCACCGAGCGCATTAAATGCCTGCGCCAACCAGTTGGCAATGGAAGTTTTACCATTCGTTCCAGTAATACCCACCACCGGTAATGGCTCATCCACATTACCCAGCAGTTTCGCCAGCAATATACCCACTTGGTTTCTTAGCGACGGTACCGCAATATTCGTCACTTGATGCGCAGGGTCCCAGCGATAATCTTCCGCCTCCCAGATCACTGCTGCGGCACCATTGGCGATCGCATCGGCAATAAACTGGCGACCATCGACATATTCGCCCTGATAGGCAATAAAGACGTCTCCGGCGCACACTTTGCGGCTGTCGACCACCAAGGTACGCTGTGCGCACAAAGCTTCGATTGCAGCAAAATCAATGGCAGGTAATGCCCAGCTTACTGGTTTCATGCGTCTTCCTTCACGTCTTCCACCCCATTACCGGGCAGTAAAATATTCGTTGTTGGAGCATCTGGCGGAACACCCAGCAAACGCAGGCTACCCGCCACGACATTACTAAACACCGGTGCGGCGACTAGACCACCGTAGCGCAGCGCAAAAGAAGGCTCATCAATCATCACCGCCACAATCAGGCGTGGATTGGAAATCGGCGCCAACCCAACAAATGAGCCCACCCGAGCGGTATCGGAATACACGCCATTGACCAGTTTTTTCGCTGTACCGGTTTTGCCACCCACGCGATAGCCAACCACTTGCGCGCGTGTCGCAGTACCACCAGGCAAAGTCACCATTTCCAGCATTTTGCGCACTTGAGCGGCTGTTTCAGCAGAAACCACCTGCTTACCGGGCGCAGGTGCGACCAATTTGGTAAAGGTCACCGGATGCACCTCGCCATTACCAGCAAACATCTGATAAGCCCGTGCCATTTGCATGACGCTGACTGATACCCCGTAGCCGTAAGCCATCGTGGCCTGCTCAATCGGCCGCCACGTTTTCCATGGGCGCACCCGACCTGGCGACTCGCCGGGGAATCCGGTATTGAGTTTTTCGCCAAAGCCCACTGCGTGCATAAAATCTGACATTTGCTCACGCTCCATCATCAGCGCCATCTTGGCCGCACCGACGTTGGAAGACTTCTGGATAATGTGCTCGACGGTTGCTGCGCCCACCGCATGGTCATCACGAATCGTCGCTGGGCCAATTGTCATCGTGCCACCACCCGTTTGAATCACGGTCGTAGGGGTAACCTTGCCAGCATTGAGCGCCATCGCCACAGTGACGGCTTTCATGGTTGAACCGGGCTCATACAGATCAGTCAGCGCACGATTGCGTTTATGCGCTGGATCAATTTTGGCGCGACTATTGGGGTTGTAGGATGGCGCATTGGCCATGGCCAGTACCTCACCTGTGCGCGCGTCGAGCACAACA
This sequence comes from Chitinibacter fontanus, assembly GCF_013423785.1. Classification (NCBI taxonomy): domain Bacteria; kingdom Pseudomonadati; phylum Pseudomonadota; class Betaproteobacteria; order Neisseriales; family Chitinibacteraceae; genus Chitinibacter; species Chitinibacter fontanus. The sequence goes on from NZ_CP058952.1 coordinate 1,329,023, forward strand.
ATCGCACCACCTGCGGCTTGGCTGTTATCAACGGCATTTTTCAGCTCGCGATACGCCAAGTACTGTATGCGGCGATCTATCGACAGCTGCAAAGTCTGCCCTTCCTGTGGCGGCACAATGGTCGAAACATCCTCGACGATATATCCGCGGCGATCACGAATGACCGTCCGCGAGCCGGCTTTACCAGCCAGCATCGAATCTTTGGTCAGCTCAAAGCCTTCCTGCCCCTTACCATCCAGATTGGTAAAGCCCACCACATGCGCCATCACCTCACCTGCGGGGTAATAGCGGCGATATTCAGTTTGCGAATACACGCCAGGCACATTTAAAGCCAAAACCCGCTTGGCATCAGCGGGTGAAATATGGCGCTTAACCCATAGAAAATCCGACTTTACATCTTCGCCTTGTTTGTTCTTTCTGGTGGCGTTGATTTTGGCCTGGAGCTCATCGGGTGAAATAGCCAATAAACTGGCAATCTTTTTAATTTCGTCGACCGAGACTGGCACCTGCTCATCATCATCAGTTTGCTTCCAATCTTTGGGACGACTCTGCCCAACTGGCAAAACCTGCATACTGCGCGGACTCAGCCAGATCGATTGTACTGGCGTCGAAATCGCCAGCGGCTCACCATTGCGATCGGTGATCATGCCGCGGTTAGGTTCCAGCTTTAAAGTACGGCGGTAACGCGCATCACCTTGATCCTGCAAAAAGCCCTCATTCCAAGCTTGCAGGTACAGACTACGCCCCAACAGCGCAGCAAACAGCCCCATGAGACAGGTCAGCACAAACCAAACCCGCCAGCGCTCCAGCTTTGGTTTCACGGCATATTTATCTGGACGTCGCCCAGTGGCGACAGTACGCGCTTGTCGCATCATGGCAGATCGGTCACTACGGGTTTCACGACCTGCTGGCCATGCTCAAGAATGACTTGAGTACGATTAGAAGGAGCAACTTGCATTCCCATCTTTTGGCTCGCTTCAGCCTCAATCCGCGAATGCATGGCCCAAGTACTTTGCTCTAGCTGCAATTGCCCCCATTCGACATTCAGCTTGCGAGTAATCGCATCTTGTTTTTGCAGCTCGATAAATAATTTGCGCGCCTTATGCTGGCTAGTCACCACACCCATGGCACACACAATCACAATCAAGAGTAAAAATAAGTTCAACCGAGTCACAGCGGGCCCTCGGTACGCTCAGCCACACGCAAAATCGCGCTGCGAGCACGTGGGTTGGCTTTCACTTCAGCCTCGCTGGCGCGAATTGGCTTGCTGACGATTTTCAACGGCGCAGCTGCAATTTCACTAGCCATCACCGGCAAACGCGAAGGCAAACGATCACCCGTGGCTTTATCTTGCATAAAGCGCTTCACAATCCGATCTTCTAGCGAATGAAACGCAATCACCGACAAACGTCCACCTTGTTTTAACAAAGCAAGCGCCTGTGGCAGCGTTAGCGATAACTCCTCAAGCTCGCGATTGACGTAAATCCGTACAGCTTGGAAGGTACGCGTCGCCGGGTCCTGGCCCGGCTCACGGGTGCGGACTGCCGTTGCCACGACCGCGGCAAGTTCGCCTGTTGTAGCAAAAGGTTCGACTGCCCTACGCGTAACAATCGCTGCTGCAACCTGCCGAGCAAACCGTTCTTCGCCATAATCTTTCACCACCTCTGCAATTTCTTTTTCATCAGCCGAATTTAACCATTCGGCAGCAGTAATACCCCGCGTGGTATCCATGCGCATATCAAGCGGAGCATCAAACCGGAAGCTAAACCCCCGAGAACCATCATCAAGCTGTGGCGAGGAAACCCCCAAATCCATCAGCAAGCCATCAATTTGGGTCACACCTAGTTTGGCCAGCGAATCGGCCAGCGTAACGAAACCTTCGTGCACAATCGTAAAACGCGGATCAGCGATCGTCGCCGCCTCAGCAATTGCGTACGGGTCTTTATCAAATGAGATCAAGCGGCCATTGGGGCCTAGCTTGGAGAGAATCAGGCGCGAGTGTCCACCGCGGCCGAAAGTACAATCGACATACACACCATCAGGCTGGATTGCGAGCGCATCCACCGCTTCATCGAGCAATACCGTGCGATGCACGAAGCTTTGCGTATCGCTCACAGCAAAATTCCTTCCATATTATTCTCAAGTTCCTGCGGATCCATCGCCATGATGGCCTCAGTGGTCGCACTCCATTTCGCGTCATCCCACAGCTCGAACTTGTTTCCCATGCCAACAAGAGCAACCTCTTTATCCAACTTGGCGACTTGGCGCAGACGCGGCGGAATTAGCACCCGCCCTGATGCATCCATTTCGACCTCTTCGGCCTGACCCACAATAAACCGGCGAATATTCATTTTGGGGCCGGTTAACTGATTGAGCTGGTCACGAATCGGCAACCAGGCTGGCTCGGGATACACCAACAAGCACCCGGCTGGGTCCGCAGTAATGATGAGCTTGCCTTGCGCCTGGGCGAGCAAGGCGTCGCGATGCTTGGCAGGTATTGCCAATCGCCCTTTGCTGTCCAGATTTAAGGAAGAAACACCACTAAACATGACCGAATTACCACCTTTGAGGCGATACATGAACGAAGTTGTAAAACCGTGGGATTTTGCCCCACTTCGGCATTCAGCGGGAAGAAAAGTGCACTTTTACCCACTTTCTCCCACTGCGCCCCACTATAGAGCAAAAAAAAACCCGACACAAGTTGTGTCGGGCAATTTCCTGTTTTGATACAATGATTTAGAACGTCAGAATCACAAATTAGCACTCCGTTTTAAATCAATCATCAAGCACTAAAAGTTAAAGTATTACTTTAAATTCAACACCTTTCCTGACGTAAGCTTCAAAAAAAACGTCGCATTTCGCCAAATTCTTACACCTTAACCAGATCTCAGCTGATGAACGGCAAAATTAACCTATTTATTCTGTTGCTTCTTGCTGCCGTTATAACTTGGCAGTGGTTGGGGCCACACCGCCGGAAAGAAATTCATCGCACAGTGCATATTGCAGCAGGAGTATTGCTCACGGTGGCACTACTGGCAATTGTTTGGCATCAATACTCTGGTTAAGTATTATACCTTGCAGGCAATAAATGCCCCGAGCAAACGATCACTCTGCCGGCGACCTTGGCGTCGGCGATCTGACTCGGTACGAGTATCTAGCATCGAAACTACACGATATTGACGCCGTGTTTGCTGGCGCCGATCTGGATTAGTACGTCGTTCCACCCCGTTCCAGCGCGCAACGGCTCGCGTATACGAGGCTGATACATGCTCAGCACCAGCCTGATCTTGATCGGTACCGGCATCGCCTTGCTCAGCCTCGAGATGAGCATATTTCTGAATCTGATAGTCAGAGAAAATACGGTTTCTCGCATGGATCGAAGTTATTTTCATGTAAATAATTCATAAAATTCAAGCACTTAGATTATTATCGGCTAATCATCAAAATTCTTGAAGTGAACTCCCACACAAAAACAAAGGGAGGCCAAGGCCTCCCTTTTATCAATCGAATACGATTGAGTGCCGCAAATTAAACCATGGCGGGCAACAGCGCCTGCTTCATTTTTTGCAATGCTTTCGTTTCAATTTGGCGAATACGTTCCGCAGACACGTTAAACTCAGCCGCCAAATCATGCAGCGTTGATGATTCACCATCATCAGTTAACCAACGGGCTTCGATAATACGGCGGCTACGCTCATCCAATGCATCCAAAGCCGCGCCAATACCGACCGATTGCAACTCATCAAGGCGATTGCGCGCCAGAACCGCAGTCGGCTCGCTGTGGCTATCTGCCAACCAGTCGATCGGCGCATAACCTTCATCGTCGCCATCATCCGCCACCAAGGACACGTCTTGCCCAGTCATGCGGGTTTCCATTTCCAACACTTCTTCGGGTTTTACACCCAAATCGTCGGCAATTTCTTTGGCCTGTACATGGGTTAGCGCGGCAAAGCTAGACTTCATAGAACGCAGATTAAAAAACAATTTGCGTTGCGCTTTTGTGGTCGCAATACGTACCAAGCGCCAGTTGCGTAAGATGTATTCGTGAATCTCAGCTTTGATCCAATGCACCGCAAATGAATACAAACGCACACCGCGGCTGGCCTCAAAGCGTTTTACCGCCTTCATCAAGCCAATATTGCCTTCCTGAATCAAATCAGCTTGCGGCAGTCCATACCCACTGTACCCGCGAGCAATCGATACCACCACGCGCAAATGCGACAGCACCAGCTGACGGGCAGCGTCCAGATCATTGTGTTCTTGATGACGAATAGCTAAATCGTGCTCTTCTTCCGGAGAGAGCATCGGAAACGCGTTCACACGCTGAACATAACGCTCAATGCTGTCGCCAACGGATAAGGTTGGCAGCGTTAGTGCAGTACTCATGATTCGATCTCCTGTCCAAACATTCTGTGACGAGCTAAATATTAGCACTCTTATTGATAGAGTGCTAAGCCTCTTTAGAGTTCAATGATTGAATCACATAACGCCGTCATACTGCACTGTAATTATTACTATCTGATTGATAGGAAAAAGCTAAGCCCTCCCCAATAAAGAGCTTGGCGCGATATTCCCGGAGACGAGTGACTACCTGAAAAGCCTAGCTTGTGGCCTGGCACACACGATTTCGGCCTTCGGCCTTGGCTTGGTACAGAGCGCGATCAGCTCTGATCATCGCGTCTTGGACAGACTCTTGCTCGCCAACCATGGCAACGCCCTGACTAACGGTATATCCAAAACGGGTATTATTTGACTCAATGAGGACCCGGTTATTCTGAATAGCTAGCCGAATCCGCTCGGCAATGACAATGGCTTGGGTTAAGTCGGTATCTGGCAGTAACAAGATAAATTCTTCACCACCAGTACGCGCAATCAAATCGGTAGAACGCAAGGCCTCACCACACCAACGCGCTAGCATTATCAAGGCTTGATCGCCCGTTTCATGGCCATATTGATCATTGATCATTTTGAAATGGTCGATATCCATCGCAATCAATGACAGCGGCGATTTTTTGCGCTTCGCACGATCCCCTTCTTGTCTTGCGCGCTCATACAAGGCACGACGGTTTAGTAGGCCGGTCAAGGGGTCTGTACGCGCAGCGACTTCTAGCTGGGCAATCAACTCAGTGTTTTTATTAATGAGCTCAATCAAATTGTCATTCACAGAATTGAGCGCATTAGCGGTCATTTTTTCTGTGGTCAAATCCGTTGCCAGCTCAAAAAACACTTGCTCGGTATCAGCCGCCGACTTCAAGGCTATCAACAAGGAGCGCCCCCAATAGGGGCTTTCATCGGGACGTAGACCGGAGTATTCCAAACTCACCGGTGTACCTTGCTCCGCAAGAGTTAGGTAATAACCAATTTGCATTCCTTCGGGCTGCAACTTATATGCCGCCCGTGATTGGCCAATCAACACTTTAGCCGGCTGCCCTATGAGCCTGCCAAACTGATCACTTACATAAGTAAACCGCCCCTGCCTATCCATCATCGAAATCAGAGCATGATCTTGCAGGGCACGCAGCCAACTAGATTGACTATCAATCTGAGTTTGCAAGGTTTTATAGAGGTGTTTTTCATTGGAAACATCAATACCAAACCCCAAAATACCATTGAGCTCACCCGCATCGTTATAAGCACCCGCGCGATAGCAACGTAATGTTTTAACGACGCCCTCAACTTTAGGTAAAGTTAAATCGGCCCAACGAGCTTGCTGCCCAGCAAATACCGACATTTCCTCCAACTGAATCGACTCACACATCCAATCAGGCAACACCTCTTCATCCGAGCGCCCCAATAAACTCGCAACAGTGAGCCCTAAGTGCTGCGCATAAACCGGATTAACCCACACATAGCGTGCTTGCAGATCTTTTTGCCATGCGGCAACTGGCAATGCCTCAAGTAAGGCTTGGCTTTGAATTTGCGCTTGCAATGGGTGATTGTCGGTCTGCATAGCCGGCCTCAATCGTTAAACTCAACCACATAGCGATAGTAGTCGCTGCGGAAGTAGGAATAGGTCAATTCAAAGGCGCGGCCACTGGGTAAAAAACTCACTCGAGTTAAGCGCAGTAAGGCTTTACCCACATCAAACCCACACAATTGCGCCATCTGTTCATCACAAGAAAAGGCATCAATTTCCTCAATCGCTTTCGCAATCACCAATTGGTGCTCGTGCATAAATTGATAGAGCGAGGCTCCAATTTCATGTGGGTTTGGCACCAGACTCGAGGGTAAGCTCGTTGATTCATAACCAATCACTAGGTCATTGGCGGTGCGTAAACGCTGTAAACGACTTACTTTGGCCCCCGTCTGTAATTTGAGCCGCCATTGCTCTTCCATATTGGGCTCGACAACTTCGCGATTAAGCCAGATCGACCCCGCTTTGAAACCTCGGCTATGCAGCAAACTGGAAAAATTACTTAGCCGTGACACAGGCTGATCAATTTTAGGCGTGACCTGATAGCGTAGCTGCTCATCCTGCATCAACCAGCTTTCTTTAATTAACTGGTCAAATGCGGCTTGAACCGACTCTGCGGGAATCTGAAACAAACTGGCAAACTGGGCAATGCTGGGCAAATATTCAGCGGGTAACCAATAGCCAGCGCAAATGGCAATTTTAAGCTTCTGGAAAAACTGTACCGCAATCGGTTGCGGCGACCCTAAATCGGGCGCGAGGGCGAGTAACTTGCGGTTGGCGGCGACAGAAAGGTCCATTGCTACATACTCAAAACAGTAGAATTTGAGCATAGCAGAGCACACTAGATTTGCAGGCCAGCTTAGCACACCATAAAATTCAACGCAGGTATCTCACCAAAGGCTAAATTGATAAAAACTCAGCTAGAGATACACCTATGCAGTATGATTTCTCAACAACCCATACCCGGCAACCAAATCAGAGGCCGACATCGGTTTGGCAAATAAATATCCCTGCAGGTGCAAATTGAAACCTTCGTAATGCTGTTGCAAAAAGTGGAAATCAGCATCGTTTTCGACACCTTCAGCAATAATCCGCAATTGCAATTCGCTGGCGATTTTCACGATACCGGCAAAAATACTCTGCGCCCGCTCATCACGATGGATATTGCGTACTAAACTTTGATCCAATTTCAGCTCGGTAATCGCCAACTCGCGCAGTAATTCCAGCGGTGTTTGTCCTACACCAAAATCATCCAGAGCTAGCCCAAACCCTCGCAAGCGCAGACGCAACAAAGTCGCCATGGTTTGCCCTAGATTGTTAAAAGCTGAATTTTCGGTGATTTCCAGCACGATCCGGTTAGGCGATAAATTACGCAGCACCAATTCATGGTGCAACCATTCCAACAGCTCGGTATCGTCAAGCTGATTACGCGACAAATTAATCGATAGACGCACATAGGGGGGCAACATTTTGGTTTGCAATAAATCAAACCCAGTCTGCGCAATTCGACGGGTCAGCAAGGTCAGATGCCCTTCGCTATCAAGCCGCTCAATAAATGAGGCTGGCCCGAGCAAACCAAACTGCGGGTTTTCCCACCGTGCAAGGGCCTCGATTTGTTCCATTTGCCCATGCTGCAAACTAAAAATAGGCTGGTAATGAGCGCAAAATTGATTGTGTGCCAAACCGGTAATGATATCGATCAATGGCATCGGGGCAGGCGCGCCATCGGAGTGAAACGGTGGTTGTAAGGGTGTATTAATTAATTTAAGCGCCAATTCTTTCAAGGTCTGCCCATAAAAAGGCTTACTAAGATAGGCGATCCGCGAAATACCTAGCTCTTGTGCTGCACGGGCGCAATTTTCCAGTAGTTCTGGGGCATAGCCACTAATTAAAATGACCGCAGGTATATCACTGTGAGTAGCTAGATTGCGCAGCAGCTCAATGCCATCCATCCCGGGCATGTTTAGATCAGTGATAATTAAATCGACCTTCACCAATTGCCGCACCAGCTGCAAAGCCCAGCTACCATCGGTAGCTTCAAACAGCTTCACATCGGGAATATCTTGTAACATCGCGCGCATCAACTGCCGCTGAGTTTGACTGTCATCCGCAAGCAAGATACAACGAGGCTGAACGATAGGCATAGCAAGCTCCTTTGTCACTTTCACTTAAGCACATAAATGTAATGACAAAAGCGCTTTTTCGTACTGAAGTGACCAACGCTATACCTATACGTAAATTAGTCAGCCAAACACCCGGAGAATTTTAGAATTTATTACCCCGTAATACTCTAACCTCGGACAACCATTGCACCAAAGCGTAATGCTCGCCAAAACGCCGCATAATGTCTTCGGCCAGCGCTTCGCCGCTGGCAGTATCAATAATTAACTCAATCTGGATATTCTCATTGGCATCAAAGCTACCGCGCTTCTCACCATGAGCACCTTTGCCCCGTGCCGCAACAATTGTCCAACCTCGTACTTTTTGTGCTTCAAACAAGGCTACCAGATCATTTTCCAGAACAGCTTCGGTCACGATCGTTAACATGGTTTTGGTATGAAATGTCATAGCAAATATCCTTAAGCCACAGCGATAGCAAATTGGTGATACAGCGGGATACCCACCAATAAATTAAACGGGAAGGTTACCCCTAGTGAGGCGCCCAGCGACAAAGCAGGGTTCGCCTGTGGCACCGCCATCCGCATGGCTGCCGGTGCCGCAATATAACTGGCAGAAGCTGCGAGCGTCGCCAATAGAGTAACACCACCCAGCGACAAGCCCATTAGCATTCCAAAACCAATTCCGACCCAGCTCAAAGCTACTGGCAAACCAACTCCGACAATCAACATAAATAAGCCATGCTGACGCAGTGCCCCCACCTTACCAGCCACCACCAGACCCATTTCCAACAAGAACAAAGTTAATACTGGCTTGAACAAATCGAGATACAGCTTATCGACCGGCTTAATACCTTCAGGACCTGCAATGTAGCCAATAGCCAAACCGCCCAGAAGTAACACAATACTTTTACCTAGTAAGACTTCATGCATCAGCTTGCCCCAACCATGCCCAGTGGCTTGCTTGGCATCTCCCCCCAAGCGCGCCAAGATCACCCCAACCACCAAGGCAGGCATTTCCAGTAAAGCCAGAAAGAGTGTCGTCTGTGACTCATATGGCACCGCTAAGCGCGTCAAAAAAGCCACGCCTACGGCGAATGTCACCACCGAAGCAGAACCATAGTGTGCGGCTACACTCGCAGCATCAGCCTGCGGTAGTTTTAACCGTAGCAAAGGGTAAATCAGCAGCGGAATTAAACAGCCCATTAGCAAGACCAGCATGGCCTGCGGCAAGATTTCCATCATGGGCTGCTTGGCCAGCGCCAATCCACCTTTAATCCCGATTGCTAAGAGCAAAAACACCGAGAGCGTTTCATACAGCGCACTCGGTAGCTTCAAATCAGATTTGGCAATACCTGCGGCCAGGCCAAGCAGAAAGAATAAAACCACCGGATCAATTTGCATGTAGAAATCTTTCATCAATAATTGGCAACAACAGCGAATTTACTACATCTGCAATGATAAAAAAACGCCCAAAAACAATAAGGTTTTTATAAAGAAATGTAGTAAAAATACATTTCTCGCATTTGGGAACCAACTCATTAGTGCCAGCTCAAAGCTCTGTCGATTTTTTGAGTAAGAACATGACCGAGTGGCTCAATTCCATCATGACGCATTCCAGTGAGTTAGCACTGGCAATACTATTTATTATCGTACTGGCTGAATCCATTGCTCTGCTGGGTTTATTGATCCCAGGCACGGTACTGATGTTTAGCATGGGCGCTTTAGTCGGCAATGGTCAGATCGAATTTTGGGCCGCCTGTGCGATCGGGTTTATCGCCGCCTTGCTAGGTGATGGCTTGTCGTATGCGCTTGGGCGACGTTATCGACGTCAATTACAGCGGGCGCAGATCTTGCGCCCACATCAGCGACTATTGCTGCAAGCCCGACTCGTACTACGCCAGCACGGGCCCTTAGGCATTTTTGCTGGGCGTTTTCTCGGCCCAACTCGACCAGTTTTACCCTTGGTGGCGGGCATGTTGTCGATGCCCAGCCGCCGTTTCTGGCCTGCATGTACCTTGGCCAGTTTATTGTGGACGCCGTGCTTTTTGATGCCGGGTATTTTAGCCGGCGCGGCGATCGGTCTAGCCAGCCATGGGGTTTTCTCATTTCCAATCTTGCTGCTACTGGGGGCAATTAGCCTAGCGCTGATTGGCTGGTTAGGGACGCAAGCAATACGTCACGGCCTACAGCAACGCGGCCTCGCGGCCATGCCCGCTCATCTTAGCTGGGGGTCGGGCGTGAGCATGCTTGCCTGCGGTGTAGTCACTTGGCAAATTGCGATCCACCCGCTCGCCCCCACGTATGGCTCACGCATCTGGCAAGTACTCACCTAACATATACATGGTGCCGTATAAAGACGAAAGGCTTCCAAATGGAAGCCTTCAACGATATACCCCAATAATGGAGCCGCTTAGTAAACAGAAGCTTCCAGTTCATGTACCCGCAACTGCAAAGAATGGCGTTTGAACGTTGCCAGACGTTGATTCATCACATCACTGAGCAACTGGTCAGAAAGATCAAAATGTTGGCTCCAGTGCCAAAATTCTTTTTCAGTTTGACCGGTATGCTGAAAACATTTCGCCAATCCCTCATGGGCCTGCATAACCAAATAGCGATAAATGTTTGGCGTGCTTTGCGCTGTTTCTAGCGCCTGCTGCATAAAGTACTGTGCTTTATGTGGCTCGTTTAACTGCAGATACAACTCACCCAAGCCGATCATGGTGACAGATTTACCCCAAATATTGCAGGTATGCGCATTGAGCATTAATGCGCGCTTTAGCTGCTCGCAGGCCTCATCGAGTTTCCCTACGGCGCGTAGTGCATAACCACGATAGTAGTAAATTTCAGGCTCGTACTCGCAGAAAGCCATCCCTTTCACCAGCTCTTCAGCCTGATCTAAATAGCGATGCGAGTCAGTATATTGGCGATGCTGATACGCATAGGCCGCCAAATTAATCATCAGACAAACTTTCGGCTCAACGCGCTCTACCTGATCCATAGCAGCTTGGGCTTTACTTGAATATGCCAGCGAGGCGTGCGGGTCTTCAAAAGTCCAGAATAATTTGCCGATACCAATGTAGGCGACCGCATTGGCATATGGCCAATTGCGATCAATCCCCGCTTCTAGCAGTTGCAGCCAGTAATCCATTGCGGCATCAAATTGGTTCGTGCCATAGAGAATGTCGGCATAAGTGTTCATTGCCTCGATCCAGATTTCATCTTGCTGGTGCGTCTGCGCAAGGGCGATCGTCTGCAGGGCGGTACGCTCAATTACCTCAGGCGGCGTAATGGGGCGTGCACGATATGCCATAAGCTCGATCAGCGACGCTTCGGTGACTAAATCACCGTGGCCAAGCATATCGGCGCGATCGGCGGTCAGTAGCGCTAAACGAATTGATTCTTCGGGATCGGAATGGACCAGCGCTCTGGCAATATCAAGCGTTTGCTTGACCTCTGCCTGCATATTAAATTGACCCATATTCATCATCTCCTGCCTGCTAGTGTCTTTTAGCGGGCGCCATATTGGCGTTGCGCACGGTGCTATATTAGTTATTCCTTAATTATATGGTAATAAAAAAGCGGGCATAAAGCCCGCTTGTCAGGAAATGAATGGTCGTAGCTTACGCTTGACCAGAAATAATCAGGTATTTCTGTTGCAATTCTTCTTTGCTTTCTTTGTGCTCTGGATCGAGCGGAATACAGTCCACAGGACAAACTTGCTGGCACTGTGGCTCGTCGTAGTGACCTACACATTCAGTACACAGGTTGGGGTCAATCACATAGATTTCTTCGCCTTGAGAAATCGCGCTATTGGGACATTCTGGTTCGCATACATCACAATTGATGCACTCATCAGTAATCATCAGAGCCATGATAGATAATCCTTAACAAAACAATCGAGTAACTAGATATGGGGAATTCTCCCACTTTCGAGCGGTAACGACAACCTTACTCTGCGTTCTGGCCGCTTATTTGTTGGTCAGCGACCGATGCGCGGCAGATTACCGCATATTTCACAGTCCCCGCTTTGCCCTCGCGCAAGACTTCCCAGCCTGCGAGATCAGGCCACTCGGCACACTCGATATACACACGTGCATCATCGGCCAGAAACGGGATCACTTGCGGTAATACTTGATTGAGCAGCGGCGTGGCAAACGGTGGATCGAGCAAAACTAGGTCAAATTGCTGGCCATTGCGTGCCAGAAAACGCTCAGCATCGCTCAAAATCACCTCAACATGGCTTGCGCCGAGCAGCGAAGCATTGGCTTTCAGTGCCGCGTGCACCGGTTTAGCCATTTCAACCATCACGACCTTTTTGGCGTTGCGACTGGCCGCTTCAAAACCCAAGCCGCCGCTACCGGCAAATAGATCCAGACACACCTGCCCAGTCAGGTCTTGCCCCAGCCAGTTAAACACCGTTTCGCGCACCCGATCAGGCGTTGGGCGTAGTGCAAGCGAATCAGGAAATTTCAAAAGTCGACGTTTATATTGACCACCAATAATACGCACCTGATTTTTATGCTGTGCTGACACGGTTGCTCCGGTAAAATCACGATTAATTGATTATTTTCCGCGATTTGTAGCCCGAGCGCCAAACCCATGTTTAGTTTTTTCAAAAAAAAGAAGCCCGCTGACACCGTAGCGGAGCAAGATTTAACCCCAGCGCAGCCAGAAGCCGCGCCCGCAGCGCCAAGCACTCCAGCAGCGCCAGCCCCTTCAACGACCATCGAACCAAGTGCCGTCGTCGCAACCACCGCAGAGGTATTGCCTCCAAAATCAGAGCCCGCAAAGCCTGTAGCGCAATACACCGAGACCGACCCCGCCAAGCTAGGCAACACCGATCAACCGCAAGAGCGCCCCAAGCTCTCATGGGCCGATCGGCTGAAAATGGGCCTAGCCAAAACACGCGATAAGCTCGGCAAAAGTCTGGCCAGCGTATTTGGTGGCGGCAAAATCGACGACGATTTATACGATGAGCTCGAAACGGTGCTTCTGACCGCCGATATGGGCGTTGATGCCACCCAACATTTGCTCAAAGACGTGCGCGAGCGCGTGTCGCTCAAAGGTCTGAAAGACCCAAACGAGCTTAAAGGTGCATTGAAAGACAGCTTGGTCGAGCTGATTCAACCACTGCAAATCCCACTCAATATTGATGGCCACAAGCCGTTTATTTTGATGGTGGCCGGTGTCAATGGCGCAGGCAAAACTACGTCGATCGGCAAATTGGCGAAATACTTCCAAAGCCAAGGCAAGAGCGTCTTGCTGGCGGCAGGCGATACATTCCGTGCCGCAGCGCGCGAGCAGCTCGTCGTTTGGGGCGAGCGCAATGGCGTACATGTGATTGCGCAGGAGTCAGGCGACGCCGCCGCCGTAGCGTTTGACGCAGTGAATGCAGCCAAAGCACGCGGCATTGATGTGGTGATCGTTGATACCGCCGGCCGCCTGCCGACGCAATTGCATTTGATGGAAGAAATCAAAAAAGTAAAACGCGTGGTGCAAAAAGCTGACCCAACTGGCCCGCACGAAATCATGCTGGTGCTCGACGCCAACACTGGGCAAAACGCACTCGCGCAGACCAAATCATTTGACGATGCCCTGGGTTTAACCGGCTTAGTCCTCACCAAACTCGACGGCACCGCCAAAGGGGGCGTAATTGCTGCCATTGCCAAAAATCGCCCAGTGCCATTACGCTTTATCGGCGTGGGTGAAACCATCGACGATTTGCGCCCATTTGTGGCCAAAGATTACATTGATGCCTTGTTTGAATAAGCGCTAAAGCCACGCCGATGACGCTACCGACCCTCCACACCGAGCGCTTACTTTTGCGTCCACTGCACGAGACGGATGCAGGGTATGTTGCCGTACTCGCAGGGGAATGGGAGGTGGCGGGCAATACCCGTCGTATTCCACACCCATACAATCTAGAGCTTGCCGAGCAATTTATCCGTTGGCAAGCTCAGGCATATCAGGCACGCCAAGAAGATATTTTTGCCGTGTGTCGTGCCGATCAGCAGGATTTAATCGGTTGCATGAGTTTGGTCTATGGCCCCCAACAAACCGAGCTGGGTTATTGGTTTGGCCAAGCCTTTTGGGGCTGCGGCTACGCAACAGAAGCAGCGCGAGCAGTGCTAGCGTACAGCGCACAAACACAGACCTGCATTTATGCCGAACATTTGCGGCATAACCCGCAAAGTGGGCGCGTCTTAGAAAAACTGGGCTTTCAAGCGAAAGGCAGCTACCTTGGCACAGGACGCGATGGCGAAGCCGTTGAGCTAGTTGCTTATGAATTGCACTTATTGGCTACGCCCAGCGCGGCCGATGAATCGAGAGGATTTGTATGATCCAATTTCAGCAAGTCAGTAAAAGTTACCCCGGTGGCTTTGATGCCATCAAAAACCTGAGCTTTGAAATTCCAACTGGTGAGCTGGTGTTTCTGGCTGGTCATTCGGGCGCGGGCAAATCAACGCTACTTAAACTTATCGCGGGCATCGAAAAGCCGAGCAGTGGGTCGGTGCTACTCAATGGTCAAAATCTGGCCCGCATGAGCCGCGGCTCGCTGCCATTTGTGCGCCGCCACCTTGGGCTAATTTTCCAAGACCACAAAATTTTGTACGACCGCAGTGTGTTCGATAATGTGCGCCTGCCGCTCGATATCATTGGCTTTGACCATCAGGAAGGCCGCCGCCGCGTATTGGCGGCATTGGATAAAGTCGGCTTGGCAGGCAAAGAAAAACTCAACCCGATTTCGCTCTCTGGTGGCGAGCAGCAGCGCTTGTGCATCGCCCGCGCCGTGGTGCATCGCCCGTCGATTTTGCTGGCCGATGAACCAACGGCGAATCTGGATCGCGATTATGCGCACGACATTCTGGAATTATTCAAATCGTTCCACCAAGTTGGTGTAACGCTGGTGATTTCCGCTCACGATGAATCGTTGATGGCCGATTATGGCCGCCGCATTCTGCGCCTCAAAAACGGCCAATTTACCGCCTAAGAAAAGGAACATCATGAAAGCCTGGTTCCGCTCGCACACCCTCGCCTTCACCCGCTCGGTGGGAGGCCTATTTCGCCAACCGATTGGCAGCCTGCTCAATCTACTGGTTATCGGCATTACGGCGGCTTTTCCGCTCGCGCTATGGTTACTGGTCAGCAGCCTGGCGGGTATTAGCAAAAATATCTCGGTTGAGCCGCAGCTATCCGTGTTTATGGTACCTAGCGCCGATCAAGGGCAAGTCGCCGCCCTGCAACAAAAGCTTGAAAATGATAAACGCCTGAAAGTGGTGCAATTTGTTGCCAAAGACGAAGCACTGAAAAAACTACAAAATAATTTTGGCTCGGCTGATTTGCTGGCAGGCATGGGCGAAAATCCATTACCCGATGCTTTTATCCTTCAGGCTAAAGATCCTAAGCCAGAAACGCTTGAGGCGCTGAAACAAGAGCTGGCAGCGCAAACCGGGGTTGAAGAAGTTCAGCTCGATTCGGAGTGGGCACGCCGCTTGGCTCGTATTACCGAGCTAGGGCAAAATCTATTCGAAGTGGTGCTGATGATGCTGGGCGCAGCATTAGTCCTCATCACCGGTAACGCCATCCGTATGCAGATCTTAACGCGCAAGGATGAAATTGAAGTGGCCAAACTCATCGGTGCCACCGACGCATTTATTCGCCGCCCGTTTATTCACAGCGCGATTGTGCAAGGCATTGTGGGTGGCTTATTTGCCGTTGCCATCGTATGGGGTGCTGTGGCGCACATCAACCCGGCGATTGAAGCGCTGGCCAAATCCTACGGTCAGCAGTTTGCCCTGCAGACGCCAGACCTACTCACGATTGCCGTCGTCTGCGCGACCATCGCCGCGCTGTGCTTACTCGGGGCGCTGATCGCGGTATCGCGGCATTTGCGGCAGTACCGGTAATCAGGCTTAACAATGATAAAACTAGCTGCAATTTTCTTGCTCAAATGTATTGTCTTTACAAGCATATTTACGATTGTCTTCTTTCAATACTTTCCAGCACCGAGCAGCAACTCAAACCATTCCATGGAGAGTACGAATCACCAACAAGATTCATACAATGAGCAGTTGAAGAAATCAAAGCTGCTGCTGGAGGAGAATGAAGCCTTGCTGAATCAAAGTAAAGCACTGATCAAGCAACAAGAAGACAATCTCAAACGTGAAGCTGCCATCTTACTTGCCCAAGAAAAAAGCTAGGAATCAGTCATTAATTTTCCAAAAAATTGGCCAATTAGCGCACCGCCATCTTTGGCGGCAGCAGCCATGTGGCGCATACACCGCGCTACAGGCTCTCAATCCGGACTAACTGGCCTTCGCTCAGCTTGAAAAACGCCTCTTGCGGCATATCCTGCGCCCACAGCGCATCAAAATCCAAGCCCGCATACACACCACGCAAGATTTTTCCGAGCAAACCATGCGCTACCACAATCAACTGGTTTGGCAACAGGGGGTCGGCTAGCCAATGCTCAATACGCTCGATCACAGCTTCATATGGCTCGCAATTAGGCGCATTAAAGTGCCAATTAGGTTGAGTAGCCAGCGCCGGAATTTCAGCGTGCAATTGTTCAACTGCAGCAGCTTCCCAATCACCAAACGCCACCTCGATCAATCGCGGCTCGGCCTGAATCACCTCTGCAGGCAGCGCCAGCTCTTCACATACCAAACGTGCGGTTTGCATCGCGCGCCCTAATGGGCTGGCAATAATGTGCCAATCACGGGCATCACCAAGCTGACGACGCAGCGCAGCCCCCATCGCCCGCGCTTGCGCCTGCCCCAGCTCGGTTAGTGGCGAATCGCAATGCCCTTGCATACGACGCTCGGCATTGAGCTCGGTTTGACCATGACGCAATAAATAAATCGTACGAGACATTAAAACTCCCAAAAAATTTGCGGCTGAATTTCCACGCCAGAAATTCAGCCGCCACGATGACTACTGCCACGCCAAATCATTGGCGCGCGTAAACTCAAGTTAATGGTGCGGAGTGCGCGGCCACAATAACATCGGTGCGGCCACGCCAAAAGCCAAAGCAATTACAATCATACACGCCGTGATGCCACTCACCCCGGCCTTCACCAAGAGCGCGGAACCGTCAGCACCATAGGGCAAAGTCGCAATCCCAAGTAGGCCGTGCACCGCCTTATACATATATTTACCTGGCACCATAGGGATCGCGGCAGTGATCGCAAAAATAGCAGCGGGCTCGTCCTTGTGCGCTCCCCACCATTCGGCAATCAAGCCAATTAACAAACCGGCACATAAAGTGCCCAATACAATATCGCCACCGCCAACCATAACTAGCTTGCGACAGGCATGCCCAGCAATCGCCAAAGCACCGCACATCCACAAAGTGCGTGGCGGAACATTAAATAGCAGCGCAAAACCCAGTGCAGCAGGTGCGGCCCACAATTCTAGAAGCCAGGTATTCATCGCTAAGCCTCTTGTCCCAATATCCGCAGGGCAATACTCACCCCCACAGCAATACCAAAGATAATCACCGCGCTCATCGTAAAGCGCACCATGCCATTCAGATAATTGCCATTGAGTAAGTCCGACGCACCATTAATCAGTGGCACCCCCGGAATCAGAAACAATACCGATGCAGCCAGCGCCGCATCGGGCGTGGTACTGACCCAAGGCGCGATCAAACCAGTCAATAACAACGCAACAAAGCTAGCAACGGTCGCAAAAATCGACGGTTTGAAATGCCGCAGCACCAGCCAAAAGCGCACCGCCATGCCCGCGGTGGCACCAACGGTGGTACAGAGTATGGCAGGTATATCACCACCAAATAGAGCAGCAAAGCCGCCGCACGATATACCTACCATGAGTGTAATAAACCATCGTGGATAGTGAATGGCTCGCTTGGCGATTTCGCTCAATTGCGTGCGCGCCGAGTGCAAATCGAGTTCGCCGTGCTCAAGCTGATGCAACCAGCGCCGTACTGACGACAAGGTAGAAAAGTTAGCGCCCATATGGGGTGCTTTCCGAAACGCGGACAAGGTTTCATTGCCACCCTCGCCAGTGCGCTCAACAGTTGCGCCAATATTGGTCGATGAAATCATCGTTTCAACGCGCGCAGCACCGAGCGATTTAGCAATGCGCTGCATCGCACTCGAAGTACGATGTGTGCCTGCTCCCGATTGATGCATCAACAAACCGGCATCCAGCGCCAGCGCCAGAATTTCATCCAAAGGCAATACAGGAGTGGTGGTGATGGTTTGCATTTCAAACAATCCAAAGCGCCAAAATGCTTCGATTGTAGGGCAAATGACCCCAATAGGTCTTGCCACGTATCAAAGGAAAATCTAAAGCCAACAGCTTTGCATATGCCGTATGCGGATCAGAACAGCGAAGTGGTTTTTGTGAGCGAGCACACCTGCTATGAACAAAGCAACGGCAACCAGCCTAACTCGCCAAGTTTAGCTTTCCACACGATGCCTGCTAAGTACCTTCAACTCAGCCAAAATGGCGCCAAAATCCTGGCAGCTGCGCTCAATATCCAGATTAGCAGCACAGGCATACACCGTTTCCTTGGCGACATAATCCAGCAACTCGACTCGACACTGCCAGTCGGCGGGCAGTCGTGCTAGATGTTTTTCTAGGCGAAGCAAGGGTGAAACGGCCTCAAAAGCCTGCAATTGCTGATAAAGCTTGTGCAGCGACTCCGGCGTTTGCACCTGCTGCTGGCTCGCCTGTAGGTGTTCAAGTAAGGCCTCTGCCTTACAAATATACTGGTGCAACAAACGGCGGCGGGCAAACAGCCAGCTAAACAGCGCATTGATTAACAAGCCAACAGCCACGCCAATCAGGGTGGTGAATAAGCGCATTTCTGGGTATACAAAGCCCTGCCGTTCGGTTTCCGTGCCCATAATCAGCAGCACCGCACCCATGACCCCCGTGCCACTACTCCAGCCCAGCAAACGGCAGAGGATGGCGCCCACCCCCAAGCCAAGGCTAACCGACAGTGGTAAAGGCAGCGCGACATTCACAACGATCAGCGCCAGCAAAGCGCCGATCAATGTGCCGTACAAACGGTGCAAACCCACGCGAAAAGACGCATCCAACTCCGTATTGGCGACCAGCAAAGCCCCCAACGGCGCATAGTACAGCGGCTGGAACGACAGCGGCATCACCAGCAGCAGAGATAAGCCCGTGGCCAGCATGACACGAAACAGCAAAATGACATTGTCGCGGGAAATGGACTTGAGTTGCATGATACGACTTATCCAGAGCAATCAATAGGAGCAGCCATGCTGCCTTCGCACTAGCCCACCATTTAACCATGCACTTGGCAGCATCGCATATGTAAACTTGAACACATATAGACTGAGCAGCAACTTCATCAACTGATTCATCAATACAATGAACAGATTTTTGGTAAATATCTAATCGGTCAAACCATATCCAATAGAACCTCTAGGGGATCATTTGAATTGATGAATTCTGAACACCCCTTATAGCACTACAGAGATAAAACTAATTCTAAAGCGAGCAAACAATAAATCAAGCATCAAATGCGCGGACAAAATAAAACCCAGGAGTGACACCTGGGTTTTATTAATGGCGACAGGTTACGACTCAGGCTGTGTAAAAACGCCAACTCCGACGAGGCTTATTTTGCCTAACCAATTTGAATCACGCTCGCGTTGCTCGAAGTAAACGTAAAACTTCATGAATAACACCGCTAAAAACAGCAAATAATAGGCCTTTTAGCCCTTCATTGCCGCCAACATTGCTTGATTTCCCATTATTTTCATTACTCGCTTCATGTTATACGCGAGTATGTGCAAGCTCATCTCTGTACTGACGTGCTTCAAGGTCTTCATTAGGAAATGCGTTGCCCCCATCCAGGCTTTTAGCGTCCCAAAGGGATGCTCGACGGTCTGCCGTCGAACACGCATTGCATCTGGTTGCAATTCCAGCCGCTGCTGCGCTTTTTCCAGTATGGCCTCATGCTCCCAGCGACTGACGCGCCGGTAATCACTCGGTGTACATTTGGTTTTGAGCGGGCAACGTGGGCAGTCAGAACTCCAATACCGGCTCATATAGCGCCCAGCTTCCAAGCTCACAAAACGATGAATGAGTCGGCTATTGCCTGGGCAGACATATTCATCGCGAACTGGGTCATAGTGGAATTCATCTTTGCCAAAGCGCCCATCTGCTTTAGCGCCTGAGGTTTGCGGCTTCGGCACCAACACCGTAATGCCCGCTTGTTCGCACGCCAGTATTTCATCACCGTTGTAATAACCTCGGTCTGCGACCACCTCTAGTGTTTCTTGTGCGAGGACTGCTTTGGCTTGTTGGGCCATATTGGCCAGCTGCGTACGGTCATGCCCTTGATTAGTGACCTGATGCGCAATAATTAAATGGTGCTTGGCATCGACAACGGTTTGCACGTTATAACCCACAACACCACTGCCACGGCCGCTGGTCGCCATAGAACGGGCATCTGGGTCGGTGAGTGAAATCTGTTTGTCTGGCGTCTTGGCGAGTTGAGCCTCGACCTCATCCAAGCGGGCCATCTGCGACTTCAGTCGTGCCAGCTTGTCCTTCAAGCGCGCGACCTTGGCTTCTGCAATATCGGGCTGTTGCCGGTCTGCAATTTCCATCTCCCGCAGGTAACTAGCAATATTGGCTTCGATTTGCTCGCGTTGCTTAGCGAGTTTGTTGTTGGTGTAGTTGCGGTCGCGATGATTAACGGCTTTGAACTTGCTGCCATCAATTGCCACAATGGCGTTACTAAATAAACTGAGTTGTCGACATAGCTGAACAAACTGCCCGCAGACCTTACAAATCGCAGGCCCATTATCTTTGCGGAAATTGGCGATGGTTTTAAAGTCAGGCATTAAGCGAGCAGTGAGCCAAATCAGCTCCAGATTCCGGTGGGCTTCACGTTCCAGGCGACGGCTGGATTGGATTCGGTTGAGGTAACCGTAGATATACAGCTTGAGCATCGTGCTGGGATGGTAGGCTGGGCGGCCAGTGGCTTCTGGCTCTACCCCATCGAAACCGAGTGCCTTTAAATCTAGGTATTCTACGAACTGGTCAACAACTCGGACGGGGTTGTCCGCGCTGACATAATCTTCCAAGCATTCAGGCAACAGCAATGTTTGGGTTCTGCTTTCACCTGCAATGAATCTGGGCATAGAATCATCCTTGGCGGGGAGTTCCAAGAATTATACCGGTCGAGTGTTGAAGCGTTTTTACACAGCCTGGACTATAACAATACAACGACAAACTGACAATTCTAGGTAAGCAAGTTGATTAATTTATGCCGAATCAACTGGTGGGTTCAATTCATATTAAGCTTTTCCACACTCATCCAAATTACTCGATTTGCATAGAAACTGGAACTCGATAAACATCTATAACCCCATTCGTATTACTGGTAATCACTAACTTTGCATCATAAAACCCAGCATTCAGATTTGTCAGCCATAACGACACATAATTAGAATTTGCGCTATACGGCAGCAAATTAATCCAGTTGATTGCTCTAGCGCCTAGATAATCAACAGTCACACTTTGAATTTGAGTCTGGCTATTATTTTTATACCAAAATAAATACTTGTAAAAATTATTAGAAGTGCTACTTGCTTTAAGTTTTACGTTCGCTAGTTGAGTCGCGTATGCCTCATCGACAGTAATTCCATGGGCAAGCTCAGGAGAAATCACTGTATATGAGATTTTGACCTGTTGCTCTTTGAAGCCAGGAGCAGTGATATACAAGGTATCAGTATAGTTTCCCGCAGTAAATACAGGTAAAGGACTAATGGTTATCTCATTTCCATTTACATGGTAAGCAATTTTCCCAGACAAGCTACCATTTAGACCACTTAGAATTAAACTAGGATCCGTTCCACCACTTACGATAATATTCTGTGCTGTAGCTGACGTAGCGCCATTCGCAACAAAATCTAACGCGTATTTATCAAGCTGGATGGAGTCAACCACGATCTTGCGCGGAACGATCACAGGTGAACCGGCATATTCACCGACACAAGTCGCAACAGGAGGGCTACTAGTCGTCATTTGGGCGCTGGCACAAGCGTGTATTTTGAGATCTGATGTATAAGTACCCGCCTTTAATGATGGAGAGTATTTCAAATCTAAAGTACCTACACCATTTGCGACACTGAGCACATTCGCCGCAGAGAACACTTGATCGGGGTCTTCAATAACAATAACTAGAGGTTGATTAGTAGTTCCAGAGTAAGCAACGGAAACCGTCGGACTTGCGGTATAAGCTATATTTCCATCGGTAAACTTTGCATTAATTGGTCCAGATAACACAGCTCCAAAGCGCAAAGATTGACCACCACCTGCTGCCGTTTGTGAACCACTTCCACCACCAGAGCCCCCTCCACCCCCACATGCAGCCAAAACTAACGTCATCAATACTATTATTTTTTTCAACATCATCACCCCCACTATTAACTATTTTTTATAAATGGATTTTTTTCGTACTGAATTTTTACATATTGCGCAATTTAACCGCAATCAATTATCGAATAGAAATGGCATTATTTGTTTAAGAACAAAAACGAAAAAAAGCCTAGGTCAAAGACCTAGGCTTTTAATTGGTTGCGGGATCGGGTTATGAGGGCGATATTTTTGCATGTCATTCACATACATAAATCTACACACCACCAAACCAAATACAACACAAACCCATAATAAACAACACCTTAACAAAACAACAAAGTTACAAAAGATCTGCCAGCAAGCTCCACCGATCGCAAAAAATCAGAAAAATGTAACCTTTTTATTTTTCTGATTGATTTTGCCAAGTTAGACGTTAGGGCTAAGTTGGAACCCCTTTACCCTACTCCCAACAACATGAGAGGAGTATGCTGTTATCGCCGATGAATAAATTGAACCGCCTACCAATTTTTTACTGACCCACCCCAACATCGTATTTTCCAATAAGTTTCAATGCCTTTCAGGGTATTGCCATGGGTCAATCAAATGTCGGCACCTGGGGGCATAATCACGTCGGCGCGAACACTTGCATATTTTAATCGGTGTTGCGAGTTGGTTTTCCCTTCTTCTGTTTGTCATTACCCTTTTCTTTATCATTTGGGTTTGGCATCCCTACTGAAGCACTAGTATTTTAGTTTTGCCAATGAGAAAAGCACCAAACTCGGCTGATTTTTGAGCTGCAAGCACAAGCCCATTCCAAGCCTCAGTTACATACTCACTAAATGTTTTAGCTAGTAAATTGCAACTGCATTCATTCCCTAGCCCTAAATCTGCCTCTTCGCTATTACGCCCATCCGGATCAACAAACCGAAACGGATTATTGTTCGCGTACGCGTAGCGGTTAAAGCTGTGGATGGGATTGGACTCGTTCCAGTATGCTGGGTCAATCGCAGTAAAGCGGCCCAGCACCGGATCGTACCAGCGTGCGCCGAAATAACTCAAGCCGGTGGCTTCCTCGTGCGGTTTGCCGGTGAACCATTGCTGGTTTTTAATCGGCGTTGACGCACCGGAGGCTGAGGTTTTATCGCCGAACGGTTTGAAGTTAGCACGCCACAGTAGATTACCTGCCGCATCGGTCGCGGCAATCGGGCTACCGGACGGGTCGTTGTGATAATAGGTGGTGGTACCGCGAAGTTAAATTACCTCTCAATATCCCCGATTTTGCTTCGCTCTATCGGAGCAACGCGGGCTTATCGCGTTAGAGATTCTTGCTATAAAACTCGCTCCAGTCCATTAACTCGAAACGTGATTTAAGATTGGATACATCAAGTGATTTTTTTGCTACTTCAGTAATGCCTCTTTGATAAAAATCTTCAACCATTTTGCTCAATTCACCATATATCATGAAGTTACAATGATGCATTATTTCAACATAATCCTCCCCTCGATCATGGTAACGATTGTCTATCTCATGTTCAACTGAACTCCACACGATAGAAATTTTTTTTGATTTTATTCCATGATTTTCCCCATTAACCATCAAGACTGCAGCATCATCAAATGCAATAAGCTCAGGAAGTAATTCCAGCACCTCATCAAATCCATTATCAATAATTTCCTTATATTCACTCTCATAGACAATTGCCACTTTATCTTCCTCTATTAATTCCCGATTCGGCCCAAACAGAAAAGTCTCTTTTATGGGGGTTTTTATCAAATGCGTTTTTGCTACCCCAAACGTTATAACTCTCACCACCATGATTAGCTGGATTAGCTTTCATGACGACTCCAGTTTCTTTATCGACAAAAACACCACCCCTTAATCGCGTGAATCGTGCAACATCCATTGTTGGAGTTACTAACGCTCCTTCACTGAGTACAGCAGCTTCAACACGTACCGCATTTTTTATGCCTAAAAGGACACTAGCAAATTTGGTGAATGTGACTTGCAATACACCCTCTTTCACCCCATCCAATACACCTAGTGCGGCGTGTGTCTGAAAGCTATTTGCATTTATGTCCGGTGTTGCACGCATCTCACCAAAACCTTCTATAGATTTTGACGATGGTGAACTAACGATTTGCCCATAAGTAACATTGCTCTCAGCAAATGAGCCAGCATAATGATCATTCGGACCACAGCTCAATGTGGCTGCATTCCGCCCATCCGGATCCACAAACTTAAACGGATTGTTGTTCGCGTACGCGTAGCGGTTAAAGCTATGAATCGGGTTGGCTTCGTTCCAATCGACGGGGTCAATCGCGGTAAAGCGGCCCAGCACCGGATCATACCAGCGCGCGCCGAAGTAGCTTAGACCAGTGGCCTCTTCCTGTGGTTTGCCGGTGAACCATTGCTGGTTTTTAATCGGTGTTTGCGCGCCTGCACCGAAAGTCTTGTCCCCGAACGGTTTGTAATTGGCGCGCCACAACAGCTTGCCGTTGGCGTCTGTCGCGGCAATTGGGCTGCCGGTGGGATCGTTATGGAAGAAGGTCGTTACGCCGTTGCTTTCTACATCGACTAGTTTTTGTCGACCCAAATACAGATGGTTAACGCTAGCCCCTGTATTGAGATCTTTCTCGTAATACAGCAGACCATCCAACGCTGTAAATTCGAGTTTATTTTGCCCATTGCCGACGCTGAGCACGCGGGTGCCTGCGCCGTCGTAGGTATAGGCAATTTGATTCGCCGCACCTTTGTTTGCCCAGCGCAGGTTGCCTGCGGCATCGTATTGGTAAGTCTGCCCATCGCCACGACTAGTGAGGTTACCCCAACCGTCATAGCTTAGGCTGTAGTTCTTTCCTCCCGTTACACTGGCTAATCGCTGATTTGCAGCATATCCGTAATCAATAAACCAGTTGCCAAATTGCTGTCGAGTAATGTTGCTATTTCCATCGTAGGCAATAGTGCCAGTACCCCACTGATTGGGAGCATTAGCGGTGATCAGACGATCAATTCCGTCATATGCATAACTACGGTTGTAATCTGCTGAAATGGTATCTGTGATGCTCAGCAAATTGCCAGTACCATCGTAGCTCAGGGTGCTATTGAGGATAGGTAAATCATTGGCGACAGCCGCATTATATTCAGCCAAGGCTTGATTGTAGTTGGCTAAATTGGTTTGATATTGAGCATAGGCTTGTGCACTGGCATTGTAGTTAGCAAGCTGCTGTTGATAGTTTTGCTGCTGGGCTACCCAGTTTGCATATGCTGCGCGGTAATTATTCCAAGCTACTGCTCTACCGTTCCAATCCGAAACGCAGGCTGAGTATTTTGCTGGCCAGGCTTGTAGCAAGCTCTGATAGTACCGATCTTCATTGCAGTGACCGTGGTTGCATGTTGGTTTAGGTACTTTGTATAAGCATGCCCCATTTCCACTACTCCATTCAGAGCCTTTAGCATTCCAGTTAGCAACACATGGATTGTATGTATTTACAGTCCACAGCGCTCGAGCCTGATCTGCACCTGCTGAGGTACCTGTCGGAGGTGGATATGCGGCCCGACAACCCAGGTCGGCGCTGACATCATTTGGCTCAACACTACCTGGAGGGCCAGGTTGTACCGGTGGCACAGGTTGAGCTCCGGGTGGTGAAACGGGTGCCGGGGGTTGTGGTTTTGGTCGATTCTGAATATTGCTGGAAATAACTTGGTGCGTTTCAGGCCAGCCACGCATGTTGTAGCCGGTTTTATCCCAGCGGCCATTTGCAGCTTGCCAATCCATTAATTGATTACGCGCATTAAAGACCAAATTAGGAGCATAGGTACCCAGCTTAGTGGGTGTACCAAACTCATCTGGCGCCAATTCGAGACGCTGGTTATTTGGATAAATGATTGCACTTTGCACATCATTACCGTTGTATTCTCGATTGAGCGTGAGGGTGTTCCCACTCGCAACCATAGTTTCACGCACTAGATTATCGTTTGCATCATAATCGTGTGTACGCTTGATCGCCGTGTTATTGAGCGTAGTGAGATTGCCATTGGCATCGTAAACACGGCATACCGCTTCAGCACCGCCATTGGCATAGCTTGTGTAAGTTGCACGATTCTGAGCATCGTAGCTCGTGCTAACTGCCTCTTGGGCTCCTACTTTTGTACTTGTAATATTGCCGGCGTTATCGCGTGCATAAGTTGTCGTGCCAATCTCAGGATCGGTGCGTGAAACTAAGAAGTGGCGACTATCATAAGTCCAATTGCGCGTTACACCATTTTGGGTAACCGAAAGAACCTTACCTAAGGTATCCCGAACAATGTCTGTTCCAGTTCCTGCGACGGGTGGAACTACCTTAATGACTGATTTTTGATCCGGATTTCCAAACGTTTGATAAAAATATGAGGTGGTAAATCCGCGCTCATTTCTTTCTGCAACAGCAGAACCGCTATACCCAAAGGAACGGTTAGTACCATCACCATGGCTAATTTGAGTTAGACGATTTAAAGCATCATACGTACTCGTATCACCATCGACTTGACTAGGGTAACTCTCAAAAATCAACCGACCAGCCGCATCATAGTTGCGATTAATGTAAACAGTATTGATGGTAGATTTAATCGTACGGCCAAATCCATCCCATATTTGGCTATCCGTATAGCGCCCTCGCTGAACCGTGCGGCCATTCTTGCTCCACGATATCAATGTTTGATCGCCGCGTGGTGGCGTAACCTGGGTTAAACGATTCAAAGTGTCGTACTGGTAACTGGTCGTATTTCTACGGCCATCAGTAAATGAAACTACATTACCAAAATCATCAATCACTCTAGATAGCGTGATGTTTGGTTGTGCAGGACAAATAGCTGGCTCTTGTCCTGTACCAACCGGCTTGATCACAGTACGGGATTTACCACGATAATAATCATTAAACTGGGTCGTAAAACCTCGGGCATCCGTTGTTGACGCTATATATCCGTTCGGGAAATAAGAGTAAGAAGTAGTAATGCCATCTTGGTTTTCAGAAACGAGATTGCCATTCGCGTTATAAACCCGAGACAACGTGGATAACGCAGGACCACCTAAAACACTATGTGTCGTTTGCGTGCTTATTTTATCCATCAACCAGCGACTGGTATCGGTCAAATAAGCCTGCTGAGTCACTTTAGTGTGTCCCGAATCTCCAACTTCACTGATGGTTCCGGCGCGGTTATAGGAATCAAAATTACTGTAATTCGTCGTAAAGCTTTTCCCATCACGCACAACTGCTTTACCAGTCATCACGGGCATTGGGACACTATTTGAGTTGCAAGTGTCGTTTAGTTTTTCCCAACTACGGCCAGTTGCGGATGGGGCCCAGCTATAGGTGGTCGTTTCTAAGTTTGCTACCGATGACTCCAGCATCAGGCCAACTTGCCACATGTCTTGTTGGCAATTTACGAGGCCATAAGGTGAGAAGAATTTGTATTTTTGTACCCCTGCTGGGCCAGAAACGGTTCGTTCTCCAGAAAAGACGCCTGCGTTACCAGGATCTTTAGGCAAATTCCATTTCGCTTGAACAACAATTTTGTTGTCCACCGCATTGTCGAAGTAATGGTTATAGGTCCACACTCCGCCATCTGAAGTTGTTTTTCTGGCTAAGACAGCTCTTGATTGTTCTCGATAATATTTCTCATAGTCTGCTACGCAGTTATAAGGGCAATCCGCTGGATCGACCCGGAATTGGTTGAACTGATAATTGATTCTTCCGCCAGTAGGAAATTGAACCGCAGTGAATAATGGAGACGAGGGTTTACGCGCTGTTCTAGGATCCCAAGGCTGTTTGAGCATGAACTCTTCATAACTCACCCAATCTAGCAACCATGCGTCACCATTTGGTTGGTTGAGTTGCATAGTGCCAGCCAAAAGTGTGGCGTCATAATCTGCGAGTTTTTCATTGATGTAATTGAAACTCCAAGTGCGCCCACCTGCACTCACAGCCGTCGGGCGTCCCCGCACCTTATCCCACGTGATATTGATTTCACGACCATCAGAGGCAACCATCTTTGTGAGATAGCGCTTGTCATAGGTATATGTAATTTGATTGCCATTGGCATCCGTGCTGACACTCGGCAAATGATAACTAAAGCCATTTTCGTCAAGCTTATCGAGGGTATAAACAGTACCATCCGGTGATTTCAGCCAACGCGTAATCGGTTTGCCATACAGACCATTTTCTCCATCTAATACCCAGTTTGTGGTGGTGCGGTAAGTTCCGCCACCAGCGGAGTCCTTTGCTGCATAAAAATTGAGGTTTTGTCCATCAGGCAGTTCTAGGACGAACGTGCCTGGATGGACTGGCGATGTCCCTGCTGTAGCTCGGACACGTATTGAATGAACCGTATCTGTCTGGGAAATTGCAGAGTTCCACGACCAAGCAATTTGAAGGTTAGCGCCAGCACCTGGGATGGAGAACAATGGGATTGATAGACGAACCGAACCTTTCAGGATATCGATACTATCTATTTCTGCGTTTGATGATCGTGCAGTTTGTTTGACTCCATCCTCACTATAGCTGTCGGCAACTACGACTGGTGCGGGTGGCTGCTCCACAGGTGTCGGAGCCGCATGACTCAACGAACTTAGCGAAAGAGCAGATAAAACTAAACTATATAAGCTAAATATTATTTTATTGTTTTTCATTGACTTAGGATGGATGCATATCGGCAGAAATAGGAAAAAACTAAAATCTGAACTTTTAATTCAGAATTATGACAATAATAATTCTTTTTGAAGAGTATATGTTCAGTTTCGATGATCGATGATCAAATCGTTAGTTTAAATCAAGAAAAAGAGCACATTAGGCCTCTTTTAAGATATACCCCACACGGAAATTTGTTGAAACCCTGCTGTATTATCAAAACGTTCCCAAACTCAACAAAGAGTAGCCTGACAAATTTCATCACTATTGATTACCATAGCTTCTGAGTTGACGGGACGCCCAACTCGCGAAAGTGAAAGCTGCAGTGATAATTCTCAAGCTGCTCGCGCACATACACTCCATGACCAACCGCGAGAATGGTTAAAACATCTTAGGAACCGGTATGCCGCAACCTGTACCTACGTCCCGCGACACTTCCCCGCTGCAATTTTTTTACGCCAAGCACACCGTTATGAACGAGCGATCGAATCTGACTCGCCATCTTCTGTATATTACGCCGGTTAGTTCAAGGGGCGACTATTGGCGAGACCTCGCTCATGCGGCGGCTTAATGCCTGACTAAATTACAGTGCAAAAGTTATTTAAGGATGCTCGCACTTGAACCAGGTTTTGTGAATAGGGAAGCATTCAGTCACATGGTGGTAAATATGAATACTGCAAACTGCCTTGATCTCATCTCGCCCGAGGTGTTGATGATCATGCATTGTATGTCGCTCCCCACAGACCAAATACAAAACCTCGCGGCGAGGTCGCTATTCACATTCATGTTCTGATAGCCAAATCATGATCTCGTAATTACAGAGCTAACCCCTTTTTAATCTGTTCGAAGCGCGTAAACTGAGCACATCATCATTGCGTCAGGTGTACCCGCTGGTTTGATTTAAAGGGATCGAAGCTGAGCGATTTCGGCCATCGACCACACGAGTTGGCGAGCACATAGGACCGGTTTACTTTGTCACAGACTAGGTGAATTGACTTTTGAATCAACTAAAACTTCCTACATTTCATCGGCTACAAGCAAAGCTGAATGAACTTGCCCCATCGAATGCAGAAGTAATCTGCACGATGATACAAAATATCTTTGGCTTATCATCCGATATTGATGGCCTACTTGAAGTATTAGAAGTTCTCGGCAGCCTATTTTCAACTGATCCATGGCCTGGATACCCTCTACTCAATCAGTCACAGAAAGACGTCGATGCTCTATTGTTACTTTGTGAACTCAAGGCCCGTTTTCCAGACATAATCATTAAAACGTATTCCGGCTCGCAGATTAAACATACCGTGGCGGATCGCCCATTAATGGCGACTTGGCAAACTCAACATAAACTCTTCAGCAAACCCCAAGTCCAAATTGGCCAATTTTTGCAAGCCACGTTGTTCATTTGGCGGAGCCAGAATCCTGGAGAGATTCCTAGTGCGATTATTGAATTTTGTGCTGCCGTACGGAGGTTACTCAATAAAGATGTCCCTTCGGATTGGCCAGAATCGGGACCTCCTGACTTATGGTTATCCAAGCTCATGTATGCGGCAGAACATAAGGATCACCCGCTGCATCGATGTCTCAAAGGAATGAGATTCGTTCTCCAAGCATTGGAGCGTGTTCCACCAAAGTTAACTTCCGAAAATATCAGACCTCAGTACACGCAGCAAAACGACATTAAGCAGAAATCTTACTTCCAAAACTTTGGTTCTACATACCAGCGGCACTCGCCCATCAATACTCACAATCAAACCCCGAGATTACCTCAATCTTTTTCGATTTATCGTGCGCCTATTGATGAGGAAGATGGTGAACCATCACTTGATATTTGGTTACGCGATGACGATGGGAACGTAGGTGGCCTTGGCGTCTTTGACCAATACGCACGACTGCGAGAAGCACGGTATCGCACAGCGCGTGAGAATAATTACCTACCATGGGATTGGCATGTCCTCAACCCCGCCGAATTACAAGTACTTATCCCACTTTTACTTCAGGAGCAACGCCCCCAATTCCAAACAGCTGTCACTTTATGCTTAATTACAATCGCATGCGGCGTCGATTTTCGTGATCTATTAAATGCTCGCTTTGTTGATGAGTGGGACGAGTTACCTGAGCTGCAAATTTGTACCAAATCGCAGGAGTGGCGACGCAGATTTCCGCAATTCCCAGGACGATATACGCCATCAATTGAACAAACAGCAGCCCTCCACCCTCATCAAGAAGAATTAACGCTACCACTACCCAAGGCACTGACAATAATGCTGGAGTCATCGCCTGTACAGGCAACAACCGTTGCTAAGCGATTTGGTTTTCAAAATCCAGAAACGATTGAATCCTGTATGCAGGAATGGCTCACCGACCAAAGAAGACAACACCCCTCCTTGCGCGCGACACCCGCGCGATTACGACGAATTATTTTTGATGAAGGTATACGCGACCATGGCGATGAACTCATCGCAAGCCTGACGATCAATAGCGCTCAATTTGCTCCGAATGTTGGTTTTTACTATTACTCAGCCCCCGTATCTAACCTGACTAAGTTGTACTGCAAACATCTAGACTCAATTGGACTTTCTGCAACCCACAGCAGCAAATACTCTGACGTACGAATAGGAAGTCATCTCTATAGTGATGCTCAATGGCATGCAGACCAACTGAAATCACGCATTGACGAAATTACTGCCCAGCGTTCCCTCGCATTTCGGTGTGAATACGATGAATTAAGGCATTTCCATACCCAAATAGCTTGTTATACCGCTTGGCTTCTACAATGTGCGACCGGGCATCGTGCAGCAGAACAGTTCAGCTTTGGAATGCCTACGATTGCTCTGGACGGATGGGCCATCCTTAGGGACAAAGT
Organism: Chitinibacter fontanus; assembly: GCF_013423785.1. Taxonomy (NCBI): domain Bacteria; kingdom Pseudomonadati; phylum Pseudomonadota; class Betaproteobacteria; order Neisseriales; family Chitinibacteraceae; genus Chitinibacter; species Chitinibacter fontanus. The sequence goes on from NZ_CP058952.1 coordinate 1,360,956, forward strand.
AGTTGATGAAGCTCACCGAGCGAGACTAGTGCGTCTATCGCCGCTCGCCAGAGAACAAATTGAAGCATATTGCGCGCATCTACGTGGCTTAGCTCAACGCTTAGCTAAATTTAACTCGGAGTCTGCGGAACACATTGGACGAATGAGCGTTTTACCAGGACTTCAGATCGGGGGCTGTAATTGGTTATTTTTACTACCAACCTCTCCAAAGCAAGCATTACTGAAACTAGGCAGCGCTGAAGTCCAAGCGTTTCTTCAACTAAAACCGAGGCTACCGAACAATCTATCTCGACATTGGTTTATTTCTGCATTGAGGGAGCGAGGGTTAGCTGGAGAATGGGTATCAGGTGCGGCTGGACATATTCAGACGGGACAACAGCCATGGTCATCCAGTAATACAGTTTCACCAGTGACTATATCAAAACAGTGGGATCAGATCGTAGATGGCTGGCTTAAGGAATTAGGTTTTGAAATCTGCACAGGAATTCCTGTGATCCACAAAAAACGCACCCCACATTCAAAGACGCATTCAAATTTAACTGCATTACCACCAACCAGGGCATCAGAAGAAGCCCATAAAAAAAGCACTTCCGCAGCCAAAGCCCTCTTCAAAAAAGCCTTCAGCCAACACACAATTGAAGATCTAACCAACTCCAAAGAGTTACAAGATCAGGTATTCAACTATATTGCTCGATCTGATGAAGTCACTGAGGGCCAAAAAAAGCATCTAATTAATGCGCTAACTCGATATCTTCGACGCAAAACAAAAATGCCTACAAGTGGATTTGTTCTTAATTGTCCCGCAGAGGCTGCATCGTTCCATTACGATCACTTACTATGTGTTGAGCGTGGGAACTGGTTACGCCAGAAATTGCCATCCTGCCTGCCAGACGATCCGTCAAATTTGTCACTTCCAGAGTTACTCGCCTGGGCTCATCTCTGTTTAATTATTGAGTCAGGACTACTCGATCCAAGCGCAGCACTGCTTGCTATTCTATCTGGTGGCTTACGGCAATTTAGTGGGAAAGTGTGGTTGCAATGGCATGACAATCACCGTTTGGTTAGATGCTGGCCTGGTCCCCTCTCAACCCTGATGCTATTAGCCATATACGCCCGCCCCATACACGAGTGGCCAGCCAATAGATTGGGCGAAAAAGCACAAAGCGCCCAAGAAATCATTTGGCCTCAAGCCAGTTTTTTCTCTGCTCTCAGTAACATCATGAAAAATAATTTTCAGCTGACTCAAACTTGGCCAGCTGACCCCATACTTCGTACCGCCACAGATATTAAGAAGGTCATGCAAGCGTGGCAACAGCAAAATTGGTCCGGATTAGTTTCTAGCTATACGCGCTCAGAAACTAAAGCATGGGCGATTCCAGAGGATAATTTATTACGTCTTCTGACGGGAAAACGTATAGATCTTGGGACAAGCGAGTCTGATGAAAATTTAACTAAAATACCGTTCCTTTCTCCTCAGCAGGCTGACAATCAAAATACCCGACAAGCAGCCAAAAGCCTAAGGAATTGCATTCTTGAATATAAGGAAGGAACAGCTACAGGCATTCACTCTGCGAAAGGAGTGATTGAGCAAATCAAGCACGAGGAATCTAATTGGAACGATCAAGATGTAGGACAAATTGTATTTTTGCTTGCTCAATATGCAAAAGAACTACTATCTAGAAAGAAAAATGGTAAAAAAAGGTACAAACAAAGCACCATTATCAATTATGTCTTTGGCGCAGGAGAGCCACTATTAACTTCATGCTGGGCTGACAATATCCTTGAATATGATACAGAGAATTTCGAAGAAATTTATAGGTTGGCGTTAAATTACAATGAGAAGCCAACTAGCAAGAAATGGCGTGGTAAATATATTCGGTATTTTCATGAATATATTTCCAAGATTTATGAGGTTCCACCCGTAAATTTTGCCCAAATTGACCCTGCATTTTCGGGGATTACCAGCCTAGTGAATGCTCAAATTATTCGATATCAAGAATATAGTGATGCAAAATCATTGCTACGCGAAGATTTTTTTGCCACACCTGAAGAGCAAGTACTGCAAGAGCTTGCAATTATATTGACGTTCCGATTCGGCCTACGTATTTCAGAATGTCTACGCCTTAGGCGGTGTGACATAGTTTTTAAAAATGATCTTGTCATAGCATATGTGCAGCGGAGTAAATTTGGGGCACCAAAATCCCGGGCAGGGTTTCGGCAGGTACCATGCTGGACCTTAGCAGATGATGAAAATGAGTTACTTATGCGAAGATTGGCTTCACTTGAAGCTCAATTTGGCGCGAATAGTCAAACACCAATTTTCTGTAGTAATGAACGTACTGATGAATTAATTGAGCAATCTCGCATAAAACAACGACTACTGTTAGCACTTAAACTAGCAACCGGCAACAATCATTGCAGAATTCATGATGCACGCCATACTTTCGCTAGTACCATCACTTATTTAGCAAATCGAGACCACTCTCATTGGAGAGAAGAGTTTGAAAAGTGGTTTCCTGGGGGGATTGAGCGCGCACAAGAGGTTTGGCTTGGGAGTAGAACCCCAACTCGCAGATTGATGTATGCATTAAGTGTTCATTTAGGTCATGCGCAATTAGGAACAACATTTGAAAGTTACACACATTCACTTGACTTATGCCAAGCCTCATTCATGCAGCAACATCCAATCACAATACCAATCATGCGAAAACTGGCTGGATGGACGGGACTTACCGAATCTGCAATCAAAGTCCGCCGCCATAGGGAAGATACAGATGAGGGATTTTGGGAGGGACTAATATCATTCACAATTAAGAAAAATAACCTGCCAGAAATTATTATTAAATTTGAACATAATCGACCATCACTGCTACCTACCCGTTCAATCGACAATCAATGCAACTTAAGTCTACTTCACAAGACAATCATCAGCTTAAATTCAGGATTAACTCAAGCCGAAGTAACCTCCCATTTTGGGTTTTCAGCAAATCAAGTTGAACAAATCCACAAGAGCTACAGCAAGCTAAAGAGTGAGACAGGTTATCAAGGATTTGACAAGGAAACGACTAGCCGCTATTTCAATAATAATTTTTATAACGATCTTGAGGGAAAAATTATCGCATTTTTGAAAACTTATCCTGAGCAAGGCAGGAGGGTCCTTAATACTTGGCGCGGGAATTATGAAAAAAACAGATCCGGTTTAGCTATTGCAGACCAGCAAGAGCAAGAGGTTTGGAAAGAATTTCTACTCGCAATTGGTGCGCAAGGAACATATCAATCAATCCGAACAACAGATATTAATGTCTGCACTCCTCATGAAACCTTATTCAGAGGCCCAAGATATCCAAGTCAGATACGTGAGCGCCGTATCACAAAATTTGCGCCTGTCATTCTAGCGATTTTTCATCCTCATCAAGACAAAATTCCGGCTTCTAGATCTCTAGCCCAACAAGAGTTACATCATATCCTCGCATTAACTATTATTCACAACCATCTTTATCAAATTTCCCCATTGCCTCAAAACATTTAAGCAATGGGGATTTGGACTGTCAAAAACTAGCAAATTACTTTACTCACAACACCAGTCTTTTTGGAGCGATCTAGTAGGTTCACAATACTTTTAAAATGCAACTCGATCGCTGAATCAGGCTCTTGGCCAAGCTTTTGCACAAGCTTTTCAAGACTATCACTCGCAATGTTGAGTAAATGGTGGCCTTTATGCATCGTTGATACTTCGATTTTCTTTTTATCAAAGAAAACAGATACGACCCTCACCTTTTCAACAAAGTCCAGCTCCTCGGCTACTGCACAGTTTACTTTTGGTAATGTTTCTATTTTGATTTCATTGAAGTCACGCGGCTCTTTATTCTTCATTTGGAGTAGAAGCATATCCTTGACTGGCTTTGGTATATTTTCATCATCTATGGGCTCACCGGCAACCAACTTCTCATGAACCGCGATGCTTTGCTCTTTTACGTCGTTCAAAATTTGAATTGGAGGCTTTTCAATTACCCCTCCTCCCTTTAGAACGGGTTCTACTGCAAAAACCATCCTGAATTCATTCTCATTTGCACATACATCTGTGTGAATGACATTGAACGTACTCGAGACAAAATCATTAGTAAATTTCAGTTGCTTCTGCAGTTCCTTGCATTCAACTGTAACCCCCTTACCATCGGGAGATTTACCAATATTCAACTCTAACGTATGTTCGATTAATTGTTGAGTCATTTTGACAATCCTTTCAGTTAGAAAATAAAAATGTGTAGATGCATCAGCAGCTCATCACTAACAATACGTCTACGTAGCTATTTTTAAATGGATTACTTAAAAGGAGAAGGGGAAACGAGCAGAAATTTGGTATAAAACGCCCAAATCATCACATAAACTTAAAAAGACTCTTTTTAGAATTCCTACACTGTTGTCGCCGACCGAAAATTGACCCACGGGTCAGATTTCAATCGGCGCGAACAACAATGCCATTGCAGCTCGCGGAGCGGCTGCAATCTTTCCCACGCGGGAGAACGCATAGTTTTTTTGGCCAGAAAATACCGCGGATGCACAAGCTCGAAATGCGATTTTGCATGCGACCAAATACTTGGGTATAGCCATCTGGAAAAAGTGGTCGGGCTACCATCGGCGCAGCTTGGTGGAAACGAAAATGCGATGTTTCAAATTACTCGGTGAACGAGTGATGGCGCGGGACTTTGATCGTCAGGTAACGGAGTTGCAAGTGCCTGAAGCGATCCTAAATCGCTTCAGGTAACTGGGTACACCGACGACGGTGTGTTCGGAATAAATCCGTCTGGAGTTTGGGTTAATTCGTCTTCAAGCTGATTTGTACAACAAAGCCATTTTGAGCAGTAAGCCATAGTCAAAGACCGCTTACGATTAAGCTCCTCCAGACCTTAACTTTGCCCTGCCCTTATAAAGATCACAACTAGCATTCAGACTTAAGCCATCTGCATTGCATGAAGCCTTGCATAGTAACCATCGGGTTTGCTAACAAGTTCTTGGTGCGGGCCTTCTTCAACAATTTGTCCTCGGTCCATAGCAATAATCCGGTTTGAATTCCGCACTGCGGACAGTCTATGCGCAATAATAAGTACAGTACGTCCCGAACAAATTGCTTTCATGTTGTTTTGAATGATTCGCTCCGACTCATAATCAAGCGCACTAGTCGCTTCATCAAAAATTAAAATCCGAGGATTTGTTACTAGCGCTCGAGCGATCGCAACTCGTTGACGCTGCCCGCCAGATAAACCGGTGCCGTGTTCGCCAACATGGGTGTCATAACCTTCAGGCAACTCAACGATAAACTCATGAGCTCCAGCAAGTTTGGCTGCATAAATCACACGATCCATGCTCATACCGGGATCTGCCAATGCGATGTTGTCGCGAATACTTCGGTTGAACAACAAGTTCTCTTGCAAGACCACGCCAATTTGTCGACGTAACCATGCGGGATCAGCGAGGCTTAAATCAACACCATCGATTAATACTCGACCACGTTCTGGTACATACAGCCTCTGTAAGAGCTTGGTGAGTGTGCTTTTGCCAGATCCAGAGCGACCAACAATTCCAATAACCTCACCAGCATTAATCTTCAAATTAATGCCGCGCAAGATTTCTGGCGCATCAGGGCGATAGCGAAAATGAATCTGATCAAACTCGATATGACCTTGAATGGGAGGAAGTTGTGCTCGATTCTGGTTGATTTCAGTGCGAGTATTCAGAATATCGCCGAGACGCTGCATCGAAATGCCCACCTGCTGAAAATCTTGCCACAGTTGCGCCAAGCGCATCACAGGACTTGCTACTCGACCCGCGAGCATATTAAAGGCAATCAACTGACCGACAGTCAGATCTCCTTCGATGACTAACTTGGCTCCGATCCACATGGTTGCAATCACAACGACTTTTTGAATCAGGTTGACGCCTTGGCTACCGATATTTGCCAGTTGTGTCACTTTGAACCCAGCAGCAACATAACCCGCTAATTGATTATCCCAACGACGCGTTACCTGTGGCTCAACAGCCATGGACTTAATGGTTTCTACCCCATTGATCGTTTCGACTAAAAACGATTGATTTTCTGCGCCGCGTGCGAATTTTTCATCTAGTCGGACTTTCAAAATTGGTGTGATAAGAACGGAGAGCAACACATAACAAGGCAAAGACAACACAACAATCAGAGTCAACCAACCGCTGTAGTAAAACATGACGGCCAAAAAAACGACAGAAAAGACAAGATCTAATACCGATGTAAGTGCCTGACCGGTGAGGAAGTTGCGAATATTTTCCAATTCACGTACGCGAGCAACGGAATCACCGACTCGTCGAGCTTGAAAATACGCTAAAGGCAGTGCGAGTAAATGCCTAAATAATTTTGCGCCCAACTCCACATCGATACGGTTTGTTGTATGGGAGAACACATAGGTGCGTAATGCCGTCATCCCAACTTCAAAGACTGAAATTACCAACAAACCAAGCGCCAAGACATCGAGCGTGGTCAAACCACGATGAACCAGCACTTTGTCCATGATGACCTGAAAAAACAGTGGCGTTGCTAAACCAATGAGTTGCAAGACAAACGATACGAGTAAAACTTCCCCAAGCAGCTTGCGATATTTAACAATTGCGGGAATAAACCAAGAGAAGTCAAAACGCGCAAGATCACCAGCTAAACTAGCACGTGACGTAAACAGGATCAGACGAGCAGACCATTTGGTTAGCCATTCATCTTTGCTGATTTTTTGCGGGCGACCAAATAAGGGATCCTGGATAAGAATCTCATTCCCTTCGATTTTTGCGAGGATAACCCATCCTCCTTCGATGGTCTTTGCCATTGCGGGTAAAGGGGTTCGTTCTAATCGATCAAAATGGGTATCGACTGCTTTGACTTTAAGTCCGGATTTTTTTGCTGCCAATAGAACATCGGATTCAGTGAGAGTACCCTGATCACTCGCATACTCATGCTTTATCTGCTCAGGTTCAATTGCAATTTGATGATATCGCGCCAGCATGACCAAGCAAGCCAAGGCAGAATCAATTGGTTGTTCATTCCCCCCCAAGTCGGGCGGGATGGTATTTGCATTCATAATTCAACTCAAAAAAATATATCCGCCCCCTGTTCGGAGGGCGGATACAAGTTGTGGCTTCGCCTATCTTAGTGCCAGTTTGCAGCCAGTACCGGCTGTAGCTGCTCACGATACTGATCAGGAAGAGCGGTTTCTGCAGAGGATGGCGGCGCCATTCCTGCCATTGCAGACACCAAGGCGTCTACTTGGGTATTGAGCAACGTTTTCCCATCTGCTGTTTTAATTTGCTCAATTTGATGGCTAATGTACCAATCCTTGATCACCACTTGGCCATCGCCACCAATGACGTCGATTTCCAGATTGTTCCCCGTTCGTTTGAACCACAACTCATCGGATTTAATACCTTCCATGTTCAAGTTATCGTTCCCACCCCAATCAAGGATCTGATCACGACCATCACCACGAGCATAGTGATAAGTATCGCCTTCCCAGTCGGCCACGATGATGTCATTACCTTTGCCGCCGCGGATATCATTACCTCCACCACTAGCATAAATGTCATCATCACCATCACCACCATCGATGATATCGGCGCCGAATTGCGCCCGGATGATGTCGTTCCCTGCGCCTCCCAAGAGCGTGTTATTTCCACCCCGTCCATCGATGTAATCATTGCCAGTGCCACCGTTGATGAAGTCGTCGCCCCAATCACCAGTTAACGTGTCATTACCAGCACCAGCAATAATTCGATCTTTACCACCCATGCCTTGAATCACATCATTGCCATTAGTGCCAATGAGCGTTTCATCGCGCCAATCACCGTTTTTGGTAATTCCTGGATGTAATGGCATAACCAGCTTGAATACATCATCAGCATGCAGCCCGTAACGATCTGTCGCTCGCACATTAATGTCCCAGTTACCCAGAATTTCAGGGTCAATATCAGCGTGGAATTGGCCTTTTGTTGCATCAAACTTGAGCCAAGTTGGCAATGCAGAACCATCCGCCAACGTTGCTGATAGCGTGAGAACATCGCCGGCATCTGGATCGATGAAGGTTCCATTTGGCACACTAACATCGATTGGCCCAGGCGAGACAAAGCTCACATCAGCCAATGGATTCACCAATTTTGGAGGGCGATTAATTAATTCAGCCAGATTGCGGACTGTGCCATCTGCAAATTCCACTTTGGCAGTAGGTAGAGTCTGCTCAGCGGAGTAAGGATCGTAATTCATTTGAATTGTATCTCCCGCAACTCCGTAATGAATCAGCAAACTATTTGGTGCATATTCAAATGAAAGGCTACTTAAAGTAATGCCCGATCCAAATCGCAGCGTATTGATACCGCCAGAACCATTCTCTTGTGTATCGCTCACCGTGTCGTGACCATCACCTTGATCAAACAGGAATACATCGTTACCTAGACCACCAATGAGGACATCATTGCCAGCCCCACCGCGCAATGTGTCATCACCAGCACGGCCATCCAGTGTATTTGCACCAGAATTCCCAACCAGCAGATTTGCTGAAGTATTACCCGTCCCAGAAATATTCCCTCCCTCTACCAAGGTGAGGTTTTCAATATTGCTGGTTAAGGTAAAGGTTGCACTAGCGATAACAGAGTCGGTCCCTTCGTTGGTAAATTCGGTGACGGTGTCATTACTGTTGTCGACATAGTAAAGATCATTTCCTTTACCACCGTACATACGATCTGCACCCAACAAGCCGTTCAAGATGTTGTCGCCATCATTACCAACTAAGCGGTTATCCAGCGCATTCCCTGTTGCCGTCAGATTGTCTTTACCTAACAGAGTTAAGTTCTCAACATTTTCACCCAGCGTATAACTCAGATTAGTGCGAACAGTGTCATCCCCTGCATTGGCTGATTCAATAACGACATCGCCGACATTATCAACGATATAAATGTCATTACCTAAGCCGCCATCCATTTCATCGGCACCTTCACCACCATCTAATTGGTCATTACCGTCTTGACCATATAGCCAGTCTTTGTCATCACCACCAGCTAATTGGTCATCACCAACGCCTCCAAGTAATGCATCATTCCCAGCTTCACCAAAGAGAATATCGTCACCTTCGCGTCCGTCCAGCACATCATTACCCCAGCCGCCGGAGACAAAGTCATCGCCTTCGCCTGCAAAGACCAAATCATTTCCACCTTCAGCGTAGATTTGGTCATTCCCGGTATTACCGAAGACCATGTCATTACCAAGGCCAGCGTAGATCACATCGTTGCCTTCACCACCATCAACAAAGTCGTTATCTGCGCCGCTATAGATCACATCATTGCCAGCCTCACCCAAGATGGCATCATTGCCCACATCGTCATAGATGAAGTCATCACCAGCCCCTGCTTTGACAATACTATTGCCTTTACTAGCGAGGAGAATGTCGTCGCCACTCGTACCCTGTGTTTCGGTGCCAGATGGACTGAATGGTGATGTAGGTACAACTGTTGTTGAACCATCCACATTGGGGACTTGAACCTCAGGACGAGTGGCTAGCGTCACGTCACCTGCCTTGATCACATGACCATCGCTAAATGTCACATCAATTTGGCCATGAACCGTATTGCCATCTTTTACAAACGATTTGCCATCGCTCTTAAGCGCAATTGATGTAATACCAAACGAGTCTAGCGAGCGGAATTCGCCCGCGTCTGAAACCCCGTTTTGATTTGCATCGACCCAAACGCCCAACTTACTCCAACGTTCATCTAAGTTAGATAACAGGCCATCGCCATTACTATCGAAGCCTTGCAACCCTTCAAGGTCTGTTTGAGCGCCAGATTTGTAGCCCACAAATGACAACTCGTCTGCACGATCAATTTTACCGTTGCCATCCGCATCAAACGCCAAGAAACCATCGCCATCTTTGAGCCATGAAATCCGATCACGCCAACCATCACCATTAATGTCGAAAAACACGTTACTGTCATCAACATGAGTAAAACTCAAACCGTCACCGTTTAAATCAAGTGCAATCGGTTTTTTACCGCCGCCATCTTTAGGTGTTGGCGGAGGACCGAAATGCGTCACCTGGATAGTTTTTTCAGTCCATGCTCCTGATGGATCAATCACTCTGACTTTAAACGCATCTGCGTTTTGTTGATTCAGAGGACTCATTTCAGTAATACGATGCGTCGATCCTTCAACCCCTGTGTGACCCCAATACTGATAATGCCCAGTAACAGGATCGAGTTCTACTTCCCCCCAATTAGGCTGAGCTAAGATTTCATAACGTAGTTCAGAAGGTGAATTATCAATATCCGCGCCACTCAACCAGCCAGAATTGGCATCTGCCGAGCTAATAGGTTGGTTATGTTCCGTAACTGTATAAACAGGATTACCGCCTTGCGAACCTTGGTATTGCACAGTAGTTTCAGTCCACGGAGCATAAATTGGAGTGACACTTTGTACGGATGCATTGGCAGAATTAATCGATGGAATCGATGTCGTTCTGAGATATTGTGTACCGCCACGCCCTGCAATAACGACATCCCAACCATAGATAGGACGATCTGGATCATCCTGAACAGTTAATGTCGGGGCATCATTTACCCCCTGTACGGTCACCAAGACCGGTACTGAAGTTTTGGTTCCGTCTGGAGACTGCAAAATGTAATTGAACCCAGCTTGGTCACCGTAGTAGTTAGGGCTGGCCATAAATTCGATATCACCAGAGTCCAATAAACGCGCCGCACCGTTCTTGGCCCCCTCAACAGCAACGATTTTTGAACCTACCGGAATTTTGCGGTCATTCGCCATTAGCGTTGCGGATGATACGTAAGCGACCATATCCTCAAAAACGGTAAAGCCATCCGCATTTGGTACAAATGAGCTCAAATCCTGAGTTGTGGTAACGACCAATGATTTTTTACCATCGCTACTCTCAACTAAAATGCCCTCTGGAATCTTAATTGCACGTGAGCCTTTAGTATCCGCTGTCAAATCGGCCGATACCATTGAACGTTCCTGACCATTAATTTCAAACGTATTGCGCGCAAAATTGATCGAAGTAACACCCAAATCGCTGAGCTTTTTAGACTCACCGTCATCAACTACGCCATCGCTGTCTTTATCTTGCCAAACCTGCAAATATTTAAAGACAGGATCCGCTGCGGTAAGTCGCTGATCGTAATTGCTATCCCAATATCGAAGTGAAGGCACGCCTTTGAGTTCATCGGCCAATTTGGCATTCGAGAACAAATCAGTACCGGCATCTAGATAGCTTGATAAATTGCGGTCTAAGACCAGCATTGCATCACTAGAGCCAACCCAGCCTGTATGTTTTAAATATCCAGAATCATCAACATTGAATAGAACATTTGAATTTTCACGAGCGATTGTTGAAATTTGTCCATCACCATTCATATCCAATGCAATTGGGCGGAAGCGTTGTGTATCTCCGGACGCTACCGGTGCCAGTTTACCTTCGGAGGCCGCCATTTGTTCTTCAGTCAGACCCGCTTTAGGGTCACCGGCCTGATTCTTAAGGTATACCGTGTCGACTTCATATTGCGCAGCCAAGCCATGACGCTCAATTGCATTGCGCAACAAAGCTTCTTGCAGATCGATAAAGAACTCAGGGTCATTGGTGCTCACCCCTAGTCGCTTACCTTGGAAATCATAAACACGATCACGTGTTGCCCCAGTAACAGGGTCAAGATCATGTAAGGTGAATTTATCATCGCGATAAGTTAAAGAACCGAATCGCAATGGGATCGCGCCGATTGGCATCTCTGGATTATCGGTGCGTGCTTTTTGCACCAGATACTCCATTGTGGCTTTCAGGTTTCCCAACATGCCACCGACACGAGCATCGCCACCTGTTTCACCGACGACATTCATCCCAATTTGGCCATTGTCCCAAGTGAAGTGTCCCTCGCCCCATGCGTCTGGTACTTTCGAGGCATTAAACAAGGAGTACAACATATAGGCTACTGCAATGACTTGACCGATGACAGGCATAGGCGAAAGCGCTGCTACCATGGAGATGGCACTGACGGCTGCACCTTTAACATCGCCATTTACCAAACTCATCACGATACCCAGCGCAGGTACCACCTTACCTAAAGTAACACCCGCAATCTCACCAGCCAGTTTTACTCCCGTTTCGACTCCTGCGGCAGTGGCAAGGTTGGCATATGCGCTAGCGGTATACCCCACAAGAGAAGCACCAGAGTAGGCAACCCCGAGGTAATTTTTATCGTCGATGGCCTTTTTAAGACTGAGTACACTTCCAACTGCACCAAGGACCGCAGTAACGCCTTGGATGCCATCGACAATTTTACTGGCATCTGCTGACTTCCCCCAGTCACTGGCTTCAATGACTGTCTTGCCAATCGTTAGCGTTGCTCGTGTTACTGCTAAGGGCTCACCTGATTGAATTGCTTGAGCAAGCGCTAAAAATTCAGCAGTCCGGTCTAACGCATTACTAACTTGAGCGGTGGTTTTGTACTCTTTGATTTTTTCTGAAAAATGCTGCTGGGCTTCTGAATCTCCAGTAGCCATTTTTATTAAGTCTTGCTGGGAGATATCGCCATAAACCTGTTTAAATGCAGTTGCATTAATTTCATTACCATCAATGTTAGTTATGCTGGCCTGAACAGCTTCCCCTTTATCATTCAACATAATCTGCACGCCAACGTTTTCATTATTTTTCATAATGACGTTAGTCAGTGCAACAGGCACTTGATAAGATAGATTTGGGTTTGCTGAATCTTTTACAGAGATATATTTTACAAGATATTCAGATTTAGTATTGCCGTCCCCAAAAACAGTTTGAGTAAAGCCACCATCTTTAGAAAAAGCTATATATGACAGATCCTTAGAGCCTTCATTTGCGTCCAAGCCAAGCCGCACATTATTTTCATGCTGCTCAATGCTAAGAAACTCTTTGTTTATTCCATTCTTGTCTTTCTGGGTTATCAAAAAGCCCCCAGCAACTGGTATTTTCGTGATTTCTGTTCGTTCTTGAATAATACTTGTACTTCCATCAGGCAGAACTATCTCTCTAGATGTTGTACGACCAAGAATTTCAATGCCATTACTAAATTTGAAGCCTTCAAGTTTTAGCTTTGATCCATCGGATAATATCAAATTACCTTCTATCTTTTCGCTAGCAGTTGGATCAATATGTAAATATTTCTCCATAGCTTCGGTAACAAAATGTTCACCAGCCACACCGCCAACAAGACCTGCTCCGAGGGTGAAAACACCTGACGCAAATAAACCTGCAGGCCCCGAGAACCCCAGCCACCCAGATATCTGTGCAGCTACTGTAGCAGCCGCGAGTCCACCTGCGAGTGCACCTGCTAGCCCGCCCCCCGCACCAGCCATATAGGTTGCAGTTATTTTTAGTGCATCATCTGTATTTCCCTGCTCAAGGGCTGCATTTGCTTGGTTTAAAACAATTCCAAGAGATAGAAGGGTACCTATATTTCCAGCCTTCCTCAAATAAGAATCTACATAAGCCAACTTAGTCAAATTACCAGACGCGTTTGCAATAGTACGCTGCTCATTCCAAAAGGCATCTGCAGCCTGATTCACACTCTGTAAACGCTCCAGTGGCGTACCTTTACTTGGATCCCCTTCATTGATGTTTAAAAATTCACCTTTAAACCAAACATCGTGCCCCCCCTCCAATGTAAGTTGGGAGGCATAAAGAGATCGTGCAGAAGCATCTACTAGGCTTTGTCTAACGAGCTCTGGCGATTGCTTATAGACTTCTAACAAATCAGAGCGTGAAAAGCCTTCTATACTAGTAACTTTTGGATTGTTTAAGACTGCAGTCAACTCATGTTCAAACAGAACAGAATTCAGTTCAATTCCATTAGGTGCAATAATTCGAACTGCTCCAGTAGCACTAGCAGCAAAATTATGGGATGCAATATCAAAGAGTGAAATATGACCAGGTACCCTGCCATCGAGATAATATTCGACCTTAGTAGTGACCGCATCTAGCTGCGCGGGGCTAAGATCTTTACCAATATCGCCAAATAGCTCACGGGTTACAGCATCCCTAAGCCTATCATTAAACCGAGTGCTGCCAATAACTTTGCCAACTTCACTATCGGCAAGAACATAGGCTTCATATCCATATTCACTAATTCCGTGCGCCAAATCTCTGCCCGATGCTCCACCAGTGAACAAAATAAATTGTGGTGAAGATGATGCATTAAGTACTTTTCCTTTTGTGTCTGCTATTAAATTAAATAGCTCATCCACGCTCCACGTTAACTTGGAACTTAATAAGTGATCAGCATCAAGCCTATTCAAATCCCCCATCATTTTTCTCCATTGACAATACGAATATTAGGTGTCTGAAAACGAGGAGGATTAGAACGGGTTATTTCCACATCTAGCATTTGCTTTAGACAAGAAATCTCACTCTCTGTAAGAGCTAGAGCATCTTCCTTAAAGGTCGCCAGATCATACAAAAGCCATTCGTTCTCTGTAAACTTTGCACTCAGATAATACATTTTTCCTGAGCAAAAATAAAAAAATGCGCCCCCAGGTTTTATTCCAAACTGCTTAGGGGCTCCAATCAAGTACGAATTAATGCAATTGTCAATAATTACGCGCTGCCCTATGTTTATTTTCAAATAATCTACCTCTCTATTTATATCCCCCCTTTTAAACCCTGAGGCAACCATATCATTAACAACTACGCTTATAAAATCAAGGTCTGATTCAATTAAATTAATTGACATTACACAACTCCAAAACACAAGATTAGTCACAAAAACATAGGAAAAATTAACAAAAAACGCAATAGGTTATAATTTTTAATCTAGCAATAGTTAATAATATTTTGTCCACGCAGCCTTGTTTTTGGCCATTTCTTTGGCGGTTATTTTCTCCAATGGCATTTCAATTTTCCTTTCTTATGTAGAATTTCTCAATGGTTTCGCGCATTCTTTGCTCATACTCGGCCCAATTTTTTAATAAATGCGACGCGTAGTTAAGTTCGACTTCTATTTTATTTTCTTTATCAACAAAAAAACGATGCTCGCAAGTATTAAATGGTGCAGTTCTATTGCAAATAATATAGGCGTTAGATTCCTTGCTGTAATAAAGGATGGGTGTGTATATATAATTCTTTACATGCTCAATTCCTTCGTTGCTTTTGAATTCCCATACTGGCTCATACACCTCCAATCCATATAGATTATTTTTTCTCTCTAAGTGAGTTGAAGTCCACCATTTAAGATTAAATTGACGAAAATCCTTGTAAGGAGGTTTTGTTTTTGCTTGCAATCCTAGAGCAGAGGAAGAACGCACTAAATATCTAACCCAAGTATCTGACGTTGGATTTGCCCACGCTGCACGCATATCAGCTCGATTAGCGTCGTTGGGGAGTGTAAAGTCAGGTAGTTTTACATACCCCCCCCAGCCACGCATGATAGGGAATTCGTTGGGAGCAGATCCCACCACACTGGGTTCGTCATACTCCGGCCCAATCGCGATCATGTCTTGGTTGAGCTTTATCTTGTGTATACCTAGAGTGCCATAATATTGGTGTGGGCTTTCATCTGCACAGCCTGAGACACTAAGTAATATACTCAGCGTAATAAATAATATTTTCATCAGGGCTCCACACCATGGACAGTCCATTGAGGCTCTTCAGGTGTCTAGGAAACTCGGGGCGATTCACCAACTATTTGCCATGTTTGAGTCAGATACAAATTCAAATCAGCCAGCATTTCCTCCCTTTGTCCAAACGGTGTCACAATATCGATCAGCCACAGATGCTCACCGCCTTTCCACTCATGCGGATCTAAGCGAGTATTACCCTGCAGTAAGCGTTGATGAACGTCTTCTGGCACATACGCCCAAGAGATAAAGCCCAGCGGCATTTTGTCTTTCATAAACAATCGGCACTGATCCAGAATCAGTGGCGGTTGTACTGCCCAATCTAGATCTGCAAGTGTTAGGTGTTTTTTTGCATCGTCACGGCCATACAGCCACGCTACAGGCCCTAAGGTCGGTAAACGATCAAACGCCGCTTGGGCGTATTCCACTAACTGGACTAGATCTACTGTTTGTTCAGACATAAGTAACTTCCTTTGATGTTATTTCGAATTTGATTGAAGGTTTAGGGCGTAATTACCGCCAATATTGGTAAATCCCATCCGACGCAACATTTTGTCGGTACGATCAATGTGATAGGCACTGGACACAATGAGTTTGATCTCGTGTGCTCCACGGTTTTTGGCCCAGCGGTGAAAACCCATTACAAGTTTTGTCGCTGCACTGCTCCCGCGTGCTTCTGGAACCACAAACCATGAGATATTGGTTGCAACAACACTGTCGCAAAACCAGTAAGCTTCTGCCATTGCAAACAAATAGCCTAGAATTTTGTCATTATCTACGGCCACGAGAATGGCGTATTTACCTCGCTGATCGGCAAGATAGGCCTCTACCGATTTTCGTACCTTGTTATCATCGTAATTAAAAGTTTGATAACGAGACTCTTCCAGTGCCTGTCGACCCATTGCGACTAACGTTGGCACATCTTCATTAATTGCTAAGCGAATTTGAATCATGCTTACCTTTCACGAACACTTTCTGTTACGTGCTGAATAAGTGGGGAGAGGAAGTATTCGATTAAACGGCGCTGACCTGTTTTGATCTCCACTGTCACGGCCATACCAGGTGCCAGATGGACTTGTTTACCATCGATATTCATTATCGAGCGTTCAAGCTTAACTTTGGCTTGGTACACTAAGCCTAATTTTTCATCAGGAATGGCATCGAGGCTCACATTTTGGACGCGACCATCAAGTAAGCCATATTTGGTGTAGTTAAAGGTTTCAACTTTAATTGCGGCATGTTGGCCTACATTTACAAAACCGATATCTTTGTTGGGTAAGACTGCTTGTGCTTCTAGTTGCTGACCTTGCGGCACAATAACCAGCAGCGGTTGAGCCGCGGTTACGACACCACCAATTGTATGAACCGCTAATTGCTGCACAACACCACCAACTGGCGCAACAAGTCGGGTGTACTTGGCAACTTGATCCGATTTAATCACTTCCTGCTTCATCGCATCTGATTGTTCGGTAGCTTGTGCCAACAATTCATTTTGTGCCCGTACAAACTCGGCTTTAATTGAGTCGCGTTGCTGCTGATTTGCATTGACCCCTGCGGCCAATTCACGCAATTTATT
Source organism: Chitinibacter fontanus (assembly GCF_013423785.1). Lineage (NCBI taxonomy): Bacteria > Pseudomonadati > Pseudomonadota > Betaproteobacteria > Neisseriales > Chitinibacteraceae > Chitinibacter > Chitinibacter fontanus. Next base: position 1,378,190 of record NZ_CP058952.1, read on the forward strand.
GCGTAAGCTAGCTAAGTCTTGCTCCATTTCAATACGAGCTTGCTGCTTCTCAAGGACACCATGTTTTGAAATGAAGTTTTTATTGGCTAAATCATTAAAATCAGCTTCACGTTGGCGAACAATGGGTAGTGTTTTTTCAAGCTTTTGCACTTGATCTTGGGTACTTGCCAATTCAGCTTGTTTTCTTGTGGTGTCTGCATCGATAGTGGCAAGTTTTGCGAGTAACTCTTGCCAACCACTTTGCATCTGCGCCACTTTTCTTTCTCGCATCGCCGTGACATTTGGAAGATTCGCTAGCTCAGGGTCTGTACCTAGTACTGGGGCTTTCTTTTGTGCAACCGCATCGAGTAACGCCATAGCTTTTAGTCGATTGAATTTTGCTTCTAGCCAACTACCTTGATTTTTTGAGGATTCAGCACCAGCAATGGTATGGTCAAGTTCGATCAGTACATCACCGGCTTTAACGATTTGGCCATCTTGCACCAGAATCGACTTGATTACCCCTGGCTCAAGAGGCTGAATAGTTTTACTTTGATCGGATACGACTAATTTACCTGGTGCCACGGCGACAATATCAATCTTTCCGAAGCAAGCCCAAAGTAGAGCCAAAAGCAAAAAGGAAATTAATGCGTATAGAGTAATGCGGGCAGCAGGATGAGGTGGGCTTTCCTGTAACTCGAGCGCAGCAGGAAGGAAGGCGAGCTCCGCAGGTTGTCTTGGCTTAGCATCTAAAGCTTTTCGGTTTTGCCACGCTTCTTTAAAAACAGTGCGGTACTGTGTGAATAACCCCCGCCAAACCATGAAACGCATAGACTATGTTTTTTATTTTGTAAATAAAGAAAATTACCACTCATCTTTAACACATTCAATAGATATGGTGTAAGAAATGAAAATTTTGTGTTGCATTCGAGAAAGCTAATATGATAAGGCCATACAGCTACCTGTTCTCTCCAATTTGACCTGACCTAGCAGCAAATTTATGACCCAACCATGGTATTACGCGGCAAGCACTCCCCAAATTGGTAAAGAATCTTTTTAGTGAGCCGATATCGATCAACAGTCACTGCGGCAATTACTGATTGCTCAGATTCGTGACCACCTCTTGAAAAGCAGACACGTAACCTACGAATACAAGATGCACTCATGAATGGCCGTCGAAGCGCCATTCAGCTAATCTGATTACTTCATCATTTTTCATACGCACAATCAGGGTCAAACAATGAACAAAGCAGAATTAATTACCGCAGTTCAAACCCACTCGGGTTTAACCAACAAAAAAGAAGTAGAAGCAGTGCTCGAAAGCCTATCCGCAGTGATCACGGAATCACTCAAGGCAGGTGATGATGTGACGTTGTTTGGCCTAGGTAAATTTTCAGCGCAGGCGAAACCTGAGCGCCAAGGTAGAAACCCCAAAACGGGTGAATCATTGACGATTGCCGCCTCTAACGTTGCGAAGTTTACTGCGGCCAAAGCGCTCAAAGATGCTCTGAATTAATCACATGCAAGAACGCAGGCGAATTAACTTGGTCGCCTGCGGCCGATACTTTCCCACGCGTAGGATTCTGCGTAGGAAATTAGAGAAGACTGATCATTGAGCATCTTTATCAAAGTATGAAAAACGCACAGCCAGATCGCGTCAGTTCAATTAAATGCTTTTCACCTAAATAACAGGCCTCCCTGCACATCAGCACACCTTTAGGACAAATGTGCACTCACCTACCTGTCTTCTTACACCCCCTTTTATAGGTATAAAGTTTGCACAAACTTGAGCAAAGCAACTGTAAGATGTGTGTTGTCAGGCTGAATAAATAAACGAAGATAGTTGAGTCGCGTTATTGCGCAATCATCTAGATCGTAGAACAAAGCAAAGTGATTGAGTACCTCCCCTCACGAGCCCCCCCTAGATAACCGCTCTGCAGAGCCTATTTAGATGGATGGTTGGTCGCTCTTTTTTCTGCCGAACTATGGTCTAGGCTTGCGAACTTAAACAGAGAACTGATAACAACGACCTTCAACAGTCCCCTCATGAAACCTCGTTTCATCGCCCCCAAAAGACTCTTTTCAAGAAAAGCAATCGGTGCTTCATCCTAGGTATCTTCATTAACATACCCCAATCAGGTGAGTACTGAGAATACATCCGTATCCAAAACATCAACAGAGGATATAAATGTCGACTGGTGGGTTTATATTTATCGAATTACTTTAAATCTCTTACCATGCTTGGTTCACCTGCTCAATCAAAGATCATGAAATTACATTGTTGAATTTTTACTAGTGACTACCATTGAATTTCGCGGTTGACACAATAGCCCCCATACCGATGCAAGATTCATTTTTGACCCGTTTCACAGGGTAATTCATGTGCAATTTGACCATAACCATCCAGCCCTTACTTAGGTGTTCTAGACGTTTCGATCCAGCAAATACACCCTAAAACCAAAAGCGCATAAAATTCGACAAGTGTGCTGTGCACAGATATATTGGCGTTTGCATTTGGTTAAATACAATTTAGGGGAATATATGGATATCTCAACGCTTTCTTATCAAGAATTAAGCGCTTTACGCGGTCAACTAGACAAAGAATTGATTGTACGTAAAGAGCAAGAAAAACAGCGCATCTTGGCGCAATTGAATTCTGCTGCCGCAGCAAGTGGTTTCACTGTTGCTGAGTTGTTGGGCCAAGCAGGCAAACAGACCGGTAAAAAAAACGTGGTTAAAGCGAAGTTTGCTAACCCCAAAAACGCATCAGACACTTGGTCTGGCCGTGGTCGTAAACCTCTGTGGGTTCATGAAGCGTTAGCCGCAGGTGCGACATTAGAGAGCTTGGCGATTTAAGGACTCTGCGCACAAGTAATTTGCCTCCACAGATATCCAAGGATCTGCAATCAGTAAGGCCGCAATCCAATTTGCGGCCTTACTTTATTTTAATTCAACATATCAATGCAGCAGCCCGCAGCCTTACTCAAGGCAGCAACCCCTTCATATAAAATTGCCTTACGATATGGCCAGCAAAGGTAGACTCAGGTTCATTATTATTAGTAGTGTCTCAAACTCAACAATTTGAGACTCTACTGAGAAAAATGACCAGACAATTTGCCCCTCCAAATGCACAAAATGGGCTGCATTTATGGTTATGTGGCGCACCAAGACTTTACTTGGCAGAAGAAGATATCAGCTTCCAAGTTCGATATCGCAAAGCTTGGGCATTGTTAGCTTTTCTTGCCTTCGAAACAACAGTCTGGCAATCACGAAGTGTGCTTGCTCGGCTTCTTTGGCCTGATCTTTCTGACTCCGCTGCTCTGACTAATTTACGACAAGTTTTAAACAATTTGGCGCAGGTGTTCAACAAACTAGATCAATCTCCATGGCTTGAGATTGATCGGTTACGTATACGATTATGCATCCCTCTAGGGTCTTGGCTAGATGTAGCGACCTTTCTGCACTTGGGTGAAGGTGAAATACATGACACTGATCCTGCCTGGTCTGAGCTAAATCAGGTCTTGCCACTCTGTTTGGGTGAGATGCTTGAAGGGCATCGAATCACAGAAGGTAGTTCTTTCGACGAGTGGCTTCAAAATGCTCGTCAACGCTTACATCGGGCAAAGGTTGCTACGTTAACGCGCATGATTGCACAGCACTCACGTAATGACCAAGAAGCCACCGCACTTCTGCTTGCAAGATGGCGCTGGCAAATCGACCCGCTAGGAGAAGAAAGTGCAGCCGGACTAATTCGACAATTGTTAAAACTTGATGATCGTCGTGGCGCAGAGCAGGTAGCAGCAGAACTCGACCGAAATTTGCGCAGTGAGTTAGGCATACGGCCTAGTTCTCACCTTTTGAATTTACTTCAAATCTCGACGCCCTATTCGATACAGGGAACAACAACAGAAATAATCGAACAGCGAACTCTGTTTCTACTATTTGTTGCACTCGCCCCCATGCTGCCTAGTGATGGTGTCGATGCAGGGTTAACAACTTTACTCGCTGCACGCACGCTATTAAACGATTTGCGAACCGAGCCATTGCGGCTCCGTGGGCGTGGTTTTTGGGTCACATTTGGTTCAGCATATTGTGCCGAGGAGGGATTAACACGAGCATTGCAGGTTATTGCTCAGTTATTGCAAGCGTTCCCCGAACGTCTGTGTCTTGGATTGGCTAGCGGCCCCGTGATATGTCACACCCACCCCGATGGTATCGACTTGTTTGGGCTTGCGCCTGAACATGCTTGGCACTTGGCTCATAAAGCCAAAGCAGGGGAAGCATTGGCCAGCGCCTCCCTTGTAGCTGGTCTCCCTGGCTGGCTGCAGGCTGAACAGGACACTTACCGCTGGCAACCAACAAGAACTGAATTTATGACTGGCGCAAAGAAGTTGACGCCAATGGTCTCGCGAAAGCAACACTTTCGACAATTACGCACAGCTTGGGAAAAAGCAAAAAATGGAATTCCAGCCTGGCTTGCGGTAGTTGGTGACGGAGGAATTGGAAAAACGCGCTTGGTACAAGAGCTTATTGAAACGCTAGATACCAAGGACACCTTATTGCTGCACTTACAGTGCACTCCTAATCAACAACGTCAACCTCTCGCTCCATTGCGCCAAGCCTTGTTGAACAAACTCCTTACTCCTACATCAAACGCAACTGATCTACAAACGCAATTGTTGACACGATGGCCTGCATTAGGCACAAACGAAACGTTTATACCCGCTTGGCCCATTTTGCTCAATTTTTTGCAGGCCGAAGGCGACCAACAAGCTCTAATCAATGGTCGAAATGATCTTTTTTGGGCTATATACATGTTGATTGATGCAATTAGCAGTCATCAACCGATTCTATTATGGATGGATGACCTACATTGGGCCGATTTGGCCACCCATGAGTGGTGGTCACACTATGCTGGTTTACTGGAAAACCAATCCGTATTACTTCTAAGCACATCTCGAACTGATGTGCCACTTACTCAGCTATCAACCCCAGCAAAACTGATCAAACTCCAGCCATTGGATGAAGTCGATACTAGCGCTTTAGTGCGCTTACAAGCAGCCTCAGTGGAGCTTGATTCAACAATCGTCGCGCATATTGCGAAGGACAGCGGCGGGATTCCACTATTTGTCGAATTCCTCACAAAGCATTATCTAGATGGTTCTACGTCATCGAATCACCCTATGCACGGTTTACTTGCTCAAGAAATTGATCGCTTGGGGGCATTCAAAGGCATATTGCAAACTGCCGCAGTACTTGGACAACGCTTTTATGGCGTAGAACTTGCACGATTAGTTCCTGAAGAACCTACCCCTGTGTTGGAATTGGCCTGCCACTACCGGCTACTTGAAGTGATTGCAGAAGATTGTTACGAATTTAGGCACGCTTTAATACGTGATGCTGCTTACCAAGGACTACCGCCTGCGATGGCACAACGCATGCATGGACTGCATGCAGATTGGTTAGCTGTTCAGCAAAATGAGCCCGCAGCCCATATCGCAGAGCATTTTGAGCAGGCCCGTCGTTGGTCGGAAGCAATACACTGGTGGCAACGTGCTGGCGAACTAGCGCTGACACGTGAGTTTGCGGCAGACGCCCTAGCTTGTTACCTTCGAGCTCAAGAATTGCTACCGTGTCACCCATCGCTGACAGCGACGCAAAAACGTCAACTCGGATTTTCCATAGCTAAGGCTGCACTGCTAAGCGAAGGGTATGGTTCAGAGCGTGGTCACTTGCAATACCAAGCTCTCGTTGAAGAACTGGCTAATGATTTAAATGAAAGAGAAAATCTATTTCGAGCTCTGAGTGGGCTTTATATGGGGGGGAGTTCGTTTAGGCAAACAGACGGGCTAATCATTGCAGAGAAAATGCGGCCACTTTCTGATACAGCGGCCAAACAACTGATGCTCTGTTTTGCAATGGGGAACTCTCTATTTTGGCGAGGCTGTTTTGATCAAGCACGAGATTGGCAAGAGAAAGGTATCGCCTTAAGTGAATCCTTATCAGCTGAGGAGCGCTCCCGCTACTGGGGTGAAGACTTAGGCATCCTGCTGCGGGCCTTTTTGTGTTGGAATGCGTGGTTTGTTGGGGATGAGCAACTGGCTGCTAATACTGCGGCTGATGGTATTGCGCTAGCAAGATCAGGGGGCAAGCCGCATGCGCTATGTTTTATGCTTGCCTTTGCCAGCGCCGAGCGCTGGTGTGCTGATGATGCGAGTGGATGTGCTCAGCATGCAAACGAGGGATTAATACTGGCACGTCACCATGGGTTTCCTCTATGGCAAGGGATACACGGACTGTTTTCCTTATGGAGTCAAGCCCGCAAAGGCCTACTCAATGATCTCTCACCTGTATTACAAGCTGCTGAGCAATTTAGCCAGGCCTATCGCGCGGGGTCGACAACGGCATGCTGGGTTATGGCATCAATTCTATATCAACTCAATCGCCAGCATGAACTGAGCCATCTTCTAGCCCAAATGCGCTTTGGGATAGCAAAATACGGCGACGAATACTGCCTATCTGAAGTGCTCATGTATGAAGCGCACCTAACCGATGATCGACTAGCGATTACTCAATTACACAACGATGCTCTGAATCTGGCCCGTCTGCAGGGCGCATTTGGACTATTAAAACGACTCCAGCAATTTAAAGAGCAGACTGTGATTGTTCAAAGCACTGATACTCAGCCTCATCTTCATTAAAGCAACCCCTATAAATTTTGCCTTTAAGTAGGCCAACCACCTAACCCTTTGATTAATTGCATCTATTTTTCGACGAATTGATTTTCTTATCGATCTATTTACTTCTTACGATTATCTAACGGCACGAGGATAACATTTGTCCGGTGTTCAGCTAAAAGAAGAAATATCGTCAGCAATCTTTCAAAGTGTCACGAAATGCTTGTTAAGAATGGGGTAACTGTGGAAAAAAGGATTCAGGGCTTGAAGGTATGTTTTTTAAGTAACTCAATAAAAGTTTCGGATCAATGCTGCTCAGTCACACAAGGGGCAAAGTTGCGAGAAGTACACCTAGTAAGGCAAGGCAACGACGCGTGTGAAGTTTGGTTTAGCACTTAACGCAAGGCACAATTGAATAACTGCGAATTAAGCAATGATTATCAACTAAACAGGTAGATTATTACAATGAAGCGTAATCGATTAAATTCGCACCTTAGGGCGATAGGGTTTTATTTTGTACTGGCCATTTTTGGCGCACAAACAGCAATAGCAAATCAAGAAGAAACTATTGAAATAAAACAAAAAGTGGCCGAGCAAATAAACACCGGAAGGGGGCTACTAGAGTTAATGAAATCGGCAAATGAAAAACTAAATAATACAATTGAAAAATTAGTACAAGAAAGCCAACACCTTCAATTGGAAATTGCTGAACATGAAAAAATATTGTTTGAACTAAAGGAAAGGGAAGCAAAACTGAATGCCTTATATGATTCTGGCTGGCAAAATTTTATCGCGTCAGCCAATCATCTAGTCACAAAAAAGGGGTTGCTTGAAAAAAATGAGGTTGAACTAAAAAAAACAATTGATGAATATGAAAAATGCAAAAAAGACGCTTGGATATTTTACATTTTTTGTGGGATACCACCATTTGATCGACCTGAAGTAAAAAGCTTAGTTGCAAATCAGATTAAATTGAAGAATGAAATTGAATCATTGGAAAATGAATACAAAATTAGAATGGAAGAGTTTAATGAGGTTTCGCAAAAGCTATCGGAGCAACGCCACTTAGTAGAAGAAAAAAAACAAAATTCGAATGAGGTTGCAAAGGAAATTGATGTACGGAAATCTGCAGCATCCGATCTTAACTTTATCCAGCACAATATGAATGAGGATGTAAACCAAATTGATTCATATGCGACTCAATTAACAAGAGGGCTCTCTGAGACAGAAAATGAAATTTTAATTGATGACCTAAAAAATAAATCAAATGCATTTCAAGAAAGTTTATGCAAGGGTATTCAGTTTATTCGTAACTTACAAAAAAGGAGCCTGGTCGAAATTTCTTTGGTTTTATCAGTGACAAATTGTAAAAATTAATTATTTAAATATATAAATTGACCTAGGAGAGTATCATGGAAAATGATTTTTCATTTGCAGCGAGCAAAAAAGTCGAGAGTTTTAAAGTTGGAATGACCAAGTACCAGATGTCTGAGGACGACACTGACCAACGTGATGATGAGCTTAAAAATCAAAAAGAACTTGCTGAAATTCAACAATTGATAGAAAAACAAGCAGATGAAAATATGTTGGACTTCAGCGAGCCCAATAACGCACTGATTAAGCTCTACATTAATCAATTGCAAAATGAATATGACGTAAGCAGGGTAAAGCAGGATACTGATTGTGCCGTATCATTGCTATACATTGCCTATAATGCAACGCCACAAATTGTAGGCTCGGTCAGAGTGAGTATCGATAGAATTATGGCTGACCTGATTAGAGAACAAAAGGAAAGCGTAAATATCATGGGCAAGGTAGGTTTTGCCTGCAATAGAATTAAGAATGATCTGGAATTGAATGCAAAGATAAGGAATAAACTCAACTTAAATGATCCTGTTGTGGTTAAGGATTTTCTTAATAGTCAATTTATAAGAATGGTTAAAAAAATTAAGGACGATTCTAATGACATTGCAAAGCAACTGCGTACCCTTTCAGGTTCGTATAACAAAATAATCTCAGACTCTAATGCGGCCTCTTACAAAAACCAGCTTGAGCTAGCGAAAGAAACAAAAGAACGACAGCGATTGCTGGATCAGATTGCTGAAATGAAAAGCGATAGTGAAAAAATGGAAGGGTTTGTCAGTGATTTAAGTGAGCAAATCCGTAAATACGACAACCTTGCCGCAGAATACAAACAAAAGGCTGAAACAGCTGAAGAACGCTCCTTCATTATGTCGATCATCAGTGTTTGCGCAGAAATGGTCGCCGCTACAGCACCCGCCATTACCGCTGCTTTGACAGGCGCAGCGACTGGGGGGGCCTCAATTATGTCCAGCCACTCTTCTGCTGCAATGCGCAAGATGATGGCGCCCTCTCCGAATGAAGGTGGTGCAGATGATTCAGCTCAGCTGGTAAAACTTAATAAAGAATTTGCGATTAAAACCGCAGATAAAAAATTAGCTGAAAAAGAATTGAGCGAGCTAGAGGCCAAAAAGGATGAATTAGAAGAAAAGAAAAAAGAAATAGAATCAAATACTGATTTGAGTGAAGAAAAAAGAACAGTGGAGCAGGAGAATATAGATAAAGAAATTGTAGAAAATGGTAAATCCAGGGGCAAGACTAGCGATAAAATTAAGGCCACCGAGGTCGCATTAGAAGGAATTCAAGCGGCACTCAATGCACTTAGCAAAGGAATGGAGAAAATATCGGAGAAACAGGAGCAGCAAGGAGCCAGTCTTCGCGAAATGCAATTGAAGATGCTAAATACAGTTCAGAAATTTGAGGAGGAAAAGAGAAAACAGAATGCCGAGCTAATTAAAGTACGGGCTATGATTAAATCAAAAGAGACAAATAAAAGTGAAATTGAATTATCGATCAGATCACTTGGCATATCGACCGATGCAATCAAAGCAATGGTATCCATTATTAACGAATTAGCATATTTTTTTGAAAGCTTTGCCATTTTTATGGGCGAAATTTCAAAAGATGCATCAGGAATGGCTGATAGCATCAGTGAATTTAATGATGGCTCTAAATCGCTTGCTTCATTACTAGAAATCAATTTAAAAACCAGTTACTTTTTTGTTGCGCAGCATGCTGAATGGATGGCTATTAGCATGGTAGCGTCCATCTTCAAGAATGCATTTAATACCGGTTGGAGTAAGCTAAATAAACTAAATGGGAAGTATTTGACTGGTGATGCGCTCATTACTTATTTAGATGGGGCGGCTGATCAATTGGACGAGATTGCCTTTAAAAGGGCCAGCCAAATTGATTCGACTATTTTTCAACTTGATCAATATCGCTAATTCAACTCCAGTTACCATAAGGATTGTTGTTTGACCCATACTGATCGATAAAGTCGATAATTAAAAGTAAAGCAAAACCAAGCTTTTTATTCAGCATCATTGAAACCATGGAAAATTATCATGCCATCTAATTATACGCCAACCACTCCACTTGAAATTGTTTGGAGCTCACCCCAGTTTGATCATTTTGCAGAGTATTTGAAAGACAATGACTCACTTGAAATTTTAAGGTGCGTGACTTATCTGCAATATCTAGAAACGCTGGATGATATAACGCCTTCTCATGTAAATTACCTTTGGATTAATTATATTGATCCAAATATTGACTACATTGATGAGCATGACAGGACAAAAAGTTGCTATTCGGTAAATATTTCTAACGCACAAAGACGATTGGTGACTGCGCACAATTTCCATGATTTTTGCGGCTCTTTCGCCGATCGGGCTGTTGTTAGAGGTGCGGTTATACATTCGATGCATGATAGAAATATAAATTATAGTACGAAATATCATCTACCTTTGGGCTGGATGCTACCCAGCCCCGGTGAAGTGCGTCCGCCATTTAACGAGCAAAATTTATTTAAGGCTTATAATAAACTGCTTAAGCTTCATGGAAAGAAGGAATATCAGAAAAATACGCCGTTTGAAAAAAAATATGTTCATGGCTAATTCTTTATGACCATAAACAAAACAAAACGCTGAGCAACAAGCTTATGGCTCTGTCGCTTTAGCTTTGCACGTTGACTTTGTTCGCCCCTGATAAATCAGGGGCGAACGTTAATGGGACGCGAAGTCGCTGGCCTAAAGTGGTTACTCGCCAACATCATAAGCAAATAATTGGTGATTGTAGTGATACACTGAATTTAGTAATCAGAGCAGATTAAATCGAGTGATGGAAAAGGTATTGCTTGATACTCAGGTCGATGTATTGGTTTCCGCAATGGCTGGATTTTATCCACCTGCAGTAGGGCAAATGCGTGGACAGTCCAGTCACATCTTGCTGTGTATTTTCAGACATCAGCAACCCCATACGCTTGAAAAACAATGAAAAAAGCGCGTAGCATGCTGAGTTATACACACAGATAAACCAAATATACACCTGCACAGGTGTATATTTCACGTTAGGGCTTTCCAAGTTGCATCTCTCCGCCCAACTAGATCAATGGCTAGCACAGGCATTCTTGAACGATTCGCCAACTGAAATTGCAGGCTACTCATTCAATCTCTTCGAAAACGCAAATGACGCCAATTCAAAGTTTGGTGTTGAGTTAATTGGCGCTTCAAGATTTGATCAAGATGACACTGATTGGGCTTGTGACGAAACTTGGTCAGCCAGCCCAAGGCGTCTTGCTCTTCCAATTAGTATCTCTGGAGAGCATTGGGAACACTGTCTTGCAGTGGTTGAGAATGCAATTAATCAGCTACTCATGACCAATACGTCGGCTGTATCCATACCAAAATCTTCGCAAGCTATCGCTGTCGGCTTCGTAGATGGGGACTTAAATGTTATTTGGCGACCAAAGCCCTAACCTTTCAGTCAACCTGACTGCTCAAAGCTGCGCTTTGGGTTCCCTCCGTTGCTGCGCAACTCCGGCAGCAGGTTACTTCCAACGTTAGGCAGCCCCATGGATTGGATTCCGGCAGTAACTACGACCACTCTTTTTGCCGCAGCACTCTGGCTGGTGCGCAAGCTCATCATTACGAGACTCAGTCGCTCCGTACAGCATGAGTTTGACCAAAAACTTGAGATCGTTCGAGCCGATCTACGCGCGTCTGAAGAGAAATTTAAGGCTGCGCTTCGGGAAAAAGAAGCGGAAATAGCTGCACTTCGAAGCGGTGCATTGTCGGCTATAGCCAGCAGGCAGGCCGCGATTGAGAAACGCAGGCTGGAGGCAATAGATCAAATCTGGGCTGCATTTAATTCACTTGCGCATGCCCGCGGACTTGCTGCGCAGATGGCGATTATTAAGTTTGAAGAGGCAGCAAGGGAAACCGAGCGAAACCCAAAAGCAAGACAGCTTTTCGAAATCATGGGCTCGGGGTTCGATCCGTTAAAGATTGATGGGATCAACGCTGACAAGGCGCGCCCGTTTATTAGCCCAATGGCTTGGGCGACATTCGCTGCCTATCGCGCTATCGTGATGAATAGCGTAGTGAAATGGCATATCTTGAAAGGTGGTCTTGGTAAAGCCGATCTTGTCGATTCTGACGTTGTCAAAAATTTGGTCTTGGCAGCACTTCCAGGCTACAAGGATTATCTAGAAAAGCACGGCACAGATGCTCTCTACTATTCGCTGGAGGGGCTTGAGACGCAGTTATTGTCTGAGCTTAAAACGTTGCTCACGATCAGCGAATTCGACAAGGCGAGCGTTGAACAAGAGGCAGAAATATTGCGTCTAGCCAATGAGCTGCAGACCGCTAACGAAAAGGCTGAACGTGCCGCCTAGGCGCGCTGGGATGTATTGCTGATGCCGCATATATAGCACGTCTGGCAGGCGAATTTTCTGGTGTATGGCGCCGACAAGGTTTGGCGGCAAGGTGGTGCAAACCATGTTCGTTGACACGGCGGCACCCTGTCCGCTGGATAGGGTAAATCGCCAGTTCAAGGCCGACCGGCCAAATCAGCTCTGGGTTTCTGACTTCACCTACGTGTCCACTGGGGCGGGGTTTGTCTATCTCGCCTTCGTCATTGACGTTTTTGCCCGCCGCATCGTCGGCTGGCGCGTCAGTCGTTCAATGCGTACCGACTTTGTTCTGGATGCCCAGGAACAAGCGCTCTATGCTCGCCAACCAGAGCGGGACGCCAGCTTGATCCACCACTCGGATCGTGGCTCGCAATACGTTCCCATCCGCTACACCGAGCGACTGGCCGAGGCCGGCATCGAGCCTTCTGTCGGCAGCAAGGGCGACAGCTACGACGATGCCCTGGCCGAAACCATCAACGGTTTGTACAAGGCCGAACTGATTCATCGCCGGGAGCCCTGGAAAACGGTGGAATCATTAGAGCTCGCCACCCTCGAATGGGTGACCTAGTTCAACCATCAGCGACTCCTTGAGCCCATCGACTACATCCCACCCGCTGAGGCTGAGAACCGGTATTATCTGCAACTCACCGTGCGGGCTGATCACGCCTGTACTTAAACCTCGGAGCCTCTACGAAACCCGAGGCGATTCAGACAAACTTACATTCACGCCCCTCAGCAGCCGGTGGAATTCCACCCATGAATGGCAGAATTGCTGCAGAGGGATCGATCATGGTCGCCAAGCTATTATCAACAATCGACCCGTATGACAATGGAGAAGCCATCTTGCATACTTTCCTAACCACTTCAGGCGAGAAGATTGAGTTCGCCTCTTCACTGGATCAGGTGAAATTCGAACACGTTCTTCAGTCAGAACGCTCTGCGTGGCGAGTCATTCCAGAGTGGCCTTACCTCGCAATCGAGCGTGACCGAGTCGAAGCGTACATTGGCACTCTGGGCCGCTTTTCAGTGTTTTCGAGCGGCCAGCTATGGCAAAATTTGCGCAAACAAGACCTTGGCGCCCGTTTACTGGGCAGCTTGTTTGGCGGTGGCACCAATGCTGGTTTCGGACCTGAATCACGTGCATTCGTCGAAGGCAAAGCGAATGCCAAAGCGAACGTATTAATGAACTGGAATGAGCCACTCATTGTTGGGTCAACTCCGTGGTGCGCTGAGGGCACCCACTTCATCTTCTTCGACAACGGAAACTTGTTTCAGCACAAGTTCGCAGAGCTCGTTGTCGACAACGGACCGAGCCATCCGCGATCGGCACATTTTGACTTTGCCGCGCTCATCGCACTTCGGAATCGCTTCCAGAGTGAGTACCTACAGCACAGGGACGGCAGCGTCGACCTAGCTGCGCTGGCGAAGTTGCTGGACGACACCTTTACCCAAAACGTTTCGAGTTTGTCCGCCGCCACCGCGTACCACGACACTCTGTCAAATGCTCTGACTTCGGTCGACTACGACGCGCCAGTACTGACTCGATACGATCGGCCGACGCACGATGCTTCGGGACAGCCAAAAATCGAGGTATCGTTTGCATTGCTGCACTACGAACGAGCCATCATCTCGTTCAATGATCTCAAGGCATGCCAGAGCGGCGGCAAGATTGATGAGGCGTTCAGTAATGGGGTCTACTGCGTTGTGGCAGTTGCTGCTTGCATCGAGGCGATCGCCAACAAGCTGGTCTTTTTGGAGAGCGGCGCACATCCAACTCACAAGGACAAACGCACACCACTTGCCAAGCTCAACGAGGCGGCTTCGCGTCTTTGCCAGAGAGGAGGCACGCCCTATGTGCCACTGGCCGCCGGGGATCCTGTGTTCGACACCCTAGATGCGGTGAGATGGGAACGCAACGGATTCATGCACGCGAAAGAGCTGGAGACGGACTTTGATCTTGTGACACTAAGTTCAACTGCAACGACAGCGGTAAACGAAGCCAATTGCCGCAACTATCTACAGCGTCTCCGTGAGGGAGTAGACAAGGTCTTTTCGCAGCTTCCGAGCATCGCATCACCCATTGTTACGCGGACGAGCATAACCTGGATGGGAGAGCTTGAAGTGCCTTGATGACCATCGACAGGAGGCTTCGCGTGTCCCAATCTCAATGTCTGCAATGGCCGATGTATCGATGCCGATGCCTCAAAAACGAAAGGCCGCTCACCATCTGGTTGCTGCCTTAGTTCTCTGTGACCAGTTCTAGTGCTGCTCGGCCAAAGGCTGCGAAACGAAAGGCCGCAAACCATCACCATGCGTCATTATTCCAGTTCCTGTACCACTTGACTGGTTTGGCTATCGACGACTTGGCGAACTGATCCAAGTGTATCGGTCACTAGACGATAGGTTGTGCGGCCTTTGACCATATACTCTGGTACATTGGCTTTAGCAGCGTAGATAAAGCGGAAATCCATCAGGGACAGAGGTCATGCCTCGTTAAAGTCCGGATGTAAGGCTGCAATCGACTTTGCATCTCATCGATGAATGAATGCTTGGCAAAATGGGGGCGTCCATATATGCACAAATCAGCGCTCAGTAGCGCCACCCAAATCTAATTTAAAAGAACAATTATGACTAATAAAAACAATAAGATTACCGCGACAACAAGCCATTTAGGTAGCTTATGCCCATTTTTTGTGTAGCTTGAACCGAAAGAAATCATCTTAGTATCTCATTTGTAATTTATTTGCAGCCACAATCTTTGCCCTGCCCCCAAGACATACCAGTGTCTCCTTGATTCTTGGAATATCCACCCCCTAAAGAACCACTACTCTTGAAATTAGTTCCAAGCTGGACGCCTGCACCAACACCCAGAACTGTAGCTGTTCCACTACCGGGAGAATAAACGATGCCTCCTCCGACCGCAGCAAAAGCGGCAGCGCCACTTCCCGCATAGCCAGACAGAAAGGCGTTAGTATCCCCGTTATTTACTTTGAATCTATTTAGCCATCCGGCAGTAACGCTTGCTTGAACTGAAGCCGGATTTGGAGAACCTTTATTAAAGCCGCCACCAACAAAAGAGTTGCCATCGCGGCTAAACGTACCCCAGACGCTGAAAATATATGCATCAATTTGGAAATTAATAAAATCTGGTGTTCTTACACCACAAGCAGCTAATCCAGAAGGATCAATAAAGTTGATCGGATTGCCACCCACATAGGAAAAAATGTTGGAATCTCCGCCATTAAACCGAATTGGGTCTTTGGCAGTCCAACGTGCGGTTTTCGCGTCGTAATCGCGAGCACCGAAGCGGACGAGGCCGGTGTTGTTGTCATACAGGCCACCGGCATAGCCGAAGGGCTGGAAGCCCGGATTGCTGTCGGCGAGGACTTTACCCCAAGCATCGTATTCCAGTTCCTGCATCACTTGGCCGGTTTGGCTATCGACGACTTGGCGAACCGAGCCAAGGGTATCTGTCACTAACCTATAGGTAGCAACGCCTTTGACCATATACTCTGGCACGTTGGCTTTACCGGCGTAGATAAAGCGGCTGACGATCTGACCGTTGCCATCCAGTTCGGCGATCGGCTTGAGCTGGTCTTGGTAAACCCAGCCTTGCGTCAGCACACCATTAACCTTTTTGCCGATGCGGCGGTTTTGGCCGTCAACGAGGTAGTCGATCTTGCCACCCGATGCCAGCGTGACTTGTTTCAAGTTACCGTACACGTCGTAGCTGAAGGTGTTATTACCTGCTACTGTGCTTTCGGTTTGCAGTTCGCCGTTGGCGCTGAAGCCGTAGCTGGCCGTACCGAAGGTTTTCAGGCGATCTTGCGCGTCGTAGCTTGCTGCAATGCCATCGGCGAGTGTGCGGTTGCCGTTGGCGTCGTATTCATAGTGGTTTTGCAAAGCTCCGTTTTTGAATACATCACTCAAGCGTCCTGATGCGTCATAGGCGTAGCGGTAGGTCGACAGCGGCCCACCGGTTGTGGTGGTTTTCTCTTCCACACGACCGAGTTTGTCGCGAGTGAAGGTTTCAGAGAACAACACCGTACTGCCTAGCTTAGCGGTCAGGCGTTTGAGCAGGCCAAACTTGTCATACTCTTGTTCAGTTTTAATGTTATCGAGTGTCGTGCCTGTGAGTAAACCATTATTAGCGTCACGGTTGAGCGTGAGTGCGCCCGCTTGGGTCAGCAAGCCATCATTGTCGTAACCGTAGCTGGTGTTCTGTCCGTTGATGCCCAACTGCTGCACACGGAAGAAGTTGTCGTACGTGATACCGACATTACCAGGCACTGGACCTGCAATTGTAATTGTTTTAGGTAACGCACCATCATAAGTGATCACTGGCATTTGTTTCATTAACAAAGCCTATCAATGCTGCCGACCATGTATAAATATTTTTGCAATGATTACAAAGAATACAGCAGATAAAAAACTTTCTAAAACCCCAAAAATGAAATATGGCCAAAACAACAGCTGAACAACCCTATGAATGGGATCTTCGGCAATCCAAGGTATTAGTGTTGGCGGATAAAGAACAACACCGAAAATGAACCCTAGGAATGATGCAATATAACCTAAACCAATACCTCCTAAAACGAACTTCCAAATGGATTTCCACCACAAATCCGTGCGGAACATCCAACAAGAAACTACTAAGGCATAGATGGGCTTATATACAAAATACCTAAACCGAAGATATTTAAACAAAACACCATTTAAATATAGTGACTCAACAAAAAAGCCGCCCGATAAAAGACATAAAAAAATTAATAGTATTTTTATTCTTCTATTCATTTTTTCTTCTTCATAATTTTAGCTAAATCTTTTCCCAGCCCTCTTGGTGTACTTGGGAAATAGCCTGATTTTGGCAAATTTTTAAAGGGTCCAATCCCACTCAAGGTATCACGAACTGAAGTTGCACAAAACCCTCCATTTTCAGTTGGAGAATTGTCAATTCTTTCCAAAATTTTCGCTTCATCTTCACTTGAAGTTGGGAAAGTATATGTTTGAACGTCATTGCCATCCTCCCGCTGGTACCTTAGATAATCTTGCAACGAGCCTTGAAATTCCTCGCCATACTGCAATCTTCTATCTTGAAAATAATGCCCACCGGGATCATAAATATTCCCATCAATCACAGCTCCAGCATGAGTTCCTGTAAGTGGAGTGTTATTGTTAATAACAACTGTTGTTTCCAATCCAGATAAATCAACAAAATTAACCGGATTGCCACCCACATAGGCAAAGATAGTTCGCCCTGTCGCAGTTCACCGTACCCATAGCCCGCAAACCCAGACGCCACGCGCCTTTCAGCCCCACCAAGCCCAGCCCAATCCCGTTAAAGAACAAATTTTTTCCTAGGGGCCATTTTCGGCCACGCGCAAGCTGCCGGCAAGGCGCTTGTCTTGCTTGTCGTAACGAAGCGCACTGAATGAATATGCAAAGGCCGCGCAGTGCGCGGCCTGATTGGGTTGGTGGGTTTCTGGGCTTAGTCTTCGTCGCTGGCCAAGCTGTCCAGCCATTGCTGTGCGGGTTCGGCCAAGGCTTGCGCCGTCGCGGCCTCTTGGCGCTGTAGTCGGGCTGGGTGCGTGGCGTCGTGTATGGCGCGTAAATGCTCAATGCTGACGTGGGTATAGATTTCCGTGGTGTTGAGCTGCGCATGACCCAGCAAGGCTTGCAGTACGCGCACATCAGCCCCGGCTTCCAGCATGTGCGTGGCCATCGCATGCCGCAGCAAGTGGGTCGCGCCGGGTTTGTTGATCCCGGCGAAGTCCATATAGCGTTTGACGTGTGCGGCCACAAACGGCGGGCTGACCGGTTCGCCATAATCGGTGACGAACAGGGCTTCCCGTTCGACGGCAATCAACTGCGGGCGGGCTTCAATCAGGTAACGATCCAGCCATGCTAGCGCCCGCTGGCCAATCGGCACCACCCGATCTTTGGCCCCTTTGCCTTCCCGCACGAACAGCAAGCGCCGGTTGGGGTCTACGTCATACAGCGCCAGATTGGCAATTTCCATCCGGCGCAATCCAGTGCTGTACAGCAGTTCCAGCATGGCCCGGTCGCGCAGTCCATACGGGGTGTCCGGGTCGGCTTCGGCCAGTATGGCTTCCACTTCCTGCACACTGAGAATAGCGCGGGGCAAGTGTTTGGGCAGCTTGGGCAGATCCAGCTCGCTGGCCGGGTTGTACAGGATGTGATTCTCGCGGGCCAGCCATTTGAACCATGTTTTCAGGGGCGCGAGTGCGCCGTGCTGGCTGCCCAGTGTCAGCGGTGCGCCATCCGGCTTGCGGTAGTAGAACAGGTGCCGCTGGTAACGATCCAGCACCTGCTTGGTAATATCGGCGGGTTGTTGCAGGCCGCGCTCGTCGCACCAGGCAATAAAGCGCCGCAAGGATTGGCGGCGAGCTTGTACGGTATTGGGGGAATAGCCTGTGACCAGCATCCATTCGAAATGCGCGTCCATGTAGGCCGTCAGCGCCAAGTGCGCCAGTGGATCAACCGTGCGTGGTTTCGGCCCTGCCGGTTTGACGGCGGCGGGTTTACGGCTTTTAAGGCGTTGTCCTGTGCGTGGCATCTTAAACCCCGGCGGCTAAGGGTATGGTGTGGGCCGGATGGGCGCGAACAGGGCTAAGGGGGTGGCGCGTTTCCGGGGTGTTTTCCGGTTGTTCGGTGGCAAGCCGCGCCAGCATTGGCTTGGCGGCGCGCATGGCATCCTGACCACTGCCCGACCCGCTACCGACTGCACCCCGACCGAATTCCGACTGCGTGACCGTTTGCCCCGACCGCTGGCCGTCATACCCTAAGTGGGCGGGATCAAGCAGGCCAGAGAGGTGGGCCATATTCCGACCGTTACCGTCATACAGCAGTTCATACACATAACCTTGCCCCTGTTGAACACGGTGGATCAGCAGATATTCCAGTTCGGCCAAGCGGGCCAGATGGATTTTGAGCTGGGTATCACCCCAGCCGGTGGCGTCGCGCACGTCTTTGCGGCTAAAGCGGTATTCGCGCCGGGGTAAACCCTGTGCCGTGGCTTGGCCGCTGACCCATTCACACACCAGAACCAGCAGCTTGCGGGTCTGCGGCGGTAATTCGTCCAGACTGCGCCCCAGCACTTCATGCGCCAGTGCATTGGCCTGCGCAATATCGTCCAGCGTGACTTCGAGGTAATCGACGTGCTGCCCATTGAGCAGTACGGTTTTAATCGGGCGCTGGCATTGATGCAGCAAGGCGATGGTGTCGATCAGCGAGAGGTATTTTTCATGATCGCGGCGGGTGCGCGTACGGTCATCGAGGAAGGTCAATTGGTCGGCGTAGGGATTGATCACCACCAAGGGGCGCAATAAGCGCTGCGCATTGCGATGTAGCGCCAGAATTTCATCCTTGTGCGCCTTGCCCAGCAATCCGGCCAAGGTGCGGCGCTCGCGCTGGCGGCGGTGAATCGCGGCCGTTTGTTCGCGCCCTTCATCGACCGTGAGCACCAGACAGCGGTTGAGCAGTTCTTCGTCCACATCAATGGCGGTGGTGGTCATAAATAAAGACATCGGGCCTTCGACCCGGTATTCCTGCGTGACCAGATTGCCATTGGCATCGGAACCGGTGCTGGCCATCGTCAATTCACCTTCCGACTGCAACAGCTTCAAGGCATAGCTGGCGCGACTCGCCCCTTCTTCTTCGGCAATCGCCAGCACCTTGTGCTTGAGATTGGTTTCGCCCATGTAAAACAGCGATTGCCCACTCATGGCCGAATAACGCACCGTTTCTTCCGGCGGCATCAATGCCAGTACCGCATCCATCAAGGAAGACTTGCCTGCGGCGCTGGACGATTGCACCACCACCGCCAACGGGCGTTCCAGTTTGCGACTGGTGGCAGCCAGATAGGCGGTGAGCTTGTTGGTGCTTTCACCGACAATGCCGCACGCTTCGAAGTCGGCCAGAATCCGCGCCAGCAATTGCGGGCTGCGCAGCAAAGCCAGTGCCGCATCGCGTTCGGCTTCGTTCATGTCCGGCAAGGTTGGGGTCTTGGGGGCCAGTGCCTGCTGGATGGTGTCGTCTTGCAGTTGTTCCAGTTTCAGCAGCACCCGACCCAGCTCCATCTTGAGGGCGGCTTCGGGTTGCCGTAATTCACCGGCGGCCTGCTGAATGAACACTGCCCGCGCCCGCGCGGCGTACAAGTCCAGCGTATCCACATGGAAGGCGCTATCGCTGGCCACCATCAGATTGACCTTGAGTACGCCGACCGCCAGATTCTTGGGCAAACCGCGCACGCGCCAGCGGCGCGGTCCTTCGCCGTCACCAAAGCGCATCACCACTTCGTGTTCGCTGACTTCGGCCTGCAAATCCAGTTGCGGCGTGGGGGCCACCGCCGCCGCTGGTAACACCGGGGCGGCTAAAGCGGGGGTGGGGTCATCCGTCGGCGCTTCGTTGTCCACGGTGGCCAATTCTGAGGGGGGATTTTTTGTCACCGTCACGGGGATGGCGTGAATCTCCCGTTGCGGCGCTTGCCCATCACCCAGCCAGACCGCTTTGCGGATCAGCAGACCCAGCGATTTGCTGGCTGGTTGCACCTTGAGCGCGTACTCATTGGCATCCATGCCCTTGGGGAACTGAATCCGCCACACGCCAAACCCGGTAGCCTGCAATTGCGTGGCCAACTCGGTGCTGGCGCGTTCTCCGGCGTCATCCCGGTCATACGCAATCAGCACGCGCTCGATGCCATGCCGTTTAAAGGCGGCTAAATGATCGTCCGTAAAGCCTTGCGTGCCATAGCTGGCCGTGACATTGCGATACCCGGCACACCAGAAGGTCAGCGCGTCCAGCAGCGCTTCGCACAGAATCACTTCCCGGCTGGCGGCCAGCGCAGACTCATTCCACACCCCGGCGTGCGGCCCCGGTAAATACAGGTGCTTGGGCGTGCCAGCGCGTAAATTGTCCAGCAACTTGCGCCCGTACATTTCCTGCACCTGACCCTGCGGATCGAGCACTGGCACGATCAACGAACCATTAAAGTGTTCATGCCCGGATTCGCGGTAAATCCCCAGCCGTTGCAAACGCCCGCGCACTTCGGCCCCGGCTTGACGATTTTTTTCAGGGAGGCGCAGACCCAGCGTGCGATTGGCATAGCCCAGCTTGAAGGTCGTCACCAAGTCAGGATGATCCAGCCCGCGCGACTGCAAATAGGCCAAGGCGTCCGGGCTTTGCTTCAAGGTGGCATGGTAGTAATCGGCCACTTGCCCCAGCACCGCCTGATCGTCGGCATCCGCCACCACCGGCGCAGCCAGCTTTTTGACCGTCGATTGCTTGACCGGCTCACTGGCCAAACCCGCCACTAAAGGAAGACCTTCCCGCAGCAGCTCGGTCGCGTGCCGGAAACTCACGCCCTGCATTTTCATCACCCAATCGATCGGCCCGCCTGCCGCGCCACAACCAAAGCAGTGAAACAGGTTTTTGCTCGGCGTAATGATCAGGCTGGCGGTGGCCTCCTTGTGAAACGGGCAGTTGCAGGCGTAATCCTTGCCTTGCTTCTTCAGCGCAATCCCTGCCGCTTCCACCAGCCGAACCAAAGACACTTCGGCCTTTAGCCGCTCGATTTCCGCTTCCGGGATACGCGCCATGTGATTTTTTCCCTCTAAAACCTGTCAAGATACTTTATGAGTATTATTTTAGTACCCATAATGATACCATTGTCAAGACGTTTTAGAGGGAGGGCTTACCATGATGGAACACACAATCAACTGGTTCGCTTGTATGAGTTTTTCTGCTCGCTTGATCGCTTTGCGCAAAGAGAAGGGTTTAACCCAGCAGGGACTGGCCGATGCCACGCATATTCACGTCCAGCAAATCAAACGCTACGAGGCAGGCACATCAGAGCCTTCCGCTGAAGCGCTGCGCAAGATTGCGCGTGCTTTTTCTATTTCAACAGACTGGTTACTTTTTGAAGATGGGGAACGTGGCCCCTCCGATGATCTGCGCCTGCAGTTTGAAGCGGTAAGCCACATGCCGGAAGAAGAACGGCACATTGTGAAGGCATTGCTGGAAGGCATGATCCTGAAGTACCAGACCAAACAGATGGTCAACAATCTAAGCAGCTAAACCCAGCAACTAAAGAGAAGCCCCCTCAACCCCACGCGCACAGCCGGGGTCAGGGGGCCGTTTTTTTTATTGAATAAAGAAGATACGCGCTGATTTTTAACGCGAGATTGCCTCCCCCTGCGTCACGCGCATCCCCAATAAACCTTGGCTGTTAAGCCAATTCGTACATACGAAACCCGGCAAAAGCCTATCCTGCATTAGACGGTTTTACGGGGTAGATTTTGCGGGCGTGTTGATATTGTGTTGGTACTCTAGTGATGGCCGCTCGAAATAGGACTCACATCACCACAACATCAACACAGTACCAACACTGTATATACAGAATGTCACCACAGTACCAACACCGCTCGCTAAAACGCGGGGGTTTGCAGTTCATTCAAGCCATGCCAGCGACTGCGCACGGATTTTGGTGTGCTGCCGCTGGCTTGGCCGACAAGCGTAGCGCGTCAGAATTTGACTTCCGGTCTCGGGGCGTAGCCCTGAGTTCAACCAGAATGTGAGGCAGTGCAAAGGGAGCGGCAGCCACCGCGCACAGCCATCACGGTGTAGCGGCAAGACTTGTATTGTGGCTACATCTGGCATCCTGTCCGGGCGTTTTACCAATTTTGAGTTGATGGTTTGGTTGATACTTTGGTGGGTGGATTTACTGGTTGTTTTGGGGGCAATTGAGGCGATGCAACGGCGCACGTAGTGAAGGCGCAATCGTGAATGCTGAGGTGATTTTTATGAAGATGAAGCTCTGGATGTGATAACGCCCGCTTACGCGGGCGTTTTTGTTGAGCTTGTTTTTGCGCTTAGGCTTATGAGCAAAACATCATGCTTGATGATTGTGCTTTATAACTAATGCTCATCTGCATGATGATTTGCCACATCCGAAGATTCAAAATGTTCATGCCCTAATGGGGTATTCATCTCTTTTTCCAGAAATGCAATTTCATCAACACGTGCAATTTTTTTGATAACTAACATACTCACAATGTTAAGCACCCCAGAAATTGCGGCAACAAGTAGTGATATTTCTTTATTTATTAGCCAAGGAAGCACAAATATCGCCCCCAAAGAAAATGCCAAACCTAATGCAGAAATTTTATATATCGATGAAAAAATCTTTTGCATACATAGCCTAATTTTTTATCGCATTTTAAAAAGCGTGCGCCATTGTGATAGGGAAGCTTTCGCAGGGCCAGGCTCTTTCGAGGTTGGCAAATTCAAATTTCCATTCCCTGCCGTCATATATGATCCACCTCGGCACGTCTGAGTGCATTGGCTTCCTAACGCGCCATCAGCTACCGGCATTGAAAATGGGCCTTGAGGGGCGTTATTGCAACTGTAGTTTGCATCTCGGCATGAGATAACACAACTTTCTGAGCGATCAGGCAATCCGTAAATCGGACCACTTGGATCTGAATTCAGAACTTCATTCCATTCGCTTCTAAGCCTGCCATTTGGATCATTGAGCCTGTTATGCTCCACAACATTTGGAGGAAGGCGACTTTCTGGCGCTGGTGGTCTAATCATCATATTTTCTCCAGCCAACCCTTCTGGATCAACGTAACTCAGCGGATTGCCACCCACATAGGCATAAATGTTGGAATCTCCGCCATTAAACAGAATTGGGTCTTTGGCAGTCCAGCGTGCGGTTTTCGCGTCGTAATCGCGAGCACCGAAGCGGACGAGGCCGGTGTTGTTGTCATACAGGCCACCGGCATAGCCGAAGGGCTGGAAGCCCGGATTGCTGTCGGCGAGGACTTTACCCCAAGCATCGTATTCCAGTTCCTGCATCACTTGGCCGGTTTGGCTATCGACGACTTGGCGAACCGAGCCAAGGGTATCTGTCACTAACCTATAGGTAGCGACGCCTTTGACCATATACTCTGGCACGTTGGCTTTACCGGCGTAGATAAAGCGGCTGACGATATGACCGTTGCCATCCAGTTCGGCGATCGGCTTGAGCTGGTCTTGGTAAACCCAGCCTTGCGTCAGCACACCATTAACCTTTTTGCCGATGCGGCGGTTTTGGCCGTCAACGAGGTAGTCGATCTGGCCACCCGATGCCAGCGTGACTTGTTTCAAGTTACCGTACACGTCGTAGCTGAAGGTGTTATTACCCGCTACTGTGCTTTCGCTTTGCAGTTCGCCGTTGGCGCTGAAGCCGTAGCTGGCCGTACCGAAGGTTTTCAGGCGATCTTGCGCGTCGTAGCTTGCTGCAATGCCATCGGCGAGTGTGCGGTTGCCGTTGGCGTCGTATTCATAGTGGTTTTGCAAAGCTCCGTTTTTGAATACATCACTCAAGCGTCCTGATGCGTCATAGGCGTAGCGGTAGGTCGACAGCGGCCCACCGGTTGTGGTGGTTTTCTCTTCCACACGACCGAGTTTGTCGCGAGTGAAGGTTTCAGAGAACAACACCGTACTGCCTAGCTTAGCGGTCAGGCGTTTGAGCAGGCCAAACTCGTCATACTCTTGTTCAGTTTTAATGTTATCGAGTGTCGTGCCTGTGAGTAAACCATTATTAGCGTCACGGTTGAGCGTGAGTGCGCCCGCTTGGGTCAGCAAGCCATCATTGTCGTAACCGTAGCTGGTGTTTTGTCCGTTGATGCCCAACTGCTGCACACGGAAGAAGTTGTCGTACGTGATACCGACATTACCAGGCACTGGACCTGCAATCGTAATTGTTTTAGGTAACGCACCATCATAAGTATAACTATGGCTTACATCACCTGCAGTCACGCTGGCCAGTTGGCCGGTACCCACTTGATAGGCGTAGTTGATATTTCCGTCGACTGATTTCAGTGCACCAAGGCGACCAAATTCATCGTAGCCATATTCAATCACCTTACCATCTGGTCGAGTGACCTTGGTGGGTTGCTGATCGAGGTTGTACTCATATTGGGTATTGAGTGCCTGACCGGCTTGCAGCTCGGGTGGCAGATACGTTGAGGCCAAATCAATATCGTTAAAGGTGAAACCATGGGCAGGGCGAGTTGGCGGAGTTACAGAGGTAACGTTGCCATTGGCGTCATAGCTGAAGGCGACGACACGGCCATCTGGTTGCGTGATGTTTTTGACACGACCGGCTAGATCGTAACCGTATTTAGTGATGCGACCAATGGCGTCGGTGATGGTATCAACCTCACCAGTCGCGTTGTAGGTATAACGCACGCCACGTTCAGCATCACCCACACCTTGGCTGACTTTCGCCAAACGGCCACGTGCGTCGTATTGGTAGTTCAGTGGCAGGATACCAGCTAGCTGGACTGACAATGGACGACCTTGTGCATCGAGCTGAGTAACCGTAATGCGATTCGCCGCGCTGGTAATCGACACCCGCTTCTGGATGGCATCAAACACGCTGGTAAAGGTCTTACCATTAATCGTGCTGGTGTTGGTTTCGCTTTGTAGGCTGAGCGGATCAGCTTTATTTGCCAAAACTACACTACGCGCTTGCGTTTGCTGCATCGTCAGCCCACTTGGCAACTTCACCGACAAATTGGTTTGAATCGGTGCTTGCATTCCAAAACGTGGATCAGGACCTGTTGCCGTTGTGCTGAGCGTGCCATCGGCGTTAGTCGCTTGTGATGTTCCATCCGGTTTTTGTGTTGAAACCGAAGTCGTGCCATCAGGGCCAATCGTTGACTTGATCATATCGCCTGTCGCACTGTACTCAGTGCGATAGCGTGTACTGCGGTTTAACCCGCTAGTCATACTCACTTCAAAATTACGTTCACCCAATTGGGTACGCGCCAAAGTCCAGCCACCACCTATCGCGTTTTGATCTTTCACCAACAACCCATCTTGATACGTCATCGTTGATGTTTTATTGCGTGGATTTGTGAACGTTTTCAAAAGCCCATCGTTGCTATATGTCATGCTATGAGTATCACTAGCTGGATTAGTGATACTCGCCAAATGACCATTACTATCCAAAACTAACGCTGTCCGTTGTCCATTTGGCGCGATAATCGCACTTGCTTTTTCTGAAGCATCTCGTTCAATTTGAACAACGTTTTGGTAGTTATCAGTAATCTTGCTGATATATCCGTTCGTTGTATATTCAAATTGATACAGGACGGTTTTTCCATCAGACCGCAATGATTTAACTTGTCGACCAGAGCCATCAAACTGATAAATTTCCTGACCATTCCTTGACGGAATGATTAGGTCTCCAACGCCAAATGCTGGATAAATAGAGGCCATTTTGTAAAGTTTTTTATCATTAGCATCTACAGCATAAATTTCACCGTTACGACCCAATGTCAATCGCCAAAGAGCATGTTGGCCGAAAGGAACCTTTGTGAGAAAGCCATCTTGAGAGATCTTGATGACGTTATATCCAGAGCCATCAGCAATGAACACATTTCCAAACGAATCTACAGAAAGATCCTGCATTTCCCAAAATCCAGCTGCAAGAGCCGGTTTACCCCAATCGCTAGGAAGGGTAGATTTTCCACCATTACCTGCTATCGTTTTGATCACGCCATCTTGCGTCACTTTTCTTACATGACGATAAGCGTCCGCAATATAGATATTATCTTTTGCATCCAGAGCAAATGAGCGGATATTACCGACCCCTGCATTACTCAATACTCCACCATCACCTGAATACCCTTTTTGATCCCCACCTGCAATAACATTCAAAATACCATCAGAATTGATTTTGCAAAGCAAACCAGATGAGTCTAAGAATAGAACCTCTCCAGCTTGATTTGTCTGAATCTTCATTGGCTCCATACTAGAGGCCAATGCCTGAACACTATCAATTGGTGCTTTGTAGCTTCCATTTCCAGCAATCTTGTTGACGATGCCATCAGGGCTGGCCCTGAAAATTGAATTGTTACTAACAAAATATAAATTGTTTTTTCCATCAATATGGATGTGAGCGAAACCGACTGAAGAACCAAGCTCAGTTAAACGGTCCCCATTCTGAATGATATTTTTCGGTCCAGTACCTGCTATTGTCGTGATTTTTCCAGCCCCATCTACCTTATTCAAAAGACTAGAATATTGATCGACAAAAAGAACATCACCTGATGAATTGATTGCAATCCGATCAGTCCAATAGCTTGGTTTCGCAATATCTGCGATAGCCGTTGTTTGCCAAGAGTTAATTGAAGTGCCGCTTTGATTACTGCCATCACCAAAATAAAGTGTGTTTGCACTTGGATCGTATGCATTCACCGCATCCACAAACCAATCACCTAAACCATGCATGCGAGACGTTAGTCCACCCAATAAAACTATCTGATTCTTCCAGATAGTGACTTCGTTTCGTCCAGAATCCTTGGTTAGTGTACTTCCACCAAACGCACCAAAACTTTGAGGAAACTCTGCTGGAGTTTTGTATTCCGCCTGATAGACATACCCCAATCCAATTTGCGCTTTTTGCGCCCCCTGAACTGGGCGTCCATACGCATCCAAACCATCCCAATCAAAACGATACTTTGCGTTTGGTTGTGGGTTAAATGATTGTTTGAAATAACGGCCTGCCACACGCACTTCTAATTCAATATGATGCAAACTGCTCGGCACTACGGCACCAGTCAAATTGATTGTAAAACCCATTGTCTGAGCAGCTGGTGTACGGCTACTTTTATAATTCAAACGTAGCGATGTTCCTGCAATCGCTATTGACTCACCTAATGATTGATTTTCGCATTCAATAATAGACCCACATTCTTCTTTTGAATTGTCATCCGGAAGCAGAATTGCCATTAATGAAAAATCAGGTTCTATTGCATCAGATGGAGGACCATAGGGCCAATTATGATCCCATGGGGTGTTCGCGCCGATTGAAATTTGACCCACCCTGCCGATCGAATTTTGACCCAGGCCGGGACGTTGCTTTTTCATCGAGCAACTGTGGATAAGTCTAGCAAATAGCGAACGGCCCGCCCGCTATTTTTCATCATCATCATCTTCTTCGCTTTAGAACTGCTCAGGTTCTGCCGTTAGTTCGTCCTTTCTGCTTTGCTCCCTTTGCTTGATTCTCGTTTTCGCTACCATATTGCTGTGCTGGAAGCGGTAAGACTCATTGCCTGTTTCTACAATGTGGCAATGGTGGGTCAGTCGATCCAAGAGCGCAGTCGTCATCTTGGCATCGCCAAATACACTCGACCATTCCGAGAAGTTCAGATTGGTTGTGATGATCACGCTAGTGTGTTCATATAGCTTGCTGAGCAAATGAAACAGCAAAGCGCCACCAGCCTGACTGAATGGTAGGTAGCCCAATTCGTCCAGTATCACGACATCAACCCGCATTAAACTCAGCGCAATCCGTCCTGCTTTGCCTTCCCGCTTTTCCTTTTCAAGCAAATTGACCAAGTCCACTGTCGAGTAGAAACGTGCTCTTTTGCCATGGCGCGTGATGCCTGCAATCGTGATCGCCGTCGCCAGATGCGTTTTTCCGGTACCTGGCCCACCAATAAAGACGGCGTTTTGTGCTGTTTCAGTGAAGGCCAGCGTGGCTAACTGGCCAACTAATGCTTGATCTAATTTGGTGGCACTGAAGTCAAATCCAGCCAGATCGCGATGCACAGGGAACTTGGCCGCACTCATCTGATGCTGGATCGAGCGCATACCTCGGTCGGTGTTTTCAGCTTGAAGTAAATGCTCGATCAGCCAACTGGAGGTATCAATACCTAGGCCACCTTGGGCTTTCAAATCCACCCAGGCACCAGCCATGCCATGCAAACGCAAGGCTTTGAGCTCTGCGGTAATATCACGCATGATGAGCTCCTTCATGTATCGGTGCTTCAGTGCTTGCTGAGTTTGACTCATCCGTATCGCGCAGCTGGTCATAACGCTCGGTATTGGCTTGCGGTGCTTCGAGTAGTTGCAGCTGGGTTTGCGCCGATTCAGCGGTTGGCGGATCATTCAGGCGCGCGACGATATTCAGAATGTGTTCAATACTGAGTACGCCAGATTCCAATACCAGTTCAACTGCGACCAGCACCGCATCTAGCCCCGCAACGGGGACTGTCGCTAGCACCTGTGCCATCACTCGGTCACCGCCATCACGTTTGAGCAGGCCTCGCTTGAGGCGCAATAAGGGCTCCGGCATATCGGCAAAGGGCGCTCCATTGCGTAATGCGCCCGGTTTACGCCCAATCAACGGAATGTAATGTTGCCAATCAAAGCTCACCTGCTGCTTGCCCGTCAGGCGAGCATGACTGGCAACGATGTCATCATTGGCCACAATGACGACCTGCGTCGGATACAGTCGTACACTAACGCGATGGCGTGCCCATTCGCAGGGCACCGAGTAACGGTTACGGGCAATCGACACTAAGCAAGTACTGGAAACGCGCGCCAATTGTTCTACGTAGCCATCAAACGGCGTTGGCATCGGCATCATTTCCAGTCGCTCTTGCTCCAGCATCTCGGCGATGCTGAGCCCTTTGAATTCTGGATGCGGCAGTTCCGCCCACAAAGCTCGGCAACGTTCACCTAGCCACGCATTCAACGCGTCGAAGGTGCTGAATTTAATGCTTTGGGCTTCAATCCAGATTCGCCGCCGACTATCCTGAACATTCTTTTCGACGACGCCTTTTTCCCACCCTGAAGCCACATTGCAGAAATCGGGATCAAATAGATAATGTGCGCACATCACCGCAAAGCGCGCATTGACGATCCGGCCTTTACCCTTCAAAACCTTATCAACGGCGGTTTTCATATTGTCGTAAATGCCGCGTCGCGGCACACCACCCAATACAGCAAACGATCTGGCATGTGCATCGAACAACATTTCATGCCCTTGGCTGGGATAGGCCACCAACCAGAAGGCACGACTAGCGCAGAGTTTAAGGTGAGCCACCTGAATCTTGCGATAGAGACCGCCAATCACCAGATTCTCCTCGCTCCAATCAAATTGAAACGCCTCACCCAAAGCAAATTGCAATGGCACAAACCCATGAGGCGTTTTACCGGCTTTACCTCGCCATTCGCGAATGAAATCCGTCACGCGACTATAGCTGCCGGTATAGCCTTCGGCCTGAATTTGCTCGAACAAGGCTTTGCCAGTCCGACGATTGTGCTTGGCACGAAAGGAATCAGCTTTAAGGGCTTGTTCTAAAGTAGCGCAATACGGAGTGAGTTTACCGGGCTTGGGTTGCCGGATGTAGCGAGGCTCGGCTTTTGAAGCGGGCTTGCGAACCCAGGTTCGGATGGTGTTGCGCGCCAGACCGGTACGCTTAGAAATTTCGTGCAGCGATAACTTATCGCGAAAATACATCCTGCGGATTTTGCCAATCATTTCCATGGTGATCACCTTTTATCCTCTGCCTAAGAATTAAGCAGAACAAGTAGAACACCTGGGTCAATTTTGGATCGGCACAACTAGCTAAAGTGGGTCAATTTTCGGTCGGCGACAACACCTACTAACCTTAAGGCAAAAATCCTAAAGGTGGCTTTGGTACATGCGTGTTGTTTAGTGGTGGCAGTTTTGGCATCAACGAGTGTTGGTGTGCCAATAGTTCCGAGAGCTCTGGCTCCTTCACCGCGGCTTCAATGGCGGTTTGCACATTAAAGCGCAAAGCACGGATACTGATCGAACGACTAACAAGCTGGATTGCCAACCCCGTAGGGAGCTCTGGTGTGAAGTAAGCTTGGACTCCCATTTCTTTTAGTATCCGTTGATACATTTCCTGTAGCAGTTGCAGCATCATGGCTTGATTAGGGCGTCGTAGTTCGATTTGCTGTAGTCGACTCAGCAACGGCGAGCTCAGACAACTCGGATCATTGGCCGTCAAAATAAAGCTAGCATGCGACAGATCCAAACTGGGCAAGATGAAATTGTCTTGGAATTCTTTGCTGTTTTCAGGTTCAAGCAGCATCAACAGTAAATCTTGCAAACCATGGTCTTGTCCTGCGAGGGCTTTATCCACTTCTTCAATGACGATCAGCGGGTTTGCTACGGGAGATTCCGCTAAGAATTGGGCGATACGGCCGGGAGCGGCATTGTGCCAATTACGAGAGGAGCCAACTAACAACATCCGATCACCGTTGCCCGCGAAGTCGATCTTGTATTTTGGTAATCCCAGTACGGCGGCAATTTGGCTGGCGAGCCAACTTTTTGCATTACCAGGCTCTCCGGTTAGCAGTAACGGCCTAAAGCCCAGTGCTTTGCCACCCAGTGCACGAAGTTTGGTTTGCTCTTGTACCGTATCAAGGACATGCCGCAGATGACTCCCCTCCCCTAACTGAGTCGACCATTGCTGCACGCGTAGATAGACCGCTTCGGTTGCAGGTAATAAGGGTTTGGGTTCAAGTAACGGTCGAAGCATGTCCTGCTGAGGTGCGGCTAATGAGGCGATCTGTAATTGCAGCTGAGTGACATCGGTCAGTTGGACCGAATGGGGAGTGTTGTTCGGTAACGGATGGTGCTGAAGTTGCAGTACTTGGCTTTGCCAATTTACAGGCAACTTTGGTCGTGGAATGATGATATCGATATAGGGATCAGCGACGAGATCTTGGTAAGTAACCTCTGACAGATCAAGATGGCGAATAAATGCCAGGGTTCGCCCTCTTCTAGCCCGAGCAACATCATCTGGGGGGATATCAGACCACTCATGTAGATCAAGATATGAATCAATGACGATGAAGTATTTATAGTATTGATAAGACAACCATCGGCATGCACACAATTGCTCAGATTCAGGTTCTGCCGCTAAATGAAAAATCCTCGTCTTCATCGGTAAATTCGGATTACTTTGCGACAATAGTCCTTGCAGGGATGCATACCATGCAGGTGGCGTTTGAATGAACTGGCCATCCGGTAACCAAGCATCCATGAATTCCACCATTTCGTCATGAAAGTCATCAGGTGGAAACTCAAGATCAAGCATCTCAGGCGGTTCGGGTTCATCCATACTCAGGAGACCCAATAATCGTTGTGATACATCTTTAGTTGGCTTATTCATGGCAACAGTCTCCTGCGGATTTAGTTTTAGCGATTGGCTACGAGCACAATAATCAGGCTTTTCTTTCAAATGCCCTTGAACAACAAAATAGGGTGATGAGTTCATACGCTATCCCCCATAGAATCTCTGTTTGAATTAGCTAAGAGCAGTCGTTCAAATGCAGAGCCATCACGGCGGGTGAGATTGGGGACATAGCGTGAATACACTTTGAACAGCATTTCAGTGTTGGCATGTCCCATCTGGCGTGCAATCCATTCCGGCGCTTCACCCGCTGCCAGCCATAAAGTCGCAGCGGTATGGCGGGATTGATAGGGGCGTCGTTTCTCTAGCCCAAGATGGGCAAGTAAGGGATACCAAACTCGCTTGGTGATATTGTTGTGATCAATGGGCAAGCCCTGCAAATTGCAGAACACGTATTCCGACATTGCCCCTGTTGCGCGATATTGATTTTCCAACGCATCAAAGACTGGACCACACATTGCGATATCACGTTGGGACGAATCGGTTTTGGTGTAATCCTCTTCTCCAGCCACAATCGTTTCACGCACCATAATCATGCGACGCTCGAAATCGACGTATTTCCACTTCAGACCATCGATCTCACCCGTGCGCATGCCACTGAAGAAGCGGACTGTGTAGTAGTTCTTAAAGTCAGGTCGCACAGAATCAATAATTAGCCGAACCTCTGTGAGGGTAAATGGCTGTACATCTGACCGAGGTACTTTGAGCGGTTTGATCCGAACAAAAGGCGTGGTAAAGTCATAACGGTCGGCGGCTTCCTCAAACACCCTACGCAACGGATCCATGATCTTGTTGATACGGTTAGCAGATAAGGTAACGTTCCCATTCCGGCCGGATACTTTGGCGAGTGATGACCGGAATTTGAGCAAATCAGCGCGAGTGATAGCGCCGACCCCTAAAGCCCCAAATGCGGGCAAGTAGTATTTATCAATCATGCCGCGAATATTCACCTGATGTGATCGCCGCCAGGTTATTTGGCTTTCCACCAGCCACTCCTCAATGAAGATGCTAAAGAGTGGGCCTTTTTGCCCCGAGCCATCCACCGTGTTCGTGTTAAGCGCAGAGCCAACCGGTTTAATAGGTGATGCGTTAAAGACTGAACTCTCAGCAGTTTTAGACTCTGGAAAAAACCGGCGATAGTCAAAACGGCCCAACTTTATTTCCGACTCGATTTGCTGCAGCATTTTTTCGAGTTTTCTGCGATTTGTCGCATTGTCGCGCAGATTCGTTTGCTCCCTACAGCGCTTCCCTTCCCAGCGAAAATCTATAAATAACAACCCTGTTTCTTTCCTTGCTCGAATGGCTCCCATTTTTAGCCCCTTTAATTTGCCAGTGGCATTGCAATGGTGTCTTCCTGCTTGGTAAGCATGTCATTTTCGATCGCCTCCCAAATGAATAGGAATTTGCGACGACCGAATGGTTTGATGTAGTGACGCCCCTCAATAAGGCAGTTATCAACCAATTGATTGCGGATCGTGCGCGCATCGTAATGAATACGTGCGGCAAGTTCTTCAGTAGTGAGGTAAGTGGTGCTCATGATTAAACTCCTTCGTGATAAACTCAAATAACGAGGTCAGGACAAAATAAAGTTCATCACTAGAAAATTATGTCGTCCTGAACAACATAATACGCCATCGGAAGATGTCGTCAAGCAAATAATGTCGTCTTGAGCAAAATTATTTCGGAGAGCGCAACATGATTCGGTGCCACCTATCCCGGCTAATGGGCGAAAAGAAAGTGCGAGTAGCTGATGTTGCCCGTGCAACGGGTCTGCATAGAGGGACTATTACTCTGCTGTATGAAGAGACGGCAGTACGAATTGAGCTGGATGCAATGAATAGGTTGTGCGCCTATTTTGGATGCAGAGTTGAAGACATCTTTGAGTACATTCCCGAAGCCGTGCCCAACAGCGAGAAAGCAGAATAATCGCAATTGCAGTTGTGAAATTTCAATGACCGCACAATCCATCTTGCCTCGCAGCTGATAAATCAGACATTCACGACGAGGCCGTGTTTTTCTTCACTTTTGAGATCAGCAATAAGAGCACTTTGGATCATTTAAGCGCAAAAGAAGAGATAGATTCCTGTGCCCATCCTGTGCCCAAAAAATTCACCATGGGCACAAGCACCCGAAAAAAAGCGAAGGTCACCTTGAAAGTCGTGCAACTTGGGCACAATGTCCGAAGGTCAAGACCATAAAAATTGGGCACATTTTCTTAAAAATCGGCGAAGGTCAAAATGGGTGTTTTTTAAAGCCAGTAAAAAATCAGCTGGGCACAGAATGGACACAAAAATGGGCACAGACTGGTTCTGTGCCCAAATCGCAAAAACTTGAGACGAAAAAAAACCTAGGCTTGAGACCTAGGTTTTTTCATTTTTGGTTGCGGGAATCGGGTTATGAGGGCGATATTTTTGCATGTCATTCACATACATAAATCTACACACCACCAAACCAAATACAACATAAACCCATAATAAACAACATCTTAACAAAACAACAAAGTTACAAAAGATCTGCCATCAATCTCCACCGATCGCAAAAAATCAGAAAAATGTAACCTTTTTACTTATCTGATTAACTTTGCCAAGTTAGACGTTAGGGCTAAGTTGAAACCCCTTCACGCTACTCCCAACACCAAGAGAGGAGTATGCAGCACAGCGTTTAAATCGCGAAGGCTTTCATTGCAGCCAATAGTGGCTCGACTCTACGGGCGATTACGCAACGCTAATCGCCCCTACCGTGCTGGGCTTCGCAGGCTCAGCGCCAGCCTACGGCTTAGCCCAACTTACCTAGTTAGTGCCGTGGTTCACTTCGGTGAAACTTTCACAATAAAATGACACATTCTCATTTTCGACGTCTTCAACATAGTATCTTGCTCTATCCAGACCATTATTAGACTCGGATACCTGGAGTAAGCAAAACTGGGATGCTCCGCCCCCAAAATTGGAGAGATTAAGTTGACTTACATAATCAAACTGGAAGATTTCTGTTTTTGAATAAGTATCTACATCTTCAGATAGAGTCAAGAATAAGCTGTATTTACCATCCTTTAAAGCAAGGCTAAGTTCGCGAACGATTGTGAAACTTGCCCAAATTTTATTGGGATTGCTCATTTGTATTTATCCTTGTTTCTTTTCCATTCGGTCCATAACCTGGGCCATATTCATATGTATGTTCATGCGGGCTTGAATGATAACTTCAAACTTTTTTCCTCAACTATATACCGAAACTTGATTTATCTATGTAAGGTTGCCTCTATTATAGCTATAACTTAGACTCGCTATAGGGATTTACTTAGTAAGTCTAATTCAGTACTCGCTCTGGTATAAATATCTGTTAAATATTTATCTATATCCGATTTGTCATCTTTCGATAATTCTTTTTTTTCACTCACGCTAAGAAGTCCATAAATAATATCGAGTTCTAAGAGGTAATCTTCAATATCAAAACCCCAATTAAAACTAACGCTAGTTAGAGCATTATTTAGCTCCTCTAATCTGTTAATAATCCCGATTAAAGAAAGATTCCCCTCTCTATAAGCGGACACTGATTTTAATATTTCAGCCAAGATTAATTTACAACTATCCATTATTTTTTCTCAGCATTGTTGCTTTCTCCTTTGCCATTGCCACTTTCTTTATTCTCGCCGCTATCATCATTTTTATTGCTGTTCTCTTTCTTGTTTTTTCCAACATGTTTAACCGTTATAACTTTACCATCAGAGTTGACCACAACTTCCACACCATTCTTCGAATCCGTATAAACAGTGGTTCCACCCCTACTTGGGCGAGCTGTACCATTCTTGATAGTATTATCAACCACACTTGGAGGTACGCCACGACCTTGCATGCGATCTTGAGAATGCCCACTATAATCACGACCTCCAATTGTTGTCGGGGAGTTTGTGCCATCAGTTACATCCATAGGGCTTCCCCTCGTTCCTACAGGTGTAGTTGTGTCTGGATCGCGGTTAGAATGTATTGCGTCATATAGCTTTCCCCCCAGCCATGCACCAAACGCGCCAGCACCTAAGTAAGTAGCGACCTCATAACCGACTACATAAGAACCTCTTAAAAGTAACTGAGCATTTCTCCCATCTGGATCAGTAAATTTGAACGGATTGTTGTTCGCATACGCGTAGCGATTAAAACTATTCGTTGGGTCAGCCTCGTTCCAATCGACAGGATCAATCGCAGTAAAGCGGCCCAGCACCGGATCATACCAGCGCGCGCCGAAATAGCTTAGTCCAGTGGCTTCTTCATGGGGTTTGCCGGTGAACCATTGTTGATTTTTAATCGGGGTTTGCGCACCAGCCCCAAATGCTTTATCGCCAAACGGCTTGTAGTTGGCTCGCCAAATCACCCCTCCAGTAGCGTTTGTTGCCGCCAGTGGGCTACCGGTTGGATCGTTATGGAAATAAGTGGCAGTTCCGTTACTTTCTACATCAACTAATTTTTGTCGACCCAAATACAGATGGTTAACGCTAGCGCCTGTATTGAGGTCTTTCTCGTAATACAGCAGACCATCCAGCGCTGTAAATTCGAGTTTATTTTGCCCATTGCCAATACTCAGCACGCGAGTGCCAGCACCATCGTAGGTATAGGCAATTTGATTTGCAGCGCCTTTATTGGCCCAGCGCAGATTGCCTGCGGCATCGAATTGGTAAGTCTGCCCATCGCCACGGCTAGTGAGGTTGCCCCAACCGTCATAGCTTAGGCTGTAGTTCTTTCCTCCCGTTACACTGGCTAATCGCTGATTTGCAGCATATCCGTAATCAATAAACCAGCTGCCAAATTGCTGTCGAGTAATGTTGCTATTTCCATCGTAGGCAATAGTGCCAGTACCCCACTGATTGGGAGCATTAGCGGTGATCAGACGATCAATTCCGTCATATGCATAACTACGGTTGTAATCTGCTGAAATGGTATCTGTGATGCTCAGCAAATTGCCAGTACCATCGTAGCTCAGGGTGCTATTGAGGATAGGTAAATCATTGGCGACAGCCGCATTATATTCAGCCAAGGCTTGATTGTAGTTGGCTAAATTGGTTTGATATTGAGCATAGGCTTGTGCACTGGCATTGTAGTTAGCAAGCTGCTGTTGATAGTTTTGCTGCTGGGCTACCCAGTTTGCATATGCTGCGCGGTAATTATTCCAAGCTACTGCTCTACCGTTCCAATCCGAAACGCAGGCTGAGTATTTTGCTGGCCAGGCTTGTAGCAAGCTCTGATAGTACCGATCTTCATTGCAGTGACCGTGGTTGCATGTTGGTTTAGGTACTTTGTATAAGCATGCCCCATTTCCACTACTCCATTCAGAGCCTTTAGCATTCCAGTTAGCAACACATGGATTGTATGTATTTACAGTCCACAGCGCTCGAGCCTGATCTGCACCTGCTGAGGTACCTGTCGGAGGTGGATATGCGGCCCGACAACCCAGGTCGGCGCTGACATCATTTGGCTCAACACTACCTGGAGGGCCAGGTTGTACCGGTGGCACAGGTTGAGCTCCGGGTGGTGAAACGGGTGCCGGGGGTTGTGGTTTTGGTCGATTCTGAATATTGCTGGAAATAACTTGGTGCGTTTCAGGCCAGCCACGCATGTTGTAGCCGGTTTTATCCCAGCGGCCATTTGCAGCTTGCCAATCCATTAATTGATTACGCGCATTAAAGACCAAATTAGGAGCATAGGTACCCAGCTTAGTGGGTGTACCAAACTCATCTGGCGCCAATTCGAGACGCTGGTTATTTGGATAAATGATTGCACTTTGCACATCATTACCGTTGTATTCTCGATTGAGCGTGAGGGTGTTCCCACTCGCAACCATAGTTTCACGCACTAGATTATCGTTTGCATCATAATCGTGTGTACGCTTGATCGCCGTGTTATTGAGCGTAGTGAGATTGCCATTGGCATCGTAAACACGGCATACCGCTTCAGCACCGCCATTGGCATAGCTTGTGTAAGTTGCACGATTCTGAGCATCGTAGCTCGTGCTAACTGCCTCTTGGGCTCCTACTTTTGTACTTGTAATATTGCCGGCGTTATCGCGTGCATAAGTTGTCGTGCCAATCTCAGGATCGGTGCGTGAAACTAAGAAGTGGCGACTATCATAAGTCCAATTGCGCGTTACACCATTTTGGGTAACCGAAAGAACCTTACCTAAGGTATCCCGAACAATGTCTGTTCCAGTTCCTGCGACGGGTGGAACTACCTTAATGACTGATTTTTGATCCGGATTTCCAAACGTTTGATAAAAATATGAGGTGGTAAATCCGCGCTCATTTCTTTCTGCAACAGCAGAACCGCTATACCCAAAGGAACGGTTAGTACCATCACCATGGCTAATTTGAGTTAGACGATTTAAAGCATCATACGTACTCGTATCACCATCGACTTGACTAGGGTAACTCTCAAAAATCAACCGACCAGCCGCATCATAGTTGCGATTAATGTAAACAGTATTGATGGTAGATTTAATCGTACGGCCAAATCCATCCCATATTTGGCTATCCGTATAGCGCCCTCGCTGAACCGTGCGGCCATTCTTGCTCCACGATATCAATGTTTGATCGCCGCGTGGTGGCGTAACCTGGGTTAAACGATTCAAAGTGTCGTACTGGTAACTGGTCGTATTTCTACGGCCATCAGTAAATGAAACTACATTACCAAAATCATCAATCACTCTAGATAGCGTGATGTTTGGTTGTGCAGGACAAATAGCTGGCTCTTGTCCTGTACCAACCGGCTTGATCACAGTACGGGATTTACCACGATAATAATCATTAAACTGGGTCGTAAAACCTCGGGCATCCGTTGTTGACGCTATATATCCGTTCGGGAAATAAGAGTAAGAAGTAGTAATGCCATCTTGGTTTTCAGAAACGAGATTGCCATTCGCGTTATAAACCCGAGACAACGTGGATAACGCAGGACCACCTAAAACACTATGTGTCGTTTGCGTGCTTATTTTATCCATCAACCAGCGACTGGTATCGGTCAAATAAGCCTGCTGAGTCACTTTAGTGTGTCCCGAATCTCCAACTTCACTGATGGTTCCGGCGCGGTTATAGGAATCAAAATTACTGTAATTCGTCGTAAAGCTTTTCCCATCACGCACAACTGCTTTACCAGTCATCACGGGCATTGGGACACTATTTGAGTTGCAAGTGTCGTTTAGTTTTTCCCAACTACGGCCAGTTGCGGATGGGGCCCAGCTATAGGTGGTCGTTTCTAAGTTTGCTACCGATGACTCCAGCATCAGGCCAACTTGCCACATGTCTTGTTGGCAATTTACGAGGCCATAAGGTGAGAAGAATTTGTATTTTTGTACCCCTGCTGGGCCAGAAACGGTTCGTTCTCCAGAAAAGACGCCTGCGTTACCAGGATCTTTAGGCAAATTCCATTTCGCTTGAACAACAATTTTGTTGTCCACCGCATTGTCGAAGTAATGGTTATAGGTCCACACTCCGCCATCTGAAGTTGTTTTTCTGGCTAAGACAGCTCTTGATTGTTCTCGATAATATTTCTCATAGTCTGCTACGCAGTTATAAGGGCAATCCGCTGGATCGACCCGGAATTGGTTGAACTGATAATTGATTCTTCCGCCAGTAGGAAATTGAACCGCAGTGAATAATGGAGACGAGGGTTTACGCGCTGTTCTAGGATCCCAAGGCTGTTTGAGCATGAACTCTTCATAACTCACCCAATCTAGCAACCATGCGTCACCATTTGGTTGGTTGAGTTGCATAGTGCCAGCCAAAAGTGTGGCGTCATAATCTGCGAGTTTTTCATTGATGTAATTGAAACTCCAAGTGCGCCCACCTGCACTCACAGCCGTCGGGCGTCCCCGCACCTTATCCCACGTGATATTGATTTCACGACCATCAGAGGCAACCATCTTTGTGAGATAGCGCTTGTCATAGGTATATGTAATTTGATTGCCATTGGCATCCGTGCTGACACTCGGCAAATGATAACTAAAGCCATTTTCGTCAAGCTTATCGAGGGTATAAACAGTACCATCCGGTGATTTCAGCCAACGCGTAATCGGTTTGCCATACAGACCATTTTCTCCATCTAATACCCAGTTTGTGGTGGTGCGGTAAGTTCCGCCACCAGCGGAGTCCTTTGCTGCATAAAAATTGAGGTTTTGTCCATCAGGCAGTTCTAGGACGAACGTGCCTGGATGGACTGGCGATGTCCCTGCTGTAGCTCGGACACGTATTGAATGAACCGTATCTGTCTGGGAAATTGCAGAGTTCCACGACCAAGCAATTTGAAGGTTAGCGCCAGCACCTGGGATGGAGAACAATGGGATTGATAGACGAACCGAACCTTTCAGGATATCGATACTATCTATTTCTGCGTTTGATGATCGTGCAGTTTGTTTGACTCCATCCTCACTATAGCTGTCGGCAACTACGACTGGTGCGGGTGGCTGCTCCACAGGTGTCGGAGCCGCATGACTCAACGAACTTAGCGAAAGAGCAGATAAAACTAAACTATATAAGCTAAATATTATTTTATTGTTTTTCATTGACTTAGGATGGATGCATATCGGCAGAAATAGGAAAAAACTAAAATCTGAACTTTTAATTCAGAATTATGACAATAATAATTCTTTTTGAAGAGTATATGTTCAGTTTCGATGATCGATGATCAAATCGTTAGTTTAAATCAAGAAAAAGAGCACATTAGGCCTCTTTTAAGATATACCCCACACGGAAATTTGTTGAAACCCTGCTGTATTATCAAAACGTTCCCAAACTCAACAAAGAGTAGCCTGACAAATTTCATCACTATTGATTACCATAGCTTCTGAGTTGACGGGACGCCCAACTCGCGAAAGTGAAAGCTGCAGTGATAATTCTCAAGCTGCTCGCGCACATACACTCCATGACCAACCGCGAGAATGGTTAAAACATCTTAGGAACCGGTATGCCGCAACCTGTACCTACGTCCCGCGACACTTCCCCGCTGCAATTTTTTTACGCCAAGCACACCGTTATGAACGAGCGATCGAATCTGACTCGCCATCTTCTGTATATTACGCCGGTTAGTTCAAGGGGCGACTATTGGCGAGACCTCGCTCATGCGGCGGCTTAATGCCTGACTAAATTACAGTGCAAAAGTTATTTAAGGATGCTCGCACTTGAACCAGGTTTTGTGAATAGGGAAGCATTCAGTCACATGGTGGTAAATATGAATACTGCAAACTGCCTTGATCTCATCTCGCCCGAGGTGTTGATGATCATGCATTGTATGTCGCTCCCCACAGACCAAATACAAAACCTCGCGGCGAGGTCGCTATTCACATTCATGTTCTGATAGCCAAATCATGATCTCGTAATTACAGAGCTAACCCCTTTTTAATCTGTTCGAAGCGCGTAAACTGAGCACATCATCATTGTGTCAGGTGTCCCCGCTGGTTTGATTTAGATCGAAGCTGAGCAATTTCGGCCATCGACCACACGAGTTGGCGAGCACATAGGACCGATTTACTTTGTCACAGACCAGGTGAATTGACTTTTGAATCAACTAAAACTTCCTACATTTCATCGGCTACAAGCAAAGCTGAATGAACTTGCCCCATCGAATGCAGAAGTAATCTGCACGATGATACAAAATATCTTTGGCTTATCATCCGATATTGATGGCCTACTTGAAGTATTAGAAGTACTCGGCAGCCTATTTTCAACTGATCCATGGCCTGGATACCCTCTACTCAATCAGTCACAGTGTAGTGGTCAACTAATTTTGGCCACATTGTTATAGCCAAGCCAATAACTGCGCTCAGCCTCGTTGGGCGGCAAACCACCGTTATGGTGGTGTGGCCTCAGCTGGCTGTAGTAGCCCAGCATGTAGTCCAATATTTCCCGCTCAGCTTGCACAAATGAGCTGTAGCCGACCTCTGGTACCCATTCCGTTTTTAAGCTTCGGAAGAAGCGTTCCATTGGGCTGTTATCCCAGCAGTTGCCGCGTCGGCTCATGCTTTGCTGAATCTGGCATCGCCATAATAATTGCCTGAACTTGATGCTGGTGTAATGGCTACCTTGGTCAGAATGGAACATGAGCCCTTTAGGCCGGCCTCGGGATTCAAACGCATGGCTGAGCGCTTTGCAGGTTAAATCGCTATCTGGCGAGAGCGACATCGCCCAGCCGATGGGTTTTCTGGCGAACAAATCCATCACCACCGCCAGATACGCCCACCGATTACCAAGCCAGATATAGGTCACATCGCCGCACCACACTTGGTTGGGTTCGACCACGGCAAACTGTCGTGCCAACACATTGGGCACTTCAATGTGCTCGCCCCCCGTCTTTTTGTACGCATGACTAGGCTGCTGGCAACTGCTAAACCCAAGCTGCTTCATGCACTTGGCCGCCAGATAACGACTCATCTGGACACCTTGTGCACTGGCCATAGTCGCAATGCTGCGCGAGCCCGCTGAGCCATTGCTGGCGTTAAACAACTCACGTACTTTGCTTAAGCGCTGTACCTGCTCTGGCCTAATTGGCTTAGTGTGCTTCCAGGCTTTAAAGCTGCTGCGATGGACTTCAAACGTACGACACAACTGTGCCACAGCGTAGCTCTGCTTGAGCTGAGCAATTATCGTGAATTGTTCAGCGAGTCCGACATCAAGAGAGCGGTAGCCTTTTTTAATATTTCTTTCTCAAGCTCGACCTGCTTGAGGCGCTTTTCTAATTCACGGATTCTGAGTTGGTCTGGCGTCATTGGCATCGCCTTGGGCATCACACCGGCGCGCTCTTCGCGCAATTGTCGTACCCATTTATCCATGGTCGATTTACCGACGTTCATTGCCTGAGCGGCTTGTCGAACGGAATAGCCTTTCTCGAGCACAAGCTGCGCGCATT
Organism: Chitinibacter fontanus; assembly: GCF_013423785.1. Classification (NCBI taxonomy): domain Bacteria; kingdom Pseudomonadati; phylum Pseudomonadota; class Betaproteobacteria; order Neisseriales; family Chitinibacteraceae; genus Chitinibacter; species Chitinibacter fontanus. The sequence continues at coordinate 1,421,526 of NZ_CP058952.1, forward strand.
CGAGGCGAAATTCAGGCGTGAATGTGGGTCTGGTTTTGTTGTTCATTGAGTCACCTAATTGCTTACGAGGTGCAGCATAGCACCTCTAATCAGGTGGCCAAATTCAGTGTGCCACTACATAGACAGCCTAATCAAAGAACTACCATGGGCGGGCTAGTCGAGAAACCGAGGGCGTGTCCGCTTTCGAGCAATTCGGATGGCTCCTTTGGGTCGGAAGCTGCCCGTGGTTGCAACTGCTGGCTCGTTTCAAGCATGATGTGCCTCACAGGCCGTTGTCGGCCAGAAGCAGACACATCAATTAATATCTTTCTGGTGCAATTTATGAACGAAGTTGCTTATGCACTCTGCAAAAAACAAGTGATTGGTGTTGCAATGTGGCTATCTTCGATGTGTATTGCAAATCAAGCCTTGCATGATGCATATGTTGATTTTTCCATTGAAGGAGATTTGTACCACGAAGAAATTAATATCCCGATGGATGAGAAATACAGCTTATTTGTCATGTTCAAGCCAGAAAATAAAGAGCAGCCTAACTCATTGTATAAATTCATCTGCTCAAATGAAATGGCAATTGGCTCTACAAAACCTGTAATTGACTTTGAACTAAAGATATTAGATTTACATGGAAAAATAGTAAGTATAAATAAATTCTCACCCGATTGTTCGCAAAATGTAGCAGGAAAAAATGTTATACGTTTTGGAGTTTTGGAGTTAAAGAAAGGGAAGTATAAAGCTCAAGTTACCAATAAAAATGCATTTGCATACCCGGAAAATGGCAAGTTTCAAATCCTCATGCGAGGAGTTGGGGCTGGTTTTCCATAACAACAATTGTCCCTGCTAAATTAGTTCCGCTTTGGGTCGGGTCGAGCCACTCAAGTTCAGCAAAAGTATGCCCGAGCAGCCGCAGGCTGAGAGGCAGTGGTCGACCCAAGGCAGTCTAAAGTGCTTTGGGTCGGAAGTATTTCCTGTAGTGCTTACTTTTGTTCTTCTACTTTAATGTCATCCGCTGTGATTAAAATCAGCTCGCCACTTTGGGTTTTAACCTGAGCCTTAACGCTGCCTGTCGCTTGGGTCGTATGCGTCTCTTTATCAACAACCATATTATCAGCCGTAATGCTTATAGGTGACCCAGAAGGAAATGTAATTACAGAGCCAATTTTCCCTTCTGTCTTCGTTGTAATGATGGTCGCTCCTGCAAACGAAAGCGACGAAACAAAAAGGGCTGTAAGTAGAGCTATTGACTTAATGATTTTCATGGAACCTCCAATTGAAAGAATATGTCGTCCAACTGACTCGCGGCTTATGGCCTGCCACCATCAGCTATCATGTAATTGTCGGCTTAGTTAGAAGCTGACGCAAAAGTAAGTTGAATGCTGTAGGTACAGGAACACATGACTGGCTGCTTTGGCCGAAAAGGTCTAGGCGGGTTCGACCAAGTAGTAATTTGCTGCCCGTTCTGCGGAAAGCAATTGCAGTCAGGTGAAGAAATTTCGAAACAAGCACACATCTAGACTCTGGTTTGGGTCGGCACAACTAGCTAAAGTGGGTCAATTTTCGGTCGGCGACAACAGTATCAGGCCAAAGTCAAACTCAAGCAAAGCAAAATGAATATCGAAGGCAAGTGGGTCTCACTTGCACCGGGCATGGCGGTGAGCGTGGAAGTGAAAACAGGGCAGAGACGGATTGTTGAATATTTCTTATCGCCATTGATGGCGCATGTAAGTGAGAGTGTTCGGGAGCGTTGATTATATGAAAAATACAGTTTCATTTTTAGTTGTTGGTAGCGTTTTTTCTTTATTGTTGTTCTTGAATGATTTTTCTTTTGCTCGTTCTGATTATGTTCCGCCTAGAAAGTTTGTGGATCAGATAAAAAAAGCAGATACGCTACTGGTGGCTAGCATAAAATCTATCAATGTTTACAGAAAGGATTCCGTGCCGTTTGGTGTCAGTCGCTATGTTGGTGATTACTATGCGTATTGCAATTCGAGGCCCCGAGGAGGATTTGATGTATTGGTTTTTAATTTAGGCGATGTAGATTTAATTTTTTCTAGTGACGAAAACATTAAAAATCAATTCGAACTTGTAAGGGTGAAGGTCGGACTTGGAGATTCCTGTAGATTTAGTGATTTCTTAAAGGCTGTTGGAAGTAGTAAACAAGGATTCATTTTGTCACGTGTGGCAAAAGATAAAGATAGAGCCCATGTTTTTTCTGGTGTCGTATTGGCTGGCGATTATCTTAATAACGATTTTCCTGCTGGCTGGGTTATGCGAGATTCAAATGGGCTTGAGTTTATACAGAGCCCGTTAGTTGTGAGAAGTCTTAGGTCGTATTTCAATTGATTGAATTGAAGAGGGAACTTAATTAGCCATCATAACTTTCGACATATATGCCAAATTGGTCATTTTTTGTTCCACCCCTCAATAACTTTATCGAAATCGTTAAATGTCAAACCACGGAACTTGAATTTTTCTGACATACCCGTGTAGGCTCGCTCACAACTACCCGTTACATTCCAAAATTTATAGTCGGCTAAACTATTAGCACCATTAGCCAGTGAGCCCGAACCAGACGCACTAAAAAAATCAGTATTCTCAAATAGTATTTTCCCTGTTGGCTTGTACACTATTCGCTCGTTGAAGCGTCTTGTGTGAAAGGCGTAATTCCACGTCAAATAACGCCGGTCTTCATAAACGAAATCTTTTGTTAACTCTGTCCGAGAAATTTCTTCAGTTGCTGTGCGGTCACGACTTCTAATGGCATCTTTAAATTCTCTACCCGCTGCCGCCCTAACCTGTGTAAATTGCTCAGGATTTTCTTTCATCCATTCGTCCGGTGTCTGATATACCTTCAACCCAGCTTCGGTCTCACACAAATGGTAATGAGTATACCAAGTCGGAATGGCATCCCAAAACACCACCGCTAAACCAGCAACAGCAACGAGCCCGCCAAGTAGCCGCGCCAAGCTGGACGGTATTCCTTTATTACATGCTGAGCGGTAAAACCACCGCGTTAGTTTGAAGATGAGCCAGAAATAGCCTACTAAAAAAATCAGGCACAGCAAGGCAATCATATTGATGTCCTTACTAAGTTGTCACGCAGCAGCTAAAACCAGCCCTGCACCTAGCAGTAATACCTGCCACGCAATCATGTATTGCTCAATAAATTCTGACGCCAGCAGCATTGAATCACCCTGAGTTAACTAGACGTTATATGTCCGCCAAGGCCGAGGTGCGGAGGTAGTGAGGGTCTGCAATGGTGGGCCTTGTTGACGCAAGATTGAGCCTAAATCACCATGCAGGAGTGACCGCTTCTGGCCGACTACCGTCAGCTGACGGCTCATTGTCGGCTCACTACGTTACTGACGCAAAAGTAAGTTGTGAGATGTCGTCCCAAAATGACATGGGCGACCGCTTTGGCCGATCTGTCGATGTCCAAGGCTGAAATACGAAAGGCCGAAAACCATCAGGTGGCGGCCTTAATTATTTTTGCCAGATGCAATTGCTGATCGGCCTTAGCGGCCACTCATGCGTAGCCGCGAATAAATTACCTACTTACTTTTACGTAATATATGAAGAGGAGTCACAATTAGTTTAGCTCTGAGGTTAATGGATTCCAAAACGTGTGCTTGGGTCAATTAAATCTCGGCAACTGGGGGAGATTTCAATCGGCGCGAACAAACGGACTTTCCCGCATTTTGGCAGCCTTAATTCAGCGAAACGATTGCACGATCATTTGCATTATTCCCGGATTTACGCCGCAGGATGCTCAAGCTTGGACTCGACCCCATTGCCAGATTCAGACACGTCCGATTGATTTGTCAGCCTTGCTGGTGAATGCAGATTTAGTAGTAAATGAGGGCGGCCATGGCTTGGTTACTGAAACGCTAGCTGCAGGAGTACCCATGCTATTAGCACCAGAATTTATTGAGCAATACATGCTGGCACAACGGGTATTGCAACTTGGTGTTGGATTAGTTTCAGGTGCGGTACGCTCAACTAATGTTGTTTCAAAGCATTTGTCTCAATTAATGGGCGATGAAATTTTTGAAGTTAATGCGAGTAAATTTTCTGTTCGCTATAATGTTTAGTTATTTGGTATCGATGTTGTGCTGCAAAAAAATCAAATTTAATTTAAATGTAAAAAGCGAGGTCATTGTGATCGAACCATTAAATCCGCATTTAAGATTTTCCAATATTATCATCTTGCGTAATCTGCTTTTTCTCTTGGGCATTAGTTTTTCGCTTTTACAGACCAGTTGCACTGATAAATCTAAAAAACATGATTTACAGAGAAAGCAGAAAGCATGGGCTTTATATCAACAGCGCTGCAAGATTTCGGGAGAGAAAATTTACCAGACCATTGATAATGTGGACGGTTTGTTATTGATCAAGGTTAGGCCAGATGAAATTAATTTTAGCGAACAATTTTTGCTCAGCGACCCTTATGGAAGAGATCTTGGTGGTGACGGTTACTTAGAGTCGTTTTTGTATGGTCGAAGTAATAATGGACAAATCGATAATAAATCAATACATGGTGGTTTCAATTATATTGATACTGTCGATCCTAAGAACGGCGTGACCTATCGCTACACTGGCTATATTGATCAACCATGGCTGCGAGATAAAAAATATGGTGAATGGGTACGCGAATTTACTTTGACGAAAACAATTGCACCTAATGAGCCTGTGCCGCGTTATGGCATCACGTATGACGACATTTCAACGCGGGAAGATCGCGAATTATGGATTGCGGGCAGTTCTTTGCGTGTGATTGATTTACAAACCAATGTAGTTGTCGCTGAACGAATCGGCTACATGATTGATATTGATCAAGGCAATATCTCTGGTGGTCGGTCTCCTTGGCTGCTGGCTACTCGTAATGCTTGCCCAGCATATCCAGATATTTATCAAACACGAAATTTTGTCGAGAAAGTACTTAAGCCTGCTCAATAATTGACGGAGAGAAATTGAAAATGACTTATGTTTATGAACCTGCTACGTTATTGAAATTCGCAAACCTACAAATAGCTGCATAAGCCTTTCTTGTTGAAAATAATGGTTTAGATATCAAGTCTGGCAAAAATTTATAGAGGCACTCATTGATGGCAATCTCCATTCTAGTAGGTTTTCTCAAATAGTTGCGGTTGAGTTTTCAGAGCAATGGGAGGTTGTCGATCAAAAACTAAACACGGGTAGTGGATTTTCATGAACGTTATTTCTAGCCATAACGGATAATCCACTTAATGGCGCTCATAAAATATTTTACGTCAAGAAGATCAAACGGAATATTTAATAGATCACACTTCCATTTTTAATAGCACAGGTGTTGACGAGATCGTTGAGGGTAAAAAACTTAATGACATTATTAAGGATTTTGTTCGATGTGCTGCGCCAATTTTTGGTTGCCCTCTCTTCCTGAGAGTTTAATACTGTTAGATACATTTATTAATTCCATAGAAAAATTATCAGCATGTCAAATTAGTTTTTTTTGCCGAGGCTGCCAATGTAGCTAGTTATTTTTTTAATGTCTCTTGAATTTATATGCTTATGGATAAAAAAATGAATCTTTCCTCGTTAATAAGACCGCTGCGCAAAAAAAATGCTTGGCTGTGCATGTTGATATTGATTGCGGTTACTTACTTCTTATGGCAAAGAAATCCGCTACCTAAAGACGAAGAACTTATTGCCCACTTTCAGGCTCATCGCGCAGAATTTGAAGAACTGATTCGGCGCTATCGAGCGTATGAGCGCTCAGCAAACAAGGACACGTCGCTTTGGTTCAAGGAAGGAAATACCCCCGCTTTATATAAGCAGGCAGGGGTTGAGAGTATTGACTACGAAACACCAATATGGCTACCCAATCCCTACTCTGTAGAAACTGCGAAAAAAATCGATGCGCTTTTGACTACAGCTAAGGATTTTTCCCTTTTATATAAGTATGGGGCTCTAAAGATTCAACTTGCACCAGTCCACCGTTATTACTCGTACAACTCTCGCTACGTTGCTGTTTGGAAAGACCTCTATTTTATTCCCGAGGTGCCGCGCATCGAGGATGGCGAATTGTTGGGGCCGATATATAGCAATGGCAAATATTCTTATCGGGAGCGCATTTTCCCTTCACTCAATCGCTTTCCCGATTACTGGAAAGACTTCGAGTGCGTCTACCGCCAAATTGAGCAGCAGTGGTTTTTACGTATGTGCAACGGTCATTAATCATTTACCTACTAGGAAACATCATGGCAACAGTAAGCTATCTAACTAGTGCAAGCAATGAAATCTACAGTGACGCAGCTTTAGGCTATATCACAGCACGAAAAAATGACATTTTCGTTGTATCCAGCACCCTCGGCATTTCCGCTGCTGCCATTGCGGGGGCGATAGCCGAAGAGAATACTGAATCGACCCTAGTTTCGTCGCCAGGTGTCTGCTAAGGCCGAATAGCTGCTGTTCTCTCCATTTTTATGGGCGACCGCAAAGCGAACAAAACCAGTCCAACCTCGTTGCTGTTTCCAATACTCTGCGATCTTTTTACTCTTAGCCATTACGCAAATGCCCAGCATGTTGCTGGGCTTTTGTTGTCGATTTGCCTACTAACCTTAAGGCAAAAATCCTAAAGGTGGTTTTGGTCCATGCGTGTTTTTTAGTGGTGGCAGTTTTGGCATCAACGAGTGTTGGTGAGCCAATAGCTCCGACAGCTCTGGCTCCTTCACTGCTGCTTCAATGGCGGTTTGCACATTAAAGCGCAAAGCACGGATACTGGTCGAACGACTAACGAGCTGCATCGCCAACTCTACAGGGAGCTCTGGTGTGAAGTAAGCTTGGACTCCCATTTCTTTTAGTATCCGTTGATACATTTCCTGTAGCAGTTGCAGCATCATGGCTTGATTAGGGCGTCGTATTTCGATTTGCTGTAGTCGACTCAGTAACGGCAAGCTCAGACAACTCGGATCATTGGCCGTCAAAATAAAGCTAGCATGCGACAGATCCAAACTGGGCAAGATGAAATTGTCTTGGAATTCTTTGCTGTTTTCAGGTTCAAGCAGCATCAACAATAAATCTTGCAAACCATGGTCTTGTCCTGCGAGGGCTTTATCCACTTCTTCAATGACGATCAGCGGGTTTGCTACGGGAGATTCCGCCAAGAATTGGGCGATACGGCCGGGAGCGGCATTGTGCCAATTACGAGAAGAGCCAACTAACAACATCCGATCACCGTTGCCCGCGAAGTCGATCTTGTATTTTGGTAATCCCAGCACGGCGGCAATTTGGCTGGCGAGCCAACTTTTGGCATTACCAGGCTCTCCGGTTAGCAGTAACGGCCGAAAGCCCAGTGCTTTACCACCCAGTGCACGAAGTTTGGTTTGTTCTTGCACCGTATCGAGGACATGCCGCAGATGACTCCCCTCCCCTAACTGAGTCGACCATTGCTGCACGCGTAGATAGACCGCTTCGGTTGCCGGTATTAAGGGCTTGGGTTCAATTAACGGTCGAAGCATGTCCTGCTGGGGTGCGGCTAATGAGGCGATCTGTAGTTGCAGCTGCGTGACATCGGTCAGTTGGACCGAATGGGGAATGTTGGTCGGTAACGGATAGTGCTGAAGTTGTAGTACTTGGCCTTGCCAATTTGCAGGCAACTTTGGTCGTGGAATGATGATATCGATATAGGGATCAGCGACGAGATCTTGGTAAGTAACCTCTGACAGATCAAGATGGCGAATAAATGCCAAGGTTCGCCCTCTTCTAGCCCGAGCAACATCATCTGGGGCGATATCAGACCACTCATGTAGATCAAGAAATGAATCAATGACGATGAAGTATTTATAGTATTGATAAGACAACCATCGGCATGCACACAATTGCTCAGATTCAGGTTCGGCCGCTAAATGAAAAATCCTCGTCTTCATCGGTAAATTCGGATTACTTTGCGACAAGAATCCTTGCAAGGATGCATACCATGCAGGTGGCGTTTGAATGAACTGGCCATCCGGTAACCAAGCATCCATGAATTCCACCATTTCGTCATGGTAGTCATCAGGTGGAAACTCAAGATCAAGCATCTCAGGCGGTTCGGCATCCATACTCAGGAGACCCAATAATCGTTGTGATACATCTTTCGTTGGCTTATTCATGGCAACAGTCTCCTGCGGATTTAGTATTAGCGGTTGGCTACGAGCACAATAATCAGGCTTTTCTTTCAAATGCCCTTGAACAACAAAATAGGGTGATGAGTTCATACGCTATCCCCCATAGAATCTCTGTTTGAATTAGCTAAGAGCAGTCGTTCAAATGCAGAGCCATCACGGCGGGTGAGATTGGGGACATAGCGTGAATACACCTTGAACAGCATTTCAGTGTTGGCATGTCCCATCTGGCGTGCAATCCATTCCGGCGCTTCACCCGCAGCCAACCATAAAGTCGCTGCGGTATGGCGGGATTGATAGGGGCGTCGTTTCTCAAGGCCAAGATGGGCAAGTAAGGGATACCAAACTCGCTTGGTGATGTTGTTGTGATCAACGGGCAAGCCCTGCAAATTGCAGAACACGTATTCCGACATTGCCCCTGTTGCGCGATATTGATTTTCCAACGCATCAAAGACTGGACCACACATTGCGATATCACGTTGGGACGAATCGGTTTTGGTGTAATCCTCTTCTCCAGCCACAATCGTTTCACGCACCATAATCATGCGACGCTCGAAATCGACGTATTTCCACTTCAGACCATCGATCTCACCCGTGCGCATGCCACTGAAAAAGCGGACTGTGTAGTAGTTCTTAAAGTCAGGTCGCACAGAATCAATAATTAGCCGAACCTCTGTGAGGGTAAATGGCTGTACATCTGACCGAGGTACTTTGAGCGGTTTGATCCGAACAAAAGGCGTGGTAAAGTCATAACGGTCGGCGGCTTCCTCAAACACCCTACGCAACGGATCCATGATCTTGTTGATACGGTTAGCAGATAGAGTAACGTTCCCATTCCGGCCGGATACTTTGGCGAGTGATGACCGGAATTTGAGCAAATCAGCGCGAGTGATAGCGCCGACCCGAATATGACCAAATGCAGGGATGTAGTACTTATCAATCATGCCGTGGATATTCAGCAAGTGTGATCGACGCCAACTGATTTGGCTTTCCTGCAACCATTCCAAAATAAATGAATTAAAGAAAGGCCCTTTCACCCCATCAGCACCAGACTCTTTGACTTCGATAGCTGGGGGTTGCTTTGGGGTATTCGTACGCTCCGGAGCAAATTTGGCCACGAGCCTGCTGTTGGGGAAGAACTTATCGTATTCAAAGCGCCCCATTGCGATATCTAACTCAATCCGCTCAAGTGTTTTTTGCAGCTTCTTGAGGTTGTTTGTGCTCGGCAACAAATTGGTTTGTTCACGGCAACGTGTACCTTTGTAAACAAAATCAAAATAGAGCGTACCCGTTTCTTTACGTGTCCTAATTTGGCCCATGGTTATTCTCCTAGGGCATCAGCTGTTGGCATTGCAATGGAATCTGTTGCACCGTCCAACATATCGCGCTCAATCATTTCCCAAATGAACAACATTTTTCGCCGGCCAAATGGTCGGACATAATGCCGCCCCTCAATCAAGCACGTATCAACCAACTGGTTGCGAATTGTGCGGGCGTTATATTGAATTCGCTCTGCGAGCTGCTCAGTAGTAAGATAGGTATGTGACATGAGATACTCCTTTGATCTCTATTTTGATCGTATGCTAATAATTGTTAGCATACGATCAAAATGTACATCATTAAAAAGAGTAATTCAAGTATCTTTTGATAATATTTTTGATCATTTGGTGATTTATATGCTCAGATTCCGAGTTAAAGAGCTCATGGCAGAGAAAGAATTCCAAGAAAATCGCCGCATAACATTAGTAGAAGTCGCCGAGTCTTGCGGAATAAACCGGATGACCTTATCGAAAATTGCGGGACAAAAAGGCTACAGCACGGTCACTGATAATATTGATAAGCTGTGCGCATATTTCGGGTGTGAGGTGGGAGAGTTGCTTGTCTACGTACCCACAGACGAAGATCACAAGAACTAAGTAACTATCTCGGTAATTGAAACAAGGCCGCATCCCAGAGCATGCTTCAAAAGGGATTTCTTCTCACTCGCCAATGGCGCGATACTGCGACAGGGACCGAGCTTGATTTTTGGATAGCAACCGATCGTGGGCCACGCCATGTGCGCTTAAGCCATCAGCGCTCAACAGCCTTCATTCCTGCCAGCCAACGCGAGCAGGCAGAAGGCATTTTAAGTAGCCAAAAGCACAGTGAAATGAGACGTACGGAGCTGCGCCCACTAGCGATATCTGATTTCCACCATCGAGCTGTACTTGGCCTGTATACCCATCAATACAAGCATCTGGGCAAGCTCGAGCGGCAATTGCGCCAAGCTGGCATCGACGTCTATGAAGCGGATATTTTTCCGCCTGATCGCTACTTGATGGAGCGTTTTATCACTGGGCCGGTCTGGTTTCATGATCACCCAGACGGTGAAATTGCCGTTATCAATAGCGAACTCAAACCTGAGTCTGGCTATCGTCCCCAGCTACGCTTAGTGTCCCTTGATATTGAAACCAGTGCGCGAGGCGAGTTGTATTCAATTGCGCTAGAAGGCTGTGGTCAACGGCAGGTGTATATGCTTGGGCCGCAAAACGGGAAGGATCAGGCGCTTGATTTCACGCTCACCTACTGTGAAAGCCGCCCGAAATTGCTGGAGCAATTAAATCGCTGGATTGCGACCTATGATCCAGACGCCATTATCGGCTGGAATCTGGTGCAGTTTGATCTGCGCATTCTGCAGCAACACTCCGAGCAATACCGCATACCACTGAGTCTCGGACGGGATGGCAGTGTCATGGAGTGGAGAAAACATCCCCAGCAATACCATTTCTTTGCCAGTGTGGCAGGCAGACTGATTATTGATGGCATCGAAGCGCTGAAATCCGCCACCTGGAGTTTTCCATCGTTTAGCCTGGAATACGTATCCCAAACTCTGCTTGGTGAAGGCAAGGCCAGTGACAATCCTTATCAGCGGATGGATGAAATCCAACGCCGTTTCGATGAAGATAAACCCGAGCTTGCCAAATACAATCTCAAAGACTGCGAACTGGTTATGCGCATTTTTGCCAAAACGGAACTGATCTCCTTTCTGCTTGAACGCGCGACAGTCACTGGCTTACCGATTGATCGCAGTGGTGGTTCAGTCGCGGCATTTACCCATCGCTATCTGCCATTGATGCATCGCTTAGGTTATGTGGCCCCGAATTTGGGCGATATTCACGGCGAACCGAGCCCAGGTGGCTTTGTGATGAATTCTCAGCCAGGGCTTTATGATTCGGTACTCGTGCTCGACTATAAGAGCCTGTACCCCTCGATTATCCGCAGTTTTCTGATTGACCCTGTGGGCCTGATCGAAGGCATGCAGCACCCTGAAGATGAGTTGTCGGTGCCTGGTTTTGTGGGAGCCCGATTCTCGCGTACCAAGCACTGTTTGCCTGCGATTGTTCGCCAAATATCGCAAGAGCGGGAAGACGCAAAACGCGAATCCAATGCGCCGCTGTCGCAGGCACTGAAAATCATCATGAACTCGTTCTATGGCGTTCTTGGGTCTAGCGGCTGTCGTTTCTTCGACCCACGCCTTGCTTCGTCGATTACGATGCGTGGGCATGAAATCATGCACAAAACTCGTGAGTTGATCGAGCAGCAAGGATATACCGTGATTTACGGCGACACCGATTCGACTTTCGTCTGGCTAAAACATACCCATTCAGAGGCGCAGGCAGCAGACATTGGCCACCAACTAGCGAACCACATCAACCAATGGTGGCAACAGCATCTGCATTCGCAATATGGCTTAAAAAGCGTGCTCGAACTGCAATTCGAGAAACATTATTGTCGTTTCTTTATGCCCACCATCCGTGGTACCGAAGAGGGTAGCAAAAAGCGCTACGCAGGTCTCACGATGCGCCCCGACGGCACGGATGAAGTAGTCTACAAGGGGCTGGAAACTGTACGCACTGATTGGACACCACTAGCCCAGCAGTTTCAGCAAGCACTATACGGGCGTATTTTTAGGAAGCAAGCCTATCAGGACTTCGTCAGGGAATATGTTGAGCGCACCTTGAAGGGTGAGTTTGATGACCTGCTGGTTTACCGTAAGCGACTACGCCGGCCGATAGCCGATTACCAGCGCAGTGTACCGCCCCATGTTCGTGCGGCGCGAATCGCCGATGAGTACAACCGGCAGCATGGTCGCCCTCAGCAATATCAAAACGGCGGGTGGATCAGCTATGTGATGACGGGCGCAGGCCCTGAGCCACTCGAAGCTCTCCGCCAGAAAATTGATTACGAACACTATATTGCATCACAGCTAAAGCCGATTGCCGATGCGATACTGCCATTGCTTCAGGATAATTTTGACAATTTAGTGAGTCGCCAACAGCAGTTATTTTGAGTAACACCTGTGCACAGGGAAAAATGGTCTGCATCACTAACGAGTTAAATGCCATCCTCGCAGTGAATCCAAAAGATCGATCCGGTTTGGTCGATATCTGCCAGGAGGCCAAAATACCGCAAATCATCAGATTATGGCTATTTGTAACCGCGATAACAATTGTGCACACTCGGCGAAATATTTCACTCATGTGTGGCAACAAAAATTCTTGTAATTTACTTTCTCTTAGTACACCTCGAAGGTGTGCTTGCACAGTATCTGCCTTATTTTACAAAAATTTAATCGCAATGTCGGGGTAATTGCTTTGAACTGCGACAAGGCTCGAGCCATTACGGCAAAGTGCTTTTAGTCTTTTCTGGTAACGTTTGAAATGCTGTAAATCATCACTTCTCTTGTGTTTGCTCTCTGGAATTTGTTCGTAAAATTTGGCTAGGGCTAAAGGCATCAGCAACGTGGAGATAATAATATCTGCTATTTGTAGGCCTACATGGCTGTTGCTATTGCCAAAAGTGGGTGGCAACTCGAAGCGAGGAAATGTATTTTTCTGCTCCCACATTGCTAAAGAAATTGGCTGCGCCACTTTGCCATTGATTTCTGATCCCCTAAAGTCTGCCACGATCAGGCCGTTGCTTAATTCTTTATCTAGAAGTTGGTGATAATTCTTGGCGATTCGCATCATCGCCTCTGCGTAGAGCCGAGTGCCGTTAAACTTATCATCGGTCACTTTGATGATGACTTGGCCATACAGTTCTGCGCCGTGGGCAATCAAGGTCTCCAGTAGTTGATGGGCTAGTTTGTGTGCCTTATCAGCTTCAGCCTTAATCCCTTCGCGAATTGCCCGCCGTAGTTCTGCACCTTTGAGTTCGTTGAGTGCATCTTCATGGCGTGAATTTGGCCTAGACTCGCCATACAAATACTGTTGTTTAATTTTAATAAATTGCCGACCAATCGAATCTAATGCCTCTTTTGGTAAAGCAAGCCCAGCAATGATAAGAACAGGTTGAATTTCGGTGTTGTTGGCTGGCAAATAGCCTGGGCAACCAGCTTCGTCGATATAGCAGATGTGCATATTCGTTCTCGTAAAGTAATCGTTAGAAAGCAGCTAGTCGCTCTTTTCAGAGCGAAGAAACGCTGTGAAACCAGTCGTTTCCTGCGCAGGCCGTAACTGCACTGCACGATTACTCCACCAATATGCAACGCAAGCGTTGTGGAGTGTCCTTCTTAGGGACTGTCACTATGTTCGTTGCGAATCATAAGTGCTGAAGTAAGGTTGTTCAACAATGACTTCGGTTTCCTCGGTGTTGCTGCGAGGCGTCCTTCTTAGGGACTGGTAGTCTTGGCATTGTGCCATCGCACTACTTCAAATCGGGTCTCCCGAATTTGCGTTTTATCCGTACTTGCTACGGATTGCCTTGCTTACAGGCTGGCACTGCTGAGCGATAACCCAAGCAGAGCTGCACAAGATCTTAAATCATATGTGCGCAAGCATCATCGATATTTAAATCAATAATGTGTCCCTCTTCAGGACTGCCATATTGTCACTATTTGTTCCAAATATGGTGCGACTACCCAAAAGGCAAGATCACTTTACTAGCTATTGCCCAGTATAATCCTGTGCGTCTTACTCATCAAGCAAGACACACAGGATGGTCGGCCCGAGGTAGGCTAGGCGATTCCAAGACTCACACTAAAATTTCAATAATGGCCGATAATTGCGAAGTAACTCTAAATCTGCTGGCGGGTGAAAAGCAGACCGCAAAAGTTAGCCAGAGTAGACTAGCAGAGGGATCTTCTGCCTGACGCGCCCATGAGCTCCCTGAAAGTGCAACAGTAACCCTGCAATGAAAGTAATCCGAGCCAACATGGCTAAATACCGAAAAAAATAAAGTACTTTTACATCCCAAAGCAGCATTTCCCGGTGATGTCCAAACAACGAAAATGTGGTGTGCGACATAAAAAACGGCACATGTGGGCGAAGGTCAAAAATGGCCTATTTCGTCACAGTGCGTGTCACAGATTTGGCACAGAAAACGTCACAAATCGAGTTTGTGACGTTTTTGGCAAATTTTAGACGAAAAAAAACCTAGGCTTGAAACCTAGGTTTTTTCATTTTTGGTTGCGGGAATAGGACTCGAACCTATGACCTTCGGGTTATGAGCCCGACGAGCTGCCAACTGCTCCATCCCGCGTCTGTTTGCTATTTATTGGTCGACGCATCCAATAAATTCCCAATTTCTATCATCAACGTCACAAGAAAATGATTGGAAACTGGCGGTTTTGGTTGCGGGAACAGGACTCGAACCTGTGACCTTCGGGTTATGAGCCCGACGAGCTGCCAACTGCTCCATCCCGCGTCTGTACTTGGCGATCAGTATTGCTACTGAGAAAAACCGCTTGCTGCGTCACACATTGTCACAGCGACTAAGTTGCACATCGAAGCGATTTTTGAGGAATTTGTCTGGTTGCGGGAACAGGACTCGAACCTGTGACCTTCGGGTTATGAGCCCGACGAGCTGCCAACTGCTCCATCCCGCGACAGAGGGGCGAACTATATAGGCTATAGGCGATTATGTCAATTTTAATTTCTACTTCAGCCGCCAAGTGGCGGATGAGTTGGCTATGCAGGTGGCCTGCCGTGCGTGTAGCAACATTGCCTCTACTTAAACTCAGAACAACTAAATCATAAGGGTATATTGTCAGAAGCCTCTTTTAAATAGACCTCACGCAATATACCCATAAAGATTTACACCCCGTAACGTTTAAACCATGCCAACATGCTTTTCCATGCATCTTGCGCCGCAGCAGGGCTGTAGCTTGGCCGATAGTCAGCATTAAAACCATGCGCGGCCGTATCGTAAATCTGGAAGGCAAACGATTGCTTTTGTGCTTTCAGCGCCGCCTGCATTTGCGCCACGCTCTCGAGCGAAATACCTTTATCCTGCCCGGCATACAGGCCCAACACTGGCGCTTTTAGCTGGCTGGCCACATCAATAGGCTGGCGCGGCGTATTCGGATTCGTTGGCCCCACCAAACGGCCATACCAAGCCACGCCGGCTTTTACCTTGGGGGTATGTGCTGCATACAGCCACGTAATGCGGCCTCCCCAGCAATACCCGGTTACCGCCAAGCGCTGCGGATCACCACCTTGGCTGGCGGCCCAAGCGGCGGCGGCATCCAGATCGGCCAGCACTTCGGCATCAGGCACTTTGCTCACCAGCTCGCGAATCAGACTATCCACATCGGCATACTGCCGCGCATCGCCATAACGGTAAAAGAGCTCTGGCGCGATCGCGAGATAGCCCTGCTTGGCCAGCCGGCGGCATAAATCCTGAATATGCTCGTGCACACCAAAGATTTCCTGAATCACAATCACAGTCGGCAAGGGGCCAGTGGCCGCAGCGGGCATCGCCCGATACGCGGGCAGCGGGCCAATCTGCACCATGCCTGCCGTTAGCCCTGTGCTATCGGTTTGCAGCGTGGTCGCGGCCACGGGCTGCACAGCCAGCGCAAAGCCGCTGGCTAGAGACGCCTTGAGAAAATCACGGCGAGTTTCGGTGGTCATCGTCATCCTCGTTAACTGATTTGAATTAGGGCAAAGCGTGGGGGCTGCGCCAGCGACTCGATCGACACCAACTGATCAAGCCTGATCTCTTGCACCGCACCAGCACATTCGACGACAAAATACTCAATCTGTTCACGCACCCGCACATCGCAGGCTACGGCCTGCAGGCGCGTACCATCGTGCAGCACAAGTTGCACCGGTTCGCGGTGCATGGCGGCGATTTCCAGATAATCGTAGGCGGCGCAGGCAATCGGGGTATAAGTGGTAGGATTACTCATCAGGGACTCGGCATCTTTATTGCACGCTGAAAAACAAAAACGCCCACAAGGGGCGTTTTTGCGAGTTGCTTAGTAGCGGTAGTGCGCTGGCTTGTAAGGGCCTTCGACTGGCACACCGATGTAGGCGGCTTGCTCTGGGCTCAGTACGGTCAGCTTCGCGCCAATTTTCTGCAAGTGCAGACGGGCCACCATTTCATCCAGATGTTTTGGCAATACATATACGCCGACTGGATATTGCTCACGTTTGGTGAACAACTCGATTTGCGCCAAAACTTGGTTGGCAAACGAGTTTGACATCACGAATGATGGGTGGCCGGTTGCGCAGCCCAAGTTCACCAAGCGGCCTTCGGCCAGCAAGATGATGCGTTTGCCGTCTGGGAATTCAATGTGGTCAACTTGTGGCTTGATGTTGTCCCAGTTGTATTGGCGCAGGCTGGCTACTTCGATTTCAGAGTCGAAGTGACCGATATTGCAGACGATCGCGTTGTGGCGCATCGCTTTCATGTGATCGTGCGTGATCACGCCGACGTTACCAGTGGTCGTGACGAAAATATCAGCTTCGCCAGCGATTTCGTCCATGCGAACGACACGGTAGCCTTCCATTGCCGCTTGCAGTGCGCAGATTGGGTCAATTTCAGTGACCCAAACGGTCGCACCCAAACCACGCAATGATTGCGCGCAACCTTTACCCACGTCGCCGTAGCCCAAGACCACCGCCACTTTACCGGCGATCATCACGTCAGTCGCGCGCTTGATACCGTCAACCAAAGATTCGCGGCAGCCGTACAGGTTGTCGAATTTGGATTTAGTCACCGAGTCGTTGACGTTGATCGCAGGGAAGGCCAGTTTGCCTTGCTCGTGCATTTGGTACAGACGGTGTACGCCCGTGGTGGTTTCTTCGGTTACGCCGATGATGGCTGCCAAACGCGTTGAATACCATTTTGGATCTTTCGCGATTTGCGCTTTGATCGCGGCGTACAGCACGGTTTCTTCTTCGTTGGTTGGGTTGGCCACCAGGCTCAGATCGCTTTCCGCGCGCGCGCCCAAATGCAGCAACAGCGTGGCATCGCCGCCGTCGTCCAGAATCATATTGGCGTATTCGCCGTTACCAAAGTCGAAAATGCGGTGCGTGAATTCCCAGTATTCTTCCAGCGATTCGCCTTTGTAAGCGAATACTGGTGTGCCAGCCGCAGCGATTGCTGCTGCAGCGTGATCTTGCGTTGAGAAGATATTGCACGATACCCAACGTACATCAGCGCCCAGTGCTTTCAGCGCTTCGATCAATACGCCCGTTTGGATGGTCATGTGCAGCGAACCGGCAATGCGCGCGCCTTTCAATGGCTGCTGCGCGCCAAATTGGTCGCGCACGGCCATCAGGCCCGGCATTTCAGTTTCGGCAATGCTCAGCTCTTTGCGGCCCCAGGCGGCAAGGGTGATATCGGCTACGTGATAGTCATTAAATTCGGCCACGATAATGCTCCATGTGGCCGGGTCGATGCTCACCTTAAGTCGGCAACAGACGTTGTGCTGCAGCGACGGTCATCGAACCCGGCAGGGTTTAACGATAGGTGAGCGCCGTTAGATTGGATAAGCACCGAGCCTGACTCACGCGACCTGGATAAGGTCGGCGGCTGCAGCGCCCCTCGGTGTGCGCCAATTCTAGCGTAAAAAAAATGATTTGGCTGCTGAACACCGCACACAAACACCGACCGACGGTAGAAAAATCAGATCAAGCCGCCGGTAAGGCCGAGCCACCACTGGCCGCGACGGCGATTTCTTCGGTGGCCTCTGCCTCTTGCGGCACAGGACGCATGACGACTAACAAGCCACGCTCGCTTGCCTCGGCTTGCAGGGTATCAGGCGCTAGGCCATCTTGAATAAAGCCTGCAGACTGATACACCGGCAAAGCTGATTCCGATACCAAGGACCAACACGCCTCGCGCCCAACCCAGCGCGCTGATTGCTGCAGCAGCAATTGCAGCACGACATCGTCGCGTGCGATCACACTATCGAGCCGAATCAGGCCGCGCGCCATCACCACGCGTAGCGCACCGCATAACTCGCCATTTTCTTCGGCCAGCAGCACCATATCGGCCAGCGTCGGCGCAACTTGGCCAGCGTCGGTAAACCATTGCGCCAGCTTACGATATTCGGGTGGCGAGGCTAAACGAGTAACAATTGACATGGTGGGTCTCCTGCAAAAACAACAATTAGTTAGTGATTACAGCACAATTCATCAAATGCAATCTTGATCTGCATCGCTTCAGCGAGTTTGCAAAATCCGTTGCTGAAATAAAAACAGCCGCCCGAAGGCGGCTGTAGGAGCTAAGGCGAGATTA
This sequence comes from Chitinibacter fontanus, assembly GCF_013423785.1. Classification (NCBI taxonomy): domain Bacteria; kingdom Pseudomonadati; phylum Pseudomonadota; class Betaproteobacteria; order Neisseriales; family Chitinibacteraceae; genus Chitinibacter; species Chitinibacter fontanus. The sequence continues at coordinate 1,440,176 of NZ_CP058952.1, forward strand.
CAGACCCGCAGCAGCTTTGAGCTGCTCAACCTTATCTGTACGTTCCCACGAAAAGTCCGGCTCTTCGCGACCGAAGTGGCCGTACGCTGCAGTGCGGCTATACACCGGACGCTGCAGATCGAGCATCTGGATAATGCCTTTCGGACGCAGATCAAAGTTCGCTTTGATCAATTCAACGATCGCGTCATTCGAAATCACGCCAGTATCCCAAGTATCGACCATGATCGATACCGGTTGCGCCACGCCAATGGCGTATGACACTTGCACCAGACACTGCTTCGCAATACCCGCAGCGACGATGTTTTTCGCTACATAACGCATTGCATACGCTGCCGAGCGATCCACTTTCGATGGGTCTTTACCTGAGAATGCGCCGCCGCCATGTGGCGCGGCACCACCGTAGGTATCCACGATAATCTTACGGCCAGTCAGGCCGCAATCGCCCATTGGGCCACCAATCACGAAACGACCGGTTGGGTTGACCAAGAATTTGGTGTTTTCTGTAACCCATTCCGCAGGCAATACCGGCTTGATCACATGCTCGATCACCGCTTCCGACAATTGCGCGTGTGATACGTCTGGGTGGTGTTGAGTTGACAGTACAATCGTGTCAACTTCTTTGACCTTACCGGTTTCACCATCGTAACGCAGCGTTACTTGTGATTTCGCATCCGGGCGCAACCATGGCAGACGGCCGTCTTTGCGCAATTCAGCTTGGCGTTGTACCAAGCGGTGTGCGTAGTAAATGGATGCAGGCATCAATTGCGGCGTTTCATCGCACGCATAGCCAAACATTAAACCTTGGTCGCCCGCGCCCATATCCAGATCCAGGCCTTGGCCTTCGTTCACGCCTTGCGCGATATCTGGGGATTGTTTGTCATAAGCCACCAAAACCGCACACGTTTTGTAATCAAAACCAATGTCAGAATGGTCGTAGCCAATGCGCTTAATGGTATCGCGAGCAATTTGGATGTAGTCGATATTGGCGTTAGTGGTGATTTCACCCGCCAACACCACCAAACCGGTATTCACCAAAGTTTCGGCAGCCACGCGCGCGGTTTTGTCTTGCGCCAAGATCGCATCCAAAATCGCATCGGAAATTTGGTCGGCTACTTTATCTGGATGGCCTTCGGATACCGACTCAGATGTAAATAAAAAATCTTTCATTGCTGTTATTACCCTCGGTTACATGACCTCTATAGGCCAATCGCAGCTACAATCGGAATTTGTAAAATTGCAAACAACATTCACATGCTGCTGACGCTCTCAAAATTATTTGCCCGACTGCCACTGCCCTTGCTGCAAGCGCTAGGCTGGATCGTAGGCTGGCTGGTCTGGTGGGGCTCTGCCCGTCACCGCCGCATCCTGCGAGCCAATCTAAAACAAAGTGCGATCGCAAAAAACAACGCTGATTATAACCGATTAATCAAGTCAAGTATTCCTGCACATGGTGTTGCAGCATTAGAATTTTTACCACACTGGATGAGACCGATTGATGAGCTGCTGACCTTGGTCAAAGAAAAGCGTGGCTGGGAGCATGTGGAAGCTGCCATCACCTCAGGACGGCCGATTATTTTTATGTCCCCACATTTGGGCGCACTAGAAATGACTGGGGTATGCGTCGCAGGGCTAGTCCCGAAAAAGCTTGCACCACTATACCGCCCACCTAAACAAGCCTACCTCGAACCACTGATGATTTATTCACGTTCGCGCGGCGGTGCCGAGCCAGCACCAGCCAATGCCTCGGGCGTACGCGTTTTGCTCAAAACCTTAAAACAAGGTGGCGTTGCCTACCTATTACCCGATCAAGCGCCAGGTGGTGGCGAGGGGGTATGGGCCCCATTCTTTGGAAAGCCCGCGTACACCATGAGCCTATTGGCCAAAATGGCCAAGGCCAGCAATGCGATTGTGCTGCCCTGCTACACCGAGCGCCTAGGTATCGGCCGTGGCTACCGTTTTCATGTGCAACCTTTTGTTGGTGAATTTACCGGCGATGCCGAGCACGACGCCACATTACTCAATCAGAATGTTGAAGACTTAATCCGCCAAATTCCAGCGCAATATTTCTGGAGCTACAAGCGTTACAAAGGCCCGGCTGGTGCCCCGCCACGACCTGAGGTGCAGCCATGAGCGTTCGTCTGCTAGCTGCCCTGCTGTGGCTTATTCACTGGATTCCTTTTCGCGTGATGGGCTGGATAGCCCAGCCTATTGGCTTATTGCTGTATCACTTACTGTCGCGGCGCCGCAAAATAGGCGCGGTCAATTTACGACTTTGCCTGCCACATTTGAGCGAGCCTGAGCGCGCACGACTGCTGCGCCAGCATTTTTGCCAGTCGGCCCATGTGATGCTCGGGTACAGCATATTGTACTGGGGCAGCCCACGCCGTCTGGAAAAATTGGTGCGGGTTGAAGGTGCTGAGCATTTAGCTCAGGCCGCAGGCAAGCCGGTCATTTTGCTATCACCGCATTTTCTAGGCTTGGATTTTGGCGGGGTGCGCTTTTCGATGGAGCATCATGGCTCGGCCTATCTGGCCTCACAACGGGGTGCTTTCAATGAGATTAGCTACCGCCTGCGCAACCGTTTTCACCAACCTTTACTGGTTAAACGCTCGGAAGGCATTCGCCCGATTGTGAAAGCCCTTAAACAGGGCGTGGCGTTTTATTATTTGCCCGATCAAGATTTGGGCCCCAAAGACTCCATTTTTGTGCCCTTCTTTGGCGTAGCTACCGCCACAACGCCCGCATTGCCCCGCATCGCCAAAATCAGCCATGCACAGGTCATCCCGATGGTCACGACGCTATATGCCGATCATCTGGTGGTTCGCTATGAAGCGGCATGGCAGCACTACCCAAGTGAAGACGTCACGGCAGATACCTTGCGAATGAATCAATTTATTGAGCAACGTGTACTTGATCACCCCAGCCAATATTTCTGGCTACACCGCCGCTTTAAAACTCGGCCGGAAGGTGAAGCTTCCGTATATTAATTCAGCAGTACCTACTAGAAATCCAAATCTGAATTGGCCTGCCAAGCTATACCCCTTAGCATTGACAGGCCATTATGCGTTTATTTCATTCACTGGCGACAAGCCAACTCCGGTTTAGTTCAATACAGCAACGAGAATCGTTTGCGTTTGCATTTCTAAAGGTTTAGCATTCATACACTTTTGATTGCTTGCCGAGTGTTGCCATGAAAAAACTGCTGTTCGCGCTATTTAGTGCAGGTCTGATTGCCTCATCTGCCGTACAGGCGGTAGACATCACACCACAAACCGTACTGAGCCAATATGGCAGCCTGGTATCGGCGGGATATCAGGATAGCCTAGCCAGTGCACGCGACATGCAAAGCAAAATCAACGCTTTCCTGGCCAACCCGTCGCCTGAAACGCAGCAAGCGGCACAAGCAGCCTGGCGCGAAGCCCGCGAATGGTATGGGCAGACCGAAGCCTTCCGCTTTTATGGCGGCCCGATTGATAGCGACACTGGGCCAGAAGGTTTTATGAACGCCTGGCCACTCGACGAAGCCTATATCGACTATGTGAAAGGCAAACCCAAAGCAGGCATTATCAATAGCAAAACGCCGATTACCGAAGCCAAACTACGTAGCCTGAACGAGCGCGGCGGCGAGGAAAACATCGCCACCGGCTGGCACGCGATTGAGTTTTTGCTCTGGGGCCAAGATTTAAGCCGCGATAGCGCGGGTCAGCGTCCATTTAGCGACTACAGCAGCGCCCCAAATGCCAAGCGCCGTGCAGAATACCTCAAGCTAGTAACCCAAATGCTCATTAATGACCTCGCCAGCGTAGAAAAAGAATGGCAAGCCGGTCAACGCAATTACCGTGCGCAGTTTGAGCAAGGTGGGCAGGACAGCATTAAGAAAATTTTCACTAGCTTGGGCACCCTCAGCCGCGGTGAGCTAGCGGGTGAGCGTATCGAAGTCGCCCTAGATACCCAAAATCAAGAAGATGAACATTCGTGTTTTTCAGATAACACCCACCGCGACATCGTTGTGAACGCCAAAGGCATTCAAAACGTCTGGGAAGGCCGCTTTGTGCGTCGGAATGGCGAAGTGCTTGAAGGGGCGAGCCTAAAAGCCTTGGTTGCGCAAAAGAATGCCAGCGTCGCAGATGCCGTTAGCGCCAATATGCTCAGCACCGTACAAGCAGCTGAAGCCATTGAAGCACCATTTGATCGCGAAATCGTCGGCAAAAAAGACGCCGCCGGCCGCAAGCGGGTACAAGCCGTAGTTGAATCACTTAAAAATCAAACGAAAGAGCTAGTCAATGCCGCAAAAGAGTTGGGCATTAAACGCTTGAACACGGGCGTGTAACACCAGCGGCACAAATAATCGTCAAGGTCATGATCAATGACCTTGACCTAAAACCTCAGCGATGTCGAGCTGGGGTTTTGTTATTACAGGGAATCAGCAATGCACAGCAAACTTGCCCTAGCGGCTATCGTATTGGCAGGGTCAGTCTTGGCCTATGAAGGCCAAGCCTTATTGGCGCAGTATGCGCCAAGCGAAGAGCTGCCCGGCGGCGAGGTCGGCACCACCGACGATCACGGCAAAAACGCCTTTTCGCTACCCTACCCGGGCCTCAGCGATCAGCAAAAAACCGATTTTGTGGTTGGTAATTCCTTCTTTAAAAAAGCTTGGGTGGAAGCGCCGTCGTCCACCAAGGCGCGCGATGGCCTCGGCCCGCACTTTGTAGCGCAATCTTGCGGCGCCTGCCACACGCTCGATGGTCGCGGCGCACCGCCCGACTTTAGCAATGGCATCCAGCAAGAGCAGCCAATGGCCTTGCTGATTCGTCTGTCGATTCCCGGCCAGAAGCCCGATCCGGTGTATGGCGGCCAACTGAATAACCGTGCTATTCCGCACGTCAAACCCGAAGGCCAAGTGCAAATCAAATACGAAACGATCACTAGCCAGTTTGCCGATGGCACCAAGTACGAATTGCTCAAGCCACACTACCGTATCAGTGATTTGGCTTATGGACCAATGCATAAAGACATTATGCTCTCCCCCCGTATTGCCCCACAAATGATTGGGCTTGGGCTGCTAGAGGCCATACCCGAGGCCAAGATCCTCGCCAACGCCGCCAAGCAAAAGGCGGACAATAAAGGCATCAATGGCGAGCCCAACTACGTGTACGACGCCTTTGCCAAAAAAGAGCTGATTGGCCGCTTTGGCTGGAAAGCCAATGTCGCCTCGATTGGCCACCAAAGCGCCGGTGCGTTCTTGGGCGATATCGGCATTACCTCAAGCATTAATCCGCACGAAGACTGCATGCCAGCGCAAACCGATTGCAAAAAAGCCCCTAGCGGCGGTAAGCCGGAGATCGACGACAAAACGCTAAAACAAGTGATTTTGTATTCGCAAACGCTGGCTGTCCCGACGCGCCGCGACGCCGACAGCCCCGCCGTGCTGCACGGCAAGCAGATTTTTAAAGACGCCAATTGCGTCAGCTGCCATACGCCGAGCTACAAAACTGGCGAATTCAAAGCCATCCCACAGCTGGCGAACCAGACTATTTATCCGTACACCGACTTGCTGCTGCACGATATGGGAGAGAGTTTGGCCGATGGTCGACCCGATGGCCGCGCCAATGGTCGCCAATGGAAAACCCCACCACTGTGGGGCTTGGGGCTGGTGCATACCGTCAACGGTCACACACGTTTCTTGCATGATGGCCGCGCGCGTAACCTCATGGAAGCAGTACTCTGGCATGGCGGCGAAGCCGAGGCCAGCAAGCAATATGTACTAAAACTCACGGCGCAGGATAGAGAAAACCTGCTGACGTTCCTCAATTCTTTATAAGGCCAACTATGTCACCGCTCATACGTCAAGCCACTTTCCTGATTGGCGCCCTAGTTAGTCTTGCTAGTGCGTACAGCCTCGCTGCAGAGATGCCCGATAGCAATGGCCCTGTACCCACACCCGCATGGGCGCAAGCCTGGCTAGATGAAGGCTATTTACCGCGACAACAAGCACTAGGCCAAGCCGCCGATCAACTCGTCACCAGCAGTGCGGCACTGTGCGAACAAGCCGATGCCAATAAACTTAAAGCAGTGCGTGCGGCATGGCTGGCCACCAGCACAGCATGGCGCGCACTGGACGGGGCCCCCGCAGGCCCCATGGTGCTCGCCCGCTTAGGCCGCAAAATTGATTTTCGTCCCGTCCGGGTCGCGGAGCTGGAAGCCGCCATTCAGGGTGGTCCAAGCAATGTTGCCACCCAAGGCTTGGCGGCAATGGAATATTTGCTGTGGGGCGATGCCCCTAACAGCCCGATTCTGAACCAGCTAAAAAACCCTGTCCGCTGTGGGTATCTAGCAACAACCAGCAAATCAATTGCTGTTGAGATACATACCCTCGATGATGGCTGGCGAATTTATCGCGAACAACTTGGCGCAGACAACCCCTTCTTTCGGCAAAATATGTTTTCCGAGCACGTGAATCTGATGATCGCCAGCCTGACGGGGCTGAGCAAACGGATGCCCGCTGCAGAAACCGTAAACGCCGAACAATTTGCCGAATGGCGCAGCAATAGTGCCAAAGCGCAATTGCTGGCCCAGCTTGGCGGATTTGAGCGAGCTATGCGCGGCGTTAATCGGCAGCTAGCTGAATCGGGGCACAGCAAGCTCGCCCAAGCCATGCAGGCCGACTTAGGTGAGGCGCAAGCGCAATGCAGTAAGCTGCCAGATACCCTCGAAAAAGCCCCAGCGAAAGCTCGCCTCAGCTGCAATAAAGCCCTGTTGCAACTCAAAAAACGCCTACAGGATGAAATTGCAGAAAAACTCGATTTAAGCCTCGGCTTTACCGAGGGTGATGGAGACTAAGCCAAGATGCTAACTCGGCGTGACTTTCTGCGTAGTTCGCTACAAATCAGCGCATTATCACTGGCATCCACCCACGTATGCGCAGGAGAACAACCGCCTGTCTTATTGAGTGCCAGCTGGGATGACGAGCAATCAAGCTTTGGGGCACTCGGCAGCAATATCGTCGGCTTACCGAGTCGTGGGCATGGTATTTTGCCGCTCCCTGCTGGGGAGGCTATCGTCCTGAGTCGGCGCTTAGGCCAATGGCTGGCCCGCATTAATTGGCAGCGTGGTGAGCTGATTCAATTGCAGCAAGCTGCGTTTGATCGGCATTTCTTTGGCCATGGTCTGCTCAGTACAGATCGGTCAACCTTATTGACCACTGAAAATAACGACGAAAATAGCACAGGGCTGATTGGCGTTTACGAAACGGCAACGCTAAAGCGGCTCGCTGAGATCCCCTCTGGGGGTATTGGCCCGCATGAGCTGCTGTGGTTAGTGCCTAACAGGATACTTGCCGTAGCGAATGGCGGTATTCTGACCTTACCGGAAACCGGCCGTACCAAACTGAATCGCGGCAGTATGAATCCCAGCATTGCACTGATCGAATGGCCATCAGGCAAGTTACTTGACCAATTTACCATTGCAGACAAAGCTCTGAGCCTGCGGCATTTGGCGCTGGCCAGCGATGGCACACTAGGCATTGCACTGCAGGCTGAATACCCTCTAGTCCAGCAACACCGGAACGCGCCCTTACTCGCTTTATTACGCCCGCAAGCTGCTCAGTTGGAGCTGGCACCACAAGCACCCGATTTAATGGGCTATGGTGCCAGCATCGCCGCGGTGGGCAATGAATTTCTTATCAGCGCCATGCGTGGCAATCAATTAGCCCGCTGGAGCAGCGATGGCAGCCCTCTTCCCGCCCTAGCAATCCCGCGTCCCGCTGGCATTGCAAGCCAAGGCCAACAAGCGTGGATCAGCAGCGAGACAGGCGGAATCTACCGGTATAACACCCAAAGCCATAATTTAATTGAGCTAGCAGGCTATACCCAACGTAAATGGGATAATCACCTAGTTCTCGCCGCTTAATCATCGCGCCCACGATGATGGTGACGTCCACCATGCCAATCATTCCCACGCCAATGATCTCGCGGGCGATATGCATCGCGATACCAGCGATCCTGCACAAAATAAACGGGGCGCGCGCAGGCGCGATATGCACTGCAATGCCGTTGCCAATGGCGGGCATGCCCCGGCGGAACGCGCAAATAAATGGGCTCGTATTGATAGCGGGAACGATGAATCAATTGCGGCTGCTCGTAAATCAGTGTGGGACGTACCCGCTGCCCAACCTCAATTTGCCCATAGAAATTGGGGTCACCGACGCGCAGTGAAACTCCGACATCCGCAGCGTGTGCTCCGCTTGCCAATACAATACACACACCAAAGGCTAACAATAATCGGCTGAAAAATAGATGCATGGCCGCTACTCCTAAATACGATAGCGCCATTATCGATGGATACAACTGAATCCCAGATGAACCAACAATCATCTGCTACCCCTAGCAAGGCTGGGTAGCCACGGATTTATTCGGGCAAGATACCTGCGTCAATAATATTGCCATTTTCATCGGTGATCCCGCGCAGGGTTACACCGTAGGCCTGAAAGCCCAGCCGCAAATCATGCGGGCGATAATCGAGGCAGTCATGCTGATGGCCGTGAAAAGCGCGCTGTACGCCGAGTTTATGCCCCAATTGATCGAGCGCATGAAAACCATACGGATGGCAGCTTGGCGCTTCGTGCGTCACCAGAATATCGGCGCTTTCCAGCGCTAATGCTTGGTAATCAGTGTAGAAAATCGTACTACGATGTTTGCGCGGCAAGCCACCACGCCAGTAATTGCTTTGCCCGCAATGTGCCAGATAATGCGCCTGACTAGGGTAATTGGGGTGCGCAGGTGGCATCCAGATCTGGCCACGGAAAATCCCACCTAGCCCAGCAACGCGTTTACCGGCAATTTCCACGACGCGACCATGCAGGTTACGATCAGCTAATTTTGATTCAAACAGGTGGGTATAGTCATAGAAGGTATCGGTATCGTGATTTCCATGGATATACCATACCTCGGTCATATCCAGAATTTCCGCCAAGACTTCATCCAGCGGCTTGGGTGCCTGAATATCGCCGAGCAAAACGATGGCGTCCGGCCGGTGCTGCTGCACCGCGCGGATCACATGCTCAAACCGGCCATGCGTGTCGCCACAGAAAAAAATCATTGCTTGCCCAGGGAAATAAGTCGAAAACGCTTCTAAATGATATTGTATTGCAAAACGACGACTTACAGAGCGCGATTTCGGCGCTAAATCCGTACAAGGCTCACCTCTGCCCTCCTACCCATCTTTCATACGGTGAGCTAGCTCACAGCTCGCCTTGGCTACGTTAGGCTGGCCGATTTGACGCGATCGCCCAAGCAGCGTAGTCTTCCACGCCCTTCTTGCCTGTTTTCATTGCGAATGCAATGGCTGCGGCATCTCATTTCAGGCATTCGGCTTTATTTCATGACTCAAATCCTCGCGTCCGCTTGCGGCATTGACTTTGGCACTTCCAACTCGACCGCCGGTATTGTTACCCCGCAAGGCGCCCAATTGCTGGCATTGGAAGAAGGTAAACTTACTTTACCTTCCGCGGTGTTCTTCAATCTGGAAGAAGACACGATGGCCTATGGTCGTGCCGCGCTGGCCGAATATCTGGAAGGCTATGAAGGCCGTCTGATGCGCTCGATGAAAAGCCTGCTTGGCAGCAGCCTGATGGATGCCGGCACCGAAATCGGCGGGCGACATTTATCGTTTAAAAACCTGATCGGCCACTTAATCGGTGAAGTGAAAACCCGCGCCGAACAATCGGCAGGTCGTTCTTTCGATTCAGTCGTGCTTGGTCGCCCGGTGCATTTTGTTGACGATGATAAGGCAGCAGATGATCAAGCGGAAGCTACGCTGGCCGAGATCGCCCGCGGTTTGGGTTTTAAAGAAGTTAGCTTTCAATTCGAACCGATTGCTGCTGCGCACGATTACGAGCAGCGAATTGAAAAAGAAGAGTTGGTACTCATCGTCGACATCGGCGGTGGTACATCGGATTTCTCACTAGTCCGCCTGTCACCCGAACGCAGGGGTATGGCCGACCGATCAGCAGATCTATTGGCCAGCGGCGGTGTACATATCGGGGGTACTGATTTCGACAAACGCCTGTCGCTCTCCGGCGTAATGCCCGAGCTGGGCATGGGCACCTTGCTGACCAATAACGCCGAATTTCCCAATAGCGTGTTTTTCCAGCTTGCCACCTGGCACACGATTAACTTTGCCTACACGCGCAAAATGTGGCGCACTTTCCAAGATATTTCACCTGAAGTGGTCGATAAAGTGCGCTTTGAGCGGCTGCTGAACGTGATTCGCCAGCAAGCCGGACACCATCTGGCCATGCGCGTCGAGGAAGCCAAAATCGGCTTATCAAATCAGCTCAGCGTCGCACTCGATCTGGTCGAAGCCGAAAAGGGGCTGATGGCCAATATCAGCCGCGATACGTTTGAAAACGCGATTGCGCAAGAAACCCGCCGCGTCTGCGCGTCGGCCTTGGCCACACTGGCGCAAGCTGGCGTCGCGCCCGATGCGGTCGATACGCTTTTTTTCACCGGTGGCTCATCCGCCGTACCGGCACTGCGCAGCGCACTATCCGCGGCCTTCCCCGTCGCTCGCGCGGTTGAAGGCGACCATTTTGGCAGTGTGGGTTGTGGCTTGGCGGTCGTGGCGCAACAGCGGTATGGTTGAGCAATGATTAAGCGCTAGCTGAGATCTTTGCCACACCCACAAGCGCCATCATCAGAATGTAAGTTTAGAAAAAGATACAATAGGGGCGTTGAACATCAATTCCTCTATGGTATCTATGTCACCGCACAGTCCAAAACAGCCTCGACTTCACACCATCATCAGCACGTTGCTCATCGCGGCCATACTCAGTGCTTGCTCACCCAGTACGCCGGGCGCTAAAAGCCTCAATAGAGAAGAGTTAATGAAGTTGGTATTCCCGACTTGGGAGCCAAAAGGTAAAAATCAGATTCAAGATATTAACCAGCCCAGCGATCAAGTACAAACCAGCTCTACCCCTGCCGAAAACGAATTACGCTACCGAATTACTCCGCAGCAAGTCGTACAGCTCGATGCGGATCATGCCGTCATGATCACCGGCTCGGCACTCGTCGATCAAACCGGAGAAATTGCGGGTGGTCATGCTTCACCGGGTATTATCAGCGCATTCTGGTTTAAGAAAGATAAAGACCTTTGGACATTCGTCTCTCAACAAGACGAAGTCGCTACTGCAGGTAAATATGGCGAGCCTGACGAGACTAAAGTAATCCGCTTGGATCAAACTCGGTTTGCCATCTCGATTGAAAGTTCGGATTGTTTTCAAGGCGAATGCTTTACCAACCTTAATTTGTTTGAGATTGGGCAGTCTGAAATTAAGCCATTATTGAATACAGCGATAAGCCTTAGCTCCAGCAATGTAGAATCGCGTGATTGTGAAGCAACAATGAGTCAAGCAGTAGGCAAAGCCATTGAGCGCCAACTCGAAGAAGATCATTTCAGCGCACACGAATGTTATGACATAACTGGCAAATGGCATATTGATGCCAAAGGCCATCAGCCTGGCGATGTGATTGTCGAATTTAATGGCAAACAAGAACACCAAATTGAATTAAGCCGTGAAGTTGGTGCAACTGAAAATGATCCAACACTGATCAAGATTCAATCGACGCTCAATGAGATCAAGCAAAAACAGGTTTTTCGCTATAAAAACGGTCAATATCAGCCTGTAGGTGGAAAAAATCCTAATCCCGAGCAATGAGCCTCGAATATAGTCAGTTACAGCCCTAGATTATTTCCAATTGAGACTCCAACAAAAAGCCGCTGAATTAATTCAGCGGCTTTAACGTATGTACCCACAAGTCAATCAATACTAGTGTTATCGGGTTATACCCTATTAAGCATAACGAGTAGATTTCATCCCATCGACCAGTCGATCACTGTGCTGCGCAAAGTAGAACCACTCGTTGCCTGGGTTAGCGGCGGGGTTCGGGAACAGGATATAGCCATCGGCGGGCGCGGTCACAGCGCTGCCGTCGGCGCGGTGGCCGATCAGATCACCAGCATGCAGCTTGTCAAAGCTCGCCCACGTTTTCACAAAGGCATCGCCCTGATCATGACGATCAATGACTTGTGTCAGCTTGAGCAATTCAAACTCGGTTTGCACGGCAGGCGCAGGCAAATCAGCCAAGTGCAGCTGGGCGATGGTATTGCGAATGGCTTGGTAGGCCACTTCGGGCGCATCGGCATCCAGATGCTGCCCGCATTCCAAGGTCAGCGAAATACCGCCATGGGCGCGCGTGTATTCGGTGGTACCGACGCCGTAGCTTGGGTCGGTGCTGAGCATTTGCGCGCGCTCGCTGGCATTGCTATGGGCGAGGCGATTTTTTACGCCTTCGGCATAGGTTTCCAGCCAACCTTCCACAATGCGTTTAGGCCCAAGGCGCACGGCGAGTGCTTCTTCTTCGGCGGCGCGAGAAAATGGCGACAATTCACCGTCGTTATTTTCTGGCCCAAGCATAATAAACGGCTCGCCCGGCGGGTTGGTCGTTGAATGCAGATCGAGCAATACATCTTGCTGCTCCAGAATCGGGCACAACATATTGGCAATGCGGTCTTCAAAATCGTGCGGCAGCGCATTGGGGCGCAGATTGCGATTCAAGTTGCGATCGCCATTGCGCTCGTTTTTAGCGTGCGCCAACGGGTTGGTAACTGGAATAAAAGTAATCTGGCCGCGTTGCAGCACTAATTCGCCCGCATCGAGCTCGCGCATGATGCGCTCAATTGCGATCGAGCCACAAATCTCATTGCCATGCACCGCGCCAAGTACCACCAACTTAGGACCAGCCGTCAGGCCGTGATAAACATAAGATTTGAGCATGTGCTGATGATGCATGGCGCGTTTTCCAGAAGAAAATCAAAGAGTCGCAATTATCGCGGTATTACCAAGAAATGGCGAGAATGTGGGCATAAAAAAACGCCATCAATGATGGCGTTTTTGGTTTTCAGCACTTTTTATTCAGCGCTTACTTTTTAGACATGGCGTGACCGCCAAAGGCATTGCGCATCAGCGACAACATTTTCATTGCGTAGTCGTCGTTGCCGCGTGAAGCAAAGCGCGCGTATAGGCTAGTAGCCATCACTGGCGCAGGTACACCTAGCTCAACCGATTCCAGCACTGACCAACGACCTTCACCAGAATCAGGCACGTAGGCGTTCAAGTCGGCCAACTCAACGTCATGCGAGAATGATTCCGCCACCAAGTCAAGCAACCATGAGCGCACGACCGAGCTATGGCGCCAAGTTTCAGCGATTTCAGCCACGTCCAGATCAAATTCTTTCTTCGCTTTCAGCATTGCAAAGCCTTCAGCAAACGCTTGCATCATGCCGTATTCAATACCGTTGTGCAGCATTTTGGTGTAGTGACCAGAGCCCGCAGGGCCGGTGTGTGTCCAGCCGCGGCTTGCGTCTGGTGCCAAAATTTTCATAAATGGCGTCGCGATTTCTGCGGCGTCTTTATCGCCACCAAACATCAAACAATAGCCGTTTTGCAGGCCCCAAACGCCGCCAGAAACGCCAGCATCAACAAACTTGATGTTCAGCTCAGCCAATTCAGCCGCGTGGCGCTGGCTGTCTTTGTACATCGCGTTCGCACCATCAATAATCAAATCACCCGGAGCGAGCAGGGTTTTCATTTCAGCAAACGCAGCTTCAGAAATGTCACCCGATGGCAGCATCAGCCATACCACGCGTGGCGTTGGCAGCGCGGCGATCAGCTCAGGCACAGACGCAAACGCACGGAAGTTGGCTTCTTCTTTAGCCAAACCTTCACGCGTCTCTGCGCTCACGTCAAAGCCAAACACATTGGCTCCGCCGCGTGCGAGACGGCGCGCCATATTGCCGCCCATTTTGCCCAAACCGATCATTGCGATATTCATTGTGTAGTCCCTTCTAGGTGTCCGACCGACGACGGGTAGTCGTGGTGTGCCTGTAGCTAGTAATAATTCGTACCCGTATTTTCTAGCAAGACAGCGCGAACGCCAAGCCGCTTTTGCACTAATTGCCTAATTAATTTACTAAATTTTTGCAAATTACGGTCTTTTTACGCCTCAACTCCTATTCTGCTGCTTTTTGCCTACCTCTAATGCACCAAACTGAGTCATGCAAAACTTGACCTGCATTAAGGCAATGCATAGCCAGTCCACCTAAGCTGCGCTATCTGCAAACTGGGAGCTGCTATGTCTGCGCATTTGCCCGAACTGATTTGCCCTGCCGGTAGCCTGCCCGCGCTTAAAGCCGCGGTTGATCATGGCGCTGACGCTGTTTATCTCGGCTTTAAAAACGCCACCAATGCCCGCAACTTTGCTGGGCTTAATTTCACCGATACACAAATCCGCACTGGCATTGAGTACGCGCAATCACGCGACCGCGAAGTGCTGGTGGCAATCAATACCTACGCACAAGCGGGTCGTGTCAAAGAATGGCACGCAGCGATTGATGCAGCCGCCGATGCCGGCGCCAATGCCGTGATCTTGGCCGACTTGGGCTTGCTTGACTATGCAATGCGCGTGCATCCGCAGCTCAATCGCCATTTGTCGGTGCAAGGCTCGGCGACTAATTTTGAAGCGGTGAATCTGGCGCAAGATTATTTCGGCATCCGTCGCGCAGTCCTGCCGCGCGTACTGACATTACCGCAGGTTGAATACGTCATCAAAAATACCTCAGTTGAGATCGAGGTCTTTGGTTTTGGCAGCTTGTGCGTCATGGCCGAAGGGCGTTGCATTTTATCGAGCTACGCGACGGGTGAATCACCTAATACCCACGGGGTGTGTTCACCTGCAAGCCATGTTCAATGGATCCCACAAGGCGATACCATGGATACACGCCTCAATGGCATCTTAATCGACCATTTTGAAGCAGGCGAACCCGCCGGTTACCCTACGCTGTGCAAAGGGAGGTTTGAAGTTAACAATGCCACCTATTACGCGCTGGAAGAACCCACCAGCCTGAACGCTTTATCTGTGCTACCTGAGCTATTACGCATCGGTGTTCGTGCGATCAAAGTCGAAGGCCGACAACGTAGCCCAGCCTACACCGCCGAAGTCACCAAAACACTGCGTGCCGCGATTGATGCCGCTGGTGATGCACGCTATTCGGTGAAACCCGCGTGGCAGCAAGCGCTGACTAAAGTATCGGAAGGCCATCAGCAAACTCTCGGCGCCTACAGCCGACCTTGGAGATAACGATGCAACTCACTCTTGGCCCATTGCTGTACTACTGGCCGAAACAGCAAGTGCTCGATTTTTATGCCCAAGCGGCCGATTGGCCAGTGGCCAGCATTTATTTAGGTGAAGTCGTTTGCGCACGCCGTCATGAGCTTCGCACCGCTGACTGGCTGGCACTGGGCTCCGAACTAGCGCAAAGTGGTAAGCAGATTATTTACAGCTCGCAAGCAGTGCTGGAGTCGGGCTCGGATTTATCCAGCCTGCGCAAACTAGCCCAAGCAGGTGGCGTATTGGAAGCCAATGATTTGGGCGCGATCCGCATCGCCCGTGAGGCAGGCATCGCCTACGTTGCCGGGCCTCACTTGAATATTTACAACGGCCCCGCGCTCGATTGGCATATCAATGCAGGTGCAACACGCTGGGTTGCCCCACTGGAAGCCAGCGCGAACACCGTGGCCGCCATCCTGAGCGAAAAAACGGCGGAAATTGAAACTGAGATTTTTGCCCACGGCCGGCTGCCGCTAGCCTTTTCTGCCCGCTGCTTTACCGCCCGCCACTTTGACCTGAGCAAAGATGCGTGCGAATTTAAATGCATTGAGCACGCCGATGGTATGCTGCTCAAAACCCGCGAAGGGAAGGAATTCTTGCGGATCAACGGCATTCAAACTCAATCGGCGGCATGCTATGCACTGATCAATGATGTTGCTAAGATGCAAAATATTGATTACCTACGCATTAGCCCACAAGCCGAGTATACGCCGGAGATCATTGATGCATATAGCACTCAGATCAATACCCAGCAACAAAACGCAGATTGGGCGCAGTTCAACCCCGAAGGTCTGGTCAACGGTTACTGGCATGGCCAAGCAGGTATTCAATCCACGCAGGAGGCATTGTGATGAAAATCCCTCAACCCGTGATTCGCGTTTTACAGCTTCTGCCCGAAGTGCCGCCAGCCTTTGGTGTGGTCACGACGCTCAATTTAGTACGCCATCAATTATGGCCAGAAGAGGACTTTAGCTGGCTGGAGGGTCGCACGGTGCGGCTACAAGCCAGCGACATCGGCTGTGGCCTCTCATATAGCTTTCAAAATGGCCGCTTTGTCACTAGCACGCAAACGCCAGATGTGACGTTTGGCGCCACCTTGGCCGACTATTGGATTATCGCCCGCCGGCAGGAAGACCCCGATACGCTGTTTTTCCAGCGTCGCTTAACCATTGCAGGCAA
The DNA here is from genome assembly GCF_013423785.1 of Chitinibacter fontanus. Taxonomy (NCBI): domain Bacteria; kingdom Pseudomonadati; phylum Pseudomonadota; class Betaproteobacteria; order Neisseriales; family Chitinibacteraceae; genus Chitinibacter; species Chitinibacter fontanus. Next base: position 1,456,582 of record NZ_CP058952.1, read on the forward strand.
TACTGAGCTGGGTTTACAGCTGAAAAATCTGATGGATGCCACCGATTTTTCGCCGCTGTTTGATAAGATCCCGCAACCGATACGACTGCGATTTGGTATTTAATTAATATCTCGTCAGACAAAAGCCCAACTCCAGTGAGTTGGGCTTTTTTCATTCCGCAGATACAGATAGCAAAAGACCCAGCTCATTGAGCTGGGTCTGCATTGGGAAGTTTGGCAATGTCCTACTTTCACACGGGCAATCCGCACTATCATCGGCGCTGAGGCGTTTCACTGTCCTGTTCGGGATGGGAAGGAGTGGGACCACCTCGCTATGGTCACCAAACAAAACTGGTAGGTCTTTTGTGTCCGATTTATTGGCTCACAAAACACGAAATCTGATCAGGTTTTGTTCTTACTAATACTGCAATAAACAAATACCCAGCTCACCGAGCTGGGTATTTGAATAAGGTAGTCTGGCAATGTCCTACTTTCACACGGGCAATCCGCACTATCATCGGCGCTGAGGCGTTTCACTGTCCTGTTCGGGATGGGAAGGAGTGGGACCACCTCGCTATGGTCACCAGACAAAACTGGGTGAGTTAGCTGTACTTGATGCACAACCACTCGAAATCAATAGAAGAAGTAATCTTGTTTCTCTTCACCAAACAATTTCTTTGGGTCAACTGTATCACGTCATATCAACGCGTCTCAGGTTATAGGATCAAGCCTCACGGGCAATTAGTATCGGTTAGCTTAACGCATTACTGCGCTTCCACACCCGACCTATCAACGTCCTGGTCTCGAACGATCCTTTAGAGGTCTTATAGACCTAGGGAAGTCTCATCTTGAGGCTAGTTTCGCGCTTAGATGCTTTCAGCGCTTATCTATTCCCGACTTAGCTACCCGGCAATGCCACTGGCGTGACAACCGGTACACCAGAGGTCAGTCCACTCCGGTCCTCTCGTACTAGGAGCAGCCCCCCTCAAACTTCCAACGCCCACTGCAGATAGGGACCAAACTGTCTCACGACGTTTTGAACCCAGCTCACGTACCACTTTAAATGGCGAACAGCCATACCCTTGGGACCGGCTACAGCCCCAGGATGTGATGAGCCGACATCGAGGTGCCAAACTCCGCCGTCGATGTGAACTCTTGGGCGGAATCAGCCTGTTATCCCCGGAGTACCTTTTATCCGTTGAGCGATGGCCCTTCCATTCAGAACCACCGGATCACTATGTCCTGCTTTCGCACCTGCTCGACTTGTCGGTCTCGCAGTTAAGCCGCCTTTTGCCATTACACTATCAGTACGATGTCCGACCGTACCTAGGCGACCTTCGAGCTCCTCCGTTACAATTTGGGAGGAGACCGCCCCAGTCAAACTGCCTACCATGCACGGTCCCCGATCCAGATAATGGACCTAGGTTAGAACCTCAAAGGGGTCAGGGTGGTATTTCAAGGACGGCTCCACAGAAACTGGCGTTCCTGCTTCAAAGCCTCCCACCTATCCTACACAAACCACTTCAAAGTCCAATGCAAAGCTACAGTAAAGGTTCACGGGGTCTTTCCGTCTAGCAGCGGGGAGATTGCATCTTCACAAACACTTCAACTTCGCTGAGTCTCGGGAGGAGACAGTAGGGCCATCGTTACGCCATTCGTGCGGGTCGGAACTTACCCGACAAGGAATTTCGCTACCTTAGGACCGTTATAGTTACGGCCGCCGTTTACTGGGACTTCAATCAAGAGCTTGCACCCCATCATTTAATCTTCCAGCACCGGGCAGGCGTCACACCGTATACATCCACTTTCGTGTTAGCACAGTGCTGTGTTTTTGATAAACAGTCGCAGCCCTCATTTCTCTGCGGCCTCATTGGGCTCCGGTTGTACACCTTCACCTACTAGAGGCACACCTTCTCCCGAAGTTACGGTGTCAATTTGCCGAGTTCCTTCTCCCGAGTTCTCTCAAGCACCTTAGAATACTCTTCCTACCCACCTGTGTCGGTTTGCGGTACGGTTCGATATTAGCTGAAGCTTAGTGGCTTTTCTTGGAAGCAGGGTATCGCTCACTTCGTCTACAAGTAGACTCGTCATCATGCCTCAGTGTTAAAGTAGCCCGGATTTGCCTAAGCTACACACCTACACACTTAAACCAACTCTTCCAACCGTTGGCTGAGGTAACCTTCTCCGTCCCCACATCGCACTAATACCAAGTACAGGAATATTAACCTGTTTCCCATCGACTACGCATTTCTGCCTCGCCTTAGGGGCCGACTCACCCTGCGCCGATGAACGTTGCGCAGGAAACCTTGGGTTTTCGGTGAGGGGGCTTTTCACCCCCTTTATCGCTACTCATGTCAGCATTCGCACTTCTGATACCTCCAGCATCCTTCTCAAGACACCTTCACAGGCTTACAGAACGCTCCTCTACCATATGTACATCGTACATATCCGCGTCTTCGGTTATCAATTTGAGCCCCGTTACATCTTCCGCGCAGGACGACTCGACCAGTGAGCTATTACGCTTTCTTTAAATGATGGCTGCTTCTAAGCCAACATCCTGGCTGTCTATGCCTTCCCACCTCGTTTTCCACTTAATTGATCATTTGGGACCTTAGACGGCGGTCTGGGTTGTTTCCCTCTTGTCCCAGGACGTTAGCACCCCAGGACTGTCTCCCATGCTCGCACTTGACGGTATTCAGAGTTTGCCATGGTTTGGTAAGTCGCGATGACCCCCTAGCCATAACAGTGCTTTACCCCCGTCAGTGATACATGAGGCACTACCTAAATAGTTTTCGAGGAGAACCAGCTATTTCCAAGTTTGTTTAGCCTTTCACCCCTATCCACAGCTCATCCCCTAACTTTGCAACGTTAGTGGGTTCGGACCTCCAGTGCGTGTTACCGCACCTTCATCCTGGCCATGGATAGATCACTTGGTTTCGGGTCTACGCCCAGCAACTGTGCGCCCTATTCGGACTCGGTTTCCCTACGCCTCCCCTATTTGGTTAAGCTTGCTACTGAACGTAAGTCGCTGACCCATTATACAAAAGGTACGCAGTCACGGAACAAGTCCGCTCCCACTGTTTGTATGCATCCGGTTTCAGGTTCTATTTCACTCCCCTCCCGGGGTTCTTTTCGCCTTTCCCTCACGGTACTGGTTCACTATCGGTCGATGATGAGTATTTAGCCTTGGAGGATGGTCCCCCCATCTTCAAACAGGATTTCTCGTGTCCCGCCCTACTTCTCGTACGCTTAGTACCACAATTGTGCTTTCATATACGGGGCTATCACCCACTATGGCCGGACTTTCCATTCCGTTCTATTAACACGACTGCTATCACGTACAGGCTCTTCCCATTTCGCTCGCCACTACTTTGGGAATCTCGGTTGATTTCTTTTCCTGCGGTTACTTAGATGTTTCAGTTCACCGCGTTCGCTTCACATGACCTATGTATTCAGTCAAGGATGACCCAAAAGGGCCGGGTTTCCCCATTCGGAAATCGTGGGATCAAAGCACTTTGCCAGCTCCCCCACGCTTATCGCAGGCTATCACGTCCTTCGTCGCCTATCATCGCCAAGGCATCCACCAGATGCACTTATTCGCTTGATCCTATAACCTCAAACACGTTTTACCGTGATCTCGGTTTAGAGTATCGGTATTTACGACTTGTTGAATAGTTTCTCAGGCTATTCAACGGCTAGTCTTTCGACTAGCAGATACAATCAACCCAATTTATTTACTGTTCACATCAGTTTTACCTGATGCTCACATTGTTTAATTAGGAGATATTACTTCTTCTATTTTGTTAAAGAACGATACAGATGTCTTGCGACATTCCGATTTAAGAAACCAGAACAAAATCAATTACCCGAATCAAACGATTCGTCAATTGACTGAATTCTGAACTCTTGTGATTGGTGGAGGATGACGGGATCGAACCGACGACCCCCTGCTTGCAAAGCAGGTGCTCTCCCAACTGAGCTAATCCCCCAATCTGGCATTACTAAGCTGTTTCCACTTACAGGTAAGTGGTGGGTCAAGCTGGAATCGAACCAGCGACCCCCGCCTTATCAAGACGGTGCTCTAACCGACTGAGCTACTGACCCAGCTTTCCAACCGAGTAGTGTTCAAGTTCCCTTGAGCACTGTCTCTGTATCTTCAAAATCTACAGCCGATGAGTGTGAGTACTTGACCCGCAGGTCTTTCTCTTGAAAGGAGGTGATCCAGCCGCAGGTTCCCCTACGGCTACCTTGTTACGACTTCACCCCAGTCATGAATCCCACCGTGGTAAGCGGCCTCCTTGCGGTTAGCCTACCTACTTCTGGTGAAACCCACTCCCATGGTGTGACGGGCGGTGTGTACAAGGCCCGGGAACGTATTCACCGCGACATGCTGATCCGCGATTACTAGCGATTCCGACTTCATGCACTCGAGTTGCAGAGTGCAATCCGGACTACGATCGGTTTTGTGAGATTGGCACCCCCTCGCGGGTTAGCGACCCTCTGTACCGACCATTGTATGACGTGTGAAGCCCTGGTCATAAGGGCCATGAGGACTTGACGTCATCCCCACCTTCCTCCGGTTTGTCACCGGCAGTCCCACTAAAGTGCTCAACTGAATGGTAGCAACTAGTGGCAAGGGTTGCGCTCGTTGCGGGACTTAACCCAACATCTCACGACACGAGCTGACGACAGCCATGCAGCACCTGTGTTACGGTTCCCGAAGGCACTCCTCTATCTCTAAAGGATTCCGTACATGTCAAGACCAGGTAAGGTTTTTCGCGTTGCATCGAATTAATCCACATCATCCACCGCTTGTGCGGGCCCCCGTCAATTCCTTTGAGTTTTAGTCTTGCGACCGTACTCCCCAGGCGGTCAACTTCACGCGTTAGCTGCGTTACTAAGCTCCGAAAAGCCCAACAACTAGTTGACATCGTTTAGGGCGTGGACTACCAGGGTATCTAATCCTGTTTGCTCCCCACGCTTTCGTGCATGAGTGTCAGTATCAGCCCAGGGGGTTGCCTTCGCCATCGGTGTTCCTCCACATCTCTACGCATTTCACTGCTACACGTGGAATTCCACCCCCCTCTGCCGTACTCTAGTTAGCCAGTTCACAATGCAATTCCCAAGTTGAGCTCGGGGATTTCACATCGTGCTTAACAAACCACCTGCGCACGCTTTACGCCCAGTAATTCCGATTAACGCTTGGACCCTACGTATTACCGCGGCTGCTGGCACGTAGTTAGCCGGTCCTTATTCTTCAGGTACTCTCAAGAGCGATGGATATTAGCCACCACCTTTTGCTCCCTGACAAAAGCGCTTTACAACCCGAAGGCCTTCTTCACGCACGCGGCATTGCTGGATCAGGCTTGCGCCCATTGTCCAAGATTCCCCACTGCTGCCTCCCGTAGGAGTCTGGACCGTGTCTCAGTTCCAGTGTGGCGGATCGTCCTCTAAGACCCGCTACTGATCGTCGCCTTGGTGAGCCTTTACCTCACCAACTAGCTAATCAGCCATCGGCCGCTCCAATAACAAGAGGTCTTGCGATCCCCCTCTTTCCCCCGTAGGGCGTATGCGGTATTAGCTATCCTTTCGGATAGTTATCCCCCATTACTGGGTACGTTCCGATGTATTACTCACCCGTTCGCCACTCGCCACCAGACCGAAGTCCGTGCTGCCGTTCGACTTGCATGTGTAAAGCATGCCGCCAGCGTTCAATCTGAGCCAGGATCAAACTCTTTCGTTTAATCGCTATGCTATTTTTACTACTTGGCTTGTACTTCAATACTCAAAGAAAGAAACGAGAAAAACTTAAAAAGTTCGTCTTGTTTATTTCCTATCATCTGAGTGCAAGCACTTGTTTCGACTTACGAATCAAGCACTCACACTCATCGGCTGTATATTGTTAAAGATCGTTGCTGGCATCGCTTCGTTTCGTTGCGTCATCAGCAGAGAGGCCGAACTATACCCACCAGCCTGAAACACGTCAACACCTATCGACGAAGAAAAGCGAACAAAGGCGCTAAGTGGTTGATCGGAAAGGAAACGAAAATCGAAGTATTTTGGCAAACAACGCCAAATGCAAACGCACAGCACCAGTGTAGCAACCAACAAAACTCGCAAAAACTCAGAAAAACCGGCCAAAACCGCAGGCAATAAGAAGAAACAACCTGAATCGAACGCTCAAACTGCGCAAAACCCACCCCGAAAAGCACTCAGCCCGCTGGCGCGGGCTGAGTTTTAGCCTTGCTGAGGCATAAATTCGGCTAACTTTCGTTTCTGCTGACCTGCGCTATTGAAATTAGCATCATCCAACCACGCTGCGTAGGCCATTCGCAAAGCTGGCCATTCACTATCTAGAATAGAAAACCATGCCGTATCACGACTGCGACCTTTATTGACCGTCGCATTGCGGAAAATACCTTCGAAGGTAAAACCTAATCGCTCTGCAGCACGTTTGGATGGTGCATTTAGATTATTGCATTTCCATTCATAGCGGCGATAACCTAATTCAAATGCGTATTCCATCATCAGCACCATTGCTGCAGTGGCTAAGCGGGTACGCTGTAGTGCGGGCGAAAAATGCAGCCAGCCCACTTCGATACTGCCGCCACTAGGCATGATCCGCAAATAACTGGCCAGCCCCAACGCTCTGCCGGAGCTAGCATCGATGATGGTGTAATACTGCGGATCGTTTTGCTGTGCACGCTCACGTAGCTCTGCCTCAAATTCGGCCAAGCTCGCATAAGGGCCAGCACTGAAGTATGTCCACATTGCGCCACTGTCGGCACTGAATGCCTGCCAGAGACTAGTCGCGTGTGCCGCGGCATCCAACGGCTCCAGCCGGCAGCCCCAGCCGGTCAACATTTTTGGGATTGGAAAGCGCGCGCCTTTCCAGCTGTCGACTAAGGGGCCCAACGGCTGACCGAATTCATTAATATACATATCGCAATTTCCCTCTCTGCCAACCATCAAACGCTGGCAGTCAAAGCAGCACGCACGCCAGCCTGATTTTCAGCACTTTGATTTTGGCTTTGTTTAAATTTACCGGATTGCTGCAGGATCTGAATTTCGATCCCGACAATTGCCGCCAGCATTTTTTCCAGATAAGGCGCAGGCGCATCGCTGACCTGCCAAGGCATTGTTTGCTGCTGCTCATGCAGCGCCGTAACCTCAGTCAATAGTTGCAACAGCGCCTCGCCCGATTCGAACAGCTTTAACTGGCCGTGAATTTGCACCGCCGAATAATTCCAGGTCGGAACAACTCGCGGATCACGCGCCTTACTAGGGTAAAAACCGGGTGAAATATACTGACTAGGCGATTGAAACAGCACCAGCACCTCAGCGCCCGCCTGTTGCCACAGCGGATTGGCACGCGCTACATGACCACGCAATACACCTAACTCACTACCATCGTCATGCCAATACAATGGGATCAAATTTGCCTCTAGCCCCGCAGCACCAATATGTGTAATAGCGCCCAACGGGAAGTCAGCAATCAGTTGCAACTCGCTCTGGCGATCAACTGACTGAAAATGTTTTGGGGTATACATATCAACACGCGCACTGGATTGATATTTCAGTCAATACCCCAGGTTGCTCCCCTGTAGCCACTGCCAAGCCATCCTGCTGCCACCAATGAATACCACCGATTAGCTCTTTCACCTGAAAACCCAGCTTGGCCATTTTATACGCGCCCCACGTAGAGCCGTTGCAACCAATGCCATCGCAATAGCATATATATACTTTGCTGCGATCGAGCTCACGGGTGCTTTCTTCATTAATGGTGCGATGTGGGAACGAAATCGCCCCCGGAATATGCGCGGCCTGATAGTGCGCAACCGAGCGTGTATCAAGCACCACAATCCCTGACGCGCCTGCGACCAAATCAGCAGCCAAATCAGCGGGATCAGTACGATATTTTAATTGCTCAGTAAAGAAAGCCTCCGCCGCCTGCGGTGTAGCCAAACCGGATGATAAAACTGCGCTCATTTTTTGCTCCTTATCATTTGATTAATTCAGTTGCGCTCGCCCATGCATAGCGTAACGCCTTTACCGCAGAGCCATCGGGGGCGTGCCAGATTTCACTGCCGCACACTTGTCCGCCGAGCCGCTGATAAAAATACTGCCCGGATGTATTGCTCTCATTACAATACAAATAAAGCCCTTGATTGGCATACTCTTCCTGCACACCACTAGCTGCCGTCGCCATCAAGCGCCGACCTAGCCCCAAACCCTGCGCGCCAGCGGCCACATGTAAATTATCGAGATACGAGCCCCACTGCGCATCCTTGGCCAAATACAGGCAGCAAAACCCTAATAGCTGCTTATCGTCACACGCCACCCACACCCGCTGATTTATTGCAGGCGCACTGAAGCGCTGTTGCCAAATCAGGCTGCGCTCCGCGAGAGCCAACTCATCCAGATAATGATCACTTAAAGTACCGCGATACGTTTGCTGCCAGCTTTGCACATGCAGGCGGGCAATGGCGTCGGCATCGTTGGCGCTTGCGAAGCGGATTTGCATGGTCATTCCCTGATCAATGAAAACTTTGTACTGCACACATCACCACCAGCAAACTGCCTGCGGCGCTCATTTTCCCCAGCATGCCCAGCCGACGAAATGTGGCCGCAGTTGGCTGTGGCTGACGCATGGCGTGAACGCCGCATCCAGCACAGAGCACGATCACCCCAACCGCAGCCAACTTGGCGTGCAACCAAGGTGAGCCCTGCACCGCTGGCCACAATGGATACAACAAACACAAACCAGAAGCCATCAACAGCAACAAACCGGCGTACGAAACATAGCGCAAGGTAAACAAGCCAATCGCCATCTCGCGCCGCGCTGCGTCTGCCATCCGCGGCAAGACAAAACCCATGACCAGCAAGGCAAAGCCCGACCCCGCCCCCATCAGCAAGCCAAAAAAGTGCAGCGTTAAGTAAAAATCCCGCATCATTTACATCCGCTCAGCGCGTCTAGTCATGTCTCTACTGTAAGCGCATAATGGTTTTGAACTACAAACCAATTTACGCAAGTAGGCCAGACCAATGTCCGCTATCCCCACGCTATTTGCCAGTCATGCCCAAGCCAACCTCCCCTTGCACGAGCAACTCGTCCGCACTTTGCGGCATGCGATTGTCGACGGCCATTTAGCGCTGGCCAGCCGTTTGCCCGCGACGCGAACGCTGGCCGCCGATTTACAACTTTCACGCAGTACGGTCGAATTAGCGTATGCACGGCTGGAGTCCGAAGGCTATGTGCAGCGCAAAGTCGGCGCGGGCAGCTTTGTTGCAATTGCTGGGCAACGGCAAAGCGCAGCGCAGCGTAAAGCGGCAGCGGGATTATCACAACGCGGGCAGGCGATTGCCGACATGGGCGCGTGCCGCGACTCGGCTAACGCCGTCAGCAATGGTCTATTTTTTACCGGCCAACCCGATAGCTGCGCTTTCCCGCGCGAACTGTGGGGCAGGCTGATGCAGCAACGCTGGAAAAAAGACGGCGAAAAACTGATGCGTTATGGTGATCCGCAAGGCCTGCCCGAGCTACGTGCCGCCATTGCCAGCTACTTGGCGCAATCACGCAATGTGGTGTGCGATGCCAGCCAGATTGTGATTTTGAGCAGCTCACAGCAGGCGATCCAACTCACCGCGCAATTGTTGATCGACACAGGCGATACGGTTTGGCTAGAAGACCCCGGCTATTTGGGGGCACGCAATGCGATGCAAAGTGCTGGCGCGGCGATTTGCCCGATTCCGGTTGATGCCGAAGGCATGCAGATCAATGAACATACTGGTACCAAGTACCCAAAACCAAAGCTAATCTACACAACGCCTTCACACCAATACCCCCTGGGTGTCGCCATGAGCCTGACACGGCGTATGGCGCTACTGGAGCAGGCTGCGGCGATGAAGGCATGGATTATCGAGGACGATTACGATGGTGAATTTCAATACGAGCAGCGCCCACTCCCCTCGCTGCAAGGGCTCGATACTCAAGGCCGCGTGATTTACATGGGGACATTTAGCAAGGTGCTGTTTGGCTCGCTCCGGCTGGCGTATCTGGTGTTACCGCCCGAATTGGTCGCGCCGTTTACGTTGGCGCGCACTGCGTTTGATGGCCATAGCAATCAGTTGATGCAGGCGGTGACGGCGGATTTTATTCATGGCGGCCATTTCGCCAGCCATTTGCGCCAGATGCGTACCTTATATAAAAGCCGCCGCGATTTGCTGATGGCGCAGCTGGCCGAACATTGCCCGCAGCTCACGCCCATCAACACCAGTGGCGGACTGCAATTTGCCGTCTGGTGCCCGGCGGGCTGCGAAGCGAAATGGGCAACCGCTGGGATCGCCCAAGGCCTGCCAATGCGACCATTGAGCAAATTTTATCTGGGCGAGCAGCAAGGTGAGGGGTTTCTAATGGGGTATTCATCGCTAAACAATGATGAAATCAGGCTACAGGCCTATACCCTTGGCAATATTATTAATCAACGCGCCTCAACTCCACTGACTGCGGCAAGAAACACGCCCAAGTAAAAGCGAAAAAGGCGAGCTATCACGCTCGCCTCTGGAAGAATAATTGATCGACGCTATTTGATGTTTTTCACAAAACCCAGCCCTTTGCTGCGCAGATTAGCCACCAGAGCTTCGACCTCGGCCAAGCTCAGTTGCTGATCCTTCAAGTGCAGCACCCAATCGACGTCTTCCTGATATTCACGCAACTCGGTGCTGCGCAAAAAGCCGGAGCGGCCATCGGGCATGGCGGTATTGCTAAACCAAAGCTGGAAGGCGATAAACATTGGATTATCCGGCTGGGCAATCCCGCTGTAGCTTTGCACTAGTTTGCCATCCACGTAGAAACGAATATCGCCATCCGCCACATTCATCACCAAGGTGTGCCAACCGGCAAAACTTTTCACTGTCGACGCGGCTACATGGTTGAGTGGATCATACGCGGCGATTTCATACGTACCCGTCCACATCGTTGGCGAATCAATCCCCCAACCGCCATTAGGCAGGTATTCAAAATCAATCTCGCTGTACGGTTCAGTCCCTTCAAGGTAGCGCGTAATACCAAAGAAGGTTTGAATCACCGAATCGCCATCGGGGCCACGCAGTGGCGCATCGTTAAAGTACATGCGCGCCGCCCAAGTGCCATTGAGGTAAATCGAATCAGAAGTCATCAATTCAACTTGCGAACTGCTGCCTGCCGTAGCGGCATTGCCCACAATCTGATCGCCACTGATGGCGGTGCTGGCTTTTAAACGCATTAGCGTGTTACCAGATTGCTGCGGGTCTGCGACAAAGCTGATGTTATTCGGGCTCCATTGCCCATTACTCAAGCCGGGGCCACCGTTCCAGCTGCGCAACGACCAGCCGTTATTGCCAAGCTGGCTGATCGTGCTGTAGCTGAAGTCGTCAAACAACAAGCCCGTACTCGGAATGGCCGGTGTCGCACTTGGGCTAGGCGTTGGTGTTACAACGGGTGCTGGGCTCGGGCTTACTGTTGGTGTGATCGTTGGCGTCGCGGTAGGCTTGGCCGTTGGGCTCGGGCTAGCGCTTGGGATCGCAGTCGGCGTAGCGCTGGCTAGTGGCGTTGGGGTTGCGCCATCGCAGCGGCCCAGATTTTTCCATGCGCCCCATTGATCATTGGTCGGTGCGGTGTTGCTCCACCATTTGGCTTCGTAATTGACGCCTTGATAGCTCACGCGCTGGCCTGCGGTATAGGCGATACCACTCTGCCATGCGGCCAAACAATTGCCCGTCGCCGGGCTAGTCGCGCTGGGGGTCGCTGTTGGCGCTTGAGTTGGTGCGGCGCTAGGGATAACCGTTGGCTTTGGGCTTGGAACCGTGGTGGGAGCGATCGTCGGCGCCACACTGGGCGCCGGAGTTGCCACCGACCCAGAGCTTGGCCCCAGATCACGCCACAAAGTCGGCGATGCGCTCGGCGTCCAGCCCGCACCGACAAAGGCGGTATGCGTCACTAAGGCCTGATAATCATGGCCCGCGTACGATACGCTGCTACCGGCGACATAGGTCGCACCTTCTTGCCAAGCCGGCGCAGCGGCGTGGGCAATTAATGTGACGCTGGCCAGCAAGCCGGCCAGTAAGAAATTCGTAGTTTGCTGCATGTCTCATTCCATCCTGTTTTGTTTTTTTACCAAGCTTACAAATTTATATTGCTCTTGGGTCTAAATCGTCGCCTAATCGCCAATGTCATAGGCGTCGAAGCAGTAAGACTATGTGAGATCGTTACTGCTGAGAATGTCCGAATCTGCCACGCCATTTGTCTGGATCGCACCTGTCATGTCGATGATTTATCAGGAAATGTTTGATATTGGGCCACAAACTCAGCAAATGAGCGTTGGTGCGCGGGTATATCACCACCCACAGCTCCCGATCTTGGCCGATTACGACATTCTGTTTATGGGGCTATCAGAAGCACGCGGCCAGATGCATGTCGAGCGGATTGGCGCGCCGTTTCATGTACTCATCGTCGGAGTGGAAGGGCAAGGTGAAATTATTGCTGGTGACCAACGCGTGCCCATCGGCCCCAATCAGCTAGCAATTTTGCCTGCTTACAGTCATAGCGGGTTTGAGCGGGTGAGCGAGCTGTGGCGTTGCGCGTGGTTTTTGCTCAATGATGCACCTTGCTGGAATTCATTGGCCGATCAGGCGGTTAGTGTGCGCTCGGTGCCCAATGCGCACAGCCTGTTTTTCGCCATGTACACCTTATGCCATGAAGCACGCTTGCAGGCAGAGAGTTTTAGCGGCGAAGCGTTGGTGTTGGTACTGGATTTACTCAAACGCATGCTAGCCAGCGCAGTCACCAATGAAGACCTCGCCACCCGCTTGCGAGCCTTGTTTAATGGTATTCGCTTTGCACCAGCACAGGCATGGCGAGTCGAGCAACTGGCCGCACAATATGGTGTTAGCGCCGCGCATTTTCATCGACTTTGCTTGAAAAACCTGGGGGCAACGCCGTTACAGTTGATTATCGAACAACGCATGTTGCGTGCGCGCGAATTATTAGCCAGCGGGCGCTATTCAGTCAGCGAGGTTGCTACCGCCGTAGGTTATGAGGAAATCGCCAGTTTTTCACGCCGCTATCGGGCGCATTTCGGCAGCAGTGCAGGCGAAGTGCGCAAAAAAATCTTGGCATAACTTGATTGGCGGCTAGCAAGATAGCGCGTAATAAACAACGGGGCAAATGCCCCGTTTTTTTGAACCCATCTCGCGTAAGACTTACGGCTGCTTAGCAATCGTCGCTTGCTCAGGGGCACTCCAAATTTTATAGCGAAGCTCTAGCTGATTCGGCACATAAACTACGAGCGGCAATTTCGGGTTGTAGCGAATCAAATCATCGTCACCGGAGTACACCGGCACAAATTTTTTGCGCGTGGAGCCCGGAGGGCAGGCCATCATGGTGCTAGGGCCTGGGCCAACCTTTTCAACCACCCAGTAGTTGTAACCCCAACCTTCTGCCGTTTTTTCTTCAATGTCGCCGCGCAAGCTGCGGGTGTTGCAGTCGGCATTCATTACTTGCCCAGGAATGAGTTGCACTCGATAAAGCTCGGGATTTTTCACTTTTGGCAATTGAATCACAACGCGCTGATAACCCTCTTCAGCAGGTGGAAATGCCTTCATCGGATCAGCTTCGGCCATCACTGCAGCAGAAGTCAAAGCAGCAACGGCTGCTGCGCAAAGGGTGATTTTTTGTACTGTTTTCATACACTATGCTCCTTGCCAGTCATGTCGACAGCATAAGCGGTTTCGTCTTGCTACCCTAGTGACTATTCACGCCATTTCACGCCAAGTATTACTCTGGCTTACGTTGATGCACGACTTGATTACGCCCGGTGGTTTTGGCCTGATACAGCAAATCGTCCAAACGCTGGAAAAAATCAGCCGAGCTTTCCTGCTCTTGCCACTGGGTAACTCCCACACTAATGGTTATGCCCGTCTGGCGCGGCAATTGAAACGGATGTTGCTCTACCGTCTGACGCAATTTTTCAGCCAATTCGACTGCATTATCCAGATCACAATCATCCAGAATCAGGATAAATTCTTCCCCTCCCCAGCGGGCCACTACATCACTGGCGCGCGATTGATGTCGCAATAACTGCGCGAACTCCTGCAATACGGCATCCCCTTGCGCGTGACCAAACTGATCATTGATTTGTTTGAACCAGTCGATATCCATAAATACCCCGGAAATCGCTCTGGGGCGGCGCGCTAATTCATTCAGTTTTTGCTGCAATACCACCTCAAAAGCTTGGCGGTTAGGCAGCTGAGTCAGCGCATCTGTACTGGCCAATTGCTCCAATTGGCACTGAGTGCGATTAATACTGTAAAGCGCCACCGCGAGTACCAGCAAAGTGATCAGCGCAGAAATAGCCAGATTGATCAGCAAAATACGCTGCACCGGGCGCAGGATCTCGGTTTCATTTTGCTCCACAATCAAATACCAACCCAGCTCAGGGATAAACCGTGAGTTAAGCTGAATTTCCTGACCGTTGAGCTGATAGCTCAGCTGGGTGGGCTTGGTATCCTGATTGATAATCTGGGCGGCCACCTGATTTAAGCCCAAATGGTCACGAATCGAGCCCCGCAACTGTGTCTTTTGTGCCGTGAGCACCACCTCGCCCCGCGGGTTCACAAAATAGATTCGGCGCCCAAAGCGTTGCTCGTAACTTTTGAGTAGTTGCGCCATGGTGTCTAAGGTCACGCCAACCCCGATCGCACCAATAAATTGCCCTTGGAAATCGAGCACCTGATGATTAATAAAAATGGTCATCCGGTCACGATGCGCCATATCGGCATCAACATTGGTTTCAAATGGCGTTTTCATCGCGCGCACACGGAAAAACCACGCATCGCGCACATCGCTTTCACGCACTTCTTTCAAAACTCCGCCGGGATGGTAGTAGCGGTGAGTTTTATCGGACACCAAAAAACTAGTGAAGGTGCCATTCTTTTCTTTCACCTCAGTGAGATAGCGAACGATCTGGCTGGTATCTTGCTCCCCCTTGAGCATCCAATCGCGCACGAAAGTATCGTGCGCCATTTGGGATGAAATAAACACGGGGCGCAGCATGTCTTTCTGAATTTCGGAATAGATATTATCGCCCGTCATCGGGAGCGCATTTTTTACAATGCCATGATGGATTTCATCGCGGGAAACCCAATAGCTGGCCAAACTGGTGGTCAAAAAACCCAGCACCAGCAGGCTTGCGACCAATATCAATAAATGCAAACGCTCGGAAAATACTTTCACACCCACCCCAAATTTAGACAGATTCGCTTCAGACATGAATTATCCGTAGCTCGCGCCGCCTTGCCTAGCTAAGTCACTGTAATGTAATACTTAATGAGACAATCAGATACGAATCGCCAATAGGGTATATGCGTTGGGGATAATTTGGTATTGTCCTATAGCGCAATACCAACGCGGGTATCTGCACGCTCTGCAGCTACAACAAGGCTACCGCCTTCACTTGCGCCCACACGGTCTGCCCCACCGCCAATTGCAGCCGCGCTTGCGACAAAGCGGTAATTTGCGCCATCAACGTCACACCATGCACCGACATTTGCACCAATACATGCGCCGGATGCGTCGTCGGCAATAGTGCTGTGATCTGTGCGGGTAGACGATTCACAATACTGCTGTGCGCTTCATCCGTAGTCGCGATGCTGATATCGCGCGCCATAATCCTCAGCCGCTGAGCTTGGCCCAGCTGATGCTGTTTGTTTGGCACCCATAGCTCACCACCGCTACCATCACACCCAAAGGCCAAGCGGGTCAGATGAAAATCGGCATTGAGCTCAACGACGCGGGTATCCAGAATCGTCGAGCGCTCCTCAGCAAACTGCACTGGCAAATCCGGTCGAGCCAGCGTGCTGGCCAGATCGCCCTGCGCAATCACCCGCCCGGCGCTCATCAGCACCAGATAGTCAGCCAGCTGGCTGACTTCATCCATGGCGTGAGTAACATACACCATCGGGATATTTAACTCACGATTGAGTTGCGCCAGATACGGCAACAACTCGGCCTTGCGCGGCGCATCGAGTGCCGCCAGCGGCTCATCAAGCAGCAATAGCGTCGGGGACGCCAGCAAGGCACGCGCAATCGCCACCCTTTGCTGCTCACCACCCGATAACTGTGCCGGTTTACGCGGCAACAGCGCCGCAATACCCAGCAAATCCAGCGCCTGCTCATAACGCACGCGCCGCTGTGACTCTGGCGTGCGTTGAAGCCCAAATTGCAAATTTTGTGCAACCGATAAATGCGCAAACAAACTCGGCTGCTGAAACACCATGCCAACGCCGCGCAAATGCGACGGCACAAAAGTCACCTCGTCCTGCCACAGCTCACCCGCGATATTCACCACGCCGCGCACCTGCGGCGCTAGCCCCGCAATCGCGCGCAACACCGTCGTTTTGCCACAGCCCGAAGGGCCGAACAGTACCGACACGCCGCGAACAGGTAGATCGAGATTCACTGCCAGTGTGAAATCATCGAATTTAGCCGCCAATTGGATTTTATTTTCGCCGCTCAAACCTCTAACCCCAAGATCAATCATTCGCTTGCATTGCACGACATGCGTTTGAAACCGGCTCACGTTGATGCTGCTGGATTATTTGCCTCACTCTCGTGTCCAAGCCGCTCAAAACAAGTCGGCGACCATCCTGAAAATACAAAGTTTGAAACACCGCGCCGCGATTACTGGTTGAACGCTCAATGCAACGCACCTGCTTTAGTGGATAAACTTCTGGACGCAAGGAATACCAAGATTGCTCAACAATTTTGTCATTCACTAAAACGGTGTACTGACGCAAGCCAGGGGCCGCAATCAACAATGCGACAACGATTAATTTCCACAGAGAATTCAACATTCTCGCATTGAGCTTTTTCCTGCGTGCTTGGCGCAGTACTAAATCACGTTTGGGCAGCGCTTGCCACTCGCTCCAATAGCTCGAAGGCACTGATAACAGTACAAAGTTCAGCAGAAATGCAGAAAACAATAAGAATGGCGATTGATTAATAACTCCGTTTCCCGTTAGATGCAGATAAACGCTTTGTTCGTAGGGTATAAACAACATCTCGCTTAGACTGCGAAAGCCTTCAATCAACCCCCATGAAGAAGCGAAGAAAACAACCACAATAAGTAGTAAATAAATCGCTATCTTCATCGCTTCTGACTTAACAAGGAGTGACATTCGTGCCGATTGGTTTACTGCTGAACTGCCTGCTCAACACTGGCTTTTAGCTCACTCGGCGTCACATCTACCGACACCGCCGTAATCGACGACCAGTTCACGCCCGCCAGCAAGCCATCGCGCTCCATACCGGGCAGCATTTGCTGCGTGAAAACGTCCCACGCAATTGCCACCGGTTCAAAACCTTTGAAAGACGGCACGTTGGCGATTTCTTCTGCAGCGCGCGCTTTACTCGACCAGAACGGCATCGCGCGTTTGCCTTTGCCGCCGATGGGTGCGGGGAAACCGACGTCGTCTTTGATGCTCCAGATGGTTTGGGTTTGCGCGACTTCGCGGTAAAAATTGGCCACTTCGATTTCAACAGTACTCATTGCTTTGTTCCAAATGAATTAAATGGTTCGCACTGGCTTATTCAAAATATGCAGTGCAAGTAACACGATAAAACTAAATACCAGCATCGTCAGCGCCAGGGCATGCGCTTGGGTGTATTGCAGCGCTTCGACATGATCATAAATTTGCACCGACACCACCCGCGTTTCGTGCGGGATATTCCCACCGATCATCAACACCACACCAAATTCGCCGACGGTGTGCGCAAAGCTCATCACGGCGGCGGTGATGATACCGGGTCTGGCCAGCGGCAACACCACACTAAAAAACGTATCGCGCGGCGAGGCGCGCAAGGTGGCCGCCACTTCGAGCGGTCGCTCGCCGATGGCGGCAAAGGCCTGCTGCAGGGGCTGTACCGCAAATGGCAATGAATAAATCATCGAGGCCAGCACCAGCCCCCAGAAGGTAAATGGCAGCAAGCCTAGCCCCAACGCTTGGGTAAGCTGCCCCAGACTACCCTGTGGCCCCAGCGTAATCAGTAAATAAAAGCCAATCACCGTGGGTGGCAGCACCAGCGGCAAGGTGACCACCGCACCAATCACTTTGGCCCACCAGCCGTGACTACGCGCCAGCCACCACGCCAACGGCGTGGCGAACATCAGCAAGATGACCGTGGTAGTGGCGGCCAGCTTGATGGTTAGATGAATCGCAGCGAAATCGTCAGCACTGAGCATTATTGGTAGCCGTAGCGGCGAATGATGCGCTGGGCCGGCGCGGATTTGAGGTATTGCAAAAAGGCCGTCGCCGCCGCATTGCCCTGCCCCACATTGAGCAACACCGCATCTTGTCGAATCGGCTGATGGTATTGAGCCGGAATCAGCCAACCATTTCCCATCGTAAATTGCCCATCACGCATCACCAGCGAAGCGGCAATCAGGCCATATTGGGCATTGCCAGTGGCAACAAACTGCTGCGCCTGCGCGATATTTTCGCCATACACCAGCTTGTTTTTTAATCGATCGTGCAAGCCTTGCGACTGCAGATATTCCAGCGCCGCGCGGCCATAGGGCGCGACACTCGGGTTGGCGAGCGCCAGCTTATTAAAAGCATTGGTTTTCAACGTATTTTCATCGGGGGTATTGCTCACTGAACTCCACAAAACAAGATGTCCGGTTGCATACGTAAACAGGGTATCTTTTCGAGCCAGACCAGCTGCTACCAATTTTGCTGGCGCCTCATCATCGGCGGACAGAAACACTTCGAACGGCGCGCCATTACTGATTTGTGCAAACAGTTTGCCCGTTGCACCACTCGAAATCTGCAAGCGATGACCGGTTTGCTGCTGAAATTCGCTCGCCAATTGCTGTAGTGGCGCAACAAAATTACTCGCTACCGCTATTTTTACCTCGCCCGCATGGGCCACAGCACTGAACCCCAGCGCTAACAGCAAACCCCGTAACATCTGCAGCCCTCCAGCCAAAACCCTAGTTTACTGCATGCAATCCACTGAGCAACGGAACTTAAGGGGTGGTGGCAACGCAGCATTCAATTTTTGTTGCACCGCTCATCCGAATGCCAGTATGCCAAACAAATATGGGTTCCATTTGGATTGGCCATAAGCTATCACCAAGATTACCAAATAGCTTCGCCGATAGTAAGACACAATGAGCGGGGCACTTTAAAAGACATACGACCAAGGTGACCACTATGCAGCTTTCAATCAAGTCTCGTTTGATATACACCATCGCATTTCTGGCTTTACTGCTGATCGTAATCGGTGGGCTAGGTATTCATAGCCTAGGCACTAGCAATGAATCACTGAAAACCGTGTATGAAGACCGCGTGGTCCCACTGCAGCAGCTTAAATTAATCGCAGACGATTACGCGGTGAGTGTGATTGATGCCGTCAACAAAGCCAACGCCGGGCTAGTAGATGCCGAGCCGACGTTGGTCAAAGTCAATGCCGCCAGCAAGGAAATCGATGCGCAGTGGAAAAAATACATGAGCACCACCCTAACCCCCGAAGAGGCCAAGCTTGCTAAAGAGGCCGAACTACTATTTGGCCATGCCAATGAAGATGTTCGCGCTTTAACTCGCTTTCTAGAGGGTAAACATGGCAATCTGAAGGGCCAGTTGAGTCAGTTTGATGGCCCGCTTTACACCAGCATTGATCCGATTGGCGACAAAATCAACGAGTTGATTAATTTGCAACTGAGTGTAGCAAAAGCTGAATTTATCGCTTCGCAAGCCACCTTCACTCAGGTGCGAAATTTAGCATTCGGTTTGATAGGGCTTGGGCTCGTGCTAGCGGCACTATCGGGCTATTTATTGATTCGCGCGATTTCGCTACCGCTATCGCGTGCGGTTAGCGTCGCCAAAAATATCGCTAATGGCCAGTTGGATAATCAAATTGCCATTCACAGCCAAGATGAAACCGGGCAATTAATGTTAGCCATGCAACAGATGCAAACCTCGATTTGCAGCTTTGTCTCCGCCCAACAAGTGATGGCGCAACAGCACAGCGCAGGCACCATGAGCGCACGACTCGACTCCAGCCAATACCCCGGTACATTTGGTGACATGGCCGAGCAAGTGAATCAATTGGTAGCGGGTCATATTGAAGTCATCGAGCAGACGATTGACGTTATTGCCCAATACTCGCAAGGCAATTTCACCCCGGACATGCCGGAGCTGCCAGGCGAGAAAGCCCAGATTACCCAATCTATTGCTGAGGTAAAACGAGCGTTATTGGCGATTAGCGGCGATATTCAGCGTCTGGCTGAAGCTGGCGCTAACGGTGATTTCAGCCCGCGCTGTGATGCCAGCCAGTACCGCTATATGTTTAAAGCCATGTTGGAAGATTTGAATCAGCTGATTGTGACCTGTGATATCGGTTTTAATGATGTGCTGCGAGTATCCGAAGCTTTGGCGCGTGGAGATCTTAACGAAACCATCAGCAAGGATTACCCCGGTTTGTTTGGGCGCACTAAAACCGGAGTCAATGCAACCGTTGCGGCTTTAACCAAAATCATCGGCGAAGTTGATCAAATGGTCAGCGCGGCTGCATTGCACGGCGATCTGGGTGTGCGGTTAGGGCTCAATGACAAACAGGGTTTTTCACGCAAGCTGGCCGAACAGCTAAACCAGCTATCCAGTGTGACCGAAACGGGGCTACGCGATGTGATGCGCGTGTCCAGCGCATTGGCTGATGGCGATCTCACCCAAACTATTACGCAGCAATATCCCGGTTTATTTGGCGAAACCAGTCAGGCGGTCAATACCACGGTGGCCAACCTGCAGCATTTAGTGGGTGAGATTCAGCAATCGGGCATCACCATCTCCCACGCTTCCAGCGAAATTGCGCAAGGAAACGCCGACTTGTCGCGCCGGACGGAAGCGCAGGCCGCCAATCTGGAAGAAACCGCGGCCAGCACCGAGGAGCTAACCGGCACGGTGCGCCAAAATGCAGAAAACGCCAAGGAAGCCAACGATTTGGCGCAATCCTCCGCCGATATCACCAAGGAAGGCGGCATTATGGTGCGCAAAGTGGTCGATACCATGAGCGCGATTCAGGAAGCCTCGCGCAAAATTGTCGACATTATCAGCGTCATTGATGGCATTGCGTTTCAAACCAATATTCTGGCACTTAATGCCGCAGTAGAAGCCGCCCGAGCAGGCGAACAAGGGCGTGGCTTTGCCGTGGTTGCCTCAGAAGTACGCAATCTGGCGCAACGTTCAGCCGTCGCCGCCAAGGAAATTAAAGTGCTGATTAATGACTCGGTTACACAGGTGGAGCATGGTAGCCAGCAAGTACATCAAGCTGGCGACACCATGAGCAAAGTTGAAAATAGTATTGAACGGGTACGCATATTAATTAGCGAAATTGCCCATGCATCGGTAGAGCAAAGCGCTGGCATTGCTCAGGTCAATCAGGCCGTGACTCAAATGGATGAAGTGACCCAGCAAAATGCCGCGCTGGTAGAGCAAGCTGCTGCAGCCGCCGAATCGTTGCAAGAACAAGCTCGCTCACTCTCGGATGCAGTGAGCGTATTTAAACTGAGTCATGCCGCCCCAACGAGCGTCCAAGCCGTACTCAGCCGTGCCAGTCAACCCGATAACGCTAGTGATATAAAAGCTGCACTCGCACTCGCTTGATTATGAGGGGCTTCACAACTAGGTAAGCCAGATCACTATGAGCGTCAGCCGCACTCACCGAGCCAAGTTAGTACTGTGCATCACCCGACCCTGCCCATTGCGGCAGGGTTTTTTATTAAGTGTGGTCTAGAGCGCAAGTTAACAAACTCGCTACAAGCAACTGATTAATAAGCCATTGTGCTAGCCATCAGCACTTTTTGCGACAAAGTGGTATTAGCCCAAGCTATGACATCAATTACACCCCAGATGTATTGCCCTAAAAGTCAATTAATACGCAGCTATTGCACATATACCCATTTGAAAATACTGGTTTATTAGCAGTGGCGAATAGACTGGTCTGAATTAGGGATATCCGCAAGTATTGCAATATGACAAATGCAATAAGCTGCCCTAGCCCTCGGTCATCGATAAAACATAAACCGGCGCAAACGGTAGGTCTTGGGCGCATAACTCACCAAAATGGATGGAGATCCTGATATGAAATTCACACGCAGCGCAATGCTGGTGGCGGGCGCCCTTGCGTCTTTGTCACTGAGCGCACAAGCCGAAACGGTTGATCGTATCGTCGTCAAACTGAAAGCATCACCCATGATGCGCAGCATGAGTGCCGATGATGTTAGCCAAACCCTGCAAACCGCCGCAGGCAATAAAGCCAAACATGCTTTTACCATGGGTGATGGCCAATCGCATGTATTGCAACTACCCAAAGGCCTATCGGCCAGCGAGCTCAAAGCCTACATCGCCAAATTACAAGCCAGCGGCCAGTTTGAAGCCGTTGAAGCCGATGTCTGGATGATGCCGATGGGGGTAACCCAACCGACCGATAGCCTCTGGAATTCACTGTGGGGCTTGCAAGCTATTAGCCCGAACAGCAGCTATGGCGCCGACTTTATCGGTGCATGGGAATACGTTAATGGCCAAGGCGTTGTGGTCGGGATTGTCGATACTGGCGCAGTACCACACCCAGATTTGGGACAATTGAGCCCATTGAGCGGCAATTATGTATCCGCTGGCTACACTTTTATTAGCGATTGCTATCGCGCAGGGACGTGCGACTGGACGACGGGCTCACGCACGATCCAGCCGATTGCCAGCGGTCTGGACCAAGGGGATTGGTGTACCAGCGCGGATGTGACTAATGGCATTTGCCAGCAAGCCGGCTCTAGCTCATTCCACGGCTCACATGTTGCAGGCACGATTGCCGCATTGGGCTACAACGGCGTTGGCGTGATTGGCGGAGCGTACAATGCGCGTATTTTGCCCGTACGCGCTTTGGGTAAAGGTGGCGGCTCGGCCGTTGATATCGCCGATGCCATTCGCTGGGCCGCAGGCGTACATCCTTCGATTCCAAACCCCAACCCCGCCAAAGTCATCAATATGAGTTTGGGTGGCAGCTCGGCCACTTGCCCAAGCTTCTATCAATCTGCCATTAATGATGCGACCAACGCAGGCGCAATTGTGGTGGTTGCTGGTGGTAATGAAAACCGCGATGCATCACAAGCTACGCCAGCCAACTGCGCAAACGTCATTACCGTAGCTGCAACAGGTAAAGCCGGCGAAAAAGCCAGCTACTCTAATTACGGCAGCAAAATCACTTTGGCGGCACCAGGTGGCAACGGCAGCATCCGCATTACCTCAACCGTGAATCTGAGTGCTGATCGGGTGGACTTATCCGCCAATGGGGCTGGTTACAAAGGCATGAACGGCACATCGATGGCCACACCGCATGTCTCTGCAGCGGTAGCGCTGATGCTCAGCGCAAACCCGAAACTCAAATTCAACGATGTGGTGAGCCTGCTCAAGCAATCTGCGACCGCATTCCCAGCCACCGGTGGCTGCACAACCAGCAATTGCGGTGCAGGTATTCTGAATGCGGCAGGCGCAGTTCGTTTGGCCAAACAATCGGCGGGAGATAATACCGAGCCCGTCATCACCCCAGCACCAACAACACCACCCGTGGTGACACCAGCACCAAGCACACCGCCTGTTGTGACACCAAAACCAACCGTACCACCAGTGGTAACGCCCGCACCCACACCGGTGGCAGGTTGCTATAGCGCTTGGGCTGAAGGCAAAACCTATACCGCAGGTGATATGGTGACCTACGATGGCCGCAATTACCGGGCGATCAGCACCCATGTCGCATACAAAGGTGCAAATTGGAACCCTAAATCAACCGGCACTTTATGGCAGGACATTGGAGCGTGTACGGGAGGCTCAAGCACGCCAGCACCGACCACGGCTCCAATTCAAACGCCCAAGCCAACCGCAGCGCCAATAATTAGCCCAAGTCCAGCGCCAACATTAGTGCCAACCCAAGTACCAACGACGGCGCCGAACCCAAGCTGCCCTGCTTGGTCAGCCACTACGACCTACACCGCAGGCAAGTGTGTTAGCTTCAATGGCCAAACCTATACGGCTAAATGGTGGACACAAGGTGAACAACCTGGTGCCGCGCAATGGGGCCCTTGGGCTAGTCAAGCGACTGCCACACGCAAATAAGCTTTTGTAATATCCCCCCTGCCGCCCTGCTGCGGCAGGGATATTCAGGCTTTTATGGACAACTTTTTTGGGAATCAATCATGCGTCAATCCAGTTTGCGTTTCACTTCGCTGTTTGCATTACTTGGGTGCTGCATTTTAAGTGCCTGTGTGAATGCCACCGCGGGTGGCAAAGTCGCGCCCTCATCCCCGCTGATTGAGCGAGTTGTAATCAGTTTCAAAACAGCGCAAACGCCTGCAGATCAAGCAGTCAGCGAGCTAGCGCAGCGCTATCAGTTGGGCATGGCCTATGAGCGCGATTTAGGCAGTGGCTTTCACACTGCGCGCTTAATGCCACCACAAGCGCTCGTGGCATTGCAAGTAAAATTGGAGCAAATCAGCCACGACCCGATTGTCGCCAGTATTGAAGCCGATTTGCCGATGCAGACCATGCCCAGCCCTTAAACCTAGAATGAAGCACGCCAGCCAAGGAATACATCACCAAGCGGGGAGCCGCGCCAGCAGATCGACCGCCGAAGAAACGCAGCGAGGTTTACATGCCCCGAGTAAAGTTTATGCTTAAATTCGTAACATCTGAGCGATACATTAAACCAAGCGATATTTTGGAGACTGCGAATGCTTGTGCGCTGGCTACTATTGTTAGCCTTGAGTTCACCGCTGTTGGCGGCTGATTTTCACGCCTACACCGAAGAGCTACCACCGCTAAATTATTTAGCAGAGCAACAGCCACAGGGATTTAGCGTAGAACTGCTGCAACTGCTGGCTAAACAAGCTGGTGTTAGTATCAGCATTGAAGTTTTGCCCTGGGCCAGAGCCGTCGAATATGCCGATAAAGACCCACATGGAATTTTATTTACCATCACCCGCACCCCAGAACGCGAAAACCGCTATTTATGGCTGGGGCCAATTAGTGATCGTAAAATTATCCTGCTTCGATTAGCTAACCGAGGCGATATCAAGCTGAGCAATCTGGATGATGCGCGGCAATATGTGATTGGTGCAACGCGGGAATCTGCCAGTGCAAAAAAATTGCAGCAAAGTGGGTTTGTCATTGAAAAATCACTAGATTTGGCTCCGAACGATCAAATCAATCTGCGCAAATTGATGGCTGGCCGCAACGACATGATTGCCATCCTTGATTGGGCTGCGGCCTGGCAAGCAAAATCTATCGGCGCGAATCTGAATCAATTTACCCAAGCGCTGATTTTGGACAATAGCCTTGATTACTACTTTGCGCTCAATCGCAATGCCGACCCCGAGCTAGTCCGCCGCTTGAATCAGGCTTTTAGTACACTGCAAAAAAGCGGCCAGCTCGACAAGTTGCGGCAGCGCTATTTCCATCAAGACCCATGATAAGCATAGCCAGATAGCTTTTAATCAGGTATCACTCGGTTAGTAGCAATCAACAAGGCTGCCACCAAGATACCCA
This sequence comes from Chitinibacter fontanus, assembly GCF_013423785.1. Classification (NCBI taxonomy): domain Bacteria; kingdom Pseudomonadati; phylum Pseudomonadota; class Betaproteobacteria; order Neisseriales; family Chitinibacteraceae; genus Chitinibacter; species Chitinibacter fontanus. The sequence continues at coordinate 1,482,190 of NZ_CP058952.1, forward strand.
CCCCACCTATCCATTGCAAACCCGATAGATGTTCACCCAAAATCAACGCCGCCAGGAGCACACTCACCACAGGCTCCAAGGTTGACAGCGTAGAAGCCTCACTGGCAGGCAGATAATCAAGACCCGCCAAAAAGGCAAAAATTGCCACCACCGTCGAAACCAGTGCAATCGCCGTCACCGCCAGCCAGCTGCTTGTGGAATTAGGCCAGCTGGGGCTATGCCAGAGCGTGCTCAACCATAAGCTTAGCGCGGCTGATACCATCACCACAGTAGCGGCGGGCAACGCCCCCGCAATCGGCGTTAAGCGGCTACCGGCCAGAATGTAGCCCGAGTAAATCAGTGCAGCCAGCAGGCCAAACATCACCCCCAACGACTGCCCACCGGCGGGGCCAATAGTGAGGAGTAAGCTAATACACGCCAACACCAAGGCAAACACGGTTCGACGCGCCAGTTTTTCTTTTAACCACCAAGCACAGGCCAGCGTCACCACGACCGGATACACGTACAGCAATAAGGCCGCCAGTGCCGCCGAGCCATATTGCAGGGCCGAAAAATAGCAAAATGCCTGCCCCACATAGCCCAAGCCCCCCATCGCCATCAGGCCAAGTAATGTGCGCCCACGCGGCCAAGGTGCCCGCCGCCATAGCATCACGGCGGTCATGACCACTGCAGCCAAGCTAAAGCGGATCAGCAGCAAGCCTTGAGTATTGAGCCCACCGGCACTGTGTGCGTCATACGCCCAGACGCCGAAAATCGGCATCCAGCCAAAAGCGATGGCAGAAACAATAATCAGTAACAGGCCAGTACGACGCTGAGCGGTCATCACACATCCTTACGTATTCAAGCTAGCAGTGTGCCACAGCTTTAAGTGGCACTGGCAGATGCTGGGTGACGTAAGACATAATCAATCGCTGCCGTAATTGTAACGAGCTGGGCGCGATTGCATTGAGCGGGGCTCGCGTGTGGGCTATCGGGATACACTTCGGTGGTGCTGACATAGCGGGCAGCGCTCATACCGGCACATAAACCCAATTCCCGTTTGGCATAATTGATCACCCCGTGCTGCTGTAATGGTTCGCCAATAATGCAGCCATGCTCATCGGGTAAAGCAATATGCGTCACCTGCGCCACCGCTTGAATGAGCGCTTGCTGAAAGTCTGGCTCCGGGCGCTCGGTATCGCCCACCAGATAAAAGCCGTCTGGAATAGCGTGCCAATCAAATGCGACGCCATCGCGGGCCGCCTTGGCGGGGCCAAATTCACTATTGTCGGTATCAGTGGTTTCATGCAGATCAATGTGCAATAGCAGCTCAGGCGCATATTGCGCCACGCAGGCCATGGCCGCAGCGGACTCTGGAGCTGGGCTAGCGGCAATAAAATGCCGATTGGGATCAAGCGCTAAGGGGTTCCAGCGGTTGATGGTTTCATAGCCCCATGGGCTAATGCATGGCAGCACCAGCAAATTGACTTGCTCGCTATAAACGGCAAAAGCTTCTGCGATAAACTGCAAGGCGCCATGCACGCCGCTAGTTTCATAACCATGCACCCCACCCGTCACCAATACAGTTGGTCGTTCAGGCTGCCACTGGCAGCTTTTTACGGCATAGAGCGGATAACTCGATAAACCGAGCTGGGTGTAATCCAGCGTACCGTATTCAATCAGCTGCGCCTGCGCGGGCAAATTGGCGAGCAGTGGCGCCACGACCTCTGCCTGATAGCTACGCTGCACACATTGCTGACTGAGCCATTGCTGGCGTTCAACCACTCCCCACGCTTGCAGCGGCTGCCCAATTGGATAGGCAGGATGAATTGGGCTTGCGCTCATGGCATACACTCTGGCTGAAATTGATGGGCAGAATATAGCATCGACCAGCGCGGCATGATATTGGGAATACTGCTAGCGCATGATCAGCGCCAGCGGCAATTAACCATGGGTATTGCCCTATAAGCCATACAAAAAAATAACATACAGAGCAATACCCATACACAATTACAATCAGAACCCTGCCAGAACAATCTTGCCTTGCGCACGGCCACTTTCGAGTAGCGCATGGGCGCGGCGAAGATTTTCTGCATTAATCACGCCAAATTGCTCATTCACCGTGGTGCGCAGCACGCCTTGATCAATTAAATCAGCCACGGCATTCAGCAAATGATGCTGCTCAATCATATCGGCAGTCTGGTACAGCGAGCGGGTAAACATCAGTTCCCAATGGATCGCCACGCTTTTGCGCTTGAACGGCATCACATCGAGTACCCGTGGATCGTCAATCAAACCAAAATGGCCTTGCGGGGCGATGCTCTCCAGAATTTGTGGCAAATGCTGTTCAGTCTGGTTTAGGCTAACGATGTGTGTGACCTGCGGGATGCCAATGCGCTGCAGCTCTTCGCTCAGCGGCAAACGGTGATCAATCACATGATGCGCGCCTAAATCTTGCACCCATTGCTGCGTTTCTGGCCGCGAGGCGGTAGCAATAATCGTCAGCCCAGTTAATTGCCGCGCCAATTGAATCATCACTGAGCCCACGCCGCCCGCGGCACCAATAATCAGCAGTTGCTGCCCGCTTGGTGTTGGCGAACGGGCAATTTGCAGGCGATCAAACAACATTTCCCACGCGGTAATCGCGGTCAATGGTAAGGCTGCGGCGGCAGCGAAATCTAGGCTGCTCGGCATACGGCCGACAATCCGCTCATCCACCGTTTGGTATTGCGCATTACTGCCTTGGCGCGAAATATCACCGGCGTACCAGACCCGATCACCCACTTTAAACAAGCTCACCTGTGGCCCCACTGCAGTAACCACACCGGTGGCATCCCACCCCAGCACTTTCCATGCACCATCTGGCGCGTTGACCCCATTACGAATCTTGGTATCAACCGGATTGACCGATACGGCTTGTACCTCGATCAATAGTTCTCGACCTTCTGGGCGCGGTACGGGTAAATCGATATCTTGCAAACCCACCTCGGCAGTCAGCGCGTGGGCAGTTTGGTAAGCAATGGCTTTCATGGTGAACTCCTAAAATTTTCGGCAATAGCCCACCCGCACGGCCATCAAAGCCGTGGGCGAGCTGCGATAGATGGATTAAAGGGAATTAAGTCGCTGCGGGATAATCGGTGTAACCCTTGGCATTACCGCCAAATAGCGTTGCGCCATCCAGTTGCGCCAACGACTGCCCAGTGGCAATGCGGCGCGGAAAATCGGGATTAGCGATAAAGGGTCGGCCAAACGCCACCAGATCGGCCAGACTTTGGCTCAAAATCAACTCGGCCTTTTCTGGCGTGTAGCCACCGGCCACGATCAATGCGCCAGTAAAGGTATTGCGCAATTGCTGGCGAAATGACAGCGGCACCACCGGCGCATCATCCCAATCGGCTTCAGATAAATGCAGATAGGCAATCCCTAGGCTATTGAGTTGCTCAGCCGCCAGCAATATGGTTGGAATAATGTCGGGGCAATTCATGCCACGGGCGGTGATAAACGGAGCAAGACGCACGCCAACACGCTCGGCACCAACCTCATCGACCACGGCGGCGGTGATTTCCTGCAAAAAGCGCACGCGGTTTTCGCGGCTGCCGCCGTATTGATCTTGGCGCAGGTTCGAGGTGGTGCGTAAAAATTGATCAATTAAATAACCATTAGCGCCATGAATCTCCACCCCGTCAAAACCGGCAGCCATTGCATTGGCTGCGCCACGGCGAAAATCATCGACGATCTCGGCAATTTCAGCGGTTTCAAGCGCGCGCGGCAGCGGACAATCGACCATCGCGCCCTTGCCGCTTTCATCGGCAACCCAGACTTGTGCCTGCGGCAAAATGGCCGATGGTGCGACTGGCGCTTCTCCGTTATGAAATGACGCATGCGACATCCGCCCCACATGCCACAACTGCAAAAAGATTTTGCCACCCGCGGCATGCACCGCGTCGGTCACCAAGCGCCAGCCATTGATTTGCGCTGTAGTGTAAATACCCGGCGTAAAGCTATAGCCCTGCCCTTGACGAGAAATTTGCGTGGCTTCACTGATGATTAGGCCAGCGCTGGCGCGCTGAGCGTAATACTCGGCCATCAAGGCGTTGGGAACATCGCCCGGCTGGGTGGTACGGCAACGCGTCATCGGCGCCATGACGATCCGGTTGGTCAGTGGCAAGTCCGCTAATGCCGTCGTGCTAAATAACTGGTTAAACATGGTCAAAGTCCTCGAAGACGCAGCAATCTTTCAGTGAGGTCATTATTACAGTCGATAAAAATTTAATAAACTTGCTATTCAGATAAAGATCTTCAACAATTTATTGAAAATAACGAGGGATCTGCGGTGAAATTGCTGCGCGAATTTGAGATTTTTATCCATACCGCCCAAACCGGCAGCCTGTCCGATGCCGCCCGCTTGCTCGATTTAAGCCCGGCCGCCACCAGCATTGCCATCAAGCGCCTAGAAGCCCAGCTCAATACCGCGCTGTTTATTCGCTCCACCCGTAGTTTGCGACTCACCCATGCCGGCGAAGTATTTTTGCAACATTGCCTGCCCGCAGTACAACTGCTCCAGGATGGCTGCCGTGCAGTGCAGGCGGGTGATCAGCTCAGTGGTTTATTGCAGATTTCGCTGCCATCCGATCTGGGGCGCAACGTCATCCTGCCATGGCTCGATGAGTTTCAACGCCTATACCCGCAAATCAAATTACGCGTGGCGATTTCAGATCGGCTAGCGGATATTTTTCGTGAGTCGGTTGATCTGGCTTTGCGTTATGGCAGCCTGCCCGATTCGGCGATGATTGCATTACCCGTTTGCAGCGACAATCGGCGCGTGCTGTGTGCCGCGCCCTCCTACTTGGTGCAGCATGGCACACCAAAACAATTAAGCGATCTGGCGCAGCACAATTGTCTGTGCTTTATGCTGGGCGACTATGTGTATGACCGTTGGCGTTTTCGCGCGCTGGGGCAGGAAATATCAATTCAGGTTAGCGGGGATCGGGTTGCGCTCGATGGAGATGCTGTACGCCGGTGGGCGGTAGCGGGTTTTGGAATTGCCTACAAATCACAATTAGATATTGCGGATGATTTACAGGCCGGTCGCTTGATCCGCCTCTGCCCCGATTTGGAAGGCGAAGCTGCTCCGCTCAACTTGCTATGCGCCGACCGCCGCCAGATCAGCCCGATTGTGCAAGCGCTGCAAAGCTATCTGAGCCAGCGCTGTGCCAACCTGCTGCAGGCAATTTCAGTTGATTGACCAGCATTATTCAAATCACCCGGATAAACAGATCAGCATAAAAAGGAGTGGTCTAGCACCACTCCTTTTCTCTTGATCAGCGCAATTTCACTGAAGCTAATAACTGCTGATATTGCGGATAATCACGTTGCCAGAAATTCTTCCGAATTGCCGAATACGCGATGATTAGCAACTTGCCTTTATAAACTGTGCCATAGATTTCTTGTTGATAGTCTAGGCCTTTAGCATTTTTCCAAGTCAGCAACAACCGGTATGCATCACGATTAGCAATCGTCGCAGGGCCTCGCTCCAATACCTGAATATTCAGATTTAGCGCGGCATAGGCTTTCTGTAACTGACCTAAGAATTGATCCGCCAACTCAGAAGAATCAAAATCTTCTTCTAACTTTAATTGCGCCTGAAAATCGTGCTTACCCGACAATGAGCGGATTGCTACTTCAGGGGTGTCATAACTGATGACCAGTTCCTGCATGGCAAACCCGTCGCGCGTGTAACGCCAATTTGAGGCATTAGCTGGTGGCTGCATTAATTGCATCCAATTGAGCGGCGCAGAGAATGACACTAACTTGCTTGCATCTTGTTCAACTTTATTTTCGCGAATTTTTGCCCAAGGTGCACATGCAGCCAAGCCCAAGCACAGCGCAAAAGTGATAATCAGTGAAAATATTTTCTTCATTTTTTTTCTTCCTGTGGTGTTGCAGACGCTACGGTAGCCACGGCGTCAGGATTTCGTTTAGTGTTAACTTTGTTGAGTAATTGCCGAGCAAAGCCCGCATCCGCTTCGCTTAATGGCGTCGTTTGCAAAATCGACTCCAGCAAGCTGCTGGCTTCATCTAGTTTGCCTTCCCGATAGGAAAGATTAGCTAACCCTCGCATGGCACCGATGTGCTGCGGTTGCTGCTTTAAAACCTCGGAATAGGATGAGCGTGCTAAACCAGAATCTCCGCTTTGCTTGCGCAGACGATATGCTTCTGCCAAGTAAAAATCGGCTTCAATGCCATAGCGGCTTCTATTCTCGACCTTGCTCATTGCGGTAATGAGCTGGGTGTACCTAGCCGCCTGAAAGTCATTTTTGAGTTGGGTTTGCCGCAAAACCCGCGTAGCTTGTTCGAAGCGCTCCTTACCTAACTCACCACCTTGTGCATTCTTGGCAACAAGTAGCGCCTTGAAGCTATCCTCGCGCTCCTCCAGTTTTGGATGCGTGGCAAACACATAGGGAGGTGGATTGGTATCTTTCACTGCCAGCGCTTCTTCGGCCAACATTTGGAAGGTACGCGTCGCTTCGCGCAAATCATAACCATTCTGAGAAAGGCGCTGAAATGCTACCCGATCAGCTTCACGTTCATTATCGCGTGAGAACCCATACAACCCTGCTGTCTGCGTGAAAACGCCAAGCAACCCAACCAGTGGGTTAATTACCGTTACCAAGCCAGTCACCACTGCCAAACCATCTGCCGAGTTGCGCAAACGATAGCCATGACGATAAATCACATGCCCCGCCTCATGGCTGAGCACCGTTGCAAGTTGAGCCTCATTTTCAAGCCTAGCCAGTAACCCTGAGTGGATATACACCGCGCCATTTGGCATGGCAAAGGCGTTATAGACGGGGTCATCAATCACCTGTACCCGCAAAATGCCTTTCCATTCTGGATACAAGCCATCCATCACTTGCTGTACATACGCTTGCAATGGCGCGTTCTCGATGGTTCGACCTTGTTCTTTCAGGACATTCTCGGCACGTTCTGCTTCAAACCACAGATTGCTCTCGGCGGGGACGAGTTTAGTTACCATCTCGGGCGTGAGTAACTCATAGGCGTGGGCTTGGGAGCTTAAGGCCCAAGCCAGCAAAGTACTCACGAGGCAAAGTTGGGGTTTCATGCCAGCCATGACTTATTTGCCTAAAATTTGGTCAAGCTGTTGTTTGTAACGCTGCTTGGTCGTTTCCGCATGTTTCAAATCGCTGAAACCACTGTTATCACGACTTAGCCAAACAATATCCCCATTATCCAAATCCGCAATACCGAGGCTGGTATATGATTGCCCCATTGGAATACCAATCCCTACGGCAGCCCCCAAAAACGCCATTGCAACACGACCACCACTGCTGACCAAATCCAAGCCGCTAACAACCAACGCATACCGACTACCCGTTTTTTGCTTGAGCCATGGCAAGCCACTACCCAAGGTGTAGTCATAATGTTGCCGCCGCTCTTCCCAACCTGCAGCAAACACTTGCTGTGAGCTGCGGCTTACCACGTCAAATAGGGCAAAATATTCTTTGATCTCGCTTTTCTCAGCAGCACTTAAATCATCAAGTTTGATCAATTTATTATTGGGGCGAGCAGCAAAATACTGATCGACAGCTTGCGTTACTGCGGTCTGAGCTTGCTGAGTATCTTCGCGCATAATCGTAATCGCACCGCTTGCGGAGAACTCATACACTTCAACATCGGTACCCAACAAAACCATCGGTAATGTAAAGTCCCCACGCTTCACTCGCTCAGGCAAATCTGTACGACTTAATTCAAAAGCCTGCGCAATCGCTCCGAACATAATTAAAGCTAGAAACAGCCCTATACGACTTACCTTACCCATCACATTTCTCTGCCGTTGTAAAAGAATGGTAATTTTACCCTAGCCACTGCAATCTTGATAAAAGACCTAGTCCTCAATTGCAAAATCAATACAGAGAGTTAAAAAATGCTTTATTTGACTTAGATCAAATACAAATTACAGGCATAAAAAATGCCGCTCACAATGAGCGGCATAGGTATAAGCACAGCAGCCTCTATTTATCTAAGCGTACGATGTATACCCCAGCTAGGCAGCATTCCAATTCACCCAACCAAAATGCCACGTGGCCAGCACAATTAAACCAAACGCGATGCGGTACCAGGCAAACACGACAAAAGTATGTGTAGAAATAAATCTAATTAAGGCGCGAATAGCAATAAATGCAAAAATAAATGATGAAATAAACCCTACCGCGAAAATGCCAATATCGGCACTATCTAAAACGTGTCGATGTTTTAGTAAACTATACAACGACGCCGCGCCTAGGGTTGGAATCCCGAGAAAGAACGAAAACTCTGTCGCGGCTTTACGCGACAGCCCAAGAAACATACCACCGATGATCGTCGCACCAGAGCGGCTAGTACCTGGAATCAACGCCAAACATTGGCATAAGCCTACTTTTAACGCATCTTTCAGGCTTAGATCATCGACAGTGGCCACAGTCACCGTATGTTGGCGTTTTTCTGCCCACAAGATAATTAGCCCGCCCACGATAAACGCTACCGACACCGCAACGGGGTTAAACAACACCGCTTTGATACTTTCGGAAAACAGCTTGCCTAAAATCGCGGCCGGAATAAAGGCAATCACAATACCCAGCAGCAAGTTACGTTCACCACCAGGGCGGCTCACCCCTTGGAAGGTTTTTCCAATCTTGGCCCGATACTCCCAGACCACAGCCAGCATCGCTCCCAACTGGATAAAGATTTCGTAAACGTCACGTTTTTCTTTGCTTAAGAACCCCAGCAAATCACCCGTTAAGATCAAATGGCCAGTCGAAGAAATAGGCAGAAACTCGGTAATCCCTTCGACCAAACCCATAATCAGGGAATGAAACAACAAAATCGGATCCATGTGGCACTCGTGCGAATTGGTTAAACGGTGCGCGATTATAGACTTAAGGACACTGTAATGACTGCTGGCAAAGATGAAATTTTCTTCACGCGCCCGGAGAGCCCAAGCCACGGCAGATTTAAATACAACGGAAATTAGCCCCAACGGGCAAAACGTGAATATTTACACCAGGGCTTGGGAACCGGAGGCTGCGCCCACACTCTTACCATCAAGTGTGCAATGCAAGTGTGCATTTTGCTCATCTCCTCCCTGTTGACCGGGCGCCTTTTGCAAAATCGGCGCCCGTTTTTTTACCTATTTTTTATTGCTGCCCAGGCCGGGTAATCAGCCCTGTTTACGCTGATGATGTCGCAATAAATTGCTTAATGCGGTTTTTAGAGCGGGGTCATCAACCTGAGCCTGTAGCTCTGAAAAAGCAGCCTTTGCCGGCTCTGTCATTCGTAAGGTCTTGGTTTGTAGCGGATTTCCTTGCTGCAGCGCCACTTGCACCTTGGCGCGGATTGCGGTAGCGTGCACACCAGCTTGGCCTAATGCGGCCAAAATAGCGGGTTCGGCCTGACGCAAGCGCGTTGCCGCGGCGCTGCCAGGTACCGCCACCAGCAAAGTGGTGCCCGACCAAGCTGTGCCTTGGCACACCCGAGCTAATTCTGGCGCCACGGCCGAACGCACAATCTCTAGCAGCCCATTGAGCTGGTCGAGCTGCTTTACCAAGCGTTTTAGCTGGTAATCACCTTCAACCAGTTGCGTAAAATTAGCGTGTTTGATCATTTACAAGGGTTCCAATGAATATCATTGTGGTCTCAAATCGGCTCGACAAAGCCATTTCATTAGGCCCGCGCGAGCTCACCGCGCTGGCACTGGCGCTGACCTTATTGATCGGTGCTGCCGCATTTGGATTAGGCATGTTGTTCGCCCCCAATCGTGTAGAGCCACTGCTGCGTCTAATGCCCGGCCAGCATGCGCGCCAGAATGAAATTGATGCTTTGGCCGTACAGGTCGGTGAGCTGCAAGCCAAACTGACCCGCTTAGATAGTCTGGCCAATCGGGTTGGCGACAAAACGGGGATTGATATTAAACCGTTTTTAAGTAAAAACGCAGCACCGCAGGGCGGGCTGGCCCACGATGGTCAGCCATTTGCGGTTTCCGGCCTACGCCAACTGCTGCAAGACACAGATGCCAAAATGGCCGCCATGATTGATCAGCTCACACTGGCCGAGGCCATTCTGATTACGCCTGATGCGAGCTATCTCCCCCGCCACTCGCCACTGACGATTGCACCGCAATCATCAAGCTTTGGCTGGCGTGTTGACCCATTTCGCGGCACACAAGTTTTTCACGAAGGCATCGATTACCAAGGCGATACCGGCACACCAATTGTAGCCGCCGCCACAGGTAAGGTCGTGTATGCAGCTTACCATCCTCAATATGGTAATATGGTCGAGCTTGATCATGGTAAAGATTTAACCAGCCGCTATGCCCACGCCAGTCAATTACTGGTGAAAGTAGGCGACACAGTGCAAGTGGGGCAAAAAGTCGCCTTGCTCGGCAGTACCGGGCGCTCTACGGGCCCACACCTGCACTTTGAGATCCGCTATCGTGGCGTGGCGCAAAATCCGCTGCGTTTTCTTGATGGTGGTCAATCAAACTATGCTCAAGCCACTAAGTAAGCCTTGAAAAAAGGTAGGGTGGAGCCAACTAAGGTCAGCCAGCCCAAACAAAGAACGGGCGTTGGCCTTTGTCGATTAATAAAAACTGAGCCTCATCGAGGCCGTCACGTGGTAGCACTATGATCTCGAATCTGCTGAAAAAAGTATTTGGAAGCCGTAACGACCGTTTGTTGAAACAATACGGTGCCATCGTCAAGCAGATTAATGCCCTAGAGCCAACAATCTCCGCCTTGTCTGATGCCGACCTACGTGGCAAAACCGATGAGTTCAAAGCCCGCCTTGCTAAAGGTGAAACGCTAGATCAAATTCTTCCTGAAGCATTCGCTGTATGCCGTGAAGGTGGTAAGCGTGCTTTAGGGATGCGTCACTTTGACGTACAGCTGATTGGTGGTCTGGTGCATCACCAAGGCAAGATTTCCGAGATGCGTACCGGTGAGGGTAAAACACTGGTTGCCACCTTGGGTGCCTACCTGAATGCACTGACAGGTAACGGCGTGCACGTCATTACGGTGAATGACTACTTGGCACAGCGTGACTGCAACCAGATGAGCAAGTTGTTTAACTTCCTCGGTCTGACCTGCGGCGTGAATCTGGGCCAAATGGCGCACGAAGACAAAAAAGCCGCTTACGCCTGCGACATTACCTACGGTACCAACAACGAATTCGGCTTTGACTACCTGCGCGACAATATGGTGTTCAGCCCTGAAGAACGCGTACAGCGTGGCCTTAATTTCGCAATCGTCGACGAAGTGGATTCGATTCTGATCGACGAAGCGCGTACCCCACTGATTATCTCTGGCCCAGCCGACGACAATACTGATCTTTATCGTGCGATGAATGGCATTCCTGGCCAGCTAAAGCGTCAGGAAACTGAAGATGGTGAAGGTGATTACTGGGTAGATGAAAAAGCCCACAGTGTCATGCTGTCAGAAGCAGGTCATGAACACGTAGAACAAATTCTCAGTCAGATGGGTTTACTGCCCGAAGGCGACAGCCTCTACGCCGCAGCACATATCAGCCTGATCCATCATTTAAATGCTGCGTTGCGCGCTCACTCGCTATTCGTTAAAGACCAGCACTATGTAGTGATGGATGGTGAAGTCATCATCGTCGATGAGCACACTGGCCGTTTGATGTCAGGTCGTCGCTGGTCAGAAGGCTTGCACCAAGCTGTAGAGGCCAAAGAAGGTGTCGAGATCCAGCAAGAAAATCAAACGCTGGCAACGATCACGCTGCAAAACTACTTCCGCATGTACAACAAACTGTCAGGTATGACGGGTACTGCAGATACCGAAGCCTACGAATTCCAGCAAATCTATGGTTTGGAAACGGTCATTATTCCAACCAACAAGCCAATGATTCGCGATGATCGCCAAGATCAAGTATTCAAAACGGCGAACGAAAAATACAAAGCCATCATCAAAGACATTAAAGGCTGCGTTGAACGTGGCCAACCGACGCTAGTCGGTACGACGTCAATTGAACAATCTGAATTGCTCTCCGGCATCCTGACGCAGGAAGGCATTGCTCACAATGTACTGAATGCCAAACACCACGCCAAAGAAGCGCAAATCGTGGCACAAGCGGGTAGCTCTGGTCAGGTAACGATTGCCACCAATATGGCTGGTCGCGGTACCGATATCGTACTGGGCGGCAGTATTGAAGCCCAAATTAAACAAATTGAATCTGATGAATCACTCGATGAGGCAGCAAAAGCAGCCCAAATCGCAACGCTGAAAGCCGAATGGCAAGTCAAACACGATGCCGTCCTGGCCGCAGGTGGCTTGCACATCATCGGTACTGAGCGCCACGACTCACGTCGTATCGACAATCAGTTGCGTGGTCGTTCAGGCCGTCAGGGTGACCCAGGCTCTAGCCGCTTCTACCTGTCACTCGAAGACACCCTGCTGCGCATTTTTGCCGGCGATCGCGTGGCATTTGTGATGGACAAGCTGAAAATGCCGGAAGGCGAGCCTATCGAAGCCGGTATGGTTTCGCGCGCCATCGAATCAGCACAACGCAAAGTGGAAGGCCGCAACTTCGACATGCGTAAACAATTGCTGGAATACGATGATGTTGCGAACGAGCAGCGTAAAGCGATTTACAGCCAGCGCAATGAAATTCTGGAAAGCAGCGAAGTTGCATCCACCATTGCAGCGATGCGTGATAGTTATGTTGGCGAGCTATTTGATCAATATATTCCACCCGATTCAATGGAAGAACAGTGGGATGCTGAAGGCCTAGAACGCGCGCTGAACGAGTTGCACGTTGGAGTGAATGTCAGCGAGTGGGTGAAAAACGAGAAATCGTTGGGCATTGAAGACATGAAAGCGCGCGTGGTGGCCTCAGCCAAAGCGGCTTACGATGCCAAAGTTGAGCAAGCCTCTGAAACCAACTTCCGCAATTTCGAGCGTTCAGTATTGCTACAGCACGTTGACCAATACTGGCGTGAGCATTTGTCAGCGCTTGATCATCTGCGTCAAGGTATCCATCTGCGCGGCTACGCACAGAAGAATCCGAAACAGGAATACAAACGCGAAGCATTTGAATTGTTCTCGGCACTGCTGGAGCAAATCAAACGCAATGTGCTGCAAATTGTGATGACTGTACAAGTGCGCGGCCCAGAAGATGTGCAAGCGGTAGAGCAGCATGAAATCCCAGCTTCTGCGATGCAATTTACACACGAAGACATCGAGGCAGTATTAGCGAGCGGTGACGAAGAGAAAATCCGCGAAGTGCTGATGGCGGCGATGCAACAAGAAGGTGGGCCGAAAATTCAATTTAGTGGCGTAAACCGCAATGACCCGTGCCCATGCGGCTCAGGCAAGAAATACAAACAGTGTCACGGCCAATTAGCTTGAGCTAGTTGATCGTTACACACCTAAAAGCGACTTCCATGGAAGTCGCTTTTTTGTTGGGTATTACATGGCACGCCAATATCCGCAAAACCTAGCGGCAAATACCCTGACTAGCCAGCAGTGTTACCCTCGACATCGGTCGACTCCGTTTCCGGCTCTTCGTGCACCTCCAGTGACAAATGATCCAAGCCGCTGCTGTGTTCCTCTTTGCGGTGATGCTGGCTATTGAGCTTGATATTGAGCCGCAATTCATTGAGTGAATCGGCATTTTTCAGCGCTTCTTCCATGCTGATTTTACCCGCCTCATACAAGTCAAATAGCGCCATATCAAAGGTTTGCATGCCCAGCTCGCGCGATTTTTGCATTGCGGTTTTCACGCCACCAACATCGCCTTTGAAAATTAAGTCGGCCACCAGGGGCGTATTTAGTAAAATCTCGATCGCCGCGCAGCGCCCTTTGCCATCGGGCGTTGGCACCAGTCGTTGCGAAATGATGCCGCGCATATTGAGCGATAAATCCATATACAGCTGCGGATGGCGCTCTTCGGGGAAAAAATTAACGATGCGTTCGAGCGCCTGATTAGAGCTATTGGCATGCAGCGTGCCCATGCATAGGTGGCCGGTTTCGGCGAAGTTCATCGCGTATTCCATCGTTTCACGATCGCGAATCTCACCAATCAAAATCACATCGGGCGCTTGGCGCAGCGTATTTTTTAGCGCGCTAAACCAGCCCTTGGTGTCACGCCCTACTTCGCGATGCGTCACCAGACAATTTTTATTCTTATGCAGATACTCAACCGGATCTTCAATTGTGATGATGTGGCCGTGGCTGTGCTCGTTGCGGTAATCAATCATCGCCGCCATCGTCGTCGATTTACCCGAGCCGGTACCACCGACCAGCAGCACCAGCCCGCGCTTACTCATCATCACTTCTTTTAATACTTTGGGCAGGCCCATCTCGTCGAAGTTTGGAATCTTGCTGGTAATCGTGCGCAACACCATGCCCACTTTTTCCTGCTGCATAAACACATTCACGCGAAAGCGACCGATGCCTTCGGGGCTAATCGCAAAATTGCACTCAAATTCGCCCTCAAACTCAGCCACCTGATCGGGCCGCATCAGCGCATAAGCCAAGGCGCGAGTTGCCGCTGCGTTGAGTTTTTGCTGCCCCACCGGCGTCATCTTCCCGTTGATTTTCATTGCGGGTGGAAAATCATCGGAGATAAATAAATCGGACGCTTTGTGTTGAATCATCATGCGCAGCAAATCATGCATGGTTTTTAGGGCTTGTTCTGGGCTCATCTTCACCTCCTGTATCAACAGGATATAGACCGCTCATCTGCAACTGGCTAGCTCAATGGATGGATGGCATTAGTTGCAGCAAAAAATACTAGACGACTGGTCTAGTGAGCTTTATCATGCATCCCATGACGACTGAACACCAATCAATGCGCCAGCACATTCTGGATGTAGCCAAACCCATCATCCTTGGCAAAGGCTTTTCTGCTGTAGGCCTCAATGAGATTTTGACTGCCGCCAACGTGCCTAAAGGCTCGTTTTACCATTACTTCAAATCCAAAGAAGCCTTTGGTGCGGCATTACTTGACTCATACTTTGAAGATTATTTTGGCCGATTGGAAGTCATGCTGGCACCCAA
Organism: Chitinibacter fontanus; assembly: GCF_013423785.1. NCBI lineage: Bacteria > Pseudomonadati > Pseudomonadota > Betaproteobacteria > Neisseriales > Chitinibacteraceae > Chitinibacter > Chitinibacter fontanus. Next base: position 1,497,243 of record NZ_CP058952.1, read on the forward strand.
TAGCGAAAATGCCGCGCAGCGAATGGTAGCCTACTGGACCCGCTGGCTGGAAACCCAAGCCGGCGACTGCTGCGAAGAAAAATGCCTCACCGTCAAGCTGGCTGGTGAAGTATCAGATTTATCGGAAGCGATGCGCGACAGCCTGCGCCGTGGCACCGACCAACTGATCACCCGCTTGGCCCAATGCATCAACGAGGGGATCACCGATGGCTCATTGGCCCGCGATCTGAATGCCACCCAAGTGGCCGAAACCTTGTATCAAATGTGGCTGGGTGCCACCTTGCTCGCCAAAGTACGGCGTGAAAATAGCTCGCTGATGTGTGCCATGCAAAGCACCCTTAAAATTTTGCAATTAGCTACTCCGTAAGCAAACACTGATCGCTCAGCACAGAGCGATCTTATTTTTATCCAATAACTAGCCGACTGGTCTAATAAAGGAAATGCCTTATGTTTAATTTTGAATTTCATAACCCCACCAAAATCGTTTTCGGTACCGACACCATCGCCAAACTTGACCAGCTGGTTCCAGCCAATGCCCGCGTATTGATACTGCTCGGCGGCGAAAGTGCGCGTAAAAACGGCACGCTCGCTGAAGTGCGCGTAGCGCTGGGCGCACGTGAAGTGCAGGAATTCAATGGTATTGAACCCAACCCAAGCTACGAAACCTTGATGCAAGCGGTTGAGCTAATCCGCCGCGAAAAACTCGACTACCTGCTCGCAGTGGGTGGCGGCTCGGTGATCGACGGCACCAAATTTGTCGCCGCCGCCGTGCCATTTGTCGGCGAGCCGTGGGATATTCTCACCACGCACGGCCAAGTGGTAACGGCAGCATTGCCATTTGGTTCGGTGCTCACCTTGCCCGCCACTGGCTCGGAAATGAATAATGGCTCGGTGATTACCCGCAAAGCCAGCCACAGCAAATTGGCGTTTATGAGCACGCACGTGTTCCCGCAATTTTCAATTCTAGACCCGACCAAAACGCTAACCTTGCCAACGCGTCAAATCGCCAACGGCGTCGTCGATGCCTATGTGCACATCGTCGAGCAATACCTCACCTACCCCGCCAACGGCATGGTGCAAGATCGTTTTGCCGAAGGCCTATTGTTGTCCCTAATCGAGCTTGGCCCTAAAGTACTCGCCACACCAAACGATTACGATTTACGCGCCAACCTGATGTGGATCGCCACGCAAGCGCTGAACGGACTGATCGGCGCGGGTGTTCCGCAAGATTGGTCTACGCACATGATCGGCCACGAGCTCACTGCGCTGTACGACATCGACCACGCCCGCACCTTGGCCATCGTCTTGCCCGCCAATTTGCACGTCCGCCGCACCAGCAAACACGCCAAATTGCTGCAATACGCTGAGCGCGTATGGGGCATTCGTGATGGTAGTGACGAACAACGCATCGACGCAGCGATCGCCAAAACCGCTGAATTCTTTGAAGCGATGGGCATCAAAACCAAATTGGCCGATTACGAACTCGACCAATCCGCAGTCGATGCCGTGGTCGCTCAACTAGAAAAACACGGCATGACCGCCATTGGTGAACACGGCGACCTCACCCCAGAAGTCGCCCGCCAAATCCTCACCGCAGCACGCTAACACGACAACGGCGAGCCTAGGCTCGCCGTTTTGTCATCCCGCTCACGCAAATCCACAAAGCACAGTGATTGGCGCCCCCGTCCCCTATTCCACCACCTGCGCCAGCGGTACAAAGCTGCCCGCTTCAAACAGATAATGGCGTGTTTGATCGGCGGTTTGTTCCAGCGCGATGACGTCGCCATCCCAGACAAAGGTCGTGGTCTGCCCGTTGTGGCGTTTGCCGATGCGGCGGCCGAAGACGTCGTCCCCCAAGGGGACTTCCTACGGGGCGTACTTGAAATGCGTACCGGCGTATTCTTTGAGCAAATTGCCGACGATGGCGGGTATATTGCCGGGAAGATTATTACTATTAACCTGCGAGGCAATACTACCATTGGTATTAACGATATTGCTCGCCGGATCGAAGGCAAAAGTCTCTTTAGCTAGCGGGCTGGCTGGCTGCAGCGATCAGGCGGACGACTGGGTCATAACGGTAGCTGGTCGCGCCGCTGCGGCTATCGTTGATGCCGAGCAGCTGGCCGACGGCGTCGTCCCCCAAGGGGACTTCCTACGGGGCGTATTGATAGCTGCGTGTTTGGCTGGCTTTGCCCGCCATGCTGCGTCAGCCGGCCCATTTTGTCGTATTGCAGCGTGGCGGCGAGCTAATTGCCCAGCGTACGGCTCACTTCGCGGTGCAGATTGTCGCGCTCGAAGCTGGCGATTTCCTGCCCATTCCACAGCACGCACCTTACACGAAGTCTTCGATTACGCTTTCTAATCGGAATTACGAGGTCTTAATTGAAATTAATCGAGTCTGCCTCATTAATTCTAACCGTCAATTTTCTTATAAAATAAAGAAAGTTCCATTTATTTTTTTAAAGTCGACACTGCTTTCACATTTATAACCACAAGGCACATGACCAGCTTTATAAACCTCACAAACTTTAGAAAAAAACATGGGTTTTAAGCCAACTCGCTTTATGAAATATTTTTCAACAATGATTAAAATAACATCATCAATAATTTTGCTCTTGATTGCCTCACGTTTTGTTAGATCAGGAGCAAACTCGACATTTAACGAGAGTTCTTCATCGCAAAATCGTCTAGCCGATTCGACGACCTTATTCCATTCTTGATATTGATTTTGAAACTTACTATTTAGAAAAATAGTCAATACTGCTTGAGCCTCCAAACGTATGTCAGCCCATTCATCTGAGAAAAGAGCTTCATCAAACTGCGGATACGTTAAATTCTCAGTGATAAATTGCAGTTCGTTTTCTCCCACCCCGACACTAGACAGGAAATCAACCGCCTTTAATTCAGAAAATATTGACTCAAGCACCCTAGACATTCAATTTGACTTAACATTATTAATAATAGACAAGTAAAAATCATCAAATGATTTAGCAACCAAATACAAGCCACCGCACTCATCAACCTCAGAAATATCCTCACTATAGTTAACACCCGAATGCAAGTGAGTCCTATCCCAATAGTATATTTTATCCCCACCCTCATCGGCAGTTAACACATAGAAATTTCCACCTCCATCTTCGCCAATAACTATTTTTCTATCAACACTAACCAAATCATCCAATACTTCATTATTTATGCAAAGCAAGTCTAGGTTCTCATTTTCCATAGCACACCCATACAAGCAATAGAAAGAGATAAACCCGTTATCCACTTTTTCCAGCGGAATATCGACATAATCACCATTTGTTATTTTTAAACCATTATGCCTCAATAAGAAATCAAAGTAGCATCTCGGAAAATCAATTCCCAATACCGACTCAATATTACTGACAACACCTTCTTCACAACTTCCATTATACAATACCGTCATTTTTATAACTTTTTAAGCCTACCCCCACCAATCCAATAATGTCTCATCATCTGGATCTTGGAAATTTTTATAGATATTTCCGTAATACCATGCAACTCCTGAAGCCTCGGTAAATTCATCGAATACTTCACGGATATTATCCAATCCTGAAGAAAATGGTACAGAAAATACAAGCACGCCACAGTCAAATGCGTCTTTCGTTCCGCCAAGCCTTTCTTCCACATTGGATACTAAATTCTCCAAAACATTAGGCTCAAGAGAATCTGTGTAGATCTGTATTGCAAAGTTCCCACCCCGTTTAATAACCTCAGCAGGGGAATCGCTATCATGCAAGGAAATTACATCACTTTTTGCTAAGTTTAAGGTTAGCCCCGGCGATATTAGAAGTTTAAATTTCCCATTTCCAAGATCTAATGCGGGCAACTCCTCTCTTACTGGGCCATTCGCGTTGTGGCCAGCTAAAACGGATACTATACATTCTAATTCTTTATCTACCATAGGGCGCTCCACAACTACCTCGTTCAACACAAGATATTCCTTCTTTCACGTAACCACTACTTCCCGCACTCAAGTTACATGCAGCATCTTCTAGTTCCACATTTAGGTCCGCCAAGTTCCCACCTTTTGCTGTTGGTACATTTTTATGACCTAAATGCATATCATCAGGATTAGTTGATGTATGACCACAGCGCCAGCAACGATATACTCCCGTTGTATTCTGGTTTAATAATTTTTCTCGACAATCCTGCTGGCCTTTTCTGTTACCACCTCCAAGCTTACTAGCTTGAATTTCAGCAGGAGTGGCCCCTTCCCCATCTTTTTTTGCGTAAACCGAAGGTTTCTTTTTTACTAGTCCAAGCGGATCAATCCACTCCACCGGATTCGGCGCATAGGCATGGGTATTTAATCCGCCCAGCAAACCAATCGGGTCCGACGAAATAAACCGCCCGATTTCCGGGTCGTAGTAGCGGTGGCGGTTGTAGTGTAAACCGGATTCGGCGTCGAAGTATTGGCCTTGGAAGCGAATCGGGTTGTCGATGCCGGCGCTGTTTGCAGCTTGCGAGTTGACCGCTTTGGCTGCACCCCACGCTTTGTACTCGGCGCTCCACGCCACTTCGCCGTCTGCGCCGGTAAAGAGTTGCGGCGTGCCGAGGTGGTCGACGTAATAGTAAGCGGTGTTACTCCCACCATCTTTTTCCACCACCTGCGCCAGCGGCACAAAGCTGCCCGCTTCAAATAGATAATGCCGCGTCTGCTCGGCGGTTTGCTCCAGCGCGATGACGTCGCCATCCCAGACAAAGGTCGTCGTCTGGCCATTGTGGCGTTTGCCGATGCGGCGGCCGAAGACGTCGTCCCCCAAGGGGACTTCCTACGGGGCGTACGCGTATTCGGTTTTGCCATTGGGCGTTTCCACAGCGCGGCAAGGCGGTTAAAGCCATCCCACGCCAGTTTCTGCACCTGCGCGCCTTGCTGTTTTTCAATCAGATTGCCGCGCGCGTCGTACTTGAAATGCGTACCGGCGTATTCTTTGAGCAAACTGCCGACAATGGTGGGTATATTGCCGGGAAGATTATTACTATTAACCTGCGAGGCAATACTGCCATTGGTATTAACGATATTGCTCGCCGGATCGAAGGCAAAAGTTTCTTTGGCATGCGGGCTGGCGGCGGCGATCAGGCGGCCAACTGGGTCGTAACGGTAGCTGGTCGCACCGCTGCGGCTGTCGTTAATGCCGAGCAGCTGGCCGACGGCGTCATCCCCCAAGGGGACTTCCTACGGGGCGTACTGATAGCTGCGTGTTTGGCTGGTTTTGCCCGCCAGCGTTTGCTGCGTGAGCCGGCCCATTTTGTCGTATTGCTGCGTTGCGGCGAGCTGATTGCCGAGCGTGCGGCGCACTTCACGGTGCAGATGATCGCGCTCAAAGCTGGCGATTTCCTGCCCATTCCACAACACGCCATGCACATGGCCGCTGCCGTAGGTAAGCCAATCGGTGCGCTGGCCATCGGGGTTAAATCAATCGAGTCTGACCTCATTGATTGTGAATATATCGCTCATTATCCATAAAAATAGTCCACAAAGTTTTCGAAATTTTCAGTCCCTAACAACGGGAGTACTTTCTTATGTAATGCAGCTATAAATAGAGGATCTATTTCATCATCCTCGTTACTAACGTTAAAAACTCCAAACTCGCCATAAACAATTTCGATCAACTCAGCCAATGCAAATATAAATTTAGGTAAATTCTCAGCCATTTTGTAACCTAGTGCTGGCTCTGGCATTGCATAAATTTCTCCACTTCCTACTTTGAAAAAAATGGGTCTGCCACCGCCCTCGCCATCAACAATAACTAAATCTGTTTCAGGCCATCGATCATTTACAACTAAAGAATTATTAGAGTAAATATAACGATACCCTATTTGCGCTGCATCAATATAAAGTGAACCAGCAATCTTTATTGGAAAAAATCCAGTCTCGATCTTTAGTGACTGGTCTCCGACGAGAGCAATATATTCTTTTACTTGGTCCTTATTAACTTCCACCCCTTTTTCACCTTTTCTACCACTTACACTTTTTATCTTATATTTTTCAACCTTTTCTCTTAGAATTCCAAACGCAGACTCAATTTCTCTCATGACAAAACCTCTACTTACTGTTTAACTCCGATTACGCTTTGCCTATCGAAGCTACGAGGCGTACTCATTGGCATCAATCAATCTTAAAATCATTCTTTGCCCAGTCTTCGAATCCTGTAGTTATAAATTTAAAATAATTCGGAGACATATCACCCAACCCAGATGAATATATACCACCATCTTTCACTCGCAATAAAAAACCAGTGCCACCACTATCATCACCAATCAACAAATAGCCAGGAGCATAAATATTCGTTTCAAAAGTAAGGTTTCTTTCGCAAAGATCTTCTGCCTCGTATAAAACAAGGCCATCATCTCGTGAATATTGACCGTACTTTTTGAGAAAATCTAAATAATGTACATCTACCTTAGCAAGATCAACCCAATCCAAAGCCACCCCATTTAGATCAAAATCTACATCACGCCTTTCCGAGTAGAAGGAAAAATTGCCATATTTCATTTAAACGCCCCCAAACAATCAAAATATTTATAACTATCTTTGATTGATTTTTTGGCAATCTCAGGAGGAACGCCAGCATCAATCATTGATTTGTATCCAAATTGAAACTCATCACGAATTGAAGTCGATCCCCAGCGACCACCTGGACTTGCATCGAGCTGAGACCGATAAGCACGTTGCGCAGCCGAGATTTTTGCATGGGATGCACCGCTGTTCGAAGGTAATAAAACAGCAGGTGCATCCTTTGAGGAATATCCATTTACGTTTTGCTTTGCCCATTCATCCTGTACAGGGTGATGCGACTGAATGAAGTTGTCACTTCTTGTATTTTTATGACCCGCAGCTCTGTTGCAGGCGGGACTTAAATTCCCATGCGGGTCAACATCGTGCTTCTTATATCCACCTGGACGATTAGCTGTTCTTGTTAGTCCTATTGGATCAACCCAACCCACCGGATTCGGCGCATAAGCATGGGTATTTAATCCACCCAACAATCCAATCGGGTCAGACGAAATAAACCGTCCCGTTTCTGGGTCGTAGTAGCGGTGGCGGTTGTAGTGTAAACCGGATTCGGCGTCGAAGTATTGGCCTTGGAAGCGGATCGGGTTGTCGATGCCGACGCTTTGCGCGGCTTGCGAGATGACCGCTTTCGCTTCGCCCCATGCTTTGTATTCCGCCTGCCAAGCGATTTCGCCCTCGGCGTCGGTCAGCAGTTGCGGCGTACCGAGGTGGTCGACGTGGTAGTAGGCGGTGTTACTGCCTCCATCTTTTTCCACCACCTGAGCCAGCGGTACAAAGCTGCCCGCTTCGAACAGATAATGGCGTGTGTGATCGGCGGTTTTTTCCAGCGCGATGACATCGCCATCCCAGACAAAGGTCGTGGTCTGGCCGTTGTGGCGTTTGGCGATACGGCGGCCGAAGACGTCGTACGCGTATTCGGTTTTGCCATTCGGCGTTTCCAGCGCGGCAAGGCGGTTAAACCCATCCCACGCCAGTTTCTGCACCTGAGCGCCTTGCTGTTTTTCAATCAGATTGCCGCGCGCGTCGTACTTGAAATGCGTACCGGCGTATTCTTTCAGCAAGTTACCGACAATGGTGGGTATATTGCCGGGAAGATTATTACTATTAACCTGCGAGGCAATACTGCCATTGGTATTAACGATATTGCTCGCCGGATCACAGGCAAAAGTCTCTTTGCTATGCGGGCTGGCAGCGGCGATGAGGCGGCCAACGGGGTCATAGCGGTAGCTGGTCACGCCGCTGCGGCTGTCGTTAATGCCGAGTAGCTGGCCGACGGCGTCATACTGATAGCTGCGCGTTTGGCTGGTTTTGCCCGCCAGCGTTTGCTGCGTAAGCCGGCCCATTTTGTCGTATTGCTGTGTGGCGGCGAGCTGGTTGCCGAGCGTGCGACTCACCTCGCGGTGCAGATTATCGCGCTCAAAGCTGGCGATTTCCTGCCCATTCCACAACACGCCATGCACATGGCCGCTGCCGTAGGTGAGCCAATCGGTGCGCTGGCCGTCGGGCCGGATGCTGGCGATGCGATTGCCGAGCGCATCGTATTCGTGCGCCCACGTGTATTGCTGGCGCTGACCAAACAGGCGGTAATCGTGCGTTTCCCCGACCAGATTGCCCACCGCGTCAAATTGGAAGCGGCATTCGCTAAATTGATTTTTGGCAGCGTAAATCCGGCCAAAGGCATCGTATTTAAAGCGCTCGCGGCTGGTGCCGCTGGCGCGCTCAATCAGCCGGCCAGCATTATCGTAGGCCAGCGTGGTGATCTGGCCGGCTTCGTTGATTTGCGCCAAGCGGCCGCTGCCGGCATCGTATTGGTACTGCGTTTCGCGCTGGGCAAAATCGCGCTCGCGCAGCAGGCGGCCAACCACGTCGTATTCAAAACGATAGCTTTCGCGGTTTTCGTTGGTGAGCGTAATGAGCTGATTGAGTTTGTCGTAGGCATAATTGAGCTGCTGGCCAGCGGCATCGGTGCGACCGCTAATGCGGCCCGCTTTGTCGTAGGCGTAGCGCGTGGTGCGATCGAGCGCATCGATGTGCGTTAGCAAACGCCCTTCGGCGTCGTATTCCAGCTTGATTTCGGTGGTATCGGGCTGAATGACTTTTTCTAATTGGCCCGCATGTCCATACTGGTAGCGGGTAATACCACCTGCTGCGTCTTGCGCGGCTTTGATGCGACCGCGCTCGTCGTAAGTCCAGCGGCTGGTTTTGCTGGAGCAATCGGTATAGCTCAGCAGCAAGCCGGTATCGGTGTACGCCAGCTTTTTGCTGCCGCCTTTGGCGTCTTTAATCTCGACCGGCAAGCCTTGCGCGTTGTAGGCGTATTGCGTGCAATGGCCCAGCGGATCGGTTTCTTTAACCAGATTGCCTTTGGCGTCGAATTCGCGCAGCCACTCCTCGCCGTTGGGGTCGGTGATTTTGATCAGTTGATCTTTGTCGTCATACTGCATCCGCACGATGCTGGCATCGGCGCGGACGTGCTCGATGAGATTGTCGCGCTCGTCATAAACAAAAGACTCTTGGCTGCCATCCGAGTGAATATGCTGCAATAGATTTTTGTGATCGTCCCTAAGTAGCCACTCTTCGCCGCCATCAGGATAAACGGTGCGGTATGGATAGCCAGACTCATCCATATAGTAATACGTTGGATGACCAAGCCCGTTGGTCACAATCGTCAGCCGCAGATGCTCAACATATTCGAGCAGCAATTCGCTACTTCCATCATCGGCGTATTCGCGAATGACTCGCGCAGTGGCTTCACGACCATTCCACTCCAAATTCATGCCACGGCCAGTGCGGTCGGTATAGCGCGTTACTAGGTGATTTTGATAGCGATATTCGCGCTGATGGCCATTTTCATCTGTAGCAGCGATCAGGTCGCCAGCATCATCGTAGCGATATTGCGCCAAGACCCGCGCAGGCGTATCACCCACTGCTGTTTGCGTTAGTTTCTCGATACGCCCTGCAGCGTCGGTTTGCACCAAGACCCACGGGCCATCGCCACTGCGCAAACGCGTCATCCGCCCTGCCGCATCATAATCAAGGACGATCTGATTACCTGCACGATCGCGCAGTAAAGACAGTAAGAATCGCTCGCCACGCAGCTCATACAACTCAAGCAATTCATGTCCGCGCGTTACTGATAGCAGCTTTTCATCCAAGCGGCTCAGCATCAGCCCTTCGCTACGATCTTGATGATGCTCGCCGACTTTAAGCAGAGGATAATCCAGCTCACGGCCTTGCGCGTCGATATGAATCAGCTCGGCATCTTGCAACTCAAAGCGGGTATGAAAAGGTGTCAGCCAGCGGGCACCGAGCATGCCGTCGTCAAACCGGGTGAGACGCGAGTTATAACTACGCGTCCAAACCACCGGCATCACGCCAGGTAATACAAAATCGGTATGGCTAAATGTTTCATTACCCAAGCCGAGTTGAACGGCTCCGCCAACTTGTCCATTAGTGCCAGGCTTGCCAGTAGGACAGACCTTGCACGCATTCGGATTTCGTTTTACGGGTTGTAGTTTTCGCTGTTTTTCAATCGACGCATCGACATGACGGTATTCAACTACACTGCGGCCATTTGTATTTGCCGCACCTGTGGCTTTGACCCGACCTTTGCGATGTAGCAACCGTTCACTGATCGTTTTCAGTAACCAAGCAATACTGCCTTTAGTGCCGGCCTCAGCCAAAGCCATTATTCGTTGATTAATTTGCGGCTTAATGTCTTGGCGTAAATAGCGCGCAATCCCCAGCAATTCGGCTTGCATAGCATCCGTTAAAGCCAACTGTAATGCTGAATTCACGACTGCCATTTGTGCGCGAGCATGGAAACTTAAAACAGAGGCAAAAAACCCCTTTTCTTGTTCCGGAGAGCGAAAATTCCGCCCAGGTTGATACTTTGCCCGACCAGCCGGACGGTATATACCTAGATGACCTGTTGCTATCTGATGCAAAAAGGTTGCAAATTGCTCTAAGAGATCATTCAGAAAGCCGCACACATCTTGCAATAAAGGCTTGAGCTCGGCAGCGAGATCATCTACCGCTTTTTCAACCTTATCGGCCAGCTTTAAATCTGTTAGCAAATGGTTCACGACCACTGTTAAAACTGCTTCGGCAATATCCCCTTTATGATGAGCAATAGCTTGTCGAGCCAAACCAAGAACTGGACGCATGGCAATTCGGGTGGTAGCTAAGCCTGGGGCTGGAATCACCCCAAGGGCATCAATCCCTATCCCAAACCACTCAACTAAATTGGCTTCGTCTTGTTTTTGCGACAGCTCATATAATCCAGTAAGTACATCTGCTGCTGCCAATAGGTTACCGAGCACCGGAACCGCCGACATGACCATTTCCAGGTCACTCAGTGTCAGCTTTCCACCGGTTAAACTCCTTATCCACTGGTCAAAACCATTAATATTGGCTTGCACATCTTTTGGAAGTTGCGCCCCCTTTAAGGGCAGCAGCGCATACTCGCGCATGATCTTTTGGGTTTCGTTCGCATTAGCGAGATAGCCAGCACCACTAGACTCTGAAGTCATGGTATCGCGATTGGGGCCGTAGGTTGATCCCATGAGTTATCCAGTAAAAATTATTTCAGATTAAGTTTGATCGGATTACGTGCAGCATCTAGGGTTGCCCGTGCAGATTTTGCTGCCGGAATGCACTCTGGGCCTACGGGTTGATTAACTTTAACTCCCGCTATTTTCAAGCCTTCGTTGATTGCAGCCCCATACTCACCCTGCTTGAAAGCATTCAAAGCAGTCTGAACCTGCTTCGCTTTCTCGACCAACTTGGCCGCGTCAGCTAAAAGATTACCTTGTGGAATCGACTGGATTACTTCAGCTGGGTTAGGTACATTCGGACTTTCAACGAACGACTGAGCCATCGCGGGCAAGAGGCTTGAAAGTTGCGCCTGAGCTTGTTGCTGCACAAGAGTTGGATCAACCGGCACTGCCTCAGCAGGCCAGTGAATAGGGGCAAACTGGCCAGATTTAGTTTTATGATTGCGCGGATCTTCGGTGAATTTCACCATAACTGCGCCAATTGGCAAACCACCAACCAGGGCCTTACCATCTTTATCTAGCAGCCCTTCGTGACGTTGTCCGAGTAGGTCGGTTAAGACATAACGACCGGTGGCGACGCCCTCTCGTCCTGCATATAGATGGTGCAATTTAACTTGCCCCAAGCCAGACGACCTAGGAAAGGCCGGAAAAGGAAGTGTCTGGCTTGCTGGCCCGCTCCAATCATGGCTTGAGCCTTTAAAACTCACCTTGCCCGGCGCGTGTAGTTCGATCTTGCCGCCTTTAATGCGGATATACGCGCCGCCGGCGGTGAGTAGGATTTCTTGCTTGGCGTTGAATAGATTCTGGCCTTTGATTGCGGTGAGTTTGACGTTTTTATCCGCCGTAATCTCCACATCATCACTCTGCGCCTGCATCTGCACTTTGCCCTTCGCAGCAATCAGCTTCAGTGCAATGCTGTCTTTGACCCCGCTCACGAACAGGCTGATGTGTGATCCGACGTTGTGGATCCAGCGCCGCCCCGTGGTTTGGTTGCTGTCTCGTTGCGCAACTTGGTCGATATTGCTACCGGCGGTTTGGGTCAGGCTTTGCGGCGTGGTGAGCGCGAGGCCATCTTGGCCGTGGAGCATCAACAGCGGCTGCTGGCCAGCTTGGTCTTCTGATTTGGTTTTGCCCTCTGAATCCGTATTCGTGCCTGCTTCCCAGCTTTTCGCGGCGTGAACGTGGTGGTGCAGGTGGCCGGTTTTGTGCTTCTCGCCGTTAGAGTTATCGGGTTTGATCGTTTGCTCGTTCTCACCGGTTTCGATGGTGTCGGCCAGTTGTTTGGTCGCGACTTCGCCGAGGCTTTTCGCGAGTTCGAGCGCGGATTCAAGCTGGCTGCTGGCAGGGTTGCGGTCGAGCTGTTTACCCGCCGCGCCGCCTTTGGCTTCGGTGGTGAGCAGTAGCCCATGCCCAGCACGAATTGCACCGTGGGCGTCGGTTCTGAGTTCAAAGCCTTCGCCTCGCGTTTCCCCTTTGCCATTCGTGCGTGGGTGGATCAGGTAGCCGAGGTTGAGTTGCGTTTTAGCGTGTTCGCTGCTGAGCTTGGTGCGTACTTGGCCGGTGCTGTCGTCGAATAATAATTCGCCGTACTGGCCACCTTTGTATTCTTTACTCTTGATGCCCGATAACGTTTTATTGGCTGGCAGTGCGCCTGCGCCGCTAAACGTCGGCGTCGGGTGACTGCCGTTGTAGACAACACCTGTGACGATGGGTCTATCGATGTCGCCTTCAATGAAGTCCACCAGCACTTCTTGCCCGATACGCGGGATGAATTGATGACCCCAGCTCGCACCAGCGCTCGGATAGGCGACTCGAATCCAGCACGATGATTTATCGTCGAGATTGGCACCGAAGTCGGCATGTTCGTTGGGCCGTTGCCAGTGAAACTGAACCTTGATTCGGCCCAGTCCATCGGTGTGGATTTCTTCACCTGCAGGCCCCACCACAGTGGCGGTTTGTACTCCACGCGATTTGGGTTTCGCCAGTTGCTCGGTGCCGTCCAAATTAAAAGCAGGGGTAATGGGCTGACCACGGCGTTGGGATTTGAATTCAACGCGATACGGTGCGGGTGTATCTGTCGTACTGTGGGTGGCGGTATTGCTCGCTAACAGGCTCGGTGCAATCTGGCGCAGTTGCTGCGTTAAATCATGCGGTAGATTGTTATGAGCAGTGAAGGTGAGTTCGGTAATTGCAAACTCACGTTGCTCCGCACTATCCCACTCGTGCGCAGGGTGGTCTTCCAAGCGAAACCATTGGCCAGCTTGTAATGAGCGCAATGTACCACTGCCGCTGAATGATTTCTTTTGCCCATCATGCGCTTGCTGGCGCAGTTGGGCGTAATGACTCAGTTGCTCGGCGTCGCTGGCGTAATACAGGCTTTGCGGGTCGTAATCTTCAAACGACGCTTGTAACTGCTGCCCACCGTCGCCTTGATCCACTGCGCTCTCATCACCGCTGTGGCTGGTGTTGCTGGCTTTGTAATCAAAGGTGGCGAGTGCAACGTTGTTACTACCGACTTGGCGTTGTGAAGTCCATTCGAGCAGTGCATCACTCTCTTCGGTCGCATCGGCGCGATGAAAGCGGACTTGTGAATCGCTGGCTTCGGGAAGCGCAAACGCATCGTCAAACACCACCAACTGCACTTGCGGCGAATCGGCCGGCTGGTGTTCAAAGCGCCACGCCAAGCCTTCCTCGTGCATCAGTCGGACAAGGAAATCGTAATCGGATTCGCGATACTGCAAACAGTAGGAGCGTTGGGAGTGAGCACCACTAAGTTTGAAATCCAGCGTCTGGACTGCGGCAAACACTGAGTTCGCCGCCTGATGTTCTCCGATCACCTGTTTGACGATGTCGGGAACGGAGATGTCCTGAAACACGCGAGACGTGCGGCGATGGCGTAAGAGCGCAAACGGCGGCTCGACTTGCAAACCATACTTGGCAAAACCACCGTCCGAGCCCAACAGCTGGGCTTGCGACACCACACCGCAACGCTCGACGACGCCACCCTCAGAATCGGTAACACCTATCACCACGGGCAAACCGAGCAGCGATTTGAGTTCAATCGCACCATCAGGCGACAGGCATTCCAGCGTGTAGCGATAAGCCTGATTCACCCCCTCGCTACCCGTCACCGACTGCGGCAACAGCTGCTCACCCCAAGCGCTACCGTCGCCGAGTTGGAGGGTAATCAGGCGTTGGTCTTGATTAAACGCAGCAGCAAAACTACTCAGGATTTGGGACAAGGAAGAAACACTGGTCATTTTAAATATTATCCGAGTAGATTTGCTGCAGTCACAAAATTAAGAATTAACCATTAATATCGATTTCAACACCATGCTTACTATCTTCGGTGGTATATCGAACACTCATTTTTTTATCCGGTACACCCTGCTCAATTAGGTATTTTTCTACATTTAATGCACGAGCCAAGGCGCCATCTTTTGCATTGCCCACTTCTTTCTTATTGCTATAGCCGCGGACAACAAATGCTTTTCCTGCTTTTAGCTGTGGAATTAGTTTTTGCAATTGTGCTTCATGTTCTGGCGTTAATTTAGCGGATAACTTATCAAAATCGAGGAAATAAGGATCGCGAGCAACGATCGGTGTTGGCACCACTTTCACCGCTGAACTACTTGGAGTTGGTGTTGGCTTTGGGGCTGCCGACGGATTTGATTGGCATCCACTCAAAACCAGCCCAAAGGCAAGAACACTACTACCGAGAAGAATTTTTGCGCTATTCATATTTGATTTCCTTCAATTTGAAAATAATCGATCTGCCATTACGGCAGATCGATTTGACAATCAAACCTAAATGGAATTAGGCGATTGTTTTATTTGCGGTCAAATCCCAGCCTGCACTCACATTACCACCACCAGCACCATCGCTGCGTTTTTGTTGCGTGTAAGTCCATTTGATTTTACCGTAGCTAAAGCTTACCAACTCACTTGGGAAGCCTTCATCATTGGCTGAGCCATGCGGTACGACTTTAGAAACCAAAACTTGTTCCATTTTGATTTCCATATATTTCACTTTGTCGCCACCTGAACGGCACAATTCAATGGTAATTTCTTTAATATGCTTACCCGTGCAGCATGCTTCGTAGATTTTTGGACTTGCTTTATCTAAAAAGTGGGTAATTTCATATTGGCCGTGATTTACACGCTCAGCAGTTGCACCACCTGCTGAACTTGCCGTCGCTTGCGCAGGTTGCTCGATTTTATGAGCGAAAGATTGAATTTCGATCCAATCTTTATGTTTATCATCAGTTGATTCACCTGGAATACCATCGATCTTCAGAAAAGCATCAAATGCCATATTGCCAAACTCCAATAAAGTTAAAGAATTTACTTCTTAGTTTCGCTGCATCAACGAGTGGGTTTAGGTAATTCGGCCACTAGACGCAAGGAAATGGTGAGTTCATCGAGCTGGAAATGCGGGCGTAAAAATGCCGCTGCGCGATAAACGCCTGGCTTGCCAGGAACTTCTACCACATCAACACGTGCTTCGCGTAATGGGTATTTCGCTTTAGCTTCTTGGCTTGCTGAATCATCGAGTAATACATATTGCGCCAACCAGGTATTGAGAAAATCCTGCACATTTTGGCGTGATGCAAAGCTACCAATTTTGTCGCGCATAATTGATTTCATATAATGCGCAATCCGCGATACCGAAAAAATATACGGTAGCTGGGTTGAAAGACGCGCATTGGCATTGGCCGCATCGGTATTATAAGTTTTGGCTTTTTGCGTTGATTGGCCACTAAAGAACGCGGCGTAATCGGTATTTTTGCAGTGAACGAGTGAAATAAAGCCCAAGTCCGATAGCAATTTTTCAGTGCGATCCGTTATAGCCACTTCAGTTGGGCATTTGAGTGCAACTTCACCATCGTCGGTATTAAATGTATGGGCAGGCAAGCCTTCAACCAGACCACCACCTTCAACACCGCGAATTGCGGCAAGCCAACCAAAATCGGCAAAAGCGGCAGTCATACGCGCACCATAGGCATAGGCAGCATTGGTCCACAGGTATTTGCTGTGATCGGTACCATCGACATTTTCTTCAAAGTCGAAGTCTTCCACTGGGCTCGTCTCACGACCATACGGCAAGCGGCCTAATACATGCGGCAACACCATGCCAACGTAGCGAGAATCTTCAGACTCACGGAATGATTTCCACTTAGCGTATTCAACGGTATCGAAGATTTTAGCTAAGTCGCGTGGTTTACCAATATCGGTAAAGCTCTCCAGACCGAATAAGCCTGCACCCGCCGAGGTAATCAATGGCGCATGCGAAGCCGCAGCTACGTGTGATAATTCTTCAAGCAGGTAAAAATCTTCTGGATGACGGCCAAATTCAAAGTCGCCGATCAAACCAGCGTAGGGTGCGCCACCGAAGGTACCGTACTCTTCTTCATAGATTTTCTTAAACAGAGCACTTTGATCAAATTCAGCCGATGCTTTGAAATCTTTCACTAAATCTTTTTTCGAAACGTTGAGCACTTTGATTTTTAACATCGTGCTAGTTTCAGATTCGGCGGTGAGATATTTCAGACCACGCCATGAAGCTTCAAGCTTTTGAAAATCATTGTGATGCATGATTTCGTTCAATTGCTTTGAAATCAGCGCATCAATTTCTGCAATTCGCGCGTCCATACTGGCGGTAAGATCACGCGAAACAGTGACAGTGCCTGCCAACACCTGATCAGCCAATTCGCTGATGAGATCACGCGTATGGTTTTTCTCAGAATCATTGGTCGCAATTTTGCTGTTTTCAATAATTGAATCGAGCAGGCTGCTTGTTTGGGCTGGCGCGGCGACTGGGGCGTCAAGAACTTGTTGATCGGTGCTCATTGATTACTCCTTTACTGCCGCAGGGCGAGCATGGCTAATTTGGTTGAGTTTTTCGGTATCACGCAGCACTTCGTCGAGCAATTCTTCGAGCTTGTCATTGCCGACCACTTTATTGCGTAAATCAGCTAGACGTTTACGTGCGTCGAGTAATTGCTTCAATGGTTCAATTTGATTGACGACATTTTGAGGCTCAAAATCAGCAAGCGATTCAAAATTAAGCTCAACCGACATTTGACTGTTATCGTCTTTTAATTTGTTATCGACTTTCATCGCCAGGCGTGGTGCCATACCTTTTAAGACATCGTCGAAATTATCACGATCAATTTGAACGAATTTTCGCTCTTTCAGTTTTTTCTGTGGCTCTTTACTGTGCCCCGCATAATCGCCTAAAACACCCAAAACAAAGGGCAGTTCTTTATTTTCAATCGCATCGCCAATTTCAACATCGTAAGTAATCTGCACACGAGGTGGACGTACGCGCGATAGTTTTTTTTGTGTACTTTCTTTACCCATTTTGATTCCCAAATAAATAAAATTTTAGTTAAATCAAACCTTAATTGATCGTTTCTGTAACCTTAAACACAATATCGCGCAATTTTAGTAACGACAGCGTCGGATCACTCAGTTGGCGCCCTAAAATATACGATGCTTCGGCATAAGCCTGATGGCTACGCCATGGAGATTGCATATCACCAGCATTAATTATTTGCCGAGAGTCGAGCTCTTTACCCCACAGCATGGCTAATTGCTGCTCATTTATTTTTGAAAATGAAAGGGCAAGATAACGCTGTGACTCTTTACTGACAAAGGCAAAATAAATTGGATTACTACCCTGCGATTGGGTTGCTGCACGACACAGAGATAACCAGACAGAAGCGCCTAATATTTCTTCACCCAAACCAGTGGGTAAAGGTAATAGAAATAATTGCCCCGGCATGCTATTTCCATAGCGACGTGACATTTGCAAATAAAATGCAAATGCCAAGATCATCGATTCAAGATCAGCATTTTGATCCTGTAAAGCCCGATCTAAATCCCAAGCAGCAGTTTTAGCCATGTGCCGATCAAGTAATTGCGCAGCTAATTCTAAATCTGCACCAGCACGCTGGCTAAAAGCCATTTGATCTTCTAAAAACTGTCGACAAGCCAGCATTTCTACTGAATTATCTGCAGCACTTTTTAGTTGATCTTTTAAGCCGCTAAAAAATAATTCATTGGCTAAAACAAACTCAGCTTCTGTACCCTGAATCACTTCGCTGGGTACGCACATCCCTGCCACGAGTGGATAATGCCTAGAAGCCTCATCATGGCTTGGCATGGCAACCCCAACAAATGCCCATTTCTGATCATGACTAAAGAAAATAAATTCACTTGCAGGCATGGCTAAATAACGATGCTGCCATTCATTTTCAAGTGAAATATATTTCAAGCTATCGGCTAATTGTTGATCAACATCCAATGCGGCTGGATGGGTTGCATTAATCCGAATAAAGTCGGCACGACGCGGCAATTTTCCGAAAATTGAGAATTGCAATTGCATATCTTGCGTACGTTTAAAATTAATTGGCATTGCACACCTTACATTGTCACGCGGTCTGGCAATGACAGTTTACGAAGACCAGAAAGCTGCAGCGGATTAACGCCACTGACTACTCGGAAATTGAAACGAATGACTTCATCTGCCGAGTTTTTATTTTTCCAAACGAGTACCGCAGAGTCAGCATCCTGCTGCTCGACTTGAGCCTGTGCAATTAAGCGCATCCACCCCATTCGCCCCTGCTGACTGCTCACCACGGAGCTCGCACCATTAAAGGCAACGACTTGAATGCGTGCGCCTTGGGTATTGCCGTTACCTGGCCAGTTGAATGTTTGCCAAGGCTGTGGACCGTTGCGATAGCGCAATTCCTGGCCATCAATATCCAAACGAATTTCTGAAATACCGGGCGTGGGAATCGGTTGCAATTCAAATTTTATGTTGGCTGAATCCATCATCTGGCTTGAAGCCAATGCATTCAAACGTCCTACCCCAACAAGAAAGGTTGGGTTGAATCGAATACCTAAATTGGCCCAAGTGCGGGGCGTCATCGTGTCGCCCTTCTGCACCACTAAACCATTGAGGTATTTGTCGGTGAATTTATCAACAGTACCTTCATCAGGCTTAATGAATTTCGCAATATCGGCCATCGGAGCTTCATTAGCCGAATCGCTAAATGGATACTTAGCCGACAGCGTTTTCCATTGCCCATACACTTCACGCTGCCAAGCGGCATTCAAATCCTGCTCAACTGGGCTGAGTAATGTTGCATAGGTTTGAATCAATGGCCGCACCAGCATTGGTCGAACCATTTCGCGGGTTTCAGGGCTTACTTGACTAAGTAAGGTGTTATCAACCATTTGCAACGTATCGGCTAACTCCGAACCACTGCCATTGAGCGTTGCTTGTACCAGCGGCAGCGCTTGGGCGCCGGGTTGATCGCTACTCGCAATCTGGTTCATTTTGCCTTTGAGTTTGCCCAATTGTTCGAAATAGGCATTGATTGGCGCTACGCCAACGCTATCGGCTTGTACCAAGCGCGCTAAACCAGCAAATTGTTTACCTACTTCGCCTAATTCAGCGACATTTGCGGTCTTTGGTTGGCTATTGCCCTTGATAAACTCTGTGGTTTTTTCCAGCATCGATTGCTTGGCATTTTCAATCTTGCGCGAAAGTTCAGATGGGTTGTCCCACGCGGTCTCAAAGGCCGCACGCGCCAAGATCAGTTTTACTGGTGAATTTTGCGTATCAGCCAATTGCGCAATGCCATTGCCTGCTGTTGGGATAGTGTTAAAGTCGCGAATAACAACGCCCTGCAGGAATTTTCTCCATTCGGCAGCGTATTCTTGACGGTACAGCGCCTCGAGCTCAGCTTTGTTTTTTTCGTAATTACCGTCTTTGCCCAGATTGTCGTGCGATGAAGAGGCTAAAACCCAATCATCACTTTTCACTTCCCCTTTACTTGCCTCTTCAATAGAAGCACGAACAAATTGATCCCAAGCTTCACGGGTAAATGCACCAGCAACCATCTGGCTACCCGCAATCACATCGCCGTTTTTATTGGCGAGGATGCGTGGCACGGTAAGCGGGGCAAAACGTGTATTCGCACGCGCTTTAATTTCGTTATAAACCCGCTCAGTCGCACTCAGGCGCTTGAGTGATGCACGCAACACCTCCCGGGCCTCACTCACCGTTTTGCCATTATTCTGAATCAAGGGCAGATCAGGCTCTTTAATTTGGCTGACATAAAACGCAACTAAGCGTTCGGCTGCCGCAGCCATTTCTTCATTGCTACGATTCCCTTTATTCGCTTCCAACCAAGCACGCCAGTAGCGTGGAATTTGATCGGTTAAGTGAGCCTCATCCATGCGCGAGCGATCGCTCAGCATCAAATAAGTTTTAAGCGCGTTATAACCTTGATCTAATCTTGCCGGGGCTGGACTTGCTGCAGCTGGCTGATTTGCTTGTGCTGCTGTAGCACGCTGTGGAACCTGAGCAGCACTGATCACCACATTCGGCAAACCATTACTTTTCGGTTTTGGTGCATGTTTCTTCGGAGCGGGTTTCACTGGCACTGTCGTTGTAACAGGTGCAGCGGTTGGCGCAGGTGTCGCGGCAGGCTGAATCACCTCCACTGGCTTATTTGCGGCCAGTTGAAGTAACGATTCTTCGAGGTTTTTCTTCACCGGCTGCAACATAACCTGCTGCAAACCATCAAAGTATTCTTTACGCAAAGCAACTTCGATTTCCTTGCCTTGGTACAAGCCCATCCCAATTTGCCATGGGTGGCCATTGCGCCGATACGATTGCAGCTCTTCAATACGCTTTTGCAATACCCCAAGCGCTTGCAGTTTGTCGTACACCTGACCTGTCGCAACCAATTTTTGCGCAGCAGCACGATCAGCGCTCACACTGGCCATCAACTTCTGATTGCCAATGTATGACCAAGTCCATAATCCGGCACACAGTGCCAATGCTGATAAGCCAGCCAGCATCCCAGCTAAACGCCAACGACTCCCCGCGGGACGAGTTTGCCGCGAAACCAGATGTTGATCAGGGAAAATGACGTCCCGGAATAGATCACGCAAGAAATAGCTATACGAAGCAGGCGCTTGGCGCGCGTCAAAGCCTGAACGGCTTAAATCAAATTGGCTTGAAACGCGGGCAGCAGCACCGATTCGTGGCGTGCCTTCTTGCAATGCACTGGAAAAATAAAAACCACGCAGTAATGGACGAGCGTGATATGGATCGTCTTCTTGAAGCAACTTAACAAATTTGCTCACGGCTTCTTTAAGCGCGTGAAATTCGATCGGGAACGCAAAGAAGGCGGGCTTGTTTTGATTGCCACGATGCTCGGCGAGTTTTTCTTCGCCCATTTGCATCAGTCCACGATACATTTCATCAAACTGCATGGCCACAACATGGCTAGCATCAAAGCCTGAGCCCTGCTCTGCGCTGAGCGTACTACCCCAAACACCATTGCGCTCGGCATCCGACATGCTCTCAAAAAACTGGGCAAAACCACCCAGTAAATCGAGCTTGGTGAAAATCAAATATATCGGTACTTGCAGACCAAATACGTCTTCAATTTCGTGAATGCGTTCCCGAATTTGGCGCGCGTATAAAGCAAAGCCTTCACTTTGATGTTGAGCGAGTTCGGGCAAACTGATAGTGACCAAAATGCCATTCACAGGCGCTTTAGAACGATGGCGTTTTAATAGCTTAAGAAACTCAAGCCATTCAACACGGTCTTCACTTTGCGTGGCATAGCGGCCGGCGGTATCGAGCAAAACTCCTTCTGTGGAGAAGAACCAGTCGCAATTGCGCGTACCGCCCACCCCCTGAATACCACTTTTGTCACTAAATGGGAATGTCAGGCCTGATTGTAAAATCGCCGAGCTTTTACCTGCTGCAGGGTGGCCAATAATCATGTACCACGGCAATTCATACAAGGCAGCATTGCCTCGTGCCTTGCCCAATTGCGATGTTTTTAGCGTATCAATCGCACCGAGCATCCGTTGGCGCAATAAATTCACTTCAGCTCGTTTATCTGCGCTAGCGCCAATCACCGCGTCATCAGCTTGTTTGGTCAGCATTTTCTCGATCACGCTACCAGCACGGCTAGCGATCACATTGCCAATGAGCAAGGTCACCACCCACAGCAGCATGACGCCTAATATCCAGCCAAAGCGAGACTCCAAACTTTCCAGCCCCATCCATGGACCTAAAAACCAAATCAGGGCAATCAGAATCAAAAAACCAATTGCGGATGTGACTTTGGCATTGCGCAGCCAATGTTTCATTACGTACTTCTCCAAAACTTAATCAGTACTTGTTATTTATTTTTCACTAGCACCGCGAGCGAACCTGTTTGCTCGATGTGCCCATAATCTTTGAATGACCACTTACCACCCCAAGTCAGCCCCAGTGCGACAGCTTCTTCGCCTAGCGCCTGATAGGCATCAAAAGCCCAAGGGTCTTTCTCGGAAATCACCACTTTGCCATCCTTCATCGGCGCCAAATCGACGGCGATGCCATATTGATGCTTGCTTTGGCCACCCTTGGCTTTAGTCACTACATTTGCGAGCTGCGCCAAATCATCTTGCCGCTCAGGGCTGCGATATCCCTCAAGCAAAGCAAGCGGATACCCACGTTCCTGCATTTTTTTCATGAGCAGCAACACTTGTTGCACAAACTGTGGATTGAGTTTGCTCCAGTCACGATCGGCAGTTGCCAGCCCTGGACGGGCTGCAATTGCATTAACAAAAACATCCGGAGGCAAAGGGGCTGGCGGTTCAAGCTTCGCTTCAGCAAAAGTCGTTTGAATGTGAAGTGCTTGGACATATTCCTGCGGGATAACAGGCTTTAAAACATGCAAGCTATTAAATCTTAACGTCACCGCAATGACCGCCATCACCAACACGATGCTTGCAAATGGCAATACCAATTTTCGCTTTCCTTGCCTATCTACAATAACAACATCATTGTCAGATTCAGACTCAAGCTCTACTAGCTCGATCGGTTTCAGTAGCGCTTTTTCGCTCACAACTTCACTTGTTACTGACAGCATTTCGCGGGCTGGCAAGAAAAACCGCCACCCAAGCCACAGCAAAGAAGCAAACAAAACAATTAGAATCAATGAGATATACAGCAAAATCGAACACCAAAATGCTTACGCAACAATTATAATTTTCTTATATTTCGCTCGATGTTAATTGATTTTAGCTTTCAACAACGTAATGTACCTCACAGATACATGACGCAACGCATGATATAAAGGCCTGCCATTGCTTGGGTTTTCCCCCACCAAAACCCAAACACAGGTTCTAAATTCAACTACAAGAAAGTACCATGCGCAGCTTTACCCCTTTTTCACGCCTTATTTGCATTGCTTTGCTAAGCCTATTTTTCAGTGGATGCGCCAGCAAAGGACCGGTCGATCTCAAGATCCAAGGCGATGCCGCCGCAGTGATCAACCGTGACAATTCTGGAAAATCACTGTCCTTAGTTTTGCATTTGTATCAACTCAAGTCGGCAGATGAATTTACTCGCCTCACCTTTGATACTTTTGCTAGTGGCCGCCCGAGCAATGAATTGCTCGGTAATACGCTGATTGCACAATCCGAATTCGTGATGCTGCCAGGCCAACAAGGCAATCTCCCCATCACCCTGCAAACTGAGACGCAATTTATTGCAGTTGTTGGTTTTTTCCGTAAGCCCGATCCTCAATTCTGGCGCGCCCTGATCAAGGCCGAGGATTTACGCGATAGCAAACAGCTCACGATCAAAGCGGAAGATTGCTATCTGCAGATAGTTTCTCCCAAAGCTCAGTTGATCCCTGGTCAACCCATGAACTTTCAGGCCAATTGCGGTATTGCACCTGCGAAGAGCACCAAGAAAATCAAATAACTCATATACCCACACTGGTATAGCCAGCTAGGCCAGATAAAAAGCAGTATTGGAGCAAATACTCAATGTTGAGAACCAAACGGATTTTGTGGGGCGAAGGCATGTTTCTTCGCCCGCAACATTTCCAGCAACAAGCTATTTTTCATGACAATCAGCAAGCGCAAATTCGCCAATTGTTTTCGCGTCACGCTTGGGGGCTGCAAAAATTAGACATTGATTTAGCCGCTTTGCGTGGCGGCCAAGTGCGGATTGATACGCTGGAGCTACTGTTTCGCGATGGCACGCTATTTCAAGCACCACAGGCGGAGCCGTTACCTCTTTCGCGCAACCTAAATGAAATTCCCCAGCTGGGTGTGAGCTCTGTGCTGTACGCCTGCCTGGCTCAACTGCAGCCCTATGGTGGCAATACTCAATCAACGGAACAAGCTGCGGCCAGACCCACCCGTTATCGCAACGCACATACTGGCGTTGCGGATTTATTCACTCAAGCGTTAGAAGCCGATTTAACGACGCTGGAGCTAGACGTTCGCCTAATGGTTGAGGAAGAAAATCGGGATGGTTACGATTCGATCCCGCTGGGTCGCATCGTCAAAGATGCCACTGGCCAGTGGGCGATCAGCAACGATTTTTATCCACCCGCAACAACGATCAGCGCGATCAGCGAGCTACAGCAAAGCTTGCGTCGCTTGCTCGATATTTTGCTGGTTAAAAGCCAAGCATTGGCCGGTGCGCATCGCGAGCGGGCTAAAAATGTCATGGAGTATGGCACCACCGATATCGCGTCATTCTGGCTCTTGCATACAGTGAACCGCAACTTTGCACGTTTAAATCACTTGGTCAAATGCGAGCCGCTCCACCCCGAAGAACTCTATCGTTCATTGGCTGAATTCTGTGGTGAGCTACAAACCTTTTCATCGGTGTATACGCTGGCCGACATTCCACCCTATCGCCATGAAGCTTTGCACGAAACGCTGCCGGTACTCGATACGCAAATCCGCGAATTACTCGATACCGTCATTTCGGCGCGCTACGCCGTAATCCCGCTCAATTCACCGCGCCCATCGTTCTACATCGGCCACTTGGAAAGCGATCGTTTCCTCGACAATGTCGACTTCTACTTGTCGATCCAGAGCGAGCAGTCGGCAGCCACTGTGATCGAAACCGTGCCGCTGAAATTCAAAATCGGCGCGCCAGACGATGTGGAAAAAATCCTCAACTCGGCCATGCGGGGCGTCAGCCTGTCGTACGCCGCGCAAACACCGTCGGCGATTCCCGTGCGTGTTGGCAATCACTATTTCGCGCTTGAACCGCGCGGCGATATTTTCCAGCGCATGCTGCAATCGCACAGCGTCTGCATCTATGTGCCGCAATCACTGTCTGATTTAAAACTCGAACTAATCGCTGTATTTCGCTGAGATTAAACAATGAATCAAGCTGTCGCTGAAGCTCATCCACTCACCGTTGCCAAACCCGCCGCGCCGAGCTTGCGCGAACTAATGGAAGATGGCGTCTATCTATTGTTTTTATTGCGTGACGGCAACGCCCCCAGTAGTGCGCCCGAATTTAATCGCCGCGTTGACCATTTTCTGGCTCAGTTTGAAAAAAATGCGCGTAATTTCAATAAAGAAGGTCTTGGCATTAGCGAAGCCAAATATGCTTTTTGCGCGCTGATGGACGAAATTATTCTGTCGTCAGAATTTAGCTTGCGCGACGAATGGGAACGCATGCCGCTGCAATTACGTATTTTCGGCGAGCATTTAGCCGGTGAAGGTTTTTTTGACCGGCTTGAAGTATTACGTCGCGATCCGAACGCCAATATCGAAGCACTTGAAGTGTTCCACACCTGCTTATTACTGGGCTTTCAAGGTAAATACCTGCTCGAAGGGCAAGAAAAACTAGGCTACCTAACCGCACGTGTTGGACAAGAAATCACCCAAGTGCGCGGCGGCAAAGCGGCCTTTTCACCCAACTGGAAACTACCACAACGCTTTCAAGCCTTTGTGCGGCACGAATTGCCCTTATGGCTATACATCGCGCTGCTGGCCTTGGTCGGCGCGGGCATTTTCCTGACCTATCGCTATTTGCTCGCTCACGATTTAAGCAAAGTGCTGGGAGTGTAAATCGCAATGAGCCTCGCCCGTCGTCAAACACTCACGCTGCCATCCATTCTGGATCGGCTCTTAGATGATGAACCCGATATCACCCAATCGGCGGGCTCTTTGCTGTTTGAATTACCGCAATTTCGCCGCTCACTCGCGCGAGATCTGGAAGCACTTCTGAATACCCGCACCATGGATCAGGTCGAGCTATTTGACGCGCATCCGCTTGCGAACGATTCGATGCTGCAATTTGGTATCCCCGATTTATCGGGCGTGAGCCTGCTCAACCCCGACGATAGAGAAATGCTCCGCGAACGCCTACGCAAAGCCATCGAGCGCCACGAACCACGCCTATCACGCGTGCGTATTAGCTTGGACGCGCCACGGGAGTTGGAGCGCCATTTGCGTTTTCGCGTTGATGCGGTGCTCAAAGTGCATCCGCATCGTCCCCCTGTCAGCTTTGACGCCACTTTACAGCTCTCGTCCAACGTCTATCGAGTCCAAAGCGATCGCTAATCGGAACAGCCCTTATGAATATCACTGACCTGCTTTCTTCCTTTGCCGCTGCTTTCAACCAAGACCAACGCCTGATCACCCTCCAACTCGGCGACGGTAGCGCTTGGGGCGAGCAGCTGTTGCCGCAGTCGGTGACGGGTAGCGAGGGGGTGAATCAGGCTTATCGCTACACGCTGGAATGCCTGTCGCCCGATGGTGCGATTGAACTCAAATCGCTGCTCGGTTTACCCGTGGTGATAGGTGTTACGGATTCTGAGGGGGGCGTCATTGAGCGTTGCGGTGTGGTGTCGCAAGCTCAATTGCTCGGTTCGGACGGTGGTTTTGCCAAGTATGGTTTGCAGGTCGAACCGCCGTTTGCGCTGCTGCGCCATCGCCGTACTTCACGTGTTTTTCAGGATATTTCGGTTCCCGACATCATCAAACAGGTGATTGGTGAACATCAGGCGGCGAACTCAGTGTTTGCGGCAGTCCAGACGCTGGATTTCAAACTTAGTGGCGCTCACCCCCAGCGCTCCTACTGTTTACAGTATCGCGAATCCGATTACGATTTCCTTCTCCGACTGATGCACGAGGAAGGCTTGGCGTGGCGCTTTGAACACCAGCCGGCCGATTCACCACAAGTGCAGTTGGTCGTCTTTGACGATGCGTTTGCGCTTCCTGAAGCCAGCGATTCACAAGTCCGCTTTCATCGCGCCGATGCGACTGAAGAAACTGATGCTCTGCTCGAATGGACTTCACAACGCCAAGTCGGCAGTAACAACGTTGCACTAGCCACCTTTGATTACAAAGCCAGCAACACCAGCCACAGCGGTGACGAGAGCGCAGTGGATCAAGGCGACGGTGGGCAGCAGTTACAAGCCTCGTTCGAAGACTACGACCCGCAAAGCCTGTACTACGCCAGCGACTCTGAGCAACTGAGTCATTACGCGCAACTGCGCCAGCAAGCGCATGATGGGCAAAAGAAATCATTCAGCGGCAGCGGTACGCTGCGCAGTTTGCAAGCAGGCCAATGGTTTCGATTGGAAGATCACCCTGCGCACGAATGGGATAGCGCTGAGCAACGTGAGTTTGCGATTACCGAACTCACCTTCACTGCTCACAACAATCTGCCGCATGATTTAACGCAGCAACTGCACCAGATTGCTCCAAGCCTATTGGCAAGCAATACCGCCGCTAATGGTTCGACAGATACACCGGCACCGTATCGGGTTGAATTCAAATCCCAACGGCGTGGTCAACCGATTACACCTGCCTTTAATGTGAATGGCACGGGTAGTGAACAACTCGCCAAACCCAAATCGCGTGGTGTGCAAACCGCCACTGTGGTGGGGCCTGCGGGTGAAGAAATCCACACCGATGAACTGGGCCGCATCAAGGTTCAGTTTCACTGGCAACGGCCCAACGAACATGCCGACTTTGGTGCCAATCTCGACGATAAATCATCGTGCTGGATCCGCGTCGCCTATCCGAGTGCTGGTGCGAGCTGGGGCCATCAATTCATCCCACGTATCGGGCAAGAAGTGCTGGTGGACTTTATCGAAGGCGATATCGATAGACCAATCATCACTGGCGTTGTCTACAACGGCAGCCACCCGACGCCGACGTTTAGCGGTGCAGGTGCGCTACCCGCCAATAAAACGCTATCGGGTATTAAGAGTAAAGAATACAAAGGTGGCCAGTACGGCGAATTACTCTTTGACGACAGCACCGGCCAAGTGCGCACCAAACTTAGCAGCGAGCACGCCAAAACCCAATTGAACCTCGGCTACCTGATTCACCCACGCACGAATGGCAAAGGGGAAACGCGAGGCGAAGGGTTTGAACTCCGAACCGACGCCCACGGCGCGATTCGCGCTGGTCATGGTCTACTGCTCACCACCGAAGCCAAAGGCGGCGCAGCGGGTAAACAGCTCGACCGCAACCCTGCCAGCAGCCAGCTTGAATCCGCGCTCGAACTCGCGAAAAGCCTCGGCGAAGTCGCGACCAAACAACTGGCCGACACCATCGAAACCGGTGAGAACGAGCAAACGATCAAACCCGATAACTCTAACGGCGAGAAGCACAAAACCGGCCACCTGCACCACCACGTTCACGCCGCGAAAAGCTGGGAAGCAGGCACGAATACGGATTCAGAGGGCAAAACCAAATCAGAAGACCAAGCTGGCCAGCAACCGCTGCTGATGATCCACGGCCAGGACGGCCTTGCTCTTACAACACCACAAAGCCTGACCCAAAGCGCCGGCAGCAATATCGACCAAGTTGTGCAGCGGGACAACAACCAAACCACGGGTCGGCGCTGGATTCATAATGTTGGCCAGCACATCAGTCTGTTTGTGAGTGGCATCAAAGACAGCATTGCGATCAAACTGGTCGCCGCGAAGGGCAAAGTGCAGATGCAGGCGCAGAGTGATGACGTGGAGATCACTGCTGACAAGAACGTCAAAATAACGGCGTGTAAAGAGAGAGTTGAAATTGTTGCCGGTGATGAGATTTTGCTTGCATGCGGTGGCGGATATATCCGGTTGAAAGGTGGAAATATCGAAATTCACTGTCCAGGTGAAGTTAGCGTTAAAGGGAAAAATCACATATTGAGTGGTGGCACACAAATGCAGCAAACTCATCCTGAGTTTATTGCAACACAGCCCAAGCCATTTAGCATAAAAACAACTATTGACAAAGAAATTGAAGACAGTTTGAAATTGAATGGAACTTCGTCGATTAAGTATAAATATATCAATCAAGATGGGGAGATTGTTGGGCAAGGTAGTTTAGATGATTACGGGAGAACATCCCGAATTTATCAGGATCATGCCCAACCTCTTCAGCTCATTATAGGAAATGATGGCCCGTGGCAAGTTTTATCTGAAAAAAATGAGGATATACATGGATGTGAATGTGGTTCAGACCATGACCACATTCATGATGAAGAGCTTGATTACACACCTACAGACACCGAAGTAGAATTACCACAAAATTTAAGTAACGACCATTTTTTCTCTTCAGAATTTGTTACCAAGCAAATTTTTAATGACGAGAAAATCAGAAAAGAGATCCAAAATGCTAACGATTAGAATCGCAATTTATATTATTTTTGTATTTATTATTTCAGAAACATCATACGCAAACGAGATAAAAAAAATCGATTTAAAAAACGGAATTAACTTTATAGAGCAGAAAGGAGCTGCAATTGCAATCACGAAATCTAAAGGGAAATTTGTTTCCGGGAGTGAATCAGATTTCTTTACAGGATATTTTTTACCGTCAGGAAAAACCGGCGAATGGATAATCATTCAAAACATAAACAAAACAGGGCCCGCTTCGTATTATTCAAATGAAATAAACAACATGGATTGTAATACACAAAGCATTGCCTTCTTCAAACGCAACAATGAACTACTCTTTGCAAGAGCAGAGCGTAGCGACCTTGAACGAGACTGTAGCATTGGAAAGGCAAACATTAAAATACATTTTTATAAATTTACTGTCACAGCGGAAATTCCAAAATTTATAGAAACAGAAACTAAGACTACGAAAAATAAGTACTTGGACGCATTTGATGCATTAGAACATGAGTCATGGGAGTAATAAATGTTTGTTAGCGCAACCTATGATAGAGAGAATAAAACAGCAAAATACACAGATAAAGATGGAAACATTACGCTTTATATAGGTGGATCTTTCGCTTGGCGATTAAACAATCCTGGCAACATGGCAAAACCGGGGAAGCGCAAAGTCAATGGCGTTATTGGATATGCGCAAAGAACATCAAAGTCAGGACTTTTTTGCATATTTGAAAGTGCAGAAAAAGGGAAAGAAGAAAAAATAAGGCTAATTAAAGAGGTATATGGCGATAGCACATTATCTCAAATGATGTATGCTTACGCCCCTCCTGAAGACTCAAATGACACAGAAGGATATATTAAATACCTTTCTAAAGAAGCGGACATCAAACCAAGTGACATAATAAAAGAAATACCACCAGCAAACTTTGATAAATTAATAAGCGCAATAGGAAAGAAAGAAGGATTTATCCCCGGCGAAATTGTGCCACTTGGAAAACCTGTTAACCTAAAATTTGAGGATGCATTAAAAAACCCAATAATTAACACGGAAATCAAAATCAAAGATAAAAAAGGATCAACCGTATTAAAAACAAATAAAGAAGGGATGCTACCCGAGATATTTTCTAGCTTCTTTAAAGAAGAAATCGAAATACACATCAAAGGGATCGAACAAAAAACAGAGAAAATTCTGATCGGAAAAGTAAATGAACTTTTAGATTTTTATACAATAATTGCTCCCTTTGCGATACAGACTGCCACACCAGCAATCCATAACAAGCCGAAGAGCGAGATTAACAATATTCATATTGTAAAAAAGGGGGAAACTTTAGCTAGCATTGCACAGAAATACAACCTCACCGTCGATGATTTTAAAAAAGTAAACAATATTGTAAACGAAAATAAAATATTCGAAAGACAACACCTCGTCATCCCCAATAATCATGCAAAAAATACGGCCACAAAATCAGACAAAAATTCACATGATAAAATTTCAGAACTAAAAGGTTCAAGACAAACAAATCAAAGAACTGAAAGCAATCATCCAGTCGTACTAATTAGCTCACACCCAATAGAAGTTAGTGGAGTTTCATGGGTGAAGAAGTTTCCCACAAGCACAAGTCTAACCGAATTGATTGAACCATTTAAGACAAGTGCAATAGAGTTTATTGGGCAAATGAGAAAGTCAGGAATTAGTGTTCGCATATCGACCACCTACCGTCCAATCGAAAGATCTTATTTGATGCACTATGCTGCGGAAATTGCAAGAAAAAAAATTAAGCCCGAAAAAGTACCGAAATGGGATGGCGTTAATATTGATTGGTGTCATAAAAAAGCCGATGGAACAATAGATGAAGAAGAGTCAATAAAAGCCGCGGCGAGGATGGTTTCGGCCTATGGCATAGGAAATAATCCAGTAGGAAAGCCAGCAAAATCAAATCATAATTTACGAAGAGCTGTCGATATGACCATTTCTGGCTACAAAGGTAAAAAGATAAAAATATTCGACGGCACGGAAAAAGATATAAATGAATTCAAAGACTTAGTAGAAGCTGGCGCCAGCTACGGAGTTTATTGGTTCGGAAGCAAAGACAAACCTCATTGGTCGTTTAATGGTAGATAATAATGCGTATTACACTATTTGCTGTACTTTATTTTGCTAGTTCTTGCTATGCGACGGAAGTTACAACCGGGGTCTTTTCAGATATTTCAATATCAAATCCATCAAACACAAAATACAATCAGAGAAAAGAACTATTATTCCTTACCAACGAGAAAATCAATCAAACTAAGACACTGACTATTTATCAGAACTTAACCGGTCCTAGTTTTCGGCCCATTTGCTGCATAACGATTACAACTATAGACCTGATTGAGAAGAATTTAATTTTATCAAGAAACAAATACGATTCTGAGCTTAAAGAAACACTCGACAAAATCCAAGGCTATTCCTATATATATTCAGCAAAATACACAGAAGAAGGAAATAAGATTCAAAAACTTATAAAAGGAAACGTAGGCCCAACTAGTACTCTGCCGGCCATCGAAAACAAAGACCTTAGCGATAAAATCGTGACGATGCCATTAAAAATTGGCAACGACTTTATTAATATAAAAACAAGTAACTCCCCAGATAGTGATTATTATATTTTCTATGTTAACAATAACAAGCGCGGGAAATATAAAGTTCCTTTTTTTGGAAACTAACTAGGATAAATTAATTACTATGTCCACCCCACTCAAATCCCTGATCAACCGCCTCACCCCCACCGCGCGTCGTGCGGTTGAAGAGGCGGCTAGCCGCGCTTTGTCGCGTAGCCATTTTGAAATCGAAATCGAGCACGTGGTGCTCGCACTGCTGTCGCACGACGATAATGCGGGGGTGGCGGCTTTGCGCTCGCTGGGTAGCAATATCGAGCAGATCGAGCGCGAGCTGGATCGCGCTTTGGAGCAGTTTCGTACAGGCAATACGCGCAATCCGGTGTTGTCGAGCTGGCTACCCAAGTGGCTGGAAAAAGCGTGGTTGATGGCAAGTACCGAGTTTGGGCAGGATGATGTTTCGACGCTGGATTTACTGCTGGCGCTGGTGCGTGATGATGCGCTCAAGACCACAATTCAAAGTAGCAGCAGCGCTTTGAGCAAGATCGACGCTCAGCGTGCAATTGGTGGGTATATCGCTCTACGCCAACATGGTAATGAATTAGCGAGCAATACTTCAAATGTCACTACCGAAGAGCAAGACGATGGCAATGTGCCAGCGACGCCTATGTCGCGTAAAGGCAGCCCGGGGCTGGATAAATATACGATTGATCTGACTGCGCAGGCCAAGGCGGGCAAGATTGATATGGTGCTGGGGCGCGATGCTGAAATTCGCCAGATGATCGATATCTTGCAGCGCCGCCGCCAGAATAATCCGATCCTGACTGGCGAGCCGGGCGTCGGTAAAACCGCCGTCGTTGAAGGCTTGGCGCTCAAAATCGTTAGCGGCGAAGTGCCGCCGGTGTTAACTGGCGTAACGTTGCGCACGCTCGATCTGGGTTTGTTGCAAGCGGGAGCGAGTGTGAAGGGCGAATTTGAAAACCGCCTGCGCCAAGTGATCGACGAAGTCAAAGCCAGCCCAGTGCCGATTATTCTGTTTATCGACGAAGCGCACACGCTGATTGGCGCCGGTGGAGCTGCAGGGCAGAACGATGCGGCGAACTTGCTCAAGCCCGCTTTGGCGCGCGGCGAGTTGCGCACGATTGCGGCGACAACATGGGCCGAATACAAGAAATATTTCGAGAAAGACGCAGCGCTAGCGCGCCGTTTCCAGGTGGTGAAAATCGACGAACCAGCACCCGAAATCGCGGTGCAAATGGTGCGCGGGATTACCGAGGCGATGGCCAAACACCACAATGTCGCGATCATGAACGAGGCGATTGTATCGGCGGTGAATTTATCCAGCCGCTACATCATCGGCCGCCAGTTGCCCGATAAAGCGATCAGCGTGCTCGATACCGCGTGCGCGCGCGTGGCGCTATCCCGCGCTGGCCGCCCGGCACCGATTGAAGACGTTGAAGTGTTGGTCGCGAATATCGAGCGCGAAGTGAAAGCACTGCAATCCGAAGAAGGCCACGCCGAGCGCATCGCCGAGCTGACCACGCAGCGCGAAGCGCTTGAAGGCGACTTGCAAAACCTCGTCGTAGCGTGGGAAGCACAGCAAGCGGTGATTGCCGAGATCGAAGCGCTAAAAGCCGCTTCGGATGCTGCGAGTAAACCCACGAAGGGCAAAAAAACCAGTCCACTGCAAGCCAAACGCGCCGAGCTGCGCGCCTTGCAAAAAACCTTGCCACTGGCGTACGAGTGCGTCGATGAAAATGTCATCGCCGATGTAATTTCTGGCTGGACTGGTATTCCGCTCGGCCGCATGGTCAGCAATGAGTTGGAACAAGTACAAAAGCTGGCGAGCCTGCTCGCCGAGCGCGTGATCGGGCAAGACCATGCCTTGGCGCAAATCGCCGAGCGAGTGCAAATCGCCAAAGCGAATTTGGATGACCCGAGCAAGCCTAAAGGCGTGTTTATGCTGGTGGGCCCGTCGGGCGTCGGCAAAACCGAAACGGCGTTGGCGCTGGCTGAATCGCTATACGGCGGCGAGCGCAATCTGATTACGATTAATATGTCCGAATACCAAGAATCGCACAGCGTGTCGGGCTTGAAAGGCTCGCCACCGGGCTATGTGGGTTACGGCGAAGGCGGCGTATTGACCGAGGCGGTGCGTCGTAAGCCGTATTCGGTAGTGCTGCTCGATGAAGTCGAAAAAGCGCACCCGGACGTGCTCGAGCTGTTCTTCCAAGTGTTTGATAAGGGCATTTTAGAAGACAGCGAAGGCCGCGAAGTTGACTTTAAAAACACGATTATTTTACTGACCAGCAATACCGGCACCGATTTGGTGATGCGCGCTTGCGATGGTGGCGTGACGGTGGGTGAAGAAACGCGCGACCCGACGGCGGAAGATTTGATCGAAATCCTGCGCCCTACTTTACAAAAAACCTTTAAACCCGCGTTCTTGGGTCGCTTAACCATCGTGCCCTACTTCCCGATTGGCGATGAAGTCTTGCGCCTGATTGTAAAACTAAAATTGAGCAAAATCGCTAAGCGCATCGCGCAAAACCACGGCGCGGTGCTCGATTATCCAAACGAGTTGATCGACGCGATTGCCGATCGTTGCATGGATGTTGATAGCGGCGCACGCGATGCCGATGCGATCCTAACACGCACCGTGCTGGCTAAGATTTCGGCCGACTTGCTCGCCCGTATGGCCAGCGGCAAGCCCGTGAAGAAAATCGCGCTGTCGCTCAAGGGTGACGACATCAAAGTGAAATTGAGCTAGGAAAAACGCGATGTTGGGAACACTAGGGCTGTTTAGCGGGCTGTTTAGCGCGTGGTGGATGATTTTGTGGTGGGCACTGCCAATCAGTTGGCAAAAAATGAGCCCGACCGCACTAATGCTGCTGCACGTCGCGCCGCCAATCATCATCGGGATAGGTTATCGCGTCTGGCAATCGATTCAGGAAAAACGCGCAGCGCAAGCCGAGGCAGACGCCACCAGCACCGCCGAAGCCGAACGCGTCGCGCAACGCGAAGCAGCTCGCGACCAGCACGCGCAACAGTTGGCCGAGCGCCAGCACAGCGTGAGCTGCCGCGGTGTTTGGGCTCAGGCCATGACAATCGGCGCAGAAGAGCCCGACTGGCTGTCCGAACTGCCTGATGGCGTATTCTGGCAAACGCAAATAGAAGACGAGATCGATGCGTCGATTGAACTCACCGAGGCGCTGGCAAGCAATATCGAGCACGTGCTAGTTGATCTGTACGCCAGTGCACCCGGGGCGGCGTGGCTGCCGCATTACTTTGAAGCGCTGCCGCAGATTGAAGGACGCGAGCAACTGGCCTTGGTGCAAGGCGCGCAAAACAAGGCGATTGCCGCGCAGATCTTTGATGAAGAAGCGCACGCTGACGTACGCTTTCTGCCCGGCTCGGGCGCTTTGATGGCGCGTGTGCAGCAACTTCTACAGCAAAATCTGGCCGCCCCCGGCGTGGTGATTCTGGCGGCCGATAGCCCGATTGTGGCCAAAGGTGAGCTGGATGAATGGGACATGCTCGACCCCGAGCTCAACTCCCGCAATCCATGGCTAGGTATAACCAGCCAAGCCACAGTAGCTATGGTGTTTCTACGGGATACCCTGCCAGAAGTGCTTAAACCCGAGCTGGCCGAGCAGAACGAACACGATGTTTACACACCGTACTGGGAAAAGCAGCAAAGCTACGGTAATGAGCTGTGGGGGCGTGTGCCGCCACAATGGCAAGTATCGCTGGCCGAACTGCCGACGCTGGCGCAATTGCATCAGGCCGAAGCCGCAGAAGTTGAATCAACCCAGCTGCAAGTGCTGACGCGCAAGCTACACACGATGTTTGACCATGCCCTCATTAACGCAGGCCTGCGTGATTATCCGTTTAGCGAAGCAGACAAAGACCCTGCCAAAGACCAGGCGCACAGCATTGCCTGGCTGGTGCATAACAGCGGCGACGTGGATGTCGGCGCGAACCGGTTGGCGGCAGTATCAAGCGCGCTCAATGCCTTCGAAGTACCGCTCAACCCGATTGATGATGCCAGCAATATCGTGCGTGAGTGGGGCGATGTTGGCGCGGCAAGGTCAGCCCTGCAAACCGCGTTAGCAATTACCCATAGCGCACGCCTCGCGGCACCAACCGTCCTCGCTGAATTTCACTCGCCCGATCTGAATGCCGCGGAGCCAAGTACCGCAATGATCATCAGCATTTTGCGACCACAGGAAAACCCCGCATGAAACGTGTGATACGCCTCGGAGATCCAACTAGCCATGGCGGTGTAGTCATCAGTGCCGCACCTAAAAGTGTGCTGTTTGATAAGCCCGTTGCCAGAGTGGGTGATAAGGTCACCTGCCCCATCAAAGGCCACGGCACCTGCCCGATTGTTGAAGGTGACCCAACTTGGCTAGTCGATGGCAAAGCCGTCGCACTCGAAGGCCATAAAACCGCCTGCGGTGCTGCGCTGATTTCTACCATGCCGCAAGTTGGCAAGGGATAAAGGTTGGGGATTAACCTAAATTTAGTGGGTATATTTACTTAAAAACCATTAAACAATGGATACAGAAACATACCCACCACCGTATCTCATTCAGCGCCAAGAACCTCAATCCCGCCGGATATCCAGCAATTCATTCAACTGCCCTAGCGTTGAGTCATCCTTGATCACTGAGCTGAGCCATTCTTCTAGGCTCATTTCGGCCCATTTGGCGGCGCGTTCAGCTAGCAGCGCGACGGGGCTGTGGGGTTCGTGTTGGCGGAAGTAACGAGCGACTTCTTGCAGTTGGCGTACTGCGTCGGCGCGGTTTTGGATTGGGCCGTGCATCACGGGTGCGGCAGGCGCGGCGTGCGCGTATACGGGCTGAGGCATAACAGAAGCGGCAGAGTGCGGCATGTCGGCGACCTTAGAAGCGATGGGGGCGGTGAGTAAGCTGCCAGTGCTGGCGGCGGGGGTTGGCTCGCCCCATTGCAGGCGCAGGCGGTTGACCACTTCTTGGCAGGCGCTCAGTGCGCCGCGTAACTCGGCCAAGCTTGGTGCGGCGTAGCCAAAGCGCTCATCAATGCGCTGATCGAGCGCTTGGTACGCGTTTTGCGCGGCTTCAAGTTCTTGATGCAATTGCGCAAACCACGTCGGGCCGCTGGCGTTAACGCTTTTATCAAATACATCGCCGGCCAGTTTGCCTTCGGCGATAGCCGCTTCTTTAGCCTGATAGTCTTTCAACCCGAGGTTTTCGACGTCGCGCGATTCTTGCCACTGCTGCCAGTTGTAGCCGCCATGCTGCGGATGGGTCAGCGGCACTTCACGCAACGCCATACCCAGCTGGGTATTACACCACTCTAGCTTGCCGACGCGCTCGTCCAGATCGTCTGGGTCGTACTCAGGGTAGCCCGACTCCCAATATTGCTCGAGCAAGCCATCCATCGTTTGCAACGCCAATTGTGCACCGACAAAGCCACGCGTTTTAACCAGCGCTTCGCCGTACCACACGGCCAGCTGCAGATCTTTACTTTGTGCG
The DNA here is from genome assembly GCF_013423785.1 of Chitinibacter fontanus. Classification (NCBI taxonomy): domain Bacteria; kingdom Pseudomonadati; phylum Pseudomonadota; class Betaproteobacteria; order Neisseriales; family Chitinibacteraceae; genus Chitinibacter; species Chitinibacter fontanus. Next base: position 1,534,930 of record NZ_CP058952.1, read on the forward strand.
CTCAAACCCTGCTCACACAGGTTGATCACTTTGTTCCAATCGGCAGTTTTGAGCTGCTGCCCCCATTCACCTTGCGACAGCGTCGGGTCATCGGCGCGGCGCGCTTCGCGGATTTGGTCAAACAAGCTGGAGTAGCCTAAATCCTCACCCGCAGGTTGATCTGGGCTAATCGGCGCGAGGAGCGTACTGAGTTTTTCGGGGATATTCATAGACATTTACAGCGCAGTATGGGGTAGATGATTGAATGGCATTGACGCTGAACGGGTAAATTTTGTCAGTAATTTACATCACACAGTAGAAATTTACCGGTTCATCATTACGTATAAATAGCCGATAATGTCAGGCTTTCTGCACTGAGCCGTGCTCAGGATAGATTGTTTTCCTTTTTGTCTGGAACTCCTCGCTCGCATGCTCGACTCTCTGCTGCCGTATTACGAACGCGAACTTAGTTTATTGCGCGAACTTTCTGGTGAATTTGCACGTCGATACCCCAAAATCGCTGGCCGTTTACAGCTCGAAGGCGATCAGTGCGAAGACCCGCATACCGAACGGCTGATCGAATCGTTTGCTTTTTTGGCGTCGCGCATTCACAAAAAACTCGATGACGAATACCCCGAAATTGCGGCCAGTTTTCTCGATGTGCTGTACCCACACTATTTGCGCCCGATTCCTTCGTCGAGCATCGTGCAATACGAGTGCGACCCAGAGCGCCCCGAAATCGCCAAGCGCTATACCATCGCGCGCGGCCAAGCAGTGCATGCGCCCGCGATTGGCGGCGTCACGTGCAAATTTCGCTCGTGTTATTCGGTTGATTTGTACCCGCTATCGCTCACCCAGGCTAAGATCGAGCTCACCAGTAGCTCGCCCTATTTAAGACGTATAGCGCCAGATGCCGCAGCGATATTGAGCCTAGAGCTAAATACCCATGGTGGATTGGCACTGTGTGATTTAGATCTGCAATCGCTGCGCTTCTTTTTGGATGGCGAACCGGCATTGATGCATTTGCTGTATGAATTGCTGCTATCGAACACACTGCAAGTGCGGGTCGGCGACGGCAGCGACGACCCCGCTTTCACGCGAGCGCTACCGACCAGCGCTTTGCAAGCAGTGGGCTTTGGCCGCGACGAAGGCATGCTTGAATACGACGAGCGATCTTTTCTGGGCTACCGCTTGCTCACCGAGTATTTCAGCTTCCCCGATAAATTCCTGTTTGTCGAGCTGCAACAGTTAGCCTCCGCAGTGCGTAATCTGCGCGGCAATAAATTAGTCATTCAATGCGTTTTCAAGCAATGGCCCGATAGCGAGCGCCACGCGCGCCTGCTCAATCATTTGCAAGCCAGCCATTTCAAACTCGGCTGCACGCCGATTGTGAATTTATTTGTGCATCAAGGCGAGCCGATTCGCGTCACACACCAACGCGCTAGTTATCCCGTCATTGCCGATGCGCGCAAACAGCAAGCGTTTGAAGTAATGCAATTGCGCCGCGTGGTGCGCGTTGAAAAAACCGGTAGCCATGAAAGCAGCGAAGAAGTCCTGCCGTTTTATGCTATTCGCCACGGCGCAGAGGAAAATAACGCGCAATTTTACTGGCATGCCAGCCGCGAAGCCTCGCCACGCCAAGACGATAAGGGCACTGATCTAGAGCTGCATCTGGTCGATCTGGATTTCAACCCAGTTCGCCCGAGCGCAGAAGTGCTGAGTATCGAAATGCTCTGCAGCAATCGTGATCTGCCCGAAATGATTCCATTTGGCGGCAATCAATCGGGGCAACACACCGACTTTAGCTTGCCCGGCCATTCGGTCGTCAAACGGGTGCGGCTCTTGCGCAAACCGACTGGAACTTTGCGGCCACCGCAAAAACGCGGCCTGCAATGGCGCTTGGTATCGCATCTGTCGCTTAACTATCTATCTCTGATCGAAACCGGTCGCAGCGCCCTACAAGAAATGCTGGTGCTCTACAATCTGAGCGATTCCGCAGTCAATGCCAAGCAGATTCAGGGCATCGTCGCGATCGAAAGCGCGCCCGCAGTCACCCGCGTGCTGGGGCGTGATTTTGCCGGTTTTGTGCGCGGCACCGAAATAGCATTAACGCTGGACGAAGAAAACTATGTCGGCGGCAGTGTGTATTTATTTGCCAGCGTGTTGGAACGCTTTTTTGCGCTGTATTGTGCGCCCAATAGTTTTACTCGCTTGCGCGTAAAAACACGCCAACAGGAGGTCGCAGCATGGCCAGCACGAGCCGGCGAAGCCCTCGTCATCTAGAGCAGGAGCTGCTCGCCAACCCGAGCGAGTATCGCTTTTTCCAAGCGGTACGCATTTTAGGGCTGAGCGCAAAAAAACGCGGCGAACGTCGTGGTGTTTTGCCAGAGAAGCTACGCTTTCGTACGCTGGCTAATCTGAGCTTTCCGGCCAGTGAAATCACGCGTTTTGCGCCGAGCAAGCACGATGATGATCAACACGAAATGGAAGTCGCGTTCATGGGGCTTACTGGCCCCAGCGGCGTGCTGCCGACTAGCTATACCGAGCTCTTGATCGAGCGCCGCCAACAATTTCGCGACCCAACGCTGCATGCGTTTTTTGATATTTTCAGCCATCGCTCGATTGCACTGTTTTACAGCGCGTGGAAAAAATATCGCTTCTGGCTACAAGTAGAAAATGGCGAGCAAGACGGCTTTACGCGCAATTTGCTTGATTTGGGCGGCATGGGTTTGGGTGCCTTGCGTGGGCAGCTCGGTAAAGACGCGCTACAGAGCGAAAATCTGTTTGTTTATTACGCCGGATTGTTAAGCCAAAAGCCAATGTCGAGCCAAGCGCTCACGACGCTGATCGAGGGCTTTTTTGGCTTTCGTGCCGAGCTGGAGCAATTTGCTGGCCAATGGATGAATCTGCCGCAAGCGGAGCAAACCCAATTGGGTGGCCAATATTGCGAGCTGGGTGTGTCCGCTTTTGCCGGCGATCGGGTGTGGGATCGACAAACCAAGCTCAATTTGCGCCTTGGGCCGCTGCGCTTGGCGCAATACCAAGCGTTACTGCCGCAAGGCGATGGCGCCAAATCGCTCAAGGAGCTGTTGAAATTCAGCCTTGGCCATGGTCTGGCTTGCGATGTGACGCTGATTCTTGATCAGCGTGATGTGCCAGCCGCCCAACTGAATCCGCAGCAGCAGCAGCAGCTCAGCCTCGGGGGCAGTTGCTGGCTTGGTGCTCAGCAGCAAGATCCAAGCGATATGGTGTACTCCTTACTCGCCTAGCCTCAAGCCAGCCTGAGTCATCAGGCAGTTTGCTGTCCATATTTTTTATTCCCTTCGTTCACTTTGCGGCAGGGCAACGGCGTCAGTCCTCTTATACCTAGGCCAGTATTCTATCGAAGACCATGTTTAATATAGCGGTCAAAGCCATACCCAAAGGGTAAGAATTCATTTAGCGCTGCTGCATTTTTTGCTTGCAAAGTAATTCAGCTACAAATATAGTGTGCTACATAACTAACACACAGATACAGCACATGACGGACTGGAATAATCAATCGCCGATCTATCTGCAGTTGGCTGATCGTTTGGGGCAGGCGCTGCTCGATGGCACGCCGCCCGAAGGCCAAGCCATGCCATCGGTTCGGGTGCTGGCGGCCGAATATGGCCTCAACCCTTTAACGGTCAACCGCGCGCTGCAGGCGATGGTCGATGCGGGGCTGCTGGAAAGCCGCCGCGGGCTGGGCATGTTTGTGCTACCACAAGCCAGCGAGCGCTTACGAGCAGCCGAACGAGAGCGTTTCTTAAATAGCGAATGGCCGATTCTGGCCGCCAAATTACGTCGCCTTGGGCTGAGCCCCAGCGATTTGCAATGGTCTTATGAGGAGCAAGGGCAATGAGCGAATTAGTGGCCATCCACGATTTATCGGTGTCATACGGCGCGAAACAGGCCGTTAAACCCATGTCGTTTCAATTAGAGCGCGGACGTATTATTGGCCTGTTGGGTAGCAATGGCGCGGGTAAAACCAGCTTGATGCAGGCGATGATGGGGCTCATCCCGTTTAAAGGCACCATCAATATTCTGGGCTTTGATCCGCGCACGCAGCGCGAAGCGATGCTCGAACACGTGTGCTACATCCCCGACGTGGCGATTTTGCCACCGTGGATTGAAGTGCAGCAGTTGCTGCAATTGATGTGCGGCTTGCACCCTAAATTTAATCGCGAATTGGCGCTGCAAAAGCTGGCGCGCACGACGATCAAGCTCGAATCCAAGGTCAAGCAACTCTCGCGCGGCATGATTGTGCAGTTGCATCTGGCCATCATCAGCGCGATCGACGCCAAATTGATGATTTTGGACGAACCGACTTTGGGGCTCGATATACCAGCGCGCAAAGCGTTCTACGACATGCTGGTGAGCGACTGGTGCAATGAGGAGCGCACGGTACTCATCGCAACGCATCAGATCGATGAAATCGAAAACCTGCTGTCGGATGTGATGATGATTAAAGACGGCGAACTGGTCTTGCACGATCAACTCGACGCACTCGAAGATCGCTATATCGGCCTGCGTTACAGCAGCGAACACAGCGCGGCGGTGGCCGCCGCAGCGCAGCTGCATTGCTTCCGGCAAATGGGTGGCGAATGCGCAATTTTCGCCGCGCCCTTCCCGCCTGAACTTGAACAATTCGGCCAGACCTTCCGCGTTGAACTCGCCGATTTATTTGTTGCCCTGAGCCAAGGAGAGCGCCATGCAACAGTTTAAAACCCTCATGCTGCGCGAATGGATGCAGCACCGCCGCTCGTGGTTAATTTTAGGTCTGTGGTCACCGGTGATTGTCTGGGCCTTGGTGTACCTTGTCTTGCTGACTCAAGGTACACCTCAGTTCAGCGACAATATCGCCACCAATTCCAGCAAAATCGCCGCTTGGGTTATCTCGGCCCAAACCAGCTTTGTGCTTTATTTCAGCCTGATTGGCGTGTTATTTACCGTGCCGGGGCTGCCTTACCGTGATAAAGACGACAAATCGCTGGCTTTTTGGCGCTCACTCCCAATCAATGAGCGCGCGGCGGTCGGAGCACCGATCTTGATGCATGGCATTGTCCTACCACTGCTGGCAATCACCGCAGCAATTGGCTTGAATGTTTTACTCTCTGCGCCGATGTGGATTACGCACCTATCCGCTGGACAACTTGGCGTGCTGCTGGCCGGCGTATTCGGCACCATTTTGCAGGGTTTACTCAGCCTAATCTGGCTGTTGCCACTGGTATTGCTGCTGGCCTTGGGCAATAGCGCCGTTCGCCGCTGGGGTATGGTTTTGGTCATTATTGGCGCGGCCGTGGCTCAATCTTACCTGAGCAAAATGCTCCCGAGCCTCGCCGCGAGCCGCTTTGTTGAGGTGTATTTTTCCGGCTTATTCGGGATTATCAGCCACGTCGATTTTCTGAATCTGATGGCCAGCCCAGGCCAAGCGGCCGAGCAGTTTAGTTTTGTTAGCTCTTTTGCCTTGAACCTGCCCTTTGTGATTAATTTGGCCGTGAGTGCATTGTGTATTGGCGCGCTGATCTGGCGTCGTCAAACCGGTCAAACCGCTTAATAAGGAGTATTTGAGATGAATAAGCAATGGCTTTTTCCCAGCTGCGTCGGCGCCGTATTGGTACTCGGCATCTTGAGCAACTTGTATTCAAAACCCAATGCACATTTCACGATTGATCAACACGAAGGCAATTGGCAGATGCAGAGCCAAGCCGACATCGAGCCGAGTGGTAAAACGGTGAAGATTGCGCTCGCCGGTGATGTAAACACGCTGCAGCAAATGGGGACAATCGGTGTTGTGCAAGCTTGCGCACAAGCAGCCAGCATTGAACTCGATTCGGCCCTGCTGGCGCAGGTCGATCCAGATCTGCTTAAGCGTGGCATCATCAAAACCAATGATGCCAATTTCAGCAGCAAAATGCCTGCCATCGTAATTCACACTGCCCAAGCATTAGGCCAAGTTGATAATTCGGGCACCGCCAATGTCGAAGTGCAATGCGCCAACCCAGCCCAACTAGCGGTGAATAATCGTGGCACCGGCGCGGTTGACATCACCACGCCAAAGATCGCCAAGGCCAGCGTTGATAATTATGGCGTGGGCGACGTGCGAATACGCGATGTCAATGCGATTCAGATCAACAACTGGGGAACGGGTAATGTCCAGGTTCAACGTGCCGAGACCGCCAAAATTATGCTCTTGGGGGTAGGAAACGTGAGCTTTGCCAATGCCCCCCAGATCAGCTCGACGGTCAAGGGCGTGGGTGAAATAAAACCAATGTTCAGGCTGAATAATTAACAGGGTATATGCCTAAAGATAAATATCTGTAATATTTAAAAGCATATACCCTAGTAATTAAAACATCACCCGCACACCGGCATACGCGCCATTGGCTAAATCATGCTGATGGCCGTTTTCAAATTCCACGCTGGAATACCGATAACCCGCATCGAGCGCGACGGAATTCATCACCCGCCAGTTCACGCCGACGCGCCCATCAAAGCTGGCATCCAGATTGCCGGTGGCCAAAGGCCCCCAATAAGCACTTCCGTAAATAGCGAGCGACTTCGCAATAGGGATTTGCACATCCCCACCAATCGCCAGCGTCATTTCATCACCATGCTGGTCGAGCGAATACCAATTGGCTCGACCACCCACGCTGACACTGGCCGCGCCTAGCGGCAAGGTATACGCCAGCCCGACGCTGGCCAAGGTGTCATCGTGGTCGAAATTATTGAGTAATTGCGCACTCAGACTCAGTGGCGGCGAAAGTTGCTGAGTGAAATCCAGCCCAAGGTATTCGCTGCCGATGGTGGTCGATAAAGAGCCCGCCTGCGCCAGCGAACTAATCATCATGGCGCCCAGCGCCGCTGCGATTGTGTTTTTCATTGTCACCTCAACAAATAAACCGCAGCTTACTGGATGAGGCAGGGCGGGCTTGGTGCACAAATACACGCAGCTGCGGTGGATAAATTCATCGCCAGCGCGGCAGAGCGCATCTGCGGCTCAATACGGCAATCAGGCGCACCGAGCTCACGTATAGCCTTCAAGGCAATATTTTAAGAGCGATTCAACGCAATACCACGCAGGGTATCGCGTTGTCATTATTGAAACGAAATCGGCTCAACCTGAAAACCCTGCTCGCGCAAAAGTTTAGGTAGCCCTTTTTTACCGACCATGTGCAAGCTGCCAACGGCGATAAATAAGGATTGATTTTGGCCGTGTTGCTGCGCAATGCGTTTGGCCAGCACGACGTTTCTGTCGTCATTCAGCCGCTTCATCGCTTTGCGATCTTCGGCGGTTTTCATGCATTCGCACCATTCTTCGTAGCGCTCCATCCGCGCCAGATCGCTGCGCGCCCAAGTATCGACCAGCATGCGCAATTGCTCACGGGCTTGGCCCGATTCCATTAGCGTCATCGCTTGCTGATATTGCGCAGTCGTCAATTTGCCATCTTCAAGCAGCGCACTCATTTGCTCTTTGGGCGTTTCTAGCGCGATGATCTTTTTCTTCGCGCCTTGCGCAGCGCCCAGCAAAAAGACTTCCGTGCCAAAGGCCGCTTCAACACCATCTTGGCGCGATTGGCTTAGAGAAATCTGGCTGAGCACTAAGGAAGGATGAACTCGATCTAGCAGCTCGACCGGTAGGCAGTTTTTGACCAGTTGTGCTTTGATGCGCTCAGCAAATTGCGCAGGGACTTGGCCCGCACCGCGCTGCGCGAGGCGTAGCACTTCGCTCATCGTCTCGCTCTGGGTAATATCCAATTCCACCGCGATGGCATCGCTGCTGAAAATGGCCTGCCGCGTTTTTGGCCCCGGCAGCCAATATTCACGCTGATTGGCGTGGATTGTTCCGTACAGCCACGAAGCATGCCCGCCCTTGCTGATTTTCCACAAGAAGCCGCGATCGACGGCTTGCTGCATCAAGGTGGGGATTTCTTCGGCGGTGGGCACTTGGGGTTCGGGCAAACATTCGGCGCGAACCGCTCCAGCCCAAAACAATAGCGTAGTAAGACAAGCAATTTTCAAACGGCCAGCTAGTTTCATCGCCAAGCTCAAACAAGGTTGATATACCCCGCATGGTATACGTGGACTCGCCTCAAATGGCAAGACTTATCCAGCAATACAACACGGGGCAACTCAAACTAGCTTAAGCGGAAACGCTCAACGACGCCGACGAGCTCTTGCGCCTGCTCTTGCAAACTTTCTGCTGCCGCGGCCGCTTGCTCGACCAGTGCAGCGTTTTGTTGCGTCATTTCATCGATCTGGTTCACCGCCTCGGTGACTTGCTCGATGCCATTACTTTGCTCACGGCTCGCGCCGGCAATCTCGGTGACCAGTTGGGTGACTTTTTCAAAGCAGCTAACCAAGCTTTCCATTGATTGACCGGCTTGCTGCACCAATACCGAACCCGAATCGACTTTTTCACCCGATTCGTGAATCAGATCTTTAATTTCTTTGGCCGCCGTGGCGCTGCGCAACGCTAAATTGCGCACCTCGGTGGCCACCACCGCAAAACCCCGCCCTTGCTCGCCAGCGCGCGCGGCCTCGACCGCGGCATTGAGGGCCAAGATATTGGTTTGGAAAGCAATGCCGTCAATAACGCTAATAATGTCGGCAATTTTGCGGCTACTGTGCGTAATGCCGTCCATGGTGTGGATGATTTCATTCACAATGCGCCCGCTGCTGGCCGCCGTTTCATTGCTGGTTTTGGCCAAAATATTGGCCTGATGCGCGTGGCCAGCATTTTGTTTCACCGTGCCATTGAGCTCTTCCATCGTGCTGGCGGTTTCTTCCAAGCTACCGGCCTGCTCTTCAGTGCGGCTCGATAAATCGGCATTGCCAGAGGCGATTTCCTGCGCGGCGGTGTTGATTTGTTCTGCAGCGTGTTGAATGCGGCCAACCACCTCGCGCAAATGCGTAATCGTGGCATTGGTGTGATCTTTCAGCGCGCCAAATAGCCCACCGTATTCGGCCTTAATCGTGCGCGTTAAATCGCCATCGGTCACGGCTTTGAGCGACTGGTTTACATCTTTTAAACCGCTTTCAACCGTCAACGACAACTGGTTTAATCCTTCAGACACTTTGCGATAGAACCCAGTTTTACCTTCAATATCCAAGCGGGTGTCAAAATGCCCTTCGCTCGCAGCCAGGATGAGGTTTTCCACTTCCTGCTCGATTTTCACTTCCAAGGTGCGATCAACCCATTCGGCCACCGCCCCCATGCGCTCGCCCTGCTCGTTAATCACCGGGTTGGCTGTCACCGTCATATTGCGACCGCCAATCACCAAATCAGCCGTATAGGGTCGCACAAACTCGGCGAGCAATTTGGCCTGATGCTCGGGGTTTTTATGGAAGCTATCAATATTCGTACCAATCAGCCGCGAAGCATCAAAGCCGGGAATCTGCGTGCGAATTGCGCTCTCGGCGCTTTGCAGCATATTGCGCACCGCCTTATTGGCGTACACGATTTTCCGTTCGGTATCGACAATCATCGCGCCGGTGCTGACATTATCGAGCGCAATCCGTACCCGCAGATTTTCCGCCGCCAACGCCGCTTCGCGCTCGGCAGCGGCCAGCTCGGCAGTGCGATCGCGCCATTCGGCCACCGAGCCCAAACGCTCGCCGTTGGCATTAATGACCGGGTTGGCAATTACCTGCAATTGGCGCACGCCCACTTTGAGGTTCGCGGTATATGGCTTGCTCAAACTGGCAAGTAAGTTCGCTTGATGGCTAGGTTGCTTATGAAATTGATCAATGCACTCACCAATCAGCCGCTCGGCATTAAAGGTTGGCAGCACTTGGCGCAAATCGCTTTCAGCCTCTTTGAGCATGGTGCGCACCGCTGTATTGGCGTAAATAATAGTGCGTTGATCGTCGGCGATCATCACGCCGGTGCTGACATTATCCAGCGCGATCCGAATACGCAGATTTTCATCGGCGGTTTTCTTCTCAAAATTAATGCGCTCGAGTAACTGCTGCTGCATTTGCTGGATCGAATGCAGCAAACTACGCTCATCGCCCTTGCGGAGCACGACTTCATTATCCAAATGGCCTGCCGCAATTCGGCGGGTAATCCGCGCCGCATAATCGGGCTCGCCCCCCATTTGGCGCAGCACATTACGCGTAATGAGCAAGACCAAACTTGCCGTCAGCACAATGGCCAAAGCCGCCACGCCCAAGAACAGGTTTTTATTTTGCTGCGCCTGCGCCGTGAGTTGCGCTTGGCGCGCGAGCAAATCGTTCGCAAGCTGGCTTTCAACGGTTTTCATCAATTCGATGCGGCCGGTCGACATTTTGAACCAGTGCTTGGGGTCGACACCCAGCACAACCGAAGTCGGGTTATCCAGCGCAAACTGGCGCAAGCGATTCACTTCATTCACCGCCTCACCTTGCACGGTGCGCGCCAGAAATTCTTTTTGCTCATCGAGCGCATAGTGCGAAAACTCATCTAAATACACTTGCTGCGCCGACCAGTTTTGCACAAAACTATTAAGCGTAGCGGCGCTAAACTGATTCAGCGTAAACACCGCCGACAACATCGCCCGCTCGCGCCCTGCGCGCTCTTTGGCCTGTAAAAAGCTCGAATACGCCGCGCTCAGGCGAGCCACTTCGCCTTGGCTGCTCAGTTGCGACACCCGCGCCGGCATTTGCTGCAAATCACCAATTAGGCCTGTGTAATACTTGGCTGAATCGGGCGCGCCGAGGCTGAGTGCGCTCACGCCTTGGCGTTTGGCGTCGATTTGCTGCAAATCTTCGCTGGCTTTGTTGAGCACTTCGTCCAAGCTGGCGGCGTAACGTTGCCGATCAAACGCGGCCAAGGCGGTTTTAAATTCGCTGATTTTTTGATCGCTGACGCTGCGCTGGGCTTGCAAATCGCTGCCGTTCAGCTGGCCCTTACTGCTAATAAACATGGCGCTCATGCCACGCTCTTTTTGCAGCTCATGCGTAAGATCGCCAATATGCACCGACAATTGCACCAAGCCTTCTAAGCGTTGCAGCTCATCGACTTGCGCCATTTTCTCTTTGACCGCAGTTAAAGAGAAAAACACCAGCACCAAGGCCGGAATTCCACCCATCAAACTTAATTTTGCTCTAAGGCTCAAGTGCATAGCCGACTCCGTCGCAGCGCGAAAAACTGCTTTGTTTATAGGACAGATCGGTTCAGCGAATTGAAATGCCGGAAAGGCAAAGGGAGAATATGCCCAGCAACACAGGGGGCATCGCGTGAAAAGGCAATTACAGCAATGGGCTAATGGCAATACCTACCCATCTAACCCTAAATGGGTAGGCCATTAAAACTGACTCGGATTAATAACAAAGTAGTTTGAAATGCCCAGTCTGCTGCGGGCTGAAGGTGGCCCAGCGACAGGTGAGCAGAAACGGCATGTTAAACGCGGCTAAACATCGCCTGCACATCGCGCACTAATTGCAATGAAGCTTCGATTTCGTCTTTGCGAATCGCTACGCTCTCGACATTACACCCTACAGGTATGCCTTTCTCATTAGCGTATTGCAATAGCTCGGAGAAGATACGCTTACATACATCGAGTGATTTGGCCAGAATATCGCCCGAGTGGATCAGATCGTTTTCCAGCCATTTCGGAATACTGATCCCCAGCCACTTCATAAATTCCAGCGTTTTCACCGAGCCGCACGGCGTAATGGTGAAAATAATCGGCACCATCGCCGTACCGCTCGCTTGGCAAGCGTAGTAGTAATCGGAGAGGAAATTTTTCGCCGCCTCAACGTTGTAAACGCACTGCGTTACAAAGAACGAGCATCCTTCCGCCACCTTGTGCGCCACACGAATGTGCTCGTCGTTTTTCACCAAATGCCGCTCGGGAATCGCCACGCCACCAACTAATAGATCGGGGTTGGTTTCGCGCCGCAAGGCATAGGCTTGTGCCACCGACAATGACACCTGCTGCTCGCGCGAAGCCGCGCCAACAAACACCGACACGCCATTACCCAGCGCGCTTAAATCGGCGCGAAACTGCTCGGGCGAATATTTCCCGACGCAGCGGTAGTTAATTTTCGGGATATCGAGCGCCGCCAGATAATCACGGCTATACGTCAGCGGATCGAGTGTCGCCAAAAACGGGAACGGGCGCGCCGCGTCGGTGCGATCTGCTTCATCCTGAATGTCATACAGCACCAGCCCATCCACATTCAGCGGCGCAATGCGCTCGACCTGCAAGGCCGCGATCTCGGCGATCTTCTCTGGCGTATTGTTCGCCTTGGGCGGCGTAATGCCGTACAAAATAATACCGGGCTGGCGCTGGGTGATTTTGGTGTGCAGATTAGTAGGCATGAGCAGACTCGTTATCGTTTGGCGGGATTTTACACTGCTTTGTGCCTTAGTCTTCATGGAAGATAAGGCAGCGTAAAGCCACCTTATCAGTAACAATATTAACTAGTTGGCCAAACGACCTGCCCATTGAGTAGATACAATTTACAATTTTTACTATTCGGTTTTCTTTTGCATGATGCCATCGCCCATGATTCGGGGTCTAAATCAAAATCCCCCATTCCACCGCAATTGCCTTCCTCAGAAATAACAAACGCACTAGGGCTGACTTTATATTTGACCACATTCTCATAGAATGTGCGGCAGGTCTTGTTCAAATTAGCTGGTAATTTATCCAAGTCCGAAGCTAAAGCAAATCCAGATGGGGTTACGACTTTGTTCACTGTCTGCAGATTTGGATAAATAACTTCAACCGGCAAGCCTTTTTCTTTCAATTGAGGCTTGATAATTGGCCACCAAATTTCATTAAAACCAGCTAAAGTGCCAAACATACCATGAGCGTCAGCCCTGAACGAGCCAAAATTAATTAACTTTGCTTGCTGTTTAGTTGCATTATAAAGCTCATAATTTTTATTAATCAAATCAACAGACATTAAAGCATCATTACTACCATAAAACCAAATCGAGTCGTGCTTAGCATTTTTTCCTAATTTTCCAAAACTAGAATTCAATGCTGACTCCCAGTTACAACCATTACCATAATTGAGCACACCAGAAAAATTCACAGCCAATACCAGACCCGCGATAGGTTCAGTAATTGTGCCAAGTACATTGAGCCCTCCATATGACTGGCCCATCAAAACAACTTGTTCTTTATTTACATAATTTTTGGTTTTTATGGCTTCAATCAATGCTCGAAAATCTTTACCGGTATCCATTACTTCGCTATAAATATTGCAGCGTTCAGTATTGTTGTATCCACTTGATTTCGAAAATCCGCGAGCATTTGGAAAAACAACCACATAGCCACGAGCAACCATTTCGGCCGCTAATAGCGTCATACGGGATCTTGGCTGCTTTTCCGTAGGGCCCAAATCTTTACCGTGATAAATAAACAAAACGGGAAAAGGCCCATCACCATTCGGTTTAAAAATAGTAGTTTCTAGTTTTACATCTGCACCAAAAAGATTGGTACCTACCTTGATCATCTCTACGCTTTCATTCAAATCAGTGCGTAATGGAGGCTCTTCAGAATAGGCATAGATCGCCGTCAAAGTTAACAGCAATGCAAAAATGAACCGGATATTTTTCAACATGGAATTATTGCCAGAAAGGGGTCAGTTACGTTATTCAAAACGGGATGAATTCTCAATATCGTACATCCCGTGTTGCAATAGGGTGAAAAGCATATTATTGGTATCTATGGAGGGAGGGTACTTAGGTCAATTCTGATTAAAATATTACCAGACAAAAATATTTACTGTCAAAAAACACTTCGAAAACTTACACAACTCACCATTGCATAGACAATACATGCCCCAGCTGCCCATCACCATACGTTTTAATCACTTGCGAGATGATGACCTGATAGCCGCCTAGCCATTCGCTATAGCGCTTTTTTGCTTCGATGTGTTTGGGGTGCGCGATGAGCGCTTTCAGGCCTGCCTCAGTTTCCCAGTAATACACATTGGCGATACGGCCGGTTTTGGGGTCTTCCCATGCTTCTTCACCGATGTAACCGACGCTCTCTTTCGCCGCCGTGGCAATCAGCGCATCGAGTGCGTGAAATTCGTCGTCGTATTGTTTGGCGGTGAAAATGAAAGTCGCGGAATACATCAATACGTGGCTCCGTATATGAATAAAGGCCATATTAAATATGGCCTTTGGAAAAATACCCTATCGGTGGGTTACGGCTTCGCCTAACCCACCCTACCCAATTTACTCTTCGTCACGCGGCTTGCCGCCACCGAGCAGCGCAGCAGTCGGTGCTGAGCGGCGGCGCTGACCACCGTGGCCTTCCGAATGGGAAGTGTGCACCTGTGGTTTACGCTGATCGTTGCGCTTGGCGTCAGTGGCAAATGATCGACCGTCGCGAGCGGCTGGACGAGCCCCGCGATTATCGGTGCGGCCACCATCTCGGCCGGCAGGTCGTGGGCCACGCCCATCACTCCGTGAGCCGCCACGACCGCCATTTTCTGGCTTATCGTAATAACCACCTTGCCGAGGAATCGGCGGGAAGCCGCCTTGGGTGCTCGCGGTATTGCCATTGTTGTAACGTGGGCCACGATTTGGGCGTTGCATCAACTCGGCAGGCAGCGCATTGGCGTTCGACATCGGCTGGCGTTCGTCATAATCCATCCGTTCACGGGGTGCGCGTTGCGGCGCACGGCCATCATCACGCGAGTCTGGACGTGCACGGCGTTGCTCATTGCCACGACCTTCGCCAGCTGAGCCGCGTGGGCCGCGACGTTCGTCGTTGCGTGGGCCACGTTCCTGACGCGGTGCGCCATCACGCGGCGCACGCTCTTGCCGTGGTGCACGGCTTGGTTGTTCGCTATCGACGCGCGCTTCACCGGCAGGGCGACGACCGCGACCACGCTGCTGCCCTTCGCGCGGTTGGCGCGGCGCACGAGCTTGCGGCGCTTCACCATCGGCGCTAAGCGCTGCGATTTCTGCCGTGTCGGCACTGCCCTCTGCACGCTCGTCGTTGCGACGGCGACCTTGGCCGCTGCGTGGGCTGCGCTGAGCTTTGCTCTCCGCTTCGGCTTTTTTCGCCGCCATCACTTTGGCAACTTCTTCAGGGCTGGCACCCGCGGCGAGCATCGCGTCTTTTTCAGCTTGCAGCGCTTCGGCGTTGGCTTTGTTCCAGCCTTTCGGCGGGCGCGAATTGGTGTTGGCGCGCGGCGTACGTGGCGGGCGATCACGACCGAGACCACCGCGCACGATAGGCTCGGGCTTCACGCTCAAGTCGGCTTCAAAGCCGGGCACGGTAAATTGTGGAATCGATTGCTTGGTTAGCTTTTCGATGTCGGCCAAGAATTTAAGCTCATCAACGCAGACCAGCGACAGTGCTTCACCGGTGCAGCCAGCACGGCCAGTACGGCCAATGCGGTGAACGTAATCTTCGGAAATATTCGGCAATTCAAAATTGACCACGTGCGGCAATTCTTCAATATCCAGACCACGTGCGGCGATATCAGTCGCAACCAATACTTGCAACTCGCCTGTTTTAAATTGCGCCAAAGCGGCAGTGCGGGCGTTCTGGCTCTTATTGCCATGAATCGCCATCGCGGTAATGCCGTCTTTGTTCAGCTTTTCAGCCACACGGTTACACGCGTGTTTGGTGCGCATAAACACCAATACTTGGTGCCAATCGCCTTCTTTGATCAGATGCGTCAGCAGCGGCAGCTTTTTATCGCGATCAACCAAGTGCACGCGCTGGCTAACCAGCTCGTTGGTGGTATTGCGGCGCGCGACTTCGATCAGAGCGGGGTTATTGAGCAACTTGTCAGCGAGGTCTTTGATTTCATCGCTGAATGTCGCTGAGAATAGTAAGTTCTGCCGCTCGGCCGGCACGATCTTAAGAATCTTTTTTATATCGTGGATAAAACCCATATCGAGCATACGATCGGCTTCGTCGAGCACCAGAATTTCGACTGCCGACAAATCAACGGTTTGCTGGCCCACGTGATCGAGCAAGCGGCCCGGCGTGGCGACCAGAATATCCAGCGGAGAATGCAGGCGACGGTGTTGCGGTTTGATATTGACGCCGCCAAACATCACCATCGAGGTGTAAGGCAGGTATTTGCCGTAGGTTTGGACTGATTCTTCCACCTGCGCGGCGAGTTCACGCGTTGGGGTCAGGATCAGCACGCGCGGCGTGCCTTTTTCACTACTTGGTGCGCCCTTTTCAATTAGGCGCTGCAAAATCGGCAGCGTAAAACCAGCGGTTTTACCAGTACCGGTTTGCGCGGCGGCGAGTAAATCGCCACCTAAAATTACTTGAGGGATCGCCTGCGCTTGAATCGGCGTCGGCGTGGTGTAACCAGTTTCGGCAACGGCACGCAAAAGCGGCTCGGCCAATTTTAGATCGGCAAAAGTCAGATCAGACATTGAATATTCCTGCTGCGGCCTATCGCGTGGCGCGATACCAATCCAGGGCAGGTTTAGGTAAATTGAAGAGAGAGGCCGGCCAGCTAGAACTGCGCGGCGGCGCGCCGATTGGTTGGGCGCTAAAACTCGGATTCTACAGAGTATTTAGCCGAAAAAACAAACGCTGTATGCAAAAAATGTCGCAAATTGGCGTTTATTTGATTAAAGGTCAGGCTTAGCCGAGGTTTTGCCCTTGCATATGGTGCAGAATCGCTTAGCCTTTGCGACGAAACAGCAGGGTGATACTTGACCAATATGCCAAGAATGCCAGCACCAGCGTTAAGGCCGGCTGGGCGCGATAACCCGTCAATGCAGCAATCGTTCCACCCAATTTAGTCGAGTCATCCAATAACACACTGCTATCCCATAGATGATCGCGTAAAGTGGGCAACCATCCTAGATTCATCATCCGCTCGACCCCATTCATCAACATGGCGCAGGCCAACATCAACAGCATGATTTCGCTAAAGCGAAAAAAAGCACGCCATGATAGCCACTTAGAGCCTTGCTGTAATAGCCAAAATGTCGCGCCTGCCAGAACTATTCCGGCCACGATTACCAAGGCAAATTGGCCAGTATTGCTCCCGCTCATGCCAAGACCATACAGAAAGACTACGGTTTCAGCACTTTCGCGCCCCACGGCAATCGCCACCAGCGCCACCATACCCCACCAATTAGCCTGCTTCGCACTACTGGCCATGCCACTTTCCAGCTCTTTTTTCAATGTGCAGCCATGTTTGCGCATCCACAGCACCATCTGCACAATCAGCACAGCAGCAACCAAAACCATGCCGAGTTGGAAATAATCCATTTGCTCAGGCGAGAGTGAATCTGCAATTCCCAGCATCACCAGCGCCAAAGACAATGCCAACGCAATCCCCGCGGCTACGCCCCCCCACAACCACGGCAACGCTTGCTTGACATCATTGGAGCGAATCCAGGCGAACAAAATCCCGACCACCAGCATCGCCTCAACGCTTTCTCGCCAAACAATAAACAGCGCATTGCCCATGAAGGTACTCCTTGTGTAACTTTGATTGACTCTGCCCGCATCTCAATACCGCATCGCACGGCCTCAATGGCGGACGCTAATGCGGGAAGCGAGGCAATAATCACTTCACGACCAGCACACCACGCACTTTGTCTTCAAGATATTCATTCACAAATTTGTATTCGCCAGCGGCTAATGGCTTGAGATGAATTACGATACTTTTGCTCGGTGCAATCACTTTTTCCTGCCGCAGCGGTTTGCTCTCAAACTCAACTGCCGCTTTGCTATCATTCACCACGGTTAAGTCGATCGCTTTGCCTGCAGGGGCATTCAACGTTGCGGGTTCAAAGCCATTTGCACGCGCAGTGAGCGTTAAGGCGGTTGTTTCCGCATGAACCACTGTCGTGGCAATAAGAGTCGTGAGTGTCAGTAAAATTGCACGTAGCATGGGCGCTCTCAATTTGAAATTGTTGCTTGATTTGTTTGAATAAATCTTACGCCGCAGTGATAACAAGATCAATTCCCAATTGCATTAATTGCCACATTCTAAATAAACATTAATGATTCACAACTCCAAAATGACCACCATGCAAATGCATAAATACAGCCTGTGCGTAAGCAGTTAAACTACACGCTTTTCTGCATTCGCTATCTTCCACCCATGGCCCTCAAATCCACCGTCTTTAAAGCCGAGCTAAACATTACCGATATGGATCGCAATTACTATGCGACGCATCACCTGACTCTGGCGCGCCATCCCTCTGAAACCGACGAGCGCATGATGCTGCGCCTGGTTGCCTTCGCCCAACATGCCAGCGAATCTTTGGAACTAACACGCGGCCTGTGCGCAGATGATGAGCCTGATATCTGGCAAATGGATCTGACCGGAGCGATCGAGCAGTGGATCGATCTGGGCATGCCAGATGAAAAACGCATCAAGAAGGCCTGTGGTCGCTCAGCTGAGGTGTGGATTTACGCCTACGGCGCGCGCGTGGTCGATATTTGGTTTGACGGCATCAAAGGCCAGCTCACCCGCTTTGAGCATTTAAATGTGGTCGGCGTGGATGCCGATACCTTGGCGGAACTCGCGAAAATGACCGAGCGCACCATGCAATTGCAATTTACGATTCAGGACGGCCAAACTTGGGTGTCGGACAACACACATAATGTACTGGTTGAGCCTCGCCCATTGCTGCGCATGGGGCAAGTCGTCAATTGATAGGTATATTCTCGTAGCTCAATCTGAACAATAACTGCAAAGCAATACCCTAACCACTAATAGGAAAACGCATGAAAACTCTGTTTGCCACCCTGCTGATCGCCGGGCTTGCCACTACGGCACAAGCCGCTGATCCTGCCAAGACAATTAAAACTGAATCCGGCATTGAAATTACCACCTTAGTTGAAGGCAAGGGCGCTAACCCTAAAGCCCTAGATACAGTAACCGTGCATTACCGTGGCACTTTACCGGATGGCAAGGAATTTGATAGCTCGTATAAACGCGGCCAGCCTGCGACCTTCCCGCTCTCACGCGTGGTGCCATGCTGGACTGAAGGTGTGCAGAAAATCAAAGAGGGTGGAAAGGCCAAGCTGGTGTGTCCACCCAAACTGGCTTATGGCGAGCGCGGTGTGCCTGGCGTGATTCCTGCCAATGCCACACTGATTTTCGAAGTTGAATTGCTCAAAATCCAGTAAGCCCTTTCCCTGCCATGTCTGCTCTGCGGACATGGCACACACTGCAGCTTTAGCCTTTCGGTATAAACAACCCCTTCTCTGTGATAACTCCCTTCCGTCATTTTCTTACCTAAGTAGCTGACAAGCTGCTATGAAAAGAGAATAGAACCCGATCTGGCGGTTCGGCGAAGGAAGCACCATGCAGACTTTTCTCTCCACATTACCAATGCGCGCCAAAGTACTGCTGGCTGCAACCTTGGCCATTGTAGTTGGCATCACGGCGATGATCTGGGTGATTGCTAGTCAGGTTTATCAGGATGCCGAACGTGTTGGCAAGGCGCGCGCGTATGAACAAACGGAATCCTATGCCAAGCAGATCGAGGCCAATTTCGCACAAGGCTTTATGCTGCCCAAGCATCTGGCCGATGCCGTCATGGGACTCAAGGGTGGCAACTTCCCCGATCGCAAAACCCTCGATCAAATGATCATGAAATTACTCGGCGGTTTTCCGGATGCCTCTGGTTTATGGATGCTGATGGAGGCCAATGCCTTAGATGGCAAAGATGCGGAATACGCCAAAGACTGGCCCCGTCACGACCCCACCGGCCGCTACATGCCTTACATCACGCGCTCTGGCGACAAGGTGGCACAAGATGTGATGCTAGGCAGCAAACAACAAGCCGAGGCAGAACCATTTCGTACTAACCCCACTGGCTATAAACCACGTTATGAAGAAAGTGGCTGGGGGATTTTTACTTTGTACCTAAATCGCGTAAGCGCGATACTGTGACCGAGCCGTTTCCCTACGATGTGCAAGGCAAAAGTATTTTAATGTCGTCGCTGGCCGTAGCGATGAAAAATCCGGCGGGTGATTTTTTGGGCATTGCCGCTGTTGATCTACCACTAGATCGGCTGCAAACCATTTTTAGCCAATACAAACCATTTGGTGTTGGCCACCTAACCTTGATTTCCAATGGCGGTTTGTACGTGGTCAATCAAGATAGCCAATTGTTGGGTAAAGCGATGGATGCCCAGCAGTATCCGGCCGAATTAATGACCCAGCTACAAGCCGGCAAAACACTCGACTACGAAAAAGATGGCGTGCTCCACGTTTGGCGCGCTATTCAGGTCGGGAATACCGGCCAATACTGGGGGCTGGGGGTCGCAATTCCCAAAGAAGTAATCGTGGCTGATGCCGTGAAAGCGCGCAATCACGCGATTATTGTTGGAGTCATCGCTGGCGTACTGTTGCTCGCTGTATTGGCCGCCATATTGACGGTATTAACTGCACCGCTGGCGCGCTTGGCCGTGGCGATGGAAACTCTAGCAGGGGGCGAAGGCGATTTAACACGCCGCCTTACTGTTGTATCGCATGATGAAATTGGTCGTACCAGCGAAGCGTTTAATCACTTTATGGAACGATTACGCACAATGTTTGTACAAGTGCGCCAAGAAAGCGAAGCCGTGGGTGTGGCAGCCCGACAATTAAGCACGGTGGCCGATAAAGTGGCAGATGCTTCGCACCAGCAAGCTGAGTCATCCACTGCCACCGCGGCCAGCGTGGAAGAAGTCACCGTCAGCATTCAACATATCGCCGAAAGTGCCCACCACTTTGAAACCAGCGCCGCTAGTACCGGACAAGCAACCGAGCAAGGCCAACAGTTGGTGCAAAATGTGGCCTACGAAATCGATAAAGTGAATCAGTCGGTAGATGCATTATCGGATTCGATGAGCAAACTCAATCAACAATCGGCCAAAGTGGATGCAATCCTGAGTGCGATTAAGGACATTGCGGATCAGACCAATCTACTGGCACTCAACGCGGCAATTGAAGCTGCACGCGCTGGCGAGCAGGGACGAGGTTTTGCCGTGGTTGCCGATGAAGTACGCAAATTAGCCGCCCGTACTGGTGAGGCAACGCAGGAAATCAGCCACATTGTGAGCGATATTCAGAACGAAATTGCCAGCTCGGATCAAAACATGCAGCGCACGCGCAGCCAGATTACCAGTTGTATGTCGATTTCACATCAGGCCAGCGATGCAATTGGCGCTGTCTCTGGCGAAACCCGCGAGCTGGTATCGGATGTCATTGTGATTGCCGACGCAACGCGTGAACAAGCTGCCGCCAGTACCGATATTGCCAAAAACATCGAGCACATTAGCAATATGGCGCAAGAAAATAACCACTCGATCACGCAAGTGGCGCACTCGGTCACCGAGTTGGAAAACCTAGCCAAACGCATGGCCGATTTGGTATCGAAATTCCGTACCTGAAATTAGATGCAGCTCTGGCAAGAGCGCCCTGTGTCAAGGCAACCAACAATACCAACCCAATGTATCTCAACCAAAACTATATAAAATAAAGCCCACACCGATATACCCATTTATTTTTGTAGCAGCCTTATAACAGCGGCGACATTACGTGCCGTATGCGCCAAGTGCTGCTCGGCATTGGCAAGCGCGCTCTCCAGTGGCATAGCGGCAGGTACACAGGAAAAAACGGCATCAATACCGTGCGCATACACGGCCGCTACATCGGCACGTACGCAACCGCCAATGGCAATTACCGGCACCGCATAACGCTTGGCTAACTGCGCCACTCCGATTGGCACTTTACCCAATATGGTTTGGGCATCGAGACAGCCTTCACCCGTGATCACCAAATCTGCATCGGCCAAGTGCTGCTCGAGTTGAGTCGCCTGCAACACAATATCGACGCCACGCCGCATACACACATTGGGCAAAAATGCCAAAGCCGCAGCGCCCATGCCGCCAGCAGCCCCTGCCCCCGGCAGGGCTGACACAGCTTTCCCCAACTGAGCCTGAATCACCGCCGCATAATGAGCCAATGCCGCATCTAAAATGGCCACCATTTCAGTCGTGGCCCCCTTTTGCGGGCCAAAAACAGCGGCAGCCCCGCGCTGACCGATCAGTGGATTATCCACATCGCAGGCAATCTCGAATTCGCAGTCAGCGAGGCGCGAATCTATATCGGTCAGATCAATGCGCGCCAATTGAGCCAGCGCAGCACCGCCCGGGATGATTGGCTGTCCGTCACAATCCAGCAGCCCCACCCCAAGTGCTTGCAACATCCCGGCGCCACCGTCATTAGTCGCGGAACCGCCCAGTGCCAAAATAAAGCGGCGCGCCCCCGCATCCAAAGCAGCTTTCAACAAATCGCCGGTACCGGCAGAACTCGTCAAACAAGGGTTACGCTGCGCGGGCGGGATGAGTGCCAGACCACTGGCCGTGGCCATTTCAATGACCGCAGTTTGCCGATCGCCCAATAAGCCCCAGCTGGCATGAATCAAATTCCCCAACGGGTTACGCACGATAGTCTGCTGCAATTGACCAGCAGTGGCATCCACTAATGTCGCCGCTGTGCCCTCGCCCCCATCCGCCAGCGGAACCCCAATCAACTGCACGTCAGGCAATATTTCAGCCATCGCGTTGGCAATGATCTGCACCACCCATTTGGCGCTTAATGATTCTTTAAACGAATCAGGCGCGATAACAATTTTTTTCATCACACCTCAGCTTAGCATTTAACTGTGGAGTATTTTTCTTTAAGCAATGTTATTAAAGGGATGCCGACATATACCCCATTATCGAGGCTGAGGATAATCCTGCCCTCTTAAATCTTCCCACAAGCTAGGAGCACGGTCAGGGCTCCAGCCCGCCCCTTTCTCAGCCTTATGACTTTGCAAGCAGCGATAGGTGCGGCCACGATAAGTACTTAACTGGCCTTTATAGTATTGTCGCCCCTCGCGCCAGCTACCTTGCTCAGCAGGAGCCATCTCGCGGTCGATTTTTCGCCACAGCGATGGTGCGGCTTCTGGGTTCCAATTCGCGCCTTTGGTGGCTTCATGCCCTTGCAGCGCTTCATACACTTGCCCGCGATAATGCACCCGCTCACCTTGGCGATAATAATCGCCTTCATGCCAGCCACCCGCTGCCCAAATTGCCGAGCTGCATACCAGCGCCATAAATCCGGCTACATACGATTTCATAGTTTTTCCTTATTCACAGTATTGCCTCAGTATCGGCCAGATAGCAGCACCAGCCGATGATGATGCTCACATCTGGTGCGGCAATATTCCCACGCCCGGCGATTGCTAGGGTCTACAGTTTACTGCGCGCTGCAACATTTTTTGGGGGAGAAAGTATTTTTTAGGCTAAAACGAATAACCTCTTTCAATCATTGGCAGGCTTGGCCATGTATAACCATGAAGTGACCAGCGATGTCATCTCAACCTTTCGCATCCGGCTATTCGATATGATCTGCGCGCTTTCTACGGCGCTGGACTTGCTAGACCCCGCCTTGGGATCGCACCAGAAACGCACCTGCCTAATTGCCGCACAAATTGCCCGTAATATGGCGCTGGATGACAATGATTACCAAGATGTTTTTGGCGCTGCGATTTTTCACGACATCGGTGCAATTGGTCTGCATGACCGCCTCGCCATGCTGGATTTTGAAGAGCACGATGCCCATACACATGCTCGACTTGGCGGCTTATTACTATCACGCTTTCCCGGCTTTAACCGCTACGCACCGCTCGTGCATTGCCACCATGTGCAATGGAATTATGGTGAGGGAGCGCAGCATGAAGGCAAAGCCGTACCGCTGATGAGCCATCTAATTTATCTGGCCGATCGCATCGAAGTATTGGCACAAGGCCAAGATAATATCCTTGGTGCAGCTCCCGAAATCGTCGAACAAATATGCGATGCAAGTGGGCGCAAATTTCACCCGTTGTTTGTTGAGGCATTTAGCAAAACAGCACAACAGGAAAGCTTCTGGCTCGACATATTTTCTAAGAATCTAGACCGGATTCTGATGGATTTGGCACCTTTCGATAACATTGATCTGGACTTGGAGCAAATGCTGCAATTTGCCCAGTTTTTCGCCCTCGTCATCGACTCTCGCAGCCATTTCACCGCTACCCATTCTGCTGGGGTGGCCATTACCGCCGAAACCATTGCCCGCAACTTAGGAATGAGCGCGCAAGAATGCACCAAAATGCGGATGGCCGGCTATCTACATGATCTGGGTAAACTCGCAGTACCCAACGAGTACATCGAACGACAAGGCATCTTGGAAGAAAAAGAAATGGCGCGGGTGCGCTCACACAGCTACCTGACGCTGGACATTCTAAGCATGATCAAAGGCTTGGAAGATGTCACCGAATGGGCCGCATGTCATCATGAACGGCTCGATGGCAGTGGCTATCCTTATCACCGTACTAGCACTGAATTATCGTTGGGCGCGCGCATTATGGCCGTAGCCGATGTTTATACCGCCCTAACCGAAGATCGCCCTTACCGCTCGGGCATGCGCCCTTCCGAAGTACTCGCCATGCTCGATGAACTCAAAGATCAGGGAAAACTAGATCCCATTGTGGTCAATACCCTGAAAGAAAATCTTCCCTCGATCGAAGCGGCTCGCATCCGCGCCCAGAGTCAGGAAGGACTGGATTTAATCGAATTTTGGCAGCTTGCCACCAAGTCGCTGCAATAAGGCAATCTACGATGAAAAGCCGCATCATCCCGACGCAGCACGAGAAAATCATGCGCGAAAATGATTTTATCGTCTCCAAAACCGACACTAAAGGTCGGATCACCTATGGCAACCGGATTTTCATTGAATACTCCGGCTATTCCGAACATGAGTTACTCGGCGCCCAGCACAATATTATTCGCCACCCCGATATGCCACGCGGGGTATTCAAATACCTATGGGACACCATCGCCAGCGGGCAGGAAGTCTTTGCCTATGTCAAAAATATGGCCAAAGACGGTAGCTATTACTGGGTGTTTGCCAATGTAACACCCGATTACGATAGCAACGGCAACATCATTGGGTATCTTTCTGTACGCCGCTGCCCTAAACGTTCAGCAGTTGATACCTGTACGGGTTTATACCAGCAAATGCTCGCAGCAGAGCAGCAAGCCGGCCCACGCGATGCATGTGCTGCTTCGCTTGCGTTGCTAGGCTCGGTACTGCAACAACATGGAGTGAGTTATGAAGAGCTTGTCCTTTCACTCTAGGGTAACGCTAGTCGTTATTTTCTTGTGCAGCCTGCTGGGGATTCATTTTTTAGTGTCTTGGTACCTACAAGGCTTTCAAAGCTGGTCTTTAATACTGCTGCTGGCCGGCATCGTCACCGGGCATCTGTATGTTTTACGCTCGCGCACCGATATGGCACTGCTGCAGCAAATCGAGCGGATTGCCGGTGATGTTGCAGCAGGCAAAGTCACCGAGCGAATTGTACATATCCCCAGCACCGATGAATTTGGCCGGATCAGCTGGGCCATTAATGACATGCTCGATCAGCTGGAAGCCTGTTTTCGTGAGCAGCAAACCACGTTACAAATGGCCAGCCAAGGTAAATTTTTTCGCAAAGCTCAGCCAGTCGGCGTACACGGCGAGTTTCGTGCCGCACTGGATCGCACCAATCAATCACTTCTCGTGCTGGAAAAAAATGCGTTTAAAGAGCGGCGTAATGGTTTGCTATCGCAACTCGGTGAGCTCAATACCCGCAATTTATTAGCAAATCTGGAAATGACCCAAGGCGATATGGTCGGTATTGCCAGCGCCACCGATGATCTGGCGGGCTTATCGAGTCAAAATGTGGCCGATGCCGAAGATAGTCGCCAGCAAGTTGTGCAACTGATTAATACCTTAATGGCGATGATTCAGCATATTGATGAAACCAGCGCCGCGGTAGATGGCTTTGGCAACCTTGCCGCCAAAGTGAGCTCGTCAGTGAATATGATTGCCGATCTGTCCGACCAGACCAATTTGCTGGCACTCAACGCCGCTATTGAGGCGGCGAGGGCGGGTGAACAGGGGCGTGGCTTTGCAGTGGTCGCCGATGAAGTACGCAAATTGGCCGAACGCAGCAAAACCGCATCCAGTGAGATCGGGTCGGTAATGGGTGAATTACAGGAAAAAGCCACCAGCATCAGTCAGGTGAGCAGCACTATGCGGCAAATGGCCCACGAGTCTGGCGAGCATGTCACAGGGATTGAGCAGCGCTTCCAAAGCAGTGAACAGCGCGCCAAACAAGCCTTACAACGCATTGCTTACGTACAAGATGTCTGCCACACCTCACAAGCTAAAGTGGAAATTTTGTACTTCAAACAGAACGGCTATATCAACATCATGGGCGGGGACTTGGCTCGCAAAGCTCAGCAAACCTTGCAATTGCAGGCAAATGACAGCGTTTTTGGCCACTGGTATGCCAGTGTTAATAGCCTACGCGATTACAACCAGTACAGTGCCTTCCGTGAATTGGCGGCACCCCAGCAATTACTCTACCAAGCCATGCATCAGGTTGTTGAGCTGGCCGATAGCAATTGGCCAGACGATCCACAGTTACAACATCAAATTCAGGCGCAGTTTCAAAGTGTTGAAAATGCCAGTCAAAAATTATTTTTATCCCTGGATCAATTGGTACTGCAAAAGCATCAGCACTAAAAAAAGCGCTCTGATTGAGCGCTTTTTTACATACCCCACTACAGTACCAAAATAAAACCCAAATAATGCAATGACTAGAACGAGATACCCATTTAAAGCCTAAACTTAGTGACAGCTTGTTCTAAATCTCTAGCTTGTCCACTCAACTTTTTCGCTTGCTCAGCTGCCCCACTGAAAGTACTGAGGTTTTCCCGTGCATTGTGATCAATTTCATCCACATAACGTGTCACAGCGTGGGTTTGTTCGGCCTGCACTGCCATCACACTGAGTAAATCATCCACCGCATGTACGACATCCTGGCTGCTATTCACAATAAGGCTCATTGTTTCTTCCGCGACCTGCGTTTCATGTAAACCCTGATCCGCCAGACTCACGTTCTGATTCATACCCGCCACCACCTGTGCGGTTTGATCGCGAATGGTACTAATGGCCGCCACGATATCTTGAGTGGCTTGTGTGGTGCGCTCGGCCAGTTTGCGTACCTCATCGGCGACAACCGCAAAGCCACGCCCCTGTTCGCCCGCCCTAGCGGCTTCAATGGCCGCATTGAGGGCTAACAGATTCGTTTGATCCGCAATTTCACGAATACTGGTCACCAGACTGGAGATGGATTCCGTTTTATCCCCCAACTCCTGTACTGCAGATGCGGCAGTGTTAATCCCGCCAGCTAGCACTTGCAAGCTACCTGCTACGGTTTTGACGCGCGTAATCCCATCTGAAGCGTGAGTACCCGCTTCACGCGCCAAGCCAATTGCCTGCTGAGTCCCCTGCTCCATCTGCTGCAGACCGGAATTGGTTTGCGCAATACTGTGCTGAATTCCTGCTACCGCCTGATTCATCGTTTCGGCACGATTTAGCAGGTTTTGTACCCGGGCATCCTGGCCGCTGGCGGATTGCCCAAGTTGATCGGATACTTGCCGAATCGCACGCACCACATGTTTAAGCTGGCTTTGCATCTGGCTCACGCCAGCAAGCAAGGAGCCTGAATTTTGAAACTGAATCGCCTGACTTAAATCACCTGCACCGATCTGCCCGACCAGCTGACTTAAATCGGCAGGCTCCATTTCCAGCGGTTGATAAATCTTGCGTGCGATCCACCACAAAGCCGCACACACAGCCAAGCCAACCAGCACAAATAAAATCAGCATATTGCGCGTGGACGCATCCAAAGCCCCGCGTTCTTCAGTTTGTGCTTGATTAAATTGCGACTGTATCTTGCTATCCATCTCACCGATCAGATTGGAAAGCTCGGCACCCGCAGCATCAATCTTGTCATCACTGGCGGCAAAAGCCGCTTCATCGGCTTTGGTTTCAATCAGCTTAGGCAGATCAATCAGCGCAGCCTCTTTTAAGCGGGCAAATTTTTCGCGAATCAGGGCCTGACTAGCAGGATCATCCAGTTGCCCAATCGCAGCCTCAATACTGGTAATTAAGGCCTGCCCTTCTGCCACGCGCTCCGGCTGTACCTTGCCCTCATCTTTATCCACAATATTGTCCATTGCCAGCAAAGTGACTTCGACGACTTTAGTCCGCAATTGCCCGAGTACATTACTTTGATGAGCTAAATGTCCGGCCTTATTCACTTGGCTGGACACCTGCTGCTGGCTGAGCCAGCTATTGATGCCCAGCGCAGTCAAACCCGCTAAAACGGTTGCAGCAAGGATCAGCAGCCACTGTTTAATTTGAATCTGTTTCATACCTGACTCTTATTTGTGCGAGATAGTACTTAAATGTAGCAAATTACGTCAGGCTTGCTGAAAAAAAGCCCACCGCATCGTGAGATGGGTGGGCTTGTAAAATGTACTCGGTGACAAGTACACAGGAACAACCACGATTAATTACAGGTTATAAGCTTTCTCACCATGGCTAGTTACATCCAAACCTTCACGCTCTTCGTCTTCTTTCACACGCAGACCGATTGTCAGATCAACCAATTTATAAGCAATTGCGGCAACCACACCTGACCATGCGATGGTAACTAGTACGCCAATCGTTTGGATTTTGACTTGCGCTGCAATGCTGTAACCCGAAGCAACGCCATTAGCAACATAATCCCACACGCCAGTACCACCGAGATCTGGGCTGGCAAACACACCGGTTAGAATAGCGCCCAAGATACCGCACACGCCATGCACACCAAACACATCGAGTGAATCATCCGCACCGAGCAGTCGTTTCAAGCCATGTACACCCCACAAGCCAGCCACACCTGCGATCAAGCCCATCACCAAACCACCACCCACGCCGACAAAACCAGCCGCAGGGGTAATCACCACCAAGCCTGCTACCGCGCCAGATGCAGCACCCAATAGAGATGGCTTACCTTTTAAGATCCACTCAGCGATCAACCAGCTCATTGCTGCCGCTGCCGGAGCGACCCAAGTATTCACGAAGGCGAGTGCCGCAGTGCCATTTGCTTCAAGCGCAGAGCCGGCGTTGAAACCAAACCAGCCAAACCAAAGCAATGACGCACCAATCATCGTCATGGTCAGGCTATGTGGTGTCATTGGGTCGCGACCGTAACCGATACGTTTACCCACAAAGTACGAACCAACCAAACCCGCAACCGCAGCATTAATATGGACCACAGTACCACCGGCAAAATCCAGCGCACCGTCTTGGAACAGATAACCCGCAGTTTTAGTCGCAGCTTCTGCCGCTGCCGCATTGATGTAGGCATCCGGGCCAGCCCAGTACCAAACCATATGCGCAATTGGCAGGTAGCTGAAAGTAAACCAAATCACGCAGAACACCAGTACGGCTGAGAATTTGATGCGCTCTGCAAACGAGCCCACGATCAGACCGCACGTGATGGCTGCAAAGGCGCCCTGGAAGGCGATGTAGATCAATTCAGAAATGCCAATGCCTTTATTGAAGGTGGCAGCAATTGAGTCTGGCGTCACACCTTTGAGCATTACTTTGGACAGCGATCCAAAGAATGCATTGCCTTCGGTAAACGCCACACTGTAGCCATATACGACCCACAGAATCGAGATCAGGCTAAACAGCGTAAAGACTTGCATGAGTACCGACAGCATATTTTTGCTGCGCACCAGACCACCGTAGAACAATGCTAAACCGGGAATTGACATCAAAATCACCAACGCAGTCGCCACAAATAACCATGTGTTATCGCCTTTGTTGATCGTAATTACTGGTGCCGCAACCGCGCTTGTGCTCGCCTCGACTGTCGATGCAATTGGTGCACTTGCCATCGCAGATGCAAGCTCAGCTTTAACTTCGCTGGCTACTACTGCCGCTGCCGATGCATCTACTGCACTGGCAGTTTCCTCGGCAAAGCTCGGTGCCGCAAATAACATGGCACCCAGTAGCGCCAGTGAACTTAGTATTTTTTTCATTTCGCTCTCTCCAGTATGCTGAATCTTAAATCGCAGCTTCGCCAGTCTCGCTGGTACGAATGCGCACAATATGGGCTAGATCGAAGACAAAAATTTTGCCATCGCCAATCTTGCCAGTGTGGGCGGCCTTTTCAATGGCTTCGATCGCCTGATCAAGCATCTCGTCCGCAATCGCGATTTCGATTTTTACCTTAGGTAAGAAATCAACGACGTATTCAGCGCCACGATATAACTCGGTGTGGCCTTTTTGCCGACCAAAACCTTTTACTTCGGTGACGGTCAAACCTTGCACACCAATTTCGGATAAAGCTTCACGCACTTCATCAAGCTTGAAGGGCTTAATAATCGCAGTAACAAATTTCATGGCTTGCTCCTTGATTAGGAAATTATTGTTGGACGTTTTGTTATTAGCATTAAGCGTGCCAACTGAAAAAATCGCACAAATTCATCTGTTTATGATGAATTCATAGGCACAAAGCACTAAATTGATACAAGCTACAAAAGGCCGCAAACAAGCAAGCACCATTTAGGTGCATCAATCCGCACCATGCAACTTTCTGCGATCTGCTAAACTCATATACAGCAGCATCAACCAATGACCGTAAGGAGTACGTCATGCTGAAAGATAAGTTTTTTGATGAAATTGCCGGCAAAATTTCTGATGCGATTGCTTCTAGCCCAGCGAAAGACATGGAAAAAAATGTGCGTGCCATGATGGGAAGTGCATTCACCAAATTGGATTTAGTGACACGCGAAGAATTTGAAATTCAGCAGGAAGTGCTCGCACGCACTCGCGAAACACTTACCCAGCTTGAAGCACGCGTAGCGGATCTAGAATCTCGCCTTCAATTGAATAACCCTCAAGACGGAATTTGAGCCTTACAACATTTCGATTTACAACACCCAAAACTAAAACCGAGCCACGTGCTCGGTTTTTTTGTAACATAAAGTAAGCGTTAACCCTAATCATTGAGACCACCGTGCTAGCCGAGACCATGCCAGAAGCCACTTTTGCGATTTCAAATGCCGGAATTCTAGATCTTGATGATCTAGCGCCGTTATTTAACGCCTATCGTCAATTTTATATTGATACCTCGCTGCGCTACGCCAGCTATTCACAAGATACCGAAGAGGCACGAGCGTTTTTATCCCAGCGCTTAGTACAAAGCGACTCTCGCCTATATTTGGTGCGTGACACGGCAGGGAAAGCCATCGGCTTTACTCAGGTTTTTGAGAGCTTTTCATCAATGAGCCTGTGCCGCTGCTGGGTATTGAATGATTTGTTTGTACTACCAGAGCTGCGCGGACAGAAGATTGGTGCGGCGCTGCTGGCCCACGTAGAACGCGAAGCCAAAGCTATTGGGGTCGGGATGCTCACGATGCAAACCTCACCAGAAAACGTCAATGCACACCGTTTGTATCAGAAAATGGGCTATCAGCGTGAAATGGGGCATCTGCACTTTGTTCGTCGATTAAACCAATAGCCATCTCTAGGGTATCCAGAAGAAGATCAATCAAAATCTTGTATAGCTGCATATACCCATCAAAATAAAAAAACCAGCCCGTAGGCTGGTTTTTTGTTTAGTGCAAAACCATCGTAAAGCGATGATTAGTGGCCGCGCCGTTTGATCTTGTCGATGACAGCAAGTTTTGCAACTGCTTCGACCAATTCGGCCTGCGCCATGGCAAAGTCCATCGTAGAAGCGTGATTGCGCAACGCTTCCTCTGCCTTGCGCTTTGCTTCTTGCGCTTTGGCTTCATCGATGTCTGCACCACGAATCGCAGTGTCGGCCAATACCGTTACCACATCCGGCTGAACTTCGAGCATGCCACCTGAAACAAACAGAATGACATCATCTTCGTTCGAGTTAGCGATCTTGATACGGATCGCGCCCGGGCGAATGCGGGTCAACAGCGGCGCGTGCCGCGGCAAGATACCGATCTCACCCTTGTCGGCAGGCGCAGAGATGAACTCAGCGGTACCAGAGTAGATCAGCTCTTCAGCGCTAACTACGTCCACATGCATGGTCATGGCCATAGCTTAACCCCTTATTGCATTGATTTGGCTTTTTCGATCGCTTCTTCGATGCCGCCAACCATGTAGAAGGCTTGCTCTGGGAGGTGATCGTAATCGCCATTCAAGATGCCCTTGAAGCCCTTGAGGGTTTCTTTGAGCGGAACGTACTTGCCTGGAGAACCAGTGAACACTTCGGCCACGTGGAACGGTTGTGACAAGAAACGCTGGATCTTACGAGCACGTGATACGGCCAGTTTGTCTTCAGGAGACAATTCGTCCATACCCAGAATCGCGATAATGTCTTGCAATTCTTTGTACTTTTGCAGGGTAGACTGAACACCACGTGCAACGGTGTAGTGCTCTTCACCAACCACTTGTGGATCCAGCTGACGTGAAGTCGAATCCAGTGGATCTACCGCAGGGTAGATACCCAGAGACGCAATATCACGGCTCAATACGACAGTCGCGTCCAAGTGAGCGAATGTTGTAGCTGGAGACGGGTCAGTCAAGTCATCCGCAGGTACGTATACGGCTTGAATCGATGTAATCGAACCAGTTTTGGTTGAAGTGATACGCTCTTGCAGAGCACCCATCTCTTCAGCCAATGTTGGCTGGTAACCTACCGCTGAAGGCATACGGCCCAACAGAGCGGAAACTTCAGTACCGGCCAATGTGTAACGGTAGATGTTGTCTACGAAGAACAGGATGTCACGGCCTTCATCACGGAAGTGTTCCGCGATCGACAAACCAGTCAACGCTACGCGCAAACGGTTGCCAGGAGGCTCATTCATCTGACCATAAACCATCGCCACTTTATCAAGAACGTTAGAGTCCTTCATTTCGTGGTAGAAGTCGTTACCCTCACGAGTACGCTCACCTACACCAGCGAACACAGACAAACCGCTGTGCGCTTTAGCGATGTTGTTGATCAATTCCATCATGTTTACGGTTTTGCCTACACCGGCACCACCAAACAGACCAACTTTACCACCCTTGGCGAACGGGCATACCAAGTCAATTACCTTGATACCAGTTTCCAAGAGGTCAATGCTTTGGTTCAACTCATCAAACTTAGGCGCAGTTTGGTGAATAGCACGAGTTGCCTCGGCGTTCACAGGACCCGCTTCGTCGATTGGGTTGCCCAATACATCCATAATACGGCCCAGCGTTGCTTTACCTACAGGAACCGAAATCGGCGCGCCTGTATTTGTTACGCTAGTACCACGTTTAATACCATCGGTAGTACCCATGGCAATGGCGCGCACTACGCCGTCACCGAGCTGCTGCTGAACTTCCAGCGTCAGGTCTGTGCCAACTAGTTTGAGCGCGTCATACACCTTGGGCAGGTTGTCGCGTGGAAATTGCACGTCAACAACTGGTCCAATGATTTGTACGATTTTACCTTGGCTCATCGTTTTTCCTAATCCAGTTAATCCGTCAGGGCCCATTAAACTGCTGCAGCACCAGATACGATTTCCGAAAGCTCTTTCGTAATCGCAGCTTGACGCGTTTTGTTGTACAGCAGTTGCAGGGAGCCGATTACCTTGTCAGCGTTATCGGTTGCGGCCTTCATTGCGACCATACGAGCTGCATTTTCTGATGCCATGTTTTCCGCTACAGACTGGTAAACCAGTGCTTCGATATAGCGGTTCATCAAGTCATCAATCACAGTTTTTGCATCTGGCTCATACAGGTATTCCCAGTTATGAGTACGCGCAGGCTTTTTAGCCGGCTCAAATGCTTCGCTCGCAAGTGGCAACAATTGCTCTAGCACTGGCTCTTGTTTCATCGTGTTGACGAAACGTGTGTAAGCGATATGAACTTCATCCACTTCACCAGCAATATAAGCATCGATCATTACTTTGATCGGGCCAATCAGCTGTTCCAGGTGTGGGGTATCACCAAGACCAACAACGGAAGAAATTACCTTCGCGCCATTGCGGTTCATAAACCCATAACCCTTATTGCCGATTGCAGTTACAACCGTCTCAACGCCTTTTTGGTGCAGTTCTTTCACATTATTGAAAGCCAGACGCAGCGCGTTGGTGTTCAAACCACCACACAAGCCTTTGTCTGAGGTCACCATAATCAGGCCAACCCGTTTGACGGTGTCGCGCTTTTGGAGATATGGGTGCTGATAGTCGACAAGAGCTTGGCTCAGGTGGGCTGCTACATTACGGATTTTTTCACCGTAAGGACGAGCAGCCTTCATACGTTCCTGAGCCTTGCGCATTTTCGACGTGGCAACCATTTCCATGGCGCGGGTGATCTTCTGCGTATTTTTTACGCTTTTGATCTTGGTACGAATCTCTTTACCGCCTGCCATGATCTGATCCTTTTATCTACGTCTCAAATCAGTAAGCAGCGCCGGCCTTGAAGGATTCCGCAGCTTTCAGGATTGCAGCTTCATCATCAGAAGAAAGTTCACCTTTCTCATCGATGCGCGCCAATACATCAGCGTGGTTTGCCTTGAGGTGGCTCAGGAAAGCAGCTTCGAATGCCAGAGCACGGTCAACTGCAACATCAGCAAATACGCCTTTGTTGATCAGCAACAGGGTCACGCCCAATTCGCCGACTTTCAGTGGGCTGTACTGAGCTTGTTTCATCAACTCAGTCACCAACTTACCGTTTTCCAACTGTTTACGAGTCGCTTCGTCCAAATCAGACGCGAACTGAGCAAATGCTGCCAATTCACGGTACTGAGCCAGAGCCAGACGTACACCGCCACCCAATTTCTTGATGACTTTAGTTTGCGCCGCGCCACCTACACGTGATACCGAAATACCCGCGTTCATCGCTGGGCGAATACCCGCGTTGAACAAGTCAGTTTCCAAGAAGATCTGACCGTCAGTAATCGAAATTACGTTGGTTGGTACGAATGCAGAAACGTCACCAGCTTGGGTTTCAATGATAGGCAATGCAGTCAAAGAACCAGTTTTGCCTTTCACAGCGCCGTTAGTCAATTTCTCAACTTCGACTTCATTGATACGTGCAGCACGTTCCAGCAGACGAGAGTGGAGATAGAATACGTCGCCAGGGAATGCTTCACGACCTGGTGGACGACGCAGCAACAATGAAATTTGACGGTAAGCAACAGCTTGCTTAGACAAATCATCGTAAACGATCAATGCGTCTTCACCGCGATCGCGGAAGAATTCACCCATCGTGCAACCAGAGTATGCAGCGATGTATTGCAGAGCAGCAGATTCAGAAGCGGCAGCAGCAACCACGATCGTGTGTGCCAATGCGCCGTGCTCTTCCAATTTACGAACCACGTTCGCAATCGAAGAAGCTTTCTGGCCGATCGCAACGTAGATACACGTTACGCCGGTGCCTTTCTGGTTGATGATCGCGTCCAATGCAACGGCAGTTTTACCGGTTTGACGGTCACCAATGATCAACTCACGCTGACCACGACCTACTGGAACCATCGTATCGATTGATTTAATACCGGTTTGCAGTGGTTGCGATACAGATTGACGAGCAATTACGCCTGGCGCAATTTTTTCGATCGGAGCTGATTCGGTAGTGCCCAAAGGACCTTTACCGTCGATAGGCTGACCCAACGCGTTTACAACGCGGCCAACCAACTCACGACCTACTGGAACTTCCAGAATGCGGCCAGTACATTTAACCTCATCGCCTTCGGCGATGTGTTTGTAGTCACCCAAAATTACGGCACCTACGGAATCACGCTCCAAGTTGAGCGCCAAACCGAAGGTATTACCCGGAAATTCCAGCATCTCGCCTTGCATAACTTCAGACAGGCCGTGCACACGCACGATACCGTCAGTTACTGACACAACAGTACCAGTAGTGCTGGACTGTGCGCCTTGCGGCAGATTCTGGATCCGAGCTTTAATCAGTTCACTGATTTCGGACGGATTAAGTTGCATGATTTCTCCTAACTCTTCAGGCTCGTTGCAAGAGCAGTTAATTTGCCGCGTACAGAGGCATCAATAACCAGATCACCGATTGTTACCTTGATACCACCGATCAAATCGGGGTTCACGCTAACATCGGCAGTGATCTTGCGCTTGAGTTGCTGATTGAGCGTAGCCGTCAGTTCGGCCAGTTGGGCATCAGTCACAGCAAAAGCAGACTCGATGTGCGCTTGCGCTACACCTTCGTCTGCCGCTTTCAGTTCTTCGAATAACGCCGCCACTGCCGGTAGGGTAGTAAAGCGACGATTCTCAATCACTGTTGCCAGGAAGTTTTTAACCTCTGCGTTAGCATCAACGCCCAGGAGCCCGACCAACAGCTCCTGAACCTGAGTAGCAGAACACTTTGGATTAGCCACTACGTCAAGGGCATCCTTGTCACCTGCGATTTGCGCAAGGTTAGCAAGCACGTCCGACCACAGAGACAAGGTATTGCTCTCTTTGGCCAAGCGGAATACCGCTTCAGCGTAGGGTCTAGCGACGGTTATAAGTTCTGCCATGACTGTCTTACAATTCCGCTTTGATAGATGACAGCATATCAGCATGCTTAGCAGCGTCTACTTCGCGCTGCAGAATCTTCTCAGCACCAGCAACGGCCAAAGTAGCCACTTGCTGACGGAGTGTTTCTTTTGCATGTTGAATTTGCTGCTCGATTTCACCTTGGGCACCAGCGATCAGGCGTTCGCCTTCTACTTTGGCATTACCTTTGGCTTCATCGACGAGTTGTGCAGCACGCTTTTCAGCCTGTGCAATGATCTCAGCTGCTTGTTGCTTAGCTTCACGCAGTTTGTCTGCTGATTTTTTCTCAGCATTCTCAAGATCAAGCTTTGCGCGATCAGCGGCGGCAAGGCCATCGGCGATGCGCTTGGCACGCTCATCCATCATCTTGGTCAGCGGAGGCCAAACAAACTTCATCGTGAATAAGATCAGGATCGCAAATGTGATCATCTGACCTACAAGAGACATATTAAATTCCACGCTGAATGTCCTCCTTAAAGGCTGATCAATTGATTAGTGAGCAGCAGCAGTCAGGGCAGCAAGGAATGGGTTGTTGAAGGTGTAAAGCATCGCAACACCAACGCCGATCATAGAGATCGCGTCCAACAGACCAGCAATAATGAACAGTTTAGTTTGCAAAACTGGGATCATTTCTGGTTGACGAGCAGAAGACTCGAGGAATTTACCGCCGAGAATCGCGAAACCGAGAGCGGTACCGATCGCAGCCAGACCAATGATGATCGCAGCAGCGATTACAGTCATACCTTGTACGGAAGCAATTACTTCAGGTGTTGCCATTTTTGATACTCCTAAGGGTTAAATCAAAATTTACTAGGTTGGGTAAAACTTTGTCCGACGTCGTGCACCCAACCGACACACGCCACCGGACAGAAATCTTAGTGGTCTTCGACAGCCAAGCTCAGGTAAACGATGGTCAACATCATAAATACGAAGGCTTGCAGCGTAACAACCAGAATGTGGAAGATTGCCCATGGCGCACCCAGCACCCAGTTAATCCACCATGGCAACAATGCGATCAAGATGAAGATCAACTCACCAGCGTACATGTTACCGAACAGACGCAGCGCCAGAGAGATTGGCTTCGCTGCCAATTCGATCAGCTGGAATGCAAAGTTCACTGGCAACAAGATAATCGTCATCACCAAGCCTTCAGCATGGAATGGTGCAGTGAATAGCTCTTTGATCCAGCCAAACAGACCTTTGGCAGAAATTGAGAACCCGATAATCAGCAGCATCACAGTCAGTGACATCGCGAAAGTTTGGTTCACGTCAGCAGTTGGCACCACACGCAGGTAAACGTGATGTGGGTCAGCACCGAAGAATGTAGCGCCGATCCATTGAGCAATTGTTGGCAATAGATCAACAGGCAAAAAGTCCATGCTGTTCATCAGGAAAACCCAGCAGAAAATTGTCAGGCTGAGTGGGCCAATAACTTTAGATTTAGCGTGGAAAGCATCTTTGATCTGGGTGTCGACCATTTCGACAATCAATTCAACGAAGTTTTGCAAACGACCTGGCACGCCTGAAGTGGCTTTATTTGCCACATAAGCAAACACACCAACAAACAAAAAGCCCAAAATCAGCGCAATCCAGAAGGTATCCAAGTGGATGCCGCCGGCGGATTTGGCAAAGGTCAAATGGTGCTGGATATAACTAGTTGCATCTTGTGCCATGATCTACTTTTTACCGTCAAATTGAATTAAAAGCCCAAACCAGTAGGCGCTTGCAGCTGCCAGGTATCCAACAAACACCCAAAGCCAATCTGCCTGCCGGTATAAAACAAATAACGCTGCAAACGCGAGCAACGTCATACAAAGCTTGGCCATTTCTGCCGCAAAATGGCGGCGCATAATTTCTGCTGCCGGGGCAAATTTCACGCTGTAGGCGATGGTTGCGTACAACACACTACCCAAAATTGCGATTAATCCACCTAAACCACTTGCAATTGCTGCTTTCTGACCCAAAATCAGTAGGAGCGCAACAGCGAGTACCACTGTGATCGCCACCTTCAAGCGAATCACGCCCCGAATCTGTGCTGTCCTGACCATCATTCCACCGTAAGTGAAACCCCGCGATTATACGGAGTAGATTTGCCCTACGTCAATTTTACACATTGACTTAGCGGCATTTATTTTTCAACTTGATGCTAACCGGGTAAAAGAAAAGCCTTTCTTTTTAAACAAGTAATCATCAATTCAGAATTGGCGCCACATTTTGGTGCGCCGAACGCACCAGACTTACATACGCGCCAACAAGGCGTCTAATTGCGCTTCATTTTCAAACTCAATCGTAATTCTGCCCTGCCCTTTCTTTCCGGCCAGAATCTGTACCTTCGTCCCCAATCGGGCAGAAAGGTTCTCTTGACGCGCAATTATTTGTGGGTCTACCGTCACTGGTTTTTTTTGCTGCGGTTCTGCTTGCATCTTTTTCACTAGCGCCTCTACTTCACGCACCGACAGGCCCTTGAGCACGACATGCCTAGCAGCCTCTAGTTGGCGATCTGCGTTCAGTGGCAATAAGGCGCGGGCGTGCCCCATATCCAACTGCCCAGCAAGCAACATTTCACGCACCGCAGGCTCCAGATTCAACAACCGCAGTAGATTAGCTACCGCCGAACGCGACTTGCCTAATGCATGTGCTGCGGCTTCTTGCGTGAGGCCAAATTCATCAACCAAACGCTGAATGCCAATAGCTTCTTCGAGTGGGTTGAGGTTCTCACGCTGGATATTTTCGATCAGCGCCATCGCCAACGCAGCTTCGTCAGCAATCTCACGCACCAGCGCCGGTATTTCAGTCAGGCCAGCCAATTGAGCCGCGCGCCAGCGGCGCTCACCCGCAATAATTTCATACTGCTCAAGCCCAACTTCGCGCACCAGAATCGGCTGCATTAGCCCTTGGGCGCGGATCGAATTAGCCAACTCTTCCAGCGCTTCTTCATTCATCAAAGTTCGCGGCTGATATTTACCAGGCTGCAAGGCCGTCACTGCCAGCGTTTTTAGCGCATCACTTGCTGCTGGATCGCCCATAAGCGCATCCAGACCACGACCCAAGCCTTTGAATTTTTTACTGACCATTGCGATTCCAATGATTGATTTAATAGGGTATTTACCGCTAAGCCAATCTATACATGGCTTGGCAGTAATTACATCACAGGCATTGCTTCCTGAGCGCCGTGACGTGCCAGCAGTTCTTCCGCCAAAGCCAGATAGGCTTGCGCGCCTTTGGATGACTTATCGTAAGCCAAAATCGGCCGCCCGTAGCTGGGGGCTTCAGCCAGCCGCACATTACGCGGGATCACAGTGTGATACAGCTTGCTGGTGAAATGCTTCACCAGTTGATCCGACACTTGCTGCGCCAAGGTTGAACGCGGATCAAACATGGTGCGCAATAAGCCTTCGATTTCAATTTTACGATTGAGGTTTTGTTTAATGCGTTTGAGCGTATTGACCAGATCAGACAACCCCTCAAGCGCATAATATTCGCACTGCATCGGGATCATCACGGCATCGGCAGCGACCAAACCATTGAGCGTGAGCAAATTGAGCGCAGGCGGGCAATCAAGAATAATAAAGTCATATTGCCCAGCCACTTGCTGCAACGCAGTCTTCAAGCGGGTTTCGCGCGCCTCGGCATCAACCAACTCCACTTCGGCACCCGCTAAATCTCGACTAGCTGGCAGCACGGCATAGCCACCTGACTCTGAAGGCTGAATGGTTTGGCCAATGTCTGAATCACCGATTAATAAGGAATACACCGAGTGGCGAAGCTTGGCCTTATCAATACCCGAGCCCATCGTGGCGTTGGCCTGCGGATCGAGATCAACCAGCAACACGCGCTTGCCCAAATGCGCAAGGCTCGCGGCCAAATTGACGGCGGTCGTGGTTTTACCTACGCCCCCTTTTTGATTCGCAATCGCCAATATTTTCATCAATCCACTCTCTATTTGCTCAGGCCTTCACCGATTTGCTAGTTTACTCGGACAACGCGGCTTTTTGATGGCAAATCGACGCGCTGCAACAACTTGCCCTGCTTAGCCCTGCTTGCGGATATGCACCAAATGCCGCTCAGCGTCCAAGCCAGGCACTTGCAGCGCATCAATATGATCGACGTATACCGACGCAGGCAAACCTGCCACTTCCTCATGAGGGTATACCCCTTTCAGCGCAGCCCACTCACCGCCATCAGCCAACAGATGCTCCGTCCAGCGAATAAAGTCGCCCAAATCGGCAAAAGCGCGCGAGGTAATCACATCAAACTTCGCCTCAGGCTCCACCGCTTCAACGCGGCCAGTAATAATACTGACGTTGGGCAATTGCAATTCCAGAATCGCCTGACGCAAGAAGGTCGTTTTTTTATGGTTGGAATCGAGCAAAGTCAGTTGCCAATCGGGGCGTGCAATTGCAAATGGAATGCCCGGCGTACCAAAGCCCGAGCCCACATCGACCATGCGTAATGCACCTTCCGGCAGGTATTTCAATGGCGCCAGCGAATCAAGCAGATGATGCGTCACCATGCGCTCAGGCTCACGAATCGCCGTCAGGCTGTAGGTTTTATTCCATTTTTGCAACAACGCCACGTAGGCCAGCAATTTGCTCTGCTGAGCAACATCGAGCGGCAAATTCATTTCTGCCAAGCCTTGCGCCAGCATGGTCCCCAAATAGCCATTCATTGCGTCGCTCATTGCACATCCTTTACTGCCGATTCATCCGCTGCCGCCGCCATGCGGCTTTTCTTGATGTATACCACCAACAACGCAATCGCCGCTGGCGTCACGCCAGAGATGCGCGAGGCAATACCGAGCGTTTGCGGACGTTGTGTACTGAGTTTTTGTTGAATTTCTTTCGACAAACCGGGCACTTGGGTGAAATCAAAATCATCCGGCAGGGCCACATCTTCCAGCGTATCGCGCTTGGCCACTTCGCCTTGCTGACGCTCGATATAGCCTTGGTATTTCACTTGAATTTCGATTTGCTCAGCGACTTTTTCATCGGTAACGCCGGGGCCAGCGACTTCCAGCGTCATTAAGCTGGCGTAATTAACTTCGGGGCGGCGTAACAGCTCGGCCAGCGTATATTCACGCTCAATGGCTTTGCCCAATACGCGCTCGGCTTCAGTGGCCGCCAAGATGCGCGGGTTCACCCACGTTGATTTCAGACGCTCGAACTCTTTTGCGATCGACTCACGTTTTTCGCTAAATAGCTGCCATTGCTCATCGCCTACCAAACCAAGACGGCGACCGTGTTCAGTCAAACGCAAATCGGCGTTGTCTTCGCGCAGCTGCAAACGGAACTCGGCACGGCTGGTAAACATACGGTATGGTTCGGTAACGCCCTTGGTGATTAGGTCGTCGACCAATACCCCCAGATACGCCTCATCGCGACCCGGGCACCACGGCACTTCGTCACGTGCGTACAGCGCCGCGTTCAAGCCGGCAAACAGACCTTGCGCTGCGGCTTCTTCATAGCCGGTGGTGCCGTTAATCTGACCGGCAAAATATAAGCCTTTGATGGCTTTCGATTCAAAACTGTTTTTCAGCGCACGCGGGTCAAAATAATCGTACTCGATCGCATAGCCCGGACGCAAAATGCGTGCATTTTCCAAGCCTTCAATCGACTGCAAAGCCGCGAGCTGAATATCAAACGGCAAGCTGGTCGAAATGCCATTTGGATAGAATTCGTTGGTATCCAAACCCTCCGGCTCAAGGAAAATTTGATGGCTTTCTTTATCCGCAAAGCGATTGATTTTGTCTTCGATACTCGGGCAATAACGCGGGCCCACGCCTTCGATTTTGCCAGTAAACATCGGGCTGCGATCAAAACCGCTGCGGATAATGTCGTGCGTTTTTAAGTTGGTATGCGCGATCCAGCATGGCAGTTGTTTCGGGTGCATCTCGCGCGTGCCGCGCAGCGAAAACACCGGCTCCGGCGTGTCGCCCGGCTGAATGCCGAGCACGTCAAAATTGATTGTGCGGCCATCAATACGGGGCGGCGTACCGGTTTTCAGGCGCCCCACCGGCAATTGCAATTCGCGTAATTTTTGCGACAAGGTGATTGAGGCGGGGTCGCCCGCGCGACCGCCGACGTGGTTTTCAAGGCCAACGTGGATTTTGCCGCCAAGGAAAGTACCCGCCGTCAGCACCACCGCGCTAGCGCGAAACTCGATACCGATTTGCGTGACCGCACCAACAACTTTATCGCCATCCAAAATCAAATCGTCAACGGCTTGCTGGAAGAGATCGAGGTTTTCTTGGTTTTCCAGCATATGGCGAATCGCGGCTTTATAGCGCACGCGGTCAGCCTGCGCCCGAGTTGCACGCACCGCAGGGCCTTTGCTGGAATTGAGGGTTTTAAATTGGATGCCGGACATATCGGTCGCCAGCGCCATCGCGCCACCTAGCGCGTCGACCTCCTTAACCAAGTGGCCTTTGCCGATACCACCAATCGATGGGTTACAGCTCATCTGCCCTAAGGTCTCGATATTGTGCGTGAGCAGCAAAGTTTTGCGCCCCATCCGCGCGCTAGCCAGCGCAGCTTCGGTGCCAGCATGGCCACCACCAACAACAATCACATCATAACGAGTAGGGTAAAGCATGGCACACGGCCTCAAACAGCGGTAAAGGGGCAATATTCTACGCCAAAACAGGCACTTGGGTAAGCAAGAATGTTTTCTATCACGCCCCGCAAAAACCAATACTTGCTGCAGTCTTGACGAGATGCCACGGTCATTATCTTCGTGATAACCCCCATGCTTAGCAATAAAATCATCACCAATTCAATATCTTAATTCGGCCCTGCTCCGACATAAAAACAAAAGCCCCGGCTTGGCCGAGGCTAGATGTATATTGATAAAAGCCAGTCTTAGAAAGACTTAGCTGGCTATACGTCATTTAAACATTAAATTGTTTGGCTGCTTCCAGTGCTGCGCCCACAATGCCGGCTTCATTTTTGAGTGATGCAGCAACCAACTCGAAACGTAGATTCTTCATTTCTGGAATGAATTTTTCGGCTTTCTTGCTCACGCCACCACCCACAATAACCAAATCAGGCGAGAACAATAGCTGTAGATGCTCCAAATAGGCATTCAGGCGCGGGTTATATTCTTTCCAGCTTAAGTCTTTATCTTCTTTCACTTTGGCCGAGCAGTATTTTTCGGCAATCATATCTTTCGGGAAAATAAGATGACCAAACTCGGTATTGGTGATCAACTTGCCATCCACGATCAAGGCACTACCAATCCCAGTACCCAAGGTAATCACAATAATCTTGCCACCCCGACCTTTGGCAGCGCCAAACATCACCTCGGCAGAGCCTGCGGCATCGGCATCATTGAGTACAATCAGCGGCAACCCTGTGGCATCACCCAATATTTTCTGCGCCGGAGCATTAATCCAGCTTTGATCGACATTCGCGGCCGATAAGGTCACGCCATTGTGCACAATCGCCGGAAAGGTACAGCCAATCGGCCCTTTCCAGTCAAAATGCTCAACAATTTGCTTCACCACTTTACCCACGGCTTCCGGTGTCGCCGGTTGTGGGGTTTCAATACGGTGGCGTTCTGCCACTAATTCGCCGGTATCAACATTGACCGGGGCACCTTTAATCCCTGTACCACCGATATCAATTCCCAAAACAATACGTGGAGAGGCTGCAGTCGTCATGATGTATTCGTCGAAAAAAGGGTGGGTGGAGTGTGCCATTAAGCGCTAGGCACACCAACAAGTTAAAACCCGTATAACGGCTAAGGTTTAACCTGACGCAATTGAATCAGGCGTGCTTTATCGGCT
Source organism: Chitinibacter fontanus (assembly GCF_013423785.1). Classification (NCBI taxonomy): domain Bacteria; kingdom Pseudomonadati; phylum Pseudomonadota; class Betaproteobacteria; order Neisseriales; family Chitinibacteraceae; genus Chitinibacter; species Chitinibacter fontanus. Next base: position 1,579,093 of record NZ_CP058952.1, read on the forward strand.
TCGGCTTTTTCTTTAATGCGGATCAGTTCCTGATCCTGCCGTGCTAATGATTCATTAATTGAATTAATTTCATCTCGATTTAAATCAATTTCTGTCTGCAAATCATTTGGAATCGGCTTTTTCGATTTAGCCAAGCGCTCAGTTTGCTTATTGAGGCGGTTGAGGCGTTCCTGCAAGGTTTGCAGGCGCAAACGGTTGGTTTGTTGTGCAGCGCCCAAGGCCTCGATCTGCCGATCACGCAAGATATCCACTTCTTCAGGCGTTGAAAAAGACTGGAGCAAAGCACGATCTTTCCGCCGTTGCTCAATTTCTTTCTGTTTTTGCGCCTGTAACGCAGCACGCTCGGCTTCGCTCATACTGCTGCTGGCATTGCGTACACGTCCAGATTTATCTAGCTCGGCCACACCACCTTTGGTTTGGCCGGCTGGCGGCTTATCGCTATATTGCACTTTACCCGTTTCGTCCACCCAGCGGTATAAACCAGCCTGTGCGGTCGAAAATGAAGCTGCAAATAAAATCAAGACCAGCCAGTCACGCATAGACACTAACCCTGTTGGATGCCGTATTGGGCACGATAATTCTGAACTTTCGCCAGATTCTCAGTCATTCCTTCTTGGTCTGCAAGGAAACCTAACAAATCTTGCAAAGATGCAATAGGAATCACCGGAATACCGAATTGCTGCTCGACTTCTTGCACCGCCGACAAGTCGCCTTGACCACGCTCCATCCGATCGAGCGCAATCAGCACACCAGCCGGTTCAGCGCCCGCAGCACGAATCATATTCACAGATTCACGTACCGAAGTACCCGCCGAAATCACATCATCAATAATCATTACGCGGCCTTTGAGCGGGGCACCAACGAGTACACCACCTTCGCCGTGATCTTTGGCTTCTTTACGGTTGAACACAAACGGTACGTTGTGGCCGGCGTTGGCTAATGCCACAGCCGTCGCTGAAGCCAACACAATGCCTTTATAGGCAGGCCCAAACAGCACATCAAACTCAACTTTAGACGCCAGTGCCGCTTGCGCATAGAAACGCGCCAACTCACCGACCGACGTTCCGTCGCTAAACAAACCTGCGTTGAAGAAGTACGGCGAGTTACGGCCAGCTTTGGTGATAAAATCGCCAAAACAGAGTACTTTCTGCTCAACGGCAAAGCGGATGAAATCTTGACGGAAGTTGGTCATGGGATAGTCCTAAAGCTGAATTTCACAATAACCGTAAGCATAGCATTGATTGAACAAGGATTTGCCGCGTGCGCATTATTTCTGCCAATTTGAATGGGATTCGTTCCGCCACCACCAAAGGTTTTTTCAACTGGCTCGCCAGCCAAAACGCCGACGTGGTCGGGGTGCAAGAGTTAAAAGCGCAAGCGGCCGATATCAAGCCAGAGCATACGCCGACAGAGTTTCATGCTTATTTCCACTACGCAGAGAAAAAAGGCTATAGCGGCGTTGGCCTGTATTGCCGCCGCAAACCAGACGAAGTGATTACCGGGCTCGGCATTGAAGACATCGACGCCGAAGGTCGTTACCTCGAAGTTCGCTTTGGCAATTTATCCGTGGTCTCGCTGTATTTGCCATCGGGCTCGTCTTCGGAAGAGCGGCAAGACGTCAAATTTAGCTTTTTGGAGCGGTTCTGGCCGCGCCTCAATGAGCTACGCGAATCAGGCCGTGATGTGATTATCATGGGCGACTGGAATATCGCGCACCATGAGATTGACCTAAAAAACTGGAAAGGCAATCTGAAAAACTCCGGTTTTCTGCCCGAAGAGCGCGCATGGATGACCCAATTACTCGGCAGTGGGTGGGTTGATACGTGGCGCACACTGTATCCAGATGTGCCGGGCTACACGTGGTGGAGCAATCGCGGCCAGGCGTATGCCAAAGATGTCGGTTGGCGGATTGATTACCAAATTGCAACGCCAGCGCTAGCAGCAACCGCAAAGGCGGCGAGCATTTATAAAGACGAAAAGTTTTCCGATCACGCGCCGTTAATCGTCGACTACGACTATCCGCTCGCGCCCTAATACACTAGCCATGTATTGCCACATATAACAATCATTAAAAGCTCTAGAGCAATATACCCATGAATATCAATCACTATCTTGCGGTTTTTAATAATCGCCGCATCGCTGCGGCGATGTTTTTGGGTTTTGCCTCGGGCTTGCCGCTGGCGCTCACTGGCTCAACACTGCAGGCGTGGCTTTCAGATGCCGGTCTGGACATTAAAACCATCGCGTGGTTTACCTTGGTCGGCCAGCCGTATACTTGGAAGTTTTTGTGGTCGCCGCTGATTGATCGTTTCCCGATGCCGTTTTTGGGGCGTCGCCGTGGCTGGATGCTGCTGGCACAATTGGCTTTGGCGGGCGCAATCGCCGCGATGGGCGGGCTCGATCCGCAAACGCATCTGGCGACGTTTGCCGTACTGGCGCTACTGGTGGCGTTTTTCTCCGCCACGCAAGACGTGGTGATTGACGCCTACCGTACCGAAACACTGCATCAAACCGAGCGTGGCGCGGGTGCTGCGGTAGGCGTATTTGGTTACCGTATGGCGATGCTCACCTCGGGTGCGCTGGCTCTGATTCTGGCCGATGGCATTTTGAGCTGGCAGCAAACTTATTGGGTAATGGCGGCGATTATGGCGGCCATGGCCTTGGTCACGTTATTCTCACCCGAACCGGACGTTCAGCATCAAGCACCCAAATCGCTACGTGAAGCGATTATCGAGCCACTGCACGAGTTTTTCAGCCGCGATGGTGCGATTTTACTGTTGGTCTTGGTCGTGGCGTACAAATTGGGCGATGCGTTTGCCGGTAGCTTGTCGACCAAATTTTTACTCGACATGGGCTATGTGAAAACCCAAATTGGCTCGGCCAATAAAGTGTTTGGCATGATCGCAACCATCGTCGGCGGCTTTGCCGGCGCGGTGCTGATGGTGCGCTGGGGGCTGTATCGTTCCTTACTGGTGTTTGGCGTGCTACAGGCGCTGACTAATCTAGGCTACTGGCTGATTGCGCTGCACGGCGCGCCGAGTTTGCCGCTGCTGTATTTTGCAATTGGCGGCGAAAATCTGGCGGGCGGCATGGGCACAACGGCAGCGGTCGCATTGCTGATGAGCTTGTGTAATCCGCGCTTTACCGCCACGCAATTTGCGCTACTGTCAGCGCTCGCTGCCTTTGGCCGTGTGTATGTCGGCCCTGCTTCGGGCTATTTGGTCGTCGCACTTGGTTGGGCGCATTTTTTTGTTTTCTCGGCGATTGTCGCCATTCCCGGTTTACTGTTGGTGCTGTATTTACGCAAAACCATCACCGCACTGGATGCGCCACGTGACTTAATCGACTCCGACTGATTGATCCACACCCATGCAACACTAAGCCACGCAGCTGATTACAAAGTTGTCAGCATTTGCCATGATGTGGCCACCCAATTTATCTGGATCACATCATGTTGCGCCCTATTGCTCTGTTTACCTTATTAATGGTCTCTGGCTTGTCTCAAGCAGCACAGCCTTGGGAAGGCGTTTGGCGCGGACAAATTGGCAGCTACCCCATCACCGCCTGCCTTCAGGCCGATGAATACAATTCGCGCGGCCTGTATTACTACCAAAAACATCTCACTCCAATTGGGCTATCGCTCAGCGATAAAGCCCCCAAAGCCATCAGTCAGTGGGAAGAAAATGGCAGTGCAGCCAAATGGGAAAATGTCTCAGTGGGTAAAGATGGTGTGCTGCAAGGCACTTGGCGGGATAAAGGTAAAAGCCTGTCGATTAAGCTTAACCCTGTTCCAAGCACAGGCGATGCAGATCAGGCTTGCCTGAGTAATGAATTTCATCGTGCACTAGAAACACCGGCCAAAATCAAAAGTAAAGTCGAGCAATTCGATGGGCAAAATTATCTCGAAGCTTGGCTAGACACCTCGGACGAAGACAACCGGATCAGCCGAATTGTGGTGGCTGCCACCGCCTCAGAGCAGCCCAAACTGAACGCTGAAGTCGTCCGAGCGCTCAAAGCAGATCAGCAAGAACAATTTGAATGCTTGCGTAGCGCACTGGTGTATAGCGGTTATGCGGGCAATCTGAGCCAACAGAGCAAGCTGAGCTTGCTCACCGCACATTGGTATGTCATTGAAACCAATAGCAATGAATTTTGCGGTGGTGCCCACCCCAATTACGGCACCAACTACCAAACTTTCCAACGAGGCAAAGCCGAGGAAATCAATGTTTGGCAATGGTTTAACAGCACCGCGGTGACATTCGATGGCCAATTTGCCAAACCCAACAAACCATTGCGGCAGTTATTGGTGCAGGCTTGGGAAAAAAACGCCGATGATGAGTGCAAAAACATTGGCACAGATGAAGACGTATGGAATGTATCCCCCAGCAAAACTGGCCTGATGTTTATGCCATTTGTGTCACATGCTATGTTTGTGTGCAGCGATCAGGTTGAAATCACTTATAGCAAACTTGAAAAGCTGCTTAGCCCGCAAGGCAAAGCAGCCATTGCCAGCATTAAAGCTGATCTGAAACAACGACAATAGGTATATCTTCAAAAACCAAACAAGGAGAAGGCTCTAGCCAAATACCCTTCTCATTTTGTGCAAACCGCCCAGCCAACTGCGTTAAATCGCCTGCAATCCAGCAGCGCTTTTGTTGCACACTAAGCTGCTTGATGGCGTATTCGATTTTTTGCGCCACGCTGCGATTAATACACGGCAGCGTGAGGGCAATAGACTCAGGGGGATGCGCGCGCGTGTATTTGGCGCCTTTGCCAGCCTGATGCGCCGCAAAACGCTTGGCCACATCAACGGCCACGCCGGTGTACAGACTGCCATCACGGCATTGCAAAATATAAACGAACCACGGCTGCATACTGCTTAACCCAAAGCCAATTTCACCCAGCCGCAACAATACCCCAAAATGACAAAACCCCGCAGTGCGGGGTTTTGTTTTGCATACATGCTAAGACTTAGTTTTTTGGCATGATGTCATTAAAGACAAATTTGATGCCTTTGATTTGCTCGGCAATCATACCAGCCTGTGCCATTTGCTCACCTTCGTTCACTGAACCACTCAGTTTCACGTCGTAGGTATCAACTGCTTTCACTTGAATATCGAACGGCTTCAGGCTTGGATCGGCGTCCAGCGCAGCTTTTGTTTTCATTGCCAAACAACCCCAAACGCAGGCAACATCAGACGCTTGAGCAGTATTAAAAGTGGCAGCCGCGAGCAAAATCGCGATCAGGGCAGTACGTTTCATCTTCAGTCTCACTTGTTAGTATCGAGCCAATTAGGCAGGTATGACACTGATTCTAAAGGGCTAACATTACAGAATTGTTTAATTTACGCGACAAGCATAAAAACCATTCCAGTTGCACAAGTGCATTTCTGCTGCCAGATTCGCGGCAAAGCGTCTGGCTTGGTAAACTAGACCACTCCTGCTCGCTCCGAGCCCATCACGATGGCTGCCAATGCTACCGAACGACTTCACCCCAGCCTATACCCCTATCCAGCATATTGACCCAAAAACCGTCATTATTGCCTTACACGGTAATACTCTGATATGCAATTCAAGTGGGCTCGCTAATGCGGCGCAATTGGCAACCCTCCCCCCAGCAGAGCGCATGCTGATTATTGGCTACTGGCAAGGTCAAGCGGTGCAGCTAATGTATTGGCCCACTGGCGTGCTCACGCTACCGGCAAGCTTGCAAGCGCTGGAGCTGCGCGCAAGTCATGCCCTCATTGGCGACACGCTATGGCTGCTGGCAGGCCGAGCCAGCCAGCTGGCAAGCTTTTATCAGACCCATCGCTTTTGTGGCGTTTGCGGCGCGGCTACCCGCTTGCTGGAGCACGAAGCCGCTTGCGAATGTACCGCCTGCAGCCATCGCGTCTGGCCACGGCTATCTCCGGCCGTTATGGTACTCATCCGGCGCAGTGGTGCGGCCGGTGAAGAATTTCTGCTCGCACGCTCACCGCATTTTCGTGCCGGCATGTATAGCGCAGTCGCTGGCTTTGTTGAGCCAGGTGAATCACTGGAACAATGCGCCCATCGCGAAGTACTCGAAGAGGTTGGCGTGCAGATTACCAATCTGCGCTGGTTTGGTAGCCAGAGCTGGGCTTTTCCGCACTCATTGATGCTGGCTTTTATTGCTGATTATGTGGCGGGGGACATTGTCTGCCAGGCTGGTGAAATTGAAGATGCACAGTGGTTTTCAATCAATGCCTTACCAGAATTACCCAGCGAATACAGCTTAGCCTACCGCTTGATCTCGGCATATTGCTAGTATCTTGCTCTGACAACAAAAATTCCATGTGAATTAGCCCACAATCCTTTCCAAAAAAGAAAGCATTCCATTGTCATATTCGATTTATTGCCTAAAATTTGAACCTTATTCTTATTAACAGGGTTTTAAAGTATGAAACGAATTGCTTTCTCTTTGCTGATTTTATTGGCGGGACAAAGTCACGCCGCCGCATTTCAAAATGGCAGCTTTGAATTAGGCTCATTCAGTGGAACGCCGGCATTCGATACCATTGGCGCTGGCAGCTCGGCTATTACTGGCTGGCAAGTTCTTGGGCATAGCGTCGACTGGATTAATCAATCTTTCTGGCAATCTTCCAATGGTCGACTGTCTATTGATCTGAATGGCGCAGGGTTTGGCGGGTTAGCACAAACATTCGACACCATCGCCGGCCAACGTTACACAGTGAATTTTGATCTGGCGGGAAATCCCGATCGACAATCTGTGAAAAGTGTTGCCGTTAACGCCGGTGACTTTAGTCAGACCTTCCTGTTCAATAGCGTAGGCCACTCTTTTGGCAATATGGGTTGGAGCAAACAAAGTTTTAGCTTTACTGCACAGGCAAATCAGACGACGCTGTCATTTGTCAGCCCAACGAACGATGGCAATACCTATTGGGGTGCGGCATTGGACAATGTGAGTGTGCAAGTAGCGCCCGTACCTGAACCAGAAACCTACGCGCTGATGGGCCTTGGCTTGTTAGGCCTAATCGCGTCTAGACGCCGTCGTATTCAGAACTAAAGTATCCACAGCCCAGTAATCTGGGCTGTTATTTTTTCAGCACCAGCGTCGCAATCCCACCCGCAATCAAACCCCAAAATGCAGCACCAATGCCAAACAGCGTCAAACCAGACGCAGTCACCACAAAAGTAATGATTGCCGCTTCGCGGTGCTGCTCGTCTCGCACCGCTAATGCCAAACCATTGCCAATAATATTCAGTAAAGCCAAACCCGCCACCACCATGACCAGCTCTTTGGGAAAAGCGGCAAATAGTGCGGCCACCGTGGCGCCAAAAATACCAACCAATAGATACATCAACCCAGCACAGACCGAAGCGACATAACGTTTATTTGCCTCTTCATGTGCATCTTTACCCATGCAGATAGCCGCGGTAATTGCGGCTAAATTAATCGCAAACGCCCCAAACGGCGCAAGCACGATGGTCGTCAGCCCGGTCCAGCTAATAATTGGAGATATCGGGGGGTTGTAGCCATTCGCGTGCAGCACGGTCACCCCAGGCACATTTTGCGATGCCATCGTCACCAAGAATAAGGGCAGCGCTACACTGGCCAGACTTTGCCAACTGAACTCGGGGCTCGTCCACTCCGGTTGCGCCAAGGCAAACGAAATACCCCCTAGATGTAATTGCCCCTGAATAGCGGCCAATAAAACCCCAACGAGTAATACCCCAACTATTGCGTAGCGTGGCTGCCAACGCCTTAATAGCAAATACACCATGATCATGCTCAAAGCCAAGAGCCATTGGCTTTGCAAGGCCGTAAATGCCCCAAAACCAAAGCGCAGTAACACCCCCGCCAGCATCGCGGAAGCCAGCCCCATGGGAATCCGCTGCATTGCACGCTCAAACCAGCCAGTTAACCCCATCAATAAAATCAGTGCACCCGATACAATAAATGCGCCGATGGCTTCGGGCATACTCACCCCCGCCACACTGGTCACCAATAGCGCGGCACCGGGGGTCGACCATGCTGTCACCACGGGAACGCGGTAACGCAGAGAAAGACCGATACACGTGAGCCCCATTGCCAAACCCAAGGCCCACATCCAAGACGCAGTCTGCGTGGGCGTGGCATGCAGCGCTTGCGCCGCCTGAAACACAATGACTGCCGAGCTGGTAAAGCCCACCAAGACCGTAACAAAACCCGCGACCAGCGCAGAAAGCGAAAAATCATTGAATAAGCGCATCTGTACTCCTAGCTATGCTGGCGACATTCTGGCGTTTTTACTGAGCGATGACAAACACAGTCGATATGAGAACATTTGGTTACAGCAAGCCCAGTTGACGGCTTACAAAGAAGGAAGGCATGATCAAAGCATGAAAGCCCATACCGATTACCTGATTGCCCTACATGCCCACGCTGCTGCGTGGAAGCTAGTCGCGCCTGCGCGCTAGCGTTTGCCTGTTTTGGCATCGTTACCGCGGATTCCTCACCGCGGCAGGCGATCCCTCCTCGGTGCTAATTCGTTCACCAAGGAGAAGCTGATGTTACAACGTCTTTCTGCACGCTTTAATTCATTCCAAATAGGCGTTGCGCTTGCCATATTTGCGGCCACCGGTTTTGCTGCAAAAGCCATTTTCGTCAAACTCGCCTATCGGCATGGCGTTGATGCCATCACCTTGGTCACAATGCGCATGATTGCCAGCTTGGCCTTGCTGCAGTTGATCCTATTTTGGCAACCTCGCCGCAGCGCGCCCCTTAACCGCCAGCAAAAATGGGCCTTATTGGGCTTGGGCCTGCTTGGATATTACTTATCAAGCACATTAGATTTTTTAGGCTTACAAACTGTGAGCGCTAGCTTGGAGCGGCTGATTTTATGCCTTTATCCAACCTTTACCGTACTATTTGGCGCACTGATTTTTGGCTTCCCAATTTCATCACGAATCAAAATTGCACTGCCAATTAGTTATTGTGGAATGGTACTAGTATTGTGGCCCGACTTGCTCAACGCGAAAGCGGATTGGCTTGGCGTGACGTTAGTGGCCGCCAGCACTGTGAGTTTTGCGTTGTATATGGCGCTCAGCCCTAAAGTGATCCAGCAAGTAGGCTCAATGCGCTTTACGGAGTTAGCGCTGACGGTGTCTAGCCTAGCCATGTTTTTACAATATCTGGCCACTCGGCCTTTGGCTGTTTTATTTGCACAACCCAGCATCGTTTGGCTATACGCCTTACTTATGGCCGTGTTTTCGACTATTTTGCCAATTTATGCGACCAACGCCGCAATGCAAAGAATTGGTGCCAGCCGAACTGCATTGGTGGGCAGTTTTGGCCCCGTGCTGACCATCGTGTTTAGTCTGGGCTTATTGGGCGAAAGCTTGACGCCTATCCAGTGGCTGGGAGCGGGGATCGTCCTAACTGGAGTGTGGATTGTTAGTAAAAAAGGATAAGCAATCAAATGTGCACCAGAGTTTGCTAGGCAGATCTGGTGCGCGTCTGCTATCACGATAAGTAAGCCATGTTGCCAAATTGATTCCGCTAAACAGAGACAAGCCACCAAGGAATAACCTCAATGCCGACGCCTCCAATCACCGCGCCGCAGCGATTGCATACTGCCTGCACTGACTGCGCACGCCTCAGTAGGATTGGGATGTAATGAGCTATTCCGGGTTTTCATCGCTAAGCCAATCGACATCACGCAGCACTTCGACTGGCGCTGCCGCGAGTGCCAGCTCAACTCATTCAAGCATTCAGGAACGGATGGGTGCGCCTAAGTTGAACGCAGATGCCATTATGCCGCCGCCTGACCCGCTACAGCGCATTCCACCTACTGCCAAAGTTATTGCAATCGGCACCTCAACTGGTGGCACGCAGGCACTGGAAGTCATCCTGCCTAAGCTGAAAAAAAGTTGTGCGGGTTTGGTGATCGTACAGCACATGCCGGAAAAATTTACCGGCAGCTTTGCCAGCCGCTTAAACAGCTTATGCGAGATAGAAGTACGCGAAGCACGTAATCAAGATCGAGTTGAGCCAGGGTTGGCGTTGATAGCCCCAGGTGGCCGCCACATGCTGCTACGGCGCAATGGCATGCAATATTACGTAGAAGTGCTGCAAGGCCCATTGATTAACCGGCATCGGCCTTCGGTAGATATGCTATTTCGCTCCGTAGCCTGCGCAGCGGGACGCAATGCCGTGGGTTATATTTTGACCGGCATGGGCGATGATGGGGCCCGCGGGCTACGTGAAATGTACGATGTAGGTGCAAAAACCTTTGCCCAAAATGAATCTAGCTGCGTGGTGTTTGGTATGCCCAAAGAGGCTATTAGCCATGGTGCTACGCGCGACATTTTGCCGTTGGATCAAATTGCAGCTTCAATTAGTCAATTTCGTTAAGGCTACGTGCCACAAAAAAATGGATCGCATCGCGATCCATTTTTTTGTAACTACCGAACGTAAATCAGCGCACTTTAAAACGCAAAACAGTTTGTGAGAGCTGGCCAGACATTGATTCAAGCCGCGAAATTGAATCAACCATATTACGTACCGCCAACGAATTCTCTTCCGCCATTTGCGCAATTTGCTCAACATTGACCGCAATATCACGCGCAGCCATACGTTGCTCTTGCACCTGACCGGTAATCCCATACACCGATTGCATCACATCAGAGCTGCTAGCATTAATCCGGCCAATACTGTCGCTGGCCTGATTAGCTAGCGTTAATCCTTCACCCACTCGACGACTGCCATTACTCATTTTAACAACCGCATCTTGGGCACTGCCCTGTATCGTGGCCACCATGGCGGTGATCTGCGAGGCGGATTGAGTTGTTCGCTCGGCAAGTTTTCGCACCTCATCAGCCACCACGGCAAAGCCGCGCCCCAAATCACCCGCACGAGCGGCTTCAATCGCGGCATTAAGTGCCAGCAAATTGGTCTGATCTGCAACATCTTTAATCACCACAACAATGCTGCCAATTTCTTCAATACTGCGCCCTAACTCGGTAATTTGTTGCGCTGCACTACCAACCTCACCCGAAATTGCCTGCATTTCATGCGCGGCAGCAATCACATCGCCACTGCCCGTTTTGGCTAGCTGCCCCGCATTACGGGCGAGCTCTTCGGCATCAACCGAGTTTTGGGCCACCTGATCCATACTGACACTCATTTCTTCCACTGCAGCCGCCATATTGCTGGCCGAAGCCGATTGCGCATCGGTACCAGCATGGATCTGCTGCGACGCCTGGCTCAAGGTACGCGCGGCGTGTGCCACATCATGCGAATTATCGCGAATCTGCCCAATAATCTGCGTTAGGTTATCCTGCATTTTCTTTAACGAGGATAGCAACATTCCCAGCTCATCCTGCCCCAAAGTTTGGCCGCGCCAATCATGCGTTAAATCACCAGCCGCGATTTTTTCTGCGACCTCACCGGCTGACTGTAAGGAACGAATAACCTGATTGCCAATCACCCAAGCAAGCAACAGACCAACGACCACCGCCACCGCAGCAACAATTAAGATCACGCTAAATGCGGCCGTCGCACTAGTGGCAACCACTTGTTTGCCGGTATCCATGACTGTGCCTTGATGTTGCACCAGTTTTCCTACGGCATCCCGATAAGCATTGCTGACGGGGGCATAGGTATTATTGATGAATGCGGCACCGGTTGTTCGATCGAGTTGTAACTGACGCAATAGTGCAGTTTTTTGCTGGTTGATGGCCAAACTCTGCCGCATTACATCTTGTAAATCTTGCGTAGATTGCGCATCTAACCGCATCGATTTAAGTTTGCCAATGAGTACTTCGGCTTTTTTATCTAGCGTATCGAGCTTTTTCAGCTCTTTATCCATTTCATCGTAATCATCTGCCAAAGTGGCATTGCGAAATAGCAAGTCCGTTTCGTAGGCCACGGTAATTAACTCATTGGCGGCAACTGCGGCTGGATAGCGCTCGCTGACTAGCTCATCAATTTTCTGATTTATCGTTCCCAAGCCCAATAATGCAGCAAGGGTTACCACTACCAATAGCACCAAGACCAAACCAAAACCCGCCATTAAACGAGTCTTCACGCCCCAATTTTTCATCATGCAATTTGCTCCCCGGTGTTAAAAACACCAATCCTTACAATCACAGCTGGCATATACTGTGCGGATGGGTATTATACGCTGAATTAGCATTTGCTTATACGGAGCAGGTATGTCAAGCCATATTCGGAAATTTGCATTTGAGGACATCGGCAAGCACGATAGGTCCACCGAGCACGAGCTGATCAATCGCTACAACTCGCTAGATAACGAGCAGAAAGATGAACGTACAGCGCTACTCAAAGAAATATTTGCGCAAGCCGATGAAGTCATCATTAACGGTAAACTCAATATTGTCGGTGGCAAATTAATTAGCCTTGGGCGCAAGGTGTTTATTAACGTCAATGTTGAAATTGCCGCAGCAGCCCCGATCAGCATTGGGCATCACACTCTGATTAGCCCCAATGTTCAAATTCAAACCGGTACGCACCCCGTCGACCCGACTGAACGCCAGCAATGGGCATTTTGGGCCAAACCCATCACGATTGGAGCCAATGTCTGGATTGGTGCGAATGCCATTATTTGCCCTGGCGTTACTATTGGTGACCACAGCGTGATTGGCGCTGGTAGCGTTGTTAGCCGTGACATCCCTGCGTGCTCACTGGCAGTAGGCAACCCCGCTCAAGTGGTTCGTCAATTGACGCCACCCGATGAATCGACGCTATACGCGAAAAACCCCTAAATCATGTTTGCCGCACTGAAAAATCTGTTCCAAAAAACACCCGCAACACCGAAAGCCGCCCCTGAATTAGTTGATATGCTGGTCGAAATTGCCAGCCCGACAATTAAGCTGGCTCGCAAATATCAGGAGCGGCTATCGCCTTATGTATATTGGGCAGAAAGCCATGCGGCACAATTCACCGCACGCTGGCCCGCTCCGATTGCGCTGACCACGGAGCAATGGCGGCAACAACGTATTTTGCAATTATTGTTTGCAACGCCAGCGCGGATGGGTGAATTATTGGGGCAGCATCCAATGCTGCATAGCTGGTTTGCTCATCATCCGTTTATAGACACTTGCTATGTCGCTTTCACAGCCGATTCACGCCAAAAAATGCGCTATGGAATGGTCGAAGATGGGGGACAAATCCGGCAGGATGTCCCGCAACAAGTGCTGCAATTTAGCGGCTATCGTATCCATTCGCCAGCCGAAAGTGTTGCCGAGCTATTGCAGGTTGGCCCCAAACGTATTCTGGAATTAGTTGCGGCACAAACCAACCTGCATATCCAAACTCTAGAAGCCGAAAAAGCACAACTCGATGCCGAGCTACTGAATGCCCGCACTATGTTGCGCATGGCGCAGGCGCATAGCCCAGAATATGCCCATCAACAAAACCGCATTAATACCCTGACTGAAGAGCTGCAACGCAGTAATATCGCCCGCGGCCCCGATGCGCTATGTGAGTTATTCATCACCGAGCTGGCTGCAACCCCTGACATCCTCACCTTGGAGCAACAAACTGTAATCGTTGACGCCATGGGAGTCATTGGCAGTGGTCTGGGAGATGAACAAAGCATTGAACTGAGTGAATTGGTATTACAAAATCAAAACCCCATTCGCAAATTGCTGCTGATTCTGGCTATCCCGCGAGATCTACTGCAAGCACCATCAACACCGACCACCTTTACCGGCGAAGCGCAATTTTAGCCTCGCCCACCTGGATTTAGCATGAAACGACTGTTACTTACTTCCTGTCTACTCATTAGTTCTGCCGCTTGGGCCCAATTCAATGTCACTTTCCGCTGTGCCAGTGGCGAGATCTTCCAGGTGAGCAGCGTGGGGCAAGATCAAGTACTGCTGCAGCGTGGCCTATATCAGCCAGTCGATGGGCCGACCCGCCTGAAATTACCGCAAGTGATCAGCGCTTCTGGCGCTAAATATAGTAATGGGGAATACAGCGTCTGGCTCAAAGGCGATGATGCACAGCTATTACACGGTGAAAAGCCGATGGCGCAGGATTGCAGCGCTTCACGTGATAGCGAGCCCCTCACCCCAATCCGCGATGCATCCAGCGGGATTGTGTTTATTCCACCAGAACGCTGGCTCGCCAAAGACGTCAAATTAACGGCCAAAGCAGGGACTGATATTCCGGTATATGGCAAGATCGCCTCGCATCAACTGGAATACGTGTACCAAGATGCGCAAGGCGTACAAGCGCCCCTGCTCACCTTGCTGGTGGTACCTAGCTCCCACTTTGCCAAAATGACACCGCCAGCCAATAGCGTTGAATTAGGTCGCGATAGTCAGCGAGTGTATCTCGCCCAGCTTGCTAGCCAAAGCCCGTTTGCAGCCAACAGTGAGGCCGCGCAGCAATTTGCATTACTACGCACCAACTTGGATGAAGTGCGACAAAACTTCTCACTCTATGGCGTAGTAATTCATCAAGCCGTAGAAACTATCAGCGCCAAAGTAAGTTGGCTCGATCGCGCCTTAAGGCCGGGCACAGAGCAAGTAGTCGAGCTCTATGTGCAAGAAAACGACAAATTAGGCGAGTTAGTCGCACAACAAAGTCAGATTTTAGAAAAAGGCAGCCCACGCGGTGCCGTTCTGCGTTTTGATCCTGCGGCGATCAACCCCAAACTGGATTACGTGGTCATCGCTAAGCTACTTCAGGGCAACCGAGTACTTCTGAAAAGTGAACCACAGCCGGTGCTCACGAAAGGGCATGGCCGCGACGCCATGCTCATTATGAGCAAAAAACACTAGGTATATATCAGAACGATAGATTTACATTAACATTCAGGCATATACATTGGCATGTATATGCCTGAATGCTCCAGCAACACCCTCGCCCGTTCACCTTTGCTATTTAGCGCGCAGCTAGCCAAGTACGCAATCCCGGTCACACAATTCCGCCTATCCCAGCCAACCTGAGCTTTGCATTGCATGTCAGCTTGGAAACGCCTATCTACTAAATGGCTCAGCCTAGCTTTTCTGCGCTAATACGTGCGGGATAACCCGAATGTCAGAGCGTAGCTGCTCCGTCTACGATTAACCAGTCCAACTCAATGTAAGAGTGCGTCGCACTCGTGTGGAGAAAAAATATGACGTTGAAAATGCGCAATTTATTACTCGGCAGCACCATCGCCCTGATCGCTGGTACAGCCAGCGCGGCAGGCACTTTGATTTACTGCTCGGAAGGTAGTCCAGAAGGTTTTGACCCTGCACGTTATGTAACTGGCACCACATTCGATGCCTCTGCCGAAACGATTTTCAATCGTCTGGTTGAATTCACTCCGGGTTCAACCCAAATTCGCCCGGGTTTGGCCGAAAAATGGGAAGTGAGCTCAGATAATCTGACCTACACTTTTACGCTGCGCAAAGGCGTGAAATTCCACACCACACCATACTTCAAACCAACACGCGACTTTAATGCCGATGATGTGATTTTCACTTTCAGCCGTTTCACGGATAAAAATCACCCGTTTAATAAAGCCGCACCAACTGATTTCCCATACGCCTCCGATATGGGCATGGACAGCAATCTGGTTGCCATTGAAAAAGTTGATGCCAATACTGTACGCATGAAACTCAAATCAGTGGATGCTGCGTTCCTACAAAACTTGGCGATGTCATTTGCGTCTATCCAGTCTGCCGAGTACGCCGACAGCCTGCTTAAAGCGGGTAAAGCAACACAATTGAATACTCAGCCAATCGGTACTGGCCCATTTGTCTTTAAGTCATACCAAAAAGACGCCAATATCCGCTATGACGCTAACAAAGAGTACTGGCGTAAAGGCGATGTCCAAGTTGATAAGCTAATTTTTGCGATCACCACGGATGCATCAGTACGCTACCAAAAGCTGCAAAAAGGCGAGTGCCATGTTATGGCCTATCCAAAACCAGCTGATTTGAAAGCTATGCAAACCAATCCTAAGCTCACGGTACCTACCCAAGCGGGCTTTAACACTGGCTGGCTCAGCTACAACGTAAAACACAAGCCATTTGATAAGCTGGAAGTGCGCCAAGCTCTCGACATGGCGATTAATAAAAAATCGATTATTGATGCCGTATTCCAAGGCGCAGGTCAGCCTGCGACCAGCCTTTTCCCGCCAACTCAGTGGTCGCACAATAAAACCCTGAAAGACGCTGCCTACAACACTGCCAAGGCCAAAGAGCTCTTGAAAAAGGCTGGCGTGGCAGAAGGCACGGAAATCGCACTGTGGGCGATGCCAGTACAGCGTCCGTATAATCCGAACGCTAAATTGATGGCCGAAATGATCCAGAATGACTGGGCCAAAATCGGTATCAAAGCAAAAATCGTGACCTACGAATGGGGTGAATACATCAAACGTGCGAAAGCAGGTGAAGCGGATGCGATGTTGATTGGCTGGACCGGTGATAATGGGGATCCTGATAACTGGGTTGGCCCAAATATGAGCTGCGACGCTATCGGTGGTAGCAACTATGCCCAATGGTGCCACAAAGAGTTTGATGGTTTGGTACTGAAAGGCCGCAATACCATTAACCAAGCTGAACGCGTGAAGATCTACGAAAAAGCGCAGGCGATTATTAAAGCGGAATTACCAATCACCACAATTGCACACTCAACGGTTTACCAACCAATGCGCAAAGAAGTGACCGGCTTTAAGATCAGCCCATTTGGCTTAAATTCGTTCTATGGCGTTGGCTTGAAATAAACCAGCAGCACTGTAAAAAACCGGCGTTAATCGCCGGTTTTTTTATGCCGGCAATACTGACACTCACAAGCTTGTGTCTATAGTGGATTATTCCGCCACGATGGATATCCATTATGCAAACGCAGTCCATTCACATTCTGCGGCATGCCATGGCAATACTAGTTGTACTCTCGGTATCGCTTTTGCTATGGCAACACTACGGCATGACCAAGGTACTGCGTCTGGATGCCAGCACGCCGAATGCGTATCAGCCAGTGGATGATCGCAGCCAAGGCGGGCTTAGCCATGCCGAAGTAAGCCGTCAAAATAACGCCATGGTGCTGCAATGCGACATTCGCAAAAGCGCCTATCAGTGGCCCTACTGCCAGATCCGGATCACACTTGCCCCGATGCCCAATGGGATAAACCTAGCGGGCTATGATTACGTCATTTTTGATCTTAGCCGTTCAGGCCCGGGGCCAGAAAAGGTTCGCGTCTATCTGAATAATTTTGAAACGCAATCGAGCGTCAATGATTCCACCTCGCTGAAAGTTAATGAGCTACTGCTGGATATAAAAAACACTCAATCAGCCATCCCGCTTAATCTATTTCGTGTCGCCTCGTGGTGGGTGGAATATAAAAATATTCCGCTGATTGATACCGATATGCGGATTAATAATGTACCGGTCATTGAAATCTCCACGCCCGGTTTTGCGCCGGAAGGTAAACATTCGATCACAATTCGCTCGATCGAGTTTTACGGTAAATGGATCAGCCAAACTCGGTTATTGTTTGTCATCGTCGCAAGTTGGTTGGCGTTTGGCAGCGGCTGGCTAGGGTTTGAATTGTTCGCCTATCGCCAACGGTTGCAGCAGGAAAAAAAACAGCGGGATGACTTGGAAACCATCAATCGGGTATTAGAAATACAGGCCGAGGTACTGAGCACTAAAGCGCAGCTTGATCCACTAACCGGCGCATTAAATCGCGATGGGCTCCGTGAATTACTGCAAAAAGAATGGCCGCATACCTTACCCGCCGATGCGCAACTGAGCATTCTGTTTGCTGATTTAGACCACTTCAAGCAAATCAACGATCGCTACGGTCATGCAATTGGGGATGAAGTGCTCAAACAGTTTGCCAGTTTGGTTAAAAGCAAAATTCGTAAAACGGACGGCTTTGTGCGCTGGGGCGGCGAAGAGTTTCTGATTGCCTGCCCGCATATGCCGGCCGAATTGGCGATCGGGCTAGCAGAGAAAATCCGCAGTAGTATTTGCGAAGCACAATGGCCAGAATCAATTGCCGTTACTTGCTCTTGCGGTGTCGCCTCGCTGGTCGCTGGTGAGGACTTTGATGGTTTGATTGAGCGTGCGGATAAAGCACTTTATCAAGCTAAACGGGGCGGTCGCAACCGAGTTGAAGTTGGCTAAATTACACAGGTATTGTCATACAGGCCAATTGATATAATGGCTGCAACAACATACTCTAACACCCAATTAAAAGCCCGCGATAAACGCGGGCTTTTAATTGGCAAATCATAGCAAACCCGGCTTAATCTGCGATCAAGCAGCTCACTTGCGTGCGCGCATCCACCACCCGCAACTGTGGCACTTGTTCACTGCACAAAGTTTGCGCTTTCGGGCAACGCGTGCGGAACACGCAACCCGATGGTGGATTGATCGGCGATGGCAAATCACCATGCAGAATCTGGATTACTTTATTGCGTTCCAATTCTGGATCGGGAATCGGAATCGCCGACAACAAGGCTTTGGTATATGGATGGCGCGGGTGATCGTAGAGTGCGTGCTTTTCCGCCAGCTCCATTTCGCGGCCAAGATACATCACCAAAATACGGTCAGAAATATGCTTCACCACGGCCAGATCGTGCGCGATAAAAATCAGCGCCAGCCCCATCTCTTGCTGCAGCTCTTTCAGCAAATTGATGATCTGCGCCTGAATTGATACATCGAGCGCCGATACCGGCTCGTCACAAATAATCAGTTTCGGCTGCAAAATCAACGCACGCGCAATGCCGATCCGCTGGCACTGGCCGCCGGAAAATTCGTGCGGATAGCGGTTAATCTGCTGTTCGGTCAGGCCGACGCGCTGCATCATCGCGCGCACGCGGTTCATCACTTCTTCTTTGCCCAGCTCTGGGTAATGCGTGTGCAATGGCTCGGCGATAATTTGCGCCACCGTCATGCGCGGGTCGAGTGAGGCCAGCGGGTCTTGGAAAATCATCTGGACTTCGCGGCGCACCGCTTGCCATTCTTTGGCACTGGCTTTGTGTAGCTCGCGGCCTAACCAGACGATTTCCCCCCCGGTGGCCGGAATCAGATTCAAAATGCCGCGCGACAGCGTAGATTTACCACAGCCAGATTCACCCACGATGCCGAGCGTTTCACCGGCATGCAAATCAAATGAAATCCCATCAACAGCTTTCAGCGTACGTGTCGGCTGAAAAAAACCTTTGTCACTTTTTACCTTAAAGTGCACCTTCAAATCGCGCACCGACAGGATGGGGGTTTTATCAGCGGACATGGCTTAACTCCTTCAACTGGCGCACTTCATCCAGCGATTTATGGCAGGCGCGCTGCACGCCGCTATTCAATTGAATCAGACTTGGGCGTTCCTGATGACACTGCTCGCTCACCAGCGTACAGCGTTCACTAAATGCACAGCCCTTGGGCATGTGCGCCATATTGGGTGGATTGCCCGGAATCGATACTAGCGTATCGCCGTCGTGATCAAGACGCGGCAAGGCGCCCAACAAGCCAACGGTGTAAGGATGACTAGGCTGGTAAAAGACCTGATCGGCCGTGCCCTGTTCCATCACACGACCACCGTACATCACCATCACACGGTCACACAGACCGGCCACCACACCCAAATCGTGCGTAATCATCACAATTGCGGTACCAAAATCACGCTGTAAATCACGCATCAGGGTAATAATTTGTGCTTGTACCGTCACATCAAGCGCCGTGGTTGGCTCGTCGGCGATCAGCACTTCAGGTTCGCACAATAGCGCCATCGCGATCATCACCCGCTGGCGCATACCACCCGAAAACTCGTGCGGGTACATATCAACACGGCGTGCCGCCTCGGGGATTTTTACCGCTTCGAGCAATTCAATCGCGCGGGTTTTCGCCGCCCGACGCGTCATATTTTTGTGCAACTCCAACACTTCCGTCATCTGGCGCTCTACGGTCAGATACGGGTTGAGCGAGGTCATCGGGTCTTGGAAAATCATTGCGACGCGGTTGCCACGAATACGGTTCAGCTCGCGCGTTGGCATCGTGAGCAAGTTTTTGCCTTCAAACGATACGTCGCCAGTGGCTTTACCATTTTTGGCCAGCAAGCCCATCATCGCGAGGACAGTCTGGCTTTTACCCGAGCCAGATTCGCCTACAATACCCAAGGTCTGCCCACGATCAAGCTCAAACGAGACACCGTTAACCGCGCTGACCACGCCATCATGCGTGGCAAAATCCACGCCTAGATTATTTACAGATAATAAAGTCATGGCTTATCTATCCTTTGGATCGAGCGCATCGCGCATACCGTCGCCGATATAATTCGCACAATATAAAGTCAGGCTGAGCATGACACCGGGAAACAACAACATCCACGGCGTGTTTTCCATTACTGCGGCGCCGTCGTGAATCAACACACCCCAGCTGGTCATTGGCTCTTGCACGCCAAGGCCCAAGAAAGACAGCACCGATTCGGTCAAAATCACGCCCGGCACCGTGATCGTCGTGTAAATCACCACAATGCCCAACAAATTAGGCACGATATGACGCAAAATCAGCTTATGGGTTGGTACGCCAATACAGCGGGCTGCTTCAATGAATTCCTTGGATTTGAGCGACAGCGTCTGGCCACGTACCACGCGCGCCATGTCCATCCAGCTAAATACCGTGATGGTCAGTACCACCAGATAAAACTCACGGCCCAGCAAGGTCACCATCAAGATGGCGATCAGCAGATAAGGCACGGCATACATCATGTCGACAATCCGCATCATGATGCTATCGACTTTACCGCCCAAGAACCCTGCCGTTGCACCCCACAAAATACCCAGCGTAACGGAGGCCAAGGTCGCCATCAGGCCAACAAACAAAGAGATACGCCCACCGATCAAGGTACGCACGAGTAAATCGCGCCCCATCTCGTCAGTACCAAACAAATGCCAGTTTTGTAATGTCGGGCCCAGACCCATTGCATCCCAATCGGTCGCATCATAGTCATGTGGCAACACCATCGGGCCAATCACACAGGCCAAGGCAATAATAGCCAGCAATACCAAGCTAACCAGTGCTGCTTTATTCCGCAAGAACCGACGGCGCGCATCCGCCCACGGACTACGGCTGGCGATTTGTGGTGCTGCCATCACTTCGGCCGCTGCCTCAAGAATTTCTTTATTTTTATTCATCAACATAAGCCAGCCCTTAATAGCGAATTTTCGGGTCGAGCATTGCGTAAATCAGATCGACAATCAGATTAAGCAAGACCGCAAACACGGTGACCAACACCACCAAACCCAGCACCAAGGTGTAATCACGGTTTGATGCGCCATTCACAATCAGTTTGCCCAAACCCGGTAACGAGAACACGGTCTCGGTCACAACGGCTGACGCAATGGACGAAATCGTTAATGGGCCCATCACTGACACCACGGGCAGCATCGCAGGCTTCAATGCATGGCGCATAATCACAGTACGTAGCGGCAAGCCTTTGGCACGCGCAGTACGGATGAAGTTGCTATTGAGTACTTCGATCAAACTGCCGCGCATCACCCGACCAATCGTCGCCATATTAATTACTGTCAGCAGCGCAATCGGCAAGATCATGTACTGCACTTGGAAATGCTGCCAACCACCCGCGGGTAGCCATTTGAGCCAGACGCCAAAAATCAGCGCCATCACCGGGCCAATCACAAACGAAGGCACCGCACTCCCCAGATTACCGAGGAACATTACAAAGTAATCAATGATGCTGTTCTGGCGCAGCGCGGCGGTGATGCCGAGCAAAGTACCCACCAACAGCGCTAAGCCCATGGCGATGCCGCCGATGGTTAATGACACCGGTAATGCCTCTGCGACCAAGTCATTAACCGACCAGTCGGAGTAACGGAATGAGGCCCCCAGATCACCCTGCAGCAAGCCCTTGAGGTAGTACAGATATTGCTGCCACAGCGGTAAATCCAGATGGTATTTGGCGTTGAGATTGGCCAATACCGCTTCGGAAATCTTGCGCTCCGTATCAAATGGGCCACCCGGCGTGGCGTGCAATAACAAATAACAGACGGTAATCACCGCCAGCATGGTCGGAATCGTCGCCAAAAGGCGGCGTAGCGCATAAGACCACATGTTGATACTCCGAAAAAAACGGTTTACTTATTGTGCTCGGTAGTGGCACTGACGCCATCCGAACACGTCTGCACGAGTCAACTTCGCTGATGCGAAACCACTGCACAGGCTGAATTAACTTTGTACTGTTTAGTGCAAAAAATGATATTGCGCAGGATTAAAGTCTTTGCAAAATCAGAGGCTTTTCTGCACTTCTTTTGCCTAAGACACTACAGGGTATAGGCCGCAATGCAAATTGCGACGTTTCCGATTGGGGAATACTCCTAAGTAGTATCCCCAACCTCTAGCCGGTTTACGCCGCGGACAAAAACAAACCCCGACTGCATTAGCAGCCGGGGTTTGTTACACCTAAAACGGCAGTGTTTAGTGCTTGATAATGTAGTGATCTTGCGTACGACGACGCTCGGTCACGTTCTTCTCGTCATAACCGCCCACATAGGCTTTCACCAAGCGTGGGTAGGTGTATTGCAGCAATGGGATGATTGGGTAATCGTCCATCACCATGCGCGTACCTTCGGTCAGCAATTGGCTGCGTTTCGCCATATCTGTGGTCGTAGCAGCTTGTTTGAACAACTCCTGCGCTTTTTGATTGCAGTTTTTATTGTCGTTCTGGTCCGAACCACACTCGATCAACGTGGTGAACGAAGTCGCATCGTTGTAATCGGCAGACCAGCCATTACGCGCGATTTGATAATCGGCATCGTGACGTTTTTTCACCAGTACTTTGAACTCCAGGTTTTCCAACTGGGTATCCAGACCCAATTTAGACTTCCATTCTGAAGCCGCCCAGATCGCCATTTTCTTATGGTATTCATTGGTGTTGTAGACGAAGCTCAATTTGGTACCCGGTTTCACGCCAGCTTCAGCCATTAGTTTCTTGGCTTCTTCAACGCGTTTTGCCATTGGCCATTTCACCCAGTCATACGGTACCGCTTTAGCGCCAGCGACACCATTGACCATCACGCTGTATGCCGCAGGTTGACCATCTGCCGTTACTTTATTGGCCAGCAAGTCACGATCTAGAACCAGATTCAAAGCTTTACGCACGCGCACGTCTTTGAGCAATGGATCAGTATTGTTCAGGCTGTAATAGCGCAAACCCAAGCCCAATGAATTGCGCAACTCTTTCGGGAAATCGGTTTTGAGTTTAGCAAAGCTGTTAGGCGTGATTTCCAACGTCCAATCCGCTTCACCAGAGAGATACAGTTTTTGTGCCGCATCTTGTGATTCGATTGGCAGATAGCTCACTTTAGTGATCTGCACATTTTTCGCATTCCAGTAATTCGGGTTCTTTTCCGCTACCAGTTTGCTGTTTACTTTCCACTCTTTCAGGATGTAAGCACCGTTGCCAACCATATTGCCTGGTTTCACCCAGTCTTTACCAAACTTCTCAACTGTCGCGCGGTGTACTGGCGCAAAGTTAGGGTTAGCCAGCAATTCCGGCAGGAATGCCACGGGGCCGTTGGTTTTCACTTCAAAGGTGTTTTTATCAATCGCACGAACGCCCAACTTATCTGTTGGCATTTTGCCTTCAGCGGCTTCTTTACCGTTTACAAAAAACACACCGAATGCAGTGCTATAGTTTGATGCTTGTTTTGGATCGATGAAACGGCGGAAAGCGTAGACAAAATCATCCGCAGTAATCGCTTGGCCATTGCTGAACTTGGCATCTTTACGAATCTTGAATGTCCAAGTCGTGTCGTCGACACGTTTCCAGCTTTCAGCAACACCAGGCACCACTTTGCCAGAAGCATTAATGGCGGTCAGGCCTTCAAACAGATCGATGGCAATATTGGCACCGGGTACGGTTTCAACGTTAGCAGGATCGAGCGTTTCTGGCTCCGAACCATTGGTGCGAGTCAATTCTTGCGTTGGGTGCAGTTGCACCCCGTTAGGTACATTGGCAGCGAATGCAGCACCACCGAGCGCAAGCGCTACGGCGAACGTCATTGATTTCATAGTCCAGGTCATTTTTGCCTCTCAATTCATTTTGCGAATTTAATTAAGCAAGGGTATTGCTATACAAGTCATTCGAATTAATGGCTCAACAGCAATACCCTAAGCAGCCAACCCACATTCATCTGATACTAGCGGGTAGACAATCCAAGCAGGCGGATAAATCCGCCGCATATTAGAAGTTAGTCACGAGACCAACAGCCAATGTAGTTGAGTTATCGCCCAACGCTGGTTGCAGGCTATTGCCGGCTTCACCAAAATTCTGCTTATTAGCACCGTTGATGAAACTAGTCAGCTCAGTATAGATATATGACTGTTTAGACAGGTTGTAGGTATAACCCAAGAGTGCCAGTTGTGTTTCCATACCGTCTTGAGATTTGTCACCTGAGTTGTATACATAACCAACGCGGAATGAATTTTTACCAGCGGTGTATGACAATGTACCGCCAGCAGCCCAAGCTTTCACTTCTGGATCAGCAGCAGATGCTTTGGTCATGTAATCAGAGTAACGCAGACCATAGGCAAAACCATCCGCGAATTCGCCGTTGATACCCGCAGCAATCGTTTCACGTTTTTTGCCGTTGAACACGCCACCATTGCGAATATCTGAATCATGGCTAAACGCTACGTCCAGATTAATCAGATCGCTAAATTTGTAGTCCAGAGCTGCTGCGTAACCTTCTTCAGGTTCACCATCTTTAGATGGGTGCAAGAGCACGCCAGCAGAGGCAACCAAACCTGCTACGCGTGGTGATACGTATTTTATTTGATTGGTTGGGCGGCTAGCTGCGCCACGCTCTAGTACGTTACCGAGAGACGTGTAACCTTCAAAAATGTCGTATTTATTTACAGCCATACGCATGATCGAGTCATCACGACCAAAAGTGAATTTACCCAAATCAGTTGCGTAGCTAATGTAGGCTTTGCGGCTACCGAAAGTGCCGTTATCGCTCACACCGAGGAATGAAGACAATTCCCAGCCCAAGGTACTGCCATTGTCGAGCTTGTCTTGACCTTTGAAGTTGATAATAGAGCCATTATCAATCAGGTTGATGGTGCCTTTATCGCCGTTGTAGTTGTAGCCCAGCTCAAAATCGATAGTACCGCTTACACTTACTTCTGCTTGTGCAAAGCCAGCGATCAGGGCTGTCGCCAAAAAGCCGATTAGTGGTTTCATACGCATTCCGAAGTCTCTCTTATCAGTATTAAAAAATGCTGCGTTGGCAATATTCACGCTTTCTGTGATGCATTTTTTCACTGGAAACTGTTTTTTCGGCATTAGGGTAATCGGCAGTAGCCGGGCAAAAACCTTGTAAGAAAACTCCAAAAAATGCGCGAAAACCTTTGCGCAATCAAGACCTTTTACAATTTCATGACCAGTAGGCTAAAACTGATAAACGGTAGGTTCACACCGTACCGCATTTGCAACACCTTGTTTCATTTGAGAAATTTATGCCGGAAAAATATTGCGCCGAATCAAATGTATTTTTTTGCAAACTGATACGGGAAAATCCGAATAACACTGTTATGGTACAAGCCCCTAGGATTGTAAGACTTTAGATTGGATTATCACGGCTCATGTGTCTGACATAATTCAAGATTAAGCGCAGTGAATTAGGTTATTACCCGGCCCTATTCAGATGCCAGCTATTGAATGAGCCCACCCTAATTCATTCAAATCAACAATAAAAAATGCGGAGCCCGAAAACTAAGCAAGGGCGACCAACGCATAGGCGACAAGCCCGTTCTGACCTCAGTTTTTCAAAATTACTCGGGCAAACCCGAGCGACATCCAAAATTGAACGCTAGTATGATTTCTGCGCAATCAGTGTGATCGCAGGCAGCGGGCGCGAAGTTCAGGAATGGAGGAAATGCAAAACCATGTTTAATTTTATTTTGCGCCGTATTGCGGTCGTGATCCCGACTTTTCTGGGGGTGACACTACTGGCGTTTGCGCTAATTCACATGATTCCGGGCGATCCGGTGTTGGTAATGATGGGCGAGCGGCAAATCGACCCCGAGTTTTACAAAGCCGCTTTGCAACGCATGGGCTTGGATCAGCCACTCTATGTGCAGTACGGCCATTATTTACTCAATTTGCTACAAGGGAATTTTGGGGAATCGATCGTTACCCATGAACCTGTGCTGAGCGAGTTTCTCAAATTATTTCCTGCTACTGTCGAATTATCGATTTGCGCCATGATTTTCGCCTGTTTGATCGGCCTACCGGCTGGCATGCTGGCGGCAACACGTCGTGGCACCGTGATCGACCACGTAACGATGGGTGGCGCCCTCACCGGCTATTCAATGCCGATTTTCTGGTGGGGCTTGATTCTTATCATGCTGTTTTCAGTGCATTTGGGTTGGACGCCAGTATCTGGCCGTATCGCGCTGGAATTTGACATCACGCCTGTCACCGGTTTCATGCTGATCGACACGCTGCTTTCGGGCGAGGAAGGCGCATTTAATTCTGCGCTGCATCATTTGGTACTACCCGCGATTGTGCTTGGCACGATTCCGATGGCCGTGATTGCGCGGATGACGCGCTCCGCAATGCTAGAAGTTTTGCGCGAAGACTACATCCGGACTGCGCGCGCCAAAGGCTTAGGTCGCACGCGGATTGTCATTGTGCATGCACTACGTAATGCGCTGATGCCAGTCGTGACCGTCATTGGTTTGCAAATTGGTACACTGCTCGCGGGCGCCGTGCTGACCGAAACAATTTTCTCATGGCCCGGCATTGGCAAATGGCTGATCGATTCGATCTCGCGCCGTGATTACCCCGTCGTACAAGGCGGTATTTTGCTGATCGCCACTTTGGTTATTTCCGTTAACTTGCTGGTGGACATCCTCTACGGAGTGATCAACCCACGCATCCGCCACGCGAGGTAAGTATGAATACAAGCATTCCATCTACACCAAATCTAGACCAAGACGCTGGCGGAGCACTCAGCTATCCGTCGCCATTAAAAGAGTTTTGGCAATCCTTTAGCAGCAATCGAGGTGCGCTCGTTGCGTTGATATTTTTTCTGGCCTTGGTGCTGGCAGCACTTTTTGCACCGTGGTTAGCGCCACACTCACCTATCGAACAATATCGTGATGCCTTGCTCACCCCACCAGCGTGGGTACACGGTGGCTCATGGCAATATATTTTGGGTACTGATGAACTGGGCCGCGATATTTTGTCGCGCCTGATGCACGGCGCACGGCTGAGCTTAATGATTGGTGTCGTATCGGTGGTGCTGTCCCTGCTACCCGGGATTGTGCTGGGCTTACTCGCGGCCTTTTATCCCAAACTACTCGGCAATGGGATTATGCGCTTAATGGACATCATGCTCGCGCTGCCGTCTTTATTGCTGGCGGTGGCCGTAGTAGCCGTACTGGGGCCGGGGCTGATCAACACCATGCTGGCCATCGCGATTGTGTCGCTGCCTTCGTATGTGCGCTTGGCACGCGCCTCAGCGATGACCGAGTTGAATAAAGACTATGTTGTGGCCAGCAGGCTGGCTGGGGCCGGTAAATTGCGCTTGATGTTCAATACCGTGCTGCCCAACTGCATGGCGCCGCTGATTGTGCAGGGCACGCTGGGCTTTTCTTCGGCCATTCTGGATGCGGCAGCGCTGGGCTTTCTGGGCTTGGGCGCTCAACCGCCACTACCTGAATGGGGCACGATGCTGGCCTCCGCGCGTGATTACATCGACAGTGCCTGGTGGGTTGTCACCATGCCCGGCGTCACGATTTTACTGACCGTTGTGGCTCTGAATCTATTAGGTGATGGCCTACGTGACGCGCTAGACCCGAAACTGAAAAAACTGGCCTAAGGATGAGGATACAAGCATGAGTTTATTAGAGATCCGCAACCTGAATGTGAGCTTTGGCAGTACCGCCCACCCCTTCCATGCCGTGTCAGGGCTAGATTTAACGGTAAACCGCGGTGAAATTGTCGGGATTGTGGGCGAATCAGGTTCGGGTAAATCCGTCACGATGCTGGCAATGATGGGCTTGATTGATGCGCCAGGCCGCGTCACCGCCGATCAGTTGCAATTTAATGGGCAAGACCTGCTCAATATGAAGCCTGCGCAAAAACGCCAGATTATTGGTAAAGATATTGCGATGATTTTTCAGGATGCGCTGACTAGCCTTAACCCAGCGTATACCGTGGGATACCAGCTGATGGAGACCCTGCGGCTACATACCCCCCTGCGTGGTGCGGCATTGAAACGCCGAGCCCTTGAGCTACTTGAGCAAGTAGAAATCCCGGATGCCAAATCGCGGCTCGATGCTTATCCGCATCAACTATCCGGCGGGATGAGCCAGCGGGTGATGATCGCGATGGCCATTGCCTGTGAGCCCAAGCTGCTAATCGCCGATGAACCGACGACTGCACTGGATGTCACGGTGCAAGCGCAGATTATGGAATTGCTGGTAAATCTGCAAAAACAAAATGACATGGCGCTGATTTTAATCACCCATGATCTGGCCGTGGTGGCTGAAGTCGCGCAGCGTATGGTGGTCATGTACGCAGGTGAAGTCGTTGAAAGCAGCGCAACGGAAACCTTGTTCGCCTGTCCGCGCCATCCGTATACCCAAGCTTTGCTGTCATCCATTCCTGAGCACAGCAAAGGTGCGCGTCGACTGTCTACGCTAGCAGGCGTGGTGCCAGGTCAATACGACCGCCCGCAAGGCTGTTTACTCAGCCCGCGCTGCCCTTATGCCAAAGAAAGCTGCCACACGAGCAAGCCTGCACTATTACCCCTAGCAGGTACTAACGTGCGATGCTTTACCCCATTGGACGCCAACGGGATACCTACCCATGAATAATCCAAATCTAGCTACCGAGAATATTATTCTGGAAGCCAAAGCGCTCTCGCGCCACTATGCGGTGAGTAAAGGCTTTTTGAAAGGCCATGCCACAGTCAAAGCCTTGAACGATGTCTCATTCAAACTCGCGGCAGGCAAAACACTGGCCGTCGTTGGTGAATCGGGCTGTGGTAAATCCACGCTGGCACGTCAGCTTACCTTGATTGAAGAGCCCAGCTCTGGGCACTTGGTGATTGATGGAGTTGATATTGCAACAGCCAACACCACATCGCTAAAAGCACTGCGCCCCAAAGTGCAGATGGTATTTCAGAACCCTTTTGCCAGCCTCAACCCACGCAAACAAATTGGCACGATGTTGGCCGAGCCCTTGCTACTGAATACCGATTTAAATGCAGAGCAACGCGAAGCGCGCGTGCGCGAAATGCTTAAAATCGTCGGCTTGCGCCCTGAGCATTATCACCGCTACCCGCATATGTTCTCCGGCGGGCAACGCCAGCGGATCGCCATTGCACGCGCGATGATGCTTAAACCAGCCGTGCTGGTTGCGGATGAACCCACTTCGGCGCTCGACGTGTCAATTCAGGCGCAAATTTTGAATCTGTTTATGGATTTGCAAGACGAGCTAGGCACTGCCTATGTGTTTGTCAGCCACAATCTAGCGGTGGTTGAGCACATCGCCGATGATGTGATGGTGATGTATTTTGGCAGCACGGTGGAATATGGCGATAAGAAAACCATTTTTGATCAGCCACTACATCCCTATACCCGTGCGCTGATGTCCGCTACGCCGGCTATTCGCCAGGAAGATCGCCGGGTCAAAATTAAATTAACCGGCGAATTGCCGTCGCCACTTAACCCACCAACTGGCTGCGCCTTTAGCACCCGGTGCCCGCACGCAAATGAGCGTTGCCAGAGCGAAACCCCGGTCTTGCGCCCCTTGGCAAACCGAATGATCGCCTGCCACCACGTGGAAACCATTGTGTAAGTGCAATCCTTGCTGCGGCCGTGCGCCGCAGCAATGCCACTGTCACGAAAGCATATTGGTACTCAGACGCTGAATTGACTATGCTTAAGAAGTCGCCCGCCTTAGTTTGAACATCATGTCTATCCTGCAATTTGCCCACAAAACCGCAGATCAGCTCAACGAAGAGCGCCTTGCCATGCTGATCGACATCGCCAAAGAACTCGAAGGCGAAGTGATTTTCCCCATCTGTTTTGACGCGTCGGTGCAAATTAGCACCGTTATGAAAAGTAAAACCGCCTCAATTCAACGCATTGCGCATGAAATTCAGAAAGACCCGCTGATTACGGCCAAAATCCTGAAACTGAGCAATTCGGTCGTTTATAACCCAATGGGCAAAATGATCGCGGAGCTCAATTCGGCCCTCACACGGGTTGGCATGGAAACCGCACGCTCAGTTGCACTCGCCTGTGCGATGCAGCAATTGATCCGCTCACGTGACCTCACCGCTTTTGATGAGCTTTCATCACGGCTATGGATTCATAGCCTGAAAACCTCGATGATTGCTCGGGTGATTGCCCGGCGCCTGACGCGCGTCAACCCAGAAGTTGCGATGCTCGCGGGGCTGGTACATGACTTAGGGGCTTTTTTCATGCTCGATCGCGCCGGACGCTATCCTGAGCTGATCGAACGCCCCAAAACGGTGGAATATCTGGTTGCCCAATGGCATGAAAGTGTGGGCAATATCCTGCTCGACTCGTTAGGCTTACCCGAAGAAATCGTCGCGGCAGTCAATGAACTTGACCAACCACGCAATTTCATTGAAACACCGCGCACACTCAGCGACGTGGTGTATATCGCCAATTTGTTTGCGGGTGGCTTTGAGGAAATGCGGAAACTGGATATCCCCAATTTGCAGGAACCCAAAGAGCTTAGCTACGCCAAGTACACCGATTTAAGTGCTGAAATGGAAGAAGCCTGCCAGGAAATGATTAGCCTATTCTGAGGCATCACTTAGAACAGCATGCGTGACAGGTAGTGGTCCAGCAGCAAGGCCAAAAACAAATATCCCAGATAAGCTATCGAAATACGGAATAAGCGCTGCGCCATCAGATCAGCCAGCGCCTCGCTGTGTGCACGATAAACACGCCATGCCCCCTGTACAAACCATAGATTTAACCCCAAAGCAGCGCATAGATAGAGCGTACTACTAAATTGCAGCGCCACAGGCAGTAGGGTTGTCGCCACCAAAATCCAGCTATACAACCAAATGGCTAAGCGCGTAAATGCTCGACCATGCGTCACTGGCAGCATTGGCAACCCGACCTTGCGGTACTCTTCCATCCGGTATAAAGCCAGCGCCCAGAAATGCGGTGGTGTCCAAGCATAAATAATCAGAAACAGCGCAGCCGCTTCGGCTGAAATACTGCCGGTCATTGCCGCCCAGCCTAAAATCGGCGGCATCGCCCCAGCTGCGCCACCAATCACAATATTC
Organism: Chitinibacter fontanus; assembly: GCF_013423785.1. Classification (NCBI taxonomy): domain Bacteria; kingdom Pseudomonadati; phylum Pseudomonadota; class Betaproteobacteria; order Neisseriales; family Chitinibacteraceae; genus Chitinibacter; species Chitinibacter fontanus. Next base: position 1,610,383 of record NZ_CP058952.1, read on the forward strand.
TGCGGACTAGCCGGTTTTAGCCAACGGGTATAGACCACGGCATAAGCAATAAAGGTGGCTAGCGTCAAATACAGCGTAAGGGTATTAACAAATAACGCTAAACAGAGCGTGCCAGCCATGGTCAGCACCATGGCGTACAAAGCAGCCCATTCGGCACTGAGTGCCCCGCGTGCGAGCGGGCGCAAATGCGTGCGCAGCATTTGTGCATCACGCTTCGCCTCAAACAGACAATTGGCCGCCGCCGCCCCACTTGCTATCAGACCAATACCCGCGAGTGCCGCCAGCATGGTGGCCCACGCAGGAGCACCATCGCTAGCCAGCAACATGCCAATCCAGGCGCAAAATACAATCAGCGCCACCACTCGAGGTTTACCCAGCCGATATAGCTCGCGCCAGTGCGGGGGGTTTTGCAGGCTTATCGCAATCATGGCACACACCTCAGGGTTGAGAGTCGAGCAGTGAAACGGTGGCTTGCTGAGCCACAACCAGTGATCTGACCGCTGGTTTATTGAGTTCTGCGGTTGCAATCGGCGCTGCCCGTACCCAGCCATATACCAGCACACCGAGTAAGGCCGCGGCCCCGCTATGATGGGCTAGCGCCAAGAACAACGGCAAACCAAGCCAAACATTGGCAATGCCCAAAGCAATTTGTAGCAGAAGCAGGAAACCAAGGGCTGCGGCATAGCGCGGCAGCAAACGCCATAACTGCCATACCAAGCTCAGCACCAAAACCAGCACCAGCAAAGCACCCAAGCGATGTAAATAATGAATCGCAGCCAGATGCGTCAGGTTTAAGGCGCTGCCGTCCGCAGCCAAGCCTAACGCCCGATCAGGCCGTAGTGCGGCCCCCAGCCCGGCAGGTAACTGCCAGCTATCCAAGCATTGCGGAAAACCATCGCAGGCGAGCCCTGCGTAATTACTAGAAACCCAGCCACCCAAGATTATCTGCCCAGCCACCGCCAACACCGACAGTCGCCATAGCCAGTTCAGATCGCGTCCCAAGTACCAGCGCTCAGCATTACGGGCAAATATCACCAACAAAGTCATCAGCAAGGTCATACCGCCAACTAAATGCCCTGTCACCACCGCAGGCATTAATTTCAGCGTCACCGTCCACATCCCAAATGCGCCTTGCAACACAATCACCAGCAGGGGAAGCAGCGCCAGCCACGGGTTTAGCCCCGCATGTCGCCGATCGCGCCACAGACTAAAGCTTAGCCCAATCATCAATACTCCCAGCCCACTGGCTGCATAGCGATGGATCATTTCTTTCCAGCCTTTACCTACATCGACCGACATACCAAAATGCCGCTCGGCGTGGCTGATTTCATGAGGCTCATCTGGCACGCTAAAATGCCCATAACAGCCTGGCCAATCAGGGCACCCCAGCCCTGCATCTTGCAAACGCACATAGGCGCCCAAGCTCATTAACAAGAACGTCCAAATAAGCGCAAGCAGTAACAAACGGCGGCTAATCACACTCATTTAACCCAAACCCTGATTATTTTTCAGCACTTTGCCAATTTCACGCAGCACCGACTGCCGCCCTGCCGCATCTTGCAGTTGCTGCGGTAAATACCGCAGCACGGCATTACCATGGGGGTCGATCAAATACAGTCCACTGGGCATCACTCGATCAGGCGGCAAACAGGCCGTCACCGCGAGGCGTTGCTGATCTCGCCCCTGCGCCAGTCGCAATTGCCGCGCCGACTGCAACAGCGGGGCCAAATCAGCATTCGCAGCGCCAGCCGAGGTGCATTGCGATTCAATATGCGCCAACAATTGCCAAGTACGTTGTGCGCTAGGAGCAACCATTGGCTGCGCTAATAATTGGCCATAGGTGTCACCCCCTTGCGGGCGCGCATAGTGCCAAGCCCATTGCGCAAGCCCTAGCGGCGCAATACATAGACCCAGTATCACCATTAGAACCAATCTGGATTTAGCTTTAGCCAACATACTCTAGCCTCTTAAATAGTGGCGACGGAACAAATAGGTGCCAATCAGCGCCAACAACCCCCAAGTCAGCGCATACGCCCAATGCCTAGCAACCCCAAAAGGCCGCTCAGGCTCAATGGCCAACAAGCCTGAGCTGGCCTGATCTGCCAGCGCATAGGCCTCTGGCAGCGGCAAATAGGCCCAGGCAGCAAAACGACCAGGGTCAAGATTTTGAAAAACCCGGCCTTCAACTGTGTTGCCTCCTAGCTCCATATACCGTGGCCAGGCCTGCGCTACCACTTTGGGAGCGGCTTTTGGAGTGGGTGGAATGCCTTGCTCCTGCACATTCCACCAGCCACGATTGACCATCACGATGACCCCATCCTGTAACTGAAATGGCGTAATGATGTGATAACCCACCTTCCCCGCACGGACACGGTGATCGAGCCAAATTTCATATTGCGGCAACCACTGACCTTGCAATTGCACTGGGCGCCATAAGGGCGGGCTCCCCCTGCTCCAATGCATCATCGGCAAACTTTGTAAGCGAGCAATCTCGGCGAGTTGCAGCTGTTTTTCATGCGCCCGCCATATTTGCCAAACACACAATAGGCTGGTCAATATAATCATGGCCACCAGCATGATCGCACCCTGCCATTGTTTCCCGCGCAAAGTAGCCTTGGTTTGCCTAGGCTGAAGCTGAGGAGGATTTGGAATGAAAATTGTCGCCATCATGCTGCTCCTTGCTATCTTGCTCTCGCTGGGGCAGGCCTTACTGCGTTTGATTCGCGGCGCATCTGGCCCGATGTGGCGGATGCTCGCTTGGCGCGTCGGTCTGTCGTTGGGCTTATATTTCTTGCTGCTGCTTGCGCACTGGCAGGCTTGGCTGTAGCACGCAGATGCTCTGTTTATAGCCTGCAAGCGCGCGCCGCTGATCACCTAAAGACTAAGGTAAAAACCCTACACAAACTGCACTCAACTGGCTGGCAACATCACGACCAGCACCGCCTAGAGCACATAAACAAATACAAATAACCCTAACCACACCACATCGACAAAATGCCAATACCACGCGGCGGCTTCAAAACCAAAGTGCTGTAACGGCGTAAAGTGCCCCCGCTGTACCCGCAACCACATGGTAGTTAAGATCAATGTTCCGACCAGCACATGCATCCCATGAAACCCAGTCAGTAAATAGAAGGTCGCGCCGTATGCACCTGATGCCAAGGTCAGCTTAAGCTCACTCCAGGCATGCTGATATTCGTACGCTTGCAAACACAGAAATAACACTCCAAGCACGATCGTGAGACCCAAGCCTAGGCTTAAAACTCGGCGTTGCTGTTGCAACAAGCCCCAATGCGCCCAAGTTAGGGTGACACCGGAGGTCAACAATAATGCCGTATTGATTGCTGGCAGACCAAACGGATGCATAGCTTGGTAAGCCGCCGATTTAGGCCCCGTCGCCATCGGCCAATCGGCCTGAAAATTTGGCCATAACATTCGTTGCGTTTCACTAAAAAAGCCCAGCTCCGGAACCGAAATAGTGCGGGTATAAAACAAGGCGCCAAAAAAGGCGGCAAAGAACATGACTTCAGAAAAAATAAACCAGCTCATTCCCCACCGAAAGGAATAATCCACCTGCTGGCCATAGCTACCACTTTCAGACTCGTGCACCACATCACCGAACCAACCGATCAACATCCACAGCAAAACACCAGCCCCAATCAATAGCACCCATCGCCCACTCGCTACCTGATTGATCGCTAAGGCCGCGCCAAGCCCCAAACAAAATAGTGCCACCGCACCGACGATGGGCCACCGTGAAGGTGATGGCACAAAATAATGTGCATCATGAACTGCGTTCTCTACATTCATTGCTCACCTCCTACCTTGTGCCGTTGGCCTACTGTTGCGTAGTCACCAGCGTATGTACCAAGCCCCACACCAACAGCGCCAAGAGCAAACCGCACAACAATCCGGCCACCAATAGCTGCCAAATCTGAACTGGCCGCCGTGATTTTTCCCTGCTGCGAACGCCAAAAAAAGCGGCCAATACTGCTTTGATGGCCGTCCACATCTCAGCTCTCCCTCACTTTGTGTGTAAAAGCTGGGATGGCTTGCAAGCTATACGACAAAGTTGCCGCGCCCATTTCAGCGGGCAATGATTTGGCCACCAGCAAAACCACCGTGACCTCGCGCTGCTCATTGCCCGCCAAACTCATCGCGTTAAAGCAAAAACATTCAAGCTTTTGCAGCACACCGGCCGCACGTACTGGTGCAAAACTCGGTACGGCACGTAAATACACGGGTTGATCTGATTCGTTGCGCAGCACAAAGCGCGCCTTCACCTGCCCGCCAGCTTGCGCAACTTGCACGCCATCCAAAGCCTGCATCGTTACGGGTAAATCGGCGGCAACATTGACATCAAACTCAACTCGCAACGCGCTACCCGCTTGTGTGAGGCTGGCGTTGGCCCGATCAATGCCTAAAAATTGGCAAAACGAGGCGTAAAACGGCGCTAAGGCATAGCCAAATCCAAACATCAGCGCAGCGACCAAGGCTAATTTAATCGCCAATCGCTGGTTTTGTTTCGTGATGATACTTACATCAATCGCAGCCATATACCCACCAATGTATTCAGCCAAAGCGCTTATTTAAAAAGAGCTTTAACTAGATACCCATAGTTGACGTGCAATAGCGACCAGAAAAAACAGCAACGCCAGCAGTAGTAGTTTTAATGCCGTTTTCAGATTGGCACTCATGCCTCATCCTCCCCCTCGTGATACACCGCCTGAGCAATCAAGCCACGGCGCACCATGGCAATATCGGGTGGGCTTTCCCAAGTGTGATGCGGTGCGGGCGAGGGCACCTCCCACTCCAAAGTATTGCCGCCCTCCCAAGGCTGCGCAGGCGCAGGGCCCACCCCACCACGGATGGTGTGCAAGACATTGAATAAAAACAGTAATTGGCCCAAGCCAAAACAGAAGGCTCCTACCGTAGCTAAGGAATTAAACTGGGTGAATTGCAAGGCGTAATCAGGAATCCGCCGCGGCATACCCGCCAGCCCTAAAAAGTGCATCGGAAAGAAAGTCACATTGAACCAGATCATCGACCACCAGAAATGCAGCTTGCCGCGCCCCTCGTGGTACATATAACCCGTCCATTTGGGGAGCCAGTAATACACGGCGGCAAACAGGCTAAATAGCGCACCCGCAACCAGCACATAGTGAAAATGTGCCACAACGTAATAGGTATCCTGCATTTGGGTATCAATCGGCGCAATCGACAGCACCAGCCCGGAAAAACCACCGACGGTAAACAGGCAAACAAAGCCAATCGCAAACAGCATCGGCGTTTCAAACGTCATGCTGCCCTGCCACATCGTCGCGATCCAGTTAAACACTTTCACCCCGGTCGGTACGGCGATCAACATCGTCAGGAACATAAAAAACAACTGCGCGGTGGCGGGCATGCCCACGGCAAACATGTGATGGCCCCAGACCATAAACGACAAGATCGCGATTGAGCACGTTGCATAGACCATCGACACATAGCCAAATAGCGGTTTACGGGCAAAAGTCGGAATAATCTGGCTGACGATGCCAAAGGCGGGCAGCGCCATGATGTAAACCTCAGGGTGCCCGAAAAACCAGAAAATATGCTGGAACAGCACCGGGTCGCCACCACCCGCCGCGTTAAAGAAATGCGTACCAAAATGTCGATCGGTCAACAACATCGTCACCGCCCCCGCCAGCACCGGAGCCACCGCAATCAACAGATAAGCAGTCACCAGCGAAGTCCACGCAAACAGCGGCATGCGCAGCAAAGTCATGCCGGGCGCGCGCATATTTAAGATGGTGGTGATGATATTGATCGAGCCCATGATCGACGACAGCCCGAGCAGATGGATGCTGAAAATCGCCAGATCCATCCCCATGCCCGCTTGCGCCGACAGCGGTGGGTACAAAGTCCAGCCGCCTGCTGGCGCACCACCAGGGACAAACAGCGAAATCAGCAGCAGAGCGGCGGCGGGCGGCAACAGCCAGAAACTCCAGTTATTCATCCGCGCAAATGCCATATCTGGCGCGCCGAGCATCAGCGGCAACATCCAGTTCGCCAAGCCAGTAAACGCCGGCATGATGGCACCAAACACCATAATGATGCCGTGCAAAGTGGTGAGCTGATTAAAAAACTCCGGCTGCCAAAATTGAAGCCCCGGCTGAAATAGTTCAGCGCGGATGCAAAGCGCCATCACGCCGCCCGTGATAAACATGGCAAAGGCAAACCATAAATACAGCGTGCCAATATCTTTATGATTGGTGGCATAGAGCCAGCGCGCCCAACCTGTCTGGTGTTCAGCATGATGCTCACCGGGGGTATGCAAATGAGTGGAAGCAATCGAAGGGCTATGCATTATTTGGCTCCTCGCGCAGTTTTAACTTCACTAGGCTGCAGTATTCCGGCTTGATTACCCCAGCTGTTGCGCTCGTAGCTGATGACTGCGGCGATTTCTACATCGGATAAGCTAGACCAAGCTGGCATCGCATTTTTGCCATTAAGCACAATGTGCACATGATCAGCTTTCGCACCCGTTGCCACTTTCGACCCTGCCAATGCGGGAAATGGGCCACCGCCCTTACCGTTTGGCTGATGACAAGTTTGGCAATTGGCCTCGTATACCTGCCGCCCGCGAGCGATCAGCTCAACGGCGCTCCACACTTTATTCGGATCATCTTGCATGGCTTTGGCATGCGCCTGTTGATCGGCGATCCAACGCTTGAAGTCTGGCTCACTCAGTACCTTAACCACAATCGGCATAAACGCATGCCCTTTGCCACACAGCTCAACACACTGCCCCCGATACGTGCCCACTTTTTCGGCTTTGAACCAGGTATCGCGAATAAACCCAGGAATGGCATCTTGTTTAACGCCCAAAGCGGGCACACCCCAGCTATGAATCACATCGTTAGCCGTGGTTAGAATGCGGATTTTTTGTCCAACAGGCACCACCAACTCGCGGTCGACTTCCAGCAAATAATGCGGATTTTTGCTTTCGCCACCGGTGTGATGATTATCGATTTGTGCTTGCGGCGTAGCGAGTTTGCTTTTAAATCCAAAACCGAAATCAAGGTACTCGTAAGCCCAAAACCACTGAAACCCCGTGGCTTTAATGGTCATTACCGCCCCACGGCTGTCTTTTTGCGCTAGAACGACGCTGGCCGCAGGCCACGCCATTCCCAGCAAAATCAGCGCGGGGATCAAGGTCCATAAGATTTCGATCGTGGTATTTTCATGAAATGGCTTAGCGGTATGCCCGAGCGATTTACGGTGACGCACAATGGCATAAAACATCACACCAAACACGGCAAAAAAGATGATCAGAATGATGATCATCAGATAGCTATGCAGCCCTTCTATTTGCCGGGCAATCTGACTCGCGGGTGGGGTAAAAGTCCAAAACTCACCCGCAGCCATGACCTTGGAGGCACACAAGCTAAGTAGTAATACGGGCAATTCCCGCCTTTGTCGTCTCACCACCTTCATCACGGCACCTCGCATGCAAGCGTGTTGCTTCACGCTAGCAAACTTTACCGTCTTCGCAAGTTATTGATTTAAATGATTTTTCTTGTGCATCGCAACAAAGCCGTCCATCGGATAATACAAACACTTCAGACAAAAACAGTCTAACAAGAATCATTACCACTCGCGCAGGGAGAAGGATCATGGACATGCATCTTTCCGAATTAGATCAACACTTTACCTTGCCAAAAACGCGTAAAGTGGGCGCTGATCGGCCCATCGCTTGGTTAAAAATGGGTCTGGCTGATCTACTACAACACCCCGGGCCTAGCTTGACCTATGGTGGCATTATTACTGCAGTGGGCTGGCTCTTATTATCATTGGTTGATCAGCACGGGCATTTCTTTGCCACGCTGATTACAGGTTTTCTATTGCTATCACCACTGGCTGCTGCTGGAATCTACGAGCTCACCAGCGAACGGGAAGAAGGGCGTGAAACTTCTTTCATGCAGTCACTGCACGATGCGGGTAAAAACCTAAGCCAAGTTGCCTTTCTGGGGGTGATTCTGGGCATGGTGGCTATCGCATGGGAGCGCGTGTCAGCGATACTGTTTGCCCTACTATACGGTGGGCAGGTACCTGCTGGTATGCCACTCATTGAGGCCTTTACCGGCGAATACCTTAATTTCACTCTGGTATGGGGCGCGGCTGGATTTTTATTAGCCTGCTTTGTATTTGCCTTCACGGCAGTATCCATCCCAATGCTGGCAGACCGCGAGGTCGATAGCGTAACGGCCATGATGACTAGCCTGCGCGCTGTGGCTGAAAATATCAGCACAATGGCAATCTGGGCGGCACTCATCGTGATACTCACTGCGATTGGCTTTGCCACCTATCTAGTGGGGTTGATTGTCATCTTCCCATTACTGGGTCACGCTACGTGGTACGCCTACAAAGAGATGGTTGAATAGTCGCAACCCCTGTTCAAGTCATCTCCAAAAGCCAGACAGCGCACGGTGTGCCTTGTCTGGCTTTTGTCTATCTGGCACAGCCGCCTGCATAGGCTTTAGCTCAATAGCTGCGCTTGGGCAGGAGCCGCAAACCACCGCGCCAGAAAATCAACTAAGGCCCTGACCTTCGCTGGCTGCGGTAAACGCTGCGGGTAAATCATATACATCGCCAATCCCCGTAATTGATAATCGGGCAAGACCCGAATCAGACGGCCTGCCGCCACATCAGCGCCCACCAGATAACCGGGCAAGCGTGCTACACCGGCACCGAGCAAAGCAAAATTTCGAATCAGCGCATAATCATTGGCCTGAAACGGCGCTTGCACCGTCACATGCTGCAATTGTCCAGCGCGGCTCAACTCCCAAATTTGGGCTTGAGGAAAATGCATGTTTAATAAACACGGCACCTGTGCCAAATCTTGTGGCTGGGTTATCGCCGCCTGCTGCGCCAAACATTCGGGCGAAGCCACCAGCCAATCATGCACAAGTGCCAGCGGCCGACAAATCAGCCGCTCTGGAGGTGGTAAATTGGCCCGTATCGCCAAATCATAGCCTTCGGCCTCTAAATCACGCGGTACCGTGGATAGATCCAGCTCGACGGTAATCTGCGGGTATTGCTGGCGAAATGCCATTAATGCGGTGGCCATAAATACCCCACCAAAGCTCGTAGGCACCGTCAGCCGCAAATGACCACTCACCTGTTGGCCTTGCTCAGCTAGCTCGACATTAGCCGCCTGCAAGCGGGTTTGCCAATCACGACAATGCGCCAGATACAGCTGACCGGCCTCGGTGAGATGCAGCTTGCGGGTGGTACGGTACAACAGCTGCGTACCCAGACTGCGCTCGAGTTGCTGAACTTGTTTGCTGAGTAAAGCCTTCGACACACCCAAGACCTTGGCTGCAGCAGTAAAACCACCGTGTTCCACCACCGCCGCATAAGCCATTGCCCACGGCCATTGTTGCTGCAGATCACCCCACATCGGCTGCATTTTGTTTCCAAAAAGTAAACAATCAATCCATTTTAGCCTAGTTTATCAGGTCATTGTCGCGGCGTAATATGGCTTCATTGCTTGCAAACTACCTGGAGTACTTAAAATGAAAATTCTACTAATCGGCGCTAACGGTACCATTGGCCAGGCCATCACCCAAGAGCTCGCCCCACGTCACGACATCATCACCGCCGGTCGCAATAGCGGCGATGTGCGGGTCGATCTGAAAGACTTTAGCAGCGTACAAGCCATGTATGCACAAGTGGGCGCTGTAGACGCGGTGATTTCGGCTGCCGGCAATGTGCACTTTGGCGCGCTGGCCGAGATGACGCCCGAATTAATGGGCATCGGGCTAGCCGACAAATTAATGGGGCAGATTAATCTGGTATTGGCGGGGCAACATGTACTGAATGACGGCGGCAGCTTTACCTTAACCAGTGGCATTCTGTCGCACGATCCGATTGTGTACGGTAGCAGCGCCAGTATGGTCAATGCCGGTATTGATGGCTTTGTGATTAGCGCTGCGATCGAACTAACACGGAGCCTGCGCATCAATGCCGTAAGCCCAACCGTACTGACCGAATCATTAGCCAGTTACGGCCCCTTCTTCCGTGGTTTTGAATCCGTCGCCGCAACCAAAGTCGCCCGCGCGTTTAGCAAAAGCGTCGAAGGCAAACAAACTGGACAGGTGTATCGCGTTACAGGCTAATTGAAACATCGTTTTTACAAAAATATCCTGTATTTAAAAGCAGAATCACAAGCTAGCCAGCCGCGATTGGCTAGCTTGCTGCTATTTGAGCAGTATTATTGCCCCACCAAACTGTGCCTGCCACTAAAAAGCCACCAAATTGGCGTGATCAATTGAATCTGCAAACCTACATTGCTGAAATCATTAAACCCGATAAAATATCTGAGCAATCTTAATGACAGCCAAAGAGCCTTTGCCGATGAAGCCCTTCCGTATTGCCAGTGCATTTGCTCTTCTGTGCGCACACACCAGCTTTGCCGCATCCCTCGATCATGTCAGCCCAGAAAGCGAAGGGCTCAGCTCGGCCAAATTGGCCAATATGATGAAGTATTTGCAAACACCGGGCACCAATGTCGATAGCGTGATCGTCGCCCGCAATGGCCAGATCGTGCTCGAAGCCTACGCCGCGCCCAATCGCAGCGACATCGTGCATCAGGTTAATTCCGCGACCAAAAGCGTCGTTTCGGCCTTACTCGGCATCGCGATTGGCGAAGGCAAAATCAAACTGAACAACACCGTCGCCGACATCCTGCCGCAGTACGCTGACTTGCCAAACGCCAACATCCTAACGGTTGAAAAATTAGCCAGCATGTCGACCGGCGTTGAATGGAAAAGCGAGTACTTTGGTAGCGCCCTCAATGATTGGAACAAAGTACGTCAGGCCGATGATTGGATCAAAGCGTATTTAAGCTATCCAATCAACCCCGACAAAGTAGGCCAATTTACCTACAACAGCGCCGAATCAGATTTGCTCGGCGCATTGATTAGCGCGGCCACTGGTATGCCATTAGCGGATTACGCCGAACTCAAATTATTTAAGCCGCTGGCGATTCAAAACACCCGTTGGGTGCAAAACAAAGATGGCCAATATGGTGGCGGCCGTGGTCTGTATATTTTGCCGCACGATATGCTCAAATTTGGCGAACTGTTTCGCCAACAAGGAAAGTGGCAAGGCCAGCAAATCATTCCTCAACAGTGGATTACCTACAGTACGCAACCGCGAGTAGCCACGGTGGGTAAATTTTCTAACATCCCGGCCTACGGCGCACAGTGGTGGGTCGGCAAGGGCTGGTATGCTGCACTCGGCTGGGGTGGCCAAACGATTGCGGTCTTCCCCAAAGAAAACATCACGATGGTGATGACGGCCAAAAATTCACTCTCCGAAATGGACGCGATCGGGCTTGATCAGCTGCATCAGCGCTTTTTACAAAGCGACTCATCCGCTGCCAGCGATCCAGCCGCAACGCAACAATTAGCAGCGCAGATCAGCCAATTTGAAAAAGGTGTGGCGGCAAGCACTTTGCACTCACCCCTGGAAAAGACGCTACACAATAAATCGATTCGTTTTAATGATTTTTGGCTCTCCAAACTCAAATTCAGTCTCGATAAAGAACAAATGACGATTGAATTTCGGCCCAAAGATACACCTCAATTTACCGAAAAAATTCCGACTGGTTTTGCGGGGGAATGGAAATATTCTACGTTTCAATATCCGATCAACGATGAATGGCGCAAATCGGCGCCAGACAGCTTGGTCGCATCGCGCATGCAATGGCTAGATAAAACAACGCTGTTGATCGAAAGCTTCCCGCCCGAAGAATTTGTGCATTACAGCTTGAAGCTGAAGTTTAAAGGGCAAAAGGTCTTTGTTGAAGATAGCCCGTGGGGTACTGTGGCCGAAGGGATACTGGAATAGGTATACATTCAAAACCGATATTTATTAAAGTTCAAAATCAAATACCCCAGTCACTCAATAGTTACTGGGGTATTGTTATTGCGGCCTTAAGGTACTTAGTTCACATTAACCATCGCATTGGTATTGGCACCTAAGCTGGTCGTTGGCAATTTACCGTCCCACTTCTCGATCCACAGCGTCTGGTTTTTCACCTGCGCCGCTTGTGCGCCGTATTTCTTGATCGCCTCACCGACCACTTCCAGTGCCTTGGCATCGCCCTCGGCTTCGGCGATTTTCGCTTCAGCTTTACCTTTCGCGACCGCGACCGCATTGGCTGCATCGGCTTGGTTTTTGCGCAGCAAAGCTTCTGATTGCAGCGCCTCTTGCGTGGCTTGAATCTTGGCATTGATCGCGTTTTGAATATTGGGCGGTAAGCGCATTTCGTTCACAAAACCAAATTGCTCAACCACGATACCGTATTGATTCATTTCCTGATTAATCTTGGCGCGAACTTGTTCCGCAAGACGAATCTTGCCGCCAGCCAGCAGGCCTTCCGCATCGTAAGCCGTACCGTAGCTATTGAGCGCATTACGAATCGCGTTGCGGATAATCTGGCTGGTGATTTCCTCATAACCGCGTTTGTATTTCTGGTACAGCACGGGTGCTTTGCTCGAATCAATACTGTATGAAATGCTGATGTCGGCATTGATCACCACCCCGGATGCCACTTGGAAATTCATCGACTCATCCGCACCCGATCCTTCGGTTTTAGATTGTGTCCACGTGTAGGTTTGCGTAAAGGTCGGAAACTCAACCACGCTAGTGCCAATGCCAATAATATGCCAACCGCTGGATAATGGGGTCGGCTCGACCTTGCCATCAATACGATTGAACTCAACCCCAACGTGATTAGCCGCCACCGAAGCCACAAAAGTATTCAGCGCAAAGCCCATACCGATCAATATCGCCACACCACCAACGAATCGAATATCACGCAATCCATTCATTTCCCTCTCCTTGCTTTCGTTTTATATTTTCGCCGTGATCGTTCACGGCGATTACGATGCTTAGTGTAGGTGAGAGATACCGGAAGGAATATTCGGCTTACTCGAAGTAATCGTCAGAATTTTCTATGCGTGCTCACAAAATGTAATCTACTAGCAAGTCAAGCTGGCCAAATTAAGCAAACAATTAGGCCGCCACTACAGAAATAGTCTCCCCCATCACACTCACGACCATACCCACGCGAATTTTGGCGGTTTTGCGGGTATCAACTTGGCCGTCCACTTGCACATCACCCGCGGCGATCATCATTTTGGCGATGCCACCGGATGGCGCAATTGATACGGCTTTAAGTAAATCGCAGAGTGCAATGTGTTCGTTACGCAATTCAAAAACATGGTTAGCCATGATCATTCCTTATTAGGTATATCGTTAATAGTTAGTATTTAAAAGCTTCACAAGCATATACGCCAGTATGTATATGACAAAACACTTAGGCTGCCATAAAACCCAAGCCTTGCTTTGCAAGCAATTGCGCCGTTTCATACAATGGCAAGCCCATCACGCCGGTATAGCTGCCATCTAAATGCGCCACAAACAAACCACCCACACCTTGAATACCATAGGCACCGGCTTTATCCATCGGCTCGCCACTGGCGACATACGCAGCGATTTGCGCATCGGTCAGAGCTGCAAATGTTACGCGGCTCACGTTCAGCATGGTTTCTACGCCACCTTCGGTGCGCAGTGCCAAGCTCGTCAGCACTTCGTGCGTGGAACCCGATAGTTTTTTCAGCATCGCAGTAGCATCGGCTGCATCGAGCGGCTTGCCTAAAATTTCATCGCCCAATACCACCGAGGTGTCGGACGCCAGTACCGGTTTCAGCGCCAAGCCCATCTGCAGTAAATGCCGCCAACCCGATTCTGCTTTTTCGACCGCCATGCGGATCACATAGTCGCGCGGGTTTTCGTTCGGTAACGGGGTTTCATCGATCGGCGCGGCAATGCGCTCGAAAATCACGCCAGTTTGCGCCAGCAATTCTTTACGGCGTGGGCTGCCGGAAGCCAGATAGAGTTGGGTCATTATTCGCGGTGATAAGGATGATTATTCAAAATGGATACGGCGCGGTACAGCTGCTCGGCCAGCATCACGCGCACCATGCCGTGCGGCAGCGTCATCGCCGACAGCTGGAGTAATTGATCGGCGCGTTGCTTGATTTTTGGATCAAGGCCGTCGGTGCCACCGATGATAAACACCGTTTCGCGGCCGTCGATTTGCCATTGCTTCATATTTTCAGCCAGCTTCATCGTCGTCCAATTCGCGCCGCGTTCGTCCATCGCCAGCACGCGTGCGTCGTTCGGAATCGCAGCCAAAATACGCTCGGCCTCCTCGGCCATTACCTGCTGCGGCGTGCGCGCACTGATGCGCTTATCGGGCTTGAGTTCAGTTAGCGTCAGCGCGAAGTCGCGCGGCATGCGCTTGGCAAATTCGTTGTAGCCTTCACTAATCCAATCCGGCATTTTGTGGCCGACGGCGATGATATTCAGTTTCATAAGCCAATATCTTGATGCAATTGCCGCGATGGTAACAGATTGCATTGGTGACAATAAAAATGGCTCACCAATTTGGTGAGCCATTCAAGGGTATAGCCTCTAAACCAATAAATTAAATAGCTTTTAGACAAATACAACCCGTATGTATATTACTCAGTACGCCCGCTGGTCACACGCTCACGGCTGATCTTCCATTTGCCGCCTTCTTGTACCAGCTCCAGTGTTTTCTGCACGGTATCGCTGTAGTCTTTTGAGCTGTAGTTCTGTGTAAAGGTCACTTCGCCTCGCTCTTTGCCGCTCATCGTGCAAGTCTGGTTGTCCAGCTTGAGCGTAATGCTGCCCTCTTTGCTCACGCGAGCACGGCGTTTGGCTTCCCAATCAGCACGCGTGCGGCCACCGCTGGCTTCAAATTTCTGGGCGTAGAAGCTCAGGTAGGTATCGAGCTGCTTGCCTGACCATGCGGCGGACCAGTTGCCGACCAGGTCGGTGATGGCTTTGTCGCAAGTGGCGGCGCCAGTGGCTGGCTTGGCTTCCGGTGTCGGTACGGGTGTGGCGGCGCGCGGGGGACGTGCGGCCATCACGGCGTCGCGATCCAGTTTCACGCTTTCAATCATCGCGCCCGAGCAGGCAATGCGCTCGTCGTCGGTGACGTTGTCACCCAAATTATCTTCAGGGCCAGTGCTTTCCAGTGGCGAGAGTTGCAACGCGGCGAGCAATTGGTGAGTTTGTGCCAGTACGCGCGCGTGCGAGAGCTGATAATCGTAATCGCCTTTCACCAACGCAATTTTGGCTTCGAACAATTCGTTTTCAGTATCGAGAACGTCGAGCAATGAACGCTGGCCGATATCAAATTGACGACGGAAGGCGTCACGCGATTTTTCTGTGGCCAAGGCGTGCTGGTCAAGGTAACCCAGCTGCTCTTTCAAGCGGAAGGTGTCGTTCCACGCGATTTGTGTGGTTTGACGAATATCGCGGCAGGTTTTGTCACGCAATTCGTAGGCAATATTGAGCTGCTCGGCATATTGGCTGGCACGGGCTTGGGTGGCACCGCCGCGGAACAGGTTGTAATTCATCACCAATTGCACCACGCCATCTTTGTAAGTGCCGTCGATGTTGTCGCGGTTTTTATCAAGGCCTTGGCTGGCGCGTAGTTCGAAGGTCGGGTAGTAATCGCTCTTCTTGTTTTCTGCATCCGCACGCGCCGCGCGAATGTTGTAAACCGCCGCTTTGAATTGCGGATTGTTGCCCAGCAGAGCTTTCAAGGCATTCACATCACCGGGCAAAGCATTGGCGAGGTTGCTGGGTTTGGGCATATCTGCCTCAGGTGGCAGGCCCGTTAGGCGCTCATAGCGCGTAGACACATCGTGTAGATTCGATGCTTGCGTTAGCCAATTGGATTCAGCCAGTGCCAAACGGCCTGTCGCGGTTTCCAGATCGACGCGACGACCCACGCCGGCATTTACCCGCTCGGCAATTTGATCGTAGGTTTCTTTGTGAATGGCGTAGTTTTCTTTAGCCAACTCCACCAGTTCCCGATAGCGCAGCACATCGAGATAAGCGTTGACGGTTTCCAGCGCCGCCATATCGCTGGCGGCGAGTAATTCGTAATAACGGGTCAGTTTGCCATAGCCGAGGCGACGCACTTCGGTTTGGGTGGCAAAGCCATCAAACAGCATCTGGCGTAGTTCGAGGCTGACGCCATAGTGGTTAAAGGCGCTATCGCCCTTATTGGCATAAGGACGTTCTTGCTTTTCGTAGCCGGTGTAGGCGTTCAGATCAACGCGGGGATAGTAATTACCCTTGGCGACATTTTGTTCTTCGCCAGAGGCTTTGTAGCTGAGCCATTTAGCGCGTACTTCGGGGTTTTTAAGGACAGTTTGCTCGACGGCGTCTTTGAGGCTGCTGGCGGCAAAGCTAGCTGGAGTAATGGCAGTTATCACCATCGCGGCAATCAGTTTAAATTTCATCCTAAACCCTTCATTAATAATGCGCTTATTGGTATATAAGCCAGAAAATGTGTAAACACCATGCTGGATAGCCCTAGTTTAACTGCTTCAGCCGGAAATACACCAATTAGCCAATCAAACGCACAGCTTATTTACGGAACGCTCGCGACATTTACGCAGCTAGCCATAAGCACCGCTCGGTGCATCCAATATATCGTCGATTAACTCTTTCGCTGTCAGGTAATCAAATAGGCCAACGAAACCGTTGGCCTATTTAAAATACGGGTGCAGCACTGGCAATTAATCAGTGATTAACTTACCGTTTTTCAACAAGTCATTAATGATCGCCTGATCATTACCTGCCGTGGTCAAATCGACCCCCTGCAAGGTAATAATCTGATCTTCTTTAACAGCCCAGTTGCTACCGCTAAATTCACCTTTGCTACTTACGTGCACAATGGTGTCACTACCTGACTTCTCGAAATGCAGATATTGCGTCAAGGTGCCGCTGTTTTCGCCTTGCAGCAGATCACGCAGATCCAGCTTATCAACATCACCAGCAACATTACCGGATTTGGCATTATTAAAGTCCATAATGATGTCACGGGCTGGCGCGCCAGCCGTGCCTTGATCACCTAGATTCCATTTAAATACATCCGATCCAACGTCGCCGCGCAGGACGTCGTCCCCCTGGCCTCCGACCAATAAATCATTGCCTTCACCACCACGCAAACCATCTGCAGAAACACCACCAAACAATTTATCGTTACCGGTACCGCCAAATAGCATATCAGTACCGCCTTGACCATAAATTGTGTCGTCACCCGCACCACCGTGGGCAATATCAGCCCATTCGGCAGATGTTTTAGCGGCCGATGACAATTCATGTTTAGTGGTCAACATCAGTTGATTTGAGTTGTCAGCCCCAAGCGCGACATTCATCAGCCCATCGGCAAGAATAAAGCTTTGTGATTTATCACTCGTATTATTTGGTTGAGTCTCGCCAAGGAAAATAACATCATTACCAGCCCCAGCATCAATATAATCATTTGATGAGCCTGAACTGAATACCTGATCAATTCCAGCGGTTGTTTTCACCTGTTGAGATGATCCAACTGGCAAGCCGTTCTGGTCGAAGTATGCACCTAACATTAAATCTACGGTCGTACCAGCTCCGGTATCGCCATCACGCACCGTAATTTGGTCATTACCACCACCACCTTGGACAATATCAAGATTATCAAGCACATTGATATTAATCTGCCCCACAGTACTAGCCTTGCCATCATTTACGCTATACGTAAATTGCCCAACATTAACGTTAGCGGTAATACCCGGTGGCATCAGATAGTTAAGTGATGTTAACTGACTAATAGTCAGCGTCATTCCATTGCTGACAGGGGTGCCATCAGCTAACAAAACGGATCCTTGCGTTGGCAAACCAGTGATCGTCACGGTCATCGCATCACCATCTGGATCAACGGGTGCGACAATCGTTAACGCAGTCGGCACGCCTTCTTTGGCTGTGATGGCATGTGAATCAACGACCGGAGGACGGTTAGGTTCATCCAAGCCATCCACATTCACCGTAATCGTTTTGCTGGTGCCATCCACCGATTGCACGGTGAATGTCTCAACTTTGTGATCACTCGTATTCAAGGCCTGTACATTTGAAGCATTATTATTGAGGGTATACGTCCACTTACCAGTTGCATCCATAGTTAGCGAGCCATACGTACCTGCAACAGGCGTAGTAATCGCTTTGAAGGCTTGCTGAGCCGTGCCATCCACATCACTGATGGTCAGCTGGCCGCCCGTGGTGATCTGGCCATTTACAAAATTAGTATCTTCTTGCACCTGACCAGTATCTTTACCACCAATCACCGCCGGATCATTTGCCGCCAGTACGGTAACTGGCAGATTGATCGTCTGACTAGCTTGCTGACCATTAGCGATCTCGGTAGAGGTTGCAGTTACCGTCAAATTGAATTGGCCATTGAAATCCTGTGGAGGCAGAATTTTCAAGGAGGCCAGATTCCAACCCGCTGCGTTGAAACTAGTTAAGCCAGCAGTGGCAGTAAAGGTATGCGTACCGTCGCTTAATTGAGCACCAACCGGAACTCCACCCAAAGATACGCTCAGGGTTTCCGAGCCATCAGTATCACGCAATTGGGCGTTAATCTTGTTCAGATTGATCCAGTTATCCTCAACCCCCACGTTATCCGGCACTTTCACCAACTGCAGGTTATCCAGCACACCGCCAGTTGAGTTTTGATCTGCGGCTTTAAACTCCAGACGCGCAGTACCATCTTTGCTAGCAACAAAGTTGTAGGTAAAGGTTTGGAACCCTGGCGACACACTATCGAGTGTTGCCACCTTCACACCTTCCCAGTAGACATCAATTTGTGACCCAGCTGCATTCAAGCGCGATGAATAATCCAGTGTGAGCTCGTAAACCTCATTCGCTTTCACGGTTAAATCGGTAAACAGATTCGACGCATCACCAGAATTGCGCTCTAGCTCAATCACCTTATTGCTGGTGTTACTGTTGCCCAAATAAGTGGCCTCAGTACCCACTTCGATCTGGCCACTTGCATTCGAGGTCTGCCATTTCACGCCACCTGTGGAGGTCAGGTTGCCAGCGGAAGCGGTCGAAGTCCAACCTGCACCACCCAGATTCACTTCCTGGAAGTTAGTTTGCATCACGATATTGTTGCTGCTTAGCGTCAGCAAAGGCGTATCTGCTACCGGAGTAATATCGATCTTCATCGTAGCGGTAGCGCTGTTCGCGGCACCATCCGTGGCCTGATAGGTGAAGCGCGTATAATCCGATTGCAGATTACCCGCAGCAGAGCCGCCATTTGCGTCAACACCAGACTCATTCACATCTGGCACAAACCGCAATTTACCGCCATCAATGTCGGCTTTGCTAATCACTTGATTAGTAGCGACATCCTGCCAGGTCGTACCATTCAAATACTGCAGTTTGCCATCGGCTGGCAGACCAATAATTTTGATCCCCAAGCTGCTTGTGGCGCTATCAATATCGCTGACATTAAAGCTTGCCCAATTCAACGCGGCCCCGCCAGAAACCAGCGCCGTATCCTCAACCCCAGTCACCGCACCACCGGTGGTAGTTGGTGCATCGTTAAGGGCAGTTACATTGATGGTTGCTGTTGCAGGGGTCAGGTCCACCAAGCCCTGATTATCTTTAGCCGCATATTGGAAATTGCTTACGCCGTTCCAATCGGCATTAGGCTTAAAGTACAAAGTCAGTTGATTACCAGAGGCTGCCAGATCAGAGCCAGCGGTCACCAACTGCGTCATCGCCGCATCTTTATACAGCAAACCATTCGCAGGCAGATTACTCAGGCTAAAGCTGCTAACCGTACCATCCGTATCAGTACCCTTCAGCACAATTGCAATTGAAGTAGCATCTTCCAATCCTGTCGCCGTTACATCTTGCGTATCAGGACGGAAATCATTATCGATGATGTTGCCGTTCACTGGCGTGGTGAAGGCGCTGTCATATTGGCCTTTCACCGCCAGGGTGATGTTTTCTGTACCTTCGACCAGAGCGTCGTCGGTGACCGCCACACGCACCAGAACATCGGTGGTATTGGCTGGCACGCTAATGCTGTTGCCGCTCACTGGCACATACGTCTTGCCGCCGTCGTAGCTGACTTCCACTGCGCCGGTGTCGGTGCCCAAGGTGGCGCTGCCGTTTTTAAGGTCGAGTGTCACCGTAGTGGCGGTGGTGCTGGCGTGGTCGAGGTGCAGGCTGTACACAATGCCGACTGCGCCCGCTTCTTTACCATCCGTCACACCGGCAATGCTCACGTGCGGACGGTCGTCGTCTGGCGTGCCAGTTGGTGGCGTTGGGCCGGTGCGGCCGTCGTCGACGATCGTGCCCGTACCGCTTGCACTGCCTACGCCAGTCACATTGGCGTTGAGCGTGAAGTTTTCTGGGCCTTCAAATACGCTGTCCACCGTGGTCGGTACGCGCACTTGAACGCTGGTACTGCCAGCTGGAATCGTCACTTGACCATTCACTACGGGGGTCCAGCTGCTGCCGTTGAAGTATTCCAAGCTGCCCACGTCGCCAGCGCTGGCTTGGCCTGCGCCACCGGTGGTGGTCAGGCTCAGTTTCACGGTGGTGTCGCTGCTGGCGGCTGCATCGAGTTTCACTGTGAAGACGGCGGCGCTGCCTTCATACACGACGGTGTCACCGGTGCCCGCGCCATTGCCGGCGCCCACAATGGTGATGCCTTGTGTGTCGTTGTCGATGATGTTGCCGTTCACTGGCGTGGTGAAGGCGCTGTCATATTGGCCTTTCACCGCCAGGGTGATGTTTTCTGTACCTTCGACCAGGGCGTCGTCGGTGACCGCCACACGCACCAGAACATCGGTGGTATTGGCTGGCACGCTAATGCTGTTGCCGCTCACTGGCACATACGTCTTGCCGCCGTCGTAGCTGACTTCCACTGCGCCGGTGTCGGTGCCCAAGGTGGCGCTGCCGTTTTTAAGGTCGAGTGTCACCGTAGTGGCGGTGGTGCTGGCGTGGTCGAGGTGCAGGCTGTACACAATGCCGACTGCGCCCGCTTCTTTACCATCCGTCACACCGGCAATGCTCACGTGCGGACGGTCGTCGTCTGGCGTGCCAGTTGGTGGCGTTGGGCCGGTGCGGCCGTCGTCGACGATCGTGCCCGTACCGCTTGCACTGCCTACGCCAGTCACATTGGCGTTGAGCGTGAAGTTTTCTGGGCCTTCAAATACGCTGTCCACCGTGGTCGGTACGCGCACTTGAACGCTGGTACTGCCAGCTGGAATCGTCACTTGACCATTCACTACGGGGGTCCAGCTGCTGCCGTTGAAGTATTCCAAGCTGCCCACGTCGCCAGCGCTGGCTTGGCCTGCGCCACCGGTGGTGGTCAGGCTCAGTTTCACGGTGGTGTCGCTGCTGGCGGCTGCATCGAGTTTCACTGTGAAGACGGCGGCGCTGCCTTCATACACGACGGTGTCACCGGTGCCCGCGCCATTGCCGGCGCCCACAATGGTGATGCCTTGTGTGTCGTTGTCGATGATGTTGCCGTTCACTGGCGTGGTGAAGGCGCTGTCATATTGGCCTTTCACCGCCAGGGTGATGTTTTCTGTACCTTCGACCAGAGCGTCGTCGGTGACCGCCACACGCACCAGAACATCGGTGGTATTGGCTGGCACGCTAATGCTGTTGCCGCTCACTGGCACATACGTCTTGCCGCCGTCGTAGCTGACTTCCACTGCGCCGGTGTCGGTGCCCAAGGTGGCGCTGCCGTTTTTAAGGTCGAGTGTCACCGTAGTGGCGGTGGTGCTGGCGTGGTCGAGGTGCAGGCTGTACACAATGCCGACTGCGCCCGCTTCTTTACCATCCGTCACACCGGCAATGCTCACGTGCGGACGGTCGTCGTCTGGCGTGCCAGTTGGTGGCGTTGGGCCGGTGCGGCCGTCGTCGACGATCGTGCCCGTACCGCTTGCACTGCCTACGCCAGTCACATTGGCGTTGAGCGTGAAGTTTTCTGGGCCTTCAAATACGCTGTCCACCGTGGTCGGTACGCGCACTTGAACGCTGGTACTGCCAGCTGGAATCGTCACTTGACCATTCACTACGGGGGTCCAGCTGCTGCCGTTGAAGTATTCCAAGCTGCCCACGTCGCCAGCGCTGGCTTGGCCTGCGCCACCGGTGGTGGTCAGGCTCAGTTTCACGGTGGTGTCGCTGCTGGCGGCTGCATCGAGTTTCACTGTGAAGACGGCGGCGCTGCCTTCATACACGACGGTGTCACCGGTGCCCGCGCCATTGCCGGCGCCCACAATGGTGATGCCTTGTGTGTCGTTGTCGATGATGTTGCCGTTCACTGGCGTGGTGAAGGCGCTGTCATATTGGCCTTTCACCGCCAGGGTGATGTTTTCTGTACCTTCGACCAGAGCGTCGTCGGTGACCGCCACACGCACCAGAACATCGGTGGTATTGGCTGGCACGCTAATGCTGTTGCCGCTCACTGGCACATACGTCTTGCCGCCGTCGTAGCTGACTTCCACTGCGCCGGTGTCGGTGCCCAAGGTGGCGCTGCCGTTTTTAAGGTCGAGTGTCACCGTAGTGGCGGTGGTGCTGGCGTGGTCGAGGTGCAGGCTGTACACAATGCCGACTGCGCCCGCTTCTTTACCATCCGTCACACCGGCAATGCTCACGTGCGGACGGTCGTCGTCTGGCGTGCCAGTTGGTGGCGTTGGGCCGGTGCGGCCGTCGTCGACGATCGTGCCCGTACCGCTTGCACTGCCTACGCCAGTCACATTGGCGTTGAGCGTGAAGTTTTCTGGGCCTTCAAATACGCTGTCCACCGTGGTCGGTACGCGCACTTGAACGCTGGTACTGCCAGCTGGAATCGTCACTTGACCATTCACTACGGGGGTCCAGCTGCTGCCGTTGAAGTATTCCAAGCTGCCCACGTCGCCAGCGCTGGCTTGGCCTGCGCCACCGGTGGTGGTCAGGCTCAGTTTCACGGTGGTGTCGCTGCTGGCGGCTGCATCGAGTTTCACTGTGAAGACGGCGGCGCTGCCTTCATACACGACGGTGTCACCGGTGCCCGCGCCATTGCCGGCGCCCACAATGGTGATGCCTTGTGTGTCGTTGTCGATGATGTTGCCGTTCACTGGCGTGGTGAAGGCGCTGTCATATTGGCCTTTCACCGCCAGGGTGATGTTTTCTGTACCTTCGACCAGAGCGTCGTCGGTGACCGCCACACGCACCAGAACATCGGTGGTATTGGCTGGCACGCTAATGCTGTTGCCGCTCACTGGCACATACGTCTTGCCGCCGTCGTAGCTGACTTCCACTGCGCCGGTGTCGGTGCCCAAGGTGGCGCTGCCGTTTTTAAGGTCGAGTGTCACCGTAGTGGCGGTGGTGCTGGCGTGGTCGAGGTGCAGGCTGTACACAATGCCGACTGCGCCCGCTTCTTTACCATCCGTCACACCGGCAATGCTCACGTGCGGACGGTCGTCGTCTGGCGTGCCAGTTGGTGGCGTTGGGCCGGTGCGGCCGTCGTCGACGATCGTGCCCGTACCGCTTGCACTGCCTACGCCAGTCACATTGGCGTTGAGCGTGAAGTTTTCTGGGCCTTCAAATACGCTGTCCACCGTGGTCGGTACGCGCACTTGAACGCTGGTACTGCCAGCTGGAATCGTCACTTGACCATTCACTACGGGGGTCCAGCTGCTGCCGTTGAAGTATTCCAAGCTGCCCACGTCGCCAGCGCTGGCTTGGCCTGCGCCACCGGTGGTGGTCAGGCTCAGTTTCACGGTGGTGTCGCTGCTGGCGGCTGCATCGAGTTTCACTGTGAAGACGGCGGCGCTGCCTTCATACACGACGGTGTCACCGGTGCCCGCGCCATTGCCGGCGCCCACAATGGTGATGCCTTGTGTGTCGTTGTCGATGATGTTGCCGTTCACTGGCGTGGTGAAGGCGCTGTCATATTGGCCTTTCACCGCCAGGGTGATGTTTTCTGTACCTTCGACCAGAGCGTCGTCGGTGACCGCCACACGCACCAGAACATCGGTGGTATTGGCTGGCACGCTAATGCTGTTGCCGCTCACTGGCACATACGTCTTGCCACCGTCGTAGCTAACTTCGACTGCGCCAGTGTCGGTGCCCAAGGTGGCGCTGCCGTTTTTAAGGTCGAGTGTCACCGTAGTGGCGGTGGTGCTGGCGTGGTCGAGGTGCAGGCTGTACACAATGCCGACTGCGCCTGCTTCTTTACCATCCGTCACACCGGCAATGCTCACGTGCGGACGGTCGTCGTCTGGCGTGCCAGTTGGTGGCGTTGGGCCGGTGCGGCCGTCGTCGACGATCGTGCCCGTACCGCTTGCACTGCCTACGCCAGTCACATTGGCGTTGAGCGTGAAGTTTTCTGGGCCTTCAAATACGCTGTCCACCGTGGTCGGTACGCGCACTTGAACGCTGGTACTGCCAGCTGGAATCGTCACTTGACCATTCACTACGGGGGTCCAGCTGCTGCCGTTGAAGTATTCCAAGCTGCCCACGTCGCCAGCGCTGGCTTGGCCTGCGCCACCGGTGGTGGTCAGGCTCAGTTTCACGGTGGTGTCGCTGCTGGCGGCTGCATCGAGTTTCACTGTGAAGACGGCGGCGCTGCCTTCATACACGACGGTGTCACCGGTGCCCGCGCCATTGCCGGCGCCCACAATGGTGATGCCTTGTGTGTCGTTGTCGATGATGTTGCCGTTCACTGGCGTGGTGAAGGCGCTGTCATATTGGCCTTTCACCGCCAGGGTGATGTTTTCTGTACCTTCGACCAGAGCGTCGTCGGTGACCGCCACACGCACCAGAACATCGGTGGTATTGGCTGGCACGCTAATGCTGTTGCCGCTCACTGGCACATACGTCTTGCCACCGTCGTAGCTAACTTCGACTGCGCCAGTGTCGGTGCCCAAGGTGGCGCTGCCGTTTTTAAGGTCGAGTGTCACCGTAGTGGCGGTGGTGCTGGCGTGGTCGAGGTGCAGGCTGTACACAATGCCGACTGCGCCTGCTTCTTTACCATCCGTCACACCGGCAATGCTCACGTGCGGACGGTCGTCGTCTGGCGTGCCAGTTGGTGGCGTTGGGCCGGTGCGGCCGTCGTCGACGATCGTGCCCGTACCGCTTGCACTGCCTACGCCAGTCACATTGGCGTTGAGCGTGAAGTTTTCTGGGCCTTCAAATACGCTGTCCACCGTGGTCGGTACGCGCACTTGAACGCTGGTACTGCCAGCTGGAATCGTCACTTGACCATTCACTACGGGGGTCCAGCTGCTGCCGTTGAAGTATTCCAAGCTGCCCACGTCGCCAGCGCTGGCTTGGCCTGCGCCACCGGTGGTGGTCAGGCTCAGTTTCACGGTGGTGTCGCTGCTGGCGGCTGCATCGAGTTTCACTGTGAAGACGGCGGCGCTGCCTTCATACACGACGGTGTCACCGGTGCCCGCGCCATTGCCGGCGCCCACAATGGTGATGCCTTGTGTGTCGTTGTCGATGATGTTGCCAGTGGCGCTGACACCGCCAATATTCAGCGGTACGCTTTCGCTACTTTCAACCAGTTTGTCGTCGACCGTCGGCAACGTCACACTAAAGGTGGTCACACCAGCAGGCACCGTAATTTTGCCGCTTGCCGCATCATAAGTGACGCCATTGCTAAAGCTCAGATTGCCGCGTTCGAAATCAGCCTCTGCTGCAGTGCCACCACCAAGTTTGAAGCTGTAGGTTTCAACTTTCGGGCTGGCTGCGCTAATGGTGACATTGAAGACCAGTTTATTGCCTTCCACCACGCTATCGTCTTGCGGGCCAGGCTGACCCACTTCGATTTTCGAAATCGGAGGAGTTGGAACATCGCTGACATTCACGGTGAGCTGGGCGGTATCGGTGCCGCCTTTGCCGTCGCTGATGGTGTAGGTGATGACCACCGGGCCAAGCACATTGGTAGCCGGAACGAAATTGAGCGTACCATCTGCGTTGATGGTGACGCTGCCTTTGCTTGGATCTTGCAACTCGGCACGGGTTACGGTTAGGGTATCGCCGTCTAGGTCTTTATCATTGCCGAGTACATTGATATTCACCACAGGGGTATTGATGTTGGTGCTGGCGGTGTCGTCAATCGCATCGGGCGCATCATTTACGGGGGTTACGCCCACGTTGACCGTTAGCGTATCGGTACCGCCTTTGCCATCTGAAACTGTAACTTGGAAGCTATCTGGGCCGTTGTAGTCTTTGTTCGGCGTATAAGTCCAACTACCATCTGGCTGGACCACAACGGAGCCATGCGTAGGGTCGCTGATTTTGCCGAAAGTCAGGGCATCGCCATCGGGGTCGACCGCCGCCAAACGCCCGCTCACAGGCGTATCTTCTGGTGTGGTGACGCTAACATTATCACCCAATGGATTACCATTGCCGCCCACGAAGTCGGGTTTTTTATTGACTACTGGCTCATCGATTTGTGGCGCAGCTTCGGCAACCACTGGCACGACTAAATCATTGGCAGCTGGCGTGCCGGCAAAATCAAAGCTCACCGGATCAACATTTTCGGCAATCCGTAGCAGGCGCACAAAGCCGCTGCCTTCGCCTTCACCACCAGCACCATTCAAACCAGCCGCAGTAGCTTCTAGCTCATCGGAAAGGTCTTTACCTTGATTGAGCGCGTTGATGATTTGATCTGCGCTAGCATCCGCATTGGCAACTTTGGCCTCGGTAGCATCAGTCGGTTGGGTATCAGCCAAATCGCCATCGAGCAGCAGGCTGCGATCAGCGCCCAGCTCGATCACTTGACCATTAGGTAGCAATAACGTGACGTGGCCGCTGGCCGAGGTGAAGATAACTTGGCCTTCCTGCAGTTGATCGCCCGCAGCAATCGGTGTGGTTTTACCGCTGGCATCACGAATAAACGCTTCGCCTTCTACTACCACAATCGTTTTTGCGCTCTTGCTGCTGCTGATGACTGTTTCGGCCATGTCAGTACTCCAGATTAGATTTTCCTAATGATGGAATTTACTTGAATGACATAAGGCTGGCGACTGTACTGAAGTACAGTCGATGCGATCAAATGATCAACGGCGGGTTGCGGCTGCGATAAGCATGCGCAGCCTTAGGCCAAACCATTGACGCGCAACACTAACTGCACGCGATCATTGACCTGTAGTTTTTCAAAAATTTGTGTGAGATGCGCTTTCACTGTGCGCTCGGTGATCGCAAGCTGGCGTGCGATTTCTTTATTGCTGAGGCCTTTGGCGGTTAGCTGTGCGACTTGCACTTCACGCTCGGACAAGCCCTGCAAAACCTGCTGTTGTGCAGGTAAGCGATTAAGTGCCCCCACTAATCGCTGCACCAAGGAGCGACCCGCCCAGATCTCGCCCGCAGCGACGACGTCAATGATCTGCTTTAACAACTCAGCAGGAGTATAGGCATGACAATAAGCACTAAACCCCGCTTTTAATGCTTGATAGCCTTCTTCATCATTGGGTAGCGAGCTAGCTAATAGCACATACTGATTCAGCGACTGCGCTGACTGCAATACACTCGGCCACACATAGCGGGTGGATTGAGCATCCAACAACACCAAAGCGGCAGGTGAAGTAGGCCATTGCGTGGCGATCTGGCTCGACCTGGGTGCCAAGGCCTGCTGCCAATACGCGAGCAGGCTAACATCGTCCGATATTAAAAAGATCGGCAAACTCATCGTTCGGTTAATGCACTCGACTTGGCACGCAGCACCGGTTTGAGCAGATAGGACAATACCGTTTTCTTGCCCGTGAGCACATCTACTTCGGCCACCATCCCCGGAATAATCGGAAGGCGTTTGCCGTCTTTTTCCAAGAACCCTTCGGTGGTGCGTACCCGCACCAGATAGAACACATTGCCTTTTTCATCTTTCACGGTGTCAGCACCAATCTGCACCACTTCAGCCTCCAGGCCACCGTAGATCGAGAAATCATAAGCAGTAAATTTTACGGTTGCCTTCTGTTTTGGGCTCAGGAAGGCAATATCACGTGGCTGAATTTTCACTTCCAGCACCAAGCTATCGCCTGACGGCACAATCTCAATGATGTCTTTGCCGGGTTGCACCACACCACCGACCGTATTGGCAAAGAGCTGTTTAACCGTACCATCCATTGGCGAGCGAATTTCAGATTGTTTAACCCGATCTTGCAAACCCACGCTACCCGCCGAAATCGAATTCAGTTTCCCGCTGGTTTCAGCTAGCTCGGTACGAGCCTGATTACGGAATACCAGCTCGACTTCCTGAATTTTACGATTGGCTTCGGCGATGGCGGCCTGAACGCGTGGAATTTGTGCCCCCGCACTATCGCGCTCGCCCAAATAGCGTGAAACATCGCGCTCCAGACGCAATACTTCCACATCAGATACCGCGCCTGATTTGAGTAATGGCCGTGTGGCATCAAGCTCTTTCTTGGTTAACTCGTAACCTTGCGCTGCTTGTTCACGGCGCGCACGGATTTCGTTGAGTTCTTGCGTGCGCTGATTGAGCTGTTGCCGTGCAATGCCCACCGAAGCATCCAGCTCTGAGCGCTTGGATTGATACAGCATTTCTTCCTGCGCAGCGATTTGCGGCGCTTGGCTAACCACCTCAGCTGGCATATTCAAGCTAGTTCCGTTGGCCAGCGCATCAAGTCGTGCGGCTTTGGCCTGCAAAGACAGCGCCTGCGCATTGCTCTCTTTCAAGGTCGACACAAAGCGGGTTGGATCAATCTTCAAAAGCAACTGGCCTTTTTTTACTTGCTGGCCTTCGCGCACCAGAATCTCCTGCACGCTACCGCCGTCCAAGCTTTGAATAACCTGCAGTTGGCGGGATGGGATGACCTTACCCTCGCCTTTAGTCACCTCATCGAGCTTGGCAAATGCCGCCCAAATCAGCAGCACGAAAACCGCCAGCGCCGCCACACGAATCAAAACCCGTGCACCGTGAGGGCTTTGCTCAACAATCGTGAGGTTAGCATCGGCGATGTAATCGCTATCGTCGATCAGATCTTTTTCTTCGGCAAAAAAGATATAGCGATCGAAAAATGCATCGAACAGCTGACTAATACGCGACCAAGTACGCTTAAACCAATTAGGTTTGACCATCACAGGTGAATTCACAGGCGTCTGCATTATGCCGCCCCCCTGCTTTACCAATCCGGCCTTGTTGCAAGGCCTCAACCACCTGCGCTTTCGGACCATCTGCCATCAACTGACCTTGATCAATCACGATCAAGCGATCAACTAACTCAAGCAAAGACGTACGATGCGTTACCAATAACATGGATTTACCTGCCAAATAACTCCGCAAGCGTTGCTTCAAACGCTCTTCGCTTTGATGATCCATCGCACTGCTTGGCTCATCCAGAATCAACATAGGAGGATCATTCAAAATCGCCCGCGCAATCGACACCGCTTGTCGTTGGCCGCCTGACAGCGAATCGCCACGCTCACCAATTGGCATATCAAATCCGCGCGGATTGGCATTCACAAACTCGGCAATGCCTGCCAATTCAGCGGCAGCCAATACCTGCGCATCGTCGGCGGCAGCATTGCCAAGCGCGATATTCTGTTTGAGCGTGCCATAAAACAGCAGCGGGTCTTGCGGCACAAACCCAATCGCACGGCGCAATTCGGCAGGATCAATTTGACGGGTATCGATCCCATCGACAAGCACTGCGCCCTCGGTAGGCTGATACAGCCCCAGAATTAGTTTTTCGATCGTGGTTT
This sequence comes from Chitinibacter fontanus, assembly GCF_013423785.1. Taxonomy (NCBI): domain Bacteria; kingdom Pseudomonadati; phylum Pseudomonadota; class Betaproteobacteria; order Neisseriales; family Chitinibacteraceae; genus Chitinibacter; species Chitinibacter fontanus. The sequence goes on from NZ_CP058952.1 coordinate 1,640,041, forward strand.
TGCCAGAGCCAACTCTACCGATCACGCCCACTTTCTCGCCAGCCAACATTTTGAAGCTGACATTTTTTAACGCAATATCGTCACGATCGGGATATTTGAACGTCACGTTGCGAAACTCGATCTCGCCACGGAATGATTCACGGTGCAAAAATGAGCTATTGGCTGGGCGCTCAATCGGCAACTTCATGTGGCTTTCTACTGCCCCGAGCGAGGTTTTGGCATTCTGATATTGCATCAATAAACCCGCGACTTGCCCCAAAGGCGCCATCGCCCGCCCGGCCAGCATGGAAGCGGCAATAATCGCCCCCATCGTAATCTGACCATCAACCAACAGATACACGCCAACAATCACAATCACAATCGACACGAGCTGCGTAATTGCCTGCGCAAAATTAACCGTAGTGGTTGATAGCAGTTTTAAACGGCCACCAATTTGCGCCAGAAAACGGGTTGCCCGCTCATAGCGCCGCTGCATTTCACCTTCGGCGCCCATAATTTTGATGGTTTCCAGCCCCACCATACTTTCCACCAACGTAGCATTGCGCTGGGCACTCGCCCGCTGGGTTAGCTCGACCATTTGATTCATCTTGGCCTGTGCCAACCAGGAAAAAGCCACGATTAAAATCGCACCAATCAAAGGCGGCAGCACCAGCCAAGGTGAAATCCAGACCAATACCAAAAAGAAGATCAGTACAAACGGCAAATCGACCAAGGTGGTAATCGACGCCGAGGCAATAAAGTCTCGCACCGATTCAAACGCACGCAAATTAGCGGTAAACGAGCCCACTGAAGCAGGTTTGGCGCTCATTTTTACGCCCAAAACCCGCTCCATAATCAAGGCCGACAGCAATACGTCGATCCGCTTGGATGCCACATCGAGGATATAACCCCGTGCAGTGCGCAGCACAAAATCAAAGCCCAAGATCAAACCTGCACCCAAGGCCAGTACCCACAGCGTTTCAATCGCATGATTGGGTACCACACGGTCATAGACATTCATTGAAAACAGCGGCATTGCCAACGCAAAAATATTGATCAACAAAGCCGCGATCAAGGCGTCGCGATAAATCCGCCAGTTGTCATACATTGCCCCCCAAAACCAATGCCGTTCGCGAATTTGGCCCAATTCAGGGGTCCGCAAATCAAAACGAAAACGCGGGCGAACAATAATCGCAATCCCTGCGTACAGTGCCGATAACTCAGCTTCGGTAAAAGTTTCTACGGCTTCACCGGTTTCTGGCATGCGTACGCGAAAACGGCCATCTGGCAATTTTTCCAGCAGCACGCAAGCACGCTGATCGTGCAGCAGAATAATTGTTGGGTAGAGCCGTGTGGGAATTTCATTGAGCCCTTGGCGCAGCACGCGGGATGACAGACCCGCGCGAGCTGCAGCCCGTGGCAGCAAAGATGGTGTTAGACGATTTTCAACCAAGGGCAAACCGGCAGCTAAGGCTTGCGCGGTCCACGGATCGCCGTGCAAACGGGTCAACTCAACCAGACAATCGAGCAGCGGGTCAAAATGCGCCTGACTTTCAGACACATGCCAGCCAAATTCATGCCCTGCGGTGGTGGAGTTCGTTTGTGTCATCAGAAGCCTTAACCATCAGAAGTTGCGCGGCAAGCAGCACCGATTGCCGTGTCATTGTTATCAGTTATAAAACCTTGCCCGGATTAAACAGGCCTTGCGGATCCAGCGAGCGCTTAATCTGGCGCATTAGAGTTAGCTCTAATTCAGAACGGACCTGCTGCAACGTTTCGCGCTTGAGCTGACCAATGCCATGCTCGGCACTGATGCTGCCATTGTGGCTGGCAACATGGCGGTATACCAGCTCATTCACCGCCTGCTCTTGCTCATACACGCCTGCGGTTTTATCCGCCAAAAACAAGTTGTAATGTAGATTACCGTCACCCAGATGACCAAACGCCACGATCTTGGCACCGGGAAATGCTGAAAGCATCTCAGCATCGCACATTTCAAGAAAGTCAGGTATTGCCCCAATGGGCAAACTAATATCGTGCTTAATGCTTACACCGTCAATCCTTTGTGCTTCAGGAATTGATTCGCGCAACTGCCAGAAAGCAGCAGCCTCACTCAAATTCTGTGCCACATAGGCATCCATACAACCATGCGCAAATAAATATTCCGCCAAACGATCGGTAAGCGCTGCTGAGTCACCGCCATCGGACAGCTCGATCAGCACGCACCAAGCCGGAGTTGGCTGAAATGGCTGGGCAAGGCGTGGAAAATGCAGATGCAGCAAATCAAGACACGGCGCCGAAATCAGCTCAAACGACGTAACCCGATCACCCACTTCGGCCTGCAAGCCACGCAGCAACTCAACCGCCGCCGCCGGATGATCCACCGCCACCAAGGCGGTGGCATGCGCAGTGGGCAATGGATACAGCCGCAATACCGCCTGCGTAATCAGGCCGAGTGTGCCTTCCGAGCCCACAAATAATTGCTTGAGATCGTAGCCAGTATTGTCTTTACGCAGCCCACGCAAGCCATTCCATACCTCACCATCAGCCAGCACCACCTCCAGCCCTAGCGTCAGCTCACGCATATTGCCGTAGCGCAGCACATTCACGCCGCCGGCATTAGTCGCCAGCGCACCACCGATTTGGCAGCTTTGTGCTGCGGCCCAATTAGCGGGAAATAACCGTTTTACATTCAGCGCAGCTTGCTGCACTTGCGCCAGCGTCACGCCCGTCTGCACTGTGATCGTATTATTGTCGGCATCAACCTGAATGATTTGGTTCATGCGCTCAAGTGAGATAATCAGCGATTGCCCATCGTTCAGTGGCGTCGCCGCGCCGCACAGGCTGGTATTGCCCCCTTGCGGCACAATCGCAATCTGGTGCTCGGCACACAGGCGCACCAGTTGCTGCACTTGCTCGGTCGAATTAGGGCGGGCAACGGCCAAGGTCTGGCCTTGATAACGACGGCGCTGATCCAAACAATAAGGCGCCGTATCGGCGCCAAACAGGATGGCATGCGAAGCCTGCCATTCACGCAATTGCTCTAAAAAACTCATTCACTATCCTCAGCCCGTGCCATCAACACTGGCATACGCGCCACAATCTTAACTATCGCGGCACGGGTACATCATCATGAAAGCCAGAAATCACTGCGTTGTTTATGATGCTCAATCACGCGCTGGAAATGCCCCGGGTCTTTAGCAAAAGTCATTTCACCCGCCGCTGGCTTGTGAAAATCGAGCAAACGTGACACCCAGAAGCGCAACGCCGCAGCACGCAGCATAATCGGCCAGTCAGCCACTTCGTCGGTGGTCAGTGGGCGAACTGATTGATAACCAGCCAACATCGCTTGGGCACGCTCGGCATCGATATCGCCATCAGGCAGCACGCACCAGTCGTTGAGCGTAATCGCCAAGTCGTACAGCAAAATATCATTGCAGGCGTAGTAAAAATCGATAAAACCACCCACCAAGTCGCCATTCATCAAGGCGTTGTCGCGGAATAAATCGGCGTGAATCACACCGCGCGGCAATTGATCGAATTTATGCTGTGATTGCAGCTGTACTTCGGCATGCAGCAAAGCCGCCTCGGCTTCGCCCATGAAGGGGTACATATCGTGCGCGGTGGCTGACCACCATTGCGGACCACGTGGATTGGCCATTTGTCCACTGTAGCTCGCCGCAGCCAAATGCATTTGTGCCAACATTTCGCCCACTTGCGCACATTGGGCGGCATTCGGGCTGTCGGTTACTGCGCCGGGCAGGCAGGGCACCAATAAGGTTGGCTTGCCATTGAGTTCATCAATGTATTCACCACTTAAATTGGCAATTGGTGCCGCAATCGCAATGCCGTGCTGGCCCAAGTGCACCATTAAATTCACGTAATACGGCAACTCATCCGCACGCAGTGTTTCAAACAGCGTCAGCACATACTTCCCATGGGTAGTGGTCACAAAGTAGTTGGTATTGGTGACTCCGGCGGCAATACCCTTGATATCCACCAATTGACCCAAAGAATAGCGCTTTAAAAACGGGGCTAAATCGTCGCTGCTAACAGTAGTAAAAACAGACATTCACTTATCTCAAAATTCCAGCAATACCCACGTTGGGACGGCGATATTCTCGCCAATATCACGGCGCATAAATTGGCCTTTGCCGGTTGGATCAATCAGATAGTAGGGCTTACCCACTTTCGGCGTTACTTTCACTTGGTACAACTTGCCGTGCAGTCGGTATTCGGCAATCGTGGCATCCGCTTTTTCGATGATGCGCACTTCAGGGCCTTGCTCAACTGAAGTAGGGGTATCTTCGGTTGGCATGGGTGGCGGCATGTCAGCCACCACTTCGGCATAAGTCGGTGCAATCGCGGCACCGAGTAACATCGCAATCAGTAAATGGCGCATGGTTCACTCCCTTAACAGGTTAATAGCTCGTTTATAATGGGCGGCACACCCAATCACAGTATAGAGAACTCACGCATGGCGACGCTGCTTTTAATCGACGGATCTTCGTATCTCTACCGCGCTTTTCACGCCATTCGTGAGCTATCCGCACCGGACGGCACGCCGAGCAACGCGCTATTTGGCTTTGTGAACATGCTCAAAAAGCTGCGCCAACAAACTCACGCCGATTATATCGCGTGCGTGTTCGATGCTAAAGGTAAAACCTTCCGCGACGACATTTACCCGCAATATAAAGCCCAGCGCCCGCCGATGCCGGACGAGCTGCGCGTGCAAATTGCACCGATCCACCAAGCCGTCGCCGCGTTCGGAATTCCGATTTTGATGATTGAAGGCGTTGAGGCCGACGATGTGATCGGCACCTTGGCGCGCCAAGCCTCCGCGCAAGGCATCACCACCATCATGTCGACTGGCGATAAAGATATGTCGCAGCTGGTGGATGACTACGCGCGCATCGAAAACAGCATGACCGAAGAAGTACTCGACCGCGACGGCGTGTTTGCCAAATTTAACGTCTGGCCCGAGCAGATTGTCGATTACCTCGCACTGATCGGCGATACGGTCGATAACGTGCCGGGCGTACCGAAATGCGGCCCGAAAACGGCGGCTAAATGGCTAGCCGAATTTGGCAGCCTCGATAACATCATCGCCAACGCCGACGCAATCAAAGGCGTGGTCGGGCAAAACCTACGCGACACTTTGCAATGGCTACCAACTGCGAAAGAGCTGGTGACGATCAAATGCGATGTCGATCTAAGCAGCGAATTGCCAAACGGTTTCGACGATCTGAAATATCAAACTGAAGACAGTGCGACGCTGCTGCAACTGTTTACCCGCTTTAATTTCCGCACTTGGGTACGCGAGATGGAAGGCAAAGTCGGCCAAGCCGCCAAACCCGAAACACCTAAGGGTATCACCTCAGACCTCTTTGGTGACGAGCCTAATGAGGCAATACCTGCCGAAGTATCAAGCATTCCTGCCGCCCCCGTTGAGCGCCATTACGAATGCATCAACACGTCCGAATTGCTGGCCAAATGGATAGACAAAATCAGCGCCGCCAGCATGACTGCGTTCGACACCGAAACCGATAGCCTCGATCAAATGCAGGCGCGCTTGGTCGGCATGTCGTTCTCGGTGCAAGCCGGCGAAGCCGCCTACCTGCCGCTGGCACACCACGGTGCCGACACACCGGAGCAACTGCCGTTTGACGACACGCTCGCACAACTGAAACCGTGGCTGGAATCCGCCGACCATAAAAAAGTCGGCCAAAATCTGAAGTACGATCAGCACGTTTTGGCGAACTTAGGCATTAATCTGGCCGGTATCGCCGACGATACCCTACTAATGAGCTATGTACTCGCCAGCCACGAAAAGCACAATATGGACGACCAAGCCGCGCGCGAGCTAGGCGAAACCACGATTAAATACGAAGACATTTGCGGCAAAGGCGCCAAGCAGATTGGCTTTGCCGAGGTCGATCTGGATACCGCCACCGCGTATGCGGCCGAAGACGCCGATATTACTGGCCGCCTAGCCCATACCCTACTGCCGCGCCTGCAAGCTAATGCCGGGCTGCACTACGTATACCGCGACATCGAAATGCCATCGCGCCAAGTGCTGTACGTGATGGAGCGCAACGGTATTTTGGTGGATGCGAACAAACTTAACCGTCAAAGCCACGACATCGGCCTGCGCCTGATCGAGTTGGAACAGCAAGCCTACGAGCTGGCGGGCCAGCCGTTTAACCTTGGCTCGCCCAAACAGCTCGGCGAGATTTTCTTCGACAAACTCAAACTGCCGGTGATCAAAAAAACCCCGAAAGGCGCGCCGTCGACCGACGAAGAAGTGCTCAGCGAGCTGGCCAAAGACTACCCGCTACCGAAAGTGCTGCTCGAACACCGCAGCCTGAGTAAACTGAAATCCACCTACACCGACAAGCTGCCGCTGATGATCAACGCCGCCACCGGCCGCGTGCACACCAGCTTTAACCAAACCGTCGCCGTCACAGGGCGTTTGAGCTCGTCCGACCCGAACTTGCAAAACATCCCGGTGCGCACACCCGAGGGCCGCAAAATCCGCGAAGCCTTCATCGCGCCCGCGGGCTGCAAAATCGTGTCGGCCGATTACTCGCAGATCGAGCTGCGCATCATGGCGCATCTATCGGGCGATGCCGCGCTGATCCGCGCCTTTGAGCAGGGGCTGGATATTCACAAAGCCACCGCCGCCGAAGTGTTTGGCGTCAGCCTTGATGAAGTCACCAGCGAGCAGCGCCGCTACGCCAAGAGCATCAACTTTGGCCTGATCTACGGCATGAGCGCGTTTGGTCTGGCCGCCCAGCTCGAAATCACCCGCGAAGCGGCGAAAACCTTTATCGAACGCTACTTCAACCGCTTCCCCGGCGTGGCCGAATACATGGAAGTCACCCGCGCCGCCGCGCGCGATGCCGGCTATGTAGAAACCGTCTTCGGTCGCCGCCTGTGGCTGCCGGCGATCAAATCATCCAACGGCGCGCAACGCGCGGGGGCCGAGCGCGCAGCGATCAATGCGCCGATGCAGGGCACAGCAGCGGATTTGATTAAATTGGCGATGGTGGCGGTGAATCATTGGTTGATTGCTGAAAAATTGAGCAGCCGTCTGCTGTTGCAGGTGCATGATGAATTAATTTTGGAAGTGCCTGAGGCTGAATTGGACTTAGTGAAAGCCAAATTACCGGAGATTATGGCAAGCGTGGCGACGCTAAAAGTACCTTTATTGGCGGAAGTGGGGGTTGGGGAGAATTGGGAAGAAGCGCATTGATCCCATTTCAGGAAAAATGAGTCCATTCCATTAACAAAGCCCACATCAAAGGTAATAAGTTGATAAAAATCTTAACTTTATTATTTACGGCTTTTTCTTTTATTAATACAACTGCACACTCACAGGAGTGCTTCGAAAAACCACCTGGGGTAGAAGGCATTCGCATAGATACGATTGGAGAGATAAAAATATCACCAATAAAATTAAGCAAAAGTGGAAAAAAAGGCTACATCGCGACTGAATATTTTGGCGCACAAAATCTTCAAGCTTCAATATTTTTAATGCGCAGAGGTCAATACTGTTTTGCAGGTGACCTTGGGTCATACATTGGCGCAAAGGTGGATGACACAACGTGTCATCAAGATTATTGCAATCTAATAATTGAATCCAAATCTGGATCTGTACATTTTTATCGAACTTACGGTTACAGATCAAAAAAATATATCTATTTAGGATGCCAATCCTCCATTGAAGACAAGAAAAAGCCTTGCGAAACTGGAGAAAAAAATGAAAACAATTAAAAAATCAGCCGTGTAGGGCGGGTCGTGACCCGCGCTGATAAATGTTTGTTGATTCACATCCTGATTGGCGGATTACGCCTTAGCCTAACCACGCCCTACGCTTTTTTTCTTTACTTTCAACTTGTCATCCACCACGGATTGGCGGCTGTGCGCCGCGGCACTGACTTTCCTTGCTTCGCCAAGGAAAGTCAGCAAAGGAAGGCGACCCCACATCTGCGTCGGCTGCGCCGATGCCCTCGCTGCGGACAATCGGCAAGGCGGCGGGCTTTAACAAAACAGAGCTCGCCGAAACCCCTTGCCGCTTGTTCCTCGCTCGGCGCTGATGTAGGGGAATTGGCGCAGAGCAACGATTTATGCATATACCTGCCACAGTGTTGCGCTGAAGACTAAATTGATTATTGCTTTGGTTGATATACTGATTATTGCTTTGGTTGATATACCCCCACAGCCAATTAGAACGGATTGCCCGTGGAGACGCGCCGTTTGAAAAAGTTACGGCGAGGTTTTAAGCCGCGTTGTGTTTGAGCAGCGCGACGCTAGCGCGCTGCGAGTTGTAGCGGCGCCTCGCCGTGGCTTTTTCAAACGGGGTTTCGCGGCGATCGGGCGCGCGAGGGTTGCAAGGGACGGAGCAAGACCCGTCCCTTGCTCGTTAGGCCGGCGAAACGGCCGGTTCACCGCCTGCGCCAGCAGGCAATGCAATCACCAAACAGCCACCACATCCTCGCTCGGTGCAGCTGTAGGAGAAACGCGCAGCGCTACAATCACAGATACTGCATAGCGGTATTTACTTTTAGCCATTATTAAATAAAGCTTCTATTGGCATACCCATTCGCCAATTAGAACGGATTGCCCGTGGAGACGCACCATTTGAAAAAGTCATGGTGAGGTTTTAAGCCGCAACCTGTTTGAGCAGCGCGACGCTAGCGCGCAGCGAGTTTTGCGGCGCCTTGCCAATTGCCGGACGGACGGGGTTTCGCGGCGATCGGGCGCACGGGGGTTACTAGTGGCGAAGCAAGACTCGCCCCTAGCTCGTCCGGCCTGCGAAACCGCCGGTTCACCGAATTCGCACAAATTACCACTTCAATTGATATTGAAATTCAACGCAAATTCCCCGAATATCCCTACTCTTCCATCACGTGTCAGAGCCATGCACAAATTTAATCAAGGATTTGTAATGAAAAAACTAATTAGCGCTGCACTGCTCAGCACCAGCATGCTGCTGGGGCAGTCCGTGTGGGCGAATACGGATGCGGAAGTGATGCGTGATAACTTGTTTACAATTCCACTTTCATCGTACCAAGCAGATCCGAATAACCCCAATCAACGGCTGTACCTCAAATCTGGCGCGCAACTGAATCAGTACCAGCAGGTGATTGTTGAGCTACCGCTGTTTTTGCAACAAAACCAGCAACACGAGTGGGAGCTGTTGCAGCCGACTGAGGCGAATAAAATTGCTCAATATTTCCAACGCCAATTAAGCGCGGAGCTACAGCAATTGGGGATTAGCGTAGTGACGCAGGCTGATGCTAATACCTTGCGCTTGCGCTCTGCAGTCACAGGTATGGGGCAAGCTCGGCCGGATCGCAAATTAACCGACTTTGCACCAACCAAGGCCAAAATTAATTTGGCGAAACGGGTCGTTGGCCGCGAGCCATATTTACTGATGGTGCACACCATGGCACAGGTTGAGGATGCCAACAGCGGCGAGCTACTGGCAGGCGTTGTGAGCTTGAAGGAAACCAGCAAAACCAAGGTTAAAGATCAAGAAGTAACCTTGGCCTATTTGCAAAAAGAAATCGACAAGCTCGCCAAGAAAAATGCCGCTCAGCTGGCGCACGCGATGGGCAAGCAATAAAGCGTAATACGCCGCGCAGATGGCATGTGGCTGAAGCTGATTTGGCTAACTCCAGCCATTCTGACTTCCCAATCTGCACTGCTGGCCGTTTAGTTTTTGCCTGTGCGGCAGGCTAGACGCCAGCAATACGCTTCAATCGACGAGAATGCACTGAGTATTTATTCATAAAGATGCTCCTTCTGAGCTAAATTTGCACCTGCAATAGTGCCAAGCCCTATCACCGCGTGTTGTGAATGACCATCACCGCAACGGTCAACCGGTGTCAGCCGAGGTTCGTTCCTAGAACCGCGGGATTTCCCCTCTAAATTTGGCGTTTAACCGTCATGTCATCTCAGCCCCTTAGCATGCACTTTCTTATATAAAAACAAGCTACTTAGGATGTCTGAAATGATTCGTTTACGCGTATTACCGATCTTGCTGGCTGGTGTACTGGCTGGTGCAGCCGTTCCTGCCCATGCTGCAATCCTGCTGGGCATTGGTGAAATTGGCGGTTCGGCCGATCTATCTGGCCTGACTGGCACACTGGAAAACGGCCTGCCAGCCAATATTCTGGGTGGCATGGGATCGGGTTTTGCCTGGGCTGGCGGCAATACTTTTATCGCCACGCCAGATCGCGGCCCGAATGCAACGCCATGGAATAACAAGGTAGACGAGACGAGCAGCTATATTTCGCGCTTTCATACGCTGAATATGTCGCTGCAAGCCAATCCCCAAGCGGGCGCTTTGCCATTTCAGGTTAATGCCAAGCTCGCTTCCACCACCTTGTTATGGTCAGCCGACAAGCTCAATTACGGCACGGCAGGCACACCGAATACTGCGGGCCTGAACAACACAGGCGGTCGCAATTATTTTACTGGCCGCTCAGATGCCTTTGACGCCAGCAAAGGCTCGAACAATAGCAATAACGCCCGCTTTGACCCGGAAGGCGTGCGTGTATCTGCCGATGGTAAAAGCGTATTTGTGTCCGATGAATACGGCCCGTATGTGTATCAGTTTGATCGTGCGACTGGCGAGCGGATTAAGGCGTTTGAATTGCCCGGCAGTCTGGCGGTAAAAACCTTGGGCGCAACCACCGCCGCGGAAGACAAACCTGTGAACACCAGCGGCCGCGTTGCCAACAAAGGCATGGAAGGCTTGGCCATTACACCCGATGGCAAAACGCTGGTCGGCATTATGCAAGCACCCTTGCTGCAAGATAATAAAGGCCAAGTGCGCATTGTGACCGTCGATGTCGCCACCGGCGAGACCAAACAATTTGCCTATAAATTAACCGATGGCTCAGGCGTGAGCGAGATCGTCGCGATCAATGACCATGAGTTTCTAGTTGATGAACGTGACGGCAAAGGTTTGGGCGACGGCAGCGCCGCTGCGGTGAAAAAAGGCTATCGCATCGACATCAGCGGGGCGACGCCAATTCCAAATGACAGCACCAAAGGTGATCTAAGCAAATATCTGGTCAGCAAAACGCCAACGGCCACGGTCGATGTCGTTGCCATGCTAACCAAGCCAAGCAATGAAGGCGGCGCAGGCCTCACCGCTGCGCAAGTTCCCGCCAAAATCGAAGGCTACGCATTCGGTCAAGATGTGACATTTGAAGGCAAAACCCTGCATACATTGTGGGTCGCCAATGACAATGATTTTGTATCCGGCGTGGCGGGGCAAAATAAGTTTTACGTGTTTGGCCTCAATGACAGCGAGCTGGGTGGACATTTTGTACCGCAAGCGATTACCGCACCAGTGCCCGAACCAGAAAGCTACGCGCTAATGGGCATGGGCTTGCTGGGTTTGTGCGTGGTACGTCGCCGCAAACAGCGCTGCTAAAGCTGCGAACTAGGCCACGTTTTAGTACTTTGCTGACGTGGCCCCTAAGTCACTCAGCCAATAAAAAACCGCCAATCTTGGCGGTTTTTTATTGGTGCGACGCATTCAGGACACTTTGATAGCCGTATAGGGCGGGTTGTGGCCCGCGTTCGGCTAGGCGCGAACTATAGTGGTTTGCCTGCAATGTGGCATCCAGCATGGATTGGCAGAATCTAAGCGTGCAGCAGGCTCTGACAAAAAAATCACTGTCAATATTTCAGATCACACCAGCAACTATGACATTTTGTTGCAATATTTTTATACAGAACATTACAATCACACGATGAAATACTTACTCTCAATATAGGGATTTGCAATGAGTACAAACACTAAAACTTCATCTGCATTTGTTGCGGCCTCATGGCTGGCATTCTGTGCAGGGGTGACGACCTATCTCATCGGGCTGAACAACGCGGCGATGCAGCTCAACGAAAAAGGCTATTACCTAACCGTTTTACTGTTTGGATTGTTTGCGGCGGTGTCCTTACAGAAAACAGTACGGGATAAACTGGAGGGATTGCCATTTAACGCAATGTATTATGGCATTTGCTGGTTTTCTTTTATTGCTGCAATCTCACTGCTTTGTATTGGCTTATTTAACGCAACCATCACGCTCAGTGAAAAAGGATTTTATGGCATGGCTTATGGATTAAGCCTATTTGCAGCCATCGCGATCCAGAAAAACACCCGCGATAATGAATATTTCAAAGTAAAAAAAGAAATATTGGCAGCCGCTGAATAAACTCGCACAGCGTAACCCGAGCTAATTGTTGGGTTACGCTTTCTGCTAAGTACTGCCACAGTTTTTCTTTACCTGTAATTCATCAAGCCCAAGATTTACAGCGCTACGCTGAGCTCCCCGAACTTCACCCGCCACGCTTGCTTGTTGCAGACCAATGCCAAGATAGGCTCAAAAGTACCGGTAAACACACTTGCCGTAGTACCATTTACCTACCGATCTTCGCCACAAAAACGGCTTATTTGCATCGGCAATGGCGGCAAATATCCGCCAATTTTCTCGCATCCATCATTCGGCACATACAAACCCTTGTTTAACTGAATGATTTCCAAAAAGAAGAAATAGACAAAATGAAAATCACAACTACCCTTGCCCTACTCACGGCCCTGCTATTTACTGGCTGCGCCTCAGTGGATATGGTGCCCAAAGCAGAATCCGATAAAGCCAAGCTATTTAAAGCACCGAGCGAAGGCAAAGCTGGACTTTATGTGTATCGCAATAGCAACTTTGGTGCGGCCATCAAAAAAGATCTTTGGGTGGACGGCCAGTGTTTGGGCGAATCGGCGCCGCAGGTGTTCTTTTATACTGAGGTAGACGGCGGTAAAACGCACAAGATTGATACTGAATCAGAGTTCTCAGCCAATTCGCTGGAGCTAACGTCTGAAGCGGGCAAACATTATTTTGTCCGCCAGTACATGAAGATGGGCGTTTTTGTGGGTGGTGCAGGCTTGGAGCAAATATCTGAAGAGCAAGGCAAAGTGGATGTTGCCCTCTTGAATATGGCCAAAGCAGGTAAATGCAGCGCCAAAAAATAAGTGCAAGCTAGCCCTTTCTGCACAGAAAAACCGCCAATCTTGGCGGTTTTTTTTTGGTGAAACGCATTCTAGCCGCTTCGACTGCGGCAGCCCACCAGCATCAACGAATGCTATGCACCGCATATCTGGCGTGCTTCAATAGCTTGTTCTGCTATGCGCTATTGAATGCTGATAAGACCATGCAATTTCAAACCTATACCCCCGCTTTGCAAGCACAACTGCTCGATTTTTTCGCCATCATGCAGGCGTCGCGTGGGCGGACATTTGATCGGCTGCATTTGCCCGCTGATCTACGCGACATTCAAACCAGCTATCAGAATAATGGGGGCGAATTTTGGGTACTACTGGCGCACACCGAAATCATTGGCACCATTGGCTTACGCTTGCTCGATGCTGAACAAGGCATTGCGGAGCTGAAACGCTTTTTTGTTTTACCGAGCCACCAGCGACGGGGAGTTGGCACTCAGCTAATGGCACACGCGATGGCAGCAGCCACTCAACGTGGCTGGCAGATCATTCGGCTCGATACAATGCGCAACGCAGCATCGGCGCTCTCGATATACCAAAAATTCGGTTTTTACGATATTACTCGCTACAACGACAACCCAACTGCTGAGGTGTTTTTGGAAAAAAAGCTCTTCTCCTAAAAAATTGGGCAAAGCCGCATACGCGGCAGAACTCTGGAATGGCGGGTTTGTCGATATCAGCGTTACCCACCATCGAGAAACTGTATGTCACCCTTTGCGATTATTTTATATGCCCTGAGCGTTGCCTGTTTTATCACCGTGCCACTGATGATTTACCAACGGGACGAAAAAATTGATCGCTGGATTATGGGCGGTGCGGGGATGATATTTTTCGTATGCGCCATCACGGCTCACGTCCTGATTCCGCATAACGCAAGCACTTGATTGCGACACGGCCACCTTATGCCGCCGATATTTGGCGGCTTTTTTATAGCTACAGAGGTCAATACCCAGCACTGTATACCTCTATAAGCAAAGCCAAAAATAGGCTACAAAGCAATACCCAAACAAAAATCTCGCTGACGACTACTTAAATTCTGCTAGCCCGCATTGCTGCGTTGCAATGTAATTAGCCTATGCTAGAACGGATGACGGGGGTGAGGAATGCAACGCTTTCGCTTACGACAGACCATTAAATGCATTGCCCGCATTGCGCTGATTTGGCTATGCGTGCAATCGAGTGCGCACGCGGTTGAGCAAATTCCACTCTATACGTACTACGATGAGCCTCCGTTTGCACTCGACCAACCGGCCAATCTCACAACAAAACTGGCCAACTGGCTCAGCGACCGCTCCGCTGGGCGCTATCAATTTGTGCCAACTCAGCTACCGCGCAAACGCTTAGATCTTGTAATCGAGCACCAAGCACAGTGGCAAGGGGTGGTGGCATGGGCCAATCCAGTATTTTTCCATGATCCTTTGCAGTTGAAATATCTGTGGTCCAAACCGTATATGCAGGACGTGAACTTGGTTGTGAGCCACCGGAGCAAACCAGTTGAGTTTAAAAATGCAGCATCGTTATATGGCTTACGGGTTGGGGCAGTAATCGGCCGACAATTGGAAGATTTCGAGTCAGATATTGCGCAGGGGAAAATCACCCGTGAGGACGCCAACAGCGTGTTGAGCAATCTGAAAAAACTCAATTTGCATCGTATTGATGCGACCTTTATTTCTGCCAGCTCGCTGGGTAGCTATCGCCAGCAGATCACCGATCTGGATCATTGGTTGTATATTGCGCCAACGCCACGCGGCTTGGTTGAACGACATTTTTTTCTGGCACCGAATCAAGCTACTTTGCTCGACTTTCTGAATGATGCCGCAGTAGCCCTGCCAAAAGATCCACAGTGGAAAGCCTTATTCAAAGATTTGCGCGATTCAGGCAGCCCTGCACATTTAAATTAAGCACGCAGCCTACACCGAGCAAAGACATCGCACGCGCTTGGTCAGCACAATCATGCTGCAATGGTAATAGTTGACATTGAACTTTAAAATAGATTACCCAACTTATGGGCTTACTCATCATGCTTACGACGTCAACTGAGGCGTCGAAATAATAAAAGGATACATTATGAAACATCTGCTTCGCGCTACTCTGCTGAGCGCCAGCTTGCTACTTAGCCCATGGGTGAGTGCAAATACCGAAACCGATGCTGTACGCGATAATTTATTCACCATTCCACTCTCGGCCTATCAACTTGATGCCAAAGACCCTAGCCAACGGATTTATCTCAAGCCCGGCGTGACACTCAGCCAATACCAACAAGTGATTGTTGAAGCCCCACTCTTTTTGCATCAAGGTCAAGATCAGCAATGGGAGCTACTACAGCCGAATGAAGAAAGCAAAATTGCCAATTACTTCAAAGCCAAGCTGAGCATCGAGCTACAAAAGCAAGGTATTAAAGTTGTAGAACAAGCCGACGCTAACACCTTGCGCCTGCGTTTTGCGGTGACGGGCTTGGCCCAAACCCGCCCAGGGCTGGATTTAATTGATGTATTACCCGCCAAAGCCGCGATCAATATCGCCAAAATGGCAATCGGCAAAGAGCCGTACCTCCTGCGAATTGGTACCATGGCTCAACTCGAAGACGCTAGTAACGGCGAACTATTGGCTGGCGCTGTGAATTTAAAAGAAACCCGCAAAACCAAGGTAAAAGATAAAGCCATTACCTTGGATTATCTGGAAAAAGAAATCGACAAAATCACCAAGAAAAGTGCAGCTCAATTAGCCCACGCGATGGGTAAACAGTAAGCCCACACCGAGCACAAGTAACCAGCCCAATTGGGCTGGTTTTTTTATGACCCCCATGCCACGCGTGGGACGGCGGCTTTCCGCTAATCGGAATTCCCGCTGCTAGTCGCGCATTCATTCTCCCGCTACTGGCGGCTTACGCCTAAAATACTGCTTTTGGCTGATTCTGGCCTGCTTTAGTCGATTGAACTCCGTCGTATGACCCCTGCTGCAGCTCAACGTTTTGTCGTTCTGGATAGTTTCCGTGGCCTATGCGCCCTATCCGTCGTGCTTTTTCATTTGCATATCTGGCAAAGCGTCGGTGAATGGCGGTTTTTCCGCTCCGCCGGGCTGCTAGTCGAGTTTTTTTTCGTGCTGAGTGGTTTTGTCATGGCGCATCGCTACTACCAGCGCAGCATGAATGGCGCAGGCTTTGGCGATTTTATGATTAGCCGCAGTTGCCGCATCTTGCCTTTGCATTTTGCTACCTTGCTACTGATGACGGCGCTGGTGTTTTTGCGCCCGGTACTGTTTGCTGAATTCACCGTGGAAGATTTACCCGATTTATTCTGGAGCGAAGGGGTACGTACCCAGTGGGTTTACAATGCTTTGCTGCTGCAAGGCTGGCTGCCCGATGCAAACTTATTTTCGTTTAATGGCCCATCTTGGAGCATTAGCGTTGAGTATTATATTTACATCGCATTTGGGCTAATTGTATTGTGGGCTAATCGCCATAGCACGGCGGTATTCGCAGGCTTAGTAGCCTTGTGCTCGCTCACCACACTACTGGCGAACACCCAAATTGCCAATAGCCCCGGCTTACGCGGACTAACCTGCTTTTTCCTTGGCGCCACCATTTACGCGCTACATCTACGCATCCGGCAATTGCATCTGGCTCGCCATTGGGCCACCCTATTAGAAGCGGCGACCCTGCTAGCACTGTATTTTATGGTTGCCATGAAATATCCGCACAAAAGTTATTGGGCAACCTGGGGTTTTGCGGCGGCAATTCTTATTTTTGCGGGTGAACGAGGCCAAATCTCTGCCTGGCTGAAACATAAACCCTTTTTAAAACTAGGCCAGTGGTCATTTTCGATTTATCTGGTACATTTTATTCTGCTGTATATCGTTAATGTATTGTTTGCGCATTACTATCCCGCTTGGCTCAAGCAAGTCGGGCAGGTGCGCTACATTGATAGTGGCAGTATCGCCCTCAATAATGCCTTATTGCTATTGATCGTTGCTGGCGTGTTGCTATGTGCTCGCTGGAGTTTCCGCTGGATTGAACAACCTGGTATGCGGCTGGGAAAATACTGGCAAAGTCGGCGCACTAGGCCTGCACTGATACTGGCCGGCGCCAAAATATAATTATTGCATGACCTTACTGGTCACCCACTCCACGGAAGCTAGATGGCTCACTTTCAAATTACCCCTGATTACAATGCCGCCAGCTTAGGGCTCGATACGCTACAAACCGCGGTGTATCAGCATTTGTGCTCACAGCGTCAAACTACGAGTGCCGAATTAATTAGTTTGTATGCGGTACAAAATCCGCAAGCTACTATTGCGGCAATTAACGCCCGACTCTTGGCACTCAAAAGTGGTTGGCAAATCTTAATCAGCACCCCGCGCGCACCTCAACAAGGCCCAACCCAATCCATGCGAACACCCGTTGCCTATTATCGACTCAGCCGTAAAACCTTATTGAATATTGCCCAATTTTAATCAGCATCACAAAATACAGTGGCCCAAGTTTAATTGGGCATGGTTTTCAATTCCGGCCTGAGCAATTTAAATTAGTGCTTTATAATTTAATGATTTAGCTTTGCATATAGCTTTCAATTATGCAGTTTTCTGTGTCATAAAAGCATAATTCTGGTATAAATCGGCCATGCAATTTGGCTAGCCAGTAAAACGCTATGAAGCTATTCACACTCACCGCCCTCAAACCCATGGTTCGCCGATTAGCACTGATCGGGCTGATATATCCAGCAGGTGTAAATGCCTTAACCCTTGGGGAGCTTGAGCTGCAATCGTACGTTGGTCAGCCTTTTCGTGCGGTAGTCCCCTATAAAACCAATGCGGGTGAGAGCCTTACCCTCGATTGCCTGACCCTTACCCAAGCGCATAATGACTTACCCACGCTGGGAAATGCCAGCATCAGCCTAAGCAGCCGTGGTGATCATGGTGGAGTGTTGCTGATTAGCTCCCGACAATCTATTGGTGAACCCACAGTGGGTTTTGGAATTCAGGTCGAATGCAACGGGGTGCAGCTTTCACGCGCTTTTACTGCATTTCTGAATGTAGCGCCGCTCAATGAGCCCAAACCAGCACCACAGCTCACCATTGCCAAACCGGCTCCGCAGCCACGCCCCAGCACTGCTGTGGCCGATTTACCCAATCGCGACCCACAAACCATTACGGTCAAAAAAGCCACAACACTGGCTGAGCTAACTAAAAAGTACTACCCAGAAAATACACCGCAATACCCGCGCTATCTCAATAAGCTCATTAGCGTTAATCCGGGTTATAGCGATAACACCCCAATTGCTGCCGGAACGAGTATCGTGATTCCCGATCGCTTACGCTCCAGCAAAAAAGCTCCAAGCAAAACCAGCAAGCAGGAATCCGGCCTATTACGACTGGATGGTGAATCACAAGCCCCGATTGCAAAACCTAAAACATCGCCAGCAAGTAGCAGTGATTACACTCGTGAACTGGAGCAAAAAGTCCTTGAGCTGAACGCATTGCAGGAAAAAATGCAGTTAGAGATTACTCAGCTCAATCTCCGGCTGGCCCAAATGAATGCAGCCAGTACGGTCGCGGCTAGCTCAGTCAATACACTAAGCACACCGGCAACGGCTCATCCTGCCAGCGCGGTCAATGCAGCTTCCGCAGCGGTACCTGCACATGCAGCACCAGCCACGCCTCCCGTCCTGCGCGAATCTAGCGAAGACGGTATTGAGCCAGATTATCTGTTGTGGGGTGGCGCAATCGGTGTACTGCTGATCGCATTGGGCGCAGGCTGGTGGTTCACACGCCGTCGCTCACAATGGCAACGCAATGAATACACCGAGCAAGATTTCACCCAGTTTGGCCCAAACCCAACCTTTAAAGCACCAGCGGGCCTGTTAAGCCGCAATACCATGATGTCGATGATGCATTTGGGTGGCACACCACACGGCATTGAAGTTGAAGAAACCGCTCCGAATGATTTGGCGCGCGCGCACATGCTGATTGCGCAAGGCGAAGTCATGGATGCGATTGATGTGCTGTATCACTGCATTGATGAAGATCCGGAAGACATTGAGCGCTGGTTAATGCTGTTCCGCTTATTCCGCCAACAAGGGATGAAATCGGAATATGCACATCTGGCTCAAAACTTGAAAGCCATTCAGCATGATGAGGCGGATTGGGAATTAGTACGCAATATTGGAGCCAAACTCGACCCGGAAAACCCGCTGTATCTGCGTGAAAGCCACACAGCTAATGCCCCTCAGCTACATACGGCTAGTTATGCCCATGCATTTGGCCTAAGCGAAACGGCACCAATTGCCGAGGAGTTGAAGTTGGATCTTGAAGCACCTATCAGCCCCGATTTGTCGATGATGGTGTCGTTATCACCCAGCAACAGCGTGCCACCTCAATATGAATCACTATTGATTAAACCAGCCAGCCCGCCCGAGCTCGATCACTCGATCGAGCTCCCTAACCTTGATGCGGGTCACACACTGCCTGATCTATCATTACTGGAAGAACAAACGCCACAATTTGAAGTGGAAGAACTCAATCTGCAGGCCATTAGCAGCAATGATGAGCTAGGTGCTCTGGAGTTTGATCTCAAACCCGACGAGAAAACTACGAAATAATCATCAGGTAGAGCCCCCCCTGAACGCCCCAAGTGTAGCGCTTGTGGGCGTTTTGTTTTATCACTTGTTCGCCTGCTTGCTCAACCAGCCAAACGCACATGGTAAACTGCCTGCTTTGCCAATGCTCAGAGGTATACCCATGTCCGCATCGACCAATTTACGGAAAGTCGTAATTGCTACTCGGGAAAGCCCATTGGCATTGTGGCAAGCCGAATTTGTAAAATCATGGCTAGAGCAGACCTATCCTGAGCTGGAAGTCGCGCTATTGGGAATGACCACGCAGGGCGACCGGATTTTAGACGTTACGCTCAATAAAATCGGTGGCAAAGGACTGTTTGTCAAAGAGCTGGAGCAGGCTTTGCAAGATGGCCGCGCCGATTTGGCCGTGCATTCAATGAAAGACGTACCCATGGTGCTGCCCGAGGGCTTTAGCATCGCCGCCATCGGCGAGCGCGAAGATCCACGCGATGCGTTTGTTTCAAACCAATACGCCAATCTGGATGAATTACCCGAAGGCGCAATCGTCGGCACCTCCAGCCTGCGTCGCGAAAGCCAGCTGCGGATGCGCTACCCACACCTCACCATCAAACCACTGCGCGGCAATGTAAACACCCGTCTGCGCAAACTCGATGACGGTGAATTTGATGCCATTATCTTGGCGGCCGCAGGGCTGAAACGATTGGGTTTGGGCGATCGAATTCGCAGTGAATTATCCCCAGAAATAAGCCTACCCGCGCCAGGCCAAGGCGCTTTGGGCTTGGAAATCCGCAGCGATCGCGCTGATTTAGCCGAGCTGCTGGCACCATTTAATCATGTCGCCACGGCCGCCGCGGTTGAAGCTGAGCGTGCTTTATCACGCCGCCTTAATGGTTCATGCCAGATTCCACTCGCGGCTTATGCCACCAGTGACGATGGCTTTTTGCGCCTGCGCGGTTTGATCGCCATGCCCGATGGCTCGCAAGTAGTGACCGCAGAATCCAATGGCTCGTTTAGCGCAGCCGATGGTTTAGGCCGTACCGTGGCCGATTTACTGTGCACTGAAGGCGCCCGCGAGATTCTCAAACAACTGGCGCATGACTAATTCCAATGAAGCTCCGCTGCAAGGCCGCCGGCTGTGGGTCACACGCCCAGCGGCACAGGCAGCAGCACTCAGTGGTGCACTGAGCGCGCAAGGCGCCGAGGTGTTGCAATTGCCCCTACTGGACATTGCCCCGCCGGCCGATGTCGCACCATTAACGGTGGCACTGCAACAACTGGCAAGCTTTGAGCTGGCGATTTTCATCAGCCCATCGGCACTCGATGCGGTTTTTGCACAACTAACCGCCCCTTGGCCCGCCACCTTGCCCGTCGCGGTAGTCGGCCCTGGCAGCGCCAAGCGTGCCGCAGAATTGGGTGTTGAGCAGATCATCTGCCCACCACAACAATTTGATAGCGAAGGTCTGCTGGCCATGCCTGAGCTGCAAAACTTGGCGAGCAAGCGCATCGTGATTTTCCGTGGCCAAGGTGGGCGTGATCTACTGCCGAGCGCATTGACCGCCGCAGGTGCGCAACTGAGCCTGATTAGTTGCTACCAGCGATTGCCGCCAGCATGGAATGCAAGTGAATTATTGACACAATTAACACGCGGTTGTGATGGTTTAATCATCTCCAGCTCAGAAGCTGCACAACACTTATTTCACATAGGTGGAGAGCTAGCGCAGCACAGGCTACAATCAGTACAGTATTTCGCGCCGCATCCACGCATTGTTGCCACGCTCCAAGCACTAGGGGCACAGCAAATTTTGCTGACTGATGCTGGCGATGCGGGCATCACCCGTTCGATTTGTCAGCACTTTGACCGGCCTCATCTTTAGACGTGTAAAGCCCATGACCCAAGAAAACGCTCAAGATTCATTCTCCGCAGCCCTGCAAGTACCCCCACGGCGTACCTTACCACAACCAGCACTAGTTCTGGCCTTGGTGGCAATACTAGCCAGCGGCGGGGTATGGCTCTACCAGCAAAATGCCATGGAGCAACTCAAAGCTGATTTGGCTAGCCAACTGGCCAATAGTAATAAACTGCAGCAGGAATTGCGCACTAATCATGCCCAAATGGCACAGATTCAGCAGCAATTACAAGTTCAGGTGCAGACACAAGCCAATAAACTGGCCGAATCTGAAAGTCGCCAAGAAGCGCTAACCGGCATGTATGACATGCTCACGCGTACCGAGTCAGTACACACGCTGGCCGAGCTAGAGCAAATGCTGACCTTTGCCAGCCAGCAATTACAGCTGTCGGGCGATGTGAATCTCGCGCTAACTGGCTTGAGCAATATTGATCAGCAGCTATCACGCCTGAATCGCCCAGAGCTCATTAGCGTCCGCCAAGCCATCACCCGCGATATGGATACGCTCAAAGCGATGCCTTATCTGGATGTGGTGGGCGTCACCGCCAAGCTAGATAGCTTGATTAGCAAAGTCGATACGCTGCCGTTGATGATTGACGAAGGCCACGATCAACCCGTGCAGCATCACCCTAGCACGCAAAATGATGGCCCAGTACAGGCCTTCTTGCTAGAAATCTGGCACGAGTTTAAGCAACTAATTCAGATTCGCCGTATGGATAAGCCAGAAGCGGCTTTGCTCACCCCAGAACAAGCATTTTTCCTGCGCGAAAATATCAAGCTGCGTTTGCTAAGTGCCCGCTCGTCGATTTTACAACGCAATGAAGCAACCTTCCGCACCGATGTGGCCGCCATCAAACGCTACCTGAATGATTATTTTGATGTGCAAATGCCAGCCACCCAAGGGGCGCTGCAAATGATCAAGCAATTGGAAGATCAACAAATCCGTGTTGCATTACCTGATTTAAGCGCTAGCCTCACCGCGGTGCGCAGCGCACGAACCACTGCAGAAAGGGTTAAACCATGAAGTTTTTGTTGTGGGTAATTGCCATTTTCTCGCTTGCAGTGGGCATGACTTTATTTGCACAAGTAAATACCGGTTATGCGCTGATCTTTCTACCGCCATGGCGGATGGAAATTTCCTTAAACGTATTTATTGTGCTGTTGCTCGTTAGCATCATTGCGCTCTATTTATTACTGCAAATGTTCGTTGAGGTCGCTGGCTTGCCGCAGCGCGTGCGACGCTACCAAGCCAATCAGGCCAAAGAAGCATCAGTCAAATTGGAACGCGACGCCCGCATTGCTTTTTTTGAAGGCCGCTTTCAGCGCGCAGCACGGCTCGCCAGCGAAGCCATGCAAGCCAGCCATGAAGATGATGCATTTGCAGTAAATGGCTTACTCGCAGCCCGTGCAGCCCACGCCACTCGTGACTTTGAGCAGCGCGATAAGATTTTGCAGCAACTCAAACAACGCCTTGGTGAGCAACACTTGGCCACGCTGATGACCGCCGGTGAGTTACTACTGGATGAGCGCCGCTATAGCGAAGCCAACCAAGCGATTAGCGCTGCACGTGAATTGGCACCGAAACTCACCAATGCCATGAAGCTGGAACTACGTTTGCGCCAGCGTGAGCAAAACCCGGAAGCAGTACTCAAACTGGTTGAGCAATTAACCAAGGCTGAAGCACTAGATACCGAACAAGCCGCCCATATTCGAATTGCAGCTCAACTGCAATTGCTCAAGCAGCACCCAATGACGCCAGTCGAGCTAAAAGAGTGGTGGAAAAAGCTCTCTAGCGCTGAGCAACATAATCCGAAGCTGGTATACGCCGCAGCGCGTAGCTATGTCGCGCAAGAAGCGCCGGAACAAGCCAAAGAAACATTGGAAAAAGCGCTGGAAGCCGATTGGAATAGTGAATTGCTGCCGATTTACAGTCAGCTAGAGCTCGATTTGCCCCACCAAATGGCCCAATTGCAGCAGGCAGAAACTTGGCTGAAATCTCACCCGCGTGATGAGCAATTACTATTGGCGTTGGGCCGTTTGTGCCGCAAGCGCGAATTATGGGGTAAGGCACAAAGCTATTTCGAAGCCAGTATTGCGGTTAATCCTAGCGCGACCAGTCACGCTGAATTGGCTGAGTTGTTAACTCAACTGGAGCGGGAAGAAGAAGCAGCTCATCACTATCGGGCCAGCTTAGCGCTCGCGATGAAATAATCTGCGGCATGCGGTGCCCACAAAAAAGGCTGCCATTTGGCAGCCTTTTTTATTTCGTTGCGACATCGTCTTTTAATTTGATCCAATCAAAAGGCTTTTCACCGGCTAGACGTTCAGCGAGCGGTTTTTCTTGCTGTTTCTTGAGCTCGGCCGGGGTAGGTTTTTGAGTATTCATTGCCTTTGCCTCAGTCATTGGTTCCATCTCCATTTAACCCTAGTACCACATTATCTTGCTAGATACACGTAATGCTAACTGGGGATAACCCCAGCATACTTACGAGCTTCATCATAAAAAACACTGAAGCTGCTGGGTAAGTTACCACCCAATTGTTACAATTTATTGACATCTTTTGCTTTAACTCTCACTCATTGCAATAAGACCAACAATAAAATGGCCGCATACCCCTGCGGGTATGCGGCCATATAGCAATATAAAGCTAGTTTATTGGTTCATACCACCTTGAAACCCAAGGTGGCCTCACTGAAGCTAGGTACGAGTCCCAGCAGTAAGATCTGTCAGCATCAAGCCCTGCGCAGAACGCACCTTATCCCCACGCGCGACTTTGCGACGATAACGTCCGTCGGATAGCATTTCCCATGCTTGGGTGTTATCAACCAAGAATGGTCTTAAGCTCTCGCGAATCACGCGACGTTTCACTTTCGGGCTCAGCACTGGGAAGGCAATCTCAATTCGGCGGAATAAATTACGTCCCATCCAGTCGGCACTCGACAAGTAAACATCTTCTGCGCCATCGTTAAAGAAGTAATACACGCGATGATGCTCAAGGAAACGGCCCACAATCGAGCGCACGCGGATGTTTTCCGAAATCCCCGGCAAACCCGGACGCAACGCACACACACCGCGTACGATCAGATGGATCGTGACGCCCGCGCCTGATGCTTCATAGAGTTTATCGATAATCGTTGGCTCCAGCAGCGCATTCATTTTGGCAATGATCACGGCCTTTTTGCCCGCTTTGGCATGCACGATTTCGCGCTCAATCGCGGCGATAAAATTGCTGTGCAAGGTAAACGGCGCTTGCCATAGTTGGTGATGATCACCTGCCAAACCTAAACCGGTGAGCTGCATAAACACATCATTCACATCGCTGGTCACTTCGCGATTGGCGGTAAACAGACCAAAGTCGGTATACAGCTTGGCGGTACGTGGGTGGTAGTTCCCCGTGCCAACGTGTGCATAACGCTTTAGCAAGCCTTCTTCACGGCGCACAATCAGCAGCATTTTGGCGTGCGTTTTATAGCCATACACGCCATACACCACGTGCGCCCCTGCACGTTCGAGTTTCGCAGCCCAATTGATATTGGCTTCTTCGTCAAAACGCGCCATCAGCTCGACCACCACCGTCACTTCTTTACCGCGCGCCGCCGCTTCTTGCAGTGCATCCATCAAAATGGACTCAGCACCGGTGCGGTAAATCGTCATCTTGATCGCCACCACAGCGGGGTCACGCGCAGCTTGCTGCAGGAAGTCGACCACCGGCGTGAAGCTCTGGTACGGGTGGTGCAATAAAATATCGCCATGACGAATCGCGGCAAAATAATCGCTTTGATTGCGTAGCTCGGGTGGAATACCCGGCATAAATGGCTGGTATTTCAGATCAGGGCGTTCAACCTGATCGGGCACTTGCATCAAGCGCACCATATTCACTGGGCCGTTGACGCGATACACATCAGCATCGGTCAAACCAAATTGCTGCGATAGAAAATCTTGCACATGTTTCGGGCAATTATCGGCCACTTCGAGTCGCACCGCATCGCCGAATGGCCGCTGTGACAATTCGCCTTCAATCGCCGCGCGCAAGTCTTTGATGTCTTCATCGTCGACCGACACGTCCGAATCGCGCGTGACGCGGAATTGGTAGCACCCCAGCACATGCATACCGGCAAAAAGCTCATCAATATGCGCATGCATAATCGACGACAAGAACACAAAGCCGTGTTCCGTACCTGCAATCTCGGCTGGCATTTTGACAAAGCGCGGCAAAATACGCGGCGCTTGCACAATCGCAATACCCGAGTTGCGGCCAAAAGCATCACGCCCCTCGAGCTCGACCACGAAGTTTAAAATTTTATTCGATAAGCGCGGGAATGGATGCGAAGGATCAAGCCCAATCGGCGTTAAAATCGGCATCAACTCACGGAAGAAATAATCTTTTACCCATGCGCGCTGCGCATCAGTCCACAGGCTACGGCGGAAGAAATAAATGCCTTCTTCTTCCATGGCAGGGAAAATCGTTTCGCGCAAAATGCGATATTGGCGTTCAACCAAATCGTGCGCCTCGATACACACCAAATCAAAAGCCTGATGCGGCGTCAGCCCTTCGGGCAATAGCCGCGTTGGGTTATGGCGCATATTTTCTTTTAACCACGCAATGCGTACCTCGAAAAATTCATCGAGGTTGCTCGACACAATGCATAGAAACTTCAAGCGCTCCAGCAAAGGATTACGCGCATCTTCGGCTTGCGCCAATACGCGACGATTGAATTCCAGCAAACCCAATTCGCGATTGAGCATGAGTTGATTGTCGGCAGGTTTATACGTCATAACATCGCTCTTATTTGGCTTTTATCGACAAGGCAGACCTAAGGGGCTGCGCAGCAAAATTACATTGGCGGTTCACAGCACGTCGGCCAAGCCAAGACGCACCACATCACAAGCCATGCTACTGATTATTGAAGCCCGCTCCCCAGTGAAAGGGCAATATGGGGCTTTTGAAGCACATCAGGCCGCATTATGCGGCCTGATTCATTACTGTATTACTGCGGTACAAAGCCCTGAATCGAATCAGCACCAGCACCCCAGAAATAATTTTCCAATTGTTGCTGCAAATATTTGCGCGCACTTGGATCGGCTAGGCTCAGACGGTTTTCATTGATCAGCATGGTCTGGTGTTTTACCCAAGCTTGCCATGCTTCTTTGGACACGTTGTCGTAGATTTTCTTGCCCAACTCACCCGGCACAGGGGCAAAATCCAAGCCTTCCGCTTCACGACCCAGTTTGACACAGTTTACAGTGCGGCTCATCGTTCAATCCTTGATAATATGACGTTAATGTTACACCTGAATGACAAGTGAGATGACAGCGCTTGCCTCGTTGCAGAGAAAAAGGGCGGCCTCACCGTCACTTCGGGGCACGACGCCCTGTATATATGGGCATCGCGCGCGATCAAAAGTTACACGTTAAACAAGAAATTCAATACATCGCCATCTTTCACGATGTATTCCTTGCCCTCAGCACGCATCTTGCCGGCTTCTTTCGCGCCTTGCTCACCCTTGTATTGGATGAAATCATCAAACGCGATGGTTTGCGCGCGGATAAAGCCGCGCTCGAAATCGGTATGGATCACGCCAGCAGCTTGTGGCGCGGTGTCGCCCTTGTGAATCGTCCACGCGCGCACTTCTTTAACACCAGCTGTAAAGTAGGTTTGCAAGCCCAGCAAATCATAGCCGACGCGAATCAGGCGATTGAGGCCTGGCTCAGCTTGGCCGATTGATTCCAGAAACTCGGCTTTATCCGCATCGTCCAACTCTGCGATTTCAGATTCAATCGCCGCGCACACCGCAACCACTGGCGCACCTTCGGCGTTGGCATGAGCAGTTACTTTGTCGAGCAGCGGATTATTCTCGAAACCATCTTCAGCGACGTTCGCGACATACATCGCGGGTTTAATCGTCAACAGGCACAGCGATTTGATCGCCAGCTTTTCTTCATCCGACAGGCCAGCCGAACGCGCTGGTTTGCCATCGTTCAAATGCGGCAGCAATTTTTCCAGCACGGCGATTTGCGCCAATGCTTCTTTATCGCCTGAACGCGCTTTTTTGCCTTCACGCTGGATCGCTTTTTCAACGGTATTCATATCCGCCAGCGCCAGTTCGGTGCCGATCACGATAATGTCGTCAATCGGATCTACGCGGCCAGCCACGTGAATAATGTTGTCGTTTTCAAAACAACGCACCACATTCACAATCGCATCGGTTTCACGGATATTGGCCAGAAACTGATTGCCCAGACCTTCACCTTTGGAAGCGCCCGCCACCAAGCCTGCAATATCGACAAACTCAACAATGGCTGGCTGGATTTTTTGCGGGTTGATAATCGCAGCCAATTGCGCGAGGCGCTGATCAGGCACCTCAACGATACCGACATTCGGCTCAATCGTACAAAACGGATAATTTGACGCTTCGATACCGGCTTTGGTCAAAGCGTTAAACAGCGTGGATTTACCCACATTCGGCAAGCCGACGATGCCACACTTGAGGCTCATAAATATCCTTGCACGGCGAAGCGTCGCCGTTATTCAAAATCAAAACGCCATTTTACCCGATCAAGACGCCACGCGCAGGCATCAGTTTGATTTGTCAGTGACTATTCACACGCGACAATTGCATCAAGCTCACCCTGCAAGCTAGCTCGCGCATGAGATTTAGCTCACAATCCTACACATAAAGTCAGCTTAAACTTGGTCTGCAGAAATGTTAACGCGCATGCGGAGTATTTCCAACGGTGTTCTCGCCGAGAAAAAATAGCTGCAAGCCATATACCCATAATGGTATAGCCACCAAACCCTTGTAAAATAGATCATACCCGACAATACCTATGAATATTATTCAAACCCGCTATTTCGAGCTATCCAACGCCAACACTGGCGAACACAAATTCTACGAGCTGACGCTCAATGACGACGGCACGCTGATCAGTCGCTATGGGCGCATCGGAGCCAATGGCCAAACGAAAACCCAGCACTTCGACAGCGTTGAAGCCATGCTGAAAGCTGCCGACAAAACTACAGCAGAAAAGCTTAACAAGGGTTACCAGCCAGCCACGCTGGGCGAAACGGCCCCACAGGAAACGCAGCATCAACGCATTTTACGCAATGCCCGCGAGTTGTATGACCTGATTAGCAATGGCAATAGCCAACTTGCGCAGCGCTGCAGCGCCCAATTCAAAGCCTTTATCGAAGACGAAGACAATAAAGAAGAATACGAAGAGCAGAATGATGAGCTGATTAATTATGGCTTTAAAGAAGCTGCCGATTGGGAGCTGGTGTTTTTCGTCGATTGGAAAGACACTGAATCGATGCTCGACGTACTCGATACACTGTGCGGCAATCTGCATATCGATATCGAGTTTGACTGGGGCTGCGCCGATCCTGAAGACGAGCTGGAAGTGGGGCAGATTATGCTACTAGCCCACGAACAACTGCAGCAGCAAGGTTTTGCACTATGGCACTGGGATACTGGCGATGATGCGTATTTGGGCTGGATCGGCCGAGTCGCTGACCACGCGCAAATTGCCAACTGCGCTCAGGCACTCGGTCTGAATGCAGCTTACCCTGACCAACTCGCTTAGTACCACCAACTTGAAGCTCTAGCCACAAAAAAGCCGTGTCGTAACACGGCTTTTTGATTTGGGATTGGCTTAATGCAATCGGTGTTTGCTGCCTTCGCTGATTTGGCGATTGCGGAAGAAGTCGCGGATTTCGAGCACCATTTCCGGCAATTGCTCGGCGATTTCATTATCGTGTTGCACGAGGTTGATACCTTCGCGCTCCATATCAGCGCGCATTTCGTCGTCCGAACCACTCATGATGGCCATAAACATAAACTGGCCTTCTTCTTCATCGAGCAGCGGCTGCCATTCTTCTTCGGCCAAGCCCGCGCCAAAACAGAAACCCAAGCTCCATTCTTCAATGCTGGAGTGTTCTTCGGTTTCGTCTTCCCAGTACAACAAAGGCTCGTACACCGGAGGGTCTTGCGCCAGCTCATCGGCGATTTGATTGTAGAGGCGCATCACCAGATCGATCATCGCATCGGCTTCGGGCAAGGCAAAAATCACCGCTTCGGGTTTATCCCAAATCTGTCCCATCCATTCGGTGGGCATCACTTGCGCGGGGCCAATCAAAATGGCGGTGAGGTAGCCATGCAACATGGACAAGGACATTGCATCCTTACCGACGGCATCCGAGTACAAAAACTGATCGAGTTGATCGAGCTCTTCATCGGTTAGCGCTTGGTCTAGCATTTTTGCCATGATGTATTCACCTGAAGGTCATATTTGTTGAGACTCGCACAGCAATACCTAGGATAAGTATTCGTTGCGGCTTTTGATACTGATCATTATACCTAAGCCGCTGAATGGCTCGCGGGCTAATGCGGGCTTTTTTGCGGCTAAACAGTGAAAAGGTACAATTGAAAATGCATTTATTGCTAACATATGACGTCAAGTTGACAGCCACAGTAGATGCCATGCTCAAGACTCTGTTTCGTACCTCAATGAAAACCTTGTTCCGCGTGCTATACCGGCTCACGATCAAGGGCGATTTCAGCGTGTTTCACAATCCGCGCACGCTGATTGTGGCCAATCACGAATCTTTTCTCGATGGGATTTTCTTGGCCGCCCATTTGCCGATTGATGCCACCTTTGTGGTACACACTAAGGTGGCAGAAAACTGGTTCTTTCGGCTGTTTCTCAGCCTAACCGATTTTCTGGCAGTCGATCCAACCAACCCACTGGCAATCAAGGCAGTGGTTCGCTTGCTTGAAGCGGGCAAACCGGTCGTTATTTTCCCTGAGGGGCGCATTACCACCACCGGCTCGCTGATGAAAGTCTACGATGGCGCGGCCTTTGCGGCGGCGCGCACGGGCGCAACGATTGTGCCGGTGCGCATCTCTGGCGCTTCGCGCACCTTCTTTAGCCGCCTAGGTGGAATTTATCCACAGACTTTATTTCCAAAAATCAGCCTGCAAGTGCTGGGTCGGCGCAGCATTGCAATGCCGGATTTGCCTAGCGCCAAAGAGCGCCGCCGCAAAGCCGGCCAACTAATGCGCGATATTTTGCTCGAAATGCTGGTGGCTACCCGCCCCGAGCGCACCCTCTATCGCGCCTATCTGGATGCCCAAATTGCATTTGGCAGCACGTTTAGCGTAGTAGAAGACATTTCGCAGCACGAAGAAAGCTATGGCAGTCTGACTAAGAAAATCCTTGGCCTGTCGCGCATTGTGGATAAAATCTCCACCCAACAGGAAACAGTTGGCGTGCTGTTACCCAATACCACGCCGACGCTGGCGCTGTTTTTTGCGCTAAGCGCTAGGGCACGTATCCCTGCCATGCTCAATTACAGCGCGGGTCGCGAAGGGATACTGGCAGCATGTATTGCGGCAAATATCAAAACTATCGTGACTTCACGCGCCTTTATCGCCAAAGGCAAGCTCGAAGGCTTGATCGACAATCTACCGAATATTCAGGTCTTGTATCTGGAAGATTTACGCCCATTGATCGGGCTGGGCGATAAATTACTGGTTTTACTCGGGCTGCTGCGTCCAAGTAGCTTTGCCATCAAACAATCACCGGATGATGCTGCGGTGATCCTGTTTACCTCCGGCTCGGAGGGCAAACCGAAGGGCGTAGTGCACAGCCATAATTCGATTTTGGCCAATGTGGCACAAATCCGCGCACTGGCTGACTTTACCCCGCGCGATAAATTCATGGTCGCGCTACCGCTGTTCCACAGCTTTGGCCTGACTGCTTGCGCGATTTTGCCGCTGGTGACCGGCGTGCCAATTTTCCTTTACCCAACGCCGCTACACTACCGCATCATCCCAGAAATCGTTTATGACCGTGGCTGCTCGGTGCTATTTGGTACCAGCACTTTCCTCGGTAATTACGCCAAATATGCCCACCCTTACGATTTTGGCCGCCTACGCTATGTGGTGGCTGGCGCGGAAAAGCTCAGCGAAGCGGTGCGCAGAACCTATATCGAGAAATTCGGGATTCGGATTTTAGAGGGCTATGGCGTCACCGAATGTGCGCCGGTCGTCGCGGTGAATGTACCGATGGCTAGCAGACTGGGTACTGTCGGCCAACTCACTCCCGGTATGCGCCACAAGCTTATACCCATCCCGGGTGTACCAGAAGGCGGGCAGCTTTTGGTTAGCGGCCCGAACGTAATGAAGGGTTATTTGCGCTATGAAAATCCCGGCCAGCTCGAAAGCTTACCGCAGGAAGACGGCGTGGCATGGTACGACACCGGCGATATTGTGAAGCTGGATATCGACGGCTTTATTACGATTCAGGGCCGCGCCAAGCGCTTTGCCAAAATTGCCGGTGAAATGATTTCGCTCGAAGTCGTCGAAACCATTGCCCGCAAAGCAGCGCCCGACTTTATGCACTCGGCCAGCTCGCGCCCTGATGAGGCCAAGGGTGAAGCGATTGTACTGTTCACCACGCAAGCCGATCTAAGCCGCGACCATTTATTGGCTGCAGCACGCGAGATCGGTGCACCTGAACTGGCGGTGCCACGCGAGATTCGCGTTGTAGCCGCGATTCCGCTGCTGGGCACCGGCAAAACTGATTATGTCACGCTAAAAAAATGGGCTGCCGACGATGCTGCCTAGAATTTAAAAGCCACGATCCCCGCCATCTACACAAAACAAAAGCCGCTAATGCGGCTTTTGTTTTGGCGACAAACTAAGTTTAGTTGTCGTTCAAGACACTCAAAGTAAAGTCTTTCGCGGTATCACCCGTTGTATTTGGCAACAGGCCACGCGCTACCACAGTGTAGATTTTGCCTGCAGTGGTCGTTACTGTGCCTGAAGTGAAGGCTGGCGCTGAGCTAGCTGCTGCACCTGCCGCACGCAGTTTGAATACATAATCACCAGCAGGCACTTTCAGGTAATCACCAGCAGCAGGGAAGGCGACATTGCTCATCACCAACGCATCGTTGGCATATACGTCAACGGCTGGCGCATTTGGTGAAGCATGAATCACGCGCACTTTGATCTGACCAGTAGGTGGCAAGCTAGCATCATCTTTAGCAACTAGGTATTGCAGTGCAGGCGTTCCCGCAGCTAGGCCGGTAGCAAATACCGTGTAGTTTGTTGCCTTATCCAAAGTTAAATCAGCCGTGAGTGCCTGAGTACTCGTTCCTGCCAGATTGAGCGCCACAGTGTATTTTTTGGCTTCAACAGTCAGGTAGTTAGAGGCGGTAAAAAATGGCACATTGCTCAAAATGGCGCTGCCATTGGCTAATACATCCACAGCTGGCGCATCAGGTGACGCATGCACAACTCGCAGTTTGGCATTCACATCAGCCACCTGCGTTACATTGGCAGTTGCATCGCGGCTAATCAGTAGCAAACTGATCGGCGAGCTACCATTGGCTTGTGGCACTGCGACCGCGAGCAAATCGGCTCCCGCTGGCACTGGCAAAGTACCGGAATCAAATACCACGGTTTTGCTACCCGCAGCAGTTACCCGTACGCGATAATCTGCTGCTGGTACTTCTAAGCCATCAGAAAACGCTTTGAATGCGACATTGCTTAAAGTTGCAGTAGTTGTGGCCAAATCTGCAGTTGGTGCAGTCACATAGATATCAACTGCAGGCGCTGTTGCTGCGGCGTGTACTACCCGCAAACGAGCCTTACCTGCGCTAGGTTTCATTGCGCTCTCGGTAATTACCAGTGGTTCGATTTTGGCGACTTCGTTCACTGCAATTACGGTGGTAACCGTATCTTTAGCCAACTTCAGCGTAGCGCTAATTACACCCGTATCACTACCCGTTGGGGTGACTTTGACTGGTAAATCACCTGCATTCACCGTGAGTAAACCACTAGCTGCTTTGTAAGGCACATTACTTAATGCTTTAGCCCCCGCGGCATAAACATCCACATTAGGCGCATCAGGTGATGCATGAATAACGCGAACCTGTGCCTGCTCTGGCGCGGGGTCGCTGCCACCGCCACAAGCCACCAACCCGGCACTCGCAGCGATCATTACCAACCATTTACTGAGTGTAATCATGATTATTCTCCAGTGTTGCAAGGAAATACCGACGTTTTTTATAACCATCCAGACGCGTACAATTACCGCTAAGTAAATATACTACCAATTAGTAGTATTTAACACTATGCAGTTATATTTTCTTCTGAACGGTATAAAAACAACAACGACAGCTCAAGGCTGCCGTTGTTGTTTGCTTCGTCTGCATTCCTCTGCGAGTTCAGGAACACTAAGAATTTGGTCGATATGCTACGCAAGCCACGTCACGCTGTGCCCACCAATCAAAGCGGGTTTCTGATTCGTTGGCCACTTCGGCGGTACTTGGCTTAGCAAGGCGAATATCGCTAATCAACACACACCAAGCTCCTACTTTGGTCATCCGGTTAAGGCGGAGCACAATTCGCTGAGTGGGGGTAACAAGCACTGGTACAGCACCGGTACTTGCAACCTCCCAGCGCCAATCACCCATGGCGGCATCGCTTAAGCGGCTATTGTGACCCAACACTAGCCATGGCTCAGCATCAGCGGTGTGTGACCAGCTCAGCCGGCGCATCATACCAGCAGGGTTCATCCGCATTTGCACCTCTAACCAATCACCGACTTGCGGCGCCTTAAAGCCGGTCGGAGGTGATTGCAGCACTAACTGCTGCTCGGCCGAGCTAAAATGCCAAGCGGATATAGAGTGCGCAATCTGCTCTATCGGCTGTTTTTGCAGCCAAGAACCGCTAATTTGCAGTTCTTGGGCTTGCACCAGCGCAGAAGCACAAACCAGCATACCTATGAGTACTCTCATGGCATTGGTTTGACCATTGGTTGCTCGCTGGCAACGGGTTGACGATCATTAAGGAAATGCACGTCGTTATAAACAGTACCCGAACCTGGGGTTTTACCTAAACGACCGCTAAATTGACGCGCGAATGGTAAGATCAAATTGGCCCAATCGTTATAATCGCGCAGTGGCACACTTGAAACCACTGTCGAATCTGGTGAATCAATATTGGCGCTAATTCGACTGGTAGTATTTAGACCATCACGATTCCAGTCTACAAAAGCCCCCGCCACTGTCGATCCACGCCCCAGTAATTCACTCTCGAGTAAGCTCTGTTCATTCAGCGCAAGCGAGTTCCCATTTGAATAATCGAGGATAAAGGTATCTGAACACGTGTTGGCCTCCACTTCAGTGGTGCACAAACCCAAACCTTTCAAGTTATTGTTGATATACCAGCGTTGCCCCGCATTCACACCAGTTACATTAGGCGGAATCCCCGCTTGCGAGTACATATAGTTCATCACACTGATGTAATTGGGTTTGCTATTCTGGTCTTCAAACCCACCGTGGCGCAGACCCAGATTATGCCCCAACTCATGCATGATCGTGCCCGCTTGGGTATTGATCAGGAAATTTTTCTCGAGCGTAGATTTAGCAGATAAACCCAATCCACCCAAAGCAACATAAAAGTCATTACCGGAAATTTCGCCAAGGCCAGCAGCACCTGCATAGGTCCCCGATTTATAACCCATCACTGCATAATGGAAAATCGGGCTACGGCGCAAATCAAATGAATTGGTTTTCAATGCATAGACATCGGCACAACCCAACTTCGGATTCCCCATGTCTAAACATGAATTGTAAGCTAGTACTGATTTTGCATTCCCCAAATTGAAACCAGCCACATTGGCACCAGCATCAATATGCAAACTGAAACCCTTTGCGGCAAAAGCTGCAACTATTTTTTGCAAGGCTTCTGGGCGTGGCTTCACGCCTTCATCTGCTGCGGACATGTAGTCAATTTCTAGGAAAATATCACGCTGACCAGCCCGAGCGCCCATGGCATATAAATCCAAGCCTGCGAATGTACCACCCGCAACCTCTGCACTATCTGGGATACCATCATTATCGGCATCCAGCGCACCACTCGGTACATCATTAGGTCCAAATGGCGTCGAAAAATTGGCGGGTTGCCAATCTGTACCCAAATTGGTATCAGAATTGATACTGCTGGCAGGGCGGACAATACTGTGGCCGTAAGTACTGCCGACATCGCTGCCAATATCAAGTGCTGGTGCATTGCCAGACCCCCATTCAGAAGGTGATGTTGGCGCAGTTGTTTCACCTGAACCAAATCGCACAAAGTCGATGGTTTGCCCCGGGATGGTTAATTCCACAAAGCCAGAATTACTACTGCCCCAGTTTGGCTTCAAAGATGTCGTTCCAACAAACACCACTTGGTTCGATGATTGAATATCAGTCGATGGGCGTGCAGCAACCACCAAATAACCCTTGGGCAAGATGGTTGCAGCAGGTAGTGCAAACTCGCTAATCAAACCAGAAGTATCACGTGTCCGCACCTTCATGCGACTTACATCAATTGGGAAATCTGTTGTGTTGTAGATCTCAATCCAGCCACTATTCGAGATTTCACTAATGAGCAAAGAACCAGACTGTAGTGTGATTGCCTGCGGGGCTGGAATTGTTGGATCTGCAGAAACGGCATCTGCTGGCGGTGGCGTATAACTAGGTGCAGCCGTCGGCGTTGCAGAGCCACCACCGCCACCACCTCCGCCACAAGCTAACAGGGCCAGAGAGACAGAAACTGCAAGTAAGGTGAGTGGTAAGTGTTTCATTATCAAAACTCAACAAATAGGTGAAGAAAACATATTACTGATAAACCATGTAATTTGATAGGCGATTAAACAGGAGTTGATTTTTTTCAACTTAAGAAAGCAAAAAACCCGACCAAAGGCCGGGTTCTCGGAAAATGAATCGCTGATAGCTTATTTTTTAACTGGGCGCTGCCACCCAGCAATCGTCACTTGCTTGGCCCTGGCCACAGTCAATTCACCAGCAGGGGCATTCTTGCTAATTACCGAACCTGCTCCTGTCGTTGCACCTGCGCCAATGGTCACTGGCGCAACCAGCACATTATTTGAGCCAATCCGCACATTATCTTCAATCACGGTACGGAATTTATTCACGCCATCGTAATTAGCGGTAATCGTGCCAGCACCGACATTGACGCCAGAACCCATTGTCGTATCGCCGATATAAGTGAGGT
The DNA here is from genome assembly GCF_013423785.1 of Chitinibacter fontanus. Classification (NCBI taxonomy): domain Bacteria; kingdom Pseudomonadati; phylum Pseudomonadota; class Betaproteobacteria; order Neisseriales; family Chitinibacteraceae; genus Chitinibacter; species Chitinibacter fontanus. Next base: position 1,676,640 of record NZ_CP058952.1, read on the forward strand.
GATTCACCTTACTACCTTGGGCAATTGTCGATTTTTTCACTTCAACAAAATTGCCGATATGCACCTCGGCGGCCAATTCGGCGCCAGGGCGCAAACGCGCGTAGGGGCCAATTAAGCTACCAGCACCAACAATCGCATCTTCCAAATGGCAGAACGGATGAATGACTGCACCATCGGCGATCGTTACATTTTTCAGATAGCAATTCGCACCAATGCTAACGCCTTTACCCAGCGTCACCTCGCCTTCCAAAACACAATTGACATCGATATAGACATCCTGACCATGTGTCACCTTACCACGCACATCAATGCGCGCGGGGTCGGCCAATCCCACACCCGCAGTGAGTAAAGATTTAGCAATTTCTTGTTGATTAATTCGCTCGAGCGCGGCCAGTTGCAGCTTATTATTAATGCCTTCAGCTTCCCAATGATCTTTTGGGTGTACCGTGGCAATCTCGATCCCATCACGAACCGCTAAGGCAATTAAATCGGTCGCGTAGTATTCACCTTGTGCATTGTCGTTTTTCAGCTCAGACAACCAGCCCTGCAATTTGGCCGTCGGCAATACCAAAATGCCGGTGTTCATTTCGCGAATTGCCGCTTCTTCAGGTGTGCAGTCTTTCTGCTCTACAATATGCGTGACTTGGCCCTGCGCGTTGCGCACGATACGCCCATAGCCGCTTGCATCTGCTAAAACATCGGTCAAGATCCCGAGTTTACCGCCTTCACACGCGGCCAATAATTGTTGCAAGGTTGTCAGGCGCGTTAAGGGCACATCACCATAGAGCATTAATGTGGTATCACCATTCAGCTGCGGAACCGCCTGTGCCAAAGCATGGCCAGTACCTAACTGTTCGGCCTGCAATGCAAAACCCAACTCTTGGCCCGCGAGTGCTCCTTGCAATTTCTCACCGCCAAACCCATACACCACCACCAGTTTTTCCGGCGCCAAACGACGCGCGGTATCGATAACATGCTGCACCAATGGTTTACCTGCCAGCTTATGCAATACCTTGGGCAAGCTTGAATACATGCGCGTACCCTTACCGGCCGCCAAAATCACCACATTCAGTACAGTGCTCATCAGCTTAAATCCATATCATCGAAAGAATTGGCGCTATTTTAACCGCAAGCGCACGACAAAACAGCAAGGAAAAAGCCTTAAGGTGTTTTCTTTTTCTACGCCACAAGCACAAATTACTAATGAACAAGGGGGTATTTGTTTAAATGGGACTACTGGAGTAACCTAAAGAACAATACCTAGATCGGTATATCTAGTTCATTTTCGAGAACACACAGCAAAAAGCCCAGCTATTTCTAGCTGGGCTTCTCTTTAGGGAGTCTGGCAATGTCCTACTTTCACACGGGCAATCCGCACTATCATCGGCGCTGAGGCGTTTCACTGTCCTGTTCGGGATGGGAAGGAGTGGGACCACCTCGCTATGGTCACCAGACAAAACTGGGTGAGTTAGCTGTACTTGATGCACAACCACTCGAAATCAATAGAAGAAGTAATCTTGTTTCTCTTCACCAAACAATTTCTTTGGGTCAACTGTATCACGTCATATCAACGCGTCTCAGGTTATAGGATCAAGCCTCACGGGCAATTAGTATCGGTTAGCTTAACGCATTACTGCGCTTCCACACCCGACCTATCAACGTCCTGGTCTCGAACGATCCTTTAGAGGTCTTATAGACCTAGGGAAGTCTCATCTTGAGGCTAGTTTCGCGCTTAGATGCTTTCAGCGCTTATCTATTCCCGACTTAGCTACCCGGCAATGCCACTGGCGTGACAACCGGTACACCAGAGGTCAGTCCACTCCGGTCCTCTCGTACTAGGAGCAGCCCCCCTCAAACTTCCAACGCCCACTGCAGATAGGGACCAAACTGTCTCACGACGTTTTGAACCCAGCTCACGTACCACTTTAAATGGCGAACAGCCATACCCTTGGGACCGGCTACAGCCCCAGGATGTGATGAGCCGACATCGAGGTGCCAAACTCCGCCGTCGATGTGAACTCTTGGGCGGAATCAGCCTGTTATCCCCGGAGTACCTTTTATCCGTTGAGCGATGGCCCTTCCATTCAGAACCACCGGATCACTATGTCCTGCTTTCGCACCTGCTCGACTTGTCGGTCTCGCAGTTAAGCCGCCTTTTGCCATTACACTATCAGTACGATGTCCGACCGTACCTAGGCGACCTTCGAGCTCCTCCGTTACAATTTGGGAGGAGACCGCCCCAGTCAAACTGCCTACCATGCACGGTCCCCGATCCAGATAATGGACCTAGGTTAGAACCTCAAAGGGGTCAGGGTGGTATTTCAAGGACGGCTCCACAGAAACTGGCGTTCCTGCTTCAAAGCCTCCCACCTATCCTACACAAACCACTTCAAAGTCCAATGCAAAGCTACAGTAAAGGTTCACGGGGTCTTTCCGTCTAGCAGCGGGGAGATTGCATCTTCACAAACACTTCAACTTCGCTGAGTCTCGGGAGGAGACAGTAGGGCCATCGTTACGCCATTCGTGCGGGTCGGAACTTACCCGACAAGGAATTTCGCTACCTTAGGACCGTTATAGTTACGGCCGCCGTTTACTGGGACTTCAATCAAGAGCTTGCACCCCATCATTTAATCTTCCAGCACCGGGCAGGCGTCACACCGTATACATCCACTTTCGTGTTAGCACAGTGCTGTGTTTTTGATAAACAGTCGCAGCCCTCATTTCTCTGCGGCCTCATTGGGCTCCGGTTGTACACCTTCACCTACTAGAGGCACACCTTCTCCCGAAGTTACGGTGTCAATTTGCCGAGTTCCTTCTCCCGAGTTCTCTCAAGCACCTTAGAATACTCTTCCTACCCACCTGTGTCGGTTTGCGGTACGGTTCGATATTAGCTGAAGCTTAGTGGCTTTTCTTGGAAGCAGGGTATCGCTCACTTCGTCTACAAGTAGACTCGTCATCATGCCTCAGTGTTAAAGTAGCCCGGATTTGCCTAAGCTACACACCTACACACTTAAACCAACTCTTCCAACCGTTGGCTGAGGTAACCTTCTCCGTCCCCACATCGCACTAATACCAAGTACAGGAATATTAACCTGTTTCCCATCGACTACGCATTTCTGCCTCGCCTTAGGGGCCGACTCACCCTGCGCCGATGAACGTTGCGCAGGAAACCTTGGGCTTTCGGTGAGGGGGCTTTTCACCCCCTTTATCGCTACTCATGTCAGCATTCGCACTTCTGATACCTCCAGCATCCTTCTCAAGACACCTTCACAGGCTTACAGAACGCTCCTCTACCATATGTACATCGTACATATCCGCGTCTTCGGTTATCAATTTGAGCCCCGTTACATCTTCCGCGCAGGACGACTCGACCAGTGAGCTATTACGCTTTCTTTAAATGATGGCTGCTTCTAAGCCAACATCCTGGCTGTCTATGCCTTCCCACCTCGTTTTCCACTTAATTGATCATTTGGGACCTTAGACGGCGGTCTGGGTTGTTTCCCTCTTGTCCCAGGACGTTAGCACCCCAGGACTGTCTCCCATGCTCGCACTTGACGGTATTCAGAGTTTGCCATGGTTTGGTAAGTCGCGATGACCCCCTAGCCATAACAGTGCTTTACCCCCGTCAGTGATACATGAGGCACTACCTAAATAGTTTTCGAGGAGAACCAGCTATTTCCAAGTTTGTTTAGCCTTTCACCCCTATCCACAGCTCATCCCCTAACTTTGCAACGTTAGTGGGTTCGGACCTCCAGTGCGTGTTACCGCACCTTCATCCTGGCCATGGATAGATCACTTGGTTTCGGGTCTACGCCCAGCAACTGTGCGCCCTATTCGGACTCGGTTTCCCTACGCCTCCCCTATTTGGTTAAGCTTGCTACTGAACGTAAGTCGCTGACCCATTATACAAAAGGTACGCAGTCACGGAACAAGTCCGCTCCCACTGTTTGTATGCATCCGGTTTCAGGTTCTATTTCACTCCCCTCCCGGGGTTCTTTTCGCCTTTCCCTCACGGTACTGGTTCACTATCGGTCGATGATGAGTATTTAGCCTTGGAGGATGGTCCCCCCATCTTCAAACAGGATTTCTCGTGTCCCGCCCTACTTCTCGTACGCTTAGTACCACAATTGTGCTTTCATATACGGGGCTATCACCCACTATGGCCGGACTTTCCATTCCGTTCTATTAACACGACTGCTATCACGTACAGGCTCTTCCCATTTCGCTCGCCACTACTTTGGGAATCTCGGTTGATTTCTTTTCCTGCGGTTACTTAGATGTTTCAGTTCACCGCGTTCGCTTCACATGACCTATGTATTCAGTCAAGGATGACCCAAAAGGGCCGGGTTTCCCCATTCGGAAATCGTGGGATCAAAGCACTTTGCCAGCTCCCCCACGCTTATCGCAGGCTATCACGTCCTTCGTCGCCTATCATCGCCAAGGCATCCACCAGATGCACTTATTCGCTTGATCCTATAACCTCAAACACGTTTTACCGTGATCTCGGTTTAGAGTATCGGTATTTACGACTTGTTGAATAGTTTCTCAGGCTATTCAACGGCTAGTCTTTCGACTAGCAGATACAATCAACCCAATTTTTTTACTGTTCACATCAGTTTTACCTGATGCTCACATTGTTTAATTAGGAGATATTACTTCTTCTATTTTGTTAAAGAACGATACAGATGTCTTGCGACATTCCGATTTAAGAAACCAGAACAAAATCAATTACCCGAATCAAACGATTCGTCAATTGACTGAATTCTGAACTCTTGTGATTGGTGGAGGATGACGGGATCGAACCGACGACCCCCTGCTTGCAAAGCAGGTGCTCTCCCAACTGAGCTAATCCCCCAATCTGGCATTACTAAGCTGTTTCCACTTACAGGTAAGTGGTGGGTCAAGCTGGAATCGAACCAGCGACCCCCGCCTTATCAAGACGGTGCTCTAACCGACTGAGCTACTGACCCAGCTTTCCAACCGAGTAGTGTTCAAGTTCCCTTGAGCACTGTCTCTGTATCTTCAAAATCTACAGCCGATGAGTGTGAGTACTTGACCCGCAGGTCTTTCTCTTGAAAGGAGGTGATCCAGCCGCAGGTTCCCCTACGGCTACCTTGTTACGACTTCACCCCAGTCATGAATCCCACCGTGGTAAGCGGCCTCCTTGCGGTTAGCCTACCTACTTCTGGTGAAACCCACTCCCATGGTGTGACGGGCGGTGTGTACAAGGCCCGGGAACGTATTCACCGCGACATGCTGATCCGCGATTACTAGCGATTCCGACTTCATGCACTCGAGTTGCAGAGTGCAATCCGGACTACGATCGGTTTTGTGAGATTGGCACCCCCTCGCGGGTTAGCGACCCTCTGTACCGACCATTGTATGACGTGTGAAGCCCTGGTCATAAGGGCCATGAGGACTTGACGTCATCCCCACCTTCCTCCGGTTTGTCACCGGCAGTCCCACTAAAGTGCTCAACTGAATGGTAGCAACTAGTGGCAAGGGTTGCGCTCGTTGCGGGACTTAACCCAACATCTCACGACACGAGCTGACGACAGCCATGCAGCACCTGTGTTACGGTTCCCGAAGGCACTCCTCTATCTCTAAAGGATTCCGTACATGTCAAGACCAGGTAAGGTTTTTCGCGTTGCATCGAATTAATCCACATCATCCACCGCTTGTGCGGGCCCCCGTCAATTCCTTTGAGTTTTAGTCTTGCGACCGTACTCCCCAGGCGGTCAACTTCACGCGTTAGCTGCGTTACTAAGCTCCGAAAAGCCCAACAACTAGTTGACATCGTTTAGGGCGTGGACTACCAGGGTATCTAATCCTGTTTGCTCCCCACGCTTTCGTGCATGAGTGTCAGTATCAGCCCAGGGGGTTGCCTTCGCCATCGGTGTTCCTCCACATCTCTACGCATTTCACTGCTACACGTGGAATTCCACCCCCCTCTGCCGTACTCTAGTTAGCCAGTTCACAATGCAATTCCCAAGTTGAGCTCGGGGATTTCACATCGTGCTTAACAAACCACCTGCGCACGCTTTACGCCCAGTAATTCCGATTAACGCTTGGACCCTACGTATTACCGCGGCTGCTGGCACGTAGTTAGCCGGTCCTTATTCTTCAGGTACTCTCAAGAGCGATGGATATTAGCCACCACCTTTTGCTCCCTGACAAAAGCGCTTTACAACCCGAAGGCCTTCTTCACGCACGCGGCATTGCTGGATCAGGCTTGCGCCCATTGTCCAAGATTCCCCACTGCTGCCTCCCGTAGGAGTCTGGACCGTGTCTCAGTTCCAGTGTGGCGGATCGTCCTCTAAGACCCGCTACTGATCGTCGCCTTGGTGAGCCTTTACCTCACCAACTAGCTAATCAGCCATCGGCCGCTCCAATAACAAGAGGTCTTGCGATCCCCCTCTTTCCCCCGTAGGGCGTATGCGGTATTAGCTATCCTTTCGGATAGTTATCCCCCATTACTGGGTACGTTCCGATGTATTACTCACCCGTTCGCCACTCGCCACCAGACCGAAGTCCGTGCTGCCGTTCGACTTGCATGTGTAAAGCATGCCGCCAGCGTTCAATCTGAGCCAGGATCAAACTCTTTCGTTTAATCGCTATGCTATTTTTACTACTTGGCTTGTACTTCAATACTCAAAGAAAGAAACGAGAAAAACTTAAAAAGTTCGTCTTGTTTATTTCCTATCATCTGAGTGCAAGCACTTGTTTCGACTTACGAATCAAGCACTCACACTCATCGGCTGTATATTGTTAAAGATCGTTGCTGGCATCGCTTCGTTTCGTTGCGTCATCAGCAGAGAGGCCGAACTATACCCACCAGCCTGAAACACGTCAACACCTATCGACAAAGAAAATGGAACAAAGGCGCTAAGTGATTGATCGGAAAGGAAACGAAAATCGAAATATTTTGGCAAACAACGCCAAATGCAAACGCACAGCACCAGTGTAGCCACCAACAAAACCCGCAAAAATTCAGAAAAACAGAGCAAAACCGCCAACAACAAGAAGAAACACCCTGAATCGAACGGTCAAATCGCGCAAAAACCGGACTAAAAAGCACAAAGCCCGCTAAAGCGGGCTGAGTTTCTACACATCAAATATCTATTGAGTTCGTTTTGATCTGATCTTTATTAGCTAAAGCGCATTGAGAGATCGATGGCCTGAATGTCTTTGGTGAGTTTACCTACTGAGATCCGATCCACGCCGGTTTCGGCAATGGCGCGGATCGTCGTTAAATCGACGCCGCCCGATGCTTCCAGTATTGCGTTACCTTGCGCCATTTCAACCGCGCTGCGCATGTCGGCCAGACTCATATTATCTAATAGGACCGAAACAGCTCCGCCAGCCAAAGCTTGCGTAAGTTCATCGAGGTTTTCGACTTCGATCTGAATGCTCACATGTTTGGGTGCGATTTGCTGGGCGGCGGCCAGTGCATTGGCAATGCTACCAGCGGCGGCGATGTGGTTTTCTTTAATTAAGATACCGTCGTATAAGGCCATGCGCTGATTGGCGCCACCACCAACAGTGACAGCGTATTTTTGTGCGCGACGTAGGCCGGGGATAGTTTTGCGCGTGTCGTGAACCACAGCATTAGTACCTGCGACCACTTCAGCATAACGACGCGTTTCTGTTGCGACGGCCGATAAAGTCTGGATGAAATTGAGGATGCTGCGCTCAGCAGTTAATAAAGAGCGGGCATTCCCTCGTAGAACACATAGCAATTGATCTGCAACGGCATACTCCCCTTCAGTAACTTGCCATTCGACTTGAATGCTGGCGTCAACCTGGCGAATCACTTCATTAGCCCATGGCAGGCCACATATCACAGCGGCTTCTCGTACGATAATGCGGGCCGTGCCCTGCTGATCTGCGGGGATTAGCTGAGCAGTCCAATCACATTCACCGATATCTTCGGCCAGCGCAGTGGCAACATTAGCGGCAATCAGGTGCTGAGGGGGTAAGTTAATCATTTATTCGACGGTATAGGTTGGAAAGGGAAGCGGCGCGATGGCGGCCGCGAGTTCTTGTTCAATACGGCGTAAAGCCTGCGCTTCATCGGCCTCAATCCGCAACGTTAGTACTGGCGTAGTGTTGGATGCGCGGATCAGCCCAAAGCCATCGGCGTATTCTATGCGTAGACCATCGACAAAGCTAATCGCCGTTGCGCTGGGAAATTGCGCTTTGGCGGCAATGTCTTTCACCAATATGTGCCCAGCGCCCGAGAGCGGAATTTGTAATTCATGCGTGGCCAAGCATTGCGGCAGCCGCACCAGCTCGGCATCCAGATCCAACCCAGCGCTAACCGCCGCTAATAATCGTGCGGCGGCATACAAGGCATCATCCACATCCCAGCCGGCAAAGGCAAAATGCCCAGACAGCTCGCCCGCCAACAGCGCCTTGCTTTGCTTGAGCTTGCGCTTCATATGCGAATGGCCAGTAGGGATCGCTTCCGAAGTGCCGCCGAGCTGCTGCACCCATTGCGCCACTGAGCGGCTGGATTTCACATCATATAAAACATGGCCACTGTTTTGTGCCAATACCACGCTGGCGAAAATCATCAGCAAACGATCACCGGGAATCATCTGCCCAGTACGAGTCACGACACCTAGGCGATCGCCATCACCATCAAAAGCGATGCCCAGATCTGCCCCCTGCTCCAACACGCTGGCGCGCAACTCGCGCAGGTTATCGACCACTTGCGGATCGGGATGATGATTGGGGAAATGACCGTCAACTTCGCAATATAACTCAATAACTTTGCAACCGAGCGCACGAAATAATTGCGGCGCTATCGCACCGGGGGCCCCATTGCCACAGTCGATCACGATCTTTAACGGTTGATTAATTTGAACATCTTGCTTTAGCACAGCCAGATACGCGGGGTAAGCATCCATTTCACTGGCGGCACCGCCTGCCAACACTGGCAATTGATCGGCTTCAATCTGCTCTCGCAAAGCTTGCAGCGCTGAGCCGTCAATGGTTTCGCCACCCAGCACCAGCTTGATGCCATTATATTCTGGTGGATTGTGGCTGCCGGTAATCATAATGCCTGATGCGTCAGCATGGTATTTTGCTGCGAAGTATAGCAATGGAGTACATGCCATACCTAGGTTACAGACTAATACCCCTGCTTCAACTAGACCACGCTGCATCGCCGCCATTAACTCGGGGGTGGATAAACGTCCGTCCCCCGCCAGCGCAATGCTGCGGATATTCCGCGCGATCGCTTGCGCACCGACCGCACGACCAACCCAATATGCAACCTCTGGCGTTAATAGTGAAACCGGGCCTCGTACGTCATAGGCTTTGAAAATTGCTGCTGGAACACGACTCATCTATCTCACCAAAGGCCGGTGGTATTGGAAAAATTTCAATAAGGTTTCTGGTAACCAACTCAAGCGTCCTGGTGGCGGCCCAGAAAGAAAACCAACGTGCCCACCTTCACGTGGCTGGATTAGATGCACCGCTTTGGATACATCATGCACCGAGGGCAAACTGTGTGCAGGCATAAATGGATCATTCAGCGCATTAATAAGCAAAGTCGGCACCGCAATTTGTTTGAGTACGCTTTTGCTGCTCGCCCGCGACCAATAATCTTCGACCCCAAAAAAACCATGCAAGGGCGCGGTAACCAGATCATCGAATTCTCGCAGCGTTCGCACTTTTTTAACCTGTTGCCAATCAATAAACGGGTTTTCTGATAATTTGAGCTTGTACTGCGCTTTCTTGCGCATCGTGCCAAGAAATTCCCGAGTGTATAGATGGCGATTTATTCCGTTATCTAAAGCATTCCCGCAGGCCGCCAAATCCATGGGCGCAGAGACTGCAGCAGCTGCATAGATTAATTCGTTGGCAGTATCACCTTGCTCGCCCAACCATTTCAATAAGGCATTGCCGCCCAATGAATACCCGACGGCAAATAATGGTGTATCTGGGAAAGTTTTCTTTAAACGATGCAAAATCCAATCGATCTCGGCCGAATCCCCTGCGTGATAGCTACGCGGCAAACGATTTGGCACATTACCGCAAGTCCGAAAATGCGGCACCACACCACGCCAGCCCTGACGGTAGGCATGATGGAATAAGGAAATTGCGTAATGGCTGCGTGAGCTGCCTTCCAAACCATGAAACAACACGATTAGCGGTGTACCAGCACGGCCATCAGTCCAATCTACACCAATCGAATCTAAATCGGGCGTAATCCAGTGCTCACGCTTGTAGTTGAGGGGGCGCTGCCATAACAAGGTGGCAGGGTAGATCGTCTGGGCATGCCCACCGGGTAGCCAAGATGACGAATGATATATCGGAAGGTCTAAATGCTTTTCACGTGCCATAGCGAAAGTGTGGCTGAAACTACGGTGACTATCCAGCAAAATAATGGCATGACTCAACGCCGGTAAGAAAAAAGCCATCGCATTGCGATGGCTTTTTCATTTAGCGACTAAATTGCACTTTTATAGCAATGACCCTGCAATCTGTTCCGCACGCTCACCCACAATCAAATGCACCACACCATCCGCGAGTGGAGCCACGGCATCGATTCCTTGCGTTTTCAGTGCAGCCAAATCAAGCAGATTCGCATCAGCCAATTCAACACGCACTCGCGTGGCCGCCATCGGTGCAGCACTGCGAATATTGGCTTTACCACCTAATGCAGAAAGTAGCGCTGGATTGGCTGCCTGCTTCGCAACTGGGCTTGCAGTTTGTTGCACTGCCGTTGCTGCGGCCACTTTACCGCCACCTGCTTTGATATATTCGGACATATCCGTTTTGAGGTTTTCAGAGCGAGTACCGAAGATAGCCTGCATATTATTGCCGACCTGCATCACTCCGGCTGCACCCAAGGCTTTCAGTTTTGCTTGATCAACTTTTGCCACATCATCAACTGAAATACGCAAGCGTGTGATACATGCATCCAGCGATTTGATATTGGCTGCGCCACCAAATGCGAGTACCAGATCATGCGCCATGCCAGAACCACTTACACCTGCAATCACTTCTTCCGCGCTTTCATCTTCACGACCAGGGGTTTTCAGATTCCATTTCACAATCACAAAGCGGAATACACTGTAGTAAATCGCGGCGTAGATTGGGCCGATGATCAGCACATACCACCAGTTTTGCGCATATTTACCCAAGGCATTGAACATCAGGAAGTCGATCCCGCCCTGCGAGAAAGTAAAGCCCATATGCATGTCGAGCGTATTGGCAATGAACTGACCGCTGGCCGCCAGGAAGGCGTGAATCACATACAGCACCGGTGCCACAAACATAAAGGCAAATTCGATCGGCTCGGTAATCCCGGTAAGGAAGGAAGTTAGTGCCGCGGAGATCATAATCCCGCCGACCATGACTTTCTTCTCTGGTTTGGCAGTATGCCAAATCGCAAATGCTGCAGCTGGCAAACCAAACATTTTGAAGAAGAAGGCGCCTGACAAGATCCCTGCAGTTGGGTCACCGGCGAAGAAGCGCGCGATATCACCGTGCACCACTTTGCCTGCTGCATCGGTAAAGCTACCGATTTCAAAGAAGAATGGTACGTTCCAGATATGGTGCAAACCGAATGGAATCAGCAGACGCTCGATGAAACCATACACGGTGGCCGCCATACGCGGATCAGAATGCGCCGCCCATTGTGAGAAGCTGTTGATCGCGCCTTGGATCGAAGGCCAAATCACCGACATGATCACACCGACGAAAATCGCGGCAATTCCGGTTACGATCGGCACAAAGCGTTTACCGGCAAAGAACCCCAGATACGGTGGCAGCTCGATGCGGTAATACTTGTTGAATAAGGTTGCGGCCACGCCACCGATGATAATCCCGCCAAACACGCCGGTTTCCATCGATTTCATGCCCATGACAGTGGCAGGCTCTACACCCATGATCGGTGCCATTACACCCATCGTCGCCAGCAACACAACAAAACCTACGGACGCAGCAATGGCGGCAACGCCATCATTTTCGGTTAAACCTAAGGCCACACCAATGGCAAAAATCAGCGGCAGATGGCCAAAAATGGCCCCGCCACCGGCTTCCATTAACTGCGACACTACGGTCGGCAGGAAGGAAAAATGTGAAGCACCAATACCCAGTAATAGGCCGGCTACCGGTAATACAGCTACCGGTAGCATTAGCGCTTTACCAATCTGCTGCAGTACTGCAAATGCATTTTTAAACATCGACTTTCTCCTGTTTTTCCAGCCGATCCAAATGGTCGACTATAAAACTTGAATAATTTTTATTGATTATTCTTGGGTATAAAGACGCGAGCAATACATTAAAAGACCTACATAGAAATACTAGTACGGGGTATTTATTGATTTAGATCAAAAATAAACCCACCATAAAGGTGGGTCAGTTGAGCTTGAAACCGTTTGCCATTACCCGATCAGGGTATGACACACAAAGATCGCTTCAGCATCAATCTGACCAACCATTGCTATGGGTTTATTCAATTCAAAAATTAGGCAGCTTGCGGGCCAACAATCAGGTGGAACACTTGCGCATTAATTGGCGCCACAGCAAGCACACCTGCTTTTTTCAAAACAGATTCGTTTAAACGAGTACCGTCTTGCAGACTGACGCGCACCCGTGTAGCAGCAATCGCTTCTGCTTGTTGCACATTGTGCTCGCCACCAAGGCCAACAAACCAAGCATCCTTTAATACGGATGCAGGTTTAGTCAGTGCCTTCACTGTTGGCGCGACTGGTGCCACAACAACTGGCTGTGATACAACAGATTGCTTAGCTTCAGGTTTTTTGCGCGTGAGTTGTACACCAATTACACCCAACACCAAACCTACGATAAAACTGATTACCAACGCCATTTTGGCTCTCCTTAATCAACCAGTTGAGACAAACGGGCACGGACTTCAGCCGCAGTACCCAATTGCAAGACTTCCGTTGCCAATTTCTGACATTCGGCTTTATCCAAAGTACGAACAAGTGCTTTGATTGCTGGAATCGTTGGCACGCTAGCCGATAATTCATCAACACCAATACCAAGCAATAGTGGAATTGCCATCGGATCCGAAGCGATACCACCACAAACGCCTACCCACTTACCGTGCTTATGTGCTCCTTGCACAGTCATATTGATCAGATTCAATACGCCTGGGTGCATTGCATCAGCTTGCTTGGCCAGCTTCGGATGACCACGGTCCATCGCCAGCGTGTACTGGGTCAGATCGTTGGTACCGATCGAGAAGAAATCCACTTCACGAGCAAATTGCTCGGCCAACACTGCGGTGGCAGGAACTTCGACCATGATGCCGACTTGGACTTCCTGCGTAATACCCAGCGCCGCTTTTTCTTCGGCCACGATGCGTTTTACTTCGCGTACTTCTTCTAGGCTGGTGATCATTGGGAACATGATCGCCAGTTTCGAGAATGGGGCTGAACGTAGTACCGCGCGTACTTGGGTATGCAAGAGCTCTGGCTCGGCCAGACACAAGCGCACCCCGCGCACGCCAAGGAATGGATTTTCTTCGGCGGGCATTGGCAGATATGGCAGAGGTTTATCGCCACCGACATCCAGCGTGCGTACCACGAAGGTTTTGTCGGTACCCAAAGCTTTGGCGATGTCGATGTAGATTTGGCTTTGTTCGTCTTCAGTCGGCGCATCGGTGCGCTCCAAATAGAGGAACTCGCTGCGCAGCAGACCTACGCCTTCACTACCCAGCTTCACGCCTTGCTCGGCATCATCCAGACCACCAATATTGGCCACAACTTCAACGTGGACACCATCTTTAGTCACGGCCGGCTGAAAGGCAGCGGCCAATTCGGCTTCACGCTTCGCGGCTTGCTTGGCTTGTTTTTCACGGATATCGGTGATTTCGGCTTCCGATGGGTTTTTGCGCAGCGTGCCGCGAGTACCATCCAAAATTACGGGGGTACCGTTCGCCAGCTGCATCACATCTTCATCAATGCCGCAAATCGCAGGGATATTCAGCGAGCGCGCCAGAATCGCTACGTGACTAGTCGCACCACCACCAGTGGTGCAGAAACCCAATACTTTGGTGCGATCCATGCTCGCGGTATCTGATGGAGTTAGTTCCTCGGCAATCAAAATTGCATTTTCTGGAACGACCATCGCAGCTTCTTCAATACCAGCAATCAGACGTAATACGCGGCGACCAACGTCACGAATATCATTGGCGCGACCAGCCAAGACTTCGTTTTTCAAACCAGCCAATTTATCTGCGTAAGTGTTGAATGCCACTTTCCAGGCAAAGGCCGCGCTTTTTTCCTTGCCAATATTGGCAATCGCAATAGCGAGCAAATCTGGATCTTCGAGCAACTCTTGGTGGGCGGCAAAAATTTCTGCTTTGCTTGCATCAGTAATTTCAGACTTCAACGCTTCAAGCTGTTGATGTGCATCTTTTAGCGCTTTATCCAAGCGACGCTTTTCAACTTGCTGGCCTTCGCCTTGTTCAACGACAGTGATTTCTTCTTGTTTCACATGAAACACATTACCAACGGCCAAGCCAGGTGATGCTGAAACGCCTGTTAGGATATTTGGATCATCAGATTTTGGTTTTGGTTTTGCTGTTTTGATATTCATCGGTGCCGGTTTAGCTTTTGGGGCAGGGCCTCCAACGTCTTCACCACAACCAGTTTGAATCAACTCCGAAATTGCTTTGACTGCCGCCGCAGCATCCGCACCCGCAGCTCGTACACGAATCTCATCACCATGTTGTACTTCCAAACCCATGATGGCCACGACTGATTTGGCATTGGCTTCTTCACCTGCGCGTACCAATTTGATATCAGATTGGAAAGTTTTGGCTGCGTTAGCTAATACTGCAGATGGACGTGCATGCAGCCCTGTGTGGTTTGGCACCTTAATTGGGTCAGAATAAGCCTCACTTGCTGCGCCCGTATTTGCAGTTACGCTGCCTGCGCCTGCCGCCAATTGCAAGGTCAATGCCGTTTGCTGACCGGCTTGCACTAAACCAGTAGCTGGTATGAATTTCGCAACCAAATCACTGTTAGTTATCACGATTTGAGTAAGCAATGACACTGCTTTGCGTGCCACCAGGTCCATATCGAATTCAATCAGTGGTTGACCTACATCGACAATATCGCCCTCTTTCACTTTGGCAATGAAACCATTGCCTTTGAGCATCACGGTATCTAAGCCAATGTGCATCAAAACTTCAACACCACTAGGCGCTGTAATCGTCACGGCATGCTTAGAAGAATGTAGCTGGGTCACTTTGCCGGTTAACGGTGCCAACAAAATATTGCTGGTTGGATCAATCGAGATCCCATCACCCACCATTTTTTGGGCAAACACGGGGTCGGGCACTTTTTCTAATGGCACCATAACCCCAGATAAAGGGGCTTTCAATTCAATCTGGGTTGCAGGATTCGACATAAATACCTCGTTTTGTTCGATTTCTGGCTAAAGCAAAAAAGCAATATTCGATGAAAATCAGTTTAGAACGCTATTCCATCTGCATGAAGTAAATAGTTGCCTCTGCAAAGCCAATAATTACTCATTTGTAGTGCGGTACATTTTGTAGATGCACATTGTGCAATCATCAAGCACGCAAAAAATTGTCTGTCGTCAGATTCGCAGTGTGATAAACGCTTGTAATTACGTAAGTTTACAATTACATATTTTGATTTACAGAGAAATAGGCAAACAAAAAGGGCAGCTAGCTGCCCTCGTTATGTTTAGCGGTTTATTTCTCACCGCAGCCACTGCTAATCACCTGAGTCAGGGCGGTAATCGCTGCCTGAGCGTCCGGGCCATCAGCCTTGATTTGGATCTTGTCACCCAAGCTCACATCCAGACCCATCACTGATACAACAGACTTGGCATTCGCTTCGATTGATTTGAACACCAATTTGATATCTGATTGATATTGCTTAGCAACATTCACAACATTGGCGGCGGGGCGAGCATGCAGGCCAGTCGCGTTAACGATACTAACAGGATTAGATACGATAGCAGCCATAATTACCTCAAGCGTGAAATGGAGAACAGGCACAAAAAAATGCCTGACAGAAAAATTATCATGCACACATCATAGCTAAATTCTAGCTGAATGTACCTGCGGAATAACCATTATCAGTTGGTAATTTGATCCACAGCAGCTTGCAAATATTTACATTCAGTTTGTACGGCATCGAGATGCAGATCCCATGGCTCGGTTGGAATATTGGCTAGCTGCTGTACGCTAAAGGCCAACCCAATCAATTTGGGCTTTTGCCATAAACGTCTTAAACGCCGAAATGCAAAGGTCGTATCGTAATAGCCGCCTCCCTGCCCTAAACGCGCCATTTGCAGATCAAAACCTACTAAAGGCACAAACACGGTATCAAGTTGTTTGGGATCGCACGTTTGCGGGTGGCAAGGCACAGGAATTCCAAATTTCCCCAGCTGCCAGCGTGATTGCTGATCGAGCCTAACAAATTGCAGCTGCCGTCCAAATCGCGGTGTACGTGGTAAATACACTTCGCAACCACGCTGCATGGCGTGCAAGATTAAAGGCCAGGTGGGAAATTCACCAGCAACTGGAACATATATCGCTATTTTTTGCCCGTGCCGCAAACGTCTTAAAATTTGGGGGGAACGAGTGACCGCCCACGCTGCAGCTAAACGCTGTTCTGGTGTAATAGCCGCTCGTGCGGCGCGTAAATTACGCCGAGTGGAAGCTTTATCGAGTTGCTGGTGTGGGAACATAGATTTGAAAGGGGGGCTTCCCGCGAATGCCGTACCGACTCGCATCTTGAACCCAATGGTTCAAGTTGCCACCAGGTCGATGCCATCAGGTGCGTTCGTCAACTGCCGAAACAGCGAGAGCGCTCACAACAGGCGTCGGGAGACCCGGCGGACATGCTATACAGCTTATCGGTTCAAAGAATCTGAGCCGTTACGAACACCGCAGGAAAGCAAGGGTGCAATTGATGCATTAGAAAAGCTCGGTTTGCTCTTGTAACACAGCATCAACTGTTGAATTCATGCTATCGATTCTACGCTGAAACGAACCAATGTCAATTCCACCCGGAACCTTGGTTTGCAGAAACTCATGCGTCATATTCAAGGCAGCCATAATCGCGATTTTTTCCAAACCGATGACTTTTCCATTATTGCGAATTTCGTGCATGCGAGTATCGAGCAATTGAACAGCTTGTAATAGAGTTGCCTCTTCACTTTCAGGGCAAGCAACTCGAAACTCGCGCCCCATAATCGAAATATCTAACTGCTTGATTATTTCGCTCATGCCATATCCTCCGGCAATTTAGCCAAAATAGTTGCAACGCGCTCTTTTGTACCCGCCAGCTTTTGCTGTAGCTGTTGATTTTCCTGGCTGGTTTGCAACAACGTTTGCCGCAAGGTTCGATTTTCATCACGCAGCTGGCGACATAAATCAGCCAACAACTGTACTTTGGTTTCTAGTGCAGTTAATTCTGTATCCATCACAAGCATCCATTCGTATCACACTAAGGCAATAGTAAAGCCAATTTTGCATTATTGCTTCGGCTTATACTACGGGTACCTTCAGATAAAGATACCTAACCCAGTATTCTAATCCAGCCCAATCACAGGAAAGTTTTCTGCAATATACCTACAAGGTAGGTTTGCAGCATCCGCATACTAAAGCTCTTCATCACTGCTTGCGGCCTGTTCAGGCACATCTTCACCTGAACCTAAGTCAACACCAATAAAATCATCAGGCGTCTCCAGCGTCATTCGGCCAATTGCTTTAGTGCGATAGTCTGTAATGATCAAATCAGCGGTTTTTTGCTCATCAATAACACCGCCACTCATCACCGCCCCACGTTTGCGGCCAATACGCTCAAATAACTCATCTGCTTCACCATTGAGATCTGGCAGTTTGTAGCGCTTCATCAATAGCTCAGGGTAACGCACTTTAAGCTCTTCCAAGGCAAAGTAGGCTACTTCAACTTCATCATAGGCATTACGACCTATTGAGCCACCCAGTGCAAGACGGAAACCGGATGGCTCATGCTCAACCTTAGGCCACATCAAACCAGGGGTATCGTACAAAATTACCCCACCCAAAGTTTCAATCCTTTGCTGGGACTTAGTTACACCCGGAGTATCCGCAACTTTAGCCACTTTTCGCTGCGCCAAAGTATTGAGCAGGGTTGATTTACCAACATTGGGAATACCCATAATCATGGCTCGCAAGGGTTTTTCAATGCCAGTTCGAAATGGGGCAAGGCGCAAACACAGTTGTGGGATTTTTTTCAGGGCTTCTTGCTTATTATCTTCACCCAGCAAGATTGCCTCGGTACCAGGCTGAGCCCTAAACCATTCGAGCCATATCTTATTAAGAACGGGATCAGCTAGATCTGCCTTATTCAAAATTTTCAGAGCAGGCCGCTGCCGATGCATCCGCAACTTTTCAATCATAGGGTTGCTACTGGATAAAGGCATTCGTGCATCGACAATCTCAATCACGACATCAACCTTGGCTAACGTCTCCGCCACTTTCTTGCGAGCCACATGCATGTGCCCCGGAAACCACTGAATTGCCATCATGCACCCTCAAGAAAAAGCGCGATTATACGCTTATTCACAAACGTCTTATCAAATCAGCCACTTGGCATGTGAGCAAAGCAAGTCGGCTCTGTGGATAAATATCAAACGGCGCATGTGGATAAAAGCCTCACCAAATTACCCACAGGCTTTACCAGAACGCTCAGAAGGGTTGTGGATAACGTAAGTATATGAATTATTTGTTAATTTTAGCTTATCCACAGCCAAGTTATGCCCTTATCTATTATTACTATCTTTTCCTTATCAATATATATGTAAAGAGAACCTATCTTGCAAAATCACGAAAAATGATCAAATTCATCGGCTATCCCGTAAAATAGACACTCTAAAGTGAGGAAAACCATGAAAACCCGTCTACCAATATTCATTATTGGGCTACTAGCAGTAGCTCTAACTAGCTACTTGGTACTTTCAAGTGAAGCAAAGTTACCCAGTGAACGTATGATGACCACTTTAGAAGGTCAGCAGATCAAGCTGTCTGACTACAAAGGTAAAGTTGTACTCGTCAACTTTTGGGCAACCAGCTGCACAGGCTGTATGCAAGAAATGCCAGAATTGAAAAAACTACAGCTCAAGTATGGTACTGACCGCTTTCAAACCATTGCAATTGCAATGAGCTATGACAATATTGAATACATTAAAAACTACAATAAAAAGGAAAATATTCCTTTTAAAATTATTCATGATACCGATGGGAAAATTGCTGAAGAATTTGGCGGTGTTACATTAACACCCACTAATTTTTTAATTGGGAAAAATGGTAATTTAGTTAAAAAATATATTGGAATTCCTGATTATGCTGAAATTATAAGTAAGCTATAGTTCTATAAGAGTTATAAAATAAAAAAGGGGCTTATGCCCCTTTTTTATTAACTAATGATTTATTACTGACAAACAAATGCCCATTTTGTATTCACACTTGGGTCTGTTTCATTTTTATTGGTACCATTCGCAGTTTTGTATACTTTGCCTGAGTAAAGTACAAAAGTATTAGCTACATATTTTGTTGTACTATTCCAATTAATAATTGTACCCCATGTACCTGGTACACCTGGTGACCAATTACTGTTGGCATAAATAGTAGTCAGAGAATTCCAATATTTACTGTCGTACTTAACTACCATGTCTTTACTATATGTCACACTATTGGAATAAGTCGGACATAAGCCAGTAGAATCAGGTGTGGCAGTTGGTGATGGTGTAGCAGTTACACTAGGTGTTACTGTTGGCGAAGTGGTAACACTAGGCGTAGGTGTCACCGTACTGGTCGAATAGCTAAACAACCATTTGCTATTTGTAGCACCTGGCAAGCTAGTCGTATTTTTATTACTACCTGTTGTTTGCAAATTGCTTGAAATATAAATCTCAACGCCTTGATAACAAGCTTTCTGCCCTACTGTTAAAAAGTCTTTATTATTAGCAGTAGTCCACTCTGGCGTAGAAACACTATTGGTACATGCCTTACTGTATGCCCATACAGCAGAGGTTGAACTCATAACATCAGGCGGGCTATTAGTTGCATATGCTGCATAAGGCCCACCAACACCTGTTTTAGCTACATAAATTACTTTGTTGTAACACACAGCATCACCAGCATTGTATGCATAAGTAGTACCGCTAATATTTTTAGGTTCCCAGAAAATTACATCTGGAGTGCACGAATCTGGGATAGTAGATGCGGTATTTGAAGAAACATACTGAGTACCTAGGTTTTGCAATGGCATTGTATGATCATCAAATTGTTTTGTGGCTGTTGCAAGCGTAGATTTTGATGTTAAATTCAAAGTACCTACTAGCGTTGTTTGACTACCTTGTAATGAATCGCAACTTAATTCAACCAAAGCTGAGTCAGATGATGAAGCAACAATTGCGCAAGAAAAATCAGCCTGCATAATATATTTACCACCATATTTGTAGTAACTAGTTTTTCCTTTTTCTGTGACAGCAGTACAATCGGTGCTAGGACCTGATTGATCTTCGCATAAGGTTCGTTTAGTAATTCCGCTAAATTCATTCGGCGCACATTTAAAATTGTCGGCGTTTTTAATTTTAATCGTACAAATACCATGCGTTGCATTAGTATTTTCCCAAAATAAACTACCTTCAGCATAGTAATCAATTTCTTGCCACTTGCTGTTTACACCAGGATCATTAGTATTCCCATTTACTGGATTCAATACGGGTGTAGTATATCCACTTCCATCTAGAATATATTGCTTACCATCTTTTTTGACTATACTATCTTTATAGTAAGTTTTGTTTCTATCAAATTCAATTGGATTAATGCCACTTTTATTCTTAGCAGTTGTACCACCAGTAGTACTACCAGATATTTGCAGTAAACTACTTATATATGACACACTATACAAATTTTGTGTTCTACCAAATGCATCTGTCCATTTAGTTTGCGTTACATATTGTGCTAAATCGGCTACCGTGGTTGCGGCGCTCAGCATATTGAATGTAAAACTCGCTGATGAGCTATTATTATTAGCTGCTTTAATATGGTCTATATTCAAATTTGAATATTGATAATTATTATAACGTATGTTTTCCAGCATTTGACCAGATTCAGTTAATGCCTTAGATTTTTCTGCACTTAATGTTGATTCTTGCATTAAATAAACTTGTAATTTCGCTATTGCCAGTAGTCCAACTGTTAAGATAAATGCAGATACAAGGATTTCAATCAATGCAAAACCTTGCTTTAGCTGATATTTTTTCATGATCTTCTCCAAATACCTATTAATTCCAATCTTTCCAGCTTCCAGATAAGGCACGGTATTTACCATCACCACCTGGATTTAGTATGGAATTGTAATCAACATAACGAATTTTCATATTCCCTGACCCTTGGTGCATTGAGCCATTTGAAATATATGATCCATTAATCGTTACGTTTCCACCTGCTTGTTCTGCAGAACCAGTTGAATGAACTACGCCATTAATTTCAGCATTACCGTTAAATGTGACCGTTCCATCTACATAAATAATGACTGGGCTACTTGCCGAACCAAAGGTATCATTACCGGAGCCACCAAAAGTGACATTTCCCTTGAAGCAATAGACTCCACCAGTAAAATTAGCTGGGTCCAATTTTCCTGATGCACTCACCATATTATTTGAATCTTTTGAGCCAGAAGCCTGATTATTAGCACACAAATCTTTCGGTGATTTCCCCCAAATATATTCTGCAGCCAGACTATTTGCCCCAGCCAAAGAAGCTAAATTACCATCGGTTTGAAATGAATCACCGTAAATTCCTTTACCATTTTGATCGGTACAATTTTCACCTGAGAACGTTTTATTTCGTTCAATTGTGCCACCTGCATGGATTGCATTACCATTGGCACCACCTTCAATACAGGTGGAGCCATCAAATACCGCTGATCCAACTGTAATCATTGCATCTGTAGGCCCTGTACCTGTAGTGTTTGTAATATTCACTTTGAGTTTTACCGTGCTAGTGGCTTTGCATTTGTTTGCTAAGTCAGTGCTAGCACTACAGTTGTAACCACCTGTACTCGTAATTTCAATTGGTGAAGTATTGCTGGCTCTAGATAATGTCACTTCGAAATATTGTTTCAAATTAACAGTATTACCATCGATAGTAATATCTGGTAATTGGCCAGTAACAGGTGAAACACCACCTTTAATTAACCCAGTAGTGCTGTCTATATATGTAGCCCCACTGGCATTAATTTTGGCAATCACATATGCTAATCCTGCCTCCGCGGCATCTTTGGATATTTTGGTGTTATATTGATTTTGTCTAGATATAATCTCACCGATGGTACTGCGATTAACATAAACCACTACACCAGAAGCTAGGATTAAAGTGAGTACAGAAACAATTAAACTCACTGCGCCTGATTGTTTTATTTTAGACATTTAATTATTCCTTATGTTCTTGTGTAATCACATTTGCTAGTGCCGGTATTCCAATCTAAGCCTGTGTCGTTACGAATTTTAATATTCATATCTTGATTACTGGTGTAGGTGTTATTTGTTTCAGCGCTTGTTGCACTAATAAAAATATTAATTGATAGTGGGCAAATTCCAGCAGGAAGTTCTGTGGCACCTACGGTGGCTTCTGGTTCGATCAGCGTAAATCTAAGCTCATTAACTAGAATCGCATTTTTATTTGTAATCGGAGTCCAGCCACTTAAATCAGAGCAATCTGGGCTTGATCCCGTATAGGCAACGACTGTTTTATCACTACTACGGTATGCAAATCCGAAATATTCATCATTGCCCAGTGTGCCATTATCATTTCGATCATAAGCAAAGGTTAGACAGCTTGCATCGGAAGTGGTAGCAAAACTTTTGCTGTCTGTTTTTTTAATGGTATATAAGTTAAATTTTGTTTTATCTATAAAAACTGATTGATTAGTTGTATTACTGGTATAGCCTGCTCGCATAATATCATTTGCTAAAATGTCTAACGTTGTACGCAAATTAGCGTTGACCTTATGCTGTTTAATATTAAATGTGCTCGCGTTTAATTGACTGGTAAGTTGAACACCAAGCGCACCTAAAATTAATATGGCTAAGCTCATTGCTATCAATAATTCAATTAAAGTAAAACCTTTTATTTTATTCATGGCTGATCTCACTTAACTCGGGTAGCAGTACCATTTTGTGCAATTTCAATTTTTACAACTTGGTTGTATTTATCAGTTAGAGTCATTACAGCAACTGATTTATTCAATAACCCTCTAACTGGATCGATGAAAACATCATTAGCCGATAAACCATTTAATTGTGCAGTTGTATTTGCATCACTAAATTGTTTGACGCTTAAGCTGCATGATGTATCTGCACAATCACAGCTAGCTGTGTAATTTGTTCCATAGCACCATGTCACTGCATCATCTGCAACTGTGGATTTTGCACTTAGATAAACTGGTTTTTTTTGGGTAAATGCAGCTACTCGACCAGCATTAATGGTTTGCACCATTTCCTCGGCCTGATCAATCAAGGCTTGTTTTGCGATCAGTTGTTGATATGAGGGAAACGCTACAGCCAGAACGATGCCAAGAATCGCTACGACGATTAGCATTTCAATCAACGTAAACCCGTGATGCTTCATATTCTTTGCTCCAACATACATTAGAGTTTAATAATATACAGGCTGGTTTGTACGTGGCCATTTTCTGACCAGTGCAGGTTTAGAGAGGATAGGTGGTCAGTGTGTTGTTGCTTTTCAGATTTTGTTTGCGTCTATATCCACTCGTATTTTTAAGTTAGGCCTAAGTTATCCAACTGTCATTTGAAGGCGATAATGGGATAAGATTGGATGATGAGTGGTCACTTATAGTTAGGCGAAAAAAAACCCCTAAAAATTAGGGGTTTATATTTTGATATAGCTTAGTGCTTAGAGATTTTGTAGGACTCTCTGCGTGGCATGTAAAGTATATTGAATATCGATATCGTCATGTGCAGCGCTTACAAACCCAGCCTCAAATGCCGATGGGGCGAGGTAGACGCCTTCTTCGAGCATGGCGTGGAAGAAGGCATTAAAGCGCGCTCGGTCGCTGTTCATAACGTCATTGTAGCTGTGCGGAATGCTTGGGCTGCAGTAAATGCCGAACATGCCACCAACGGCTTGTGCGCTGATGGTTTTGTCACTCGGAAATTGTGCGCCAATGGCATTAAGGCCATCAGCAAACGCCTTGGTTTTGGCGGTGAGTGCTTCAAAAAAGCCCGGTTTACTGATTTCCTGCAAGGTCGCCATCCCCGCAGCAACGGCCAGTGGATTACCCGATAAAGTGCCGGCTTGGTAAACGGGGCCGAGCGGGGCTAATTTGCCCATGATGTCGGCGCGACCACCGAATGCAGCCAGTGGCAGGCCACCACCAACGACTTTGCCTAGGCAGGTGAGATCGGGGGTAATGCCGTGCAGGCCTTGTGAGCATTGGAGTCCAACGCGAAACCCCGTCATTACTTCATCATAAATAAGCACTGCACCGTGATCTTGCGTTAACTTGCGCATCGCTGCGACGAACGCTTTACTCGGTTGAACCAGATTCATATTGCCTGCGATCGGCTCGACAATCAGCGCTGCGATTTTGTCGCCTTGTTCGGCAAACAGCGTTTCCAGCGCGGCAACGTCGTTGTACGGTAGCACGATGGTATCGGCTGCAACGGCGGCTGGTACACCCGCTGAAGATGGATTGCCAAAAGTCAGCAAGCCCGAGCCGGCTTTTACCAGCAAGCTATCGGCGTGGCCGTGGTAGCAGCCTTCAAATTTGACCAATTTATCGCGGCCGGTAAAACCGCGTGCGAGGCGAATCGCGCTCATTGTCGCTTCGGTGCCGCTGGAAACCAGACGCACTTGCTGCATCGATGGCAACATTTGGCACAGTAAATCGGCGATTTCAACTTCGCCTTCGGTTGGCGCGCCAAAACTCATGCCGTTTTGCGCGGTGCGGGTGACAGCTTCGATCACGGCAGGATGCGCGTGGCCGAGAATCAACGGGCCCCAAGAGCCGACATAATCAATATACTTTTTGCCGTCGGCATCCCATACATAAGCGCCTTCGCCTTTTTTGAAAAAGCGTGGTGTGCCACCAACCGAGCCAAAAGCACGCACCGGCGAATTGACGCCACCAGGAATGTGTTGCTGCGCTGCTGCGAAGAGTTGTTCGTTGCGATTCATAGATACCTCATTATGGTATTTATCTATTTGCATTATGCTGATTAATATTCAGCGATATACCCTAGATAAAAATAAGGGCCGACTGAGTCGACCCGATGGTGTATGGCTATTTTACCAGCTTGAAAACGGTTTTTCCGATAGCGCACTATTGTAATAACGCGCATCACCAGAGACTTCATCGCCCAGCCAATCGGGTTGCGGGTAACTCGCAGTTTCGCTTTCCAATTCAATTTCGGCGACGATCAATCCATCGTTCAAACCATGAAATTCGTCGATTTCAAACGTATGACCATCGATATTGACCAAATGACGGGTTTTATCAAGCACATTGGGGCACAACTTGAGTAAGTCGAGCGCATCAGCTACCGGAATTGGGTATTCAAACTCCAATCTACTGATGCCATCGTTTTTGCCTTTGATGGTCAGAAAACCGCTGTCACCTTTTACCCGCACGCGTACGGTGCGCTCAGGCTCGGCATTCAGGTAGCCTTGTGCTATCCGTGTGCTTTTATGTACCAATGGTCGCCAGTTATCGTTGTTTAGCAGAAATTTGCGTTCGATTTCTAGCGCCATTATTCGATTGCCTGCTTAATCGTGGTGATGTCTTTTAGGTGGTAGGCCTGATCGTCGGCTTGATAAACACCTTTATCCCACTCGGTATTGAGCTCGTAAACGCCCCAATCTTGATGGCCTTGGCTGCTGAGTGCTGCTTTGGCTTCATCAATTTTGCAGAAAACCTGCATGCCGCGGTAATAACCCTCTTTATCGATCAGTTGAGCGGGAAAATCGGCAGGTAGTTTGGCCTTTTCAGTGCGCCCTGGTGCGGGTTCAGCTTTGTTTTCTTTTAGAAATTCTTTGATTTGATTTGGCCCAATGGCGTAAACGCCGCATTGGGCTTTGGGTTCGCCACAGGCCGACAACAGGGCTGCCAGACTGGCGGCCAGAATGATAGTTTTCATAATATTTTCAATCAAATTGATGAAGGCCTGTGATGATCACAGGGCGATTAAAAGGGTTTGACGATGACCAATATCACCACGGCCATCAAGACCAGTACTGGTATTTCGTTAAACACCCGATACCACACGTGGCTGCGAGTATTTTTACCCGCGGCAAAGTCGCGATAGATTTTGCCACACCAAGCGTGATACGCAATTAAGAAGGCCACCAATGTCAGCTTGATGTGCATCCATACCCAGCCGGGTCCGAGATAAAAATCATAATAAGCCCAAGTCCAGATACCAAAAATTAAAGCTAATCCGGCGATCGGAGTCATAAAGCGATAGAGTTTTCTGGTCATTAAACCCAATCGTTCAATTTCGGCTGGCTGGGTTGCCATGGCTTGATTGACGAAAATCCGTGGCAAATAAAACAGCCCAGCAAACCAGCTAATAACAAAAATAAGGTGAAACGCTTTAACCCAAAGCATATTGATTCCAGAGCAATTAATGAGTCGGAGTCACATCATGTGTCCCCGCATAAGCGATCACTGTAAGGGGGACACAGGATGTCGGTTTTAGCCTAGATCAGCCTTTTTTCTTTTTACCGTTACTCGCTGGTGGTGCGGGTTGTTTCACGCTGGCATCGTATAGCGGTTGTACCAGCGGAATTTTGGCCTGCAGTTCAGCGATTCGGGTTTGGCTGGATGGGTGAGTCGACAGAAACTCTGGCGGTGCGCCGCGGTTAGCCGCCGCCATTTTTTGCCATAGGCTTACTGCTGCTTGCGGGTTATAACCGGCGCGTGCTGCCAATTCCAAACCCATCATATCGGCTTCGGATTCATGGGTACGGCTATTGGGTAATGCTAAAGCAAGATCGTAGGCCTGACTGCCAACGCCTAAGGCGGTATTGGTTAAATCAGCATATTTGCCGCCGCCGAGAATCGAGGCTGCAACTGAGATGCCGCGCATACCCATTTGTTTATTATATTCCTCACTCATGCGTTCACGACTGTGTTCGCGTAAGGCATGGCTGATTTCATGGCCCATAATTTGAGCAATTTCATCATCACTGAGTTTAAGTTGATCAATAATGCCGGTGAAAAACATGATCTTGCCACCCGCCATGCAATAGGCGTTGAGCTGCTTGTTATGCTCGACGTTGACTTCCCATTTCCAATTAACGGCTTCGGGCCGGAAAACCCCGGTTTGTGGAATTAAGCGCTCGGCGATTTTTTTCACCCGCAGTGTGGTTGGGTGATTGGCTGGTAATAAAACATTTTTTTGCCGTGCTTCATTAATCGTTTGGCTATATGCGGCGGCAGCCATTTGATCTACTTGCTCACTGGGTAGCAAGGTACTCATTTTTTGCTTGCGAGTGGCACCGACGGCGCCAGCTTGAGTAGTGTTGACTTGTTGGCAACCCGTGAGCAGTGCCAGCGTGAGTGCAGTAATGATGAAACAGGGTTTCATGGTTGACCTTTTAGATTTGAACCATCTCGAAGTCGTCTTTACGTGCGCCACAGTCGGGGCAAGTCCAATTCACTGGCACGTCTTCCCATTTGGTACCCGGGGCAATATTGTCTTCTGGGCGGCCAGCAGCTTCGTCGTAAATAAACGCACAAATCAGGCACATATATTTTTTCATCAGCGTCAATCCAGGCAGAGTGGTTTAGAATTCAATGTGACCGATTTTAAACTTATTCTGGGCTCTTTCCACTTATGATTTCGACTCCGCCCACCGTATTGGTTTTTGCTGCCAATGATCCTTCAGGCGGTGCTGGCCTGATGGCTGATATTTTGACGCTGGCTTCACTGGGCTGTCATGCATTACCAATTGTGACAGCAATGACCGTGCAAGATTCCGCTGGTGTGCAAAGTTTTCAGGCTGTTGATAGTGAGTTTCTGGACGAACAAGCGCGTTTTATTCTGGAAGACATTAAAATCGATGCCATTAAAGTTGGCATGGTGGGCACCGTGGAAAATCTGGCGGTCATTGCCGAAATTGCTTCTGATTACCCAGATATTCCGCTGATTTTAGAGCCTGTATTTAGCATGGGCCGCGGTGAAGAGCTGGCTGATGAAGATTTGTACAGTGCAATGCGCGAGCTACTGATTCCCCATACTTATTTGGTGAGTTGCAATAGTAATGATGCGCGCAAATTAGGCACTGAAGACCCCGAAGAGCAAGAAGATCTGCCGCTTGATGCAGCTGCACAGCGCATTTTGCAGTGCGGCTGCGAATATGTACTGATTGCGGGCACGCATGAAAAAACCCCGAAGGTTGTGAATACCTTATACAGCGCCTTAGGCCGGGTACGCAGCGATAATTGGGAGCGTCTACCGGGTAGTTTTCATGGTGCAGGGGCGACCTTGGCATCCGCGATTGCTGGTGCGATGGCCAACGGTGCGGATATCGCTACGGCAATGCAGGAAGCTCAGGATTACACTTTCCAAGCCTTATCCAATGCCTATCGTCCAGGGATGGGACAAATGATTCCAGATCGCCTGTTCTGGGCGCGGCCGCCAGCCGAAGAAGTGCCGACCACGGTGATTGATTTTGATCCCAGTGATGATGAACCAAAAACAGTCCAGTAATCCCCCGCAGTAATCCATGAACAGCCCGGTTTTGATCGGGCTTTTTTGAGTCAGATCGATGCTGAATTACCCACAAATTATTATTCTAAATGGTTGTCGAGGTGCCGGAAAAACCAGCCTCGCTCGTGCATTACAAGAGCTATTACCCCAGCAATATCTGAATTTTAGTCTGGATAGTTTTTTGCAGACGCTGCCTGCCAGTGATCTGACATCGCTACAAACTGCGCAGCCTGTTCAGCGACAAGGACACGATTTGGCACAACTAGTACGTGCCTATCATTATGCGTTGCCGGGTTTGTTACAGGCTGGGTGCTGTGTGATTTTGGATCATGCATGGTGTGAACGCATACAGAAGCGTGAATTACTCACCGAGTTGGCTGGGTATCGCTGTTTACTGATTGGGGTACATTGTGATTTAGCGGTACTCGTTGAACGTGAGGCTGTACGTAAAGATTGCCCCATCGGTATGGCTGCTTGGGAGTATGAACGCGTTCATCAAGATATGAGCTATGATCTAGAGATTAATACTATGGGTATATCTCCAGAAGATAATGCCAATAATATTTATAAATATATACAGGATGGATGTATATTGAATGCAGCGATAGATTCGCTGGAAAACTTGATTATGTTGGGTTAAGCACCAATGCTAGAGCAAATGTCATCACTGCGTGATGCATAAGTCCGACCTCATTCCTTATGGAGCTATCTGATGTTTAGTTACTACCAACTTAGCGTACCTGTTTATACCCGTGCATTGACTCAGCTATCCCATTTGCTGGATAAAGCCATGGAATTTGCTTTGAGCAAGAAAGTCAGCGACGAAACGATGCTGGGCCTGCGCTTGGCGCCAGATATGCTGCCGTTTGTGAAGCAGATTCAGATTGCCTGTGATACGGCTAAATTTGCGGCTGCGCGCTTTTCAGATACCGCAGCGCCAAAGCACGACGATAATGAAAAAACTTTTGCCGAGCTTAAACAACGTGTTGAGCAAACGATTGCGTTTATTAACAGCATTCCTGAAGCCGCATTCGCAAATGCCAGCCAGAAAACCATCCAGTTATCATTTTTGCCCAATCCAATGACTGCTGAAGTGTATTTGTTGCAATTTGTGGCACCCAATCTGTATTTCCATATTTCTACTGCGTATGCGCTGCTACGCAGTAACGGAGTTGAGATTGGCAAAGCAGATTTTCTAGGGCAAGTTTAAAAGTTACCCGTTATAGCCAAGCAGCCGCCGCGAGTCAGATGATTCCGGCGGCTTTTTTGTGGGCAAAAAATAGGCCAATCAGTGCTTCATGCCGCAAGCGGGGCATATTTTCTGCCTGATAAATTGGCAAGGCTTGTCTAGACTGACTCATACGTTCGGAGGAATTTGTTTATGCAAATCGCGCAACAACATATTCGCAACATTAATGAGCTTCACCCCGCCTTAAGCCACTTTAACGGTTTGGTGCCGGATTGGGTGTTGGTATTTTCAGGCATTAGCCTACTGGAAAACCCGGTTTTCTATGCTCAATTGCGTCAGGCATTTCCCGATTCAGTGCTGCTAGGTTGCTCTACAGCCGGCGAAATTAGCGGCAAAGGCGTGGAAGATGCCAGTGCCCTGATTACCACGATCAATTGGTCTTTTGGCAAACCTACATTGGCATCGACTCAGTTAGCCAATATGGAAGACAGCGAAGCGGCTGGCTTGCGCTTGGGGCAGCAACTCGCGGGCCTTGAATTGGCGGGTGTGCTGGTGCTGGGGCAAGGGGTAAACATTAATGGTAGTGCTTTGATTACCGGCTTGGTGAGCCAGCTGGGATCGCAATTGCCGATTATTGGTGGCTTGGCTGGAGATGGTGGCGCATTCAAGCAAACGTGTGTGCTCAATAATGAGGGGGTGAGCGAACAAACCGTCGTAGCACTGGGCTTACCTGCGGGGATTAAAGTGGGGCATGGCTCCTACGGTGGCTGGAAGCCATTTGGCCCCGCCCGCAAGGTCACACGTTGTGTTGGTAATGTTTTGTATGAGCTCGATGGTGAATCGGCTTTGGACATTTATAAACGCTATTTGGGCGATTATGCCGCGCAATTACCATCATCTGGCTTGCTATTTCCATTTGAAATGTTGGGGCAAGATCATTCCGAAATGGGCTTAGTACGCACCATTTTGGGAGTTGATGAAGCTGCCGGATCACTGATTTTGGCGGGCGATATTGTGCAGGATGGATATTTACGTTTGATGCACGCCAGTAATGATGCCCTCATTGATGGTGCGGAAGTGGCTGCCAATCATGCGCATGCAATGTTGGCCGATACCGATTCTTCATTGGCTATTTTGGTGAGCTGTGTCGGTCGCAAGCTGGTGATGGGTGGGAGGGTAGAAGAAGAAGTTGAAGCCGTGGCAGATGTGTTGGGCCAGGGTGCAACGCTCACAGGGTTTTATTCATATGGCGAGATTAGCCCCTTTGTAAATTCAACCGATTGCAAATTACATAATCAAACGATGACCATCAGCGTATTGCGTGAAGCTTAGCTATGAATCGCTTGTTATTTCGGCAACTTAAACGCCATTTTGGCTGGCAAGATGAGGCTGCCTGTGAGGCTGCGTTGTCGGCAATTGAATTGGGCCGGCTAGATCTATTGCCGCCTGAAAAAATCCGTGGCTTTTTAACTGCGGTTGCTGAAGCGTATGAGCAGGGTGAGCGTGATTTGGAGCTGCGCTCCCGCAGTTTGGAATTGAGCTCGACAGAATTAACCCAAGCCAATCAAGATTTACGTCAAGAAGCGATCGCACGCCAGCGGGTCATTGATTCGCTGTGGGATACCACTAATGTGTTGCTACAAGATTTGGGCCGCCCCACCTTGGCGCGTGATCAGACCAATCTTGAACAGCTGAGCAATTTGATGCTTAGTTTGGTGCAGGAAAAGCAGCAAGCCGAAGCCGCCATGCTGCGCAAAGAAGCACAATTTAGTACCTTGGTTGGCAATATCCCGGGGGTTGTTTTCCGTTGTCAATTGGAATACCCATGGAGTATGTTGTTTATCAACCAGCAAATACATGCCATCACGGGCTATACCCCTGAGGCATTTATGGGTGATGCCGCTGAAGTTCATTATGGCGAGTTTATTCAAGCCAGTGATTTACCCGCTGTTGAGCAAGTGATTAATAATGCATTAGCGGGCGATGGCCGTTACAACATCGAATACCGAATTCATCATCGTGATGGCGCAATCCGCTGGGTATTTGAGCGCGGGCAAGTTGTGCGTAGTACCGAAGGACACGCTCTCTATTTGGACGGGATTATCTTTGATATTACCGAGCAAAAACACGCCGCCGAGCGTTTACGCCAGCTTTCCGCGGCGATTGAGGCAAGCCCAAGCCCGGTGGTAATCACCAATGCGCAGGGCTTAATCGAGTATATCAACCCCAAGTTTGAATCCATTCTGGGTTATCAAATGGATGACGTGAAGCAGCGACGGCTGGATTTTTTTGTCGCCCATCCGGTTGATCATGCACGGTTTCAGAGCTTATGGGCTGCAGATGTCACGCCTGAACTAGATTGGCATTACGATATTTTGCATCGGCATCGGCGTGGTCACGAATTGTGGATGTCGCTATCCATTTCGCCTATCTATAGCGAAGAGCAAGGGATGACGCACTACGTGGCGGTGTATGAAGACATTGATGTCCGCAAAAATGCTGAAGCACAATTAGTGGCGGCCAAAGAAGCAGCCGATCAGGCCAATCAGTTAAAAAGTGATTTTTTGGCCAATATGAGCCATGAAATTCGTACACCGATGAATGCCATTTTAGGCATGACACATTTAACGCTGAAAACAGATTTAAGTAGTAAGCAGCGCGATTATTTGCAAAAAACCAGTGCGGCGGCTGAGTCTTTATTGCATATCCTGAATGACATTCTCGACTTTTCCAAAATTGAAGCCAATCGTCTTCAAATTGAAATAACCCCGTTCCGTTTGGCGTCGGTGATTGAGCAGGTATGTGCCTTGCATCAGATGAAGGCCGAAGAAAAAGGGCTAAGCCTGAATGTAACGCTGGCAGCTGATTGCCCACCAGCAGTGATAGGTGATCCATTAAGGCTGGGACAGATTTTGAATAATCTGGTGGGAAACGCCATTAAATTTACTCAGAAAGGTAGTGTAAACGTCCATCTTGAGCGAGTGGCCGAGCTGGACAAGCAGATACGTTTACACGCTACGGTGCAGGACTCGGGGATTGGTCTGAACGCGGATCAAATCAAGAAATTGTTCAAACCATTTAGCCAGGCCGATGGTTCAACCACCCGAAAATTTGGCGGTACTGGTTTAGGTTTGTCCATTTCAAAGCGCTTGGTGGAGTTGATGGGCGGGGATATCTGGGTTGAAAGCACCCCGAATATTGGGAGTATTTTCCACTTCACCTTATTACTCGACAAATGCCATGAAGCTCAATTACAAGCAGAAAATGATGCTCATCGCGATGCGAAGTTTTTGCATGGGATTCGTATTTTGCTGGTGGAAGATAACCCACTTAATCAGCAGGTGGCCAGTGAGCTACTGAGTGGTGTCGGGGCCAGTGTAATTTTGGCGCAGCACGGTGGTGAAGCGCTGGGATGGCTATCGATTGAGCCTTTGCCGTGTGATGTGATTTTGATGGATCTGCAAATGCCGGTGCTGGATGGGAATGAAACTACCCGTTTATTACGCTCTGATCCGCGCTTGCAGAGTGTTCCTATTATTGCTATGACCGCCCATGCGATGTCGGATGAGCGGCAACGCTGTCTCGATGCTGGGATGAATGACTATGTAACAAAGCCAATTCAACCTGATATTTTGTTTGCCACCATTGCTAAATGGGTAGGAGATAAAATCACTACGCCAGAAATTTGTCATACTCCATTTGGGTATTTTGATGAAAGCCTCTTTCCAGTTATTGAAGGGGTGGATACCCATGATGTAGTGGCAAGACTGATGGGTGATGTGCAATTGTATGAAATGTTGTTTCGGCAGTTTTTGCACGATTATCAAGCGGCCGATCAGCAATTTGAACAATTATTGGGCAGTGATTGGCAGGCTGCCGAGCGTTTAGCACATTCGATTAAGGGGGTTGCTGGCACCTTAGGTATGAGTCAGCTCGCCGAGGTTGCCGCTAAACTAGAGCAACGGCTACGTCTGAATCCGGGTGATGCTGGCGACCTAAAGCTGGCATTTACTTCAAGCTTGAATCAGATGCTACAGGCTGTTGCCAAAGTGTATCCAGCGCAAGAGCCCACACCACCGGAGTTTGCTTTTAACACCCCTGATGTAATGGCATTGTTTGATGAGTTAGAGCAGTTGCTGCAAAACTATGATGGTGATGCGGTAGATCGTTACGAGCAATTACAGCTGCAGTTAAAACGCTGGCCTGATCAAAAAATGCTCGATCGCCTTGGGTATGCAATAACCAGTGATTTCAATTTTGTACACGCACAGCAATATTTGCAGGAGCTAAAACAAGCAGTATGGGGGGCGTCCCATGGATGAATTTAATCTGCAATATCGGCGCACGATTTTGGTAGTGGACGATACCCCAAGTAATTTGGTGGTATTAAATGCCATTCTCAAAGATCAATACAAATTGCGTATTGCTACGCATGGGCAATTAGCCTTGGAATTGGCGCAGCGAGATCCGATTCCGGATCTGATTTTGCTGGATGTCATGATGCCGGATATAGATGGCTTTGAGGTGTGTCGTCGCCTGAAGGCTAACCCGCTGACTGCAGAGATTCCAGTTATTTTTCTTACTGCCAAAATTCAAGAATCGGACGAAATTGAAGGCTTTGATGTCGGGGCTGCAGATTATATCCACAAGCCTTTAGTGCCGGCGATTGTACTGACCCGCGTGAAAACACATTTGCAGGTTCAAGATTTAAAAACAGCACTGCGCATGCACAACCACACCTTGGAAGAGCGTGTTGTTGAGCGTACGGCAGAGCTACTGAAAATGCAGAATGCCACCATTATGGCCATGGGGGTAATGGCCGAAATGCGGGATGAAGAAACCGGTTTGCATTTGAAACGAACACAGGAATATCTGCGCTTGCTGGCAAGTGCAGTTGCTGATAATCCTAGATTTAGCCCAGAGTTGACCCCAGAAAATATCGAGTGGATGGCCAAATCGGCACCTCTGCATGATATTGGCAAAGTGGGTATTCCAGATGCCATTTTGCATAAGCCGGGCAAACTAAGCGAAGAAGAATTTGCAATCATGAAGCATCACCCGCGCTACGGGCGAAACATCATTCACGAAGTAGAGCGGGTTGTGGGCGAAGGGAGTGTATTTTTACGCTATGCCCGTGAAATTGCCTACGGTCATCAGGAAAAATGGGATGGCAGTGGTTACCCAGAAGGTTTGCAAGGTGATGAAATCCCGATCGCCGCACGTTTGATGGCATTGGCTGACGTTTACGACGCACTGCTAAGCCGTCGGGTTTATAAACCGCCGTTTAGCCACGAAATGGCGGTCAAAATTATTGTGGAAGGGCGAGCCAAGCACTTTGACCCTGATCTGGTGGACGCATTTTTAACCATTGCAGATCAATTTAATCAAATAGCAATTGAGTATGCCGACCCGGATGATCAAGGTGTGGATGATATGCAGATAGCCTACAACCACTGAGTTATCGATGGGTGATTGGGTTTTCGGTCAAAATAAAAAGCCGCGATTGACGCGGCTTTTTTGTGGATGGATGTTCGAGTTTAACGCGGTAATAAATATGCGGCAGGTGGTGTTTCTATTGCGGTTTCCAATTGTGTTTCTTTCAAGGTGCGATTCTGTTTTGAGTTTAGGATCGGTTCTAGACTGACCCCAAATACGCTATATAGCCCACCATTAAATGCCAACTGGATTTTGCCCCAGTCATCATAGTCACTAAGGCTTGTTTGAATTTGCCCATCATTGTTGGTATCAAAACTCACATTGCTATCCACAATTGCATTGGCATTCCAGTCGGCAAAGGTGCCATTATTAGCGCCACGGCCTACTAGTTTGGCCTCATTGAGCGCATTTTCATTTAATGATGTGCTGCTCCCATTAGAGTAATCAATCACAAAGCGGTTACCACACGGGCCATCGAGTACATCGCAAACCCCATAGGTATTGGCCGCACGGCCTGGCGTCGCTTTGCCTCGGTTATTTAGGTTGTAATAAATACGTTCCATCATGCTTTGGCCGCTTGGATCGCTCGGAACTCCATTAAGCTGATACAAGTAATTCATCACACTCAAATAATTGGGCTTATCGTTGGTGGCTTCATTTCCACCATGCTGCAAGCCTAGATTATGCCCAAGCTCATGCATGATGGTTCCAGCCTGATAATTGATCAGCATATATAGATTGTTGGCGCTACTACTGTTAAGCCCCCAAAACCCTAAGCTGACTAGCAGATCATTGCCGTTGATTTCTGCCAAGCCGGAAGACCCCCCGTAGCCATTGGTATTCTGGGTGGAGCCCATCAGCATATAGTGGAAAATCAAACGGCGACGTACGTCCATGCTGTCGTTTTTGTAGCTGATTACATCAGCACAATCGGGGTTTTTGTACAGGCTTACGCAACGGGCAAAAGGTACTTCTTTACCATTGCCCAAGTTGAAATCGGCAGGGTTAAATACAGGGCTATATAACTGACCTGCATCGATCAGCAGATCGATTCCCTTGCGATTAAATGCTTCGCGCACCATTTGCAGCGCTTCTTTGCGAGGTTTGATGCCTTCGTCTGTTGAGCTTTGCATCCAGTCGACATGCAATAAAATGCTTGGGCGTCCCGCTCGCACACCCATTGCGTATAAATCTAGGCCTGCATAGCTACCGCCAGGCTGTTTGGCACTGGTGGGAATACCATCGTGATCGTTATCAGTGGCATTGCTATCCACATCATTACGTCCAGCGGGTGTGCCAAATGGCACCACTCGCCAATCCGCAGCACTATCAGTATCGCTGGTTTGCGTGAAATAGCGCACCAAAGAATAACTAGCATTACCGCTTAATGCTGGTGCTGCTTTACCCTGCCAAGCATTGGTGGTTAGTGGCAAGGTGACATTATTGCCAAAGCGTACAAAATCGACCGTTTGCCCATTACGCACTAATTCGATAGCGCCGCTGTCATTGCTCCAGACCGGCCAATCTTGATAGTTGCCGATAAATTGGATTTGCTGGTTTTTCTTTGGGGGGTTGGCTTCGCTGTTGCTGGAAATCACAACATAGCTATTTGCATCTAGTGACCCACTCAATGCATAACTATTGATCGTTGATTGGGTTTTGCTTTGGATGCGGACACTGATGTCATTGAGCGAAACCGTTTGTTGGGTTGGGTTGTATATTTCAAACCAGCTACCTTGCCCCGTGGCATCAGCAGCAACCTCGTTGATGACCAAATGATCTATGACCCCAGTATTGGGCGGCGTGGTTGTGGGGTTAGGATTGGGACTGCTCGTAGGGTTGTTGCTTGGGCTTGGTGCCGGCGTCGTATTGGTATTACCGCAGCTGCCTAGATTTTGCCAAGGCTGTGCATCACCAGAGTTGACCGCAGGATCATTACCTTGCGTCCACCATTTGGCTTGGTAGTTGATGCCATTGCGCGTTACTTTATTTCCCACGACGTAAACAGAGCTGCCGTTCCATTCGTTAAAGCAAGTACTGCTCGATGGTATTGGCGTCGCAGTCGGGCTCGCAGTGGGTGATGGGCTTGCCGATGGACGAGGAGTGCTACTCGGGTTTGTGGTGGGTTTTAATGTAGGCGTGCTGGTTGGCGTTGGGGTTTGGGGTATTAATGTTGGTGCATTGCTTGGTCTTATGCTTGGAGTGATACTGGGGGTTGGTATTGGTGTTGCATTCGTTGGGTTGCACGCAGCAACCAGTTCCCATGGTTTACCTACAGTGCTGTTATTTGCCGGATTTTCCCCCTGTGTCCACCATTTGGCTCGATAGTCTTGGCCTTGATAATTGACACTGTTGCCAGCGAGATAAGTTGTGGTGGTTTGCCAACTTGGCGCACACGCGGCGGCGGACGCCATCGACCCTATGGTAAGCGAACCGAGTGCAATCATTGCATGAAGTGCCGTGAATCTCACGTCATTTTCCCCTGAAATTTTTTGGTTATTTAGTGCCAAACTGGCAGGGGTATTGTTCGTGAGTGTACGTGTGTACTCAAATATAACTTACTACTATTTGTTTATTTGGAAAGTAATTAGTAAATTAAATGTGAATATCTAGTAAAAATGATGTGTTTTCAGTGATATATCTAAGTGTAAACCCTAATAAATGTTGTTGGGCATCCGACGAATAGGTGATTTTTTGTAAGATTTGTAATAATTGCTAGCATGAAGTACATGCGGTGATTATGCGGTGAAACTCCGATCTTTCACCTTTAAAACAATGATGTACTTCACAAAATTGCCAACGGGCTGAGCGCGGGAAAAATGTAGTGCATCACAGTAACTTACCAATTATTTACTTAAATCTGTGTTGGTTTAATAGATGTTGGCGTAGGTTTTCGATGAAGGCTAGCCGATTTGCGCGTGCGATTTCGATTTCGCCCTGAGGGCTTACTTGGTATAAGCCATAGCGTAATGACTCTGGACGCTGCGTGGTGCCCCACACGGGATGAATAGCATAGATCATGATGTACTTCTTGAGGCGATGCGGCGGATGCCGTGATTCTATTGCCTACACTGCTAATATCGTGCGTTTGGGCAAATATTGAAGTACCTTTTATCCCCTAGTTCTTTTGTCCTAGCTGGGCTTGCCAGCACCAATGCCAGGGTTCATACACATAGCCAAATGGATTGTTGCGTGGGAAAGATAGGCTAAATCCATACTCGACGGCAAATTGTGAAAGCCAAGCAAATGCAGTCGTCTGTTCAAAAGCTTCTTCAATCACTGGCCCACCAGGTTGATAAATGTCGATAGCTCGGCCGGTATGGTGTTCGCTGCAACCGGGTGGTGCGAGCACTTGCAGGATTTCATCGATTGATTGACCGAGATTGAGCTTGCGCTCGATCAGCTCAACTTGGCGTGAGCTGGCGCGGTAAGCTGAGGCGATTTTTAGCTCAATGCCATTACTAAGCGCCGTAGCTTGCATCGCTTGCCATGCTTGTGCGGCCGCAGGTATCAGTTGCCAAACGCGGCCATCGGCAGCGGTTTCGACATCAACCAGCTCAGCTGCTTCTTCAAATACACACAGAGATTTTTGCTGCAGTATTTCGGGCGCAATGCCCAATTGCTGCCAGATAGTTTCTAAATGTTCAGGTAAATACATCATTAATCTCCGCCACCCCCACAACTACTGCAACTGCCACTATCTCCGCAATCATTACTACTGCAAGTTGAGCCAGAGCCGCAGCTGCCGCCACTGCAACTGCTGGTGTCTTTATTTGAGTTTTGAAATGTAGTGGCGCTGTACAGAAAACCTTCAGGAATCTGCAGATGGCGATCAATGGCAAATAGTAGTGGCATGCTGGCAATTTGACCTGCTTGGATGCCTTCGTCACGGCAAGCTAGGTTCCATGATCTGCGCACTGATTTGCTTTGAACAGTGCTTTCTGCGGGCGTGTGATGAATAAAGCGCCCGAGTGCTTTTTGGCAAAATTCTTGGTAAACGGCGGTGTGCAAAATAAACTCATGCCAGAAATCATCAACGATGCGCGATGGCATCGCCAGTGTCGCACGTTTGCTATGCCGATGCAGGCGGAAATATTGCCGCATTGCATCTGCGACCAAATCCCATTGTTGATCACTCAATTGCGGATACTTGCTACTGAGTCGTCGGCGAATCCCGCTTGGGAACTGATAATGATTGAGGTAATAAAATTGCTCCTGTTGTCGACGTGATTTGAAGTAGCGGTAAATGATCGCTGCAAACAAAGCCAATAACAGGAGCCGGAGTGCCATTTTAGAACCCTGGGAATTTCAACCCGGCGTTAATCGGCTTGCCTTTACGTGCGCGTTTGCCGATGTAGGGGGCCATTTCATTGGCATCCAAGATCATTTCTTTTGGCACACCACCACGGCCTGTGCCTGTGAGCTTAAGTGTTTGTCCATCGCACACGGTAATTGCCGCTAGCTCGTCTTTATCATCCAGCGCCATCGTAATTACACCGCGACCGCCACCAGCCAATTGCTTGAATTCGCTGTAGGCAAACAGATGCAGCTTACCGGCTTTGGACAAACAAGCCACCATGGCTTCCGCGCTTGGTGTAAAGCTGGTCACGCGCAGCAAGGTTTCATCGCCTTCGAGCGTGATAAAGCTCTTACCGGCTTTTTGGCGACTGATCAGATTATCGGCCTGACAGGCAAAGCCATAACCGGCTGAATTGGCAATCACCAGCCATTCGCCTAGTTTGGCCACGATCATTTGCGTGATGCGGGTTTTAGCGACCAGATCGACCAGCGTTGTGACCGGCACACCATCACCACGTCCGCCCGGTACGACGGAGGCCTGGATGGTGTACACGCGGCCATCGCTGCCAAACAGCGCCAGCTGATCGACGGTACGGCACTCGATCGACGCGAGCAGTGTATCGCCGTCTTTGAACGTCAGATTTTGTAAATCTAAGCCATGGCCTTGGCGTGAACGCAGCCAGCCTTTTTCCGATAAGATAATCGTGCACGGCTCATCTACGACGGCCACTTCAACTGAGGCGCGCTCGGCGTGTTCGATCAGCGTGCGGCGTGGATCGGCGTATTTTTTCTTGTCCTGCTCGATTTCTTTGATGATTTGGCGCTGCATTGCCTGCGGGTTCGAGAGCAGGTTTTCCAGCTCGGCTTTTTCATTGCGCAAGTTAGTTAATTCTTGCTCAATCTTAATGCCTTCCAGTCGCGCCAATTGGCGCAAGCGGATTTCCAAAATATCTTCGGCCTGACGTTCGGATAGATTGAACGCCGCCATCAGATCGGCTTTCGGATCATCGGCATTGCGGATAATGCGGATTACTTCGTCGATATTGAGCAAGACCAGCAAGCGGCCTTCCAAAATATGAATCCGATCGTTCACTTGGCCAAGACGATGTTGCACCCGGCGCGTCACGGTCACAAAGCGGAAATCGACCCATTCGGCAATCACATCGCGCAGCGTTTTCTGCCCCGGGCGGCCATCACGACCGATCGTTACCATATTGATCGACAAGCTGGTTTCGAGGCTGGTGTGTGCCATCAGCAGATTCATCAACTCGTCAGGATTTTGGCGCGAAGATTTTGGCTCGAATACCAGTCGCACATCGCAATGACGGCCTGATTCGTCGCGCACGCGATCGAGCACGCTCAGGATCAATTGCTTGGTCTGAATTTGTTCTTGCGAAAGCGCTTTTTTGCCTTTTTTAACCTTTGGATTGGTCAGATCTTCGATTTCTTCGAGGATTTTCTGGCTCGAAGCGCCGTGTGGTAACTCGGTAATAATCAGTTGCCATTGGCCACGCGCAAGGTCTTCTTTTTCCCAACGCGCACGTACTTTCAGGCTGCCGCGACCATTTTCATACGCCGCAGTAATATCACGAGGCGATGAAATAATTTGTCCGCCACCGGGTAAATCTGGGCCTTGGATATAGGCCATCAACTCGGCAGTGGTGAGGTTCGGGTTGCGAATCAAGGCAACGCTAGCGTCAGCAACTTCGCCCAGATTGTGCGATGGCATCTCAGTCGCCATCCCGACAGCAATGCCCGATGCGCCATTAAGCAATAGCATCGGCAAGCGCGCTGGCAGCAACACCGGCTCTTTAAACGCGCCGTCGTAGTTTGGAATAAAGTCGGTCGTACCTTGATCGAGTTCGCCCAACAGCAAATCAGCCACTGGCGTTAAACGCGCCTCGGTGTAACGATAAGCGGCTGCGCCATCTCCATCACGCGAGCCAAAATTGCCGTGGCCGTCGATGAGTGGATAGCGTAGCGAGAAATCCTGCGCAATCCGGACTAGCGCGTCGTAGGCTGATTGGTCGCCGTGCGGGTGATATTTACCCAGTACATCGCCGACGATACGTGCCGACTTCATTGGTTTTGCCGTCGCCGTGAGGCCTAGCTCGTGCATCGCATACAAAATACGGCGCTGTACCGGTTTTTGCCCATCTTCCACCTGCGGCAAAGCGCGGCTTTTCACCACGCTCATGGCGTATTCGAGATAGCTTTTTTCAGCATAGAGGCCGAGCTGAACCGATTCGCCATCATCGGGTGTGGCAGACACTTGTGCTTCGATAAATCGCCCCCCTTGCCCACCGCTGCTGGCGAGAGGTGTTACTTCAGGGCTAAATTCTGGGCTGTCGTCTAGCAAGTCAATCGTTTCAGACATGGTTTCCGTTGCTGCTGGTTTATACAATTGCAGCTATTTTAGCGGGTAATCGACTATTTTATCCAAGTACAAAAATCTAAGGCCTGTTTCACGTGAAACAGGCCTCGGGTTTTGCTGCTTTTTCTGGAGTGATCTGGCGTTATAAAACGCGCAAAGTGAAGTATTTATAACCTAGTTGCTGATGCTGCCCGCTTTCGATCAATTTGTGCAACGCGCTGTTAAATTGATTACGCAGCTCGATATCGTCTTTGCGTAGTGCAATGGCCTCGCCGCGACCTAACCATTTTGGCGAGTCGATGCGATTGCCGACCATTTCAAAACGATCCTGATTGCTGGCCGATTTTAAGAAATGCCCCAGTACCGCGCTGTCATCAAATACCAGTTTCACTTCGCCTTTTTCCAACGCGCTCATCATGGCATCGGCGCTGGCAAATCGCTTGATCGTTACCTTGCTTTGATCCATTTCATTGCTGAGGTAATCATCAAAGGTGGTTTTTGCCACTACACCGATGCTGGCCCCCCGAATGCGCTCGGCGGTAATCACTGGCCAGATGATTTTGGATTGCTTGCTGGCCACATAGGTGCCGGGGACGCGTGAATATACGTCAGTAAATTGCACCTGTTTTTCACGTTCGTCTGTGATCGACAATGAGGCGACGATTGCGTCAGCTTTGTTTTCGTTTAGTGATGGAATCAGCTGGTCGAATTCAAAGCGGGTAAATTCGCAGCGCACTTTCATTTCGGCGCACAAAGCATTGGCTAAATCGACATTAAAACCAACGAGCTGATTATTGGCATCTACGTATTCAAACGGTGGATATTTGCCTTCCAGTGCAATTCGCAGTGTTTTTTGCTCAGTCGCAGTCGAAGCAACTTGGGGTGTATTGCCTGAAGATGCTTGTTTAGATTGGGCTGTACCAAGATACTGCCAAGCAGTAGCTGCGCCGGCGGCAATCACGATGGCGCCAATAAGCATTTTTTTCATGGATTAGAAATGTAAGAATGACAGACAAGGCCGCCGATGCTACGCCACGCTATAAGTAATGCTATTAGGGTTTTCGCTAATCGCTAATAGATTAAGTTGTTGAATTATTAAGATAATTCGCTGCTGACTCGATGGCGCTGAGTACTTCTGTGTGGTAAATCACATGTGAGGCACTGTGCCACAACATCAAATTTAGTGGAGCATCGAAATCTTCGACGCTCCACCCTGCTAAATCGTGTCGCTGGCCTACCCGATCCAACATCGTGATATTCGCCGGAACATCAGGTAGCCACAGCAAAATGGGTTTTCCTAAGGCATGAGCAAATCCAATCTCAAATGCCGTGCCGCTATCGGGCTCGCTGATGCTACGAAATGCGCGAACATCGGCGAAAACTGCATCCGCTTGGCGAATGAGCGCACAATTTGCCGCAAAAATCCATGCTGCGGTTTTGGCTGGTGATAGATTCGCTGGCGCAGCCTGATCAAGCGGATACAAGCCGCGCAGCCCAAACTGCTGGCACGCTTGTTGTAGTTGTAGTCCCCAGTTGTGTGCATCTGGGCGAAATACACCCGGGCCAGCTAAGTAGATCG
Source organism: Chitinibacter fontanus (assembly GCF_013423785.1). Taxonomy (NCBI): domain Bacteria; kingdom Pseudomonadati; phylum Pseudomonadota; class Betaproteobacteria; order Neisseriales; family Chitinibacteraceae; genus Chitinibacter; species Chitinibacter fontanus. The sequence continues at coordinate 1,720,272 of NZ_CP058952.1, forward strand.
TCTGCATTTTGCACCTATTGTGGTTGAGTCAAAGCATATGTCACGTAGGTTGACTATACTGCTTGGATTATTACGTTGCGCAGGGGACTAAGATGTTTTTTGGTCAAAAGCAGTTAATTGCTAGTTTGTACGAAAAAATCGCCAATCTAGAGCAAGAAAACCAAAACCTCAAAAGGGAAAATGCCAAGCTGATTAAAGACCAAGATTTCATCAGCACACTGCAAAACCAAGATACCGGCGATAGTAAATTCCTTGCGTCGATTTTTGAATCCATGACCCAGTTTGGGGCCTCGCTGGAGGCCTCTTCGCAAACCTTGGGTATGGTCAGCGAAAAAATGAAAGAAGAGCGTCGCTGTGCGGCAGCTTTAAGCCGAGTATCGAGCGATAACAGCCAAACTATCAGCGCGATTGCAGAAAACCTGACCAATCTATCGAATACGGCCGCACTTTCCGTGACTGAAGTGGATAAACTCGATCAGCAATCAGATCAAATTAGCGGTATTGTGCAACTGATTAAAGAAATTGCAGATCAAACCAATTTATTGGCACTCAATGCGGCAATTGAAGCCGCCCGTGCGGGTGAGCAAGGGCGTGGTTTTGCTGTGGTGGCTGATGAAGTACGTAAATTGGCTGAGCGTACCGGCAATGCGACCAAAGACATCACGCAGTTAGTCGGTGAAATCAGACAAGAAACTCAGTCGGTTAAGCAAACCATGAATGCAATGGCCGAACAAACCGCGCAGTACAGCAGTATGGGCCGCGATGCGGCTGGCGACATGGAGTTGCTAATCACTGTTTCAGGCGAGATGGAAGAGCTGGTCGAGCAGAATATGCTGCATAGCTTTGTGGAAGTCAGCAAATTGGATCATTTGCTCTTCAAATTTAAAGTCTATGAAAGTGTTTCTGGTTCAAGTCATGGGCATAGCCACGTGGTGGGGGATCCGCATCAATGCCGCTTTGGGCGTTGGTATTACGATGGTGAAGGGCAGGCTCAGATGGGTAAACATCCAGCTTATCGTGAAATGGAAACACCTCATAATGAAATTCATCAGGCAGGTATGGCTGCAATCAACGCGGCTTCTGCTGGGCAAAAACCTCAGGTGCTCGATGCACTTAATCGCATGGAGCAAACCAGCATGAAAATGGTTGCTATTTTGGATCGTATAGCAAGCTAAGAGATACACCCAAGCTTAAAAGCCCGCATTATGCGGGCTTTTTTATTGCCTTAAGCCATGCCGCCGAGCGCAACCGGAGCAATATTGGTTTTTATTTATTAGATAGATAATACCAATTTACAGTGCGATATAGGCTGACATCACATCGCCAGTTACAAAAACTTACGCAAAATCGGTCGTTGATTGTACTTTCGATATATTGCTCCGTCATAGCTATTCCGGAAGAATAGGCTCACCCTTACAGGGTAATCAATCATAAATTAAGGGATAATTATTAGATGAAAGCATTAGCACTGAAGATTGCAACAGCCGCACTGGTATTATCTTCTGCCAGCGCACACGCAACATTTGTTGGTTTTGGCGATATGCTACCGAACAATCAAGTTGAAATTGGCGTTCATGGTTTTAGTTCTTTATCGGTCAATGGTGTAGCCCTTGCGTTGAATAACGATGGGGCGATTATTAATCTCGATGCGGCTAAATTTGCCGATGGTGTTCGTCACTCGTTTATCGGTACTTTTTTTGCTGGTGCCGCTTTGGATGGCAAAACGGCTAGTGCTTTGTATGGTGAAAAAGGTTCATCAAGTGGTTTCAGTTTCACGATTAAACAAGTGGGTAGCATAGCCACTATTACGGGCTTTTTCCAAGGCTTCGAGCAGGGCAAAACTTTTGCGGCTAATGGCACTGTAAATCCGCTCAATGATCAGTGGAATCCTGGTGGCTTCCCTACTCTTGGTTATGGCTTTGGTGCAGAAGCTGCTGTAGCTCCGGTGCCAGAACCTGAAACCTATGCCTTGATGGGCATGGGCTTGGTGGGTTTGCTCGCGACGCGTCGTCGTAAAGTTAACGCTTAATCATTCAAGCGCTCGACTCGAAAACAGCCACTCTGATGTGGCTGTTTTGCTTTGTGATGGTTTTTGCATCGCGAAATGCATGTGGTGGCTAATATGAAATGATATGCCCAGCGAATTAAATGCCTTGCAAAGGAAAGCTCATCATGTTTTTTAAAACTAGTGCCAATAGTGAATTAGCCAAACTAAAAACTCAGCTGAGTGGGCAGCAAAAGTCCCTTCTCGCGAGTTTATTAGCCTCGGCTTGGGTAGTTGAGGCGCGCGATCCTTATACCGGTGGGCATCTATGGCGTGTGGCGATGTATTCGGCCCGTTTAGCGACGGCACTAGGATTATCTCGTTTAGAGACTAATCGGATTGCTATGGCTGGGTTTTTGCATGACTTGGGCAAAATAGGTATTCCTGATGCTATTTTGCGCAAGCCGGAAAAACTTACCGATGATGAATATGCGGTGATTAAAACTCACCCGCGTATTGGTGAACGTTTGATCGCGCATCATCCTTTTGCTCCCTTGGTCATCAAAGCGATTGTGGGGCATCACGAAATGCCCAATGGCCGTGGCTATCCTGAAGGTTTACTGGGCGCAGAAATGAGTTTGGATGCTAAAATTGTCGCTATCAGTGATGCTTTTGATGCAATGACTAGCTCACGCCCCTACCGTAAAGGCATGCCGATTGCAAAAGCACTCAATATTATTGAATCTGAGTTAGGCCAACAGTTTGATCAGCAGTGTGGTGAAGTCTTTGTGCGACTTGGCCGAGCCGGTGAATTTGACCACATCGTCTCGCATTCGGATGACGGCATACCGCTGGGGCATTGCATGATGTGCGGCCCAACCTTGGTGCGTGTGCGTAATGCACAGGCTGGCGATACGCTGGCCTGCCCAAGTTGCTGTGGAGAATACCAATGGGCGGCCTCAGAAACCGGTGAGCTGACCGCTAAACCGACTGGACACAAAGCCAGCGCCGAAGCGCTGGCGCCCAAAGCGGATGAGTTGCTGATTGAGTCGTTGATTGGGCAGTGGGAAAACGTGTTGGAGTTGATTAATTCATGATGCCATACGCTAGTTAGCCTCAGTATCACCTGGACTACGGCTAGGTATTGCCATGCAGATTCGTTTATTCAAGATCCACATGGCAATACCAGGCAGGGTATTACAAATCGGCCTCTACCTCATTACCACGCGCTTCCAGCCATGCGCGGCGGCTGCTGGCTTCACCTTTGCCCATCAACATATTCATCAGATCGCGCGTATTGGCGCTGACGTCCTGCGGGATAGAGACGCGCATGACGCGGCGAGTGTCGGGGTTCATCGTGGTGTCGAACAATTGCTCGGCATTCATCTCGCCCAGACCTTTGAAGCGCGAAATGCTCCACGCGCCTTCGCGGATTTTTTCTCCGCGCAGTTTATCCAAAATCGCCGTCAATTCGCCTTCATCGAGCGCATAGAATTTACGTGGTGGCTTGGCTTTGCCACTGCCCGCCACGTCTACGCGGTATAGCGGTGGCTGCGCGACATAGATGTGGCCATTCATGATCAGCTGCGGGAAATGGCGGTAGAACAGCGTAAGCAGCAGTACCTGAATGTGCGAGCCGTCCACGTCCGCATCGGACATGATGATGACTTTGCCGTAGCGCAGACCGGATAAATCAACAGTGCTATCGAGCGTGTGCGGGTCAACGCCGATGGCGACCGCCATATCGTGGACTTCGTTATTGGCGAAAATCTGGTCTTTATCGACTTCCCACGTGTTCAGTACCTTACCGCGCAGCGGCAAAATGGCCTGGAAATCTTTATCCCGACCGAGCTTGGCCGAGCCACCCGCCGAATCACCCTCGACGAGGAATAATTCGCAGCGCTCGGTTTCATCCGATGCGCAATCGGTCAGCTTGCCCGGCAGCACCGCCACCCCTGAGGATTTTTTCTTTTCGACTTTCTGCGCATTTTTCTGCCGCGATTGCGCGGCGCGAATCGCCAGCTCGGCGAGCTTTTTGCCCAGATCGACGTGCTCGTTCAGCCACAGCTCGAATGGCGCACGCACCATCGCTGAGACGAGTTTCAAGCCATCGCGGCTGGTCAGTTTATCTTTGGTTTGACCTTGAAATTGCGGATCGAGCACTTTGGCCGACAGCACGAATGAGCAGCGGCTGAATAAATCCTCGGGCAGAAGCTTGACGCCTTTCGGCAGCAAATTGTGGAAATCGATAAAAGTTTTCACCACCTGAAATACGCCATCGCGCAGGCCGCTTTCGTGCGTACCGCCAGCGGGCGTCGGGATCAGATTGACGTACGATTCACGATTGATCGTGCCGTCTTCAGTCCACGTTAACGCCCAAGCGCAGCCTTCGCCGCGGCTAAAGGTGTCATCTTCGCCCTCGATGTATTTCTCGCCTTGCAAAATCGGTACGATTTGCGTGAAACCAGTGACTTGTTCGTTCAGATAGCCTTGCAGTCCATCGGGGTAGCACCAGCGTTTTTCGAGTAATTCGCCACTGGCTTGCTCGACATTCAGAATGACAACAAGGCCGGGCAACAACACCGCTTTGGATTTCAGTAGATGTTCTAGCTCGGCTTGCGGAATGGTTGGGCTATCAAAATATTGCGCATCAGGCTGCACGAAAACGCGCGTACCCGTGTCTTTTTTTGTCGTCGTGCCCAGCACAGACAGTGGCTCGATCACATCGCCGCCGGAGAACACCAATTTGTTAATCTGGCCTTCACGACGCACTTCAACTTCGAGGCGGGTCGATAGCGCATTCGTGACCGATACGCCAACGCCGTGCAAACCGCCCGAAAACGCGTACGCGCCGCCGTCTTTTTTGTCGAATTTACCGCCAGCATGAAGCTGGGTGAAAACGACTTGCACCGTTGGCACGCCCTCTTCCGGATGCAAACCGACCGGAATGCCGCGACCATTGTCGATGACGCGCATCGATTGGTTACGATACAGCGTGACCTCAATCTGCGTCGCGTAGCCACCGAGCGCCTCGTCGGCAGCATTGTCGATGACCTCTTGGCAGATGTGCAGTGGATTGTCGGTACGGGTGTACATACCCGGACGGTGGCGGACAGGGTCTAGGCCTTTGAGGACCTTGACCGAGGATTCGTCGTATTTAGGAGCAGCCATTGTTTCACGTGAAACCAGATGATGAATTGCGGCTAAGTCTAGCAGAGAACCGCAGCTTCGTTAAAATTGGCGTTCAGGGCAGCACAATGCTGACCAAAAGGCCGGGGTGTTGCTGGCTTAAATTTAATTGGCCACCATGTAATTCGGCAATGGCTTTGACTAAGGCGAGCCCTAGCCCGTGGCCACTGCTATTGCGGCTAGCTTCTGCCTTATAAAATGGCTCAATCAGCCGCTTTAATTCGCTATCGGCAACGCCGGGGCCGTAGTCGCGCACACTAATGGCCTGTTCACTCAATTCAATATCAATATTACTCGCTGCATAGCGGAGTGCATTTTCAATCAAATTGCACAGAGCAGTGAAAATCAGCTCGCGATCGACCGATTTGATTATGTCTTGACCAAGTACCCGAATTTGCAAATTGGCATCTTCGAGCATCGGTTGATACAGCTCTGCAACATCCTCTGCAATGTTCTTGAGTGATTGTGCTGAGTGATCAAGTATTTGGGCGCCAGACTCCAGCCGCCCCAAACGTAATACAGCTGAAAATAGAGCTTGAATTTGTTCCAGCTGTTCAAGTGCCGCGTGTTTCACTGGTGCATCTGGGCCGGAGTCGGACAGCTCTTGCAATTTACCGCGCAAGATAGATAGCGGTTGGCGCAAATCATGAGCAATCGCCGACGAAGTTTGCCGTGCGTAGGATAACAATTTATTTTGTTGATCCAGCAAGGCATTGAGCTCGGTGATCACCCCGTCGATTTCATCTTGGCTGCCCGCCAAGGGGATGCGGGAGTCTTGATGGCCAATCCGAATATGGTGGGCAGTTTGACTGATGGTATTGAGCCGTCGCTGGATTAGTCGGGAGAAAATCAATCCCGCTACGATGGCCGCTGCAAACATCGCTGCACATAGAGCCAAATAGTTTTGAATTAGATGTTGCCCAACTTGCTCGTAAATAGCTCGTCGACCAACCAGCAAACGATTATCGCCAAACAGTAAAAATACTTCGGCTGCGATGGTTTCTCCGGTTGCCGGGTCGGCAAATAGCACTGAGGTTTCGTCTTTGACCGGAACATTGTGAGGCCACTGCTTGAGGTTGCCAGCTAGAAACCGCCCTTGATGATCTGTGAGTAAATATACGCGCTGGGTTTCTTGTCGATTGCCGCGTCGGGCAATGGCAGACTGGAGCGCCGAAATGCCATCTTCACGGTAAATTAGCTCCAAGATCACCACTTCTTCACGCAGAGCAGTATAAAACTCACCAATTAAAGCCTGCTGTGTTTCACGAAAAGCCAAGGCACCAAAAATGGTGACCACAATGCACATGAGTACGGGGAGCGCGATTGCCCAGCGGGTAAATGGGCTGCGCAGGGTGCGAATAATCCCGCGTAGTGTCATTGCTCAGCCATGCGATAGCCAGCACCACGCACGGTATGCAGCAAGGGCTTGAGACCTTCGGTATCTATTTTTGCGCGTAGTTTGCTGATGTGGACATCAATGACATTGGTATTGGGGTCAAAATGGTAATTCCAGACCCCTTCTAGCAGCATGGTGCGCGTTACAACTTGCCCAGCATGACGCATCAAATATTCCAATAACTGATATTCACGTGGTTGTAGATCAATTAATTTGCCCCCTCGGTGAACGGTTCGGGCGAGGCGATCTAGCTCCAGATCAGCGACTTGCAAATTGGATTGGTTGGTGCTTTGGCTGGTTTGAATCCGGCGGGTGATGACTTCAATCCGGGCCAGCAATTCGGCACTGTGAAACGGCTTCGCCAGATAGTCATCGGCACCCGCACGCAGGCCCTCTACTCGCTCATCAGGTTCGCCCAGTGACGAAAGTAGCAATACTGGGGTATGAATGTCGGAAGCACGCAAGGTACGTAAAATTGTTAGCCCATCAACCAACGGCAGCATGCGATCGAGTACGAGCGCGTCGTACTGCTCTGTGGTCGCCATAAATAAGCCGGTGCGTCCTTCCGCGGCATGATCAACAGTGTGTCCACCTTCTTGCAGCGCTTTTTGGGTGTAGTGCGCCTGCTGCAGTTGATCTTCAACCAGTAAAATTCGCATAGGGCCTCGCTTGGAAATGAGCTTATGGCTTATTGTTGCCTTTCGGGCTATTAACATCAACTGTTAATACTTTGAGCGTCGGTAAACTGTGATTTGCACTGCCTGGTTGCGGCTCGATCCGCATCAATCGGCAGCTATCGCTCGCGTTAGCCACAATGCTCTGCTGACGTTTGAAGTGCCCTTTGCGGGTCACCAAGGTGAGATTGCCCGTCGGCCAGGCTGGACAGTTGGGGCTCACTGTCAGGCGCCATACTTCTTCTTTACCCATCCACAGATCAATCTGCTGGGTATTGATGGCGCGCCAATACATGTGTTCGGATTGTCGTAATTGATCGCGTTCGCTGGTGGGAGACGGTATGGTCGCCACTGCTAGGAAAAGTGCTGCAGAGATGAGCATTGTGAACTCCGATCAAAAAAATGCCCTGCCGATTGCTCAGCAAGGCATTTCAACACACCCTGAGAAGGAGACGGGTACCGATTATTTTGCAGCGTGGTGATGTTTGTGGTGTTTTTTAGCTTGAGCTTTTTGTGCTGCTGAAGCTTTAGAAGCGTGTGATGCTTTTTTAGCTTGAGCTTTTTGCGCTGCTGAAGCTTTTGAAGCGTGTGATGCTTTTTTAGCTTGAGCTTTTTGTGCTGCTGAAGCTTTTGAAGCGTGCGATGCTTTTTTAGCTTGAGCTTTTTGCGCTGCTGAAGCTTTTGAAGCGTGTGATGCTTTTTTAGCTTGAGCTTTTTGCGCTGCTGAAGCTTTTGAAGCGTGTGATGCTTTTTTAGCTTGAGCTTTTTGTGCTGCTGAGGCTTTTGAAGCGTGTGATGCTTTTTTGGCTTGAGCTTTTTGTGCTGCTGAAGCTTTAGAAGCGTGTGATGCTTTTTTAGCTTGGGCTTTTTGTGCGGTTGAAGCTTTAGATGCTACGTGTGATGCTTTTTTAGCCTGAGCTTTTTGTGCAGTTGAGGCTTTAGAAGCGTGAGTAGCTTTGTGGTGTTTTGCTGGTGCAGAAGCAGTGCTAGCAAAAGCGGCGGTGCCGAAGCCAGTCAATGCCAATGCTAAAACGATGTGTTTTACGAATTTCATGTTAAACGACTCCAGTTATTTGTCCATGTGCCTTCAGCGGTTTGCTGATGAGGTGAATGCAGTATGCCGGAGCTTATATTGCAGAATGCTGAAGGCCAGATTAACCATTATTAATCTGGCATGATAAGAAGCGGGTTTGTTTGATCGGGTGGGTATCATTGCTCAAGCTAGGAAAATAGCTATCCGCTAGGTAATACCCACTGGCTCTATGTGTGTTTGCCGCTTCGGGGCGCTAAATGGCTGGGCAAAAGTAAAGGCTAGCGGTGTGCTGCCATTAAGCCGCAGTATCTCCAGTGCGGCTTGGCCTTCGCTGAGTGCGGGAATATGCCCTGCTCGAATCCACCACAATACCTGTGTTGGCCCTTCGTGTTTGCTAAACCAGGCTTTGCGTTGTTTGAGTAATGCCAAATGTTCCCCGGTATAGACGTAACGACGCAAGGCCGCCAACGATGTCCACACCGACATATTGGCAATTAACAGTGGATCGCTGTCATAAGCAATATCGGTCGCATTGCCGCTTTCGCTTTGCAGACGCCAAACAAAGCCAGGGCTTTGCTCGGCTAGCAAATTAATAGCATCCAGTTGCCCAGTGAAACCCGCCATTATAGGATCGTCCAGTGGTGCGACTGCCCGAGCAATATTCAGTTGTGCCAGCTGCCATTGGCTCATTCTCGCGCCCCGCCAAATTGCTCGATCAATGCATCGTGGGGCAAATAAGCACCTTCTTGCAACGCCGCTTGCTCCCATTCCTGCATGCCGGGGTGTGCGAGCATCGTGTCAACATAATACTGAATATCCGCGGGTAACTGGACACCATAGCAGTACAAACGCCAGATTACCGGGGCATACATGGCATCGGCGATCGAGAATTCACCAAATAAATAATCCCCCGCAACCTGATTGTGGGAGGCTATTTCGCGCGCATTGCGCCAGATGACAAAAATCCGGTTTAAATCAGCAGCGACTTCCGGGGTATTTTCTTTACCTTTAGCGCGTAAGCGGACATTCATGGGGAGTTGACTACGCAACGCTGTAAACCCTGAATGCATTTCCGCGCAAATACTGCGTGCGCGTGCACGCGCTTGACGATTTGCTGGCCACATTTGGGGGTATTGCTCTGCAAGGTAATCACAAATTGCCAAAGTATCCCATACCCTAAAGTCACCATCGTGCAAACAAGGTACTAGGCCATTATCGGAATACACCCGATGCGTTGCATTAACCCCTTTGCCATCGACAGGCACCACCGTTTGCGCGAACGGGATATTGAAGTGTTTGAGCAAAAGCCAAGGCCGTAGCGACCAAGATGAGTAGTTTTGATAGCCAATAAATAGTTGATACATGATTGTTCCTTTGCAAGCTAAAGACTGGTGATATGTGTTGGCATCAATTCATGTCTGAAAAATTTGAGCCTTTAGTTTTTATCTTGTAGTTGCAGCCATTGAACGATGGCAGGATGTTGCCATTGTTGCTCGGCATAGCGAACGAGTTTGGCGGGGACTGCATCACCATTGTTGATCAGGCGTTTGAGCATCAAAGCCAGATCAACATCTGCGATGCACCAATCGCCAAATAGCGGGCCACCCTCGTCGGTGATTAATTGTTCTGCTGCGGCAAACAGCTTTTTGGCGGCCTGCTGTGCTGACTCACTCAATGGCTGATTGCTAGGTTTAATAAACACTACTTCGGTTGAGCGTTCGTTGCGGATAGGTAGCAGATCGCTGCGTAACCAGGCTTGGATCTGCCGAGCGCGGGCTTTTTGCTGGACATTGTTTGGATATAGCGATGTTCCTTCCCAGTTTTCATCCAGATATTCGGTAATCGCAGACGATTCACTCAAGCAAAAATCGCCGTGCTTAAGCAGTGGTACGCGTGCCGATAGCGATTCAAATGCAAATTGGGCTGCATGTTGAGCGCCAACTTCCAAATCGACAGGGTGGAGGCTAAAGGGCAATTGCTTGACAGTGAGCCCAACAAAGGCTGACATGGCATATGGGCTAATGTAGTTGCTATCAACAAAAAGCTGTAAGTGTTCAGTTTTCATTTTTATATCCTATGTCATTTGCATTCACTATATCGAATATTTAAGCTATCTTTACTGACGTTTTTTATCTAAAAATGTGAATTTATTTCACATAAGGCGGTTATGAATCCCTTACCACCCTTACCCGCATTACGTGCTTTTGAGGCGGTTAGCCGCCTTGGTAGCGTGGTGAAAGCGGCAGATGCCTTGTCGGTAACGCACAGTGCGATCAGTCACCAACTACATGCCTTGGAAGAATATTTGGGGCTGCCCTTGTTCGAGCGCAGCGGGCGTAAATTGGTGCTCACGGAAGATGGCCGCCATTACGCGTTGGAAATTCGCATGGCGCTTAATGATATGGCCGAAGCAACGCGTATGGTGCGGGCGCGTCCTAAGCCCAATGAAATCAAGCTAACTACGATGCCTTCGTTCGGCCTTGGTTGGCTGATTGCTCGTTTGCCTGAATTTCAGGCGCAATTTCCGCAATATCGCATCGATCTTCGCGCGAGCCTCGCATTTGATGACCTTAATCTGGGGCAACTGGATTTGGCCATTCGGATGGGCGCAGGTGATTGGGAAGGGCTTAAAACCGAACATTTGCTGGATGATTATTTAGTCGTGGTTGCTGCCCCGCAACTGGACAATTTGCCGCAAACTGCCGCCGAGGTGAAACAAGCACGAATTATCGGTACCTTGGAAAAATGGAGTAGCTGGAGCAAAGCCGCTGAACTAGGGGATTGGACGCCCAATTTTGCCTTGTTTTGCAATGATAATAACCTTGCGTTGCAAGCTGTGCGATTGGGGCAAGGCGTGACGCTAACCCGACTATCGATTGTGCTGAATCTATTGCTGGCGGGGGAGTTGCGGCTGGTCGGTGGCGTGATTACACCGCATCCCAATCGTTATTGGCTGGTTTGGCCGCCCCGCTTGGATGGGAGTGTGAAATTGCACCATTTTATGGGCTGGTTAAAACAGGCTGCTGAGCGTAGCCAGCAGCAAATGCAGGCATATATAGCAGGGGTATTGGCTGAAAACAATCATTAATTAATGATTTCCGATGCATACCCGTTAATGTATCTGGTGCAGTGTGTTGCAGCAAGTTTGCCATTCAGATGTGATTTGCCGCTTTAAGCCTTGCTGCCAGCTGTAGCAAGGTCTAATTTAAGAGCAGCCCTTTTCGAGCACGCTGGCATGCAATTACTTCAACTCTCCCCGTTGTGGAACCAAGATCATCACTGGAAAGCGACGCTGGCGCGTGGCTCGATCAGCCAGCTGCAATATCTGCATGATTTATTGCATGAACAAACTACCGCCACCCCATGGCCGCAGTTGATCGATGCCCAATTAGCGCGGCCAGCATGGCCGTTACTCTCCCCCGTTGCAGACAATGAATTAGTACTAGAGATCAATCGCCAAGAGGATTGGTTGCGCGTGCCTCCGCATGCCTATGCCTGCGGAGGCTGGTTTGCGCAGGGCGGAGTGGCACAATCAGCACCAGCCAAGCCGGAGCTATTGGAGCTCATTGCATTGGTGGCGGCTGATGCTGAAACACATGTGCTGGAACGAGTCTTTAGTCGGGCACCGGATTTAACTTTTCGCTTATTACGCTTGGTTAATTCGGTGGGGATGCGTTCACGAGTGGAGATTGGCAGTATTCGCCACGCCATCACCGTGTTGGGGCGGGCTCAACTTCAGCGATGGGTGCAGTTACTGATGTATGCCGAACAATTTGGCGATTCGGCCAGCATGGCGCCACTGTTGCTAGCGGCCTTGTTTCGAGCGCGACGCCTAGAGTCGTGGGCGGAGCACGGTTGGTTAAATGCCTCGCCAGAATCGGCCTTTCTGCTGGGTATGTTGTCCCTACTTGATCGATTGTTCCAAAAACCCTTGCCCGAACTGATCGCAAGCTTGCCATTAAATGAAAAAATGAGTACGGCCTTGTTGCACAACGAGGGGGTATTGGGCGAGGCACTAATGCAGACAGTGTTTATGGAGACATACTGCGATGACACCCGCTGGAGTGTGCGGCCACTGCATGCCGAAGCAATTTGGGTGAAATCAGAGCTTGAGGTACATCGTTGGGTTGTTTCTCTGGCGGAGAGTTTTCATCAATGAGCCAGAACGAGCTCGAGCCGGCCATCCGGATTCTGGGCGATATCAATGCATCGTTAATTGCACTCGATCTAGAGGGCTATATCACAGGCTGGAATGGCGGCGCAGAACGCTTATTTGGCTATCCTAGTGAAGAAGTATTGGGGCGACATGTCCTGATGCTCTACGCAGATGAAACAGATAACGATATTGAATTATTCAACCGCGTTTTAACGCAAGGGCAAACCACGCTGGAAGTGAAGCGGCGCCACAAAGATGGGCGTGATTTTTGGGTGCAAATTCATCTGAATCTGGTGCGGGATGAAGCAGGAAAACCGCTGCGCATGATCGGGTTTTTGCATGATATAAGCAGCCAGATCGCCGATCAGGTGCGTTCGCGCTTGCTGGCTTCGGTCTTTCGCCATACACCCGATGCCATTGTGATTACCGATGAATCCCGTCATTTAATCGAATGTAATCCCGCGTATTTGCGGCTAATTGGCGATAAATTACCCAAAATAATCGGCAAAGTACCCTATTTTCTGGAGCAGGAAGTGGGTAAAAAAACGGCCACCGCCCAGAGCATTGATGCGCATCTTGCCAGTACTGGGCATTGGGAGGGCGAACTGTGGTCGCGCCGTGCGAATGGCGAGGCTTTCCCTGCGTGGTTAACGCTCAGTGCTGTGCATGGTCGACAAAATAAGCTGCAGCATTATTTTGCCGTGATGGCCGATTTGAGCGAACGTAAAGCGGCCGAAGAACAGATTTTCCGCTTGGCCTATTTCGATACACTAACCAAGTTGCCAAATCGCAGTCATTTATTTTCTTTGCTCGAACAAGCGCTGAGCGAAGCTCGTCGCCAGCAACGTAGTGGTGCATTGCTGTGCTTTAACATTGCAGGCTTCAAGGCCATGAATGATTCATTCACCCACCGTGGTGGTGATCAGATTTTGGTGGTGGTGGCTGAACGCATTCGGAGCTGCCTGCGGGATGAGGATGTTTTGTCACGGTTTGGGGGGGATGAGTTCTGCATCGGTTTATTTGATATTCGCCAGCGCGAAGATGCCGCGATTGTGGCCGAGCGAATTTTAGCCACGGTGGCTGAGCCCTATTACGTACAGCAGGAAGAAATTGTAATCAAAGCCCACATTGGCATGAGTGTGTTTCCCGATGATGGGCGCGATGCCGATAAGCTCATTAATTTAGCCGCCGTCGCCATGCATCGAGCGAAACAAGGCCGACAGGCGATGCTGTTTTACTCCAGTGATATGAATCAGCGTTCTCTGGCGCGCATCAAGCTCACCACAGATTTACATCATGCCCTAGCACGGGACGAATTTGAGCTGCATTATCAGCCACAAGTGAATGCACAAACAGGCCAAATTTGTGGCGCGGAGGCGTTGATTCGCTGGCGGCATCCGCAACGCGGTTTAGTCCCTCCTGGTGAGTTTATTCCATTCGCTGAAGAGTCCGGCTTGATCGTGCAAATAGGGATATGGGTGTTTAATGCCGCGTGCCAACAGATGGCTCAGTGGCGACATCAGGGTTTGGGTTTGGAGCGCTTGGCCATTAATTTATCGCCGCGCCAGTTTGGTCGTCATCTCGTCGATGAATTGCTAGCGGTCGTCAACCAGCACCAGCTGCCGGCATCCTGCATTGAGTTAGAAATCACTGAAACACTGCTAATGAAAGCCGACGAGGATGTGACTGCAACGCTCAATGCCTTGCATCAGGCCGGGTTTAGTTTGGCGCTCGACGATTTTGGTACTGGCTATTCCAATCTGGGTTATTTGCACGCGTTTCCGCTCGATTATTTAAAAATTGACCAAAGCTTTGTGCGGGGCTTGCCGGATAATCACAGCAATGCAGCGATTGTGCGCGCCATTATTGGGATTGCCCTTAATCTGGAGCTGCAATTGATTGCTGAAGGGGTAGAAAACGAGGCGGAAGCACAATTTCTAGCTAGTTTGGATTGTCACCAGTTGCAAGGCTATTATCTGGCTAAACCAATGCCAGCTGCAGATTTTGTCAATTTATTACAGCCATCAGAGCGATCGTTGCTGGGCTACTAAAACTACTAAAAATTATTCAATCCCGCGCCGATACTGTATAGCTTCAGAAATATGGCGACTTTCGATCTGATCACTACCAGCTAGATCCGCGACGGTACGTGCTAGGCGTAGCACTCGATGATAGGCCCGCGCCGACCATGCGAGTTTATTGACCGCCTTCTGTAGCAATGCCAGCCCTGCAGGATCTGGCTGACAATGCTCATCAATTGCAGAGCTAGGTAGCGCGGCATTATGGCGTGCTTGGCGCTGTATTTGCTTTTGTCGTGCAAGAAACACCCGTTGCCGCACAGGCAGGCTGGGCTCGCCCGGCTCGCGGCTCAGTAACACCTCATCACTGAGCGCCCCCACTTCAACCACCATATCGATGCGATCAAGTAATGGGCCAGAAATTCGCCCCCGATAGCGGGCAACTTGCTCCGGCGTGCAGCGACAGGCCTTTTTAGGGTGACCCAGATAGCCACACGGGCAAGGGTTCATGGCTGCTACTAACTGAAATTGTGCTGGAAACTCGGCCTGCTGTGCTGCTCGGGAAATATGGATCTTGCCGTTTTCTAAGGGTTCACGCAGCACTTCAAGCACTTTGCGATCAAACTCTGGAAGCTCATCGAGAAACAAAATTCCATGATGAGCCAGCGATATTTCACCGGGCTGCGGAATACTTCCGCCTGTAAAAACGGAGTTTATCTGCAAATAGACCTATTTAACGAATGTTTTTTGCAAATAAGAATCTCTACTACCTATGTAAAGAGTGCAGATGGTTATCAGTATTTGTTGATTGAGCTTTCATTTTTAACAAGTGCTTAATTTGCTTCCATCACAAAATCATAAAAAGTATTGACTTCCTTTTTCATGCTTTTGTCCTAATATAAATTCAAGTAAAGCAAGCTATATGAAAGTGTGTGACGGGGTAAAATGGATAAGGAGATCAAAGTGAAGTTAAAAATTTCGTGTGTGAATTTAGTCTTCTGTTTTGTAAACATAGGGGTACTAGCAGCGCCGACAACATTTCCATCTTCATATGACCAAATACCTGCTAAATGGAAAGGTCCGGTTTTTCAATTAAGCCAGGATTATCCAAAGTCACTTTGTAGTGGTCAACTAATTTTGGCCACATTGTTATAGCCAAGCCAATAACTGCGCTCAGCCTCGTTGGGCGGCAAACCACCGTTATGGTGGTGTGGCCTCAGCTGGCTGTAGTAGCCCAGCATGTAGTCCAATATTTCCCGCTCAGCTTGCACAAATGAGCTGTAGCCGACCTCTGGTACCCATTCCGTTTTTAAGCTTCGGAAGAAGCGTTCCATTGGGCTGTTATCCCAGCAGTTGCCGCGTCGGCTCATGCTTTGCTGAATCTGGCATCGCCATAATAATTGCCTGAACTTGATGCTGGTGTAATGGCTACCTTGGTCAGAATGGAACATGAGCCCTTTAGGCCGGCCTCGGGATTCAAACGCATGGCTGAGCGCTTTGCAGGTTAAATCGCTATCTGGCGAGAGCGACATCGCCCAGCCGATGGGTTTTCTGGCGAACAAATCCATCACCACCGCCAGATACGCCCACCGATTACCAAGCCAGATATAGGTCACATCGCCGCACCACACTTGGTTGGGTTCGACCACGGCAAACTGTCGTGCCAACACATTGGGCACTTCAATGTGCTCGCCCCCCGTCTTTTTGTACGCATGACTAGGCTGCTGGCAACTGCTAAACCCAAGCTGCTTCATGCACTTGGCCGCCAGATAACGACTCATCTGGACACCTTGTGCACTGGCCATAGTCGCAATGCTGCGCGAGCCCGCTGAGCCATTGCTGGCGTTAAACAACTCACGTACTTTGCTTAAGCGCTGTACCTGCTCTGGCCTAATTGGCTTAGTGTGCTTCCAGGCTTTAAAGCTGCTGCGATGGACTTCAAACGTACGACACAACTGTGCCACAGCGTAGCTCTGCTTGAGCTGAGCAATTATCGTGAATTGTTCAGCGAGTCCGACATCAAGAGAGCGGTAGCCTTTTTTAATATTTCTTTCTCAAGCTCGACCTGCTTGAGGCGCTTTTCTAATTCACGGATTCTGAGTTGGTCTGGCGTCATTGGCATCGCCTTGGGCATCACACCGGCGCGCTCTTCGCGCAATTGTCGTACCCATTTATCCATGGTCGATTTACCGACGTTCATTGCCTGAGCGGCTTGTCGAACGGAATAGCCTTTCTCGAGCACAAGCTGCGCGCATTCGAGGCGAAATTCAGGCGTGAATGTGGGTCTGGTTTTGTTGTTCATTGAGTCACCTAATTGCTTACGAGGTGCAGCATAGCACCTCTAATCAGGTGGCCAAATTCAGTGTGCCACTACAATCCGCCAAGCCTACTAAATTAAACGCAGGGAGCCCATTGGCGAGATGTACCTCCACACTGACCAATTGAGCCTGCATACCGTCTAAAGCACGCGAATACAAAACCGCCAATGACATGTTTGACCTTAGCAAGTGCTATGCTGATTTTTCAGTTTATGCAGGTTTGTGAAGGATGCTCGAAAAAGATGGAACAAAATACGCCACTTATGCCTGATTTTCGCAACTTTGGGGTGATTTTTCGCGCTTTGATACTGGTACATCTGGGTATGCTGCTGTACGTGGTGGCTGCCATTCGCGACTGGTCGGAGTGGAGTGGCCGCCTTACCGATGCTGCATTCTGGGTCGAGCCGATTTTGATGGGGGCAATGGCATGCCTGGCCGTGTTTGCTCCACAACTGCGCAGCTGGCCCTTTAACCGCAGTGTGGCTATGGTTTATGCCATTGTGCTGTTGTGGACTGTGCTGGTCTTTCGCGGGTTTTCCAGTTTGTTGTTTATTGATTTGCAACCTCATCTTGGACAAATGCTGGTGCTGGTTTTGATGGGAACCACCTTCATGTTGTGGCACTACCAGCTATGGCTCAAAACCCTGTCGCCTCGGCTTGCTGAGGCGCGTTTAGTTGCACTGCAAGCGCGGATTCGGCCGCATTTTTTCTTTAATAGTTTGAATGCGGTGCTATCTTTAATCCGTAGTCAGCCAAAACTTGCTGAACATCTGTTGCAAAATCTGTCTGAATTATTCCGGGTCGCCATGGGGACGCAGTCTTCTTTATCGACCTTGCAACGGGAAGTGGAGCTTGCGCGTGGCTATCTGGAGATTGAGAAGGTAAGGCTGGGTGAGCGGCTACATGTTGAGTGGCATATCGAAAAAATGCCGGCAAAGGCATCGATTCCACCGTTGATTTTACAGCCACTTTTAGAAAATGCCGTCTACCATGGTATTGAGCCAAGTATTGAAACGGGCACGATCCATATCAATATCTTCCAGTCGCGCAATGAGGTGCATATCGATATCCGCAATCCGATTATCGACACTGCAGTACAGAGAATCGGCAATGGTATGGCCCAAGATAATGTGCGAGAAAGATTGCTGCTGTATTTTGATGCAGAGGCAAATTTAAGCATTCAGCGTGGAAACGACTATTATCAAATACATATCGTGCTGCCTTATCGGGAGCTAAAGAATGAACAAACCGTTGCGCCTATTTTTAGTTGATGATGAATTGCCGGCTTTAATGCGGCTACAGGACTTACTTAGCGATTGCGCGCAAGAGTGTCCCCACGTCGTGGTTGGTACGGCCACCAATGGGATGACGGCACTACCACAGATCACTGAGCACGAAATTGATGTGGTGATTTTAGATATCCAAATGCCGCAAATGAGCGGCATTGAAGTGGCGCGCAAATTGCTCAATTTATCCAAGCCGCCGGCGGTGATTTTTGCCACTGCGTTTGAGGATTATGGTGTCGCTGCTTTTGATGTGCGGGCAGTGGATTATCTGCTTAAACCGATTCGTGTCGAGCGACTGCAGGCTGCATTAAAGCGTGTGCTTGAATTGCGCCATGGAAGCAATGAAGTTGCAGCAGAAACGGCTGCCAATGATGGTGCGCGCAGCCACTTTAGTGTTTCCGAGCGTGGTCGAGTGCATTTGATCCCCGTTTCTGAGGCTCGTTTTTTGAAAGCGGAGCAGAAATACATCACGCTGCGCACGCATGATCGTGAATATTTACTTGAAGATTCGCTCACCAAACTTGAAGATGAATTTGGATCAAAGTTTGTGCGAATACACCGAAATTGTTTGGTGTCCCGCGATAGTATTGCAGGATTCGAGCGCGCGACGATTAATGGTGGCGATGGGCATTGGGTGGTCGTTTTACGCGATGTACCTGAGCGTTTACCAGTTAGCCGTCGGCAGCAGCATGTGATTAAAGAATTCAAGAAAGGCCATGATGGATAACTTCAGCATTAACACTCCCTCATTGCTGTTTCCAGCGATTTCGCTTCTGATGTTGGCGTACACCAATCGCTTCTTGGCTATTTCAGGCATTATTCGCCAGCTATATGAGCACCACCGAGCCAACCCCCACGAAAATATCCTGCGTCAGCTAAACAACCTGAAAATGCGTGTTTGGCTGATTCGTTATATGCAGGCATTTGGAATCAGTAGCCTGCTGCTGTGCATTGTATCGATGGTTTTGATTTCGGTGTCTCATGCCGACTGGGCGCAGATCTTATTTATTGGTAGCTTGATTCTGATGGTGGGCTCGCTGGTGCTGTGTTTGCTCGAAGTGATGGTGTCAGATGCCGCCTTGAAGATTTTGTTGGCTGATATCGAGGATGACATTCGCCGCCATTAACTATAATGGCCATACCCTGCATGGTATTGCTAGGTAAGTAGCAAATAAAAAAGGCCACAGGGCGATACCTGTGGCCTTTGGCTTTTATGGGTTTACGCTAGTAAAACTAATACCCACATGGCGGTGAGGTTAATTAGGCCAATCAATTGTGCCGCGCTGCCCAGATCCTTTGCCCGTTTCGCTAGATGGTGTTTTTCCAGCGAGGTGTGATCCACTGCAGCCTCTACTGCGGAGTTGAGTAATTCAACGATCACACAGGCCAGATGGCTGCCAATTAGCAAGGCTTTACCCCAAATGGGGACGGGTAAGAAAAGGGCAATTGGGATACCCGCTACGGCCAATAGCAGCACCTGACGAAATGCCGCTTCATTTTGCCAGCCGGCAATCAAGCCATCAATTGAATAGCCCAAAGCATTAAATACACGCTTAATTCCTGTTTTGCCTTTGAATGGGCTTTCGGTCACAGCGGCTCTCCTGTTGAGTTTGGGTTAGAAAATACATCGACATAGCAGACATAGCTAGTAATCAGTGCCACTGGTAGCCCGATTATCAGCCCTAGAAAGAATGGCAGCATCAACAGCATCAGTAATAAGGCACCCAGTAGTGACATCATCAAAATGGGTGACCAATTGCGCCAAAATGCCAGGCAAGACATTTTCATCGCTTCGGTTGCACTCATTTCAGCCAGTACCACTAGTGCCGGAGCATAGAAATACGCGCTATACACCAGCATAAAACACAGCAGAATCACTACGCCTAAAGGCCACAGCTGACTCACTTGGTCGAATGAAGTAATCTGTTCGGGCAAGGCTTGAATCAAACCTAGCCACTCTAGTGCACCAACGATGCCTGAAAACACAAACAACAACGCCATAGTGCCCAGCATGTAATACGCACCAACCTTAATTAAATCAATGGTGCGAAACTTAAAGCACACAAATAGATCGGTGATTTTGGGCTTATCGCCCAAGGCTGTATTGTGCGCGGCGACAGTGAGGCCGCCTAACAGAATGGGGCCGATTAAGGTGCTAATAAAACCGCCCAAAATGGGGATGAAGCTCAGACCTAACATCAACACAACAAAAAGGCCGGTTAGGCCGACCCACGCAGTTGGTGCGCGGCGGAATAAAGCAAATGCCTGCACAATCCAATCCCAGCCACGAGTAGTTGGTAGGCTGCGTGGCTCGATGGCTAAATCGACAATAACATCCTGTTCTTGCATGGTGTACCTAGGGTAATGGCAAATTGCCCTAATGCTAGCAGCTCGCTTTAGGCTTGCGGATATTTTTCATTGCCAGTATTAAGCCTGCATGAAGAAAGTCTGCTCGCCGAGTGTTAATGGCAATAAAAAAACCGCTGCCGATCATTGATCGCACAGCGGTTAGGGATACTCGCGTGGGTTTTAGATGGTTGCCAGTGCTTGACGGGCAATCATCAATTCTTCATTAGTTGGAATCACATACACAGCCACTTTGCTGTCAGCGAGGCTGATGCGACGTGGTTCGCCAGAACGTACGGCATTGGCAGCTTCGTCGATCTCTACGCCTAACCAGCGCAGTTGATGACATACCAGCGCGCGCGTCAATGCATCGTTTTCGCCAATCCCTGCGGTGAATACCAGGCAATCAAGGCCACCAATTGCCGCAGCCAGAGAAGCGGTTTCACGCACAATACGGCGGGCAAAATAATCAATCGCAAATTTGGCCAACGGCTCATCCGAAGCCTGCAAGGCGCGCATATCGCTAGAAATGCCACCAGACAGGCCGAGTAAACCTGATTCTTTGTACAGCAGCGTTTCGATCTGTTTGGCATCCATTTTCAGATGGTTCATCAGGTGCAGCAAGACGCCGCCATCGATGCTGCCACAGCGAGTTCCCATTGGCAGACCTTCCAGCGCCGTAAAGCCCATGGTGGTGGCCTGACATTCGCAGCCCAGCAATGCCGACATTGATGAGCCATTGCCCAAGTGAGCGACTACTGTGCGGCCTTCGGCGGCACGGGTATCGATTTGAGGGAGTACGCTCGCGATGTATTCGTAAGACAAGCCATGGAAGCCATAGCGGCGAATGCCTTCTTTTTGCGCAAATTCATACGGCAGCGCAAAAAGCTGGTTCAGCTCGGGCTGAGTGGTATGAAACGCCGTGTCAAAGCAGGTGACTTGTGCGGCATTGGGCAGAATGTCTTGCAAGATCTTGATCGGCGCAATGTTGTGCGGCTCGTGCAATGGTGCCAATGGGATGAGCGCTTCTAGGCCGGCGATCAGCGCTGGAGTCACCAGTTCAGGTTTAGAATATTGCGTGCCGCCGTGCACTACACGATGGCCAACGACTTTAATCTCACGGCCACCCAAACGTTGCTCAAGCCAAGCTAGCATGTGACGCAACGCGTGATCGTGGTTTTTAGGCACATCAGCAGGCAGAACTTCATCGGCTACTTTTTGGTCTGCAGCGTCTTTTGCCGTGAATTTAGGCTCCACGTAAAGGCCTTCCATTTGCCCCTTGAAGAGCACTTGCGGATCTGCTGCGCCAGCGGTTTCAAATAAAGAAAACTTGATGCTAGAAGAACCTGCATTAATGACTAAGACCAGATCGCTCATGGATAACTCCTAAATTCATGGGAAATCGCAGCAGAACAGTGAACCGCCTTGCCTGCTGCGCTTTATTTAATTGATACTATTAGACTGCGAATGCAGCATAGTCTAGTTTGCGTTGCAACATATCTTATTGGCGAATATCAATGCTTGGATACTATTTGGATCGTAAATAATGACAATTAGCTATACCACGCACCTGATCTGCGCCCCTGAGTTGCCCGAAGCCGCCGAGGTGGCCGTGTTTCACGTGAAACCGGGGCAGGCAGTGCACGCCGACAGTTTGCTGATCACCCTGCTCGCCGCCGATCAAGAATGGCCCGTTTATGCACCCGACGAAGGCCAAGTCACCAGTTTGATGGTTGAGCATGGCGATTTTGTGAACAGCAATGATTTATTGTTGTTGATGGAAATCGCCGAGAAGCCCACTGCGGATTGGTTATTGGCTGCCGAGGTTGATTCGGCGCCCGAGCCACTGGCTGTAACCATCAGCGCCCCCGCTAACCCAAGCCCATTGTTAGCAGTCAGCCCCGCTGCGGCTACGCTTGCCGCCAAACTCGGGCTGGATTTAAGTCGTTTGAGTGGCTCTGCCATCATTGATGAGGACACTGTGCTCGACTTTGCACGCCAAGAGTTAATTACCTTAGCGAAAATCCGGCAATTGCTGTAGCCCTGCGGCGGGGGCGAGATTCTAGCGCAAATCAGCGCTCTTGCGGGGTATTGCTTTGAGTGTTTTATTTTCTATGGTTTGAGGGTAAATACCCAGCTAATTTCTAACTTGGCTGGGCGGTAAACCAAAGTGCTGGCGAAAGCGGCGTGAAAAACTGGCCACTTCCTGATAACCCACTTGGCTGGCGACTTGGCCGACTGGAACGCCCGCCATTAACAGCGTGCGGGCATGTTGCATGCGCAGCGCAACCACATGCTGGCCCGGTGCCATGCCTAAATGGGTTAGACACAAGCGATGTAAATGCGCCGGTGTAATTTGCAATTGTTGGGCCAATTGCTCAACCGGCCATTCGCGTTCGGGCGCCTTGGCCACCTCGCTAAATAAGGCGTGCAATTGTTGTGGCCAACCTAAGCGGGTATCTGCCGTGCCGACGGCGCGCTCTAATTGCAGGCTCAACATTTCTAATGCGGGCATAACTAGGGTATAGCTCTGCCCTTCATTATGGCGAAGCGCTTCGCGCTGATACAGGGATAGGGCATCGTGTATTTCCCAGCCAGCATCGCTATCACGGACATAGCAATGCGGTTGGATCAGGTGCGCCCAGCGCACATCGTTGTACAAGAGGAGCCAAGCCATTAACAAGGGCGCTTTACCGGTGCGGCGAAAGCCACGCTGACCTCGGGCCGGCTGAACGCCCATTTGTCCTGCTTTGAATGGCCAGGTTTGCTCACCTTCGAAAAACTCCCCGGTGCCATTTAGACAAAACAGCAGGACATGGAAATTGGCATCAATGCGCTCAATTTCACTTTTGCCCCGCGCCTCGGAAACGCCGCACATGAAAATGCCTTTCTCACGCATGGGAGGGTGTGAAGCTTTATGAAATACATGGGCGCCGACTAAACGATTCCAGCCCTTGTCATCACAATCAAATCGTTCGTAGTAGATCAGCGCCATGATGAATTAATGTGATTTTTGGACAAATAAAGCGACATCTTCGGACATTCCAAATGGGGAAGCAAGCTGATTAAATGAAGGCATGAGTTCAGATTATGGTAAGCCTATGTCAGTTGATGTCTCGGTCTATGCGCATGCGGCGCTAAGCTGTTACCAAGCGCATTACGCACAAAAAGCCCAATTGGTTCAAGAAATTGCTGGCTTTTATGGGCATGCAGTCATCCTGACTGGCGCTGCCGGTGATGTGGTGATCAAGTTTGGCTGGCAGCCGGGGCGTAGCGCGCATGAAATTGCGGGGCTTACGCGCTTGCAAGCGCATACCAAGCTGGCGATGCCGCAAGTGCTATTGCAACAGCAAATTGTCGTGGCAGGCAAAGCGCTTGAGCTGCTGATGCTCAAGCGCTTGCCCGGCATTGCCCCGTGGGATGTAGCCAAACCGTGGCGTCATCCTCTGCAAACTGCGCAGCAAGTGGTCGACGTACTGCTTGGCTGGCACGCGGTAACTGATCCGCGCGGTTTCGAGTTGCCCGATGGGCGGTTTGCCACTGATTTTCTTACTGCGTTTGAGGCCTGGACGCTGCCGCTGCATCAGTATGTGCAAAGCGAAGCGTCTCCTTTTACCCTGCCACAAAAACGGGCTTTTGCCCTGCTCTGGCAAGAACGTACGCGCTTGCTAGCACCCTTGGCGGGGATGTCATCGAGCTTGGTGCATGACGACCCGCACGCAGGTAATTTCCTGTTTGACGCGCACAGCGGCGAGCTGCTCGCCGCACTCGACCCGTGCGATGTGGCTTTTCGCCATCGCGAGCAAGATATTTTCCATTTGGCGGATGTCGCCCCTGAATTAAATTTGCTCGAAACCTATTTGCAGCACTACGCGGCCCCCGAAGGCTTTGCCGCGCGCCGCTGGTTTTTTTCGCTGTGGGACGATGCCAAGCATAGCCGGAATCTGGCTTGGTACGACGAGGCATGGTTTAACGCAAAGTTTGCCAATTTAGTAAGTGCAGACAAATGTTTCGCTGAATTTGGCGGCATTATTGCCTGCTCGCAAGGGGATGACTGTGCTTGATTCCTTGCTCATTCACACCGCCAATATCATGCAGATGTGTGTGCCGCTGATGTCGCTGACCGGCTACGTGCCGCAATGGCGGAAATTGATTCAAACACGTTCTGCCGTGGATATTTCTTTGCGTACTTGGCTAGTTTGGACGCTTTCATCGGTATTTGCGTTGTTTTATGCAGTGATTCAGTGGGAAATCAATCATCAAGGTTGGCCTTTATTGATTTCATCCAGCGCGACATTGCTCTGCGTGCTAACGACCGTCGCACTCGTGGTGCGCTATCGCAGTGTCGCCCAAAAAAATAAGTGAGTTATGCATGTTAATTCAAGCCGAAAACTTAAGCCGTATTTATAAAACTCCACGCGCTGCGAAAAGCTGGCGTGAGCGCTTTACCCAGCTTGTGCAAGCTCAGTACAACGAAAACAAGTCGGTAAGTGACGTCAATTTTGCGATCGCCCGTGGTGAATGTGTTGCCTTGGTCGGCCCGAATGGCGCGGGCAAATCGACCACCATCAAAATGCTCACCGGCATACTGGCGCCCTCCAGTGGTCGCGTTACCGTGGCGGGCTTTGACCCGATGCGACAACGCCAGCAATACGTCAAGCGGATTGGCGTGGTTTTCGGCCAGCGTTCGCAATTGTGGCAAGACCTACCGGTACGCGATTCGTTTTCTATTTTGCAGGCGCTATTTGACGTGCCTGATGCGGTGTACCAGCAGCAGCTCAAATTGTTTCGTGCCGACGGTGGCATGGATGAATTCTGGGATCGCCCGGCTCGTACGCTTAGCCTTGGACAGCGCATGCTATGTGAAATTGCGGCTGCATTTGTACATGCGCCTGAAGTAGTTTTTCTGGATGAACCTACTATTGGCCTTGATCTGGAAATGAAATCACGCATGCGCGCGCTGATTCGCAAGCTCAATCAGGAAGCCGGAACGACGGTGCTGATTACCTCACACGATGTCGGTGATATCGAGCGACTTACCCGCCGTTTGCTGCTGATCGACCATGGAACGCTGCGTTTTGACGGTAGTTTAAGCGATTTTCGCGCCCATGCAGGCGATGGGCGCTGGTGGGCCGCGCGCATTGATGCCAGCCAAGTGGCTGCCGCGAATGAAGTGCTCTCGGCTCATCCCGCTGCCTTGCCGGTACGTAGCAATGGCGACTGGCTAGAAATCGCGCGTCAGGATGAAGCCCTGCCCTTCGCTGATTTGGTCAAGACGCTTGCACCATTTACCGTGCATGAAATTAAGCCGGTGGAGCAAAGCTTTGAAGACCTGCTGCACGGCTTTTATGTCGGCAAAAACCTGCGCGCCGATGCAGCGGAGGATGTCACGGTATGAAGCATCGATTGAAAGCGAGCGCGGCTTTAGCATGGGGTAATGCCCGCATTGTTGCTACAGATAAGCGTGGCAGAGCCATACTCACCCTGGGTTATCTGCTGGGCATGTGGTTGCTGTATTACCTGTGGCAGGCCTTGTACGCGGGTGATGCTAGCCGCGCAGGGATGAATTTTCCCAGCGCGTTGCTGCACGTCACCACCGCACAAACACTATTTGCCGTACTGCAAGCCTTTGGCGACTGGCGCTTGGCGCGCGAAATTCGCTCGGGCGAAGTGGCAACTGCCTTGACGCAACCTGTTTCGCTACCCCTGCGGCATGCTGCATTGTCGCTAGGCCGCGTGTTGGCGCAAGCGGCCTATTTTCTGCCTGCCTTTGGCGTTTTTTTGCTATGGGCGGGTTTGCGCTTGAGCCCTAGCTCATGGCTGCTGGCACTTGCATCAATTGCCTTGTCCTTTGTTTTGCTGTTTTGCATCGACTTTGTGGTGGGCTTGGCGGGCTTTATTGCCACCGATTTATGGGGTATTACCGCCAGCAAAGACGTTGTGGTGCAGTTCTTAGGGGGAGCGCTGATCCCCTTGGCTTTTCTGCCTGCTGGCCTGCAAACCATCTTGCATTGGCTACCGTTTGCACATTTTTTTAATACCCCAGTGGCTTACCTCACCGGGCAAAGCAGTGAACTAAGCCCATTGATGATTCAAGCCGTATGGGCCGTCGTATTTGTACTGGCTGCACAAGCCGCCAGCCGCATAATCCAGCGCAAGCTGGTGATTTTTGGTGCTTAAAAGGTATCGCAATGAACATTGATTTTGGCAAAACCGCACAAGATTATCGCCAGCATCGAGTAGGCTTTCCCGAAGCATTTTTTGCGCGCGCCGCCGCCGTTGGGCTTGGCCTGCCGAGCCAGCGGATACTGGATATTGGCACCGGAACGGGGACTTTGGCGCGGGGTTTTGCCTTGCGTGGGGCTCAGGTCAATGGTGTTGACCCAGCTGCCGCAATGCTGGAGCAGGCGCGCTTGCTCGATCAACAGGTTGGTGTGGTGGTGTCGTATCAAACGGGTCGGGCTGAAGCGCTGCCTTTTGCGGATGAAAGTTGCGATGCGGTCAGTGCGGGGCAATGTTGGCATTGGTTCGATCGCAGCAAGGCCGCGCAAGAGGCGTATCGGGTATTGCGTCGTGGTGGGCTGATGGCAATTGCCCATTTTGACTGGTTGCCCTTGCCGGGCAATGTGGTGGCGGCGACCGAAGCGTTGATTTTGCAGCACAACCCGCGCTGGCAAGGTGCCGGTGGTACGGGCGTGCATGTGACGCACTTTGCCGACTTATCGGACTTATCGCAGGCTGGCTTTGTCGGTCTTGAGTCGTTTGCGTTTGATTCACCTGTGGTTTACAGCCACGAAGCATGGCGGGGGCGAATTCGAGCCAGTGCAGGCGTGGCCGCGAGCCTCAGCCCTGATGCTGTGGCGCAATTTGACCATGAGCTGGCCGCTATTTTGACGCGAGAATTCAGCGCCGATCCACTTCACATTCCGCACCGTGTATTCATGGTGTATGCCCGCAAATATTAAGAGGACTTTGTTATGAATAATCCATTTATTGGTGTATGGGAATTGCTGTCGGGTGAATGTGGTGAGCCGGGGCAGGCGGTCGAAGTTTACGATATGAGCGCCCTGCGAGCTCGCAAAGTGATTACAGAACAGCATTTTATGTTCCTCACGCTGAAAAATGGTGGGTTTTATGCCTCTGCCAGCGGGCCTTATACGCGTGATGAACAGCACTACCGTGAGCATCCAGAGTTGGCTTCCTATGCGCCTATGGTGGGGCAGACCTACGAATTTGAATACCAAATCGTCGGAGATATATGGCACAACCGCCGTTTTGAGGGGGGGCGACAAGTTGAATATGAAATTTGGCAGCGGATTGGGGATTAAGGCATGGCTGATTTAGTCGTAATTTTTGGCCCGGGGGCGGTCGGCAAGGCCAGCGTCGGGCAGGCTTTGGCAGAAAAAACGGGTTATCGCCTGTTTCATAACCATTTAACGACCGATCCCGTAGCCCAGCTCTTGGGTTGGGATCATCCGCAGTTTCAAGAGCTGACTTGGGATTTGCGCCTGCGTCTGTTTCGCGCGGCGCTGGCCGAACCGCTGCACCCTGGCGTGATTTTCACTTTTGTCTGGGCGTTTAATGTGGCGGAAGATGGTGAGCGGATAGCCGAGTTGCGAGAATTATTTCTCTCGCACGGGCGCCGAGTCCGCTTCGTTGAGTTGAGCGCCGATTTATCCACGCGGCTTGCGCGCGAAGGTACGCCGCAACGCTTGCAAATGAAACCTGCCAAACGTGATGTTGAGTGGGCACGTAGCTATTTGGAATATGCTGCAAGCAATTACCAAGATCAAAGTTTGGGCCAATTTCCATGGCCCAATGACTGGCTATTGATTGACACTGAGCAGCACCAGCCCGATCAAGCGGCTGAACGCATTATTGCGCAATGGCCCTCACTATTTAACCTTGCTATGGCTGAGTAATTCAATGAGCGCGCCTGATTTAACTTTCAGCTCCGACTTATCCACCTTGGACTGGCCGCGCATTACGGAGTGGTTGGCGGGCAGCTATTGGTCGCCGGGGATTAGCCAGTTTTATGTTGAGCAAGCGGCTCGTGCCTCAACGGTGGTCATCGGCGCGTTTATTGATGGTGTGCAGGTCGGCTATGCGCGGGTGATGAGCGACACGGTTCGTTTTGCCTATTTGGCTGATGTGTATGTTGATGAAGCGTATCGAGCTAGGGGTATATCCAAGCACATGATTGCTAGATTGCTCTCTGAGCCAATACTAAAGCATGTATCTCGTTGTTTTTTGCAAACGGGTGATGCGCATGGCTTGTATGAGCAATTTGGATTTCAGGTGCACCCTGCCCCAGAACGCGTCATGGTGCGGGAAAATCCAAATGGGTTCGATTTTACGAAAACGCCAAACGAGCCTAGCGCGAGATGATTTATACCGACTTGCCCACCACTTATACAGCACAGGCCCACACTAGGCTCACAGCTTGTTAATGACTTGCCCACAAACTTATCCACAGGAAGGGTAGTATGACTTTTGCCACCGCCTACCTGCGTATGGCGCGCGCCGATGCAGTTGCAAAATTGGAAAATCGCGCCGATTTTGGCCTGATTATGCTCGGCGTGATCTCGACTTCGCTCGCCAGCATGCTCACCGTGTACTTTATGTTGGGTGCATCGGGGGCGGTGCTGGGCTGGACGCGTGGGGAATTAATTTTTATGCAGGGCTTTGTATTTACTATTTTTGCCCCGCAAAGTAGTTGTTTTAACGCGATGTATTGGGTTGAGGTATGGCTTAAAAATGGTAATTTCACTCGTTTTTACACCCGCCCCGGTCATCCGCTCTTGTTGCTGATGCTGGAAAAATTCCACCCGCAGGGTTTTATTTGTTTGTTTACCGGCTTGGCTTATTGTGTGTTTGGGTTGTGGAATACACCGTATTTAAGCGATTGGCTGTTCTGGCTAAAATTCACGATTATGTTGCCATTGGCGGCGATTGTGTTGCTATCTGTTAATATGATGGCGGTTTCTAGCTGTTTCTGGTTTGGTGAATCATTTGCCATGCAGGTGACTGTCGGCAAGCTCACCGATATGTCGCGCTATCCGCTTGAGCTATTTCCCAAGCTGGCACGCTATGCCTTTATGGCTTTGCCCTTGGCTGGCATTGTTTGGTGGCCTAGTCTGGCGTTGCTGCGTAACGCCAACTTCTGGAGCACGCTCGCATTAATGAGCCTGATCGCTGCTAGTGCCTTGTATACACTGCACTGGCAATGGAAGCTTGGGATGCGGCACTGGGCTGGCGCGGGTGGTTAAGCCTTGTGGATAAAATCTGTGGATAAGCTGTGAGCGATCTAACGGTGGGTGCTTATTACAGCGCTAATTGTGCTTTTAAGGCATCGATGGCATAGCGCACCTTGGCGGGTTGAGCCTCACGGCGGGGCGTAACAGCGTAAATCGCAATACTGGGTAAGCGCCATTCCGGCAATACCACCATCAGTCGGCCTTCATTGATCGCCGTGCGCACTTCCGGCTCGGGCTGGATTGCCAAGCCCATGCCTGCCAACACAAATTCGCGGGCGGAGACAATATTATTGCTGATCACACGTGGTGTAATCGGCGGTTTTGCGACCTCGCCGTTGGGGTGAAAAAAAGCATAATCACTGCGCCCGGCTTCGATGGCTATCCAATCTAGCTCGCTCAATTGCTTGGGATGATTAATTGCAGCTTGGCGCGCCAAATATTGTGGTGCGGCGACCAGTACATTGGGCCAGTCGGTCAAATGGCGTGCAATGAGGCTGGAGTCTTTCAGCTCGCCCGCCCGTAGCGCCAGATCAATACGGTTACTCACCAGATCGATCATTTCATCGTGAAAAAACAGTCGCAACGACAGCTTGGGGTGTAATTTCAGCAATGGCGCTAGCGCCTGACTAATCAAGGGGCCGGCAAATCCTGTCGGTGCTGACAGCCGCAACTCACCCACTGGCGCATCGCGTAGCTCGGTAATACGCTGCTCGGCCAATTGCGCCGCCGCCAGCATGTCGGCGCACCCCTGATAAAACACTGCTCCAGCCTCGGTGAGTGTCAACTTGCGCGTGGTACGGTGCAGCAAAGTCACATTATGCTGTGCTTCGAGCTTACTCAAATGCTGGCTCACCGCCGATGGCGTCATCCCCAGCGCCTTCGCCGCGGCATTCATCGAGCCCAGTTCCACCACCCGCGCAAAAATGGCCATCCGCCGCAAAGCATCCATTACACACCTATTGTTAAGTTTTACTAACTAATGAATGCCATTTTTGGCGGATTATCAGCTAGAAAGCAAGCGATTATGATGAAGTCACTTTCAAATCATTCATTACTGCAAAGGAATACATCATGAAAATCGCTCTGATCGGTGCAACAGGTTTTGTCGGCTCTGCCATCTTGCAAGAACTCGCTAAC
Source organism: Chitinibacter fontanus (assembly GCF_013423785.1). Taxonomy (NCBI): domain Bacteria; kingdom Pseudomonadati; phylum Pseudomonadota; class Betaproteobacteria; order Neisseriales; family Chitinibacteraceae; genus Chitinibacter; species Chitinibacter fontanus. The sequence goes on from NZ_CP058952.1 coordinate 1,751,066, forward strand.
CGCGGCCACCACGTGACCGCGCTGGTAACGAACGTCGCCAAAGTGCCCGCGCTGGCCAATGTGACTGCGCGTGCCAGCAATGCCTACGACGCCGCCGATATCGCCGCTGCGGTAGCGGGCCACGATGCGGTGATATCGGCCTTTAACCCCGGCTGGGGCAAGCCCGATATTCAGGCGCTGTTTTTACAAGGCCACAACGCCATTGTTGCGGGCGTGAAGCAAGCTGGTGTTGCTGATTTTCTGGAAGTCGGCGGTGCGGGTAGCTTGTTTATCGCTCCGGGATTGCAGTTGATCGACACGCCTGAATTTCCTGCTGAGTGGAAAGAAGGCGCATTGGGCGCACGCGAAGCACTCAACCTGCTGCGCAGCGAAACTAGCCTGAAATGGCGTTTTGTCTCTCCCCCTGTATTCCTTGCTCCGGGTGAGCGTAGCGGCCAATACCGCTTAGGCGGCGATGATGTTCTGTTTGCTGGCGAGCAACCTGCCGGTATTTCGGTCGCCGATTTGGCGGTGGCCATTGTTGATGAAATTGAAATGCCAAAACACATTCAACAGCGTTTTACTGTGGCCAGCGTATAAACGCAATTGACGGTATAACGGGGGCTTGCCCCCGTTTTTTTATGCGTAAATTGGTTTGAGTGCGAGTGTGATTTGGCTCACCAAGTGCCGCGAGCAGTCAGTCTGCAAAGGCTGACTTTTGTCTGACTAAAATTTGACAATGCTATACTGGTCGGCTTGAAAATGTGGGCTCACCTTGCATGTCAAATCTGCAAATTGAATTCCAATCTACGCTTGCCAGCCAAGCGAGCAGCAATATCGAAATTCCCTGGCTCGAAGACCAAATTAGCGCGCGCGAATTAATCACCCGCACCGTGCTTGAGCAATGTAGGCTGCTCGCCGCGCAGCGTGAGCACGCGGATGTGTTGTCCCAAATCGCACGGCAATATCTTCGTGAAACCGATATTGCGCGTATGCAGCAGGATGGCCGCATTGCTTTGCCGGTTGCAAGTAGCGAGCCTGACTCAACGAGCGCGGTGAATTTGGCCCTAGACGCCTTTCGCCGCCGCCGTTTTTTATTGCTGGTCGGTGATCAGCAGATTCTCGATGAAACCACAATCATTCCATTGTCGCCCTATAGCGCGATTCGTTTTGTCCGTTTAATCCCGTTAAAAGGTGGTTAAGATGCCGCAGCCTACCTATCCATACTTGCGCCAACACTGGCCGCAAGTCGCACAAATTACTGCCGCGGTACTTGATGTTGACGCGCAGTATGCCCAATTTCGTTCGGCTCACCCTGAGCTAAATGCCGAATTTCGCCTGTGGGCTGATCTGCACCACGAGCTGGCTTATGGCGATGAAACTTGGCAGGTAGAGCGCGTGCGCGCTTGGTGGCAAGCCTTGGATACCGAGCTGGGTGCCGATGGTACGTTTCGCTGGTTGTGCTCGGTGATGCAGGGTTATAGCACTTTACGTGCGGATCACCCGGCCTATGCCAATGCCAGCGGGCCCACGCACGATTTCGACGAAACCCGCTTTGATCGGCTGGCTTTATTGCTGGAAATGCAGCAGCGCTATGCGTTTAGAGTCTTGGCAAGCCCGGACGAATTTGGCTATAGCCCACCAGCGAGCTGGGTTGCCCATGTGCTGGCTTGTCAGTTGGTCGATTTGTCCTACGGTCAGGTCGATTATTACCATCGGGCCGCATTGCCGGAAGGCGAGTACGGTAAAGCGCTCTGCGAGCAATATCTGGCCGGACAGCTGTGTTTTGATGACGATGGTTTATGGCAGCCGCACACCCAAGGTCTGTGCTTGCCTGTACCGATGGATGAAAAGCAAGAATATTTGAAACGTCGGCTGCTGGTAATGGCGGTGTGCGAAGAATGGATTAATGCGGCTCAGTTGGTGGCGTTTTGTCAGCGCTGGCCTGCGTTTGCCCCGTACGAGTTATTAAGCTGGCAGCGAGAGCAGTGGCCTGCGGCGATGTTGCCGCTGCGCGAAGCACTGTTTGAATTGTTGCTTGCCGAGCCGTTACAGCGCAAATTGATCTGGCATTTTGACGATTACCAGCCTGTAGCTTCAACCAGGGTTGCTGGATATCGCTGCTATTTGCAGATTTTACGCCATTGTGATGCGCAATTGCTCGATGTGTCGCTGGGTAAGGATGAAATCGCCGCCTTATTGCAGCCGTATCAATCGGCGGGTTTGCTGTGCCCTGCCATGCCCCGCGACACAGACGAAATTGCAGCGGCTGTGGCGCAGTTAGCGCGCTATCCGGAGTTGGTATTGCACGCTTTGCTGGAGATGGCCAGTTGGAGTGGTTTTGGCGCACAAAATGTATTGCTGCCTGCGCTAGGTAAAGCGCATTTAATTGATTTGGCTCGCCAGTGTCGGCAATTAGGGCTTGATCAGGCCGCAGAAGAGCCTCGCGGTGATCTGGCGGCGCTGCGACAAGCTTTGCAGGCCTTGCCAGATGAGGATTGGGAATTACTTAGCGCCAATCTGCTCTCGGTGGATCTGGCTAAGTTGATTGGTGCGCTATGTGATAAAAACCGCAAAGTCATTGAGAAATCTGCCATCAATAAACACGCGCATATCGCGATTCAGGCGCTCGGTGTATTGCCATTACTGGGTGATACCGATTGCTTGCAGCGCTATGTGCTGCTCAAAGAGCTGCATCAGCTCGCGAGCAAGTACGGTACTGAGCGCTGCAGTAATCAGCGCGAATCAGTGCAAATTGGGCTGGCCAATCTGGCAGCTAATGCGGGCTATCATAGCTTGGGCGAATTAGAGTGGGAAATGGAAAGCCAGCAGGGGCAAGCCTTGCAGGCGTTTTTTACGCCGTGCGCGATCGGTGATTATCAAGCGCAAATCCGGCTAGATGGCGACAATTCGGCGATTATTGTCCACAATGCCAAGGGCAAACAGTTGGCCAGCCCACCTGCCGCGATTAAAAAACACCCCGATTGGATCGCGCTAAAAGAGGCGTGGGATACGCTCAAAGAACAGCGCCGCCGTTTTCGCTCTGTACTGGATGAGCATCTGGTACAGCAAACCCGCTTTTCAGCCGAGCAGCTCGAAACCGCGCGTTTACACCCAGTGCTATACGATTTAATCAGCAAGCTGGTTTGGGTGGACGACGCTGGCCAGTGTGGCCTGTATCAGTTGGGCCAATTATCCGGCTTAAACGACTTTTATGACATTGTGGGTGGTCTGCGTTTGGCGCATCCACTTGAATGGCTGCAAGCGGGTACCTTAGCGGCCTGGCAGCAACATGCGGTGGCATTGCAATTGGTGCAACCGATCCAGCAGATTTTCCGCGCGCTGTATGTGCCAACCCCAGCGGAAATCGAGGCCGGTACGGTGTCGCAGCGCTATGCATCCCGCTGGATTCGTACCCATATTGCCGCGGGTATTTTCCGCCAACGTGGCTGGCGACCTACCGGTTACAACGAAGATGCCGAACATCTGCGCAAGCTGGGTCAGGGCTATAGCGCGCATATCGATTTTGACTTTCAGTACCATTACTTTACCGAAATGCCCGAGCTAGAAACGCGCGAGGTGGTGTTCAAGCTGCACGGTGAGATTGTGCCCATCACCAGTGTGCCACCGGTGCTATTTAGCGAAGCGATGCGTGATTTGGATTTGCTGCTGGCGCGGGCGATTGTCAATGACACCCATGAATTTACCTCTGCTGAAACAGTGCAAGCGCGGCATGCACTGCTACAAGCATTGGCACCTGCTTTGGGTGGCGAGCGATTACGGCTCGATGAGCGATATGTGCATGTGCAGGGCAAACTGGCCAATTACCGCATCAATCTGGCCAGCGCGCATATCCATATCGAGCCCGGTGCATATCTATGCGTGATCCCAGATTGGTCGCAAGCACTGAACAAAATCCGTCTGCCGTTTGAGGAAAGCGACGCCCGCAGCGCCGAGATTATTAGCAAAATCATGCTGCTGCTCGATGATGAACACATCACAGACCAAAGCATTGTGCAGCAAATCAAGCGGCAGATTAGCGCTCAACCCGCATAATCAGAGCAAGGTATAGATACCTTTATTGGTATTGCGTTGTGAGCTTTACTGCAAAATGGCTTGATAGATATACCCATGGTTTTAGTCGATGAAAGACAAAATGAAGAATTGCCAACTGGTATTCTGCTCGCTTCTGATCACGGCCGTGGCCAGTGCTCAGGACGCTCCACTTGTGTTGCGTTGTGAGCATCCGAATGGGCGAGATACCCAGCAAATCAAACAAGCGCCGAGCGGACAGGTGCAGCGCATTGCGCCGCATAAGCTGCAATTGCGTTGGGCTGGCGGGGTAAAAACGTGGCAGGACAAGCCGCCCTACGATGATCCGCTGGATGATGGCGAAGTTTTTCTTTACTGCGGCACGCATCAGCCTAGCGGTTTGCATCTGATCGCCAGCAGCGGGGGCGGTTTGTACAGCGGTGTGTTGTTTGATGCGCAAACTGGCAAGACTCTATCGGCAGGGCAGCAAGTGACTTTATCGCCTGATACAAGCCGCTATTTTGCCAGCGAGCAGCCCTCGGGTTTGGATGGCGAGCAATGGCATGTTTATAGCCGCAGCGGACAAAAATTATGGAGTGGCTATTCGTTTCTAAGCAACGCTCAAGGCCAGATGATCGCCACTTTGGAAGCGCCGCGCTGGGTGAGTAATAAAGTGCTGACGGCGCAGCTTTCCTGCATATCCCCTGCTGCACAGAGCAAAACGCAGCAAATCTTTTTGCAAGAACAAGGAAAAAGCTGGACATGGCAACCCAAAATTCAATGCCCTATTCCGCGCTAATCAGCCGATTATTTGGCGCGGTATTACTCATTGCCAGTAGTTTGGTATTAGCGGAAGACGTGAACAGTGCCGTAGTGGCCGATGATGAAACGCCTGCCTATATGATCACCCAGCAAGATGTGCCAAGCGATGCGCCGCTGTTTAAAAATTATGCGGTCTCGCCGATATATCACGGCCGCATCGCGCGGCCAGATGTGAAAAGCACTGAACGCGCAAGGCGATTTCGCACCATGATACGGATACGCGTGGCTGAGACGGGGGTTAATTTCGCCGGACACTATGCACTGATTGTTGCGGGATGCGGTACGGCGTGCGTGGAATATTTCTTCGTAGATGTGCGCACTGGGCGGGTTTACCACCCACCGCAGTTGCAGTGGCTGGATATGATAGGCGTGGATTCTGACACGTTTCCCAATCAGGAAGCGGTTGAGTTTTACCCTGATAGCCGCTTGCTGGTGGTGCGCGGCATGCCGAATGAAGATAAGGCGCTACGCGGTATTTCCTACTTTGTATGGGATGCGCCCAAGCTGAAACGCATTCGATTTGTGCCCAAAGCGATGGATTAATCCAGTCCGCGCAACAGGCTAGCGATCATCTGCCGCGCCTGCCCCTCGTAGCCACTGCCGAATAAATTCACGTGGTTGATGATGTGATACAAGTTATACAACGTTTTACGTTGCGCGTAGCCTGCATCAATCGGCCACAAGGCGTGATAGGCGGCCAGAAAGCGTGGGCCGAAGCCGCCGAATAGTTCGGTCATCGCTAAGTCGCATTCGCGATCGCCAAAATAGCAGGCAGGGTCAAAAATCACCGGTATCCCATCCGCCAGCCCCGCCGCATTGCCGCCCCACAAATCACCATGCAGCAAGCTCGGCTGCGGCGTGTAGTCGCGGAAAAACTCCGGGATTTTGTCGAGTAGCTTCGTGCCCGCCGCGCCAAAATCGCAGCCGTTCTGCCGCGCCAGTTCGAACTGCGGCAACAAGCGTTCCTCGCGCCAGAAATCGATCCAGCTTTCATGCCAGCGATTACTCTGCGGCGTGCTGCCAATGGTGTTATCAATCTCCCAGCCAAAGCGCGGCGCGCCCGCCGGTGAAATTCGATGTACGCGCGCCAAAGCAGCACCCATTGCCGCAGGGTCGGGCGAGCCCGACAGCGGCAAATATTCCAACACCAGCCACGCCGTCGTGCCGCTCACCCCATGCGCAATCGGCTGCGGTACGCGCATCCCCTGCCCCAACGCCACCAGCCCCGCCGCCTCGGCGACAAACATGCCATGCAGCGCCGCGCGATTGGTCTTCACAAAATACTGCCGCCTTGGGTCGGTGGCGTCGCTAAGCACCAATGCCTGATTAATACAGCCACCACCCACGCTGCGCTGTTGCTTCACGTGAAACAGCGCGCCAGTGGCGGCGGAGATGGCGGATTCAAGATCGGAAATCAAATGAGGCATGGTGGCCGTCGCCAGCAAGATGGGGATGCGTTGATTGTAGAGCGCGGATGTTTGGCTTGTTTTGCGCCAAGCTAAAGATTGTCTGCTGATTGCATTGAAAGCAAATCATTGATCCGGCTTAAGAAAAACATGAAACTGCCGTAAATTTTACTGACAGACGGTAGTTGGATCGGTACGATAACAGCACGGTATCAGGGCAAAAATACGTCGGAGGGTATAGAGCGGTGGTCGATTTTAGATGTGGCCTTTAGCGATATACCCTTTAAACCAAGTCTGGATCGCAAAATGAGAAAAATCCTATTTCTGATTGCACTACTGGCGATGGCCAGCAGCCACGCTGGCGTAGTCGAGCAAACCACCCGCGAGGCTGGGCGTGGTTTTGCCAATGGCATCAATGAAGGCACGGCCAAGGCATTTGAAAAACTGCTCGATGATAACGACAAACGAATGAAACAAAACGCTGCGGATGCCAAGCGCAAGCAGCGTTTGGCGAATATTAGTGGCTGCGCGACCAATGCGAAGCGTACTTCATGCAAGTGCTTTGATAAGCAGGGATCGATTGAGACGATTCTGGATGAGAAGCAGTGTATGGAAGTGGTGAATCGCGGGTTGGCGGCAGTGAATGACTTTTGATAATTGTGCGGATAATCATTATCTATATATGCAGCTCGCCTAAAGCTTTGAGTCATGCGTCTTATTAATACCTAATGTATTTTTATATCCTATAACCCATTATTTTTCAGGCTTGAATTTAATGTATATTAATAAAGTAATTAGTTATGGTGATGCTTGGAATCAACTTATTGCCCGTTCAGTAGTATATGAATCACTTGTAAGTGCGATTGAGACATTAACAATTGAAAAAATACGACAAACTGAGATTCAAGGTTTCTTAAAAAATAATGGGAAATTGGAATTGCAGCAGAAGATGCAGCTTTGTTTCACCAAGGCCTTGGAGGTTTCAGAGTGGGAGGATTGTAGTAATCTTAATCTCAGCAAAAATTCACACTGGTCTTATAGACATAAACTTGGTTACATACTAAACCGCATTTCGGCATCGCTATATTTTAGGCGAGAAAGCCTGAATCGTTGGTTGTTCACTGCTACCCCGCTGGCATATCGAGAAGGCGTGATTGATATCCCTATCGCCTTAATGCCACTCAAAGAATGCAGTGATGCACTATTCGGTCAAAGTAATGGGTTTCCAAGTGAATTTGAGCGCAATGCCAAGGATTTAAAAGCGATAGCTCCCTTATCTCATGGCGCTCCTTTTCTAATTTTAGGGGTGAGTCTCGAAGCGAGTAATATCGAATTATGTGAGTTACCGTCTGAAAAATCACGGGCAGATCAGCGCATCGTCATTAATAGAGCAATCGAGTTCCCACCTGAGTATCACCAAGCAGGATTAGGGATACTTAGCTATTTTGGCACGATTCTTCGCGAAAAATATCCTAACGAAAATGCAAAGGTTCGGATTGAGCAGGATGGTGATACTGTACGAATGATTGTTGAATCAGAGACTGGGAATAGGGATATTATTGAAAGGGCACTCTATGACTATGAACTAATCGTTCGGGGTGAAGCATCTCCAGAGATACTCCTTGATACAAAGCTGCAAATTCTCGAGTTAAAAGCAGAATTGCGAATAGCGCAAGCTCGAATTGAGAATAAAAATGAAATTTTGCAACATAAAAATCAGGAAATTGAGACGCTGAAACAGCTAATTGGACATGCATTCACACAGAAAAGTGCGCCAATAATTCACGTTACAGCATCGCCAGTTATTACTCTTTCGAATCATAGTGAGCAATCAAATCAGACCGCTGTTATTACGCGAGAGCTTGAGGATATTTCTGAGAGCATCCAATACCTTGCGTCGCTTACGCAAACTGAACCTGAGCTCGAATTACGACTCCGTGATCTTGAAGATGCAACTCAAGAACTGTTAAGCAGAAGTGATGATAAAAACGAAATTAAGAATTCTTCTGGTCTGAGAAAAATTCGTGATGTGATCACAGAGGCTAATGAAACAGGGAGTGCACTCGCAAATTTGTTCGAAAAAGCATCTGATGGATTAGTTTGCCTACAAGGGATTGCGCGGAAATACAATTCCATCGCATCTTGGTGTGGAGCGCCGACAGTACCTGAAGTTTTCTTAGGTAAATCTAACTAATTGATAGCTCAAGGCACGAGTCGTGTTGCGAAATTGGACGCACTTATCAATCTACCCATTTTGCATGGCTCTACCATTTTTCTTTGCCAGAATTTGTGATTTGGCTGTGATTGGCGGCTGTGCGCCGCGGCACTTACTTCTCTTGCTTCGCCAAGAGAAGTAAGCAAGAGAAGGCGACCCGGGCGAAAAGCGCTCCGCGCTGCCCTTGCCGCCTCGTGAGCCAAACGATACGTCCGTTTGTCTCCCTCCTTGCTGCGGTTTTCGCTACACGGGAATTCAAGCTCCACACCGACCATCGCGATATATACCTGCCTTGGTGTTGCCCTGAAATTGTTTTCTGTACTGGCTTATGTAGATATACCCTCTTGCCAATTAGAACGAATTCCCCGTGGAGACGCGCCGTTCGGGAGGTGGTTGGCGGGGTTTTAAAACGCGGCTGTTTGAGCGTTGCGACGGTAGCGCAACGCGAGTTTGCCGCGTTGCCTTGCCAATTGCCGGACGGACGGGGTTTCGCGTCGATCGGGGCTCTTTTGGGGGGTAGGGGGCTTTGGAGAAGCAAAGCCCCCTACCCGTCTGCGCGGCGGAACGCGCTTTCAAATCTCGCGGCGTAGCCGCATAAAACCGGATTTGTTCGTTTGGAGAGAAAAACGGCCGGTTCACCGCCTGCGCCAGCAGGCCAATACCACGATGCATAATGAGCGCCATTGCCCGTGCGGTGGTATATGTATTTAGCTTGCTGGGGTAATGGCTTATGGCCATATACCCCGTCATCCGCTATAACCGGCCATGGTTTGCTTAGCGGCTTGCCTGCGCCATTATTCCATTGTGCTGACGCTCCAGAATGCCTGTTTCACTTGCGGTTCTAGCCGCAAGGTTTCGACCAGTTGATCTAGCTCCACGCTATCGAGTGAGGTGGGTAGCAGTACGGCTTCGATTTCGATTTCGTCGCCGTCAAATGGGGCGATGTCGATGTCGTGTAGCGGTATTTTGGCGGCGGCGCAGGCGAGTTTGATTTGCGCCAGCAGCTCGCGGCGTAGTTCTCGTGGGCCAATGATGTGTACGGTGTAGCTGGCCTCCACTTCGGTGTCGAGTGGTTGGCGGTTGATGCGGTTGACCATCGGGCGCAGCAGTGTGTTGGCGGCCAGCACAAAGGCGGTGGCGAGGATGGCTTCGATGATCATATCGGCGCCCGCGGCGCAGCCAATGGCGGCCGAGCCCCATAGCGTGGCGGCGGTGTTGATGCCGCGTACATTGCCTTCTTCGCGCATGATCGCGCCCGCACCCAGAAAGCCGACGCCGGAGACGACGTAGGCAATCACTTGCATCGGGCTGGGCGAGCCGCCGTGTAGTTGGTGATAGCGCATGGCAATGTCGACAAAGATCGCCGCACCCACGCACACCAGCACATTGGTGCGCAGTCCCGCCGTACGTTGGCGTACTTGGCGTTCTAGGCCGACGATGCCGCCCAGTATAAATGCGGCGCTAAGGCTAACTAGCGTATCGCAGATCGATACCCAGCTAATGTTGATGATGCTTTGCATAAGGCTACTCTCGCAGAAATGGATGACACGGGGATGACCCCGCTGCGAAGCGCCTTAGTTTAGTGTTTGCGCGCACAAAAAGCGTGGCATAAATACCGCTATGGCGTTGTTTTGCTGGGTATTTTTATCGGCAATACATCGCTGTGCTGTCATTTAGTCGTGTTGTGTGATGGTGTGGCTGGTGATGTGCGTTTTATTGACCATACTAAAAACAATCCTATTTCAATTGCTCGAGTAATGATCCGTGGCGAATTTTTCCTGCCGTTTTCTCGCTTTGTGTATGGCCGCCTGGCTGGTTGCGGCAAGCGCGTGGGCGGTGTCGGTGACGTTTATCAACCCGGGCAAACACGATGAATTGTTTTGGCAAACCTCCAGCTCGGCGATGCAGGCGGCGGCGCTGCAATTGGGGTTTAAGCTGGAGGTGAGCTATGCCGAGCGCAGCCCGCTGCGGGCGTTGGAGATTGCTCGCCTTCTAGCCGCCCGGCCTGCGGCGCAACAGCCGGATGTGGTGATTTTTAGCAATGATCAGGGTACGGGGCCGGAGCTGCTGCAAATATTTGCCAATACCCGCACGCACTGTTTTATGGCGTATAGCACTTTATATACCGCCGATGAGCGTAAACGGGGTGGCGAGCCACGGGGCAAATATCCGAATTGGCTAGGCTCCTTGGTGCCCGATGCAGAAGTAGCGGGCTATCTGGTGGCGAAGCAATTGCTGGCGCAAGGGCGTCGGGCGGGCTTGCAGGGGGGCGATGGGCGATTGCAGGTGATTGCGCTGGCTGGCGATCGTTCCACGCCTAGCTCGATTCGGCGCAATCGCGGCTTGCAGCGGGCGGTGGCAGAAAGCAGCGATGCGGTGCTGCGCCAAATGGTGTACGCCAATTGGCAATTAGCCAAAGCAACAGAGCAAAGCAGTTGGCTGTATGAGCGTTACCCTGAAGCCAGATTGATCTGGAGCGGTAGCGATATTATGGCGTTTGGCGCGATGCAAAGTTGGCAGGCACGTGGTGGTGTGGTGGGGAAAACGGCCGTATTCAGTGCGTTTAATACTTCCCCAGAGGCGATGCAAGCGATTGGGGATGGTCGTTTAAGCGCGCTGGCGGGTGGACACTTCATGGCGGGCGCCTGGAGTTTGGTGCTGATCTATGATTATTTACACGGTAGGGATTTTGCGGGTGAAGGGCTTGAGATGGAGGCGCCGATGTTTGGGTTGATTACGCCCGAATTAGCGCGCCAATATCAACGCCGTTTTGGCGCGCAAAACTTTGGCAGTATTGATTTTCGGCGCTATAGCCGCTGGCATCATCCCGCGCTATTGCATTACCCATTTACCCTGCAATCTTGGCTGAAATAGCGATGCGTTTTGAACGGTTTCAATCCATTACCCGTTTATTGATCCGCAAAATTGTCTGGGTTTCGGTTGTGTGCGCGCTATTGATCGGCTCTATTCGTGCCTTTAGCCTGTACCGGATGAGTGAGCATCAGTTTAACGATACGTTAAATGTGATTGCCGCGGTGTATGTTCCGCAATTGGCGATTAGCGTCTGGGATATTGAGCCTAAAAGCATCGAAACCCAGCTGCACAGCATGGTTGAATCGAATGATGCCATCGCCTTTGTTCGGCTAGAGCTAACATCAGGGCGCAAGTTTTCCTATGGGCATCAAGCGACCACGGCAGGTTTGCCGCCGCACCATTTTGTGTTGTACGAGCCAGGTACTACCAGTCAGGTGTTGGGCGATTTATTTGTATATGCCGATACCGCCAATTTTTACAAAATGCTGGTGTTCCAGATTGGGCTGAGTGTGTTTGGCTATGCCCTGCTGACCTTATTAATTTGCCAGCTGGTGCGCTTGATTTTGCGGCGGCATTTGCGCAAGCCCTTGAAAGAAATTGCCGCATTTGCCCGCGAACTGGATGCGCAAAAATTACTCACCCCCTTGCATCTAACCGACCGCGAGCATGTGGTGCCGAATGAAATTGATCTGGTGGTGGCGGGTTTCGATATGTTGCAAACCGAGCTGGGGCGGCATATTCATCACCTTGATCAATTGGTGGCTGAGCGCACCGCGCAGCTAGAGCAAGCCATGCAGTCGATTCAATTGTTATCTATCACCGACCCGCTCACGGGTTGTTACAACCGGCATTATCTGAACGAGCAGCTTGAACGTATGGCCAGCAGCGAAAGTCAGCAGCCGCTGTCCGTGATTTTCTGTGATGTGGATTTTTTCAAGCAGGTGAATGATAAGTATGGCCATAAAGCGGGCGATGACGTGTTAGCCAAGGTGGGTGAAGTATTGCGGCAAAGTTTGCGCAGCGAAAGCGATTGGGTCGCCCGCTACGGCGGTGAAGAGTTTTTACTGATTTTGCCCAAAACCGATCTGGCGACTGCGCACCAGATTGCCGAGCGCCTGCGCTTGGAGATTGGCGAGTTGAGTTTTCAATGCCGCGAGCAGTGTTTTCAAATCAGCGCCAGTTTTGGGGTTGCTGAGCAGCTACCTGCCGAAGGCGCGCATCAGCTGTGCGAGCGCGCAGATCAATTGCTGTATCAGGCCAAAAACAGTGGCCGTAATCGCGTGTGTAGTGCTTAGTGCGTTGAGGGTATATTGCTGTAAATATTAATACAGTTGCGTTGTATTAATATACCTAGCCTAACGCCGCAACCAAGGCATCAAGTAATGCCCGCACGGCGGGCGATAAACCCCGCTGGCTGGCGTACACTGCCTGCACATGGCTAAACGGAAAGCGCCAGTCGGGTAGCACTTCGACTAGGCTGCCGCTGGCTAAATCCGCAGCAACATAATCATCCGGTAGCATGGTCACCCCTAAGTCAGCTAGTGCAGCTTGGCGGCGCAAAGCAAAACTTTCGGTCGATAAGCGCGGCGGTAAAACGAATTCCCGTGCTTCGCCACTGGCATTCACCAGCCGCCAATGAATGCGCTGATCTGCTCCTACCATGCCCAGAGCCGGTGCCAGTGCCAGTGCGCCCGGTGTACTAATCCCACCCAATTGTGCCACCAGCGCCGGGCTGGCGACCAGCTTGGCCTGCGTGGGGCGCAAGCGGCGAGTGGCCCATTGCAAATCTTCATCATCAGTAGCGCGCACCCGCAAAGCAACATCGATGCCTTCTTCCAATAAATCGACTCGCCGGGTGGTTGAAATAATTTCGAGCACTACTTTGGGGTGCTGCACAATAAATTGCTGCAAAATTTCTACCAAACTATCCATCATCGCGGGCGGTACGCTTAACCGTACCCGCCCTGCTGGCTCGGCGCGCTGGCTGGCCACCACGCATTCAGCGGCTTCGGCTTCGCGCAGCAAAGCCTGACAGTGGCCAAGGAATTTTTGCCCGACATCGGTGAGTGTTAGCTTGCGCGTGCTGCGCTGAAGCAAGCGCACCCCAAGGCGCTCTTCCAGACCGGCAATCCGGCGTGACAGCCGCGATTTGGGAATACCCAATTGTCGTGCCGCCGCGGAAAAGCCGCCAAATTCAATCACCTGAGCGAAATACACATAATCATTAAAGTCTGCGCTGATTGGTGTCATCAGTAGAACAATCCTTCCTAATTTTGCAGTCTAGTCGCTATTTTGCGCCAAATATAAGATGCATACATCAAAACATTCAGCCACAAAGGATTGCATCATGAACTTGCTCCATATCGACTCCAGCATTTTGGGTGACCACTCTGTTTCGCGCCAACTGACTAAAGAAGTAGTAGAAAGCATTCGTTTGGCTGAACCAAACGCCAGTGTGACTTACCGCGATGTGACTAGCTCGGCTACCGTACATCTGGATGGCTCATTGTTGGCCGCCAAAGGCACGCCAGCGCAAGAACGCAATGCCCAGCAAGCGCATCAGGTCAGCATTGCCGAGACGGTGATGGCTGAGTTTCTGGCGGCTGACGTGCTGGTGATTGGCGCGCCAATGTATAACTTCTCGATCCCTAGCCAACTTAAAGCGTGGATCGATATGATTAGCGTGGCAGGTGTGACATTCAAATATGGCGCCAATGGCCCAGAAGGCTTGGCAGGTGGTAAGCGCGCAGTGATTGTTGCTACCGCAGGTGGCCAGCATGCAGGTACAGCAACTGGTGTTGCCCACGTTGAATATCTGCGCATTTTGCTGGGCTTTTTGGGCATTACGGATATTCGTGTTATTTCGGCGGAAGGCTTGGCCATGGGGCCTGAGGTGCGTGATCCTGCACTAGCCGCTGCTCGTGCTCAACTGAGTGCAGTTGCTGCTTAAATGAGTTAAAAGTAGTTTAAAGCAGCTATTTGTAGTTAAAAACGGCTAAATTCAATATTGAATTGGCCGTTTTTTATAACAATATTTGCAACACAGTTGCGCAACTGTGTTGCAATTGTCTATGCTATTGGCTTTTTGGTCGGAGCCGTAGCATGAAAAAACTACCTGTCACCGTTTTATCCGGCTTTCTGGGCGCAGGTAAAACCACCTTGATGAATCATGTGCTGAAAAACCGCGCCGGTTTGCGTGTCGCGGTGATTGTGAATGATCTGTCAGACGTGAATATCGATGGCGAGCTGATCCATCAGGGCGGCTTTGCGCGTGGTGAAGAACGCCTAGTCGAAATGAGCAATGGCTGTATTTGCTGCACGCTGCGCGAGGATTTGCTCGAAGAAGTGGCGCGTTTGGCCAAAGAAGACCGCTTTGATTACCTGCTGATCGAATCCACCGGTATTGCCGAGCCGCTACCGGTGGCCGAGACCTTTACCTTCCGCGACGAGCAAGGCCAATCGCTATCCGATCTGGCGCAGCTCGATACGATGGTGACGGTGGTCGATGCGTTTAACTTTTTGCGTGACTATGCCACCGGCGATTTACTGGCTGAGCGCGGCGAAACCGCTGGTGAAGAAGATGATCGCACCGTGGTTGATTTGCTGGTTGAGCAAGTCGAATTTTGCGATGTGTTGGTGATTAGCAAGCCCGATCTGGTCAGCGCCGAGCTGTTGGAACAATTGCAAAGTATTTTGGCAGCGCTCAATCCGCGCGCGGTGCAATTGGTGGCCGAAAACGGCGAAGTGCCACTGAATGCGATTTTGGGAACCGGCCGTTTTGACTTTGACGAAGCCGCCAACGCACCGGGCTGGCTGGCCGAATTGCGTGGTGAGCCTTCTGCAAAACTTCCGGAAACCGAAGAATATGGCATTAGCAGTTTTGTCTGGAATGCACGCCGTCCGCTGCACCCACAACGTTTTTGGGATTTGATCCACAGTGAATGGGATGGCGTATTGCGCTCAAAAGGCTTTTTCTGGCTGGCCACCCGCCCGAGTTTTGCCGGTAGTTGGTCACAAGCTGGTGGAGCATGCCGCCATGGTGCGGGCGGCTATTGGTGGGCCAGCGTACCGAAAGAGCATTGGCCGCAAGACGACGATGCGCTCGACGCAATTGCTGATGGTTGGGATGATGATTTTGGCGACCGTAAGCAGCAAATCGTGTTTATTGGCATAGAAATGAACGAAGATCAGCTTAAATCGAAGCTAAATACTTGCCTGCTGACCGATGCCGAATTGGCAGAAAACAACTGGGGCAACTATCCTGACCCATTCCCAGTGTGGGGTGTTGCCGCAGATGACCCAGAGGCCGTAGCGGCGTAAATCAAAGGCTTGTCGCAGGGCTAGCCTACTCGGCTTGGCACTGCGCCGGCAGATCGCCAATCGCATTCATGACGCTGGCAGCAGTGAGTTTAAAGCGGCTCCAGATTGGCAGCCCCGCGCGGGCTAGCCGCTGTGCCGTCCAGCTATTGCAGGTGTTCAGCAGGTAATAGTTGCCGACGGCTGCATAAAATTCGCTATCACCATACAGCCCCGGCCCGAGCGGCTGTACGTCGTGTTGTTCGTTCAAGGCGAGGCTGTCGCCAATCGCCTGATTGAGCTGATCTAGCTGGGTATTGCTAAGACAAATAGGTTTGATCTGCTCTTTAGATAAATACGCACCGGGGGTATCTGTGAGCCCCACAAAATGCATAATCGAGCCGGAGAGGCCGAGCATGGCTTTGAGCGTAATACTGGCCGTAATTTCCTTTGCTTGATAAAAGCCTTTATCACCCCAGCCGATTTCAAAATAATTGGCGTTGCCAAAGCGATGTTGTAGTGCTGGAAAGCGCAGTTTAAACGACGCTGCTGGCACAATCAGGCCGGTATGCCAGCCATTATTGACGACATAAATCGTAGCTTGAGTCGGCGGCGTTTGTGCCTGTGCTTGCTGGCTGACCCAGCTTAGCACTAGGGCTGCAATGAGTAGACGGATACAAATTAGCAACTGGCCGATTGGTTTAGAAATTGGAGCGTGTATCGGGTGAGTTTTCACGATAGATGATAAGGTGATTAGTGGGTATGTGCTGTTAGCGCTTTTTGTGTGAGCTTTCTGTGCACATACCCTTTGAGTAAAAGCGAAAAAAAGCCGGAATCACAGATGTGAATTCCGGCTGATTTGGCTGCGGCATTGCTTTGCCAACAGAGTAATCCGTGCTTAAAGTTTGCTCAGTGCGCGGCGAGTGGCTACGGCGTTGGCCAGATCGGCGAGCAGTTTCTCGGTATCATCCCAGCCAATACATGCGTCGGTAATTGATTGGCCGTAGCACAATTCTTTACCTGCGCCATCATCCTGACGACCTTCCACCAAGTGGCTTTCAACCATTACGCCAAAGATCGCATCATTACCGCTGGATACTTGGGCGCAGGTATCGGCGCACACTTCCATCTGGCGACGGAAATCTTTGCGGCTATTCGCGTGGCTAAAGTCGATCATGATTTTCTTGGCCAGACCGGCTGCCGCTAAGTCGGCGCTAGCTGCGCGTACATGTGTTTCGTCGTAGTTCGGCTCTTTGCCGCCGCGTAAAATCACGTGGCAATCTGGGTTGCCGCCAGTAGCTACAATCGCCGAGTGACCGTACTTGGTCACCGACAAGAAGTGGTGTGGCTGGCCAGCAGATTTGATCGCATCAAACGCAATTTTCAAATTGCCATCGGTGCCGTTTTTAAAGCCGACTGGGCAAGACAAACCAGAGGCCAGCTCGCGGTGCACTTGAGATTCGGTGGTGCGCGCGCCAATGGCGCCCCAGCTCATCAAATCGGCCACGTATTGTGGCGTGATCATATCGAGAAACTCGCCAGCCGTTGGCATGCCGGTGTTGTTCAGATCAACCAGCAGTTTGCGCGCAATACGCAGGCCTTCGTTGATATTGAAGCTGCCATTGAGGAACGGGTCGTTAATCAGACCTTTCCAGCCCACGGTGGTACGCGGTTTTTCGAAATACACGCGCATCACGACTTCTAGCTGGTCTTTGTATTGCGCACGCAATTTAAGCAGGCGTTCGCCATATTCCAGCGCCGATTTGGGGTCGTGAATAGAACAGGGGCCAATGATGACCAGCAGACGGTCGTCATTACCAGTGAGCATTCGGTGAATCGCCTGACGCGTCTCAAACACCGAGGTCGACGCAGTTTCATTCACTGGATATTTTTCGATTACTGCCACGGGTGGTAGTAACTCTTTGATTTCGCGGATGCGTACGTCGTCGGTTTGGTAATGCATGATCTTCCCTGCCGGCTAAGTGCAATCAGAGATTGCCTGTATATTCTTTAAAGGGAAGAGATTATCGTCTAAAGCGTTTGGCGGCAAGCGACGTGGGGCAAAAATGGTGTTGGAAATGGCTTTGCAGACGAATTAAGCGGTTTTACAGCTGGCGCAGATGCCTTTAACAGTAATTTCGACGCTATCGGCACTAAATAGCTTGGGGAGCGCCATCGGTAGATCGGTGGTGATGTCTTCGAGGCAATAAAAGCGCCCGCATTGCTGACAGTGGAAGTGGGCGTGATGATGTGGCGCCTTGGCGGCAGAAAAGCGCCATACTCGGTCATCACCGGATAATTTGTGCGCCAAATTTTCGGCGGTCAGCCAATCGAGCACCCGATAAACGGTAACGCGGTCTAGGCTAGGTTCAAGTAATTGCTGGATATCAAGATGCGACAAAGGGCGCTGTGCGCCCAGCAGGGTCGCCAAAATATCAACCCGCGCTGGTGTAATGCGAGCGCGGGTTTTGCCGATTAAATCGCGCGCGGCAGCGCGTGTAGCCTGATCAGATTGATCCATGCGCGGCAGATTAATCCGCGTACTGTTTTTTCTGACGTTCGCGACGCTCTTGCGCTTCTAGCGACAAGGATGCCGTTGGGCGCGCTAGCAGACGTGGCAGGCCAATTGGTTCGCCAGTGTCTTCACAGTAACCGTAGTTTTCTTCGGCGATTTTGCGCAAAGTTGAATCGATCTTCAGCAATAGTTTGCGTTCACGATCACGTGTGCGCAGCTCTAGTGCGTATTCCTCTTCCAGCGTGGCGCGGTCAGCAGGATCTGGCGTTGCTTCTTGCTCTTGCAAATGACTAGTCGTTTGGCTGGCGTTGGCAACCAACTCGGCTTTCATTTGAATTAGACGCTCGCGGAAGAACTCGAGGTGATCCGCGTTCATGTAGTCATCTTCGGGGCCTTTCCAGTCCCGGATGTCTTGTTCCGTGAGTTTTGCCATGATTATTCTCGCTTTTTGACAATGTTGGTCGCTTACAAAATAAGCAACCCAATAGGGCACGCAGCTTAATCAACTACGCCGGGCAATGCAATACGGCTGCGTGACAATCATATTAAATCTAGCGTCTTATTGGGCCAAAACCCAGCGAATAATGACGCGTAAATCCTTCTCTTCAATTTGCTGAGCCGGCATGGGAATCTGCCCCCATTTGCCACCAGGCAAGCCTTTGCGTACTTCCGCCATCAGCATCGCTTCGGCATCTTTCTGGCCTTTGTAGCGTTTGGCGACCTCTTTGTAGGCGGGCCCAACAATTTTTTGTTCTACAGAATGACAACCCAGACAATTGTATTTTGCCGCTACTTTAGCGCCGTCATCGGCGGCAAATACTGACGCAGAACAGAGCAAAGCTAAAACCATCAGAGTGTTGCGCATAATCATCAATTCCGTGCTGTGAGTGTGTTCTATTCTACTCCACCTGCTGCCTTTCGCGTGCTCAACATCGGTGCCAATCGCTGCTGTGCTACACTCGCGCGATTGTGCAAATTCAGTTGGGATGCGAAAGATGGATCGGGGGCAACGTTTTATGGCTGCGGCGATGGCCTTATCGCTGATTGCGCACGCCTTTCCCATATTTGGCATCAAATTTGTGTTGCCTGACCCGCGCCAATTTATGTCCAAGCAGCCGCTGGATATTGTGCTGGTCAATCAAAAAACCACGACTCGGCCTGCCAATGCCGAAGTTGAAGCGCAAGCTGATCTTGATGGTGGCGGCAATACTGATGCGCCCGATCACCGTGTTAAATCGCCCTTGCCTTCCAAATCCAAGCAAGCCGATGTGGAACTTGAGCAAGTTGAATCTAAACTGAAAAAGCTTGAAGACCAGAGCAATCAGTTGATGACACAGCTCAAATCCAGCACCAAAGCCAACACGGATAGTAAAAACGTCCAACAAAGCCCTGATGGCCAGCCGCTGGATGTTGAAGATCTCAAAGAGCAAGTTCGCAAGCAGCAAGAAATTGCCGGTTTGGCCGCCCAGATTGCCAAACAAAATCATGAATACCAGAGCAAACCACGCAAAGCCTTTGTCGGTGCGCGCGCCAAGCAAACCAGCGTAGCCATGTATATGGACGGCTGGCGCCAAAAGATCGAGCGTGTAGGCACGATGGCCTATCCAGTCGATGCCGACGGCAAGAAGATCTACGGTCAATTGCGCGTGACAGTAGAAATCGATGCCGATGGCACGATGCGCAGCTCACAGATTGATAAATCATCAGGTAACCCACAGCTGGATGCCGCCGCGCTGCGGATTTTGAAAATGTCCGCGCCCTTCTCCAAGCTGCCGCCTGATATGCTCGACTCCACTGGCAAACCCGCGACGGTGTTGGTCATTACGCGTACGTGGACCTTTGAGCGTCAGCAGCTGACAAGCGATTAAGCGATGTTGCGAGCCGCACTATTAGTACTGCCCTTGCTTTTACTTGCGTGTGCTAATCATGCCCCAGTGGATAAATCACAGGAATTAGCGCTAAAAGCAGCACAAATCGCTCAGCAAAACCACGCATACCAAAGTAAACCGCGTAAAACTTTTGTGGGGGTGAACGCAAAACAAACCAGCGTGGCAATGTATATGGATGGTTGGCGCCAGAAAATCGAGCGTGTCGGCACGATGGCCTATCCGGTTGATGCTGACGGTAATAAGCTTTATGGCCGATTGCGCGTGATGGTGGAAATTGATGCCGATGGCACGATGCGTAGCTCACAAATTGATCAATCGTCTGGCAACCCGCAACTAGATGCCGCTGCGTTGCAGATTCTAAAAATGTCCGCACCTTTCCCCAAGCTGCCACCAGATATGCTTGATGCTACTGGCAAGCCCTCCAAAATATTAGTGATCACGCGCACGTGGACGTTTGAGCGTCAGCAGTTGGAGTCCAACTAGTGCGCATTCTCGGCATCGACCCCGGCTCGCGCACCACTGGCTTTGGGGTGATTGATGTGGTCGGGCAAAACCGCATTTATGTCGCCTCGGGTTGTATTAAAACGCAGGGCGGCCCGTTGGCGGGGCGGATCAAGATTATCCTTGATGGTATCGCACAGATTGTTGCAACTTATAAACCAGATGAGTCCGCGATCGAGCAGGTTTTCGTCAATGTGAACCCCGCGGCAACCTTGATGCTGGGCCAAGCACGCGGCGCAGCGGTGGCGGCTTTGGTGCTGGCGGGGTTACCAGTGACTGACTACACCGCGCTGCAAGTCAAACAGGCCGTCGTTGGCAATGGCCATGCGGATAAAGAGCAAGTCGGGCTGATGGTGCAACGGCATTTGCGCCTGTCGGGCGTGCCGCAGGCCGATGCGGCTGATGCGCTCGGTGTCGCCCTCACCCACGCCCAGCATCAGGGCGGTGCGGCTAAACAACTGGCGGCATATCGAATGTCGATGAAACGCGGTCGGATGGCCTAGGGGTATTTGCCTGTGGGTAATGTATAAATTGGCTTCTATCTGTATACATGGCTATGTATTTGTTGCTTGTCCTGCGCTTGCGCTGATTATGCCGTAGTGCACAGACGATTTTGATTTTCGCCCCACAAAGCCGTTATACTGTACGTTCGTTCACTTTGGCGCTAGGCGCAGAGCTTCATTATGATTGGTCGTCTCACTGGCAAACTGCTTGAAAAACAGCCACCGCAAATCCTGCTCGACGTCGGTGGCGTTGGCTACGAGGTGGATGTGCCAATGAGCACTTTTTATGTGTTGCCTCATCTGGGCGAAGCGACAACCCTGTTTACCCATTTGGTCGTGCGTGAAGATGCGCAGCTGCTCTACGGCTTTGCGACGCGTGAAGAGCGCAATAGCTTTCGCACCTTGATTAAGGTGTCGGGTATCGGCGCCAAAATCGCGCTGGCGATTCTGTCGGGCATGACAGCTGACGAGTTGGCACTGGCGGTCGCCAGTGAAGACATCAAACGCCTCTCGGCCGTGCCGGGGATTGGCAAGAAAACCGCCGAGCGTTTGGCGCTCGAATTACGCGGCAAGCTCGCCACCGGCGGTTTGGTCTCGATGCCCGGCGAATTACCGCTGGCCACCACGCCCGATGATCGTAGTGATATTCTCAATGCCTTGCTGGCCTTGGGCTATAACGAGCGCGAAGCCAATCTGGCGATGAAAACGCTACCTGCCGATGCATCGGTGAGCGACGGGATTCGGATAGCGTTGAAATCGCTGGCGAAAGGCTAAGGGTATTGGTCTGTAGCTCAATGCATTAAATGACTGTGGTTAAATACATGCTGCAGTATATGGATATACACCATGATCGAAACCGATTCGCTATTTTCTGCCCCACCGCCTGATCGCCTGATCACGGCACAAAAGCTCTCGAATAATGAAGAGCAGCTTGAGCGCGCGCTGCGGCCGAAGTTGCTCGACGAATATGTTGGGCAAATGAAGGCGCGCGGGCAGTTGGAGATTTTTATTGAGGCGGCGAAAAAACGCGGTGAGGCGCTCGATCATGTGCTGCTATTTGGCCCGCCTGGGCTAGGAAAAACCACGCTGGCGCATATTATTGCGCGCGAATTGGGTGTGAATTTACGTCAAACCTCTGGACCTGTTTTGGAGCGAGCTGGTGATCTGGCGGCGCTGCTGACTAATTTAGAGCCGCACGATGTGCTATTTATCGACGAAATTCATCGGCTTTCACCGGTGGTCGAAGAGATTTTATACCCTGCGCTGGAAGATTTTCAGCTTGATATCATGATCGGCGAAGGCCCAGCGGCGCGCTCGGTGAAGCTTGATCTGCCGCCATTCACCTTGGTCGGCGCGACGACTAGGGCAGGTATGTTGACTAATCCGCTGCGGGATCGTTTCGGTATCGTCGCGCGCTTAGAATTTTATACCCCCGAAGAATTAACCCGCATCGTGAGTCGTTCTGCTGGTTTGCTGAATGTCGAAATGGCCGATGATGGCGCGTTTGAAATTGCCCGCCGCTCGCGCGGCACACCACGGATTGCCAACCGCTTGCTGCGCCGTGTACGCGACTTTGCCGAGGTCAAGCACGATGGTGTAGTGACGCGCGAAGTGGCAGATGCGGCGCTACAAATGCTCGACGTTGATCATGCTGGGCTCGATGTGATGGATCGCAAGTTGTTGTTGGCCATTTTGGAAAAGTTCGGCGGTGGCCCAGTGGGGCTGGATAACGTCGGCGCGGCGATTGGTGAATCAACAGATACGATTGAGGAAGTCGTTGAGCCCTACTTGATTCAGCAAGGCCTGATGCAGCGTACTCCACGCGGCCGGATGGCGACATTGGGGGCGTATGCGCATTTTGGTCTAAACGCGCCCAAAACCGATGAATGAATGGTAATTTCATACAAAATCGAATCCAAATGCCCCGATCGGGGCATTTTTTATGCACAATAGCTATTCAATGACTTTGGCAACGCATCGATGTGCGGGGCTTTTCACACTAGCTGAACTTTTATCGCTTAAGGTTTTCCTACTTACAGCATTTATTTTTTGGAGTATTTCCCGTGGATGTCAGCGCTGGCGTACAAGATATGTCGATTATTAGCTTGGTGATGCAAGCAAGTTTCGTCGTGCAGATGGTGATGGTGATTTTGATGGCGCTGTCGTTTATGTCTTGGTGGCATATTTTCAGCAAGCACTTCACCTTGGCAAACGCGAAGAAACATACCGAAGAATTTGAAGACCGCTTCTGGAGTGGTTCGGATTTGAATGGTTTGTACGAACATGTAAAACGCAGCCGCAGCATCGGCATGGAAAAAATTTTTGAAGCCGGTTTTGGCGAGTTTTTGAAATTGCGCCAAAAAGGCGGCATGGAATTATCCGATGTGATGGAAGGCACGCGCCGGGCGATGCGCGCCTCTTGCCAGCGCGAACTGGATTTCCTTGATAAACACAATGCCTTTTTGGCTTCGGTTGGTTCGGTGAGCCCCTATATTGGTCTGTTTGGTACCGTGTGGGGCATTATGTACGCGTTCAAGGGCTTGGGTAATGTCGGCCAAGCCACGTTGGCGACCGTTGCGCCGCATATTGCTGAAGCCTTGGTGGCCACGGCAATTG
Organism: Chitinibacter fontanus; assembly: GCF_013423785.1. Lineage (NCBI taxonomy): Bacteria > Pseudomonadati > Pseudomonadota > Betaproteobacteria > Neisseriales > Chitinibacteraceae > Chitinibacter > Chitinibacter fontanus. The sequence goes on from NZ_CP058952.1 coordinate 1,774,654, forward strand.
GTCTGTTTGCCGCGATTCCGGCGGTAGTGGCGTACAACCGTTTTGCCTATGACGTAGATCGTTTGGCAAACCGCTTTGATACCTTTATCGAAGAATTTTCCAACGTTTTGCAACGCCAAGTGCGTTAAGGCGGCGGTATGCGTAATCGTCGCCCTCGTCGCGCCAAAAGCGAGATTAATGTCGTTCCCTATATCGACGTGATGCTGGTGCTGTTGGTGATCTTTATGGTGGCTGCGCCGATGATGCAGCCATCGGTGATCAATCTGCCCAGCGTAGGGAAATCCAATATCGAAGTCGCCGCCAAACCACTGACGGTCGAGATTTCAGCCGAAGGTGCATTTGGCTTGCTTGATGCGCCGGGTAGCAAGGCCGAAGCGCAAGCCAATGTGGCGGCGCTGGTGGCCGCGATCAAAGCCAAAATGGGGGCTGAAACCGAGCGCCCGGTGATCATTTCGGCCGATAAAAATGTCAAATATGAAGTCGTTGTGCAGACGATGGATGAATTACAGCGCGCCAATATCGCCCGCGTTGGTTTGATGGTGCAGCCTAAATAATGAATCCCAAGCAAAACCCCGCTCACGCAGAAAAACGCGGCTTGTCATTTGTACTGGCCGTGCTGATGCATGTGATTTTGGCAGGGGCGCTGTTGTTGTCGGTGCAGTGGAAAACCCAAAAGCCCAAACCGGTGGTGGTTGAGCTGTGGGGCGGCCCGCCGCCCTCTGCGCCCGAGCAAGTACAGCCTGAGCCAGTGAAACAAAAACCAGTGAAGCTTGAGCCGCCAAAGCCTGAAGTTGTGCCGGAAAAAGTGGATATTGCTACCGAAAAAGTGAAGACCACGCCCAAACCGACGGTAAAACCAACGGCAACGCCAAAAGTCACGCCGGTGCCAACCGCGACACCGAAAGCTACGCCAAAGGCAACAGCAGCACCGAAGGCAACGAGTGCGCCAGCCGCCAAGCCAACTGTCGCGCCTAAAGTCAAAGCAACGGCTGCGCCGAAGAAAAACAGCGAAATGCAAGATTTGCTGTCGCTGGATAATGCGATTTCTAGCAAGACAAACAGTAATACCAAGCCTGTGGCTGGTGGGAAGCCTGGCGGTACTGGCACTAACCCAAATGCAGTTGGTAATAGCGGGCCGGGCAAAGGCTCGGGCGCGAATGGTGCCGCACTCAAAGACTATTACAGCAGGCTCATTAATTTGATTGATTCACGCATGGTTTACAACGGGCCAAAAGGCACCAGCCAAGCCGTGTATCGAGTTGTGTTATTGCCAGATGGCAGTATTTTGGAGTCGCAATTGGAGTTGGTTTCTTCCAGTGGGAATAAGGCTTGGGATGATGCCGCGCGTCGTGCCATTTTGAGTGTGAATCCATTCCCGCGCTTACCAGATGGCCAAACATTCACTGGTGAGTTGCGCAGCTTTAGATTGGATATCAAACAAAAGAATTGATGATTGAGGATAAACGATGAAATTCGTGAAGTTGATCTGCCAAGTGATGGCGACTTTGCTACTAGTTAGTGGCGCGGCCAAAGCGGATATTCAGCTTGAGATTGTCACCTCGGGCAGCCAGCAATACCCGATTGCCATTATCCCGTTTCAGAATGAAATTGGCTTAGCGCAGGCAATTACCCCTGTCGTGAGTACCGATCTGGGCAATAGTGGCTTATTCAAGGTCATTGCCGCCGGTGATGTAGCGCCACAGCCATTTTCCAGTGGTGAGATCAACTACCCTGCCCTGCAAGCCAAAGGCGCACAAACCGCGTTGGTTGGCCAAGTGATTCCCGATGGCAATCAAGTGACAGTGCGCTTCTGGTTGGTCGATCTGGCGACCAAGCAGGAATTGATTGCGTTTGAAAAACGCGGCAATGCTAGCCAAACTCGCCGTTTGGCGCATCAAATCGCCGATATGATTTACGCCAAGCTCACCGGTAAAACGGGTGCGTTTGCCTCGCGCATTGCCTATGTGTTGAAAACGCCAGGTCGCTACCAATTACAGGTGGCTGATTCGGATGGCTATGGTGCGCAAACCGTGCTGGCCTCACGGCAACCGATTATGTCACCCAAATGGTCTCCCGATGGTGGCAAGCTGGCTTATGTGTCGTTTGAAAAAGAAAAGCCAATTGTCTATGTGCATGAATTGGCTACTGGTAAACGCATTGAAGCGGCCAATTTTAAAGGTAGTAACTCATCTCCTGCATGGTCACCTGATGGTAAACAACTAGCCGTAGTATTGAGTAAAGATCTGGGCAGCCAGATTTACGTGGTGAACGCGGATGGTAGTAATCCACGCCGAGTAACGCAAAGTGGTGAAATTAACACGGAACCTTCTTTCCTTTCCGATGGTCGGACTCTTATCTTTACGTCCGACCGTGGTGGTAGCCCGCAGATTTATCGCCAGTCTATCAATGGTGGTGAGGCGGTGCGAATGACCAATTCTGGTGCGTATAACGCCAGTGGCAAGATTTCGCCCGATGGTCGTTCGATGACGTATATCACGCGTAGCAATGGCTATCGTGTGGCCATTATGGATCTGGCTACTCGTCAGAGCATGGTGCTTACTGATACCAATGCCGATGATTCGCCATCGTTTGCGCCCAATAGCCAGATGATTCTGTATGAAACTGATGTGGGTCGTCGTGGCACTTTGGCGATTGTATCGGCCGATGGCCGTGTGAAGCAGCGCCTGAAAGCTCAGGGTGGCGAAGTGCGTCAGCCTGCGTGGGGCCCGATGTTGCGTTGAGACTAATTTGTGTTTGTTAATAAACGGAGAGAACTCATGAAAAAGATTGCCCTCAGTGTCCTGATGACTGCCCTATTGGCCGCGTGTGCCAGCACTCCGGCACCTGTGGTTGACCCAAACGCCGGTAAAAACGCCAGCAGCGTAGCGAGCACGGGTAGCGAAATCAAAACTGTAGATACGACTGGCACCACTGGTGTGAAGCTAGATCCACGTTTGACTGATCCAAACAACGTTTTGTCGCAACGTCGCGTGTACTTTGATTTTGACTCATTCACTGTGAAGAGCGATTACGATGCGATGGTACAAGCGCATGCGAAATTCTTGGTCGAAAACCGTGATTACAAGATCATCTTGCAAGGCAATACCGATAACCGTGGTACCGCCGAATACAATTTGGCGCTAGGTCAGAAACGTGCTGACGCTGTGGCTAAATTGTTGCTGGCTTTGGGTGTGAACGAAAACCAGATCGAAGCAGTGAGCTTTGGCGAAGAGCGTCCACTGGAAAATGGTGATACTGATGAGGCATGGGAACGTAATCGCCGTGCCGATATTGTGTATAACGGCGAACAAAGCAAATAAGTTGCTTGCCTAGTTTTAGCGGACTGCCTACGCTCTTCCTTTATCTGGGAAGCGCATTGCAGGCTCGCTAAGTGGCTTTGTCACTGTGCGGCTCGTGTAGCCATCCCCAAACCCCGCCGTTGCGGGGTTTGTATTTCAATACCATTGAGATGTTGATGATGAAACAAATGAAAATCGCACTAATTGCTTTTGTTTTTGCCGGGATGGCAACGCATGCCCAGGCGGGTTTATTTGATGATGATGTGGCCCGCAAACAGGTGGCAGACTTGGCCGCCAGCGTACAAACGCTGCAACAGCAAAATACCCAGCGCCTAGAGCAACTGGAAGCCAGTAAGGCTCGCATGCTCGATCTGGTGCGCCAGCTTGATGCGCAAAAAGAGGAAATCGCCAAATTACGCGGTGCCAATGAGGTGTTGCAATTTAATTTGGATGAAGCGGTGAAGCGCCAGAAAGACCTGTATATCGATCTGGATGCTCGTTTGCGCACCATTGAGCAGGCCAAGGCGGAAGCCAAGCAAGAAGCTAAACTCAGCGAGCAAGATAGCTTTGATGCCGCAGTAGCATTGGTACAGAATAAAAAATTCAAAGATGCCAGCACCGCGTGGGCAAAATTTGTGGCTGACTATCCCAATAGTGACAAAATGCCTGCTGCACAGTATTGGATGGGCATGAATTATGCCTTCAGCAAAGATTATAAATCGGCCAATATTGCGTTTAAAAACGTGGTGGAAAATGCGCCTGACGACGCCAAGGCGCCTGATGCGCTGCTCGGCTTGGCTTCGGTTGCCGCGACAACGGGTGATAAAAAAGGCTCACGCAATTATCTGATCAATATTCTGGAACGCTATCCACAATCGGAAGCGGCTGCAAAAGCAAAAAAAGCGTTAGCGGCGCCAAATTAATTTGTGTTCAATGAAAAAGGATCGCGCTGGCGATCCTTTTTTATGAGCGAAGTATTTGGGGTATGTCCACTAAAGGCTATTTGGATAAGGCTTTGACGAATATGCCTATAGAATTTAATTGCCCGTAATGGGGCTCAATTAGTCAAAGATAGTGACCAATAGCACAATCATTGCAGTGAGTTTGACCCACGCGCTCTTTGATAAAGTACTGGCGGTGGTAATAAGCAAGTAAATACTGATAGAAGAAATCATCAGTAATACTGCAACAATTGCGAAAAAAACCAATCCGATGAGCATTTTGACTTTTCCTGCTGGCGTATAACAAACACGCGAATTTCTTGAGGCCAAGCTGCGATATATCTCGCCGCTTGGTCGCCTAGCTTAGACAAACAGGGGCACGGGACCAAATTGGTTATCCGTGTCACTGGGGCGGGTGTGCCAGTACAACATGGCGCACCAACCTACAACGGGGATTAAACCGATTAAAACCCATTTACCTGAACGGCCAATGTCATGAAGTCTTCGTATTCCAACCGCTAGGCTTGGGAGGAGCAGGGTGAGTAATAGCAAAGAGCTACCCATTCCTTGGCCCAAACTGAGTGTAATTGCTAGGTAACACAGCGTTTGAAATAGCATCCACCACCAAAATTCGGCACGGCTGGCACGGCCATTGAAGACGGCATACTGCTGTAGGCAGCGTTTGATTGCAGTTAGAAATGACATTTTCTGATCTCCAAATGTATTGAACGTATTGCAAATCTACGCCTATGCCATAGGTATTTCACGGTAATCTTTCCCTCTGAACTGGGTAAAAATGCCAATTCAGCAGAATTTTGGTGCAAAAGTAGTACCTTAACTCGCATTGACGCTGTAGTTATGATCAATCTGTTTGCACGTTCAATGCAAAAATGTATTAATATTTGGGAATGATTGGGTTGGAGTGGTCACGAATGGATAATCAGCTACGTTTACAGCAATGGATGCAATATTTTGGTTTAAGCCAAGGCCAGTTGGGTGAGCGCGCAGGCGTGCCACAACCAACCATACATCGTATTGTCTCTGGGGAGACTAGTTCACCACGCACAGGCACCATGCGCAAAATCATCGCTGCTTTAGGCTTAAGCACCGAGCAGTTCGAGCGGGGGCCCACTGAACAAACAGTCTTCTCAACGGCAGAGCAAATTTTGCTACAGGTGCCGATTATTGAGCGGATAGAAGATGCTCGGTTGCACTATCGACCCGAAAAATACCCAATTTCACAGCATCTTTGTGCTGGGCTTGGTTTAGATGCTGCGCAAATTGTGGGTGCAATCGCGTTGCACCGTTCAATGGAGCCGACTATTTATAAGGGCGATGTGGTATTGATCGATGCTTCCTCTACACAATTGGTGGCGGGTGAGATTTTTGCATTGCAAATGGATGGTGTGGTGATGATTCGCCGCGTTTTGCTCAGTGAGTCGCTGATTATATTGGCGCCTGATAATCCAGATCGAAGTCAATATTTTGATATTCAACTGCCACGTCAGGCAAATGTACATGTAATCGGGCGTGTTTTCTGGCGCGGAGGCCTGCTTAAGTAAACCGATGCATTGTGGGTGCGCACACTGCTGATTTGACGATCAAACTGCCTTCGTAGGTGCTGCGAAGGCAGTTTTTTTACGTCCCTATTTATGCGTTTATGAATTATTTACATGCAATAAACGTATTTAATGTATTGATATGTATTGTCTGTGGGAATACTATGTCGTTGTCAATTTTTAATACATGGAGAAAAAATCATGAAACGACTAGTCATTGGCGGGTTTTTCGCAATCATTTCCGTGGCGGCATCTGCAATGCAGTATTACCCAGGACAAACATTTAATACGCGCAGCATTGAAAACGATATGCAGCAAATTAGTGCGAATGAATTTGTCCGCTTGGTGGATTTGCGTGGTAACGGCGTAGAAGTAGAAGACTGGGCGGTTACGCGTGATTTTAATGGCAAGCGCTTTATCACGATCAGTACCTACGAAGTGGACTGTCAAAATCATGAGGCTCGTTGGCTAGCTGGGGTGGGCGCGTATTACCTCACCAATGAGCCAGAAATGGTGCATATCGTAAACCGAATCAATAGCACGCCGCTGAATCCTGCCTCTGGACGCAACTTGAGTCGCTTGTGTCAGCGTTAACTTTAGTCGCTACTGGTATTGTTTAGCGCCCGTTCTGTGCTGATTGGTACCAGCGGATGAAATGATGGATTTCGTGTGAGGTTAAACATCATGAATATCATTGGATATATGCAAAGAATCGGGCGTGCGCTGATGTTGCCAGTGGCTACACTGCCTGCGGCGGCGATTTTAATGGGGATTGGCTATTGGTTGGAGTCAACTGCCCCTGGCGCGCATCAGTTAACCGGGATTCTCAGTAATGCCGGTGGTGCAATTATTGGCAATATGAGCATTTTATTTGCCGCAGGCGTGGCTTATGGCATGTCGAAAGACAAGGATGGTGCTGCTGCCATGGCGGGGATGGTTGGGTTTTTGGTCTTAACCACCCTGCTCAGTCCGAAGGCGGTTGCCACAATTCAGGGTCTGCCCTTGGAGCAGGTGTCACCAGCCTTTGCGAAGATCAATAATCAGTTTATTGGGATTCTTTGTGGTGTGATCGCCTCGGTGTTGTACAACCGCTATGGCAGCCTTGAGCTACCCAAAGCACTCGCCTTTTTCTCGGGTAAACGTTTAGTTCCCATTTTGGTCTCCGTGGCCATGATTTTTCTGGCTATACCATTGCTGGTGCTATGGCCTTGCTTATTTGCGAGCCTTGTTAGTGTGGGTAAGCAGATTAGTGGTCTTGGTGCGCTTGGGGCGGGCTTATTTGGTTTGATTAATCGCTTGCTGATCCCAATTGGTTTGCATCACGCGTTTTATCCGGTGTTCTGGTTTGATGTAGCAGGGATTAACGATATCCCCAACTTCTTGGGCGGTGCCCGTGCCATTGCGGAAGGCCGCGCCATTCCTGGGGTTACCGGGATGTATCAGGCGGGCTTCTTCCCGATCATGATGTTTGGTTTGCCTGGTGCGGCATTGGCCATTTACCAAACCGCCAAACCGGAAAATCGTGCCAAAGTCGGTGCTTTGATGGCTACAGCTGCGCTGTCGGCGATTTTTACTGGGATTACAGAGCCGCTCGAATTTGCCTTTATGTTTGCCGCCCCGCAACTATATGTCTTGCATGCGGTACTCACCGGTTTGTCGCTGTATATCGCTGCAAGTATGCACTGGATGGCTGGGTTTGGTTTTAGTGCCGGTTTTGTGGATTTGCTGCTCTCTAGCCAAAATCCGCTGGCAACCGGCTGGTATATGTTGCTACTGCAAGGGCTGGTGTTTTTTGGCATTTATTATGTTTCTTTCCGCTTTGCGATCCAGCGTTTCAATCTGAAAACACCGGGGCGCGAAGATGAAGAAGCCGCCCCGGCTGCCCCGGTGAGCAATGATAAAACGGCATTGGCAAAAGCGTATCTGGCTGCGCTAGGTGGCCGGGCGAATTTGCTGCAGATAGATGCTTGTATTACCCGCCTACGCTTGATGGTACGTGACATCAATATCATTGATGAAGCCCGGATTAAAGCATTAGGCGCAGCAGGTGTTATTAAACTTAACAAAGAGAATATTCAGATTGTATTAGGTCCATTGGCAGAAATCATCGCTAATGAAATGAAATCAATTGCTGAATAATAAAGCAGGTGATGAAAATGCATAAAGATAGTGAATTGGCGAGGATTCGATGCCGACAATGCATTTTAGTCTTCTCATATGTATTCATTGCAATTAGTACATTCATATCATTTTATTTAGTCAGTGAGATGGGGGTTAGGGATGGATTAGCATGGCTGACGATCACTGCAATGTTATGGGCACCTAATGTCGTGATGGCAATTTGGCTGAAGGTCTTGAATCGTAGAAAGAATAAGTCATTTATTCCATGGTCAATTGCAATACTGATCGCAATAATTATTGAGCCAATCATGTTGTTTGATGCTGTGTATATACATCCGGACCCACAAAGCCCAATTGTGATTATGCTTATCCCCGTGTTGCAGATTCTGATTCTCGTAGGTGCGGTACCTATTATGATGTGGTTTGAATATTAATATCATTCTTAAGGAGTAAATCATGGACAATATGACGTATATGTTTGGTGGCCTATTTGGTGTATTGAGTGCAATCGTAATAGGCTTATTGATTGGTGTTATTGCTAAAATATTGCTGCCCGGTCGAGATACTGCTGGTTGGTGTATGACTTGTCTGATCGGTATTGCTGGTAGCTGGTTGGGGCATTTAATATTTAATGTTTTTGGTGCGCAAAGTACAAAATCGGGAATAATTGGCGCGGTATTTGGAGCCATGTTGCTGCATTTGATTTATCGAGTAATAAAGAAAAATGCCTAACTAATTTGTGGATTGTATTCCCAAATAAAAAGACCGCTGAGGCGGTCTTTTTATTTGGGCGTAAACAGCTGAGGATTGACTTAATCTTGTCTGCGCCAGCTAGGGGGCTGAATTAGCCCTCGGCGTACCGTTAAACTAAGCATAGCTAGCGTTGCCAGCAGGCACACTATCATCGCAATCCACGAGCCTTCCATGCCCGCCGAGCCGCCAGTGAGATACTCTGGCCCTTGAACGGTGATTTTGAATAAGCCTGCCGCGGGCTCTCCGCCCGAAATGGCGCCAGAAAAGACTTTACCCATCGTGTAGTTCCACGCCATATGCAGCCCGATCCCCATCCAGAGGCAGCGCGTTAACATCAGCGGTGCGGCGAGCATGGGGCCAAAAATCAGCACAATGGATGCAATCCCCGCAAAAGACTCACCTGCGTTAGCAAGATGGACAAGGCCAAAAATCAGCGACGAAATGGCCAATGCTAACCAACTGCCGAGTACGCGTTCCAGCACGAGGAAAATCGCGCCACGGAATGCGAGCTCTTCAAATAGCGGCACTGAAAATGCCGCAGCAGAAGGCATTAAATTCGACCAGCTATCGAGCCCGCCAAACTGATACACGCCGAGCAAAGCGGCGATCAACACGCACAATGAATGTAGGCCAAAGCCCAGTAATAGGCCGATCAATAATTCACGTCCCAGCTTGGCCAGTGCTAATTCCTGCAACGCTCTGCGCTCCAGCCAATAAGTCAGGCTGCAGTAGACCAGAAGCAAGTTGGCGACGATCGGAATGGCACTCGCAAGACGGGTGATGGGTGACTGCCCAAACGTTTGCATAAAAACGATGCCGGCTAAATGGACAAACATCAAGCTGAAGTACATCACGGCAATTTGAATCGGGGGAAATCGCAGTAGACGGCGCAAGGGCTCGAATGGGGCAGTTGATGTTGTATTCATGGTCTAGCTCCACATCTGAATGGTGAGTAATCCAATTACTTACATCAAATATACCCCGGAATTGCTAACTATTGATGGCATGGCGCAGTTCCACTGTGTCTTGAATACACAACCATAGGCCGAGCCAAGGATTCGATTGTATTTTTAGTCTCTTCAATACCCTGCTATTGAGGGTATATGCCTCAAATCGATAATTTAATAGTCGCTTAGTGAGATACCCCGCCATCCAGCTTGATAGCTACCACTCGATAAGCCAGCCAGGCACCTATGCCACAAAATGCCAAGGTGCTCGCCAGCGGCAGGCTGCTGCCGTCGTGCCAGATGCCCATCAGAATGCCGGCTACGGTTGCAATGCTAAATTGCATCGTGCCCATTAAGGCCGAGGCCAGCCCTGCTTGCGCGCCATGATGCGCCAGTGCGCCGGCCGTGGAGTTGGGCGCAGCAAAGCCTAGCGACATTAGATACAGATAAATGCAGCCGACCAGTAGCCAAAATGGCGGCTGGGTCAGCAAGCTGGTGAGCAGCAACACCCCGCTGGCCAGTGCCAGCGTTAGCGTTGAGCGCTGCAATAATTGATCAATCGAGCGGCTTCGTAGCGCTCGCGCATTAAACTGGCTGGCGATGATGTAACACGCGGCAATACTGCCAAAGGTCAGGCTGTATTGCGTTGGGCTCAGGCCATACACCTTCATCATCACAATCGGCGAACCGGTGATATAGGCAAATAAGCCAGCGACGGCCAAGCCACCGGTCAGTGCATAGCCCATAAAATGGCGGTCACGCAGCAGCTCACGATAGGCCATTAGGATGCCGCCGAGATGAAAACGTTGGTCTTGTTTGGCCGGACGCGATTCGGGCAGCAGATAATGCATTGCGATCAGGCAGAGCAGCGCAAATACCGCCAGCAAGCCAAAAATCGCCCGCCAGCTGCTCACACCGACCACCCAGCTACCCAGCAGCGGCGCGAGAATTGGTGCGATCCCCATCACCAATACCAAGGATGAATACACTTGCGCGGCCATCCGTGGCTCGCAGCGATCACGCACCACGGCACGGGCAATCACCATGCCGGCGCAGCCGCCCAGCGCTTGGATAAAGCGCAGCGCAATCAAGGCCTCAATGCTGGTGGCCAGCGCGCAGCCGATTGAGGCCAGCAAATACACGCCTAGCCCGATGAGCAGCGGCGGTTTGCGGCCAAAATGATCTGAAAGCGGGCCGTATAAAATCTGCCCTAGTGCCAAGCCGATAAAGTAGCTCGCCAAGGTGAGCTGTACCGTACCGTCATCGGCGTGCAGGCCACTGGCAATCGCAGGCAGACCCGGCAAATACATATCGATCGATAAGGGCCCCAGCGCGGTGAGTGCTGCAAGCAACAAAATCCAGCCCGCAAAGCGGTTATGGTGTGGCACAGCAGCGGGGCTTGGGATGGCATTCATGGGTATATCTCTTAATGCTTTTTGCTGACTGGCTTGGGTGTATATACCTTTGCTTAGTCAGCGACTGATGGGGCTTGCGGGCAACCGATTATTTAATGCCGAAGGCATCAGCACTGCAAGTGTAAAAGTACCGCTACGCTCTATTTGCGGGTAATCCTGCCTGTATCTCTATGGCCGGGCGGTATAAAATAGCCCCATTGTTAGCACGAGCTCGGCTCGAGTGCGCTCGGGCATCGTGGCCTTATGATAGGTGCGGTGCCATTTTTATTGATCCCCCAGACTGTTCTTCTGGAAAGGAAAGCCCTTATGCGCGAAGCGTTGCGTATCACCGAAATATTCCACTCGCTGCAAGGCGAAACCAGCCGAATCGGCCTGCCGACGGTGTTTGTCCGTCTGACTGGTTGTCCGATGCGTTGTACCTACTGCGATAGCGCGTATGCGTTCACCGGCGGTAAAACCATGACTTTGGACGAGATCATGGCGCAGATTGAGAGCTACGGCTGTAAAACCGTCTGTGTCACCGGCGGCGAGCCATTGGCGCAAAAGCCGGTTCATCTGCTATTCAAACGCCTGTGCGATGCCGGCTACAGCGTCAGCACCGAAACCGGCGGCGGCCAACCCATTGATTGCGTCGACCCGCGCGTGTCGCGCATCTTGGATATTAAAACGCCCAAATCAGGCGAAATGGGCAATATGCTGTGGGCCAATGTTGACGCAGTGACCGAGCATGATGAAATCAAATTTGTACTGGTTGATCGCAGCGATTACGAATGGGCGCGCGATTATGTGCGCGAGCATCGCTTAAATGAGAAAGCGCCGGTGATTTTCTCTCCGGTGTGGGAAAGCCTGAAACCCGTCGATCTGGCCGACTGGGTGATCGCCGACAAGCTGCCGGTGCGGGTGCAAGTGCAGTTACATAAATTACTCTGGGGTGAAAAACCGGGGGTATAAATCTTCGGCCTATCTTTATCCTATCTTGTGTTGATATACCCCATGTGGAGTTTGTGATGAACAAAAAAGCGATTATTTTATTATCCGGTGGGCTCGATTCAGCTACCTGTTTGGCGATGGCTAAAGCGGCGGGCTTTGATTGCTACGCGCTGTCGTTTGATTATGGCCAGCGCCACAATGCCGAACTAGAAGCGGCTAAGCGTGTCGCTCAGTCGCTCGGCGCAGTTGAGCATCGCGTGATCAAAATTGATCTGGCTGCTTTTGGTGGCTCGGCGCTGACCGATGCCAATATCGCCGTGCCAGTAAATGGCGCGATGGATGATGAAATCCCCGTGACCTATGTACCCGCGCGCAATACGGTGCTGTTGTCGTACGCGCTGGCGTGGTCCGAAGTGCTGAAAGCCGATGATATTTATATTGGCGTGAATGCGGTTGATTATTCCGGCTACCCTGATTGCCGCCCCGAATACATTTCGGCGTTTCAAGCGATGGCGCGTTTGGCGACCAAGGTCGGCGTTGAAGGCTCGGCCTTGCATATCCATACGCCGCTGATTCGGTTGAGCAAGGCGCAAATTGTTGCCGAAGGTTTGAAACTGGGCGTTGATTACAGCCTCACCACGACCTGCTACCAAGCGAACGATGCCGGTGAAGCGTGTGGTGTGTGTGACGCATGCCGTTTGCGCGCCGCTGGTTTTGCCGCTGCTGGCGTAGCTGACCCAACGCGCTACCAAGCAAAATAACGCTCAGCAAATAAATTTGAAAAAGTGCTTGCCAAGCTGAAAAATGGCGTATACAATGCGCAGCCTAAGTAGGGGAGTCGCCAAGTTGGTTAAGGCATCGGATTTTGATTCCGACATGCGAAGGTTCGAATCCTTCTTCCCCTGCCAATCAATCAAGCCGCCAAACGATAAAACGTTGAGCGGCTTTTTTGTTGCCCTTTTTTCTCCGATGGCTGTTCAGCTTTACTTCGATTATCCCAACTATTACTTTGCTATTTCTGCGCAGTATTGGCTGCGTTCGCAATAGTATTGCTCATTGAGGGGTATGAAATGTTTTTTATACAGATACCGGGGCGCTGGCTCGCGAGTTGGCAGCTGCGGTTTGTGTTGGCGCTGCTGCTGACGTTTTTTGGGCCCAGCGTAATCATCATGCATGAAGTGGTGTTTCTATTTGTGTTGCCTATGCTGGTCGGGATGCTGATCGCAGGTTGGAAACAAAAAGGCATTGCGGTATCTGAAACCGAGGGCTTGCGTGCGTATTTTCTGACTTCGGTTGGGGTGCTGCACGAACAACAGCAAGCATTTAAAAATGCTTGGTTTGCCTCTCCTATACAGTTACAGAAGCGCTTACTGACCTTGGTCGGATTGAAATTAGCTGCGCACGGCGGCCTGCTGTATGGTCTCTACGGCCAACTGCATTGGGCGGATGAGTGGTATGCCAATCTGGCTACGCTACTGATCGTGCTTTACATGCTATATGCCTTGCTCCGTACGCTGTCGTTGTTGCTGCTGGTATGCAAGGCGCAATATCAAGTGATCGAAGGGCATTTAGAGGCGCAAACTTGGTTTACCTTTGCGCATTCAGTTCGACAGCAACCTCGCACGTTTTTCAATCTGTTATTTGCCGATTTGGAATCCGCGCTCTAATGCCGAAAAGCGGGTTAGTGCTAGCTAGCGCATACAACGGCGGGATATACCTATCGCTGTATGCCTTGCAAGCTTATTTAAGCATTGATCTAAACAAAGATACCCGCCTTATAGGCGACCTTCATTGACCAGTGATTGCACATTCAGCAGTTTGCCATTCTGATCAAAATTGCACTGGAAGGGTTTTTTGCCTTGATTGCCTAAATCACCGGTGCCCTTCATTGCATAGCCATTGGCGGTGGTAAAGGCTTTGCTAGTCTGAATATAGATGGGCTTGGTATTAAATTGCTCAGCGGCTTCGCCTTTGCAATAGGCGCTCATATTTTTGGGTAAGGCGGTGGTCTTTTTGGGGGCTGGAGTTGCAGCGGCCTGTTGATTCAACTTGGCTTCAGAGCACATGCCGTTGGCGCCATGCTTGCCGGTATAGCTCACAATGCGCGAGCCGTCGGGGTTGCTGGCTACGGCGATACCCACGCCTTGCCCACTTACTTCAAAATAATTTTCATTCATCACTTTAATTTTGGCCTTTTTGCCATTGATAAAGGCATAGCCACCGTCGGCAACGTGCAGCTCAATCCCGGTTGGGCACGTGTAATTCATCGTGGGGATTGCGGCTTGGGCTGTACCGGCAATGAGTAGTGCACAGCATGACATCAGGAGTGGTTTTAACATGAGGTTCTTCCTATCCGTAAATTAGGTAAATGGTGGAGGGAGCTGCGATAAATAATCATCATTTATTCGGTCTGGTTGAGTAATGGCTAACCGAACTGGGTTTGTGATTTGCCTTGGATCAAGCTGCACATGGTGTGCCAATGGCGCTTATGAACATTGATTCATTCCCACCACAATGGGCATCTGGAAGCGCCCGTCTTTGGTGGTGACGCTCACGCATTCCTGTGCATCATCATTCACCCATAACACACTACTGCTGCGCCAGCCTTTATTGCCATCAATTTCATGAAAACCGCGATCTATTAATTCCTGTTCACCCGATGAGGCACGGATATTATTTAAATCGGAAACTTTGATGTAGCGTTGATTGCTGCCGTAATTGTGGAAACTATTATTGTGATGATTGTAGCCATTATCGCTGTAGCGGTTATATGAATCATTTCGCTCATTGCGGGCAGCCTCGTAGCCATTATTGTAGGCATCAGAATGAGAGCCGTAGCGATGATAATTATTGCGACCATCATTGTAGCCTTGATCATATTCTTCATTGTTACGGGCTTCTTTTTCGCGATCTTGCTGTTTATGCTTATTATGATTGGCAATGGCTGCAATGCCGGCAATGGCAGCTGCGCCTGCGAGTAGGCCTACTACTGGGCTAATACTTGATTTGCTGGTGATATACGGGTCGCAATCGTTTTTTGATACATCATAAATGGACGTGGTTTTGCTGAATTTCTCATTAGTCACGACACAGTCTTTTTGTTCGGCATTCCACCAAATAACTTGGTTTTGGTTGTTATTCAACTCATTATGAATTTTGCTATACCCTCGTGATTCCAGTTCACTATGGGTGCTGCTCGCCGTCGTGCCGTTTAAATATTTAAATTCGTTATTGGCAGCACCTGCGGTGATTGAGGTAAAGCCAATTGCAGTTGCAACTGCAATATTAATCAAACTAAAACCAAGTGTATTTGGTAATGACATTTTGTTCACCTATGTAGTAATTTAATTGATTTCAAAAATCGATTTTTATTGCTTTCGATGATTGAAGATTACGCTTAGGAAATAACAGCGTCATGTGGAAAAATAACATTACTACGTAGTTTGTGAAAAAGTTCCATCTAATTTTACATGCTGTGAATTGTGCCAAAAGGTACGGCTATTTCTGGCATGTTTTTCGCATTTATATGATTACTTTCATTTTTTAAAAGTAGGAATAAAAAATGGCGGGATATACCCGCCATTGTATTGTGTCTGACGCATTGCTCTGCAATGCTGTGGGGTTTATACCCTAGCTCAGCATATCCATCGCCAAGGCTTCGGCAACCTTGATGCCATCGACGCCCGCTGACAAAATTCCGCCCGCGTAGCCTGCGCCTTCACCGGCTGGATAAAGCCCGCGCACATTCAGCGATTGGCAATCGTCACCACGCGTGATGCGCAAGGGGGATGAAGTGCGCGTTTCTACGCCAGTCAGCACTGCGTCGTGCATATCGTAGCCACGGATTTTCTTGCCGAATTCAGGCAGCGCTTCGCGCATTGCGGTGATGGCGTAATCGGGCAGGGCGCTGGCCAGATCGGTCCAGTTCACGCCCGGTTTGTACGATGGCTCGACGCTGCCAACATCTTTCGATGCGCGGCCAGCCAAGAAATCCCCAACCAGCTGCGCAGGTGCATTGTAATTACCGCCGCCCAGTACATAAGCATGGCTTTCCAGTGCGCGCTGGAATTCGATCCCCGCCATAGCGCCGCCAGGGTAATCGTTTGGGTTGATGCTCACTACCATGCCGGAGTTGGCATTGCGCTCGTTGCGCGAGTATTGGCTCATGCCGTTGGTGACGACGCGGCCTTCTTCACTAGTGGCCGCCACCACCGTGCCGCCCGGACACATACAGAAGCTGTACACCGCACGGCCATTGGCGGCGTGATGAACGAGTTTGTAATCGGCGGCACCCAAAATAGGGTGCCCCGCGTATTTGCCCCAACGGGCTTTGTCGATCAAGGATTGTGGGTGCTCGATCCGGAAACCGACCGAGAACGGTTTGGCTTCCATAAACACGCCGCGCTCGTGCATCATCGCAAAGCTATCGCGCGCGCTGTGGCCGAGTGCAATTACCACATGTTCGCTGAGGATTTCACTGCTCGGATGGCCTTCAACGCCCAATTCGGTGACGCGTACGCCGCGAATTTGTTTGTTACCGTCGGGCGTATCTTCCAAAATCAAATCATCCACGCGCTGTTGAAAGCGAATCTCGCCGCCGAGCGATTCGATCTCGGCGCGCATTTTTTCGACCATGCCGACCAGTTTGAACGTACCGATGTGTGGCTTGGCGATGTAGAGGATTTCCTCCGGCGCGCCGGCTTTCACAAACTCGGTGAGCACTTTGCGGCCCAAATGGCGCGGGTCTTTAATCTGGCTATACAGCTTACCGTCGGAGAATGTCCCGGCACCGCCTTCACCAAATTGCACATTCGATTCGGGGTTGAGCGTGTTTTTGCGCCACAGACCCCAAGTATCCTGCGTGCGCTCGCGCACCTTCTTGCCGCGCTCTAACACGATCGGTTTGAAACCCATTTGTGCCAAAATCAGCGCCGCAAAGATGCCGCACGGGCCAAAGCCAACGACGATCGGGCGATGGCTCAGTTGGGCTGGCGCTTGGGTGACAAAGTGATAGTTGGTATCGGGCGTAGGCAGGACGTGGCTGTCGTCTTTAAACTTGGTGAGCAGCTTTTTCTCAAGACCACCAATATCCAAATCAATGATGTAAGCCAATTGCATCTGGCTTTTGCGTGCGTCAAAGCTGCGTTTGTAAACCAGATAAGACGCGATATCGGCCTCGGCAATCCCCAGATATTTGGCAATGGCGGTTTTAAGCTCTGCCTCGGTGTGATCGAGCGGCAGTTTGAGTTCGGTGATACGTAGCATGAAGGTTCCGTGGTTGGTGTTTATTCAACAAGCTGCGTATTGTAAGACTTTGGCGCCGCCTTGGGGAGCGTAAGCTGCTAAGCGCGCTGAGCGCTAAGGTTTGGCCAGCTCAACCCGGTTCCGGCCAGCTTTTTTGGCTGCATATAACGCCATATCAGCCGCTTCCATGGCTTTGCTAAACCCTTCGGGG
Source organism: Chitinibacter fontanus (assembly GCF_013423785.1). NCBI lineage: Bacteria > Pseudomonadati > Pseudomonadota > Betaproteobacteria > Neisseriales > Chitinibacteraceae > Chitinibacter > Chitinibacter fontanus. The sequence continues at coordinate 1,792,074 of NZ_CP058952.1, forward strand.
CCAATCACGGCGACACCAAAGCTGGCGGTGAGCGTAGTTTTGGATGGCCAGCGACTTTCTTCAATGGTTTGCCGCAGGTTTTCGGCGATTTGCAGTGCTTGTTCCGGTTTGGTGTGCGGCAGGAATAAGACGAATTCTTCTCCGCCCCAGCGCACTACATAATCACCGTGCCGCACGTGGCTGCTGAGCGTTTTGGCAAATTTCATTAGGACTTCATCGCCTACGCCATGACCAAAGGTATCGTTGATTGCTTTGAAATGGTCAATATCGCAAATAATCATCGATAGGGGTGAGAACTCCGTGGCATTGGCCATTTCACGGGCAATGTCGTTGCGTATTCCAGAGCGATTGCGCACCTGCGTGAGCGGATCAAGCTTGGCCTGATCGGTGATACGTTGTTTTTCTTCTTTAAGTGACGCGTTGGCCACGACCAATTGCGACGCTTCGCTGCGAATCAAATTGAGCCGTTGGTGTAGTTGGTAGAGCATATTGATTAGCACGCCAATGGCCAGCACGCTCCACAAAACCAGAATGCCCATCAGCAGATCTTCGCGCCGAATCGTTTTGCCTTGAAACTCGATGTATTCCACATCAATCTGGTGCGAGCCCGCTTCCTTATTGCCACCTGTGGAAATAATCATCAGCGGCACATTACTTAGATCCACGCCGTAGTGATCCAGTGGAATATTTTTATCAGCCAGCCACCAAGAAGCGACGTTAAATTTATGCAATGGCAAGGATAAATCCACACCGTCTTCGACGATAAATTGGATCTCGTTCAGTTTCCAAGAAGTGCTTTCTTTGAGCGTACTGTAGGCAGGGTTGTAATTGCGTAGAAACAGCCGTACTCGATGTTTGCCTGGCCCTTTATAGCTTAGCTTCATGCGGATATTGTCAAAGCTGCGTAGATCGATGCCGTTGGGGGCTGGGCTGAGTAGAATACCGATTTCGCAATAAGGCCATTCGTATTTCTCGCTCATTTGGCAGTTCAGCTGCAGCGATTGCTCGGTTTTGCGCACCATTGCGATCGAGCCACCACCGTCAAAACGATCATCCGAAGTGCTAATTGGTAGGGTGGTGTTTACATCGATCAGTAGCGATTTATTCATGCCAAAGTGTTGCCAGATCAGTAGCGCGATACTGAGCACAAATAGGCCACTAACCAGCCCTGATAAGCCTATGCGAGCAGACATGGTGTCCCCACCCGAAGCAATATTTATATGCTGGCAGCAGATACCCTCAATTACAACTTTTTTCCCAGTTAAAAATGCCCAAGCATTTCATCGCAATGCAGCAAATTTACGTGTTCTGCCTACACTGGTAGAAACATCATTGCGAGAACCACTATGAATGCGCCGCTTGTCCAAAATGATCTGGAGCTTGGCCATGCCATCGCTCAAACCTTGCTGGAAGGCTTTAATCACCACTATGCCTTATTTCGTGAGGCGAGCCGGGCTGCGCAAACCAATTTTGAGGCCGCTAATATTCACGCCCAGCAAAACTTGGTGCGGGATCGGATCGCCTTTTACGATTTACGGGTCAAAGAATGTGTACAGCGGCTCAAAGATGATTTTAATGCGGAGTCCTTACCCGATAGTGTGTGGCAAAAGGTCAAGCAGCAATACATTGGCTTATTGGTCAATCACCATCAGATGGAGTTAGCCGAGACATTTTTTAACTCTGTCTGCTGCCGGATCCTGCATCGCACCTATTTTCACAACGATTTTATTTTTTACCGGCCAGCAGTCTCAACCGAGTACATCGAATCGGATGGCCCGGCGTTTCGAACCTACTATCCTAATGAAGCTGGTTTGGCTGCGACTGTAGCTCAGATCATTACTGATTTTGGGTTTACATTGCCATTTGTGAATTTGGCGCGTGATGTGCGGCGGGTGTTGGTGGCGTTGCGCCAGCATTTGGGTAAAACCCCTAAAGCCAAATTCAATAGCTACATTCAGGTGTTGGCATCGCCGTTTTATCGCAATAAAGCCGCATATCTGATCGGGCAAGCCACCTACGGGCGCAAGAAAATTCCTTTTACGCTACCGATCTGTCGCAATGAACACGGGCAGCTATTTATTGATGCGGCTTTATTTAAAGCCGCGCATATTCGGCATTTATTTTCGCTGTCACGTGCCTATTTTTTGGTCGATATGGAGGTGCCATCGGCGTATGTGCAGTTTCTGCACAATATGCTGCCCAACAAATCACGCGCTGAGTTGTACACCATGTTGGGCTTGGGTAAGCAGGGTAAAACCATGTTTTACCGCGAGCTATTTCATCATTTAAGACATTCGTCTGATCAATTTGTTTTTGCGCCCGGCACCAAAGGCATGGTGATGAGTGTATTCACGCTGCCTTCGTTCCCCTATGTGTTCAAAATTATTAAAGATGTATTTGCACCACCGAAAGAAGTCGATCACGCCACCGTACGAGCCAAATATTTGCTGGTGAAGCAACATGATCGGGTAGGGCGGATGGCCGATTCATTGGAATTTTCTGATGTGGCACTACCTCGGGCGCGTTTTGCCGAAGACGTATTGGCCGAATTGCGTGAGTTGGCTCCCAATGCGATCGAAGAAGATGGTGACAGCATTGTGATCCGGCATTTGTTTATTGAATGCCGCATGAAACCATTGAATTTATACATTCAAAACCGCCAAGGCGATGCGGTCGAAGCGGTGATCCGCGATTATGGTAATGCCTTGCGTGAGCTGGCGATTGCCAATATTTTCCCCGGCGATATGTTGTTCAAAAATTTTGGTGTGACGCACGCGGGCCGAGTGGTGTTTTATGATTACGACGAGATCGAGTACATGACGGATTGCGATTTTCGCCGTATCCCACCGCCGCCCTCACCCGAGTTTGAGATGAGTGGCGAGACTTGGTTTAGTGGCAATAAAAATGAAGTTTATCCGGAAGAGTTTGGCAATTTCCTCCTCACCCGGCCCGATGTCCGTTCGGCATTCAATCGTTATCATGCCGATTTACTAAGCCCGAAGTTTTGGCAAGACTGCAAAGCCAGAATCAAACAAGGCATAGTGGAAGACTTCTATCCCTATCCACAATCATTACGCTTCAAGCATTAACAAGCGGGTATCTTGTTGTAGGCTATTTTAGTGAGATCTTGTATGGCAATACGGTGTCAGGGTATGTGCGGCTAGCCTGTCCGCATATCAGCTCGGTATTTGTAGGGCTGCAGCACCATCATAAATCGTTCATAATCGCGGTTTTGCTTGAGTTCGTACGCGCGTGAAGTGGTCTAAGCCTTTGTTCGAACGATGGTTTCCCATCGTTGCGATCCCCTTATTGTTGATTGCCGGCCGCTATTTTGTAGATGGACACTGGAATATTCCGCGGCTTGGGTTTTCAGCGCTGCTGTTTTTCTTTTTTGCGATGCTGCTCAATCGCTGGGCTTCCGTCTGGGCGGCGTTGAGCCTCGAAGCCTTGTTGTATAACGTCAGCTATGTCAAAAATAAGGCGACTGGCGAGCCTTTATTAGGGCGTGATTTGCTGGAAGTCGGCCAAGGTTTGGCGCTAACGTCTTATATAGATATCGATATTATTTTGTGCGTGCTCGGCCTGATTTGCGCTATCGGGCTGGGTATTTGGTTTCGCCCGCGTTTTAAAGCCAAGCGCCTTGCTCCGGGTTTAATGTTGTGCGGCATTGTGGGTGTGCAATTTGATAGCACTGGCCAATACGCGGCGCAATCACAAGCGGTGCTCAGTAAAACCCTTAGCACCAATTATGTGTTTTATAACTTTCGCGAAAATGTACGCCAAAACGGTATTTTGGGGCATTTAGTTCTGAGTGCCGAAACCATGCATTTGCCAAAAAGTGGTGAGCATGATTTCTATAGCCGCCAGTTGCCACCGCTGGCACAGAGTAGTGATGCCGATATTGTCGTGGTGATGTGTGAATCGTGTTATTCCAGCGCAGACGACAAATTAGTTACCTCAATGAGCCAATTGAGCGCACAGGGCTTTGTGGCTGCGCGGGCGGTGAGCCCGGTATATGGTGGGGGCACTGCAGATGCCGAGTTTGAGGCGCTCACGGGCTTATCTTCGCTGGCGCTGCCAGGGATTGATTTTCAGAATTTCTCATCCCGTTACGATCAGCACAGCTCTACTTTGGTCAGTGAGTTGAAGCAGGCCGGCTATTTAACCACGGGGATGCATAACTACTTCGGCTCCTTTTATCATCGCGCGGATGTCTATCCTAAATTTGGTTTTGAGCAAACCCGCTTTGTCGACAAAATGGTCTGGAATCGCAAGGCGGGCTGGCCAAAAGATGCCGCGATGTACGATGTGGCGCTGGCGCAATATCGGGCTGCAGCCAAAAACCAGAAACAGATGATGTTTCTGGTGACGGTATCAACGCATGGCCCGTTTATTCCTAACGGGAGCGATAGCGGTATTGGGCAATATCAGCAGCGTCTGGCGCTGGCCATTGATGATTTACTTGCCTTTAGCCGAGGTTTGCAGCAAGCGGCCAAGCAGCGGAAACGCAATGTGATTTTGGTGGTGTTTGGTGACCATAAACCCGCCTTGAATGAAGAATTTGTACAGCGGCAGATTTTACCCAAATCGATGTTCGAATTAGATCAGCGCGGTACGCTGGCATTCAAAACCGAGCTTAGCGGCCCTGAGCAGCGTTTGCGGGGTGATGTGCCACTGTATGTATGGTCCAGCCACTCGGGGCAGTCGCAAGCAATCGCCGATGAGTTAGATCAGAAGCCGCTATTTTGCTTGCCTGCCAGCTTAGCGCGGCAGACTGGGCAAAATAGCCGCTTTTTTAATGCAGTTGCCGAGCGTTGTACCCGTAATGAAGACTTCTACACCAAAGGTCTGTGGTGGCGAAATGTCTTTCCCGAAGGTCTCTATGCCGAGCGGCTGTTTAGTTCGCCGATTTAAGCACCATCCCCGAGGCGTTTGAGCGCATCAACACTGGGTACAAAAAAAGCGGCACCCGTTACGGCGCGGCTATAGTTCAGCAGATGGTCAACTCGGCCATCTGCGGTAGGTGCCACCATCCGGGCCAGCATTTTTTCAAAAATATCGGGCGTTTTGCAGTAGGACGTAAAGTACAAACCTTTATCGCCGCTGGGTGAGCCATAGGGCAGGGATTGGCGCAAAATCTGCAGCTCTTCGCCGTCTTCTTCAATGACCACCCGACTAATGTGTGCGGTGAGTGGTTTGTCATCGTCAGCTAGCTCTTCATCGCTTTCTTTGGTGCGGCCAATCACCGCCTCCTGTTGTTTGACTGGCAGCTTGTTCCAGCTTTCCATGCGGTGTACATAGCGTTGAATGTGTAGATAGCTGCCACCAATCCAGGTCGGGTCTTCTGCGCCAACAAGGGCGACGCTGGCGCGCTCTGCCTGTTCTGGGTTTTCAGTGCCATCCACAAAACCCGTCAGGTCACGTTGGTCACGGTAGCGAAACCCATGAATGGTCTCGATCGCATCAAACCATTCTCCCATTGCCTGAGTGAATTGATCAGCACATTCGTACAGGACATCAAAGCGCTCAGCCCGTAAGTGCAAAATCATGTCGCATTGAGTGGCTGGTGCTGGATGGATAGCGCCAGCTATGCGCGGGAAAGCGCGTAATTTAGCGGGTTTATCCAAGCCATACAGCTCGGGCCACAAATCAGCGCCAAAACCTAGTGCCGCTACAAATTGGGCATCTGGGTTAGCGCTGGCTAGCTGGGCAACTTGCTCCGGCCATTGTGCCAGCCACTGCTTGCAAGCTTGATCGGCGCGGCGTCCGAGTCGGCGACGAAATAGCATAAACAAACCATTGCTGGAGGCGGCAGGCAAAATGCCACTCTGGGGTGTGGTCATATTTTATTTTCTCGCTAGAAAGTCAGTATGCTGATTCGCAAAGGCCCAAATGGCAGGTAGCCAGCGTTCAAAGCCAATAAAACTGTGATCGCCACCCGGCTCGATGGTTTGCAGGCATCCTTGGTAATAGTCTACCGCAGCCCGATAATCCAATACTTCATCGGCTGTTTGCGATAATAGCCAATAGCGTGCAACTTGCGTAGGTTGGCGCTCGAAAGCGCGCAAATCGTGCGCAAACGACGCATCAATCACGTGTATTTCACCGGTCTGATAGTTTTGTTGCGGGCCAAGGTATTGATTAATCAAGGCGTATGGCTGAACCGCGGGATTAATCAACACGGCTCGACCACCATATTCTTCCACCGCCCAGGTCGCAAAAAAGCCACCCAATGAGCTACCCACTACACAAAAATCACCCTGCAGCGGCTCAAGCAATTCACGCAGCAAAGCAATGGCAGCTTGCGGATGCATCGGGATCTGTGGGCAGATCAATTGTTCTGATAAGCCTTGCTCCGCCATCCAGCGGATAGTCTGCTGTGCTTTTTCGGAGAGCGGGCTGGAGAGAAATCCATGTAAATAGACGAGATGGGTCATGGGATCAGCACCGTAGCTCCGGTGGTTTTACGTGCAGCTAAGTCTCGGTGGGCTTGCGCCGCTTCGCTTAGGGCATAGCGCTGGCCGATTTCCGGTTTAACCAGACCCGCTTCGAGTGCGGCAAAATAATCATTGGCACAAGCCAATAAAGCCGCGCGGTTGCTGGTGTAATGCCCTAAGGTGGGACGGGTGACAAAGAGTGAGCCTTTGCTGGCCAAAAGACCTAAATTGAAGGCGTCCACTGCACCCGATGCGTTCCCAAAGCTCACCATCAAGCCACGTGGTGCCAGGCAATCGAGTGAAGGCAGGAACGTCGCCGCCCCAACGCCGTCATACACCACGGGTACTCCTTGCTGCTGGGTAATTTCACGCACTTGGGCAACCCAGTCCGTATTATTGTAGTCGAGCACCCAGTCGCACCACTGTTGCGCCAACGCCATTTTGCTTGAGCCGCCAACTGTGCCGATGACTTTCGCCCCTAGGCTTTGCGCCCATTGACATAAAATTTGCCCAACGCCACCCGCTGCGGCATGCACCAGAATGGTCTGCCCAGCTGCAACGGGGAAAGTCTGTTTCAATAAATACTGTGCTGTCATTCCGCGTAGCAAGGTTGCTGCAGCCATATTGTCGGGTATGGAGTCAGGAACTAGAACCAGCTTGCTCTCTGGCATGATACGGTGGGTGGTATACGCCCCAACCGTCCCGCCCGCATAAGCGACGCGATCACCAATTTTCAGGTCATTAACGCCAGCACCTAGCGTTTCGACAAGCCCGCAGGCTTCCATGCCTAGGCCACTGGGCAATGCCAGCGGGTACAAACCCGAGCGATGATAGGTATCGATAAAGTTTACGCCAATGGCCGTTTGGCGTAACAGCACCTCACCGCAGCCGGGAGATGGAATAGGGCCGAACTGCAGCTGCATTTGCTGCTCGTCCCCGTGTTGTTCGATGCAGATGTAAGTGGCTTGCGTTGCGGTCATGCGGTCGATTTCCAAGCAGAGTTCATTTGAGCATAGACATTTTGCCTAGCCCTGCCGAATGTGTCTGGTACATTGCCAAACAATGCCACGGTAATATTTCCATTCAGGCATTTTTCTCGGGGTTTTTAGAGTTTTGTCATGCTGCACTGCACGCAGATTGTTTATAGTAGCGGCATGTATGCTCAACGAAGTGGATATTAATCATGCAAACCTTTTTTATTGCGCCAACCCGACACAATGTGGGCCTGACCTCGGTGACATTGGGCGTGGTGCGCTGCCTGCAAAACCAGAGCTTGAAAGTAGGGTTTGTAAAACCGGTTGCCCAAGACCAGACCGCCAGTGAAATCGAGCGTTCTAGCCATTTTGCCCGCCGGATTTGCCAGCTGGATGTGCCTGATGCCTTGCCTGCCAATTATGCAATTGAGCAAGTATCTATTGATGAAACCGATGATTTGCTCGAAGAAATCGTCACCATGAGTATGACCGCTGGAGCTGGAGCGGATGTTTTGGTGGTCGAGGGCTTACACCCCGATCCAGCCAACCCGTTTACCACTCAGCTCAACACTCAAATGGCCTTGGGTTTACAAGCGACAGTAATTTTGGTGACCGATGCCAGCGCACGCAATGTGGCCGAAGAAGTCAAAGTAGCCGAGCGTCAATTTCGTAATGAAGGCGTACAAGTGGGGGGCGTGATTTTCAATAAAGCGCCCGTGAATTTCGACAGCGATGCAATGAAGGCTGCGATTGGCGATTTGCCAATCTGGGGCGTGATTGAGTTTGACCCGCATTTGCTGGCGCCGCGTACCATGGATGTGGCACTGCATTTGAATGCAGAAGTGGTAATTAAGGGCGAGTTGAGCAAACGCCGCGTTACCGAAACTGTGGTTGCCGCACGAGCTGTGCCTGAAGTAATTCGTCGTCTGCAACCGGGTGCCTTGATTGTGAGCTCGGGTGATCGTGATGATGTCATTCTGGCGACAGCACTGGCGGCCAGTAATGGCGTGCAACTGGCCGGTTTGGTGCTGACACACAATACCCATTTGAATGACACGGTGCGTGAATTCACCCAAATGGCATTCCACACTGGTTTGCCCGTGTTGCGTTCTGATGGTGATAGTTTTGGTACGGCGCTGGCGATTAGTCAGGTGCCAACCGCGGTGCCTGCTGATGACAAAGACCGCATGAGCCGCGTGATGAATGCGGTAGCCGAGCAATTGGATGTCGAAGGCTTAATGGTGGGGGTGAATACCAAAGGCGTACAGCATTTGAGCCCGCCAGCGTTCCGCTACCAACTGATTCAGAAAGCACGCTCGGCCAACAAGCGGATTGTGCTGCCCGAAGGCGAAGAACCACGCACCATTTGCGCGGCGATTGTCTGTGAAGAAAAAGGCATTGCCCAATGTATCTTGCTGGGTAATCGCGCCACGATTGAAGCCGTAGCGGCGACTCAAGGTGTGACGATTCCGCCTAGCTTGCAGATTATGGACCCCGAAGAAATCCGTGCGCGCTATGTGGCACCGATGGTTGAGTTGCGTAAATCAAAAGGTTTGACCGAGATCCAAGCATTGCGCCAGCTGGAAGATAACGTCGTACTTGGCACGATGATGCTGGCGATTGATGAGGTTGATGGTCTGGTATCGGGGGCGATCCACACCACCGCCAATACGATTCGTCCAGCCTTGCAGTTGATCAAAACCGCGCCGGGCAGCTCGATTGTATCGTCAGTATTCTTCATGCTGATGCCAGAGCAAGTGTTGGTGTACGGTGATTGTGCGGTGAATCCTAACCCGAGCGCCGAGCAATTGGCCGAAATCGCCGCGCAAAGTGCCTACTCTGCTAAGGCATTTGGTATTGACCCCAAAGTGGCGATGATCAGCTACTCAACCGGCCAATCTGGTACGGGTGCGGATGTCGATAAAGTGCGTACCGCCACTGAGATTGCCAAAGCCCGCAATCCACAACTCACGATCGACGGCCCATTGCAATACGATGCCGCGTCGGTGTTTGAAGTGGGTCAGCAAAAAGCGCCGGGTAGCCAAGTGGCCGGCCAAGCAACGGTGTTTGTATTCCCAGATTTGAATACCGGCAATACCACCTACAAGGCGGTGCAGCGCAGCGCTAACGTTGTGTCGGTTGGCCCGATGCTGCAAGGTTTGCGCAAACCGGTAAACGATTTGTCGCGTGGCGCATTGGTGGACGATATTGTGTTCACGATCGCCCTGACCGCAATTCAAGCGATGGAAATGGTGTAGGGTATTGCCATCCAGTCATTGTTATATGTTGTTGGTATGAATATACCCATATTGTTGGGCAAAAAGAGCAGGCGTTTAGCCTGCTCTTTTTTTGTTTTTCGCTCTTAAAATGCGTCTTCCGCCGTCAAAATCATTGCGCGTGCGCATCCTTTAATCCCATAAATAAATTAGGGTTTTAGTAGATTTTGCCGTTATTGCAGGCTAGATTTAGTCAGAAACGCTCAAAATTATCTGCTCTCATGAAAGCTAACTGGTAAGCACGTATTGCACCAACTCGGCCTGTGATGGAGTTCCAAATGAAAATTGCTCATAAAATGATGGCCTTAGTGGCCTTGGCAGCATTAGCCATTGTGCTGCTAACCGGGATTACTTATTACAAAACTAGCCATGTCAAACAGGAAGCGATTGGCATTACAGAAAGGGTGGTTCCCGGCTTAGTAGAAATGAGCGATATGCAGCGCAGCTTTGCACAGGCCCGCTATGCAGTGTTGTTTCATATTGTGCAGTCGGATGCCGCCGCCAAACAAAAGGTCGAGGCCGAGTTTCAAGCCTATGTGAAGTTGCTTGACGAGAGTGTGGCTAGCTCGGAAGCAGCGGCGCTAACGGATACCGACAAAGCAGACGTGGCAACCTTGAAGCAGGAAATCGATACGTGGCGGCCTTGGACTGCCAAAATTTTACAGGTGTCCGCTGCCAATGATGTGGCGCAGGCCGAGCAATTAATCCGCGAAAAATGCGCCCCACAAGCGGCCAAGGTGTACGCCGCGATGGCGCAGCTGGAAAAAGATAAACAACGCCTTTCTGATGAGGCAGGCGATAAAGTCACTGACGACATTCAGTCAACCATCAGTGCCAGTGTGATTGTTGGTGTATTGCTGCTGGCCGCGATTGGCGCGATTGGCTGGCTGGTGGGGCGCAGTGTGACGGTGCCATTAACCCAGCTACAAGATTTTCTGCATCGTTTGGCCAGCGATAACGATTTCACGCGGCGACTGGAAGCCAATAGCAATGATGAAGTGGGGGCTTCGCTAAAATCGTTAAACGAATTACTGGATACCTTGCAAACCAGTTTGCGCAAATTAAATCGGGTTGGTGGCGAGGTATCTAGCTCGGTAACAGGTTTGGCCAGTACCAGCCAGACCATGTCACAGGCTTCCAGTGGGGTGAGTTCATCGGCCTCGTCAATGGCCGCAGGGATTGAGCAAGTTACGGTGAGTATTGGTCATGTGGCCGATCGGGCGCAGGAATGTGATCACACCGCCCGTGAAGCTGGGCGTTTGGCCGCTACCGGTGGCGAGGTGATCGAAAGTACCATTGCCAGTATTAATCAAATTGCCGATCAAGTACGCACTTCTGCCACGCAAATTGCGTCGCTCAAAGATCGCACTGCCAATATCAACACCATTGTGAATGTGATTAAGGATATTGCCGATCAAACCAATCTGCTGGCGCTGAACGCCGCGATTGAAGCGGCGCGGGCTGGTGATTTAGGCCGTGGTTTTGCCGTAGTGGCCGATGAGGTGCGCAAGCTGGCTGAGCGCACCGCAAACTCGACACAGGAAATTATTAGCACTGTCAGCGCGATTCAAAATGAAGCCAATAATACCGTGCATACCATGCAGCACACGGTGCAGCAGGTGGATGAAGGCGTGCATCACGCCCATCAGGCCAGTGTGGCTATTGCGGATATTCGGCAAAGTGCCGATTCGGTGGTTCATCAGGTGAGCGAAATTTCGAATGCCATGCGTGAGCAAAGCTCTGCCAGTATGGTCTTGGCGCAGCAGGTTGAGCGCGTGGCACAGATGTCGGAAGAAAGCAGCTCAGCCGCCGCAAGCACCGCGCAGGAAAGTAACCGCTTGGGGTCGCTGGGCAAGGAGCTAGATCAAGCAATTGCGCTATACCGCGTTTGATAGTTTCTCGGGTATAGCTATGAAAGCCAGCATTTATTAGGGCTTGAATCAGATACCTAAATAAAAACGGCGCATTGCGCCGTTTTTATTTGCCAGTCTATATCCGAAGCCTGCGGCGGTGTTGCGGCTAATGAGCCGATTACGCAGTAATGCTGATTGAATTGCTTGCGGCTGGCCGGTTCGGCTCTGCTGTAGGTTTCGTTTCTGCTGGGCTGGCTTGCGCCTGCTGCTGCGCATAGGATGCAATCGCCGCAACGGTTTGGCGCTTTTGCAGGGTTTTTACCGTATCGACTGCTTGCTCAGCACTGGTGGCCTGGGTGTTACTGGTGTTGTCCGGGGTGCTAGTTTGCTGTGCGGCATTGTTGGCGCTGCGTTGGTAAGTTTCCAGCTGTTTTTGCGCTTGTTGCGAGATATACACCTGCTCGGCAACGGGCTTAACTTGCTCTAAGGTTTGCGTGCGCTGTTGCTGGGCTTGTTTTTGTAGCTCGGAAACATTTACCACAACCGCATTGCTGGCAGGGGCGCTGCTGGTGGTAAGACTACTACTGGAGTTGATGTTCATGATCATCTGCAACCGTAAGTGAGTGATTTAATCCTAGCATGGGTAGTCACTACGATTAAATCATTGATCAATATAGCTTTTATATTTTCCGATTAATGGCGCGTATTACGCCGCAATAGCGAGTCGGCTACCTGTGTTTTGCGCAGCTGGCTCTGGCTGATAGGCTGCTAAACGCTGGGCATTTCGCTGCTCGGTATTACTGCTGGTGAGTGCTGGCCTGGTATCGCGTTTCAGATTGCTCTGGGTAGTGCTAATGCTGGCGCGGGCAAAAACTTCAGCAATGGCTTGTTGTGCCATGGCGGCGGGTCGAGCTGAGTAGCTGGGCTGCTGCGTGGCCATGTGCTGCAATGTTTGCTGAATATCTTCACGCCATAAACCATGGCTATCACTACTGCTGGTTTGGCGCGATGAATTAGCCGTACTAGGGCGGCTGATATGGCTATAGCTCGCCGATTTGATTCGGGAGATGTGCATAACGGCCTCGTGCAGGATAATTTTAGATCGCTTTATCCTAACGCCGAGCTGGCGCGCAAAAAATTAACAAGTGCCTCATTCATCTGGTAATTTTCTACGGAACTTTAATGCACGGTGCCTATTTTTTATGCTGTTCGTGTTCATCATGAGCCGCGTGCTAGCCAAGTTAGCTTGACCAGCACGCGCGGATGGTTGGCTTAAACGCGGAAGCGTCCAACCGCAGTTTGCAATTGCGTGGCAAGTTCGGATAGCTGGGTGGCGGTATGCGCCAGATGCTGGACTGTGCCACCGTTTTCTTCGGCCATTTGCGATACTTGTTCCATCCGGGCTGCCAAATCCTGCCCTGCCAGTTTTTGCTCATTCAGCGAGTTACTAATCTGGCTCACCGCCGTTACCACGGCATCAGCATTGCCCTCGATTTCTTGCATTGCCATCGCGGCTGAATCCGAGCTCACCGTCGCTTGCTGCACGCTTTGCACACTTTGGTGCATAAATTCGTTCACGGTCGCGCTGCCTTGCTGGATTCGTCCGATCATGGCGCTAATTTCGTGCGCTGATTTGGTGGTGCGCTCGGCCAGCTTGCGGACTTCATCGGCCACTACTGCAAAACCGCGGCCGGTTTCGCCTGCGCGTGCCGCTTCGATGGCGGCATTGAGTGCCAGTAAATTGGTTTGATCGGCGACCTCGCGGATGATGGTTGCCATTTTACCGATCTCGCCCATTTCATTTTCCAGCCCAGCCATTTGGGTGGCTGATTGGCTGATATGTTCACCCACGGTATTCATCTGGCCCGAGGATTTAACTACAAATTTGCCGCCCAGCAAGGCTGTTTCACCTGCCGTGCGTGCTTGCTCGGCGGCATTTTCGGCGCTGTCTGCGACGTGATGAATACTCACGGTAAGCTGCTCCAGCGTTGCGGCCGCACCGCTGGTGGCTGCTGACTGGCTTTGTGCGCTGCTGGCAACTTCTTGTGCCGAATCAGCCAGCCCACGTGCCGCACGATTGACCTCTTGCGCATTTTGCTGAATCAGCGTGGTCATTTCATGCAGGCTGGCTCGCATTTGCTGCAATGCCTGCAACAGGCGGCTTGGTTCGTCGCTTCCACGAATTTGTTGCAACTCAGGGTTGGTGCGTAGATCGCCCTGCGCAATACGCTCAGCCTCGCGTAGCGCGTTACTGAGCGGATGGCTGATCGAGCGCGCGATCCAGGTGGCGGCAATCAGCCCCAGCACCGTGGCCAATACGCCGCTGGTGAGCATGAGCGTGCGGGTAAAAGTGAAGCTCTGCTGTGTTTCCACGCTGGTTTGGCGCATTTTATTTTTTTGCGAATCCATCATTGCTTGCACTTTGAGCTGGAAATTTTTATACGCGGGGTCGTATTCAGCCCGCATCAGCTCGGTGGCTTCGGCATCTTGATTGGCGCGTACCATCGCAAATAGTTTGTCATACAACGGAGCTAATGGCGCACGTGCTGTTTCAATCTCAGTCAGCAACGCTTTGCTTTCTGCACTGCTGCTATTTTCTTGCAGATACGCGATGCGCTTGGTGCTGTCGGCGCGCAGCTCGCCGATTTGGCGGATATTTTCTTCAATTTCGCCGCTATTTTGGTCCATTACCGCTTCACGCAATAACATGCCGATCAGCAAGGTGTTTTGGATAATGCCATTTTGCTGCTCGATCTTGGGTTGGCGATCCCCGATCAAGGTATCAATGTTTTGGCCAGTCTGATTGAGCTCCAATAGTGCAAAGCCAATTTGTAACGCCATCAGCAATAACAAAATACCACTGAGTATGAATAATTTGGTGCGGGTGGCTAGGTTCGACAGCATAAATCTTCCAGATGTGACTTGCAGTAAAGGGAGTTTGTTAAGATTTGATGACTTAGTAAATAAGTCACACTGTAAAGTTCATTGCTATCGATTGGTTTTATGATCAGCGTCAAAGTAGTACCAATTTGGCGCAAAAATTGGATGTGCGGCATCTGCGGCTGGGCGTGATAAAATCGCGAGCTGCTTAGCCTATCTGAATCAAAACTGGATACACCATGACCCGCACCGAACACCTGAAAAAACTGCTGTCTGAAAAAATTCTGATGCTCGACGGCGGCATGGGCACGATGATTCAGCAATACAAGCTGACCGAAGCGCAATACCGTGGCGAGCGTTTTGCCGATTGGCATACCGATGTGAAAGGCAATAACGATTTGCTGGTGCTGACTCAGCCGCAAATCATTGCCGAAATCCACCAGCAATACCTCGACGCTGGCGCCGACATTATCGAGACCAACAGTTTTAACGGTACCGCGCCAGCGATGGCCGATTACGAAATGCAAGAGCTGGTGTGGGAGCTGAACTTCGCCGCAGCCAAATTGGTGAAAGACCTGTGCGTCGCGCAAACGGCCAAAGACCCGAGCAAACCCCGCTTCTGTGCGGGTGTACTCGGCCCCACCAGCCGTACCTGCTCGATTTCGCCCGATGTGAACGACCCCGGCTACCGCAATGTCACGTTTGACGAGCTGGTGACTGCCTACCTAGAAGCCATCGACGGCCTCGTGAAAGGTGGCGCCGATATTCTGCTGGTCGAGACGATTTTCGACACGCTAAACGCCAAAGCAGCCGTTTTCGCGATCAAGCGCTACTTCGCCGAGCATCCTGATCAGGAAGAGTTGCCGATCATGATTTCCGGCACGATTACCGATCAATCGGGCCGTACGCTCACCGGCCAGACGACCGAAGCTTTTTACAACTCGCTGCGCCACGCCGACCCGATTTCCTTCGGCTTAAACTGCGCGCTGGGCCCTGATCTGCTGCGCCCTTACGTCGAAGAGATGAGCCGCATTTCGGATTGCTTCGTGTCAGTGCACGCCAACGCCGGTTTACCGAATCCGCTCGCGCCGACGGGCTACGATTTGCTGCCCGAAGACATGGCGCCGCAAGTACGCGAATGGGTCGAATCGGGCTTGGTCAATATTTTGGGCGGCTGTTGCGGTACGACGCCAGCGCACATCGCCGCGATGTACGCCGCAGTCAAAGATCTACCGCCGCGCAAACTGCCAGAGATCGAGCCCAAATGCCGTTTATCTGGCTTGGAGCCGTTCAACATCGGCGACAAGGATTTGTTTGTCAACGTCGGCGAGCGAACCAACGTCACCGGATCGAAAGCTTTTGCGCGTTTGATTTTGGCGGGTGACTACAGCGCCGCGCTCGACGTGGCGCGCCAGCAGGTGGTAAACGGCGCGCAAGTGATCGACATCAATATGGACGAAGGCATGCTCGACGCCACCAAGGCGATGACGACCTTCCTGAACCTGATCGCCGCCGAGCCCGACATCAGCCGCGTGCCGATCATGATCGACTCATCGAAATGGGACGTGATCGAAGCCGGTCTGAAATGCGTGCAGGGCAAATGCATCGTGAACTCGATTTCGATGAAAGAGGGCGTGGAGCAATTCAAACACCACGCGCGCTTGCTGAAAATGTACGGCGCCGCCGTGATTGTGATGGCGTTCGACGAAGTCGGTCAGGCCGACACCTACGCACGTAAAGTCGAGATTTGCGAAAAATCCTACCGCATCCTCGTTGATGAAATCGGCTTTAACCCGGCCGATATTATTTTCGACCCGAATATTTTCGCCGTGGCCACCGGTATCGACGAGCACGCGCGTTATGGCCTCGACTTTATCGAAGCGACGGGCTGGATTACCAAAAACCTGCCGCACGCCAAAGTCAGCGGCGGTGTATCGAACGTGTCGTTTAGTTTCCGTGGCAATAACAAGGTGCGCGAGGCGATCCACGCCGTGTTCCTTTACCACGCAATCAAGCAAGGCATGACGATGGGTATCGTCAACGCCGGTGCGCTGGAAAACTACGACGACGTACCGGTCGTGCTGCGCGATGCGATTGAATCGGTCGTGCTGATGCAAACAGATGACGCGCTCGCCGCCACCGAAGCCTTGATCACGCTGGCCGAATCATTCAAAGGCGACGCCAATGTTGCCAAGGGTGAAGACCTCGCTTGGCGCGAACTACCGTTGCAAGAGCGCATTACGCACTCGCTGGTGAAGGGCATTACGACCTACATCGTCGACGACACCGAAGAAGCGCGTACCAGCGTCGAGCGCCCGATTCACGTCATCGAAGGTCATCTCATGAACGGCATGAACGTCGTGGGTGATCTATTCGGTGCAGGTAAAATGTTCTTGCCGCAGGTGGTGAAGGCCGCGCGCGTGATGAAAGCCGCCGTCGCGCATCTGGAGCCGTTTATCGAGGCCGAAAAAATCGCCATGGGCCTGCAAGACGAGCCCGCCAAAGGCGTGATTATCATGGCGACGGTGAAAGGCGACGTGCACGACATCGGTAAAAACATCGTCGGCGTCGTGCTGCGTTGTAATAACTACCAAGTGCACGACTTGGGCGTGATGGTGCCGTGCCAGACGATTTTGGACAAAGCCCGCGAGGTCAAAGCCGACATCATCGGTCTATCGGGCCTGATTACGCCTAGTCTGGAAGAAATGAGCCACGTCGCCAAAGAAATGCAGCGCCAGGGCTTTGATATCCCGCTGCTGATCGGCGGCGCGACGACATCGAAAGTGCACACCGCGGTGAAAATCGAGCCGCATTATCAGAACGATCAAGTCATCTACGTCCCCGACGCCAGCCGTGCCGTCGGCGTGTGTTCGAACTTGCTCAGCGATGATCTGAAACCCGCTTTTGTGGCCGAAGTAAAAGCCGAATACGCCAAGGCGCGTGAGATTTTCGAGAGCAAAGATCGCACCAAACTCGTCAGCCTTGAAGAAGCGCGTGCCAACAAGTTCGCGCCCGATTGGGCGACGTATACGCCGCCAGCTCCGAGCTTTGTTGGTGTGCGTGAATATACCGACTATAAACTCGAAGACATCGAGCCATTTATCGACTGGACACCGTTCTTCCAAAGCTGGGAATTGCATGGCCGCTATCCGGCGATCTTGCAAGATGAAGTGGTCGGCGAAGCCGCCCGCCATCTGTACGCCGACGCGCAAGCAATGTTGAAAAAGATCGTCGACGAAAAATGGATCGCCGCCGCCGGCGTGATTGGCTTCTTCCCGGCCAATAGTGTCAATCACGACGACATCGAGCTGTATGATCCGGCTACCGGTGAAGTCGCGATGACATGGCACAATCTGCGCCAGCAGCTACCGAAGCCGAAAACCGGCGATGTGAAACCCAACTGGTGTTTGGCCGACTTTATCGCGCCAAAAGAAACCGGCATCAAAGACTACATCGGCGCCTTTGCCGTCACCGGCGGCATCGGCATCGACGCGCCAGTCAAAGCGTTTGAAGACGCCAACGACGACTACAGCGCGATCTTGCTCAAATCACTGGCCGACCGTTTCGCCGAGGCCTTCGCCGAGCACATGCACCACCGCGTCCGCACCGAGCTGTGGGGCTATGCGGGCGGTGAAAATTTGAGTAACGACGAGCTGATCGACGAGAAATACGTCGGCATCCGCCCAGCCCCCGGCTACCCAGCCTGCCCAGATCACACGCCAAAAGTGGAATTGTTTAAGGTGTTGAACGCACCGAACATCGGCATGACGCTAACCGAAGGCTACGCGATGCTGCCGACCGCAGCAGTCAGCGGCTTCTACTTCAGCCATCCAGAATCACGCTATTTTGGCGTGGGGAAAGTGACGCTGGATCAGGTGGAAGATTATGCCCAGCGGCGTGGGGTGAGCTTGGCTCAGGCCGAGCGGGATTTGGCGCCGAATTTGGGGTATGTGGCGTGAGGCACTGTTAGATGAAGGTTTGGTAGTCATACCTATGTAAAAAGCCCCGCGGATGCGGGGCTTTTTATTGGGGGTTCAATATAAATTGCTCTACTGTTGTTTGGTCAGGGCTTTTAAGCTGAATTGATTTTATCGTGCCTGAGCTTATGTTGCTTAATAAATCAAGAATTGATGCACCAACAAATGCAACCTTGGTTTTTTCGATCAAAAAGCCTTCCATATTTTTTAAGTTGAAATGAGTTGATGTTAACTCAAGAGTATTTAGAATAGATGGATGCGGGGTGCCCTTTGTAATAGGACTTCGCATGATAATTGCATACCTTATTTTCAGTTTAATGAAGTTTTCTTTGTCAATAATTCCTCTGTTGCTTGCAAAGTGGTATAGAGCAATAACAGCCTCATGGATTTTTAGGCGGATATCATGCTTATCCGCTTTTGCTTCTTTGAATTCGACAAAGTATAAGATATCGTCTTTGCAAAAAAGTGCATCAGGTGTTTTTTCTTTGCAATTGGGGTGCGCCGGTGCCTGATTGGTTATTATGTCAAAGTTGAATGCAATTTCGTCTGATAGGATAAACTCCCTATCATCTGAAGTGTTCTTACTAATTGTAGATATGCTCTGCATGGCATCTGGATAAACAGACAATAACTCTTGATATATTGCATTGGCGTAATTAAAACTCATCGTCCATTCTCAAGATATTTATTAAAGGTTCGGATAGCTCATTAATTATTATTGAAATGTCATTAGTGCAGTCTACAAAATTTACATCATTCTGCTGGTCTTTATGTACTGAGTAAAATCTAGCTGGTTTTTTTCCTTTCTCTGAAAAAACCTTCAATGCTTCTAGCATGTAGGGGCTGTGTGTTGTCACTAGGATGTTTGCGCCTAACTCTGTTAATTGGCATATTGTCTTTGCTAGTTCCACTTGCCATTTTGGATGTAAGTTTGTTTCTGGTTCGTCTAAAATTAATAAGCTGTTGTCTGCAACATTTCCTCTGTCAATCAAGATATCAATAATTCCAAGGGCTTTGATCCCGCTTGCAATGTTCGATGACTTGATCCTCTGTCCGCCCTTAAGTAGGAAAAAGTCGCGTTCACTCTTGTCGAATATGACTTTCCCTTTATAAATATCACCTAAATCATTATCTACTGCGGGCCTAATTCCCGATATTTCAAATGCTCCACCTCTTAGTTTAATAGCCAAGTCATTGAGGTGATATGGGAATCTATTGTCTTCAATATCGAATGAGCCAATAAGGTTGTAATACTGAAGTATTGATGGTCCATCCACTAGTGTGGAATCAGTAAATCCAATTTCTCCAACGCTTATCCCAGAGTAAAAATCATGGTCGTCAAAACCCATTTCTAGTACTTTAGTTGCGCCGTCTTGTATGGAAATGAATGATTGCTTATTGCTTTCTTTACGAGAAACTTCTTGATTAAACTCAGATTTCAGTAGTTGATGAATAAGGCTGAAAATCATCTTGTCTTTTTCTATTGCGTTACGGACTTCCGTTTCTAAAGTTAAAGCTCGTTTTTGTAAGTGTTCAAGCAGGTCATGTTTTTCAGGGTGGTCGTTTTTCAATTGCTCTAGTGTTTGTTTTAGTTCGTAAACGCCATCATCAAAATTCCTTTCGATGACCCTTTGAAAAGATGGGCGCATTAACTCCAAGAGTTCTGGTTTTTCGCGTAAATCAAAATTTCGCCGCAGTTGAATGAGTATGCTGCTTAATCTGTGTTTTATATTGTTCTGTAGCTGACTGCGTAGTGCATTAGGATAATTATTATATGCTTGTGTGATTGCGAATAAGACTTTCCCAATCGTGCTTTTCCCGGAGTCATTTTCCCCAGCAATTACAGTTAAGTTGGCCAGATCAATAGAAATATTTTTTAGTGGTCCTATATTTTCTAAGTTGATTCTCATAAATGGCCTCTAAGTAAATCATGATTCAAGAATGTTATTTCTTGCAATAAGCGCTTACATAAAATATGCATAAGTATGCTTGCACACCCTAGTAACTAGCTTCACTTTAACATTCCTGTACTTTTTTTCCAAAAAACTATCGCATGCTTGTGTGCGGAGCAGCCTTGTAGGGCGGGTTGGTTTTATCAACCCGAGCTAAACTGCCGCCTGTGTAACCACTCCCCTCTTTGACCGTTCAACATCTCCATACTGATTGGCGGGTTACGCCTTCAGCTAACCCGCCCTACGCTTAAATCTTCTTTTTTTGGGGTTTGCGTATGTCGTGTTATCGGCGCTCGAATGTGGTGGGTGGTCTTGTGTTTTAACGGGATTGGCGGCTGTGCGCCGCGGCACTCACTTTTCTTGCTTCGCCAAGAAAAGTGAGCAAAAGAAGGCGACCCGGGCGAAAAGCGCTCCGCGCTGCCCTTGCTTCGTCGTGAGCCAAACGATAAACCCGTTCGTCTCCCGGTTTTCGCTACACGGGAATTCAAGCCCCAGACCGACCATCGTGGTAAATACATGCCGTGGTGTTGCTCTGAAGATTGTTTTTAGATTGGATTTGGCAGGTATACCCTGTTCGAATGATCACGGTATGGCGTGCGGTGGTTTTGCGTTTGAGCGGGATTGGCGGCTGTGCGCCGCGGGGTTTGGGTGCGCGTGCCGCCGCGCAGACGGGAAGGGGTATTTGCTTCGCCAAATACCCCTTCACCCCAAAGGCGACCCCTCATCAAGTTTTGCTACGCAAAATGCCCTCGCTGCGGACAATCGGCAAGGCGGCGGGCTTTAACAAAACAGAGCCCGCCGAATTCCCTTGCCGCTTGTTCCTCGCTCGGCTTGATGACAGGGGAAACCGCGCAGCCCGACGATGGCGGTATATACATGCCATGGTGTTGCTCTGAAGACTTTTGCTGAATTGGGCTTGGTGGGTATACCCATGCTTATTTTTTCCACGCTCGGTGATCTGGGGCTTTAATCCCCTGTCGCCCGTCACGTCGTCCGGCGGGCGAAACCGCCGGTTTACCGCTTGCGCAGCGGGCTAATCCATGGCCACGCGCTATCGGCTCGGCTTACTAATTTATGCGACAAACATATCCGCGAGATTGACCATTGCTGACTAACTGCTTGATAGTTTGAAACGCTGCGTCGCAGCGATTGCACCAAGATAGGTGCAGCTCAATAATTCATGCAGGATGGAGTAGACGATGAAACTTTCTTTGCTAATGCTTTGTTTTGGTGCGGTATTTACCGGCCAAGTGGCCCAAGCCTGTTACGCCCCCTATCCGGCCCCAACCTTACCCGCCGGTCTGGATGGTAAGTTGCCGACAGTGAACCCAGATGTAAACACGCCACCCTCACCAAGCCCCACGCCAGTTACCATCACTCCAACCCCAGCGCCACAATCTACTACTTCAACCATTACGCCTACGCCTCTCCCTATCGTTACAGCAACGCCTACGCCGACACTTCCGGGTGGCTGCCCTGTTACCCCGACCTACTTTAGCAATACCGCAACCCTTGCTGCGCTCAATAATGCAGATACCGATAAAGTGTATGGCGTAGCCAGCACACCCGCCCCGGCGGCTTGGAGCGCGTCTGCGATTTACAATCTGGGCGATATCGTGAGCTTTGAAGGTGTTAGTTACAAGGCGAAGTGGTGGACGCAAAATGAAATGCCGGGCCAAGCATGGGGCGCATGGGAGGCACAATCTGCATTGTCTGGCCCACAGGTATGGAGCCGTAGCAAAGTGTATAACGCGGGTGACTTGGTCATCTGGAATGATCGTCTGTATCAAGCGCGCTGGTGGACACAAAATAATCAGCCCGATCAAGCCGGCAGTCCGTGGGAAGACAAGGGTGTTGCGCCCGTTAGCGCAAATCGCCCAGTGCAATTTACCGCGAAGGTCACAAAGCAAACCAGCGGTGAAATGGATGTTTCTGTGGATTTAGGCTCGTATATTTACCCGGTGCAGTATGTGTATCGTGCTACCGACGCGTGCACTAGCACTTTAAGCATCGAAGGCGAGCAACCCGCCAATATGGTGCCACCGCGCACCGAACGTTGGGAAATCCATCTAGACGGTAAAGTGGTGGCAAGCCAGCAAGGGCCCTATTTAATGTCTGTGCCGGCAGTGATGCCACCGCCTCCGCCCATCATTGCGCGTAATGCAGATCAAAGCTGCTCAGTGGCGCCAGGTACTGTGGTGGCTAGCTTTAGCTCGGTGAAAGGGGGCGTTGTCGCAGCTTCGACTCGGTTGACGAGTGAGCAAGCCAAAGGCAATTATCTGAGTGTTTGGTTATGTAATGGCGATCTCTGCCGCCCGTCACCGCTGCTGCGTGCTTATAAGTTCGGTATTCCAACCCACATTCAGTATTAATCGCTTCAAATTGTTCCTAGGTAATGCCTCTGCGAGTGGATATTTAATTCGCGGAGGCAATACCGTACAGACAAAGGCGCACCAAAAGCCGCTATTGATACTCTGTTTTACCCGCGCAAAAATAAACCCGTTCGCTTTGTTGAAGCAGAACGGGTTTGTTTTGGTAAATGCGCGGTATTACTTATTTTTACGGCGGCGACTAGCCATTAAGCCGATCAGACCGATACCCATTAAAGCGTAAGTTTCTGGCTCTGGTACGGCAGCAACGACACTCACGTTATCAAGGCGTGTAAAACTTGGATCATTACGTGAGCCAAATTTCAGCTCTGTTAAGGGCTTGGTTGATTGCAAGTTATTAATCACCACATGAGTCCAAGCTTGGCTAATATTGCTGAAACTGTAGACCGAAGCACCATTGAAAAACGCATCGAATTTAACAGCTGAAGTGCCTGCGCTGAAAATATCAAACGATAATGTGTATTTGCCACCGATCTGGGTGTTCAAATTCTGGCTGATATAGGCAGGAGAGCCTGTCGCACCACTACGCCACAGGAAAGTATGATTCGACGTGGTTGTATTAGAAATAACATCCGACAAGCTAGTGTTGCCTGACTTTGTCCAGCCAGTAAAGTTGCCGGTTTCAAAATTGCCATTGGTAACTAGTTCAGTGACCTGTGCATTAGCTGCAAATGCCGTTGCTGCGAATACTGATGCAAGTATAAGGTTTTTCATTTCGTGCTATCCCATGTTGAATATGATTATTGTTCAGCGAGCCAGTCTAACATGGTGTAGCGAAGTCGAAATAGTATGCCATTGAAATAATTAGCTTATTTGCAACGCAATAGCCGCCGCTGCCGGGAGTATCTGCAGTGGTATCAAAACTACCGCTTACTCGGGTAGGCGATTCACTCGATCAGTGCTTTCATTTGCAGTTCAATACACCAATTAAAAAGCCCCGCTGGGCGGGGCTGGTTTTGTTGGGGGGTGCGGCAATTAATCGATGTCGTCCATATTTTCATCGATGATTTGGAACGAATTTGCCACCATCGGTGTTAGTTTGCCTTTGGGGCTCAGTTTCCAAGTGTGCCCGTTGAGCATTTTGGCATCCCAGAGATAGCTGGCGTTGATGTCGCTGTTTTTCTTTTTGGGCCGCTTGATGATTGGTTTTGGCAATACCGCGAACATGCCGCAATCCATGCCACAAGATTGGCCATTCAATAGCATCTTGCTGCCGTTTAAATTGTCATTCCAATACGTATTGCCAACGCTAGCGATCGGCCAGAATTGGTTGCGCTCGATATCAATTGGGCCAATTTTCACCAGATCGGTAATTTCACCGTATTTGCTGGGCTGCATGTTTTTCCATTTTGGCGAGTAAGTCCATTCATTGCTAAAGATCAGCACCCAGTAGTCATTATTTAATTTGCCCACTTCGTAATGCAGCCGGGTGAAGTTGGCGTATTCATCTTTACGCTCGCCAATATCTAAAATCTGGCCGCTAGGGAAGCCTTTGCTGCCTTTGCGTTTGACCTCGGTAAAGCCAAATTGCGGCAGGATGGCGATGGCTTGCATATCTGCGGGTACTGCGGCGGCGGTGAATACCTGTACGCGTTTGCCGATGATAGAGCGGATCAATTCTGCCGATTCGGCGGCCATTGCGGTGGTTTTGGTGGCGGCCGCGGCAGTTTTGTCGCTGCTGGTTTTTCCCACAGGAGTACGCGCTAGCTCAAAGGTGCCGTTGCATTCAGGGATACTGCCACGGATGGTACTGGGGGCGTTGATATCGTCGGCTTTACCGCTTAGGTTCCATGATGATGGGGTGCCGGTTTTTTGCAGCCATTGCGCTGGGCTTAGGCGCAGCGTGCCATCTTGTTCAAACTGACCGTTTACGCTGTAAAGCCCGCTATTTTTCCGCCCTTGCACTGCGATAGCACCACTAATTTTACCGGTGGTCATGCCGTTTAAATCCAGTGTTAGCTGGTCAGTTTCACCATTGGCACAGCTCACTTGCCCATACCATTTGCCGGATAGTGGCTGGGCATTTTTCATAAAAGTAATCAGTGGTTTGCCATTAGGCTGAGCGCACCCAATTAGCGTTAGCGGTATCAGCAGACTTAATACTAGGGTGGGGCGGAAAAACGACATCAAGTAACTCCAAAATCCGAAATATGCAGAAGTTAAATAATCTTCAGCCCATTTTTCTATGCGGCTAGCGGTATGGACAAAGCAAAAGAGGCTGAACGGGATGGGCTAGTAAAAAACCATAAGGCGGGCGCAGGTGCGCTTACCCAAATCATCGGGCTGATAGCTTACCAAATCTTTAATTATTTGTTGCGCGAAAATTTGTCTGGTCAATTTTTTTTGTAATTTTGGTGTGTCAGCCTCGGTGCGTACACTGATCTTGGTGGGTACAAATTTACGTTGATAACTTTATATACTGGTGACGGTATTGCTATAGAGGCTATGATTTGGTTAGTTTGTGTGCATATACATGCAGAAACATAATGTGTTTGCCACGGCTTTCCGATTACTGCGTGCTCAGTTTTGCCGCTTCATGCCGCCGGATAAAATACTTCGCCGCGGCATCCATGCCCAGATACGTCGAGGCGAGGTAGATTAGCAAAAATTTGTTGATCCACTGCGAGACTTCGGCTGAGATGATGGGATCAGGGTTGATGTTTTCGGCGGAGAAATACACGTCCAGCACAAAATACACCGCCGTTAATAAATACAATCCCAGTTTCATTAGTGATGAATAGTAGTCAATGCAGCTACGGTGGAAATTAAACAGCTCGGCCTTGTGGGTGAGCAGGTGTTTTACATAGAAAAACGAGATGACGGCTGGCAGAAAGAGCGTTACAGCCAGAATGACGGGGTAGGCTTCGGTGAAAAAGATGAGCGCCAGCCCGATCAGCAAGAGCAAGATCGAAATCAGTTTAATGCGGAATTTTTCTTGCTTGCTCAGGATGAAGGCCATTATGTCGACTCGATGTAGTTCGGTGCATTTTGCTTGCCGCGATCTTACATGTTCAACATGACATTGTCAGTGCGGGCTACCTGCAGCAGGGCATTAGCTCCTGCGGCGCGGGCTCATTTCGCATTGAAAATGCGTCATGGCCCGCCCTTGGCTATAGCTGATAATTCATCGGCGGAATAATAACGCGCGAGTTCGTGCGCCGCGGTAACCTTTGTTCAATGGTCGGAGCTTCAAATTCAAAGGCTCGGCTGCGGTGTTGAAACGGTTCCGCAGGCACATTGCTCGCGGTGGCTTGCACTGATTCGCTGGACGCAAGCTGCGTGGCCTCCAATAGCCGGGTGAGGGCATGACGTAATAAGAATGGCATGGCTGTTCCTTCGTGCGAATGTTTTACCAGGTGTATTGCAGGCTGCTCATGATGGCGTAGCTGCCTTTGGCTTTCACCAGCGGGCTATCAGCTGCGTTATCCAGTAACTGGTTGTAGCTAACGGCGTTAATTAGACGCAGCGTTTTGCTCAGCGGCACAATGCCGATGAGTCCCATGCTGCCTTGGGTGAGACCGCTGCCAGCTTGATAGGCCTTAAAGCCACTGTTTTTCGCTTGCGCTGTGCTCACTCCGTACCAGCGTTGCTGATAATCGGCACTGCTGGCGGTCAGTGCGCCATTGATGATCAACGCAAATTGCTCGCTGCTATACACGGTGTAGTCGGCACCGAGCGTAATTTGTTGGCCGCGGTTTTTGCTTTCGAGCCCCGTGCTGGCGAGCATGGATAGATTTAGATCGGCCATGCTGTAATTGAGCAGTATCCCCGCTTGGGCGGCTGCTTTGATATCACCCATGCCTTTGAATGTTCTGTGGTTGGTCAGCTTGGTTTTTTCTTTGCGTTCCGGGCTCAGGCCAATAAATACGGCGGCTTGCCAATCAGGATTGACGACATAGCTCCAGCCTAGTCCTTTGCTCGTCCCCAGAAAGAAACCTGAGCGGTGGGCAATTTCAACGCTAGGTAAAGGGCTGGCTTTGTAGACTTCGCTGCCCATAATTTCAGGCGCATAGCCTAGCCCCAAGCCGGCCGCCACTTGCCAGTTTTGGCTGTCGCTGGCTTCTTCCCATAGGCTTTGTAGGCGAGAGAGACCTTGTTCGGTGGATGAGTTGCTGGTCTCGGCCAATGCTGTGTGGTGGAGTATAAGTAATGACAAAGCAATAAAATAGCGCATTAAATAATCCTTGCTGCTGTAGTGGTTTGAGGGGGGAGCTGCGTTGCTGCGACGGATGAGGTCTGCTTCGCAAGGCTGGCACTTAGTGCAGCCGGTAAGGGATGGCTGATGGGCGTAGCCGCGAGTACGCGCTCGACAATCAGTGGTATTTGCTGGTTAAGGCCCCACATCGTCTGTCTCCTTCACTGCGTAGTTAATTGACCGAGGCGCAGACGTGTGCTGAATATGCCGCAGTCATTTCGTGGTGAGCAGTATGACAAAGCAAACCTTAAGGAAAGCTTAAGGTTCTTCAGGTAGAGTGACGGCATGCATATATTGATTATTGAAGACGACCTCGATCTGGGGTTCGCGCTGCAACAGGCGCTCAAAGCCGAAGACATCAGCAGTGAGTGGCGGCGCAATATTGCCGATGCCCCGCGTGGTGCGCAGGATATGGAATTTGACTGCGTTTTGCTCGATCTCACTCTGCCCGATGGCCTTGGGTTTGATTTGCTCAAACGTTGGCGCAAGGCGGGGATTGCCACGCCAATTATTGTGATTACGGCGCGTTCGGCGCTGGATGATCGCTTGGCAGGGCTTGATGGCGGGGCTGATGATTTCATCATCAAGCCGTTTGCGACCGCCGAGCTGATCGCCCGTATGCGGGCGGTGTTGCGCCGTTATGCGCAGCAGGCCAGCGATATTTGGCAATTGGGCGAGCTGCAAATCGAGCCACGCCGCCATCTGGCCAGCCTCAATGGTGCGCCGCTTGATTTGTCGCCGCGTGAATTTCAGCTCTTGCTCGAATTGGCGCGCGAGCCTGGGGTGGTGGTGCCCAAGGGCGCGTTGGCGCAGCGACTAGAGCCGCTGGGCGATGCGGTGGATTTTGGTGCGCTGGAGGTTCATCTGTCGAATTTACGCGCAAAATTGGCGCGCGCGCATCCGCACGTGCGCGGTGTTGGCTATATGTTGCTGCCATGAAGCGCTATTTAAAATATTTGGCCCTAGCCTGATTCGGCGTGTGATGCTGGCGTTATTGCTGGCCTTTGCTGCGGTCTGGGTAGCGTTGGCGATCTATGGCTATTGGCAAATGACCAATCCTGCCGAGCGTGATCGCAGCTTGCAGGTGTATGGTAATGCGGTGCTCACTGAGCTGGCCAAGACCTCGAGCGAGCGCGAGGCCATGATTGTGATGGCAACGGCCTCCGAGATGTTCAATACCGGTCTGCGCGCTTCGGATATCCAGAGCGTGATGATATTGCAGCTGAACGATTTGCAGGGGCGAGCCTGTATTTGTCGCCCGAAGGTCGTGGCGCGCAACTAAGGAGCAAGCAGAGCCAGTTTTATAATCTCGAAATCAACGGGTATTCCTATCGCGTGTTTTATGCCAAAACAGCACGTTGGGAAGTAAGGCTGGCGGCCCCCAAGTTTAGTACTTTGGTGTTGCTCAATATGGTCATCCCCGAAATGACGCTCCAGATGCTGATTGCGCTACCCATTATGGCGGTAATTATTTGGCTGGTTGTTGCGCGTGGTTTGCTGCCCTTGCGCCAACTCTCCGATCTGATTGCGCACAAAGATAAAGATGATCTAACGCCACTTAATTTTGGCAGCCCCTACGCCGAGCTTAAACCACTGTCGGCCGCGTTGGATCGCTTGCTGAATCAATTGCGCAGCAAAATTGAGCGTGAACATGCTTTTGTGCAGGATGCCGCCCATGAGTTACGCACCCGATAGCCGTGATTTCAGCGCAGGCGCATGTTTTGTCGCTGGCCACTACGCCTGCTGAACGTCTGGCAGCAGAAAAAAACCTCGAATTGGCGATTTCACGCTCCTCGCATCTGATCGCCCAGCTGTTGGCCTTATCTCATCGATAATGACCGTTTATCCACGCTGGACGAGATTGATCTGGCCAGCTTGCTGCAAAAAGAATTGGCGCGGGTCGCGCCACTGGCGATGGGGCGGCAAATCGAGTTATCGCTCGATTCACCCGATACGCTGCTGGCGCGGATTGATCCGAATACTGTGCAATCCATTGTGCAAAATCTACTCAATAATGCGGTTCTGTATATTCACGATGGTGATCAAATTGAAGTCACGCTCAATCAGACGGGCGAGCATCTCACGCTGAGGGTGGCCGACAGCGGCCCGGGCATCGCGAAGGCCGATCAAGCCCGTATTTTCGAGCGCTTTTATCGCGGCGCCGGGCATGATGTGGCTGGCACAGGTTTGGGGCTGGCGATTGTGGCGCAGGCTGTCGCGCGCTTGGGCGGTACGATCGAATTGACGAGCGGGCTACTGGGGCGGGGCTGCTGTTTTACGGTGATACTGCCGCTGCCGTGAATTGGTATCCGCAATTTGTAAAAGAACCCATGGGAGGTATGCCTTTCAATGTTATATGCCACTGGATTTTGCTGAATATACTGGTGTGGTTGATCGAGGCTGACTTTGCCATCGCAGGCAGAACTATAGGCGATCGAGCAAACGGGCAAAGCTGGCTTCGGCGGTGCCGTGTTTGAGCGTAATGCCATCGGCGCGATACCAATCACGCCCCGCTTCCAGATGCGGGCCGAGCAGCATCACTTTGCCTTGACCATAGTAGCTAATCAGCCCTGCAATGCGGCCGCTGCGCTGATAACGGCCTAATACTTCAGCCCCAGCAGGCGCCATGTTGCCAAGGTGCGGGCCGCTCTGATTGTAGAGCCAGCGGGTTTGGCCTTGCCAATTCACAGGTAGCAGATTGGCTTGCGCGCTAGCGATTTCAGCGTCAACTTCATCGATGCCAATCAGTGCAAAGGCGGGTTTCTTGCGCTGTTTATCACTGTAGCGTCCTGCTAGATACGCGCCTGCGCAAATACCCAGATAGCTGCCGCCGTGGCGCACAAACTGCTGCAAGGCCTTAATCTGGCTGGTGGAGAGTGCGTTCAGGGTTTCGTCGATATCGTCCGAGCCGCCCGGCTGCACATACACCTGAATCTGTGCCAGCGTAGCGGCATTCAGCGTTTTTTCGGTTAGATAAATGACTTTGTCATTTCGGCGCTGGAAAAATTCAGCCACTGTTTCGCCGCAGCCATTGCATGTTCCTGCGCCCGTAAATATCCCGACGGTGCGGGCATGGGCGCTAGGTAGCAGCGCCAAGCCGCTCAATAAAATAATAGTCTTTTCATCGCTCATCTATCCACAATGCCATGTGGGAACACACGCCAGCTGGCCTTGGCAGCATAGCCCTGCTCGATGACGTGCATAAGTCAGGCGGTTAGTTATTGATGGTGCAACGCTTGAGCGGAATGCGATGAAATTCGTGCTGCCGCGATAAAAATGCTGGCCGTGGCGATAAATAGTCAGCCCTTCGTTGCCGATGGCAAAGCCTTCCTTGCCAAAAGTGACATTGAGCAGCGCGGTGCTATTGGGTTCGCGGGCGGTGTGATTCGCGTACAGCGTAACTAGGGGCACGGGCTTCATTTCGGCATAGGCCGCAGGGTCTTCACGCTGGGTTTTGCTCAGCATCGCCTGATAGCTAGGTGAGGTGCCACCAGCGGGTTGTAGCGCCTTGAGAATCTGGAACATGCCTTCGGTATCTTCACACCAGCTACCAACTAGCTCGCGATACAGTGCTTCCGTGGGGGTACTGGGCGCTTGCCGGATTTCGGTGGGGTTCACCGTTGCGCTGTTGGTGTTGGCGTTGATGGTCGTTTTTAGTGTTTGCCCGGCACTGGCACAGGGCTGATCTTGGTAAACCACGCTGCCATTTTGTTGGCATTTATACATACTGGCTTGGCATAGGCTACTGAGCGCCAGTAAGGTGAGAGACCAGAGTTTCATGCTCGATTCCTTGGGGACTGGAGTATTGCATTATTCAAGGTCTAGGCCGCGCCAAGGTTATTTTTTGTAATGCCGAGCGTTGTTTTCAATTGACTGTGATCTGCTCCACATTAAACCCGTAGGGTATAGCTGCGAAACCAAGCCCAACAGAGGCTTAGGGTGTGATACCAATATGGATTGCTAACCAGATGGCCCCATCGCTTACTTCGGTAACGGTATGCGGCAGGTGAGCCGGTAGATACACATAGTCGCCACTGTGCAGCGTAATGCGATCGCCTGCAATATCCAGCGTGGCTTGCCCTTGCGCCAATAGCACCCATTCCGCATGAGCTTGGCAGTAAGTTTCATGCGCAATGCGTGGTGAGCTGACAATCCGTTCAATTAATAGCCCATCTTGGCTATGCAGGGCTTCAAATCGTTCGCCCGTGGCAGGGGCCGCAGCGTTGGCATATAAGTTGCCGCGCGCAAATGACGGCACGGCTGGCGTATGGTTCGAGTTGGACATGGGGCATCCTGCGTGAAATAGACATGCTAACCGGCGGTGTGATGGTGGGCATTATTGCGGCTCGGCGCGTGCTGGGCAACGCCTGAGAAAGCCCACCCATAGTTGCAATATGAGCCAAAGTAAGGCCGTTAGCAGTAGCACGGCGCAGCCGAAATACAGACTGTGCGCTAGAAAGTAATCGCCGGTAAAAAATGGAAACTCGCCGGGCATCAGCCAGATATTCATTAACATCGACACTGGCAAAGTGTAGATATACAGCCAGAATGCCGCCCACATCTCGCGACCAGAAAAATAAAATGACCACCAGATCGGTAACGCCCCACTGCATATAACACGGGCAGCCAACGGCGCAGGATGAGCGCGCAGCGCAATAGCCAAGGATGGTGGGTGGGCATGATTACTCCTTGGTGCCAGTCTTGCACTCAATATACCCAATCCCGGCGATCGCCGGATAATTGCACTGCTGGGCGGGCCTGCGGCGGGGATAAAAGTCTTTCCCGCGCCCGTTTAGCATGTCGCGCGAGCAGCTGAACATTGGACTAAAGTGAATAACTACTGGGTATTGCGCTGTAGGTATTGTCCAGCTTGGTTTTTAAGATAATACCCATCGGTTGTGGGTTATCCATTTCGCCAATTTCGCATCAATACCGCTGTGGCCTGGTGCGCCAATGACCGTTGAGCCTGCTGGCTGATTCTGACAACGTTGCACTTCAAGCCCGATTTCATATAAACAAATAAAGGTCACGAAGGTAATCGCCATGCTCAAATGGCTGTGCATACTTGTGTTTTGCTGCTCCAAATTATGGGCCGGTGAGGTCATCACGTTGGGGGCCGAAGATGATTGGGCACCATATTCTTATCTTAAGCCCGGAGAGAAAAAAATCAGCGGTTTTGCGCCGCGCATTATTACTGCCGCGTTCCAAACGCAGGGTATTGATGTGCAGTTTCGCGCAGTGCCCTTCACCCGATGTTTAAAAGAGACCCTCAGCGGTGAGCTGGTCGGCTGTTTTGATATTGAGAAAAATGAAGAAAATCAGTCGCAGTATTTCTTTCATCGCACCCCACTGTTTTCCGAAGGCTTATCGATTTTTGCCCTGAGCAGCTCGCAGCCGCGAACGGTGCAAGTGGCCGATCTGGCCGGGCACACGGTGGCCATTACCAATGGCTACACCTACCCGCCGCTGATTATGAATAACGCAAAAATCAAAAAAGATGCCTCGCCCAGTGATGAGGTGCAATTTAAAAAGCTATTGGCAGGGCGGGCTGAATTTGCGCTGGTAAATACCACGCCCGCAAAATTGCTAATGCAGAAAACCCCCGCCTTTAAAAACCGAATTGTTGAAGTTGGTTTGGTTAATAAAGCGTTGTTTTATATTGGTTTTAGCAAAAGCCACCCCGACGGCGCTCGCCTCGCCCTGATTTTCGAGCAAGGCCTGCATGTGATTCACTCCAATGGCCAGTACGCCCAGCTGGAGCAAGAGTTCAAAGCCAGTTTGCAGTAGCGGCAATACGCATGGGTACAATGTCATACTGCTGCGTTAAAGTGGAACAATACCATCGTCATGCAATAAGTTAGCTTCTATACTGCCGATGACTTCACCTATTTAAGGGAGTAATCGTTATGCGCAACTTTGTCGTTCTCGCCCTGATCGGCATTTCCCTGTCGACCGCCGCTTTGGCTCGTTCTCGGGATGTAGATTGCAGTGAGTTTCGCAGTGAAAGTGCCCGTCGAGAATGCCGCGAACATAAATATGATCGAGATCATCGCAGAGATGATAATGAATGGCGCCGGGATGATGAGCAACGCTATAAGCGCAAATCAACTTCATACGAAGAAGCCAAGCGTCTCTGTGGGCAGGCGCATACCTCGGCTGATCATGAAGTCTGTATGAAAAATTTGGGTTATTAAGGTGCCCCGCTAGGGGCGTTATTTTTACCAAGCCCTCATGCTTGCAGCATAAGGCAGCGTCGCTGATAATCCACCCGCTGCCTCTTGCGGGTTTCCGGCAGCCTCTTTTCACGAGCCCGATGTTGACTCGGAAAGGAGATCTACGATGTCTGGCTGGCTTATTCTAGCTGTAGCTGTTTTCACCGAAATTATCTGGGCCTTATCGCTCAAACTGGTGCAAGTGTCACCCAACCGTTGGTTGATGGTGGGCTCAGTGTTGCTATCGTTTTTAAACATGGGCCTGTTGTCATGGGCGATGCGCGATATTCCGGCGGGTACTGCATACGCAATCTGGACGGGTCTGGGTGCGGTGGGGGTGACGATAGGCGGGATTATCTGGTTTGGTGATCCCATGAACGCCACGCGCTTGGCATGTTTAAGTTTGATTGTAGTTGGCGTAATGGGTTTGAAACTAGCCAGTTAATTGCTATACCTGTGTCGGTATGAGCTGCAATTGCAGTACGAGTGATGGAAATTTGGCAATACCCCAGCTGCACCGCTTGCCGCAGCTGGGTATGCCTTAATTGCACAGCGCGGGAAACGGGGTTTGGCTGGCAGCTTGGCTTAGCGTGAAATTACCCTGCAAATCATGCCATACAATGGCGTACCAGATTTCTCCATTGGCCAGCTCGAACTTGATCGCGTAGTTGGTGCCAGCCACGACTTGCGTGCGTACTTCCAAAATTTGCTTTAGCTTGCTGCTGCTATTGAGTTGCTTGAGGATGAGTTCCATCGCTTGTTTGGCTTCAGGGCTAATCTGCTCCTGCAGGCGATAGCCTCCCGCTACGTTACTTGGCTGGCATGGACGATTCACCGTCGATGCCGTCTGACTGCAGGCGGTGAATATTAAGCCAGTCATAATTGCACTCAGTGCTTTGTGCATGATTGATATCCGTGATGGTTGAAAAACAAACCTAAGCGGCGTGCCGCAGCGTATTACCAGTGTTGGCAAGCATCGCGGTAGCCCGCCTCAATGCGTGCGGCGATGGATTTGGGCGAGAAATCCAGCGTGGTGCTTTGCTCTTCGGGCATTTGATTAGTGATCACGGTGGGCGAGAGCAGCATACGTAGCCGCGCAATGTCTTTAAACCCATCAAGCTGGCGAATCGGTGAAGTGGCTGGCAGGCTGTTATCCAAGGCAGAATATAGCTCGGCTAAACCATTGTAATCGGCCATGCGCTCCATATCGCCGAGCACTTTATTCGAGAAAATAATCTCCAGCATCCGGTCTTGGGTTTGGGTTAGGTTGCGTGGCACTTGGCCTTTGAGCGGGAATAAATTGACGATGACAAAGTGCGCATCACTGTCGGCTGGCAAGCCATTAATCATGGCGCCCAGCGGGGCGTTATCAAACAGGCCGCCATCCCAGTAATGTTTCCCATCAATTTGTACCGGCGGGAACATCGGTGGAATCGATAGTGATGCGATCACATGATCTATGGTGATGCGCTGGCCATCGCGATTGCTAAAAGTGGCGATTTCGCCGCTTTCGATTTGCACCGCCGACAGTTGCACAATGGTGGCCGAGTCGTTGAGTTTGTCAAAATCGACCAACTCGGTGATCAGCTCGCGCAGCGGGTCGGCCGAGTAGACCGAAGTCCATTGATTCATATTCCACACATCGGTGCGCAGCCGCGACATATGCGGGTTGCCAAATAGGGATAAATTTTGCTCAACGATCTGCGGTGCAAATGGAATATTCGGCACGGTGAGTTTTTGCCACAGCGTTTCCAGTGCCGGCAGCGGATCGGCGCTTTTACTGCCGACCAACACCGCAGTATTGACCGCACCAATTGATACCCCTGCTACCATCCTGACTGGAAGCAAACTCTGTTGCTGCATACGGCGCAATACCCCTAGTTCATACGCGCCTAGTGCGCCGCCACCTTGTAATAACAATGCGATATTATTCATAACAATTCCTTTGGTGTAATGCCGCGCAGCTTAGCGAGGGGAGATGACAATTCATGTGCGCCGTGGCACCTTAGCGAGCCAGTGCTGCTATCGCTTTCATGCCTACCAGATGAAAACCTTCTCGGGCAATCAGCTCACGCAGCCCAGCGCTGGCAAATAGTCGGCGGTCTGCAACGCGTGTTTGCCAATCGGGTGCAATTGCGCGTAATTCCTCGCTATCGTTAGCCGGGTGGCCAATCAGCGCATAAACACCCGGTGCCGCAAAGTAATATTTCAGCACCTGGCTCGCCCAAAGCAGCCGTTCTTCATCGCTAAGATATTGGCCAAAGGGCAAGACGGCCCAGGCATCAATTGGTTTGATGTGCTCTGCGTCGGCGGCAATTTGTGCTGCGGTGCGTTCGCTCAATGCTAAGGACATTTTGCTTTCATTGGCCAGCAATTGCGGGTCGCGGTAGTGCGGCACCAGCACCGGTAATTGATGCTCCTTGCTTAAACGGCACACATGGGCAAACAGGTCTGGATGCAGCGCCGTCATCATGTGAGTATCAAGATGGCTGAGCGTCAGGCCCAGTTGTTGGGCGCGCTGTAATTGCGCCGCTAATTCTGCGTAGGCGAGCTCAAGCTGTGCGTTGCTATAGGTATCCGCTGCTAGCGGATAGAAATAGCCAGCTGCATCGCTTAACTGGGCAGGGGTATTTAGCCCGGTAATCGGGCCCCAGCGATAGCGGTTGCGCCATTCGCAATTTAAGGTCAGGTGTAGCCCCACATCTGCACTGTCACCTGCTGCTTGGATCGCTTCGACTGCGGCGGGAAACCATGGGCAGGGCGCCATTGCAGAGGCCGAGCTCATATTGCTAACGCCATGTAAATCACGCCAGGCACTGACGGTGGCTTCACACATACCGATATCGTCGGCATGCACAATCAATACCCGGTCGGTGGCGCTAAAGCCTAAACGTTCTTGTAGAGTCATGCTGAAAATCTTCCCTGTTTGGCGGAGAGTAGAATTTGAAACGGTGGCTAGGCTGATCCTGTCGCTGAAGTGCGAGGCCTTAAGCCCATTGTTTGAGCGCCCCGGCTAATGCTTCGGGTTGAATAGGTTTGACCAGAAAGTCATTCATTCCTGCGGCAAAACAGCGGGCTTTTTCATCGGCCAGTGCATTGGCGGTTAGCGCGACAATGGCAATATCCGTATTGCGCGGGTCGGCTTCGCCGGCACGGATGGCGCGCGTAGCTTCAATGCCATCCATTTCGGGCATCTGCAAATCCATAAAAACAATATCAAAATCGTTTCCAGCGAGCGCCGCAAGCGCGTGGCGGCCGTTATTGGCGGTATGGACGCGGCAGCCCAAGTTTTCCAGCATACGTACTGCTACGCGCTGATTCACCGGATTATCTTCGGCCAGTAGCACTCGGTAACTACGCTCGGTATGCAGCGAGCTGGTGCTGGGTTTCTCTTGCTCGGCGGCGGGCCCCGCAATGCCCAATGGCAGTGTGAAAATAAATTCGGCGCCCTCGTCCGGAATGCTACGCACGCTAATTTCACCGCCCATTAAGCTGACCAATTGTTGGCAAATGGCCAAGCCCAAGCCGGTACCGCCGTAACGGCGGGAGGTCGAGTCATCCAGTTGATAAAAGCGGGTAAACAAATGCGGAATTTTGTCGGCAGGAATACCGATGCCGCTGTCTTGGACGCTCACTTGCAGCGTGACCTGCTCCGCTTGCTGGGTTAGTACGCTGATCTGCAATGTAATGCCACCGCTATCAGTAAACTTCACGGCATTGCCAATCAGATTGAGCAGTACCTGCCGTAGTCGGCCGGGGTCACCGCGCAGGCGCGGCGGCACGTCGGGGGCGATATCGGCTCGGTAAAATAAGTCTTTTTCCCTGATCCGCAAGGCCATCATCGAGCCTAATTCATGCAAGATGGCTGCCAGCTCAAAATCAATACATTCCAGTGCAAGATGGCCCGCTTCGATCTTAGAAAAATCTAAAATATCGTTGATCACGCTAAGTAAGACATCGCCGCTGTAGCGTACGGTTTCGGCATATTCGCGCTGCTGCGGGCTGAGATCGGTATCGAGCAGCAGGCGCGTCATCCCCAGCACACCATTGATGGGCGTGCGAATTTCATGGCTCATATTGGCCAGAAACAGGCTTTTGGATTGATTGGCCGCTTCGGCGGCTTGCTTGGCCTGCATAAGTTGCTGCTGGGCAATTTTATGCTCGGTAACATCGGTGGCAATGCCGTACCAGATGGTATCGCCTTCCGGCGTGCGTTCGGGTTTGGCGTGCCCTTCCACCCAAATCAACCCTTTGGTTGGGTGGTTAACGCGGTAGGCGGTATCCCAGTGCGTTAAGGTTTCCAGTGCTCGCATATAGCTGGTAACAACCCCGGCCATATCGTCGGGATGAACTGCCCCGAGCACTCTGGATGCATCATTTGCCACATCTTCGGCCCGCAAGCCATAAATGGCTTCAATGCCTGCGCTGGCGTATAAATAGCTGCTACTACCATCCAGATTCATGCGGGTTTGAAAAATCAGGCCGGGGACTTCTTCACCGATTTTCTGGAACCGCTCGATCAGCGCATTACGCTCATTGCTGGTTTTTTCCCGCTCCAGCGCACCGCCAACCCAGCGGGCCAACAAGTGAATAAATTCAAAATCGACCGCATCAAAATCACGATTGTGTGGCTCGGGGGACGAAAAGCTGAGCGCACCATAGCGCTGACCTTCGACCCAGATCGTTACGCCCAGATAGGTTTCGAGACCAAAGCGGGCAAAGCATGGGTGCTGTGCCCATGGTGACTCGCTCATTTTACGAATGGCCAGTACATCATCACTCGCCAAGGTAATGCTGCTATAGGTTTGCTCTAGATCGTACAGGGCGTTTTCCTGCAGCTCCTGATTCGGTGAGTATTGCACAGCGATTCGGTGCTGATCACCAATAATTTCACCGATAGCACCAAATGGCATTTCCAGATACTGGCAGGCTAGCCACAAGGCTTCGATCAGCAGCTCGTGCTCTTGTTGGTGTGCTAGCGCGTTAATCTGATTCAAGGTTCGTAATGCCGCTTGCTGCCGATCATGGGCAGTATCAATCGCTTGGCGCACGATGCAGCGGCGCTGGAATAAAATCAATTGGGCGATAGTTTGCAATAACGGCTGTAATTCTTGGCGATGTATTGCATCTAAAGCCTTTTCTGCGCTGGCAAGCAGGGCGATACCCCTTACTTTGCCTTTGTGTTCCAAGGCCAGAATTGTAGTATGTAAGGGGGTTGCTGCACTGCCTGAATCCGTCGTTGGACTATTGATCAGAACATGCTCTTGGGCCAGCGATGGCAGTGTCAGGTAATGCTGCTGCTTCAGGGTTTTCCATTGTTCTGCGGTTAGCTTGATGCCTGACGTTGCAGTGCCCTTGAGTGAGCCTTCAGGCCGATGCGTTGCCAGTATTTGCAAAGCACCGCTATTGGCTTCGCTGATTTCGGCCAGTATGCCTGTTTGGCTATCGCTAAGTAGTATCAGATCATGCAAAGCTTGCGCCCACACCGAGCTATCCAGCATTTCGCTTAAAAAGGCGGCTTGAGCTCTGAGCAGAGCGGGCACGACGTCCAACGGCATTTACTAACCTTATTTGTTTGCAATTTCCTGAGCTGCTTCAGGATAGTCGAATATGTAAGTGGGGTGAAGTAATAAAGTCGTCAGTCTAATTATTTATTTGTCCTATTTAATGTCAGGCAAGCCGATAATAATCGACTCATAGCTGAGCTTACTGAATGGATGTCGCTATCTTTTTGAGCTGGCGCAGAATATCCGGTTTAGTGCTGCTGTTGATCGCAATATACAGATTGCTATCTAGCTCAGGTAAAGGGTAAGCAATGCGAACACGGGTTGGTTTTTCATTGAGTTGCGTCAGCTTTGCCTTGATACCCACTTCGCTCAGAATCGCTAAATCACAACGTCCGGCGATGAATTTCTTCAGATTGGTGCTGGAGTCTGGGGCCAGATCGATGGCAGGAAAGCCGTTCTGTTGCAAAAATTCAGCGCGATAATCTCCTCGTACGGCACAGACACGGTAGCGTTTGGCGGCATACAGATTATTCACTTGTATGTCGTTGCGCTCATTGAGTCGGTAAAAATTCACATTGGTATCGTAGAGGCGATACAAAAATGTCAGCTTTGCTTCGCGCTCGGGGGTTTTAGCGATGGGGTAGATCAGCACATTGGGTTGGCTCATGGCTTCTTTGTAAGCACGCACCCAAGGCTGAATCTTGATCTGTTGCGCAGGAAATTGAATGGCTTGTAAAAAACGTGCCAGCCGGGGTTGAGTGAGCCCGCCGATTTTGCCTTGCTCGTCTACGCTGACATAGGGTGGATCATGCTCGGTATAAATGGTGAGCTGATCAGCTATTGCCGCGTGGGCACTAGTTGGCGCAGCCAGCCAGCTCATTGTGATCGCGCAGAGGGCGTTGCAATAAGCGCTCTGCAGAAAACCCTGACATGGCATGCTGATCCCCAAAAATTCAGCTGAATCAATTAACTAGAGCTAGCTTATGTTTGGCTTGCAATATAGTTAGCCGATGGATGATTTACAAGCGCAGCTAGGGGATAGCCACAAACGACAGTTTTTGCCTTTTCAGGCATCATGACTGATCATTTTTTAATCAGATCGCTGGATGTAGCAAAACGATGAGTACAACTTCTCCTCCGAATACTTTGCGGCGCAATTTAAAAGCGCGCCATCTTTCCATGATTGCGATTGGTGGTTCGATCGGTACTGGGCTGTTTGTCGCCTCGGGCGCGACCATTGCCCAGGCGGGGCCGGGCGGTGCAATGGCAGGGTATTTGCTGATTGGTTTGATGGTGTATTTCTTGATGACCAGTCTGGGTGAGCTGGCAGCATATATGCCGGTCTCTGGCTCGTTTGCCACCTATGGCGCGCGCTTTGTTGACCCTGGCTTTGGTTTTGCGCTGGGTTGGAACTATTGGTACAACTGGGCGGTGACGATTGCCGTTGAATTGGTGGCGGCGCAATTGATTATGGCGTTCTGGTTTCCGGATGTGCCCGGCATTTATTGGAGTGCAGGTTTTCTGGCGGTGATGTTCGCACTCAATTACATTTCGGTGCGTGGCTTTGGCGAGGCTGAGTTTTGGTGCTCACTGATCAAAGTGGTGACGGTGATTGTGTTTATTGTCACCGGCCTACTGATGGTGGCTGGCATCATGCACGGTGGTGAACAAGCGGGCTGGCATAACTTCACTACTGGTGATGCACCATTTGTGGGTGGTTTGCCCGCCATGATTGGTGTGATGATGGTGGCCGGTTTTTCTTTTCAAGGCACTGAGCTGATCGGTGTGGCTGCGGGCGAAGCGGAAAACCCGCACCGCGCGATTCCCCGTGCGATTCGCCAAGTGTTTTGGCGTATCCTGCTGTTTTATGTGATCGCTATTTTCCTGATTGGTATGTTGATTCCCTATACCGATCCGCATCTGTTGAAGAACGATATTGCCGATATTGGCGTCAGCCCGTTTACCTTGGTATTCCAAAATGCGGGTTTAGCATTTGCGGCCGCATTGATGAATGCCGTGATTTTGACGGCGATTATTTCGGCCGGTAACTCGGGGATGTACGCGTCAACGCGGATGCTTTACACCTTGGCTGCGCAGGGTTTGGCGCCCAAAGTATTTGCTAAGTTGGCGGATAACGGCGTGCCGCGTAATGCGCTGTACGCGACGACAGCAGTCGGAATGTTGTGCTTTTTAACCGCCTTGGGTGAAGATAAAACGGTGTATTTGTGGCTGCTGAATATGTCGGGGATGACCGGCTTTATCGCCTGGCTAGGGATCGCAATCAGCCACTACCGATTCCGCCAAGGCTTTTTGGCACAAGGGCATTCATTGGAAGAATTGCCGTACCAATCGCCGTTTTTCCCGTACGGGCCATTGTTTGCCTTTGCCTTGTGTTTGCTGGTGATGCTGGGGCAGAACTATCAGGCATTTATGGCTGGAAATATTGATTGGATCGGCGTTATTGCCACCTATATCGGTATTCCAATGTTCTTTGCCATCTGGTTTGGTTATCGTTGGAAATACAAAACTCGTTTTGTGAAAAACCATGAAATGAGCTTTGCAGATGCCAATGAGGCACCGGTGCATAGTGAGAAACGGTGATGGAGTATTGGCTTGTAGGCTAATTTTAAATTGGCTTATATGGCAATACCCATAAAAAGACCCCGCATGGCGGGGTTTTTTTATGTCATCGCGGCTCACAAATGGGGTGATTAGTGCCCCGCTGATTGGGAAAACAAATTAATCACCAGTACACCGCTGATAATCAGTGCAATGCCCAGCAGCGCAGGCCAATCAAGTTGCTGGCGATAAAAAAACCACCCCACCATACTGACCAAGACAATTCCTGCTCCTGACCATAAGGCATAGGCAATCCCGAGCGGAATACTGCGCAAGGTGAGTGATAAGAAATAAAATGCGGTGCCATAGCCCGCCACGACCAGCAGCGAGGGAAGCAAACGACTAAACCCTGCCGTGGCTTTGAGCGCCGAAGTCGCGATGACTTCGGCAATAATGGCAATTGCCAGATACAGCCAGTTCATACCGATATTCCAAATTGAGGCCAGTTAAGCGCGCTGCTTATAAGCGCTTTATACGCTGATGCATGGCTTGCCAATGTGCGGCATTGCGAGCCTCACCTTCATCGCCATTCGCGCTTTGCCAGACCGGGGCTTCGATGCCTCGGGCGGCGAGCTCGGCCACGGTAGCGGCAGCCACGGCTTGCAGTAAGGCACTGCCGACGGCGGTGGATGAGGCCGACACTTTAACCGGACAACCGGGTACTGCCACCAGCGCATCACCATCAACGCCGTAATTATCGAGCACCAAATCGGCCACTTCAAACAAGCGTTGCCCGCTGCTATGCCGTGAGCTAATGCTTTGGGAAAAACTCAGCGAGGTCAGGGCAATGACGGTGGCACCTTGTGCTTTCGCCGCCAGTGCCATTTCAATCGGTACTGCATTGCGGCCCGAGTTGGAAATAACGATGAGGGTATCCCCTGCCCGAACTGGCTCGTCCTGCAATAGTTGGGCCGCATAGCCAGGCACACGTTCTAGCCAGGTTGAGCGGCGTGCCGCTTGCATCACAGAGAGTGGTAAGTCGAGGATGGCATTGACGGGCACTAAGCCACCAGCGCGGTAGAACAACTCGGCGGCCAATAGCTGCGAGTGGCCGCTGCCAAAGACATGCAGCAAGCCACCGGCCTGCAAGGTATCGGCAATATGCACCGCTGCTTGGTTGAGTTGGGGGAGTTGTTCGTCGTGTACGCGCGTGATCAGCGCAATGACTTTATGCAAATAATCGGCAGCGTATTGGCTCATCTCGGCTTTTCCTTACGACAAAGAATCACCTTAAAACGCACTGCCGTTGTGGGGAATAATCTGATTCCCCAATACCTTGCCGCATTGTTGCGGCAAGGTATTGGGCCGCTTAGACGCGGTAGCGGGTAATCGCCGCATCGAGTTCCTGACTAAGTTGCCGTAAGCGCGCACCTTCAGAGGCCGTGTTCTGCGCGACTGAACTACTTTCTTCCGACATTTGCGCTACCCGCTCAACTTGCTGCGCCATCATCGAACTAGCCGAGCTTTGTTCGCGCATTGAACTAGTAATTTCACTAACCTGATCGACTACCAGATCGGCGTTATGCCGAATTTTGCTAATCGCATCGCTGGCTTCATGTGCTTGCTCCACACCCAGATCTACGCGGCGTACGGTTTGCTGCATGGTGTGAACCGTGGCATTCGCTTCATTTTGAATGGCACTCACGGTGCCAATAATTTCTTGCGTTGAAGAGCCGGTGCGTTCGGCTAGTTTGCGCACTTCGTCCGCCACCACCGCAAAACCACGCCCAAGCTCGCCAGCGCGAGCCGCTTCAATGGCTGCATTAAGCGCCAGTAAGTTGGTTTGATCGGCAATTTCTTTAATCACATTCACTACGGCATTAATGCTGGCGGTGCGCTCTTTCAATGATTCAATTTGCTGAGCAGAATTGCGCACATCATCCGCAATTTGATTAATGCTGGTGATGGTGCTTTCAATGACCGAGCCGCCTGTGGCTGCCATATGACCAGCTTCGCGTGCGGTGCGATCGCATTCACCGGCACGATCGGCGACGTGGCTAATGCTGACGGTCACTTCTTCAACCCCGCGGCCATGCTCGATGCTGCGCTGCTGACATCTTGTGAAGTTGCGGAAAGCTGGTGGCTGGCAGTGGAGAGGCCCGTGGCGGTGCCGGTGACATCGCGGCCAATGCGGCTTAGCTGTTTCAGACTATTTTGCAGGGTATCAATCAGGCCATTCAGGGCGGTCAGTGATTCGCCGATTTCATCGCGGTTTTGAATCCGCAGGCGGCGAGTGAAATCGTAGTCATTACCGAGTTGTACCACGAAGCTGCGCATTTCATTGAGCGGGTTGGTAATGCTGCGAGCAATGAACAAACCGATCACAATGATGGCAATGATTAGTGCAATTCCTAGCCCGACTGAAATACTGATGGCGGCTGAAATTGAGTTGTTAATGGCGGCTTTGGCCGCATCGGTTCCTTCTAGATTACGCTTAGTTGCAATGTTGAGCTGCTCAAACACTTTCATTGCAATTGGGGTTACTTTATTGCGAACAACTTCTTGTGCTGCGTCTTGGCTACCGCCATTCGAAAGGTGGATCACCTCTTTGATGCTGCTTTCCCATGTAGCTAATTGTTTTTCTAGCTCGGCAATGTTTTGTTTCCCTGCGTCGCTACCCGCATATTTACGGTAGGCATCAATCTTGGTGTGTACTTGAGTGATTTCTTCGTTCAGCTGTGCTTCAATAACCTTCATTTTCTCGGTGTCGGTTTCAATGATGTGACCCAGCACATCACGGCGAGCGGTGGCAAAACCTAGGCTGATTTCACCAATTAGCACGACTGAAGGTACCGCATCGTCGCTAATTTCTTGTGAACGCATTTGAACATCTTGAAATTTGCTGTAGTTCACTGCGGTAAGCAGGACGATTGCGAGTGCGGCCAAGGCAATTAGGGCCATTAATTTTTGCGAGATTTTCATAGCGCAGATCCAAAGATAGGGGGACGATTTGCTATTCAGAATAGTGCATAGCAAGGCTGGAACAAGGTTTGATTATGCGTTGCGTCAAAATGTATGCAAATAGGGTGATTGCCGAGTAATAAAAGCAACAGCCGCCTTACTGGGCGGCTGTTTGACTAGGGCACGGCATAATTAATGTCGATGTTGTTTAAAGCGTATCGGCTGGATCGTGACTTGGCTGAGGTACATCAGACCAATATAAATACCCGCAATAATCAACATCCAGCCTATTGGCAGCAAGGCCAATAAGATGGTTTGAAACTCGGCCCCTAACAGGCTGCTTAAAATACCAAACGAGAGTAGGCAGACCATCCCTGCGAGGATGGGGAGTGCGCACATTTTCATCGATAGCTGCATTTTCATGTCCTCGGATCAATTTTTTTTGATTTATGGTTTGAGTAAAGACCATGCAAATCTGCTTGTCATAGATGATTTTGCGCATCAAAAATTAGCGTTTTACCCCCGATCGGGGTATAGCCTAGGCGGTGATTTTAGCGATTGGGTTTGCCTTGCTATACCGTACACTGGTATGGCTTATTGGCATTGGCTAGCAAGCTGACGAGTGGCGAAATGACGTAGCTAAAACCTACGCGCAGCAGATGTTTGAGCTATGGATGCTAATAATTCGATGGGTATATTGGCTTTAATTCCGAAAATATTGGGTTTTGGCTGCATACCTTTATTGGGTATAGGCCGGCCGGTGATTTACATACCCATATAACGGCCAGGGCGGTGATTGATTGCAATCACCAGA
The DNA here is from genome assembly GCF_013423785.1 of Chitinibacter fontanus. NCBI lineage: Bacteria > Pseudomonadati > Pseudomonadota > Betaproteobacteria > Neisseriales > Chitinibacteraceae > Chitinibacter > Chitinibacter fontanus. The sequence goes on from NZ_CP058952.1 coordinate 1,837,061, forward strand.
TTGAGTGCCAGTGCACCAATAATTGAGTACAGCAACTTTGGGCCACTAACCATGGCCATCCCGCAGGCCAGAATGGCAAGGTCAAACCCCAGTTGCACATGTCCGGCACGCCAACCGAAACGTTGTTGGGTAAATAAGGCTAGTACGGTTACGCCGCCTAAACTGGCTTTATGGCGAATCAACATCAAAATACCCACGCCAGCAAGCAGTCCACCAATCACGCTGGCAAATAAGGGATCCAGCTGGGCAAAACTAATCCAGCGCGGCAGCCAATCGGCGAGTAGTGACAAAAGCGCAATACAACAGAATGTTTTTAAGGTGAATTCGCGCCCTAAGACCCGATAGGCGAAAACGTAAAATGGGATACTGATGGCAAAGAAAATCAGCCCATAGGCCCAATGCGTTGCGTAGTGCAGTAAAAATGCTAAACCAGTCACCCCGCCGGTGAGTAAACCGGCATGTTTGAAAAACTGAATCGCCAGTGCCATCAACAATACGCCTGAGAACAGACCTTGAGCATCCTCTAGCCAAGTATGGCGTTTTGGCATGCGACTACCCCTTCTGAAAAAATGGCAGCATACGGCAAATAGCCGAGCTTGCCAGTCGGGTATTTCCGTAGTTTCAGTCAAAATGCGTGAATTTCAGCTATATTCCGGCTTAATTTCGGTTTTATCGGGTTCTGGCCAACTTAGATTGATACTTAGCCCCTGCCCCATTTCACTCTCGACACGTACCGTACCATGCATCTGTTGGGTGATTAATTGATACACGCGAGTCATCCCCAAACCATTGGTTCCTTGCCCAAATTTCGAGGTGAAAAACGGGTCAAAAATTTTCCGGACCAAATCCGCTGGCATCCCCAAGCCATTATCTTGATAGCTCAATTGAATCTGCTGCGCCTTGCGTGCCCAAGCCAGCGTGATGGTACCGGTTGGCCGGCCAATAAAGGCATGTTTGGCGGCATTTTCAAACAATTGAGTGATGATCTGTGCCAAGGTCATGATGGGCACTGCGGTGTGTAAGCGGTCATCACCTTGTAGCTGGATTTGGATTGTTTGTTTGGCAAATAAATGCGCTTGTTCATGGCTTAAGCCGCTGATTAATTGTGCCAGATTAACCATTTGCCAGTGATCGGAATACTGCTGTTTTGGAATATCGCGAAAGCGTTCGATCAGGCTAACGATACGTTGCAAATTGCGATTGATGGTGTCGCAGGCTGAGCTTTGTTGCTCGATGAAGCTCGCTAGCGTCGATTTGGCCATTTTGCCGGATTCAAACTGTGCATTCAGCTCGGCGACATTGTTTTCCAAAATGCTGGCCGTAGTGATGCAGATGCCGGTTGGGGTATTCAGATCGTGGGCGACCGCTGCAACCAGCGAGCCCAAAGCACTGACTCGTTCGCCACGTTCGATTTCTTGTTGTAATTGTTGCCGTTCCTCATTAGCCAGCCAGCGCTCGATTAACTGCTGCAATAGGCTGGCACGAAATACATCGTCACGCGACCAGTTGTGATGTCCTTCGCCCTGACCATTACTCAATAGCAGTAAGCCGATGCGATTGGCTTGCCGGATTGGCACAAACATTAGCGATGAAATCGGATGTCCCAATAAACGGGCAAATTCGCTGGCGGCTTCATGCAAGGTGGCGCGCGATAAGGGGAGCGGGCTGAGTAGTTGATTGAGCAAGCGATGGCTGGCGGGAAATTCACTCCGGGTGATTAGCCGCGCAGTATTTTGGCTAGGGGGTGCTTCAGCGGCCAGTTCGCCGCTATCGAGATAAGGATTGCTAAACCATAAGCCCAACCAATCTACATTTAGTAATGGTTTGGCCTTGGCGAGTAGTGGTGCAAGCCCCACATCGTCTTGTAAAGACAGCGTGAGTAATTGTTCATGGGCATCTTGTTCAGAGATATCCAGTGCTTTCATATTGCGATGTACTGGCTCCAGGCTGCGGCGAAAATGTTCGGTATTGAGCCGCCGTTCGATGTGCATCCAATGCAATGCGGCAGCAAATTGCCCTTCTCGCTCGTTGGCATCGACAAGGTCAATCGCGTAATCCAGCTGGCGGGCGAGTGAGCCGGTTTGTTCGGCAAGGCGATACGCCCGACAAAGACATTCGATTTCCGCGCGGGGATTATTTTGCCGTTGATATAACTCGGCCTGTGAATCGAGGCATACGCTTTCTAACCACAGATAATGAAATTTTTGCGCTAGCTCTATCGCTTGAGCTAAATGCTGCTCTGCAATCGGTAGTTGCCCCAGCTCCATTTCAGTGTGACCTAGGTGCCAGTAGGATTCAGCAATGTATTCGCGAATATGACCTTGAATTGAATAGTGCAAACCAGTTTGAAAATAGCTTAATGCGCGATCCCACTGCTCGTATTGAATCGCACTGACTCCCAGATTGATGGCGTATTTGGCAGCGAGATAATCATCGCCAGAATGTTCAACGTCGGATTTGGCAGCCAGTAAATAGCGATAGCCCTCGTCAGGGTTTTTAAGCTCGGTATTGGCTTGAGCTAAGCCAATGCGGGCTTCCACGGCGGTGGCATAATCTTCACAAACGTGGGCGAGCTCCAAAGCTTGCATCCAGGCCTCAATGGCTTGTTGGTAGCGGCCTTCTATTTGTGCAATTCGTCCACGTGCCTGTAATAAACGCGCCCCTTGGGCGGTTAATCCTAACTGATGGGCTTGTTGGATTCCGGCCTCGATCTCATTGGCAATCAGATTGGTTTCGCCGCGCCGTTCGTGGATTAGATAGCGCACATAGCAGCTATCGAGCAATAAATCGCTGCGACCACTTTGCTCAGCCTGATCGGCAAAGTGAATCGCTAGCTTGAACGCTAAATGGGGATGATCACGGGAAATCCGGTCGATTCGTCTGAGCGCCGTATCCAAAGTAAACCCTTCCTCGCCAGATTAATATCTTGGGTGCCGTAAGCTGGCACCCGCTGGCTACAGTATGGCTGGGATTTTGGGCTTTGCTGATTTGCTACAGTTTAGCGGCAGTAGTGAGCTGACTATTGGCAGCATTGCAGGGGGCTAGCTGCCAGCGGCCTGCGTGGTAAACATTGTCGGTACCGAGCATGACTCCGCCATCGACATCGATAAATACATCAATATGAAAGCGGGTGTCTTTACGTTTGAATTGCGGCTTGTTGTAGCTACCATGCTTGGCGCCCAGTGAAAGGTGCACACCGCATAAGCGCTCGTAAGTACCAATGTCACTAACGGTGCGCTGGCGATCAAAAGCACGGTTTAGCCCTAAGCCCAATTCTCGTAGCCAAACTTCACCTTCCACCTCGCGAATTCGTGCCAGTACAGCGTCAAACTCCGGTGTACTGTTCTCTACGTCGGTAATACGGCCGCCGTCTACCACGATCGTGATTGGCTCCGGCGGGAAATTGCAATGAAAAGTGGTGTCGCCAAAAACATAGATCTGTGCCCGACCGTGTACTGCAGTTAGATCGACGGCCTCGGTAAAGACTTCGCCAATCGGAAACTGCCCGCCGATATTTTTAAGTGCGCGATAATCACCCACATTAAGTTTGGCGGGCTCTAGCGGGCAGGCATAGTGCAGCACATCGCCGCGGCCGCTGATGAGTTTGGCGTCAGGTGCGCCAGCAATCTTGGCTTGAAGCGCGGTGCCAGTTCCGCGGTAGTAGTCGGCGTCGTACGCTAGTGAAGCAATATAATGCGGGGCCTCGTCATTGATCATGCGCGATAGATGCACATGTTCAATGACTTTCAAACCCTGCGCAAACAACTGTACCCGCAAACGATAAGCATCCAGCCGGAAGTGCGTCGATTGAATTAGTACAATCAGCGTGCCCGCCGCTTGGGCGGCAAATGCCGCCATTACGGTTTCGTTATCTACGCTGCTGATTTCGATCACCTGAGCTTGCGGTAAGGTCGCCTGATACGCCTCTGCCAGTAATGGTGCCAACGGGCATTCGGTATCATAAATAATCAGTGCCGCTTCATCTTGCGTATGGCCGATCGCAATACGGACAATGTCATTAACCGCTTGATACGCTTGTCGGCGATGTTGCTCGGTAAGTTGGCAGTAATTAGGTTTGCTCATGGGGTATTGCACGCTAACCAAATCATATACTGGCTTGGGGTTAAATACCTTGGCAAGTATTTGAAATGGCTTGGCTTTAGGTAACGAGAAGCGGCAATTATCGCATGCAGGCGTAGTTGCCGCTTGATATGGCGCAGAGCGGTCGTTTCTGCACTAAATGCGGGCCAAGCCCGCATTTAGTGCATTAATGTTTAATTTTGGGTAGCAGCCCTGCCACGATGCCCAGTAAAGGCAGGTAGGCCAAGACTTGATACACATTCACAATGCCGTAGTGATCGGTCATGCGCCCCACTAATGCGGCACCCAGACCGGCAATCCCAAACGCCAAACCAAAGAACAGGCCTGCGACTGTGCCAACTTTACCCGGCAATAAATCTTGCGCGTAGACCAACATGGCCGAGAAGGCCGAGGACATAATCAAGCCCACGATAAAACTCAGCGCGACGGTGCCCATTAAGCCAACATAGGGCAGCAACATGGCAAATGGTGCGGCACCCAGAATCGAAAACCAGATGACTGCCTTGCGCCCGATGCGATCGCCAATTGGCCCGCCCAGCAAGGTGCCTAACGCGACGGCAAACAGAAACACAAACAACAATAATTGTGCTTGTTGTGGTGCCAGTGCAAAGCGCTCGATTAGGTAAAACGTGTAGTAGCTTTGAAAGCTGGCCATGTAGACAAATTTGGTCATCAGCAAGGTAAGCAGTACCGCCATTACCCACATGGTTTTGGGGCGAGAAAACGGTGCGCTGTGATGGCTGCTTTTGTGACTGCTGCGTGGCTGTTGATTGGCAAACCACTGGCTAATCCAGCGTAACACGCCCATGGCCACTAAGGCCGCCACCGAGAACCAAGCTAGGCTAGCTTGCCCCAATGGAATCACAATCAGCGCGGCCAGCAGTGGCCCGCAAGCACTACCGGCATTGCCGCCCACCTGAAATAAGGATTGTGCTAAGCCATGCTGCCCGCCTGAAGCCAGTCGGGCAATCCGCGATGCTTCAGGGTGAAAAATGGATGAACCCGTGCCCACTAAGGCGGCAGCCAGCAGAAGGAGAGGGAAGGTATTGGCTTGCGATAGCAGCAGCAAGCCCGATAAAGTAAAACCCATCCCCAGCACAAGGGCATGCTGTTGCGGGCGGCGATCGGTAAATTGCCCAACTAGCGGTTGCAAGATCGAGGCCGCCAACTGATAGGTGAGCGTGAGCAAACCCAGCTGGGTAAAACTCAGGTGATAGGTGCCTTTGAGCAGCGGATACAAGGCCAGAATCAGCGATTGCATCATGTCATTCAGAAAATGCGCGCAGCTAATGGCAGCTAGCACGCGATATTGAGTGCGCTGGGCTGCATCGCTAACTGCGGCCCGCACGGTGGCGGCGGTACTCATGGTGGATGCTCCTGTGTAATTTGATCGGCGTCTAGCGCAAGACAAGCTCATCTTATGGCGTTAAGCTATGCCTGTCTGACGCAAATCCGGCATCTACTATCGAGAAAACGACATGCTAGTTGAACGAGTTGGCCCATTGCGTGATATGCAGGGGGCGCTATTACACGGCAAGGCCGCCGACCACCAGCCCGGCTCCATGACGCCGCGCCACTGGCACGAGGTGACGCAATTGCTCTACGCGATTAGTGGTGTGATGCGGGTCATTACCCCGCTGGGGCAGTGGATCGTGCCGCCCAATCGCGGGATCTGGGTGCCACCTGGGGTATGGCATGAAGTGTTAATGATTGGTCACGTTGAAGTCCGCTCGATATATGTACGCCCCGATGCGATTGGTGGGTTACCTGAGCATTGTTGTGTACTCGCGATTACACCGTTGATGCGTGAATTGATTTTGGCGGCCATTAACATCGATTACCAAGAGCAGCCGATTCCGCCCCGCAGTCAGCTTATCGCCCAGCTCTTACTCAATGAGGTGAAAACGCTGGAAACGCTGCCACTGCAATTGCCAATGCCAAATGACCCGCTGCTGGCCCATATTGGCCGAGCCTTGCTCGCCGCGCCAGATGATAGCCGCACGACCGAAGATTGGGCGGCGGAGGTAGGCGTTGATGCGCGTACGCTCCAGCGACGGTTTGCCAAAGCCACTGGGATGACCTTGGGTGACTGGCGTCGCCAAGCTCGTTTGCTTAATGCTTTGGAACGCCTTGCACTGGGAGAGCGAGTGCTGGATGTCGCGCTCGATTGCGGTTATAGCAGCCCGAGTGCCTTCAGCGCCATGTTCAAACGACAATTCGGTATTGCGCCGAGTAGCTTCTTTCAAGACTAGGGGTATAGCCTTGGCCATATTACTCAGCGGTGATTACAAGGCAATACTGGTGCAGGTATTGCGCCGTGCTTTTCCCCCTTCGGCCAGATTTGCCCAGTGGTGATAATTACACCGCCATAATGGGGATATTTACTACGTTTTCTCACCCCGAATCGATATGCTGTTTGCATTCAATCGACTAAGGGGCCTGAGATGTCCAATATTCTAATCATCAATGCGGCAAAAGAAATGGCGCATTCAGCAGGACGACTTAATGACTCATTAACCCTGCTGGCACAGCAAACTTTGCTGGAGCAAGGTCATGAAGTAGCGCTGACCCAACTGGAAGCGGGTTACGATCTGGATGAAGAAGTCGCTAAGATTCTGGCTGCCGATCTGATTATTTACCAAATGCCCGCATGGTGGATGGGGCCGCCTTGGACGCTTAAAAAATATTTTGATGAAGTATTTACCCACGGTCATGGCAAGCTGTATGCCAATGACGGGCGCTCGCGTACTAATCCAGGGCGCCATTATGGTTCGGGCGGCTTGCTGCAAGGTAAGCAATATATGTTGTCGGTGACGTGGAATGCGCCAGTTGAGGCATTCAGTGTACCAGGGCAGTTTTTTGAAGGTCGCGGTGTCGATGCTGTGTACTTCCCAGTACACAAAGCCAACCAGTTTTTAGGCATGACACCGCTACCAACGTTCATGTGCAATGACGTCATCAAAGCCCCTAATATTGACGCGGATTTCTGTCGTTACCGCGCCCATCTGCAAACTTACGTCTTGGCGCAGCCCGAAACGCTGGTGCTGTAGTCCATATATTTGGCCCAGCTGATGGCTGGGCTGAGCTTTTTCCCTAACAGGCTAATGTCATTATTTCGCCTACACTGCCAGCGCTACACGGTTGAGTACGGTGCAAATTGCCGTGCAGGCCGTCTTAGAGCAGCTAAAGTAAAACTATATGACGCCTGAAAGGGGAAGAGGATGTTGCGTACCATGATTGCGGTGGCCCTACTGAGTACAGCCACCATGGCCGCGGCCGCGTCGCTGGAATCGATCCAGCGTAATGGCTCGATTGTAATTGGTGTGCGTGATTCATCGCCGCCTTTTTCGCAGCTTGATCCACAAACCCGCGCGCTAAAAGGGTATGACATTGAGTTTGCGCTTGGCATCGCCAAGCGCCTGAATGTAAAACCCATTTTCAAAACATTGGAATCGAATGATCGCTTGCCATGGTTAAAGCAAGGCAAGGCCGATATTGTGGTGGCAGTGTTATCCCGCACGCCAGAGCGGGAAAAAGAAATTGATTTCAGTGTGGGTTATTTTGTGACCGACACGCGAATTCTGGCCAAGAAAGGCCGTTTTAAATCGGATAAAGATTTGGCTGGTGCCTATCTTTCTGCGGTTAATGCCTCGACCGGTGCCAAAATATTGCGTCAGAGCTTCCCAAAAACCAAGGTGGCCGAGTTTGATGATGTACCGGAAACTATTAAGGCGCTGAACGCGGATATTGTAGAAGGTGTGGTCGATGATGCACCCGTATTGGCCTTGGCACTCAATAAACTACCTGAGCCGCAACGCAGCAAATATGCCTTGAGCGATTTTGCACTTGCGCTGGAAGTGTACTCGGTCGGCATCCCTAAGGGCGAAAAGACGCTGCAAACCGCCATTAATAATGCTTTGGTTGATATGGAAAACACCGGTGAGGCACAAGCCATCTTTACTCGCTGGTTCGGCCCAAATAGTAGCGCGCCAATTGTACGGATCTTCAAAATCAATCCAAGCCGCAATTAAGTTGTTTCTGCGTGCCACAAAAAAGCCCCGTATCAGACGGGGCTTTTTTATTTAGCGTGGCTTTTTAGTCATTGCTGTGGCTTTCCCGCTGTGACTTCGAGCGCCTACGGGTTTACTGCCCAGCGGTTTCGCACTGCCTGTATGGCCAGTAGGCTTACCACGTGGTATTGCGCCAGTTGCATTTCTGGTGCTGCCCTGTGGGGACTTACCCCGGTTAGGTATCTTGCCGACTGAGCCCGGCCCGCCGCCGCCGCGCGCGTTGCCCTTCGGTGCTTGCATGGTTTTTTCAGCCGCCGATTCGGGCGGAATCAATTGTTTGGGCCCGGTGCCGATTAAATCGGCGCGGCCCATGCTGATCAGTGCTTCGCGCAAGATTGGCCAGTTTTTCGGGTCGTGATAGCGCAAGAACGCTTTGTGAATCCGGCGGCGTTTTTCGTCTTTGATAATGTCGACTTTTTCCGAGCTGCGCGCGATGCGTTTGAGCGGATTGCGTTTGGTATGCCACATCGTAGTGGCCATTGCCATCGGCGTTGGCGTAAACGCTTGCACTTGGTCGGGGCGGAAGTTATTTTTCTTCAGCCACAGCGCCAAGTTCAGCATGTCTTCGTCGCTAGTGCCCGGGTGTGCGGCGATGAAGTAGGGGATCAAATACTGCTTTTTGCCCGCGAGCTTGCTGTAGTGATCAAACATATCTTTAAACCGCTCGAAGGTGCCGATGCCGGGCTTCATCATCTTCGACAATGGGCCTTCTTCGGTGTGCTCCGGAGCGATTTTCAAATAGCCCGACACGTGGTGCGTAACCAGCTCTTTGACGTATTCAGGTGATTCGACGGCCAAGTCGTAACGCAATCCTGAGCCGATGGTGATTTTTTTCACGCCATCAATTTTGCGCGCCTTGCGGTAGAGCTGAATCAGACTGCTGTGGTCGGTATTCAGGTTTTCACAAATGCCCGGATACACGCAGCTTAAACGGCGACAAGAGCGTTCGATTTTTGGGTCTTTGCACGCGAGGCGATACATATTCGCGGTTGGCCCGCCAAGGTCAGAAATGTGGCCGGTAAAGCCTTCGGTCTTGTCGCGGATTTCTTCGATCTCGCGCAGGATCGAGCCTTCCGAACGGCTTTGGATAATCCGGCCTTCGTGCTCGGTGATCGAACAGAAGGTACAGCCGCCAAAACAGCCGCGCATGATATTGATCGAGAAACGGATCATGTCCCACGCCGGAATCACCTGTTCGCCGTAGCTTGGGTGCGGATTGCGTGCGAAATACTGGTCAAACGCATAATCCATCTCCGCGGTTTCAAGCGGAATCGGCGGTGGGTTCATCCACACATCGCGCTCGCCGTGTTGCTGCACTAACGCCCGTGCGTTGCCGGGGTTGGATTCCAAATGCAGCGTGCGGCTGGCGTGCGCGTAGCTAACCGGATCGTAGGTGACGGTTTCAAACGATGGAATCCGAATCACCGTGCGGCCACGTACTTCGCGGCGCGCGGCCAGGCGCGCTTCACGTGAAACAATTTTGATGGCCTGCACGCCATCAGCAGGGGTATCGCTCTGATTAGCTTGCTGGCGTTCGCTTTCATCGGCATACGGGTTGATATGCGGATCAATTTTGCCCGGAATATCAACGACAGATGAGTCTAGCTCAACCCAACCTTCGGGCATCCAGCCATGCGGCGCCAAAAAAGCCGTGCCGCGCACATCGCGGATTTCGCTCATTTTTTCACCGGCCGCCACGCGTTGCGTCACTTCAACCAGCGCGCGCTCGGCATTACCAAACAGCAGTAAATCGGCTTTGGAATAAATCAGCGCCGACTGGCGGATTTTGTCGCTCCAGTAATCGTACTGCGCAATGCGGCGCAAGCTGGCCTCAATACCACCGGCCATAATCTGTACGCCCGGATACGCTTCGCGGCAGCGTTGGCAATATACATTCAGCGCGCGATCAGGGCGTTTGCCCGCCATGCCACCGGCAGTATACGCATCGTCCGAACGCGGCTTTTTATCCGCGGTGTAGCGGTTGATCATCGAATCCATATTGCCGGCGGTGACGCCGAAATACAGTCGCGGTTTGCCCAGTTGCTTGAAATCTTCGGCCGAAGTCCAATCCGGCTGGCTGATGATGCCGACGCGAAAGCCTTGCGCCTCGAGTAAACGCCCGAGCAGCGCCATGCCAAAACTCGGGTGATCGATATACGCGTCGCCCGTCACAATGATGATGTCGCACTCATCCCAGCCGAGCTGATCCATTTCCTTGCGGCTCATCGGCAGGAAAGGTGCAGGCTTGCGCGGTGTTACACCGGCGGGTAGTTCGTAAATGGGCTTGACTGAGGCGTGAGCAGAATTCATGGCAACAACAAAACGGGCTAATCGCGTATTGTCGCAGATTTGGCCGCTTTGCGGCAGCTAAATGCTTGTTTTTTATCGGATTAAATGCTTCAAATTAGGAAAAATAACCTGATAAGTATTAAGGTTTTTAGCCAGCAGACTCGTTTGATTAGCCAGCAAATGACGCACGGATTGGTAAAGTTAGTGTGATTTCAACGCCTTGCCCAATCTCACTGCGTAAGCTGATGTCGCCGCCAAGCTTGCCGTGAATCAGTGAATAGACCTGATACATGCCAAGGCCACTATGTCCTTGGCCAAATTGCGTGGTGTAGAAAGGCTCAAAAATTTTTGGCTGCAGTTCATGCGCAATGCCTTTGCCGTTGTCCTGATATACCAGTTGCACCTGATCCGGCGTGTTGATTTGGCTGCGAAGCGTAATTTGCCCATGCTGGCCGGGGCCGAATGCATGGCGCAAACTATTTTCGAGTAATTGGCCAATAATCTGCTCTATTGCGGCACGATAACTGCTGATCTCGAGTTGAGGATCAATGAGGTTGCTGATCTGGATGCGCCGGAGTGTGTCACTGGTTTGCCAGCGTTCAATGATAGGCTCGATCAGAGTTTTAAGCTGACAGCGCTCTGGGAGCGCTGAGCTATCATCGTCGGCAAGTTGGCGCAGATCGCGAATCATCTCGCTGGCGCGGTGTGCATTGCGCTGAATAATTGCAGCACTGTGCAGACTATCCTGAATGTATTGCTCCAGTTGGCTTTTCTTCACGCTACCAGCGGCTAAATTATGCCCAAGCTCGAGACTATGTTCGCTAAAGGTGCTTGCCGCAGTGAGGATGCTGCCCAATGGTGTGTTGAGCTTATGTGCAAACCCGGCGACCAGAAATCCTAGCGCGGCTAGTTTTTCGGCGTGCACCAGTTTCTGGCTCGCATCTTGCAAGGCTTGGGTTCGTTCTGCCACGCGGAGTTCCAACTCATCATTTTGGCCTTGCAGCTTAGTATTGAGCGCCGCGATTTCCTGTTGGTAGAACTGCTGTTGATGCTGAGCTAGCGCGCGGCTGGCAAGTAGCCCCAATTGATTCGCGTGCTGCAATTCAGCGCGTTGCCAATTGCGCTGTTTAGCCAGATGCTCACAGGCGAGTACCGCAATGGTTTGATCGTTCAAGCGTACTGGCACCAAAATCAAGGCGTGGATATTTTGCGCTTGCAACGTCAGTTCGCTCCAGCGCCAGGTATATAAATGCTGAGTCGCCGAGTGGGCAACCACCATTTCCCCTGTTTGCAGGTAAGTGAAAAGCTCAGGTAGTTGTTCGCGCTGTAAATCTGGCCCTGTACTCAAGCGCTCACCGACAGCATTGCCGCGCATCAGGCAGATTAAACGCTTACCATCATCTGCCCATTGCCAGAAGCTGGCTTGTGCAAGCTGCAGGATTTGGCATGCTGTTTGGCAAAGAGTAAGGCTGATGCTGGGCAGCGAGCCTTGCTCTAGTGAACAAGAGCTCGCCAGATTTAGCAGCGTTTGCTCGGCATTGGGTTGTAAACCTGCAATTTGTGCCACTTGCTGTAGCGGATCGCGCTGGCTGGCTTGTTGGATTTGTTGCTCTAGCCGTTGCGCTTGGCGCTGCATTTGCAACGCCGTAGCAAAGTCTTCAAGTGTTTCGCAAATTTCACTCAGCAGATAGTGCAACTTCATACGGACATGCAAGGCACCGGCCTGTTTGGCGATATCAAGCCCTTGATGAGATTGCTGCAAAGCCTCCTTGGGGCGGCCCATTCGCAATAGGCATTCTGCACGCAGTAAGATGGTTTGCGCTAAAGCCCAGCGATAACCTGTGCGTTCTGCGATGACCCGTGCGGCATCGAGCGATGCCATCGCTAATGAAAAAGATTGTTTTGCCACATATAACTCGCCGATTCGCATTAATGCTTCGGCTTCATCGTCAGCATGTTTTAGCGTTCTGGCGGTATCGAGCGCGAAGTTATACGCGGCCAGTGCTTCGTCGTGGCGACGAAGTTTGAATAAATTCACCCCTAGATTGATGTGTGCTTGCAATAGCAACCAGTCATCTTCCAAGCTGCCGCAGCGGGCAATGGCTTCTTGATGCATCTGAACTGCAGATTGATGATCGCCAAGTGCATCGTAAATTTGCCCCAAGCCCATTTTGGCTTTCACCCAAGCGATATATTGCTGGGAAAGCTCCGCTGCTTCTAGGCAACGAGCCCAAATTTGCATGGCTTCTTGGTAACGGGCGCTGGCGTAAAGTGCACGACCAATCAGGTTTAGTAGCCGTGCTTCTGCTGCAAATAGGCGATGAGTTTGCGCCATTTGCAAGCCTTCGTACTGCAGGTCAAGGCTGGCATCCCCGTAGGTAATTTGTGACTGTAATTCGATGGCTGTAATCACGCCAACCGCATCATGTTCCGCCCGAGTTTGGCTTAGTAGCTGGTCAAGTAGGGTTTGGGCTTGGGCACGTTCGTTATGCAACAGCGATTCAATCTGCGCCACCATTTGGGCAAATTGCACAGTGCTGCTAAACGGCTGTGTTAAAGGGAACATAACTAGGGTATCTGGGGAGCAATGGCTTTCAGTTTAGCTCTTGATCTACTATTTGCCAGCACCAATCGGTGGTGTGCGCATAGTAGGCTAGATCCCTTTGGTTGTTGTGGGTATGTGCTTGTAAGGTAGTATGGTTAAGCTTTGCAAGGGTATACCCTTAGCGTTTAAATAAGATGGTCATCCCATCTCCTGCCGGTAAGATACAATGCTCAACCCGTTGATCATCACGAAGTTGGCGGTTAAATTCATGCAAGATGGCAACGCTGCGTGGATGGCTCGCCTGTGGCGTGGCGACACGACCATTGAGAAACATATTATCCAGAATGATTAAGCCACGCGGGCGCACTAGTTGTAGCGCGTATTCATAATAATTGGGGTAATTGGGCTTATCTGCATCGATCAGCATGCAATCGAATTGACCCGCCGCTCCTTTTTCGAGCAAGCGTGGCAGCGTTTCCACCGCGCGATCGAGATACAGCTTGGTTTGTTGCTCAATACCTGCACGTTTCCACCAGCTTTGCGCTTGGATGGTAAATTCTTCACAGACATCGCAGGCAATGACTTGGCTATCTTCGCCCATTGCAATGGCGGCAGCGATTGAGCTGTAACCAAGAAAAGTACCAACTTCGATATAGCGTTTTGCGCCAATCAGCCGTAATAGGAAGATCAGCAAAGCGCCTTGCTCGGGGGCGAGAGACATCTTTGCTACGCGATGCTCGCTGGTTTCTTCGCGCAATTGCCGCAAAATATCAGGCTCACGCAGTGCCATTTGCAAGAAATAATCACGTAGTGGTTCAGATAAAGACAGAGTATTTACGGTCATGGCGGGTGGTTGATGCGAGCAGCAAAACCTTGATTATACCTTATTGCCTTGACCAGCCTGTTGGCGCGCCTGATGGTAGGCAATTTAGAGCCATCAAGCGACGTAGGATTGCAGACGTAATATTGATTTACGTGTTTCTAGTTCCCGCTCGATCCGGCGCAAGCGGGCTTTGGTTTGATTTGATAGTTGCATTGGGAACCCTCGCTGGTCATGCTGGCCAGCGACCAGCTCATGCAGGCGTTTGCGATGGCTGAGCGCTGCTTGATATTGCCCCGTATCCAGATAAAGCTTGGCTAATTGGGTATGTGATTCAATCGCGAGTGGCAGCAACTGATGCTCATCACTAAGCCGAGCTGCTTCTTGCAGGCATTCTTCGGCCAGATCGGCTTGCTGCAGTGCTGCAAAGCAGGTTGCTAGCGCCAGCATGACCTGACCTTGCCCGGCAATCAGATGATGTTTTCTAAATAATAGATAAGCCTGGCTTAGCAGCTCTTGTGCTTCCGAAAAATGCTCAAAGTGCATTTGAATCAAGCCATTGTAGGTAAGAACTTCCGCTTCCCATTCCGGCTGTTTTTGCCCAGCGGGTAAATGGGCGGAAATTTGCTCCAGTGCGCTGAGTGCTTCTTGATATTTGCCCAAGCGGTAGGCATCGGCGGCTAGATTGAGGTTGAGTTCACATTCCAGTGCCTTATCTTGCAAGGGCTGGCTCAAATTATGCGCAATTTGATGAAAATGCATGGCTTTGCGGTAGTCGCCAAAGGCAAAATGCACTTTGCCAATCCCTAAATAAGCGCGAATACAGCCGTAGGAAGCTTGCAGCACCGTTGCAACTTCAAGTGATTGCAACCACGCATCCAGCGCGGGGTAATAGGCTAGCTGTTCGTGTAGTAGATTGGCTAATTCGTCATAACTCTGCATCGCTTGCGGCATGAGTTTGTGGCGTTTGTAATGCCGAATACTGGCTTGCAGGCTGGCAATGGCCTCATTTGGTTGCCCCAGTGCTTTTTGGCACTTTGCTAGTACCCGCAGGCTTAGGCCGAGCCATTCGAGGTTTTTTGATTGCCGAGCCCATTTACATAATTGCTGCGCAGCCTGTTGGGCTTGCTGAAGATTTTGGGCCAGCAATGCTAAGGTGCTGGCATATTCAGCCTCGAAGTAGGCTTGTTCACTAATAATGGTGCTCATTGCTCGGGCCCCTGATATAAGCAGACCTGATTACGACCTTGGTGCTTCGCTTGATACAGCGCCTGATCGGCAGCCGCCATGAGTTCATCAATCGACATTGCGGGTTGCCATTGCGCGCAGCCCAAACTGATGGTGACCTGTAAGCCTGTGGAGACTTTATCCCAGTCATGGCGGGCTATTTCTTGGCGCATCCGTTCGGCAATCCTCAGTGCTATGCTGGCATCGTTGCGCGGCAGAACGAGCACGAATTCCTCACCGCCAAAGCGCGCCAGCAAATCGGTTTCGCGTGTTAGCTGCAATAAGATTTTCGAGCCTTGTTTGAGTACTTCATCGCCAATTTGGTGTGAATGCAGATCATTGACCTGTTTGAAATGATCAAAATCAATCATGATCAGGCACAGTTTGTTTTTTTCCTGGCGAATTTGCTGCAGTAGCAATGGCAGTTGTTCGTCTAGTGCATGGCGATTGAGCACGCCGGTAAGTGCGTCATGATAGGCTGCATTTTCGAGCTGTTGCATGCGTTCATGCTCTAGGCTACGTTGCTGCATGAGTTGTTTTACTTCCAATTCGCTACGCAATAACTGAAGCTTGATTTCCGCTTGGTTGAGCCGGCGGGTAGAAATAGCATCCAATTGATCGCGAGTGTTTTGTTTTTGTAGCTGCAGGTAGTAATTATGAAACCCAATGTGATGCATCGTGGCACGAATAAAATCACCGCAGGCCTCGTAATTACTGGAAAGTGCCCGGTGAATTTGCTGCTGCAGATGCTCATTTTCTAATGCTTCGGCCAGCTCAAGCGCTTGCTGGAGGTGCACAATGGCTTTTTCATGCTCTGCTTGTTGGCAGGCTAGTTGGCCCAAGCTAATCAAGCATTGCGTTTGCCCCCAGCGTGAGCTGGTATTCAGATTAAGGTCATACGCGGCCTGAAAATACGCCTGCGCACGAATCCAGTCATGCTTTGCTAAACTAATTTGCCCCAGATAGTGGTTGATTTCGGCGAGCCACGACAAGCGGATCGGCAAAATCAGGGTGTCTTCAGTTTTTAGCAATAAACGCTCGGCCAGCGCATAGTCTTGAATCCGAATCAATGTCGCCGCCAGATGAAGCTGCGTTCGCGATTGCAGATCAATATCTTGATGTAGCTGCGCCCATTCCACTGCCTGCGATTGAAAATAAAATGCTTGCTCAAAGTGATCACGCTGGAAGTACAGATCACCAATGCCAAGATAGCAATGAATATAGCGCTCAATCTGGTTTTCTTGCGTTGCCAACTCAAGGGAGTTGAGCCACGAATGCAAGGCTTTTTGTGTTTGACGCTGACTTTGGTAGCACAGCGCTAGCCCTTCATGGCACTGGCTTTGTTGCCGGGTATCATGTACTAGCTTGCTTTTCTCAAGTGCTAGGGTAAAGCTGTGTACTGCGGTATCAGTATGTTGGATGATTTGCTGCGATTGCCCGATTAGTAGCAGGGCCTCGATTTCTAAATCGGTTGCCTTCAGAGTGTCGGCTGCCTGCAGGGCAGATTGAGCTAGAACGATGCTCGATTCGCAATGCACGACAAACAGCCGCCGTGCTTCTTGCAGGCAGCGAATAATGTGCTCCCTGCCGCAAGGCTCAGGAGGAAAGAAGTCTTCTAGGTCGTTTAGCAAAGTTGTCTTTGCGGTTCTGGGTAATAAAACAATCCAGTTAGCTATTTAGCTGCTGGAGCAAAACTCTTAACTGCTCTTCATCATCGGCTTTGAGCATCTTGCTCACCAATGGTTTGATTCGGCTTAGCTCTGCAGTGAGCAATTGCTGTTTCACCTTCAAGAGCTGAATCGGCAGCATTGAGAAGCGGCGCAAACCTAAACCCAATAGCAGGCGCGTCAAGCTTGGATCACCTGCCATTTCGCCGCACATCGACACTGGTTTTCCCATTTTGTCGGCTGTATTAATGATGTGTTTTAGAAAATGTAGGACCCCAGGGTTAAGTGGGTCATACAAATGACTGACTGCATCATCATTGCGATCGACTGCCAAAGAATACTGAATCAAATCGTTGGTACCAATCGAGATAAAATCCAAATGATTAAGAAATGCACCCACGGCCATGGCAGCGGCGGGCACTTCAATCATGCCGCCTAGTTCGATATTCTCATCAAATGCAATGCCTTCTTCACGCAATTGAGCTTTGATGTCGTCTAAATGCAAACGGGTTTGTTTAACCTCATTCAGTGCTGACAACATTGGGATCAGCAATTTGATTTTGCCAAATGCAGATGCTCGAAGAAGTGCGCGTAGCTGGGTACGGAACATTTGCGGCTCAGCCATGCATAAGCGGATACCTGTTAAACCCAGCGCTGGGTTTGGCGCAGCTCGCTCGATTTGCCAAGACGGAATTTTATCTTTGCCCAAGTCAATTGTCCGAATCACCACCGGCTTGCCTTGCATGGCTTGTGCAACCTCACGATAAGCGAGAAATTGCTCCTCTTCTGTCGGCAGATCATCTTCTTTCAAAAATAAAAATTCGGAACGGAACAAGCCAATGCCGCTGGCGCTATTTTCTAGTGCTAGATCACAATCGTCGGGCAATTCAATATTCGCAGTCAGTTCAACCTGGGTGCCATCGAGTGTTACAGCCGCTTGGGTACGAATATCTTGCAGCTTGGCCTGTTTAATCAGCCACTCATTTTGGCGGAATTGATACTCAGCCAAAATCGCATCATCTGGGGCAACAATCACGCAGCCCTTAATGCCATCAACAATAATCAGCTCTTGCTCGCGGATGATTTCCCGGGCATTGCGTAGTGCCAAAACCGAAGGTAAATCGAGCGAACGTGCCAGAATGGCTGTGTGCGAGGTAAGACCGCCGACATCGGTAATAAAGGCTTTGTAACTGGTGTCTTTGAAGAGCACCATATCGGCAGGTGAAAGATCGTGTGCGACGAGAATACAATCGTCGCCATCGCAGCTAGGGGCATGGTTGCCATGTTCATGCCCTGCCAGAGCTTTGAAAATTCGCTCGGTAACTTGAATAACATCGGTGCGCCGCTCGCGCAAATATTCTTCTTCAATCTCATCAAATTGTGCCAGCAGAACATCGAGCTGCTGTTTCACCGCCCATTCAGCATTGCAGCGTTGCTGTTCGATAATGTGGCGGGGTTCTTTTGATAGCGTGTGATCATTGAGCAGCATAATGTGCAAGCTCAAGAACGCACCCAATTCTGCGGGGCATTATCGGGAATACTGCCCCACAGCATTTCCAGCTCTTTGCGAGTGCTGCGGATTGCCTCATCGAAGCGTTGTAATTCGGCAGCAAGGCCATCGGCAGGGATCTGATAATGCAGTATTTCGATATCGGCTTGCGATACCAAATGGGCATGACCAATGGCGATACCGCCACCCACGCCTAAACCATGTAGGCTAATACTCATCAAATCCCTCCTGACACAAGGCCCAACTGCATTGTGCTGCTGGTGCAGGTGTCGTGCGCTCTATTGGCGACGATCACCTATTTTTATTATTCGCCTTCGCCAAATTTATCGGCAACTAAAGCGATCAGTGCATCGAGTGCTTTTTGCTCATCCGGTGCATTACTGGTATCGATGATGATTTTGCTGCCTTTTCCTGCCGCTAGCATCATCACGCCCATGATGGATTTGGCATTCACACGTTTCTGATTGCGGCTTACCCAAACTTCGCATTGGAATTGGCTCGCCAATTGCGTAAATTTGCTCGATGCTCTGGCGTGCAAACCCAATTTATTGATGATTTCTACTTCTTGCTGCGGCATTCTACTCGTTCCTTATTACGGCTGACTGCTTGGTAACATATACAAAACGCCTTCTAGGCCACCAGTGATCGCTTTACTGACCGCGATATCCAAAGACTGGTGGCTGTAGGATAGTGCGCGTACCAACATTGGCAAGTTAACCCCAGCGACCGCTTCTACCTTGCCGGCACTGATGAGTCGATTGGCAACGTTAGATGGCGTGCCGCCATAAATATCGGTTAGCAATAGCACGCCTGAGCCATCGTCTAGCTCGTCGATCAAGGCTTGTGCACGGCGCAAGACTTCATCGGGTTCGTCAGCTTTGCTGACCGCAAGTTGCCCTAGGTTCGGCAAAGGGCGTCCCATAATGTGCTGTGCACATGTCATCAAAGCCTCTCCCATCGAATAATGGGTCACAATGATTATCCCTACCATGCCGAAATACGTCCTTTTGCAAGTCCTACTGCCTTGTGAGCATTAGGTTTTTAAATCCAATGAAGCATCATATAAAGTTTTTGCTATTTCAGCAGCATGAAAAATGCCAAATCACTGGAGTGCAACAGTCGGTGCGCCTGTTGGTGATCTTAGCGGTAAGCTGTGAAGGTAAAATTGACTTCGCCCAAGGTCCGCGCATTAACGCAAACGATATAAGTGCGTCGGTTTTTTTAGCCATTTAATGCGGGCTTGCAAGCTAGCAGAAATAAACGCATCTCCCTGCTCGTTAATGACCAAGACATCTTTTACGCCAAAGCGCTGTGCATACATCCAACTACTGGCTACGCCACCAATGAACATTGGTTTGGTTGCCACATCCGAGATCAGGCCGGCGTTCTGACTGGGTGGGGCAATAATGCTCACCGCTTGTACACCTTGAGCCGGTTGTCCTGTGCGAGGGTCGATCAAATGGCTGTAGCGTTTATTGCCCAGCATAAAATAACGTTGATAATCACCCGAAGTACCGATCGATTCGCCATCTTTGAGGGCAATAGTGGCCATCGCCTCGGGTTGGCGTGGATGTTGTAAACCCACCGTCCAAGGTTCTTGGTCTTTTTTTCCGAGCGCCAAGACATTGCCACCAATATTGATTAAAGCATTTAGCACGCGTTGCTGGCGTAGGTATTTCGCCGAATGATCCAGCGCCCAGCCTTTGGCAAAGCCACCCAGATCAATTTCAACTGCAGGGTTGTTGCTGCTGACATTGGCGCCGTCGATCACTAGATTATTCATTGTTGGCTGCGCAGCTAGCAGCGCAGCAATCTTCTGTTGATCGGCAATAACAGGGGCAAAGGTGTCGCGATGAAAGCCCCACAATGTCACCAGGCCCCCAACGGCAGGGTTGAACAACTGATCGCTTTGCTGCGCGTAGTTTTTCGCCGCGTTTAACATCGCCAGCAATTCCAGATCGACCTCAGTGGTTTCACCATTTTTAAAGGCGGTATTGAGTCGGGTGATCTCCGAGGGCTGCCAAGCATGCAGTTTGCGGTGCAAGCGATCAAGTTCGGCCAGCACCGCCGCTGCATGTTTGGCGGCTACTGCTTCATCTAGCCCATAAATACTGATTTGCACCCGAGTGCCAAATACATAACTTTCTTGTTGGTACAGCTCGTTTTTGCCGCAGGCTGTCAGCAAAAAAGCCGTGGCAAGTAGCAGGCCACGGCTTAGCAGGCGAGAAAAGTTGTGCTTCACGCGCATTTTCTTTCGAGCGCGTCGATAAACAACGCGGCGACATTGATGCCCGATTGGGCGGTGATTTCCTGAAAACACGTGGGGCTGGTGACGTTCACTTCGGTTAGATTCTCGCCAATGATGTCGAGCCCAACCAGCAGCAAGCCCTGCGCCGCCAATTGCGGGCCCAGCGCCTCGGCAATTTCGCGATCGCGTGCTGACAATGGGCGCGCCACGCCCGCACCGCCTGCCGCCAGATTGCCACGCGTTTCGCCATTTTGCGGAATCCGTGCCAAGCACCAATCCACCGGTACGCCGTCGATTAGCAATACGCGTTTATCACCATCTTTAATTGCGGGTAGATATTTTTGCGCCATTACCAACCGTTCGCCATTATGGCTAAGCATCTCCAGTATGCTGCCCAAGTTAGCATCCGTATTGGTGATGCGGAAGATACCCGCCCCACCCATCCCATCGAGCGGTTTGACAATCACATCGCCATGTTCGCTGACAAAGGCGCGAATATCGGCCATATTCTGGCTGACCATCGTCGGGGCGATATATTGTGCAAACTGGAAAATCGCCAGTTTTTCATTAAAGTCGCGCAGCGCCTGACCACGATTAAATACCTTCGCACCTTGCGCCTCGGCGAGACTAAATAATTGCGTGGCGTATAAATATTGCTGATCAAACGGAGGATCTTTGCGCATCACCACTGCATCAATATCGCGCAAGGCGATGGTGCGTGCTTGTTGGACGTGATACCAATCATGATTGACCTGTGAATCCGTAAAGCCAATCTGCTGCGCTGTAGCCTCGACCACACCGTCTTTTAGCCGTAAATCACCGGCCAAACACACCCAAACCTGATGCCCGCGCGCATTCGCTTCGCGCATCATCGCGTAGGTCGAGTCTTTGTAAATCTTAAAGCTATCGAGTGGGTCGGCGACAAACAGGATGTGCATTACAGGCTTCCTTCTTCCAGCTCGAGTGAGCCCGCGAGCAGCGCTAAGCGTGCCACAACGCCGTAGGCATAAAAACGATTGGCTTCACAATCGGGTGAGCCATCACAGTCGGGTGTTGATAAGGAAGTCGCAAAGGCCAATGGTTTGAAGTGCATACCGGGCGCATTCAGGTTTTCGTCGATACCACGGCCAGTGTGTACGCGGTAAAAGCCGCCAATCACAAAGCGATCGAGCATGTAAACGACCGGTTCAGCAACGCCATCGTCGATGGTTTCAAACGTGGGTACGCCTTCTTGCACGATTACATCGTGAACTTCTAGGCCTTCTTTAATCACCGACATTTTATTGCGTTGCTTGCGGTTCAGCCCCACCAACTCTTCGCCCGATTTCACGCTCATAATGCCCATGCCATAGGTGCCGGCATTGGCTTTGACGATCACAAATGGGGTTTGATCGATGCCGTACTCAGCGTACTTGGCCGCAATTTTGCTGATCATGGTGTCAATGGTGGCGGCCAGCTTTTCTTCGCCTTCGCGCGCATGAAAATCTAGCCCATCGACATGTTCAAAATAGGGGTTGATTAGCCAAGGGTCGATGTCGACGATCTGGGCAAACTCGGCCACAACGCGATCATATGCCGCAAAATGCTCGGTTTTGCGACGCACAGCCCAGCCAGCGTGTAATGGAGGTAATAGGGTTTGCTCGATGTTTTTCAGCAGGTCCGGAATCCCGCCAGATAAATCGTTGTTCAACAAAATCACGCAGGGGTCGAAATCGGCCAGACCGACTCGGTTGCCGGTACGAATCACTGGCTCTTGCAGCATTTTGCTGCCATCCGGTAAGTCTAATTCGGTCGGCGCGCTAATTTCAGGATTCATACTGCCAATGCGTACCACCATCCCGGCTTGGCGCAAAATTTTAGCTAATGCGGCGACGTTTTGTAGATAAAACAGATTACGGGTGTGATTTTCCGGGATCAACAAAATGCGGCGCGCATCTGGACAGTAACCTTCCAAGGCCATCATGGCGGCCTGAACCGCCAAGGGGTGGAAGTCTGGGTTCAGATTGTTAAACCCACCCGGAAATAGATTCATATCCACCGGGGCCAACTTGTAGCCGGCGTTGCGCAAATCAACCGAGCCGTAAAATGGCGGCGTGTGTTCTTGCCACTGATTACGCAACCAATGCTCAATTTCGGGCTGGGCTGCCAGAATTTTGCGCTCTAATTCAAGTAATGGACCGGTGAGGGCGGTAGTGAGGTGCGGCACGCTCATGGCGGCTCCAGCTTCAAATAAGTGATTGAATAAGATATGGCGCCAGTCGGTACAAATTCAAGATCGGCGTAAGATTTTAATATACCGCCATGGCGTATTTCTTTCTTGCTTAATATCAGTAAGGGCTGTAGTGCAATACCGGCTAAGTGTTCGGCAGGTATTGCCGGATATTACTGAGATCGATCGCGGGAATGCTCCAAGACGTTGTGTTGTTCTCATGCAGCAAATCAAGCTGGCGACCAAAGTATTCAATGCCATTCAAATCATTCAGCGCTGCGCAGTAACCCGCCGCTTGCGCGCTCAGCTTGGCTTCGATGTGACGCATGCCATCTTGATGCGCCAGCCTGATGCCGCGCTCAATCATCTCGCGGGCCATTTGCGGTGAGCCCTGCAAAAAGCGCACTTCAGCCAGCATCCCTAGTAAATTACACTCGGCCCAGTGTGATGGCGTTTCCTGCATGGAATCTAAGCACTGCTCGAAATAGGCTTCGGCTTGTGCCAAATCGTGATTTTTGAGTGCAATAGTGCCCAGATGCAGCAAGGATTCGGTGACGTAATGGCCAAAATGGTATTGTCGGCTCAGCTCGGCGGTTTCTTGCAAAATCAGCGAAGCATCATCGCTTTGACCTGCATTGTATAAATCCCAGCCCAAACTGAGCTTGGCTTTGATGTGGAGTAGCGGTTCAGGATGAAGTTTCAGCAAGTGCAGCGCGGCGCGATGGAATTCAACTGCTTGCAGGTGCTGGTTGTATGCGCTACAGACATGGCCTAAACCAATCAGTGCTAACACATGTGCATGTCCGCAATGGCGCAGCGCGCGGCAGGCAATGATGCATTGTTTCCAATAGGCCAGTGATTCGGCATATAAGCCACCGGTGTAGCGATCACGCCCCAAGCGCTCCATCACCTGTAGCGCCAGTAGTTTCAGATCGTTTTTCTCGCACAACTCCAAAGCCGACAGCAGCAATGTGCAATCGTCATGCCGCTCGCCAAGCTGGTTGCGAGTAATGGAGATAAAAATGCTGGCTTGGACTTGGGTCGCAATATCTTGCGCACGCAAACTATCGACCAATAGCGCTTGGCTTAAATGCAAAACCGCAGCGGGCTCGCTATAAATGCGGCGCTGGATTTCAGCTATCCGTTCGGAGGCGTTAAGAGTTGGCGCTGTCATTACTGGGTCGTTTTGCAATATGCCAGTCTGAGCAATAGCGCATTGTGCACCAAATTGCCACTTGAAACGACCATTGGTGCTTAATTACAGCCAACCCTTACGTTTGAAGAACCAGTATGGGGCAATCCCCGATAAAACCATTAAAATCAAGGCCGCAGGATAGCCCCAGTTTTCTGATAACTCGGGCATGTGCGCAAAGTTCATGCCGTAAATCGAGGCTACGAGCGTCGGTGGCAGGAAAACTACACTGGCGATCGAGAAGATTTTAATAATCTTATTCTGCGCCAGATTAATCAAACCCATCACTGCATCCATCAAGAAGTTAATCTTGTCGAACAAAAACGCGCTGTGGTTATTGAGCGATTCCAGATCGCGCAAAATCTCGCGCAGATCGTTTTCCTGCGCGGCGGCCAGTTGGCGGCTGCGCAATAGGAACGATAGCGCCCGGCGGGTATCCATTAGATCTAGCCGCACTTTACCGTTGATGTCCTCATGCCCGGCCAGCTCGGCCAGCGCCTGGCCCATTAGCTCGTCGGTCATCTCGGCGCTGTGATCGAGTACGCGGCGACTTACGCCATCGAGTTTGGCGTAAATTTCTTCCAGTACATCCGCATCATATTCAACTGCCGCATCGTAAATCGCCAGCAAAATTTCCTGTGCGCTCGCGACAAAACCGGGTTGAACCCGTGCACGCAGCCGGAATAACCTAAACACCGCCAGTTCTTCCTGGCGAATAGTTAGCAACCGGCCTTCATTTAATAAGAAGGACACCGTCACGTTTTGGTGTTCGTCTTCGGCATGGGTGAGGAAAAACGAGCTGATGTGGACACCATTGTCATCCACATAACAGCGGGCGGATTCTTCCAAATCTTTGAGTTCTTCGTCTTCGGGCAGCTCTAGGTGAAATACCCGTTGTACCAGCTCCCGTTCCTCATCGGTGGGGTCCACCATATCGACCCACAGCACTTCCGGTCGTGATAAGTCTTCCGGCACCAGGGCAGGAACTTGAATCAAACGGCCAGCAGAGAGAACGAAGGCATTGAGCATGAACGTACGCCTTGAAAAACGATGAAGAATGCGCGCCGATTATACGGCAGGCAAGACAACTCGGGGGAACTGAGCATTCATATGCCCTTATAGCGCCTGACTTGCGCCAATTACAAGTTGCACAGCGGGATATATTGGTGGCTGTGTTTATTTTTACGGTTTGCCTGCGGCAACTTATTCACAGCTTTGGGGCGGCATTTATTTAGCATATCAATATCAGATCAATTAGGAGTGTGCCTCATGTCGACACCTCGCATTCCACCATTGCGGATCATTGAAAGCAGCCCCACTCCAGTGCGTCGGCAGCCTGTCATCGCACCAACACCCAGTAAAGCGCCCAGACGGCTATTAGGTGGCTGTGTCGTGCTATTGGCATTTGCTGCGCTGATTTTTGGTTGGATTAGCTCCAAGCAGATTTATCCAGTGTTTCATCTCCCCGTAGTTTCAGAGCTGGCGATAGTGGCGGCTTTTCCACTGATACTGTTGGGGGTGGTGAAATTATCGTAATTGCGGTGGCTAACTACCTTGAAGAGTAGCTAGCCGACCGGTATTGCTTACTGAATAATGCTGAAAATGCTGGTGGTGCCGCTGACTTCATTACCCACAATCAGCAATGGCTCGCCAGTCGGTGAGTCTTTGGCGCTGACAAAACTTAAGCCTTCCGGGCCAAGGTCGCCCGCATCTTTGTTTTCTTTCGCGTCAAAATTGCGGGTACTGGTGTAGCCAGCAAAAACTGGCGCCTGCGGATTGCTGATGTCGTAGGCCATAATGCCGCTCATCCGCTCCAGGCCAATGAAGGCATACTGACGCTCACCAATTTTGCCCACTGCAACCCCTTCCGGCTCTGGGCCTTTATTATCGCTGCGATCATCAAAGGCGGTTTTGCTGTGGCTGGTATTGAAGTACTTTGGCTCCAATTTGGCTAATAGCTGTTCGAACTGATCGCCTGAATCCCAGATTAATTTGCCATTAGCATCGCGTATCGAGAATGAGCGCCCGCCAAACGCCACCAACTGGTCGTAAACCAGTTTGCCGTCGGCATTGAGTTTTGGCAGCCCATCGAGCCCGACTTGGTAGCCCTGAGTCCAGGCAATGGTTAAGCGGCCTAGCTGCTCGTCGCTGGCGCAATCGCCGGCACTCAGCTCGGTTGCCCCGCAATAGGCAAACACGGCAGGGTTGAGTACCGCACCTTTGGCCAATTTGGCCAATTGCGGCGGCAGCTCTTTTTGCCCGGCAAAGCCGTCTTTGTGTACTAAATTCTTCACGCGAATTTCTTCAACAAAACCTTTGCTGGCATCACCGGCCCAATAGGCTTTATCGTCTTCACCCCAGGCACGCGAATCGCCTTCATTGGCCATAACTAGGTAGGTATTGCCGTCAACGCTATAGCTGGCAATGCTGTCAGGTTGATACATGCCTTTCACGCCGGGCCAGGTGCGGATATTGATTTTTTTGTCTTTATCGCTGACATCCAAGCCATTGCCTGCAAGGCCATGATCTTTTAGCCCCAAAGGCAGCACTGCGGCGATTTTCCCTCGCTGCAGGTCTACCTTGGCCAGCGCATTATTTTCTTGCAAAGTTACCCATGCTGTTTTGCTATCAGGGGCGATCGCAATGTATTCGGGTTCAAGGTCTTGCGCTGCGCTGGCGTAGGGGCCGTCAATGCGTACACCAGCTTGGCGCAATTGTTTTTCCTGCCCATTAAAGGCGCGGAAGTCGGCAGTACGTACGCTTGGTTTTTTGATATTTTGAATATTGATAATGCTCACCGAGCCTTCCGGATCAATCTGATAATCCGCACTTGGCTCGCCTTCATTGGCAACCACTACGGTTTTGCCATCGGGCGTGAAGGTGAGCATATCGGGCTGCGCGCCCACATTCACGCTGCTGATCTGGCTTAAATCAGCGGCGCGGAAAAATGCCACTTTGCCAAGATCGGTTTTAACTGGCGCTTCGATGGCAATGGCGACGATGCCATTTTTAACGGCCACGCTATTGACCACGGCCTTGGGCAAAATGGCGGTGGCGGATAGCTCACCCACTGAGACGGGTTGGTTGGGCTGACTTAAATCGAGGACTTCAACCACACCTTTTTGCGCATTTACCACAAAACCGCGTTTCGATTGCGGGTCAAAGGCCGGAATCTCTGCGGCGCTTTTATCAAACACATTGGTGCTATAGCGACCGAGTAAATTCAGTACCAGTGGCGTCGGTTCTGCCGCCATAAGTGGGCTCATACTCAACAGCGCACTGGCAAGCAGCAGGCAGCGTTTCATGGTGCAATCCTTTAAAGAAATCTGTGCAGTATGTGCTAGCAACGCAGCACAAAGCTTTGATCATAGGCGTGCTAGATGACAAAAAGATTGCAAGTTACATTGGCGTAGCGCGGATTGGTCGAAAAGTCGCAATCGCGGCAAGGCACGCTGCAATGCATCATGTATTACACTGCTGCGTGCTAAACTGCGCCGCACCCAGCAACCCCATGCAGTTTGTTCGCTAGCGCTTTCACAAGAAGCCTAGACATCGTCACCCGCAAGGCCACCGTTATGACCGTTATCAGCCGCAAACCACAAGAAAGCCTGCAGGAAAGTCTGCAACAAGTGATCCGCTTGCTCGAGCGCCATAAGCTCGTCGAAGGCATGGTGCATAAGCAGGAAATGGCCAAGCACGATCTGGTTGAGCAGCTGGTCCATCGACAGAACCTGACCGAATTACAGATGAAGCTGGCGGCGCTACACCCGGCCGACATTGCACACATTCTGGAAGCCCTGCCGCCGGCCGATCGCTTGACGATCTGGGGGCTGGTTGACGCGGAAGACGACGGCGAAATTCTGCTTGAAGTGTCGGATGCGGTGCGTGAATCTCTACTGGCCGATATGGCGCCGCACGAAATGGTCGCCGCCGCTGGGCAGCTCGATACCGACGAGCTGGCCGATCTGGTGCCTGATTTGCCACAGGAAGTACAAAGCGAAGTCTTGGGCACGCTGGATGCGGAAGATCGCGCCGAAGTGCAATCGGCGATGTCGTATACCGATGATCAAGTCGGTGCGCTGATGGATTTCGAGATGGTGACGATCCGCGCCGATGTGCGGCTCGAAGTCGTGTTGCGCTATTTACGCCGTTTTGACGAGTTGCCAACGCACACCGATAAGCTGTTTGTCGTGGATGATGAAGAAATCATCAAGGGGGTATTGCCTCTTAATAAACTGCTGGTAAGTGATCCAGAGCAATACGTCGGGGATGTAATGGCCGACGATGTGGTGATTTTCCAGCCCTTTGACGATGCGGGCGAAGCGGCGCAAGCGTTCGAGCGTTATGACTTGGTTTCCGCGCCGGTAGTCGATTCCAACCACAAAGTGATTGGCCGCATCACCGTCGATCAAATGGTTGACGTGATTCGGGAAGAATCCGAGGCCGAAGTCCTGTCGCTGGCCGGTTTGAAAGACGAAGACCTATTTTCCAGCGTGGGCAAGGCGGTAAAAAATCGCTGGCCGTGGTTGGCGATCAATATTTGCACTGCCTTTGTGGCCAGCCGCGTGATTGGCGTATTTGAGGATACGATTTCCCATCTGGTAGCGCTGGCCGCGCTGATGCCGATTGTGTCGGGTATTGGCGGTAACACCGGTACGCAAACCACAACGCTGATTATTCGTGGTTTGGCCTTGGGGCAAATTACCACGTCAAATACTCGAATGCTGCTGATTAAGGAGCTGGGCATTGCCGTAATTAATGGTCTGGTTTGGGGCGGTGTGCTTGGCGTGATTGCTTGGGCTTTATATGGCAAATGGGATTTAGGTTTGGTGATGACGGCCGCGATGATGCTCAATATGCTGGTCGCCGCCTTGGTCGGGTTGTTTGTGCCGCTCACCATGCAAAAGCTTGGCCGTGATCCGGCGTATGGCTCGTCAGTGATGATTACCGCGCTGACTGATAGCTTGGGGTTCTTTATTTTTCTTGGATTGGCGACGGTGTTTTTGATGTAGGTATTGATCTACAGATATTGACCTGTTTGTCTTTGGAGTAGATACCCATCATGCTAAATACACTCGCCATTGCCAATTACCGCTCCTTGCGCGAGCTGATTATTCCATTGGGGCAGCTCAATGTGATTACTGGTGCTAATGGCAGCGGTAAGTCGAGCTTATATCGCGCCTTGCGCTTATTGGCCGAAAGCGCCCAAGGCCGGATGGTCGCCAGTTTGGCGCAGGAAGGTGGTTTTTCGTCGACCTTGTGGGCTGGGCCGGAAACCATTAGTCGCGCAATGAAGCGTGGCGATATGCCTATTCAGGGTACAAAACGACAAGAGTCGGTGGCGCTGAAGCTGGGTTTTGCCGCCGATGATTTTGGCTACGCCATTGATCTGGGGCTGCCAACGCCAGACTCCACTTCGCTATTTGGTGGCGATCCGCACATTAAGCGCGAGTGCATTTGGGCGGGGGCTGTACTGCGCGAATCGACCTTGCTGGCTGATCGTGACCGCAGCCTGTGCAAAGTGCGTGCTGGCCGTGAATGGCAGATGTTGAGCCGCCATGTACCTGATTACGATAGCCTGTTTAGCCATTGTGCCGACCCTCTGCGTGCGCCTGAAGTGCTGGCGCTGCGCGAGCGGATGCGCGCGTGGCGGTTTTATGATTGCCTGCGCAGCGATGCGCAAGCGCCTGCGCGGCAGGCGCAGATTGGTACTTACACACCAGTGCTGGCACACGATGGTGCCGACTTGGCGGCGGCTTTACAAACCATTCGTGAGCTGGGGCGTGGTGATGAGCTGGATGCGGCGGTCGATGATGCTTTTCCGGGCGCAAGGGTGGAGATCGTCGTCGATCATGGACGTTTTAGCGTGCAAATGTGGCAAAACGGCCTGCTGCGACCATTGGCCGCGGCAGAGTTATCCGACGGCACTTTGCGCTATTTATTGTTGGTGGCGGCGCTATTGAGCCCGCGTCCGCCCGAATTGCTGGTGCTGAATGAGCCCGAAACCAGCTTGCATCCTGATCTATTGCCCGCCTTAGCCCGCCTGATTACCAGTGCGGGGCTGCATAGCCAGATTATTGTGGTTAGCCACGCGGCGCGTTTGGTCACCGCCTTAAGTCGGGTGCGCGAAGCGCAAGTCTTGCAACTGGCCAAAGAGCTGGGAGCCACTCAGCTGTGTGAGCAAACTAGTCTAGATCGCCCGGCATGGCAATGGCCGAAACGCTAATACCTATTGGGGTATACTCAATTTAATCATGTATTTAATGGGTTTTAAGGTGATACCCATTAGTCATATTGTGTGCAGAGCTGCATTTAGCCGTGAAAATTGATGGGGTTGCAGGGCGCTTATTGCTACAATAACGAGAACCATTCTTGTTTGTTACTTTATGTATCATCTCTCGGCCAGCGTCTTGCTGGATATGTTGGACCAGCAACGCTTCGGGGTTGAATACCAGCCCTTGATCAACCCGCACACGGGTGACATTGTGGCCTATGAAGCGCTGGCGCGCTTTTACGATCGGGCTGGCCAGACTTTACGCACCGATTGGGTCTTTTGGGCGCTGCACGATAGCCCGCTGACGCTGTTTCAGACCGAATATCAGATGAAACAACTACAGATGGCTCACGCGCCCGACGCGCCTTTGTTTGTCAATTTAGACCCCGATGCATATCAGGTGGTTGATGAGCCTGGTCAGGCCAATCCACTGGTGCAATTGCTAAGACGGCGCGGGGATGTAGTGATTGAAATCATCGAAAACAGTGACATTGGCGACGCGCGCCAGAGCATGCAAATGGCCGAAGTGCTGGCACAGCAGGGCATTCCGCTGGCGTTGGATGATATTGGTGCGCCACATTCAATGTTGTCTTTACCCTTGTTGATCCAGGTTGATTGCCTGAAATTTGATCGCAGCTGGTTTAATCAGCTCGACTGCCCCAAGCAGCAATCGGCTTTGCTCAGCCTGATTGCTTACGCGCGCGAAACGGGGAAGCAAACTGTACTGGAAGGGGTAGAAAACGAAGCCCAGCTAGCGCGGGCATGCGCGCTGGGCGTCGATTTGGTGCAAGGCTTTTTATTTCGCCCGCTGTTTATCGCTTATCGAAAATAATGCAGGGTATTGCCTGGTGACTAAGGTATTAATTGACTTACTTCGCAATACCCTTGCTATGTTTCTCGATCAATTGGGCTACCTCGGCCGGTCGATAAATCGGTTCACCTTTGCTTTGATAGACTTTGACCGTCCCATTGCGGATTAGGCCGACTTCCAATTTACGGTTTTCTGCGTCGATAGATAGCCATGCGCTATCTGCATTAGTTGCTTGGGGTTTATTGCCCAGCACGTACAAAACACGATCAAATTGTATTGAGCTTGGCGTGCTCATCAGGCCTAACAAGGTGCCGAGCTGATCGCCTAGCAGTCCTTTTAGTTCCGGCATAATCGGGCTAACTTCGGTGAATAAGCCAATATCAGCGGGAAAGCGGCCTTTATATTGCACCAACTGTGCCCAATCACCATTCGATTTAAGCACTTGTTGGGCCAACTGTACGGTTTGTGCTTTGACCGAGCTGGCAATCTGGCTGGCATCAAGCCCCAAGGGCTGTAAAACCTGATTGGCCTCCTGTGTGACTTGATCGATCACACCATCGGTTTGTTTTTTTACTTCCGAGCCCACCAGTGCCACCACTGAAGAAGCTGCTTGTTGGGTGATCTGATTGGCTTGCTCGCACGCAGTCAATAAGCCTGCGAGCAAGAAAGTGGGCACGATTACCCAGCGTTTCGAATGATGTCGCGTTACTGCAGATGTCATCGCCTTGATACTCCGTAATGATTGCAGAATAAGAGCTCGATCTGCGCGGTAAGTTCCTGACGCAGTGGCACGAATATGTGATTCAGCTTTGATTCAGAACTGCTCGGGCATGCTAGTAGCGTGAATAACCGTGTGGAGTCGATATTATGCGTTCAATACTGACAATAGCTATGCTTGGCATCGTTTTCAGTCATCATGCCTTCGCGTATGACGATGATTGGGGTGAGCGCGGTCATGCTCCGCACTGGAAGCAGCGTGATTACGCCATTGTTCGCAGTGTGACCCCGCAATATGAAACGGTGAGCCAACCCCGGCAGGAGTGCCGCAGTGAATGGGTAACTGAAAATATCCCGCGTTATGATGGCAATGGCACCGTGGGTACGATTGTGGGTGGTGTGGCGGGCGGTGTGCTCGGGCATCAAATTGGGAAAGGACGTGGTAAAGAGGTGGCCACAGTGGCGGGGACATTGATTGGCGCAATGGTGGGTAACCAGCTGGGCGAACGTAACAGCCTTGGCCCTGTGTATGATACCAGCCAGCGCGAGGTACAACGGTGCCGGCAGGTGAACGACTATAGTCAGCGGGTACGTGATTACCGTGTAGAGTACGAATATCGCTCACAAGTGTATAGCGCCAATATGAATCGTTACCCTGGCAATCCGGGGGCACGGATTCCGGTAAAATTACTGGTCGAGCTCGATGAGGATTGGAAATAATGACCTTGTGAGTCTGGTCGCCTTGTTGTCGCTCTACTTGCAGGTACAATGCCTTGCTTGAAAAGGAAAAACTGATGAAATCGTTGATCAAAGTAATGATTTTAGCGCTGTGTTTA
This sequence comes from Chitinibacter fontanus, assembly GCF_013423785.1. Classification (NCBI taxonomy): domain Bacteria; kingdom Pseudomonadati; phylum Pseudomonadota; class Betaproteobacteria; order Neisseriales; family Chitinibacteraceae; genus Chitinibacter; species Chitinibacter fontanus. The sequence goes on from NZ_CP058952.1 coordinate 1,869,577, forward strand.
AGCACAGCTTCGGTGTATGCCGCGGTGAGTCGGGACGAAGCGTCGGATTTGGCGCAAAAGAAAACCAACGGTGGCAAGGTGCTCAACGTGGAAAAATTCATCGATGCCGGTAAATCGGTTTGGCGCGTTAAAGTACTAACGCCCGGCGGTGATGTACGGGCGGTCTTTGTCGATGAAGCCACTGGCGCTGTTCGCTAGGTTTACACGCGCAAGAAGCCCACTATGCGTCTGCTCCTGATTGAAGACGAAACCGCGCTGCGCGAGTCGCTGGCCCGCCAGCTGATTGCGGCAGGGTATCGGATTGACACCGCCAGCGATGGTGCCGACGGCTTATATCAAGCCTGTGAGTACCCGTTTGATTTGCTGATTGTCGATTTGGGCTTACCCAAATTGAATGGTGTTGAGCTGATCCGCCGGGTACGTGCTGCTGGTCACGACATGCCGATTTTGATTCTCACCGCGCGCTCGGATTGGCAGGATAAAGTGGCTGGCCTGGAGGCCGGTGCAGACGATTACCTCACCAAACCATTCGAATTTCCCGAGCTGGCGGCACGGGTTATGGCCCTGCTGCGGCGTGCATTGAAAGCCCAGCCGACTGGGCTTAATTTAGGGCCAATCCAGATTGATTTGCAGCGCCAGCAAGTGCGTAATGCAGCTGGCCCTGTTGAGCTGACGGCGTATGAATATCGTCTGCTGGAATATCTGGTACAGCACCGTCCGCAAATCGTGAGCAAGCAGGCATTGAGTGATTACCTGTATCCGCACGATGATGACCGCGATAGTAATGTGATCGAAGTGCTAATGGGGCGTTTGCGTCGCAAGCTGGACCCCGATGCAACGCTAGGGCTAATTGAAACCCTGCGTGGCCGGGGATATCGCTGGAATACGGAGGCCGAGTGAGGGGCTGGCGTAATTTATCGATCCGCGCGCGTTTGCACTGGGGCGCCAGTGCGGTCTTGCTAACTTTTTTTTGTTTGGCTGGGCTTGCGGTGCAGGGGGTTTACTCCGAGCATCTGCGTAACAGCCATTTCGAGCGCCTGCATAGCGCAATCTATATGCTGATTGCGATTACTGAGCTTGATGCCAAGGGGCGTTTAGCGCTGCCAAGCAGTATCGCCGAGCCTTTGCTGTCGGTTCCCCATTCTGGCCTGTATGCCCAAATTGATAATCCTACGCAGCGCGAGTTGTGGCGCTCACCTTCGGCACAAAGCCTGCCGCAGCTACCGCTTTCCAGTCTGCAAACCGGCGTATGGCAGCATCGCACCTTGCGGCTAGCGGGGCGCGATTATTTATCGACGGAATACCAAGTACGCTGGAATATTGGTCAGCAAAGCCAGAATTTGCGATTTATGGTGTTGGAAGATACGCAGCGCTTTGCGGCGCAATTGGCTCAGTTTCAGCGCGCGCTCTGGGGCTGGCTAGCCGCTGCGGCACTCTGCCTGCTATTGGCGCAAGTGTTGCTGTTGCGTTGGGGGCTATGGCCATTGCGGCGCTTGGAAGCCGAGCTGGCGGCCATTGAAAATGGTAGCCAAAAACAGGTCAATGGCGTTTACCCACGCGAAATTGCGCCGCTCGCGACTCGTTTAAACCGCTTGGTCGAGCAAGAACACGCGCGTCAGCAGCGCTATCGTGAAGCGCTGGGTGATCTGGCGCATAGCCTGAAAACCCCGCTGGCTATTTTGCGGGCCGAACAAGATAACGCCGACCCGATTGCTTACCGTCAGACTTTGGCTGAGCAAGTTACCCGGATGGATCATATTGTGCAGCATCAGCTTGGCCGTGCGGCCTTGCGTGGGCAGGCTAGCTTGGCGCCAGTTTTAGCTTTAAAGCCAATCGCGGAACGTCTGATTGCCAGCATGCAAAAAGTACATGCGCAGCGCAATTTACAGTTTGCGCTGTATTGCGATGACTTGCTGCAATGGTCCATTGATGAGGGCGATGCGTTTGAGATGATGGGTAATGTGCTCGATAACGCAGGTAAATGGGCCAAAACCCGCGTTGAATTGCACTTGCAGGCAAGTCGGCGCGAACTCATTATCACCATCGCTGATGATGGCTCCGGCTTTGTTGATACCCAGGCCCCGCTGCAGCGTGGCATCCGCTTGGATGAGCGGGTTGCCGGGCATGGTATTGGCTTGAGTGTAGTGGCCGATATTGTACAAGCCTATCAGGGGCACATTACTCTAGGCCACAGCGCGCTCGGTGGTGCCAGCGTGATGTTGACTATCCCCGATCCGCGTTAAAATCACGCAGCCCCAACTTTCCGCTATCCAATTGACCAATCGAATTGAGTGTCGCCATGAGTACAGAACTAATTATTGAAGATATCGCCATTGGCGATGGCAAAGAAGCCGTGCGCGGTGCGTTGATTACCACGCATTACACCGGCACGCTAGAAGACGGTACGGTATTTGATTCATCCGTATCCAAAGGTCGCCCATTTCAATGTGTGATCGGTACCGGCCGCGTGATCAAAGGCTGGGATCAAGGCATTATGGGTATGAAGGTAGGCGGCAAACGCAAACTGTTTGTGCCAGCGCATCTGGCCTACGGCGAGCGCCAGATCGGCGCGCACATCAAACCCAATTCCAATTTACTGTTTGAGATTGAATTGCTTGAAGTGCTAACGCGCGATGATTGATGTATGGCCTTGTAGTAATTGCTAGATATTGTTTTCAGCAAGATACCCCATTAATTTATACCGAGATTGCCTTTGCCAACCTACCGCGACCTAATTCAATACAGCCAAATCGAACGCTTTGACGCGCAAGTTTTGCTGTTGCATGTGCTGCAAAAAAATCGGGCGTGGTTGATCGCGCATGATGATGAAACTGCGACTGATGAGCAGCACTCCACGTTTGCTGCTTTGGCTGCGCGGCGGCGTGAGGGTGAGCCGGTGGCGTATTTATTGGGTAGCCGCGAGTTTTATGGTCGCGAATTTGCTGTCAGCCCCGCTGTATTAATCCCGCGACCCGATACTGAATTGCTGGTTGAATTGGCGCTGGAGCGTGCGCCACAAAATGGCAAAGTAATTGACCTAGGTACTGGTTCTGGCTGTATCCCCATCACGCTGAAACTTGAACGCCCTGATTTATCAGTCAGTGCCCTTGACCTATCTGCGGATGCGCTCGCTGTGGCCAGCAACAATGCACAGGCTTTGGGTGCATCTGTGCGCTTTGTTGAGTCAAACTGGTTTAGTGCGGTGGCCGGTGAGGTATTTGATCTCATCGTATCCAATCCACCCTATATCCATGCTGATGATGAGCATTTAAATCAAGGCGATTTACGCTTTGAGCCCACTGGTGCACTGACCGATGGCCACGATGGGCTGCACCATTTGCGTACGATTATCGCCGCCGCTCCAAGCTATTTGCAGCCAGGCGGGTGGCTATTGCTCGAGCATGGCTGGGATCAGGGGGCGGCCTGCCGTGAGTTGCTCTTACAGGCCGGGTTTAGTGATGTGCAAACCTGGCAAGATTTGGGGCAAAACGATCGGGTGAGTGGCGGGCGGTGCGGATAATATTGACGCGTTAATGCTGGGTAATATCAAAGCCTTGTTGGGCAAGCCAGAGTTTTGCTGCTTGAATATTTTCGCTGCGCTGATACGTAACCAAACGACTTGCGCGCTCGGCTAATGATTGGACCAGTAAGGCATGAAAGTGTGATGGCAAGATATCCGTCACGGCGCACATACCGTGCGCGACTGCATCTTCAAAAAATACCCACCATGCATCGAGCACTTCTGGGTGCCGCCTTCCCAGTGGCTGGCGTCGGTGAGCATGGCCCAGCGCTGCTCTGGCCTAGCTTGCCAGTTTGCGGCCACCGTTTGATGTAGTGCATGCACGGCTTGCACGTTCCAACTGCCGGTGTAGGTAACAACCAATACATTGTGCTGCCATTTGTATTGAAATTCGCCGTGCTGTACGCAATGAATCATTTTCGCCCCCGATTTCTATCTTTGTATATGATTTTAGCGCCGTTTTCCTGATCTTGAAGCCCGCAATTTTGCTTGCCGCAACCGCTGCCGCCGCTTTACAATACCCGAGTAAATCATTCAAGCTTTGCGAGCCATTACCATGAGTATTCAAGACACTATCCGCCAACAAGTGACCGAAAATCCGGTGATTTTGTACATGAAAGGCACCCCTACTTTCCCACAATGTGGTTTCTCTGCGGGCGCGGTGCAAGTGCTGAAAAACCTGGGCGTAAATTTCGCCGCGGTAAATGTGCTGGCTGACCCAGAAATTCGTCAAGGTATTAAAGAATTCGCCAACTGGCCAACGATTCCTCAGCTCTACATCAAGGGCGAGTTCGTCGGTGGCAGCGACATTATGAAAGAGCTGTATGCCAGCGGTGAGTTGGCTGAAATGGTTGCCGATCTGAAAGCTGAATAATTTGTTTTCAGCGCCCCAATAAAAAAACGCCGCAAGCTCAAGCTAGCGGTGTTTTTTATTGGGCATAGTTTACTGATTTTTTTGGGGGCTGAAACTGACCCGTGGTTAACATTAAACCATCTATACAATTTAAAAACTGTCCAGCACGCGTAGTGTGCGATGTTTGAGCGATTTGTTATGACGACACTGGCCAGATGATAGTTTCACTATCTAATTTAAAAAGATAACTACATTGTAATTCTGTTAATTCCTTAAAATCAAACCAGAACATTATTCCCAATCCGTTATGAAGCAGACATTCATGCTCCGGAAGTTCTTCCGAGGACCAGTCTTCATACCTTGCTATTTCGTTCGTTTCTTGAACGATAAGCTTTGAAACAGCCCTGATTTTTTTTCCAAATATTTTCTTGCTAAATAAAGTATGCTCGCCGCCCATTACTGTGATGGTGCCAAGACGATTTTGATCATCTTTTTTAAACGTAAATGTAAGGTTTTCGGGGGTATACCAAAGCTCCCTATACCAATTTCCCATGCCTTCTACATATTCACTTTCATCAACACGATCAGGTTTACCAAGTAAGTCGATAACTTCATGTTCATACATGCCGTATTTTATTTTACCAATACCAATTCCCGGAATTATGTTCATGGTGCCCTCGTCATTACTATTAAGTATGCTTACCCATTGAGGGCTAATCTTAATCGGATATAAGCTAACCCATCTACCGATGTCATTAGCGTTAGCTATAAGAAGAGCAGTTGACGCTAAGATAGGGCATGAAAAACACAGTGTTACTTCCGCTCTTGGCCGTCTGCGGCTAGTCACCGAGTTTAGTTGAGTCATCTCTGCTTGGCATCAATGCCGTTTTGCTGGTGGTGAATTTGCTGGTGCCGCAGCCGCCCCCCGCCTTTGAGCAATCGCCAGCCCCTTCGCCAGCATAAACCCGTAAAATAGCGTTTTGCTTCGCAATCCTCACTGCTGGTTTTGTCATGTCGATTATTTTGTCTACGCTGAACGCCCGTTACACGCATGCCTCGCTGGGGCTGCGTTATTTGCAGGCCAATATGGGTGATTTGCAGCCGCAGACTGAAATCATGGAGTTCGTCATCGGCGGCAAAACGACCGAGTTTGCCGAGCGTCTGTTGGCGAAAAAGCCCAAAATCATTGGCTTTGGCGTCTACATCTGGAATGTCGAGGAAACCGCACGTCTTGTGGCCTTGCTCAAACGCGTTGCGCCTGAAGTCAAAATTATCCTCGGTGGACCAGAAGTTTCGTACGAGACTGCCGAGCAGGCGATTGTCAAAGAAGCCGATTTCGTAATCACCGGCTGGGGCGAGGTGACGCTGCCCGATCTGTGCCGGCAGATTTTGAACGGCCCGCAGCCACTGATGAAAATCCACGTCGGTGTGCAGGCCAAGCTCGATGATTTGCAGCTGCCGTATCAGCTCTATACCGACGATGATATTAAAAACCGCACGCTGTACGTCGAAGCCTCGCGCGGCTGTCCGTTTAAGTGCGAATTCTGTCTGTCAGCGCTGGATAAAACCGCGTGGCCGTTCGAGTTGGAACGTTTTCTGGCTGAAATGGAAACGCTGTATCAGCGCGGTGCGCGCTTGTTTAAGTTTGTCGATCGTACCTTTAATTTGAATATCAAGACCAGTTTGCGGATTATGCAGTTTTTTCTCGACAAGATCGCCGCACATCCTGACGACCCGGTGTTTGCGCATTTTGAAGTGGTGCCCGATCATTTGCCCGAGGCGCTGCGCGAAAGCATTTTGAAATTCCCGCCCGGCGCGTTGCAGTTTGAAATCGGCATCCAGAGTTTTAACCCCGAGGTGCAAACGCTAGTCAGCCGCAAGCAGAATAACGACAAAGCCGCCGATAATATCCGCTGGCTGGTTGAGCACAGCCACGCGCATATGCATGTGGATTTGATTGCCGGTTTGCCGGGTGAAACGGTCGAGAGCTTTGGCGCAGGCTTTGATCATTTGTATGCCTTGCGCCCGCATGAGATTCAATTCGGCATTTTGAAACGGCTGCGCGGCACGCCCATTATTCGCCATACCGACGAATTTGCAATGAAGTACGACCCATTCCCGCCGTATACGATTTTGGCTAATCGCGATATCGACTTCACGACGATGCAGCGGCTGGTGCGTTTTGCGCGCTATTGGGACTTGGTGGCGAATTCGGGGCGGTTTGCTCATACGCTGCCGGTGATGTTGGGCGATGCGCCGTTTGCGCGCTTTATGGCTTTTTCGGATTGGATTTACGCTCACACCGACGCGACACACCGTATTGCGCTGGACCGCTTGGCTAGGCTAGTTTGCCAGTGGTTACAGGGGCAGGGTATGGGGGCGGATGAGGCCGAGGCGCTGATTAATAGCGATTACGCCGGCAAGCAGCCCAAAGTGGCCGACAAAAAAACCAGCGCGCCGCAGCGCCAGCAGATGCATCTCAATTAATGCAGTAGTTGGCAATGCTGGGGTTTTACTTTGGTTAAAGTTTCAGTTGTTTTCGCTTAGTAGCCTCAAGTATTTCTTCGAGCAAGCGCTTGCTGTCTCGCTGAGCTTCTTCGTTTTGCCGCGCTCTTTCGGCGGGGTCCATTTGCTCCGCCTCAATACCCGCTTTGCAAACGTTGTAGCTGCTTTCTGCGCCATCTTTACTGCTCCAGCTGCCGAGCTGAAGTTGCGAGCCTAATTGCTTAAGTAAAAGCCCCGCTTGCGGATAGTCTTGCGCTAAGCAGGCAAAATAAGCAAAGGCAGACATATTCCAGCTATCGGGATAGCGTTTCACCAGATCGGCAAACGCTGGCTTCATGATTTTCCATTCGGCTTTACTCAGTTTGAATAGCTCACCGTGGGTTTGTGCCTGATCCAGATACCAATAAGTCCGTGCATACAGGCTTAAACCATCTTTGTTTTTCGGGTTTTTCACCGCCGCTTGAATGAACTCATCGATTGCTTCGTAGCTGCCACCCCATTTGGGCGTTAGGCTAAAAATCGTCTCAAAATAAATCGGGTAATAGCCGGGATGCCGAGCAATTCCTTCGCTAATCATTTGATTACGCATTTGCTCGCCACCATCATTGGCCAAGCGACTAACCGCAATGAATTGGCTATACCACGTTGGGTCACGCTTGCCTTGTTCACCAGCAGCTTCTAGTTCTTTTCTTGCCCGGTTGGCCAATTGCTTGATCGCAGGCCACTTAGCTTCTGTAACAGTGTTGGCCATGCCATTCCCGCGCAATTGCCAGGCTTGAGTGTTGTACATAGTGGAGGCGTAGAGCATCGCCGCGGTGGATTTGGGGTAGGCTTTACGCCATTCAGTGACAAAATCCGCTTGGTTTTGCCAATAGCCGGGGTCGGGGCTGTAATAAAGCAGGCTATCGATCCCGCCAGCGACCACCGAGAGTTTCCAAATGCCGCTGGGGGTGCGCTCTTTGGGTGAAAGCAGCGGGGTATAAAATTTTTCCAAGCCGGCAAAGTCTTTTTTGCTGATCAAATAGCGAAGTTCATTTTCAACTAAAGCTCTGGTTTCGGATTCCGTTTGTACGCTGGCATGGCCGTATGCGCTAAACAGCAGGAGTAAAACCAGGGTGCGGCAGTGAGTCGTAAAGGACATGGCCTGTAAATCCATAGACGTTTCCTTTATTTTAACTGACTTTTTGCTGTCTTTTGTATTCGGTTTGAAATGTTGGGTTGATGCCATAAAAAAGCCTGATGCGGCGCAAGGCCGCTCAGGCTGGTTTTTAAATACGGCTAATTAACTTGCTTATTGCAGATCGAATCGATCTAGCTCCATGACTTTGACCCAAGCCGCCACGAAATCGTGCACGAATTTTTCCTGCGCGTCGGCGGCGGCATAGACTTCGGCGAGGGCGCGTAGCTGCGAATTTGAGCCAAACACCAGATCAACCACAGTGCCAGTCCATTTCAGCGCGCCGGTGCGGCGATCTTTGCCTTCCAGTACGCAGGTGGTGGCGCTTGGTTGCCATTGGGTGCGCATATCGAGCAGGTTAACAAAGAAATCCGTGCTCAATACACCGGGGCGCGCGGTGAATACACCATGTTGGCTGCCACCGGTGTTGGCGCTCAGCACTCGCATACCGCCTACCAATACCGTCATCTCCGGCGCGCTGAGCGTGAGCAATTGCGCTTTATCTATCAGCAATTCGGCGGCGACGTTTTCTAGCCCTGGCTGGGTGAAATTACGGAATCCATCGGCGCGAGGTTCTAGCACCGCAAAAGACTCCACATCAGTCTGCTCGGCGCTAGCGTCGGTCCGGCCCGGGGTGAATGGTATGCTGATGGTGATGCCTGCTTTGGCTGCGGCAGCTTCTACGGCAGCTGAGCCTGCCAGCACGATTAAATCGGCCAGCGAGATCTGCTTGCCACTGCTTTGCGCGGCGTTAAAGCGGCTGCGGATGTCTTCCAGCAGTGCCAACACTTGCGCCAGCTCTGGCGGGTTATTCACGGCCCAGTCTTTTTGCGGGGCGAGGCGAATCCGTGCGCCGTTCGCGCCACCACGCTTATCGCTGCCGCGGAAGGTAGCGGCGGCAGCCCATGCGGTGTTCACCAGTTGGCTGATGCTCAGGCCGCTGGCCAGCACTTGGGCTTTCAGCGCGGCAATATCGGCGGCATCGACCAGTGGATGGCTCACGGCGGGCACAGGGTCTTGCCAGATCAGCTCTTCTTGCGGTACCAGTTTACCCAGGTAACGGCTGCGCGGGCCCAGATCGCGGTGAGTGAGTTTGAACCACGCGCGGGCAAAAGCATCGGCAAAGGCGGCTGGGTCTTGGTGGAAACGGCGCGAGATTTTTTCGTAGGCCGGATCAAAGCGCAGCGACAAATCTGCCGTGGTCATCATCGGTGGATGCTTGATGCTTGGATCATGCGCGTCGGGGATCAGATGTTCCGGTTTACAGTTTTTCGGCGTCCATTGATGCGCGCCGGCGGGGCTCTTGGTCAGCTCCCACTCGTAACCAAACAGCATGTCAAAGTAGCCGTTATCCCAGGTGGTTGGGTTCGGTTTCCACGCGCCTTCAATGCCACTGGTCGTGGTATGAATACCTTTGCCGCTGCCCAGCTGATTAATCCAGCCCAAGCCTTGTGCTTCCAGCGGTGCAGCTTCGGGCTCAGGGCCCACTAGTTTCGGGTCACCCGCGCCGTGGGCTTTACCAAAGGTGTGGCCACCGGCCACCAGTGCCACGGTTTCTTCATCATTCATCGCCATGCGGCCAAAGGTTTCGCGCACATCGCGGCCCGAGGCCACGGGGTCGGGCTTGCCATCTGGGCCTTCAGGGTTCACATAAATCAGGCCCATCTGCACCGCGGCGAGCGGGTTTTCGAGTTGGCGCTCGCCCGAGTAGCGGCTATTGGGCTGATCGCTGGTGGCAAGCCAGGCTTTTTCCATCCCCAATAAATATCTTCTTCCGGCGCCCAGATATCGGCGCGGCCACCGGCAAAGCCAAAGGTTTTAAAGCCCATTGATTCCAGCGCCACATTCCCGGCCAAGATCATCAGATCGGCCCATGATAATTTGCGCCCGTATTTTTGTTTGATTGGCCACAGCAGGCGGCGGGCTTTATCCAGATTGCCGTTATCCGGCCAGCTATTGAGTGGCGCAAAGCGCTGGTTGCCGGTGCCGGCGCCGCCGCGGCCATCATGAATGCGATAAGTGCCGGCTGAGTGCCAGGCCATGCGGATCATCAGCCCGCCATAGTGGCCCCAATCGGCGGGCCACCAATCTTGCGAATCAGTCATCAGGGCTTTCAGGTCGGCCACGACGGCATCCAGATCCAGGGTTTTAAATTCGGTCGCGTAGTCAAAATCAGCACCCATTGGGTCGGATTTGCTCGAATGCTGATGCAAGATAGCGAGATTAAGTTGATTGGGCCACCAATCGGTATTCGATGGGCTACCGTTTTGCGTGCGTTTGTTAGCTGCGCCCGCGAATGGGCATTTTGCTTCGTTAGACATGGCGATTCCTCATTCGGTGATTAACGGTGGGATGGCTTTACATTAGGTCGAACTAATCATTGCGGCAAATTGCATTTACTAATTGTGCTGATAGCCAAAAAATTAAGTACCTAATTTTTATGATTTTTTTATGGCGCATGATGCTTTTCGATCCAGAGTGTTTCGATTGCGGTGCCAAAAATGGGTTGCTCAAATCACGTACATGCCCTACTTTGTCTGGCTGTAATTTTTGTTCTGCCATCATGCCTTTTAGCCTGAAATCACCCACTCATTTTGAATTAATCATCAAAAAGAGCCGCTTTATCGCCTGTGTGCAGCCGATGAGCGATCGTGCGGCCGCCCAGCAAATAGTGAATCAGCTTAAAGCGGAACACCCGACGGCTGCGCATGTCTGTTGGGCGCTGCTAGCGGGCGGTCAGTCGGCCGCCGTTGATGATGGCGAACCTTCTGGTACTGCCGGTCGGCCCATGCTGGATGTGCTGCGGCATCAGGATCTGGAAGGGGTACTCGCTACGGTGGTGCGCTATTTTGGTGGTGTGAAGCTGGGGGCCGGCGGTCTGGTCAGGGCATATACCGATTCGGTCGCGCAGGCGCTGCTGCTGGCAGAAAAAATCCCATTGCTAAAGATGAGTAGCTTGCGCTGTTGTGTACCGTATGCCTTGGAGGGTCATGTCCGGCGGGCTCTGGCGAGCTATACTGCGCAATACATCGAGGTGACGCATGCCAGTCAGGTGCTGTTTAACTTTGCGGTCACCGCAGATGTCGCCGATGCGCTGATCGTGCAGCTTAATGAAGCTTGTCATGGGCAAATTGGCTGGTTAGCCGCGGAATAAGCTCCCTCTCTGGGCATGGCTGCACAGCAGAGAGGGCATTGTTGGCTGGCTTATTTGCTAGGGCGGCCAGTTTTGATTTTTTCCAGCCCGCCGAGCAAGGCCAGTAGCTGTGCATCATTCATCGCCGCCAGCGCGGTAAGACCTGCACGGATCAATTCACTTTTTTTCACCTCAACGCCTGCGGCGACCACACGCTGCTTGGTGGCCGCAATGAGTGCGTAATCGGCTGCCGGAAAGGTGAAACTGTCGCGAATCAGCTTGGTTTTTTTACTACTCTTTTTGCTGGTTTTTTCAACTTTTTCGACTTTTTCGGCTTTTTTAACTGGTTTTTCGCTGCTGTTGATTGCAGTTTCCTGTGCGGGTGCTGGTGCTGTTTTTACTACGCTCGCCGCTTTTGCGGCAACAGTTGGGGCTTGGGGGCTGGCCGCGGGCTTAGCGGTGCTACTGGTGGTACGGCGGCTGCGCGCAGGAGCTTTGCTTGGGGCGGCGGCTGCAGTATTAGTTGCAGGTTTGCGATTTGCTGCCGCTTGGGTACTACTGGTGCGTTTAGCGGCAGCAGGCTTGGTGGTCGCAGTTTCGTTAGTGTTTGCTGGGGCAGAGGCTGGAAGCGTAGATTTGCTTGGCATGAAAGTTCCTTATTGAAAAACTGTTTATATTGTTTCTGCTGCCATTCTGCGCCTATTTAACCGCTTGCTGTGTTGCGGTTTTATGACATCCTCATTCAGTTTGAGCCAAGCTGTGATTGAGGGCGTTGCGTGCCAGATAAATCGTTTCTGACGCACTTAAGCCTAGACCGGCTGGATGCGTGCTAAGCCAATGATCTGCCGCTTGGCCGTGCAGAAATACTCCTACGCGAGCGGCGCTAGCCAGCTCTAAACCTTGGGCGCACAAGCTCATAATTATGCCCGCTAGCGTATCGCCTTGCCCTGCACTGCTGAGCGCTGCATTGCCCGAACAATTGCGACTTAATTGCCCATCGGTGCTCATTACCAGCGTGCCATGGCCTTTGAGTGCAATGTGACATTGATAGCGTTCAGCCAGTGCATGGGCCGCTGCGGGCCTGTCCTGCTGAACTGCGGCGGTGCTGGTGCCCAGTAAACGTGCGGCTTCACTAGGATGTGGCGTGAGCAGCGTGGGGCTTGGGCGCTGACGCAGCTGTTGCTGTAATTGTGGGTGCGCAGCAATAAGATTTAAGGCATCGGCATCAAGCAATAATGGCAACTCGCTGGCTAAACAGTGGCCAAGTATCTGCAAAGCTTGCGCCGAAGTTCCCATGCCCATTCCTGCAAGAAGGTGGGTGGCTTGTAATGGGCTAAATATCTGCTCGGCCTTGCATAGCATTAGCTCAGGATATTGAAAATCAACGCTAATACGGGCATCCAGCAAGCCAACCCAAACTTTACCCGCCCCTAGTAATAACGCAGTACGCGCAGCCAGCAAGGCCGCCCCCGTCATACCCCCGGCTCCGCCCAGCACGGCGACCGAGCCAAACATACCCTTGTGAGTATCTGCTTTGCGGCGTAATTGTTGTGCCGCCTTAGGAAGTTGTTCGATTTCCTGCATCATGCTGTGGCCTCGTGGGGTGAGGGTTGGAAGCTGCTATTGTGCCGCGCGGTTCGCTAGCTCAAGCGGGCTGTACCGTTGGTCAAATTAGGTACTTTTAACAAATATATGATTTGACAGTAATTTTTATCTGTCGTACAGTCGCGGCACTAATTTGATTGAGCACATAAAAACCACGGTGCGTTAACCCAAGACCGTGATGTGTTGCTAACAGCAGTTCCCTCCAGCAAGCCACCTCAGCTTATCTGTAATGAATCTGCCGCAATGATGTTCGATAACAACATCATTTGATTCCCACTTGGATCGCAGTCCAAGTTTAGTTCCTTAGTGAACCCGGTGCTCTTCTATTGGTGCTTTTCCATCCAGCGTGGGATGGTGTGTAGGCGCGTAGTTTCATCCAATTGATTATAAAATCTAGAAAAACAAAGCGCCCTGTTAAGGGAGCAGCCATCATGGCCTCAACAACTTTTGACTTTAATATCGAAGCTCGTCCATCTACTCGCACTAGCGAGATGGAAGGCTGGTTTCAAATCGTAATCTGCCGTGGCGACCAGCGTAAGCCAGTCACCGACTGGCAACCTGCGCCACAAGCGCGTGATATGGCATTGCATCGCGTACTGCAAACGACCGCCAAAGTCGCCAGCCAGCAGATCGCTCAGCAATACCATTAATATTCAGCCGCTCATCGAGCAATCTGAATGCCAAAAAGCCACCGGAAGGTGGCTTTTTGTTGTTTCGCCATTTGTAGGGTGCGAAACGCGTAGCGTTGCGCACCTGCATGACTAAATTTTCATTCATTTTTAAATTCAGTTCTTAATTGCATCAAAAGAACACCAAGGCGATTTTTACCTTTACCATTCTGACCTATACCCCAGTAAGAATCATATGGGGAATTTTCGATTAATATTTTCTTTCCAGTACTTAGTAATAATTCCTTGAGTTCTGGGTTTGAAAATTTTTCTCTTAACCCAGTTAGCATGATTTCTTCTTTTACACTCTCCCAGTCTCGCCTAATCGGGGTTTCTCGAGATTGCCCTAGATCTTTGGCTTGCTTTGGTGATCCGCAGCGTAAGATTCTATCAAATTGAGGTGTTCCAATAAATTTCATGGCTTGAAAATAATGCTCCATTGTTCGCCATTTATTTCCATTCAACTCAAAACCAACCCCTGAGAAATTTGATAACTGATAGTATTTATCATCTCTGCCAAAAAAATAAATCTCTTTCGCCATATTTCGTTGAGCCCAATCATTCAAATTTGAAGCAACAAGTAGGTGTAGTTGCCGTAGGCACTACGCCGCACGATGTGCCTCACCTTCGGCGTATTGCCGCTCCGCGTCAAATACGCCCTACGTGATTGCTGATGATCAGCACGACACACTCGCAAAGCTCTGCGTGTGTGGGTCAATGTAGTCAGCGGCGGCGGTTTTGCTGTTGAAGGCGACGGGGCCGGTTTGGCCTGCTTCATAGATGATGCCGAGCAAATCAGCATCGTCGGTGAATGCCATTTTTTTGCCGAGTAAAATGAGCCAATCGCCACCCAGATTCAAAATGCGCGCATGCGCTTTGGGGTCGAGTTCGCGTGCTTGGGCGATGGTGTAGAGGTTAACACCGTTAAATTGAATACTCATTGGGGTATGGGCTGTTAAGTTAATGATTAGAATAGCGAGGTAAATATACCCCAAGTTATTTGGCTAACGAATGAGTAGTGCGGCCGCGGGCTGCTCTTCATACCAGCCCCAATTGCGTGCCGCAGTGAGTGCAACATCGCGGATTTGCTGGTAAACCAGATACGGCTCGATATTAAAGAGCAAAGCGCATTCATGCACATCCTGCCAGAAGTAGGGATTATCCCAGCCTTTTTCTAAGTGGCGTGCAATCGAGGCTGCAAGGTGCACAATTTTCACCCGTGGCTCATCGGCGTAGTGATCATCAATCAGATGCAACAAGGTGCGTGGCAAGTGCCATTTTTCGACTAGGCCTTGCTGGATATGATTGATTTTACAGCCCAGAATTTTGATCTGAACATCTTGGCTGCGCATGCTGGGGTTGGAGCGTAAGGTTTCCTGAATCATCATCATCTGACGTGGGGAAGCCAGCCAGAGCAAGATTTCAGCAGTGTCGTGTAACAGCGCGGCGGTGATCACTTCCTTGGGCTCGATATCACGGCGGTAATTGCTGAACATTTCAGCGATTAGCGAGGCGAGATAAGATCGAGCGCAGGTGCGGTGCGCGCCGTAAATCATGATCTTTTGCGCGTCCGATTGGGTTTCCAGACAAGGCAAGCTGCCGAATAGTCGGAAAAAGCCGACCACCCCAATCATTAGCAATACGCGATCAATGGTGGTGACGTCGGTGGTTTGCCGAGTATGGCGATGTTCTTCTTGGTAGCGCAGGATATTCAGGGTAAGTAAGGGGTCATGTCGAATCAAACCTGTGATTTCATGCAAACCAATTTCGTCGATGCGCGCATGAAAGCCCCGCATTTCAACATGCGTGTGCGCCAAAATCGGCGTAGCTTGCTCGGCAAAATAATTGATCCACTGCTGAAGGTCGGTGAATGGTTTACTTAACATGATCGCCCTATATGGTCGAATTCTTCTTCCCAGCTTAGCTTAAATTAAAGCCTAGCGAAGCCAATTTGCCCGGGCTGTTGTTTTTGTAAACATTCCGCTAGTCAGTGTGCCAGCGCTGGCGCCAGTTGGCATTTTATTCCGGCGTAATATTTGTTTTGGCATGGTTAAAAGCCTGAACTTCTGCGCTGTAATTTGGCTCTACTCAATAGTGAGTTTGGTATGGCGGAAGGAAGGGTAATGGCAATTAATAAACTAATTTTAGAAGGTGCGACCGTATTGCAAGCCGGCGTGGGGGTTTTGTCCTTACTGGCCTATATTCCGCAATGGAAAACCCTGTATCGCAATAAATCGAGTGCCAATATTGCCTTGAGCTCTTGGGCGATTTGGACCGCGTCATCGGTGATTGCCAGCTTGTATGCATTGGTGCAGGTGTTGGAGAATGGGCGCGGTTGGGCCTTGGTTTTTTCGGCTAGCTCCAACCTGCTGTTTGTTTTGATTACGCTGGCGCTCATAGCAAAATACCGGCAGCGTAGCACGCATGAAATCACGCTGTTGAATGCCTGATTATCTAGGGTATTGTCAGCAAACTTAATAGATTATTAGGATTTGTTGATATACATCGCCACGTATATGGTGAGTAAGTGTTTTCCTGTATTCATGATTTGTTCATTAAACAGCAATTGCATCGTCATTGAGTCTGCCTATGCTGCTCCTCATTTATTTGAGGGGAATTGCAATGCAGTTAAAACAATCTGTTGTGGCCTTGTTGGCCTTGGGGAGCCTGCTTAGTGCTTGCGGTGGTGGTAATGGTGGCGGTACTACCACGCTGACTAACCCATCCATGACGACTCCAGCACCGAGTGCTACGCCTACTGCCACCAGCGCACCCGTGAGTAGTGCTCCGATTGAAGTGAAAATGCTGGCGATTAATGATTTTCACGGTAATTTGAAACCGGGTGGCACAGTAACGATCCCTGATCCAAATGATGCGAGCAAAACCATTAAAGTGGCGGCAGGTGGCAGTGAATATATGGCCACGTGGATTAAATTGCTGAAAGCGAAAAACCCCAACAATATCGTGGTTTCAGCCGGAGATTTGATCGGTGCTAGCCCGATGTTGTCGGCACTATTTCATGACGAACCAACGATTGAGGCGATGAACGAGCTGGGCTTGGAGCTCAATGCGGTAGGCAACCATGAGTTTGACGACGGCCGTGACGAATTGCTGCGCATGCAAAATGGTGGCTGCCACCCTAGCGATGGTTGTAAAGGTGGCTCCACCTTTGCTGGCGCCAAATTCAAATTCTTGGCAGCCAATGTGGTTGATACCGCGAGCAAAAAAACGATTTTCCCTGCCTATCAAGTCAAAACGTTTGGCGGTGTCAAAGTAGCCTTTATCGGCATGACGCTAAAAAATACCCCAGAAATCGTAACCCCTAGCGGTGTTGCGGGTTTGAGCTTTAAAGATGAAGCCGATACCGTCAATGCCCTCGTACCCGAGCTCAAACAGCAAGGAATTGAGTCGATTGTGGTGCTGGTGCATGAAGGCGGTACGCAGACCGGCGGCTTGAACGAGTGTAAAGGGGTGTCCGGCGCAATTGTTGATATCGTGAAACGCCTTGATCCCGCGGTCGATGCCGTGGTGTCCGGCCACACGCATCAAGCCTACAACTGCCAGATCAATGGCAAGCTGGTGACTAGCGCGAATCAATATGGTCGGGTGATTTCCGAGATTGATCTGACGATTGATCCGAAAACCCGCGACATTGTGAAATCAACCGCCAAAAATATCGTGGTAAGTAACGACGTTGCGAAAGATAGTATTCAAACTGGCATCATCAATAAATACGATGCATTGGTCAAACCGCTGGAAAATCGCATCGTGGGACAAGTAGCCGCCGCTTTGCTCAAGCAAACCAATGGCGCGGGTGAGAGTACTTTGGGGGATGTGATTGCCGATTCTCAATTGGCTGCGACCAAGGCGGCGGATAAAGGCAATGCCACGATCGCGTTTATGAACCCGGGCGGTGTACGCGCTGATTTGCAGCCGGATGCTAGCGGTAATGTCACCTATGGCCAGCTGTTTACTGTGCAGCCATTTGGTAATACCTTGGTGTCGATGACAGTCACTGGCGCTGACTTGATCGAGCTGCTTGAGCAGCAGTTTACGGGCTACAGCAATAATCAGCCGTTTGACCGCATCTTGCTGGTGTCGAATGGTTTTAGTTATAACTACGATCGCGCGAAAGCGGCGGGCTCACGGGTGAATCGCGCATCGGTCAAACTGAATGGCACACCGATTAATCTGGTGCAGAACTACCGGATTACAGTGAATAACTATCTGGCAGCCGGTGGGGATGCGTTTACGGTGCTGACTAAGGGGACGAATATTCTGGGTGGCGGTCAGGATGTCGATGCTTTTGAGGCCTATATCAAAGCGCAAAGCCAATCCGCGCCATTACCTGTTCCAGTGATGAACCGCGTTACTTTATCTGCGCCAATTTAATTAGTCGTACTGCAATAAAAAGCCCCAGTGTTTTACTGGGGCTTTTTATTTAGCGTGCTTAGCGCGCTAAATGCCCGACCATCTCATGCACATCATGCGTCATCACCGCGAGAAATCCCGCGAGGGCTAAATAGGTAAAGCCATAGCCAATCCGATCTTCTAAGCGTGCGGTGTAGTAGTGCTGGTTTTCTGGCGCCGTGGCGTCAAAATGCCACGCCTTTGCCAACTGCGGTAGCGCCAAAAAAGCCACCAAGATCAGCATCGGGCTGGGGCGAAAGTAAAACAGTGCCGCTAAAATCGGCACACCCAGCAGCCAAAGCCGGGGTGACAAAATCGCGGTAACTCGCCCGCCATCAAAGGGTGAAATGGGGATCATATTAAACAGATTGAGCATAAAGCCCGCGTAGGCGAGGGCAAAATACAAATTGCCCCCGCCGTGCCGGGCATAGAAATAGCACGCCAGCGCGGCCACCGTACCAGCCAGCGGGCCCGCTAGCGCGATATAGGCCTCGGTTTCTACATCCATTGGTTGCTCTTTCAGCTCGATCCACGCCCCGACAAATGGAATAAATGTCGGTGCGCCCACATTGAGCCCACGGCGCTGCGCGGCCAGATAATGTCCCATTTCATGCCCCAGCAATAAGGCGACAAAACCCACCGCGTATGGCCAGCCAAATACAAACGCATACAGCACCACCGACAGCAGCATCGTCCCGCCGGTAGTGAGTAATTTGGCAAATTTAACCGAGGTAAAAAGTAACAGCAGTAATTTCATGCCTGGTCTTTATCTTTGCCGCCAAAAAATTTGCGTAAAGCAGCAAAGCCACCAACCGCTGCAATTCCAATCAATTTGGCTGATTTGGCGAGAAACGCGCCGATAATCGCCAATAAGCCGAGTTTTTTCGCCGCAACACCGCCCACCAGAGCCGCGAGGCCATATTCTGCAACTTTGTCGGTGCTTTCGTTAAAGTCGCTATATTTTTTACCGTCGTTAAATTCCAGCGCAGCCAGCAGCTGTTTAGCGACCGGTTTTTCTTGCTCGACCGAATTCATGCCAGTAACAAGATTCATGCTGATGTAGCCATCGCGGCCCAAGGCGTATGTATTGTAATTAACACCTTGCTCCTCATTGGCTGCCGCGCCCTTGTCTTTGGTATTGGCCGACCAAACCAGACGATGGCTACTTGCCTCGTAGTTGGGTTTTTCTACCCACCCAATGACTTCAAACTCGGGAATCCCGCGCTCTTTGCGCATTTTGTTGGTTTCCTCGGTGCCTTCTTTCAGGCTGGTCAATAGCTCGTCGGCATTCCAGTCTTTTGCGTCGTCGTCTTTGATATAACCGGCCTTTTCAAAGCTCACATCAATAAACCAATTTTGATTCTCGTCTTCCGGCATGATCATGCCCAGCATGTCATCACCCGCGCTATTACCCATCGCGGTCATCAACGCTTGTGCTTCGGCTTTGGGGATAAACGCATAGCCTTTCGGCAGCTTGAGTTTGGCTTGATCGATCAAGCTAACCTCTGCTGGGCCATTTTGGGCCGCTTTGGCGGCTGCTTGGTAGGCCGCTTGGATTTGTGGATTATTCGCACTGACGAGTGCGCTTAAGCAAAGGGCAATACAGCCCATGAAGAAACGTTGCAACATTTTGATCTCACCCTGTTAATCTATTTTTGAGCTTCCATGGTGAGATTGATGAAATGCAGAGTCAAAAATAATTAATAAAGGTGTCAGTATTAGGTGGATTTGTGGCTAGTGGCGGGTAGCCAACCGAGCGTGCCGCACGCCGTTCAGCCACAGTGTTGCCAGCTAGCATACCCGCTGCTTGTAATGCTGCAGGCAATGGCGTAGAACGAAAATACTTGATCTGCGTAGCTAGAGGCTTCGGCATGAAACAATTGGCGGTCATCGGCTTTACTTTGAGTGCGGTGTATTGCAGTGCGGCTAGTTTGGCCTGCACGAAACCCATCAAAATGGCAATTGAGCAATGGCCACCCTACGCATATACCGATAGTAAGGGGCAGGCAGCCGGGGTCGATATTGAGATTCTCAAAGCCGTATTTGCCGAAGCGCGCTGTACGCTACAGATTGGCCCTGAATTACCCCGCAAGCGCCGCCAAGTCATGTTTATGGAAGGCCAGATTGACCTGATGCTGGCCGCGTCAGAAACGCCTGAGCGCCGTGAGTTTAGCTGGTTTACCGCCCCTTATCGTGATGAATCAGTCAGCTTGTTTGCCCTGATTAACAATGCCGAAAAATATTATTCGCTCGATGGCTTTGCCCCGATTTTAAACCGCAAAATTTCGCTGCTTATCCCGAATGCGGGCTGGTATGGGGAAGATTATAAAAAACATTATTTCTGGCTGAATGAAGCGCGCTTGCTCTCGCCATTTGAAACATTCAGTCAGGGCATGAAAATGCTTGGGGCAGGGCGTGCCCAGTTGTTAATGGGAGATACCGGGGCTATTTATTACGAGGCCAAACAGCAGCGCATCGCGGTGACGGCCTTGCCTACCCAAATTTTGAGCGAGCCGGTGCGTTTTATGCTGAGTAAAAAAAGTGTCACTGAGGCAGATACCGAGGTACTGAATGCCGCATTGGCGCGCTTGGAAAAACGTGGCGTGCTTAAGAAAATCCGTCAGCATTATGGTCTGACCCTCACCCCAATGAGTTCCCCTGCGCCCAATGGGGTGACCTCGCAGTTAGCCATTCATCGGCGTACATAGCTCCACCAAAGTACCATCGGGGCAACGCAGATAGGATACCGTTTGCCCCCAAGGCTTCACGCTGGGGCCGCCAGCTCGCTGGCACCATGTGCGATGGCTTGCTGATGTGCCTCCGTGATTGCTGTGGTGACCAGTGCAATTTCGACCCCGAGTGGCTGAGTGGCACTCTGTGCGGTCAGTACGCCACCTGCAAAGTGGCTGTGTGCCAAGTCTTGCTGGGCAAAAGCCAGTGTCGTTGCGCCCGTTTCCAGTTCTCCGTATTGGCCTGATTCGTGTAAAAAGCGCAGCGAAAAACCAAAAGCACGCTCAAAAAAGCCTAAAGAAGCGGCTACGTCTGAAACATAAATAATTGTGTAGCCAAATTGCATCTCACACCTCCGGTGGGTATAGCCAGCCAAGTCATATTCAAATTGAGTTGGCTGGTTATACGTATATTTAAGCATTCAGTGCGTCGCGCAAGGCATGCAAGACCAGCGCCACATTTTCGCGCCGTGCGCCGTAGCCCATCAAGCCGATGCGCCAGGCTTTCCCCGCTAGCGCTCCCAAGCCGGCACCGATTTCTAGATTGTAGTCATTGAGCAATTTGGCCCTTACTACCGCATCGTCAACACCAGTAGGGATATGTACGGTGTTCAGTTGCGGTAGTCGATATTGAGGATCAACGACAAACTGAATGCCGAGCTGTTCCAAGCCGTCGCGCAATAAGGTGTGCATCGCCGCGTGGCGCGCCCAAGCGTTTTCCAAGCCTTCTTCGGCCAGTAGGCGCAATGACTCATGCAGCGCATACAGCGCATTCACTGGTGCGGTGTGGTGATAGCTACGTTTCGCGCCCGCAGCATTACCCCAGTAGGCCATCACCAAGGTTTGATCGAGAAACCAGCTTTGTACTGGCGTTTTGCGCGCTTTCAGTTTTTCGACCGCAGCAGGCGAAAATGACAATGGAGATAGGCCGGGGACGCAAGACAGACATTTCTGGCTGCCCGAATAAATCGCATCAATACCCCATTCATCGACGCGCAGCTCGATGCCACCGAGCGAGGTGACCGCATCGACAATGGTCAAGCAGCCTGACTTTTTGGCTAGCGCACACAAAGCCTGCGCATCCGAGCGCGCGCCGGTGGAGGTTTCGGCGTGGACAAAAGCGAGGAACTTCGCATCCGGGTTGGCCTTGAGTGCGGCTTCGACGGCCGATACGTCAACGGGTTTGCCCCATTCATTGTCAACCAGTATGGCCACTGCACCGACACGCTCGACGTTTTGTCGCATCCGTTCGCCAAATACACCATTACGGCAGACGATGACTTTTTCGCCGGGCTCGACCAGATTTACAAAACACGCCTCCATCCCCGCTGAGCCGGGCGCCGAGACCGCTAGCGTCATTTCATTGCTGGTTTGGAAGGCATATTGCAGCAAGGTTTTAACTTCATCCATCATGCCGACAAACAGCGGGTCGAGATGGCCGAGCGTTGGTTTAGCGCCAGCGGCCAGTACCGATGGATAAACATCGGAGGGGCCGGGGCCCATCAAGGTGCGGCATGGCGGAAAAAAAGGGGCAATCTGAGGTTGGGCGATCAGCATGAAATACTCCGCAGCAAACAGGTCAATTGATTATGCACAGTGGCGCGGCACTGAGCCATGATTTTTTGCTGCAGATGCACATGCGCGCCAGTCGGCTTAAGAGCACGCTTTGAGCAGGTGGCCCAATTACGGGCAGCCCCGATGCAGAAAGGCAGGCTTAATCGTCGCTTGGGTAAAGCTCGTTTTCTTGGATGGGGCCGGATGTATGCCCCTCGCCGCCTTGCTGTATGCGATCTCTGGCACTATACATCTTGCCACGTGCTTCACGTTGTGGGGCAAAAGCCAGAAAGCCGATGTCATTGGGGATATCGTCGTACACGGCTTCCATGCCGCCTTGCATACTATAACTTTCATGCCAGAAACCAGTGCCGCCGCTGTTGCGTAAAAATTGCTGCCACCACTGGCGATGTGGATCGGATCGCGCCCAGCGTTCCAGTGAGTCAAAATCACGCCAGTATTGCCGCATGCCGATATGGGGTGGAAACAGTGAAAAAATCAGATTCTCATGGCGTAATAAACCGTTGGGTTGATTTTCTACTGCGTTGGCGATTTTGGAACCAAGGCCTAGCAATGTTTTGAGCCCAGTCCAAGTATTGACCCGTAAACCAAGGTAAATCACCACGAGCTCAGGATAGGCGGATAAATCAACGGTACGACGCTGAACTTTGGGCATATTGGCGCTTGCAGAGGTCAAATTGCCTTAGCATAGCCCAGAAAAAATGGGTCTGCATGCAGACCCATGTGCTTAATCAAACCAGCTTTTTTTTTTGTAATACGGCTTTTTACCGTAATATTTTTTGCTGCCAAATTGTGAGTGCCCATCGTGGCGCTGTTGGCCGTAACTGCCAAAGTGCGTTCCTGAATGGCCGCCTTTTTTCTTCAGCACCCATTTGAGCAATAGCTCCAGCGCGCTGTAGAACAGCTTGGATTTGATACTCATGCGATTGATCCTTAGCCGATAATCTGACGCAATTGGCTTTCCCAATCGACGTGCTGCCAATCATTGCCCATAAACAGCGCACGGTAGCTGTCGCCACTGAAACGGCGATCAACTTCAACTAGCACATGAATGCCTTCTGGTCGCGCGATACAGGTAATTTCAACTTCTTGCACCCGACTAAAGCCGCCTTGACTTGGGCGGAATTCAAATTCCTGATAGCAGCCAATCGAACTGTAAACGTCATTGACCCTTACTGTGCCGACTTCAACATCCGCGCTGACGTGCGCATATCCTAGATTACCCATGGCGGCAATCAGCCGTTGCATGGCTGGTAGCGGATGTACATCAAGAAAATCGCGGTCTTTCGCATCCAGTGCCGAAGCAATCGCTAGATCAGTATGTACCCAAACGGCAGCACGCACTTGGGGTTGGTACGGATACCCCGGGGTAGAGAGTGCAATGCCGTTATTCACTGGCGTTTCTAGTGGCAATTGTAATGTGAACGGCAGGCGTTGCTCTTGGCCTGCTTTGGCGACGATGTGGTTGGACGCACGGAATTTGCCAAGCGGCAGTGCGACGCGCACTTCACTATCGCCCGCTTCCTGTTCGGCCTCAGCCATCAAAATTAGATCGACGTATTCGATGTCCTGATCAACGCTGCCGCCTTTGATCAACACATAGCCACTGAGCGTGCCACCGGGCAACACCGTTGCGTTATCCAACACGGTATCTACCGTGGCTCCACCAACACCAACCGACGCTAACAATTTCTTAAACATCTTGCTGCACTCATCACAGAATCAGGCCAAATGGCCGCGCACGATATGAGTTGGGCGATACAAGAAAGTTTCCTGAGTGTGAGGATAAATTGCATTGGCGATCGCTGGGCGTGACGCGTGCCCTAATTGCGCACTTTTAATACAAAAGCTTTCATTTTTAATGCTTGTATTCTTATTTGTTTTGTAAACGTTAAGATTGTTTAATCTAGATATTGCCACGGGATTTTTGATGATGAAGTTACCCACACTGACAGTTGCAATGGGTTTGATGACTTCGATGGCGTTGGCCGGAGCTGATTTTGCCGATACGATTTATAGCGGTGGCGATATTGTCACGGTCAATGAATTGCAGGCGTATGCCGAAGCAGTGGCCGTCAAAGACGGTAAAATTGTGGCCGTCGGCGCGCGCGACGAGGTGATGAAATACCAAGGCAAAAAAACTAAAGTGGTTGATTTGCAGGGCAAAACGCTGATCCCAGGTTTTATGGATGCGCACGGCCACGTATTTAATGCCGGCATTCAAGCGCTATCAGCCAATTTGTTGGCTGCACCTGATGGACAGGTCAGTGATATTGCCTCTTTACAGCAAACGCTGCGCGATTGGGTTGCGAAACCTGAGAATAAAAAACTGGGCGTGATTTTGGGTTTTGGCTACGATGATTCGCAGCTGCGTGAAGGGCGTCATCCAACGCGGCAAGATCTCGATGCAGTTTCAAAAGATGTGCCGATTTTGATTATTCATCAATCGGGCCACTTGGGTGTGATGAACAGCAAAGCCTTCGAATTAATGGGCGTGAATAGCCAAACTAAAGATCCTGCGGGCGGCAAATTCCGTCGTGAAGAGGGCAGCCAGCAGCCGAATGGTGTGATGGAAGAAACCGCCTTTTTTGGCTTATTGTTCCCGATGTTTGCCAAACTGAGCCCGAAAGATAATGAAATTATCTTTAATGCCGGCATCGATATTTATTCACGCTTTGGCTATACCACGGCACAAGAAGGCCGCGCATCGTCGTCCAGCGTAAAAACCATGTATGGTTTGGCGCAAAAGAACAAGCTGAAGCTCGATGTAGTGGCCTACCCCGATATTCAAACCGCTACCGATGTCATCAAAGCGCCGTATTTAAGCAAGACCTATCATAATGGTTTCCGTGTCGGTGGTGCGAAGCTCAATTTAGATGGCTCCCCACAAGGCAAAACGGCGTGGCTGACTCAACCTTACTTTGTGCCGCCGGAAGGCCAAAAACAAGGCTATGCTGGTTACCCAAGCATGAAAGATGCCGATGCGCTGCGCTATGTCGAAATGGCGTTTAAGAATAATTGGCAATTGCTGACGCACGTGAATGGCGATGCGGCGATTGATCAATTGATCGGCGCGGTGAAACAAGCTGAAGCTAAGTTGGGCAAAGCTGATCGCCGCCCTATAGCGATTCACGCGCAAACCGCACGCCTGGATCAGGTTGAGTCGTTTAAAGAGCTAGGCATCATGCCATCGTTCTTCCCGATGCATACTTTCTACTGGGGTGATTGGCATAAAAACTCAGTGCTTGGTGTTGAGCGTGCTGCCAATATTTCACCAACGGGTTGGGCTTTGGCGCGCGATATGATTTTTACCTCTCACCACGATGCGCCAGTGGCTTTTCCTGATTCGATGCGTGTGTATTCAGCAACGGTCAATCGCGTGACTCGTAGCGGTGAAGTGCTCGGACCTGAGCATCGCGTATCGCCGCTGGTCGGCTTAAAAACCCAAACCCTGTGGGCGGCCTATCAGTATTTTGAAAACAAATCGAAAGGCTCTATCGAAGTGGGCAAGAATGCCGATTTGGTCGTGCTATCAGCTAACCCACTTAAAGTTGATCCAATGACCATCGTCGACATCAAGGTGGAGCAAACGATCAAAGATGGTAAACCCGTCTTTACGCGACAAGCTGATAGCAAAAATGCAATGAGCTGCTTTGAATCAGATCGTTGCTACAAACTCGCATCGCATACGCTTGCGGCCGGTGGTGTATTCCCACACGTACACTACCAATAGCGTAGCAAGCTCAAACCCCGCCCTGCGCCGTTATTGCGCAGGGCTTTTTCACGCTTGGCGCAACAAGCATTGACAGCCTTGGTACAATAGCGGCTGTTCAATTTTTAGCTACCGCTAGAGTCTGTCCGATGTCGACCCGTCCAGAAGCCAACCTTGCCACTGATTTATCGGGGCTAAATTGCCCATTGCCGATTTTGCGCACCAAAAAAGCGCTCGCAGCACTGGAAAGCGGGCAATTGTTGCAAGTGACGTGCACCGATCCGGCGACGCCGACTGATTTCGCGGCGTTTTGTAAACAAACTGGCAACGAGCTAGTTGAACACTGGCTAGATGAGAACAAATTTTTATTTTTAATTCGGAAGCGCTGACATGACCCAAACTTTAACGATTGCTCGTCCAGATGATTGGCATTTGCACCTGCGTGATGGCGCGGGCTTGGCCAGCGTATTGCCACACACCGCGCGTGAGTTTGGCCGCGCGATTGTGATGCCTAATTTAAAACCGCCAGTGACCAATGCCAAATTGGCGGGCGAATATCGCGAGCGTATTTTGGCCGCGCTACCAGCTGGGGTTTCGTTCCAGCCCTTGATGACGCTGTACTTGACCGACAATACCACCCCAGAGGATATTGTTGCCGCGAAAAACAGCGGTTTCGTGCACGGCGTGAAATTGTATCCCGCGGGCGCGACGACCAACTCGGATGCGGGCTGTACCGACATCAACAAAGTATTGCCCACCATCGAGAAAATGGCCGAAGTTGGTCTGCCATTCTTGGTGCACGGCGAAGTGGTCGATAACGAGATTGATATTTTCGATCGCGAAGCGGTGTTTATCGACCGCATTATGCAACCGTTGCTGGCGCGTTTCCCGAATCTGAAAGTGGTGTTTGAACACATTACGACCAAAGACGCGGCTGAATTTGTGGCGGCAGCCCCGCCAATGTGGCCGCCACCGTTACCGCGCACCACTTGCTGATGAACCGCAATGCGATGCTGGTCGGTGGCATTCGCCCACATTTGTACTGCTTGCCGGTGCTGAAGCGTGAGATTCACCGTCAAGCGCTGATCAAGGCCGTGACTTCAGGCTCGAGCAAATTCTTCCTCGGCACCGATAGCGCGCCGCACGCTAAGCACACCAAAGAAACCAGCTGCGGTTGCGCCGGGATGTACACCGCGCACGCCGCCTTGCCGCTGTACGCCGAAGCGTTTGACGCAGCGGGCGCTTTGGACAAATTCGAAGCCTTCGCTAGCATCAACGGCCCCACTTTCTATGGCTTGCCAGTGAGCAGCGAGAAAGTGACGCTAGTGAAAGAAAGCTGGACGGTGCCAAATGAGTATCAGTTTGGCGATAGCGTCGTTGTGCCGCTGCGCGCAGGTGAAACGATCGCTTGGAAACTGCAAGACTAAACCTCACATGGGCCCGGCCTTGGGCTGGGCTGCCTAGGGTATTGCCTTGTAGGTTCATTCCTACATAGGCAATATTCTGATACCTATCGAGATTTTTATGATCGTCCATCGTACAACCCAGAGCTTGATCTGGTGGTTTACCGGTTTGGCTTTGCTGGTGCTGGCTTGGTGGGGCAAACCTTTGTTGCTGTCCGATCAATTTGAAAACCATTTCTTTGGTTTGTTTTATTACTCGATCTGGGCTGGTATGTTGCTATTTTGGGCTTTGCCCAGTGAGCAGCGTTTTATCAAAGCGCCAGTAGCCCTGTTTGAGCGTCGTACCATGTTATTTGGCTGCATTCCGATACGGACGATCTCGGCGCCGGTAACCGCTTTCACCGAGGTGAGATTGGAGCAGGATCCAAATCTATTTCGCAAGGACACCATTTGGCTGATGGTGTGTGGCGTGAAGGGTGATAGCGAGCAGGTGGAGCGGTTTGCCTTTGCGAGTTGGCCGGCGACTGCCGCCAATTTAGCGCGAGCCGAAGCCCTTCGCGATCAATTAGCGCAAGAAACGGGCTTGACCGTGCAAAATACGCCAATAGCTCAAGCGGATTAAGCTCGCTCGGTCGTGTTCACTGATGGTGTGGCAAATGAAGCGCGGGGGCTGATTCTGTGCGAGCGCTGTCATTGTTGAATGGTAATATTGCCGCATTCATAAATGCAGTGGCGCTTGGGTTGACGGGAAAATGAAAGCAATTATCTGCTTAGCGGGTTTGGTGGTAGGGTCTGCACAGGCTGCAGATTTAGCGGTCTGTAAACAGATTGGGGATAGCAGCCAGCGCTTGGCGTGTTACGACCGGCTGGCGTCAGAAGGAACGGCCACTGACAACTCGCCAGATACGCCGATGACGGCGCAAGTTGCTACACCTGTGGTGCCAGCCCCTGTGCCAAGCGAGGTGCAAACCAGTGTAGCCAGTGCAGGCGATGCCCTATCGCGGCGCTGGGAGCTGGATAAAGCAGATCAAAATGGTGTGTTCACTATTCAGCCTCATCAACCCGTGTATTTCATGCCTCTATCTTGGCGGGAAAATGTTAATCGTCAGCCTTGCTCGGCCAACCCGCGTAATTGCGCTAAGCGCTCGGCTAATAGTTTTAAAAACGTTGAGGCCAAATTTCAGCTCTCATTCAAAACCAAATTGTGGCAAGACGCTTTAGGCTCGGATATTGACGTCTGGGGGGCTTACACCCAGCAAAGCTATTGGCAGGTGTACGACCAGGCGGCTTCGGCGCCATTCCGTGAAACGGATTACCAACCCGAAGTATGGGCGACACTGCCATTGGCTTTGGGCCCCGACTGGTTACGCCTGCGCATGCTCAACGTCGGCTTGGTACATCAATCGAATGGGCAGACTGTTCCGCTATCTCGCTCGTGGAACCGGCTCTATGCCAGCTTGGGCCTGAGTTCGGGCGATCTATCGATGATTCTCAAGCCGTGGTGGCGGCTGCCGGAAGATGCGGCTGATGATGATAATCCAGATATTTCTGATTACAGCGGGCGAATGGAAACCCAACTTTTCTATCCAATTGGCTCGCACCAGCTCTCGCTAACGTGGCGCAATAATCTGAAATTCAATAGTAGCGTGCCGAATCGGTCGTATTGGTTGCTGGAATGGGCGTTCCCGCTGGCGGGCCAGCTGCATGGCTATGTGCAAGCTTTTGATGGCTATGGCGATTCACTGCAAAGCTACAATTTCAAAAATCGCGGCGTTGCTGTGGGCGTATCATTGGTTAATTGGCAATAAGTGCGCTCACGGGCAATTCTAATAGCCATACCCCAGCGTTTTAACGTCCTGCAATTGTCCATCGACAAAACGTAGCTGCATCATTAGTTTGTCAGAGCCAAAGTTATAGACCCATTCGCTGATTTCCTGCGCGGGTTTGCTAGAGTCAACCACGATTTCCCCGTGGCGATTGCGATAGGTGCTCGGTAGCGTACTTGTACGTTTATCAGCGGGTTCGCCGCAGCGGCTGACAATTTCATCGCGGGTATTGCCCGCACCAATAATGTAGTTGCCGCAGCGCATATTGGTTTCGGCGTGGGCAAGCATGCTCAGGCTGCTGATTAATATAATGGGTATTGCTCTGTTGAGTAGTTTCAATATTGTCTCCATGACTATACTTGATGGGGTATGTGAGGCTAAGTGCATCCATCCCAAGCCCTTGACATGGGATGGTGCTGCTTAGTTTAGCAATTCAATATTGAATCAACAGTGAACAAATTCCATCAATACGCGTATCAGCTAATTACACGGTAGTGATTTTATTGTTTGCTAGCCTTAGGTTTTTTGAAATAAGGCAGGATTAATCGCTCAACCCCATAGCTCAATTGTTGCCATTCGCGAGGGCAATAATCTGCGCGACCTTGTGGCAATAGCTCCTGTTGCACTAGGAAGCTGGCCTGTTCTGG
Source organism: Chitinibacter fontanus (assembly GCF_013423785.1). Classification (NCBI taxonomy): domain Bacteria; kingdom Pseudomonadati; phylum Pseudomonadota; class Betaproteobacteria; order Neisseriales; family Chitinibacteraceae; genus Chitinibacter; species Chitinibacter fontanus. Next base: position 1,899,340 of record NZ_CP058952.1, read on the forward strand.
ATAGCGTGCATAGGCATAGCACAACATATTGAAATAGCGCTGCTCATACAGTGGATGAATATCCGAGAATGTGCCGAATTGATAGCGGGTATCATCGCCGAAATTTTCATTTTTTCGCATAAAGTAAAATTTTGCACCCAGCAAGATCTTACGTTCGGTCTCTAGATCACCGTTGCTTAATGTGAAGTAAAAAGCACTGGCATCTGCTGCGATTTCTTCATTGCCAATCAGCGGTATTTTGAAAATATCAAAGATGGCATGGCTTAATTCATGGCGGAACAAAAATACCAATGAGTTATGTTTGATTTCATTGCGATATTTTTGATCATGGTGCCCAAGCTGCGCCTCTACTTTTTCTGCAATGTCCTTAAAAATCTCATAACACATCACAATCTTATTTTGCCCTGGGAAGTACATGGCGTTGACTTCATTGCACTCCTTGGTTTCTAGCAGCAAATTGTGTGGCCATTTGAATAGATTGGCCGTAGCAGCTGCAGGTGCTAGTGAGTCATGCTCTTTGATGAACTCATAATATGGTTTCAGAGCTTCATTGTCGGTTGGTGTGTAGCGGACCGAGACCGTTGGTGCAGCAAGTGCGGAGCCTATACCACACAAGATGCTGAGTATCGAGGTCAAGAAGGCAGTCATTTTCATGGTCAAACTCCAAAAGAAAAGGGTGACTAATCGTCACCCTTGATGGTTTAGTTCAGCAATGAGCTGCCTAGATTATTTGCTAGGGGCAACAGCTTTATCGTTACCACCTTCACCTTTTAGTGGTTTAACCGCTTTGTCGTTACCGCCTTCGCCTTTAACAGGTTTAGCAGCTTTGTCGTTGCCGCCTTCGCCTTTAACAGGTTTAGCCGCTTTGTCGTTGCCGCCTTCGCCTTTAACAGGTTTAGCAGCTTTGTCGTTACCGCCTTCGCCTTTAACAGGTTTAGCCGCTTTGTCGTTGCCGCCTTCGCCTTTAACAGGTTTAGCAGCTTTGTCGTTACCGCCTTCGCCTTTAACAGGTTTAGCAGCTTTGTCGTTACCGCCTTCGCCTTTAACAGGTTTAGCAGCTTTGTCGTTACCGCCTTCACCTTTCACTGGAGCAACTGCTTTGTCGTTGCCACCTTCACCTTTTACAGGTGTTGCTGCGGTAGCAATAGAAACACTACCAATAGAAAGAAGTGCCGCGAGTAGGATTGAACGTACTTTCATTGCATAACTCCCGAAAAATGGTTTTCAATATTCGAATTAATTTACTTGCATAGTATGACATGGTGTTTTCATTGCTTCGTGGATAAGAATATTATTCCAGTATGTTATTCGCAAGTATTCGAAAGGGTGTTGTGATTTTGTTGCAAATTTAAGGTGTAAAAATAGCATCTTTTTTTCAAAATCGGACATCAACAAAAGACTAAGGTCGGTTGGGTAAGTGGGGCAAGTAGCGGTGCCAGCGCACTAATAAACTGATTCTTGCTTGCCGCGCCGTGCTATAGCGCGGATAATTGCGTCCGCGAAGCGGGACAGACCATCGCTGCTGCCAGTGTAATGCTGGCGGGGGAGGAAAGTCCGGGCTCCATAGAGCAGGATGCTGGCTAACGGCCAGGCGGCGAGAGCCGACGGAAAGTGCAACAGAGAGCTGAACCGCCAGTTTGCCAAGTTGAACGATCGATTGAAGCGATTGGGATTGGTGAAAAGGTAAGGGTGAAAAGGTGTCCTCGTCAGGGGAGCCCCGCAAGGGGTCGGTAAGAGCGCACCGCGGCGCTGGTAACAGTCGCTGGCAGGGTAAACCCCATTCGGAGCAAGACCAAGCAGTAGGCGTTGAGGTTGCTCGCTGAGTCTACGGGTAGGTTGCTTGAGCGCGTCAGTAATGGCGCGCCTAGAGGAATGATGGTCACGGCTGGCAACAGCCGGACAGGACCCGGCTTATCGGCCCGCTTCGCACTTTTATTTAATATACCTGACTAGGTATATTGCCCTAGCTTAATAAAAATAAGCACTTTGATCGCATACCTTCGTAGTTCGCTGCTGACCTGCACCTAGTGTTATAGGTCAATCAAATTGACTGACCTATTTCGTGTGCAGCATTAGTGGTGCGGATACCTTTGATTGATCTGCAATTTATCATACGCCGCCAGCAATTGGGTATGTAAACGGCTGCCGCTCATATCACCACCGAGTTCATTTAAGCCAAAGAAACGCACATGCCCGGCCAGTAGTGCCTGTGCCAGCGTTAGCGTGTCGGCGCCGTAGAGCGCGGTTAAGGCACTTTGGTACGCGCTAGGCTGTCCGCATTGGATGAGGGCGTTAATGCAGCGATACACTAGCGCACGCTCGGCGCTGAGCTGGCCGAAATAATGAATCCATTCGCAGCCTTCCAAAATCGCGTCGCTGTCGCCAATCGCTAAGGCCAGCAGGGTTTTTAACTCGCCGATGCGCAGGGTTTTCCACGCCGAATCAGGGTCGGCTGCCAAACCGATAATTTCCCAAATGGCTCGGTCGTCGGTCAGCCCCAGTGTTTGCAGGCGATTGAGCAAGGCTTTGCATTCATTGTGATTGAGCTGATTGAGTCGCAAAATGGCCGGACGAATCGCGTTGCCCAGACTATTGTTTTCCCACTCCAAATCATCGACCTGATACACCTCGGACATGCCGGGCACCACGATGCGGCAGCTATAAACGCCCAGATTAGTAAAATCGGCCAGATAAATTTGATGTCCCTGTTCGTGGATGCAATCAACCAGCCATTGGTAATCGTCGGCGGTGTGGTGGCTAAAGTACCAGTCACAGAATGGAAAATCGGCCTCATTGCTTAAAAACCGCCAGCCCACCGTGCCGCTGGAGTCGATAAAGTGCTGTTCCAGATTGGGAAAATCAGCGACTTCGGCCTGATTAAAGCTAGGCTCGGGGAAGTTGGCCAATTTATCAAATGCCCGTCCTTGCAGTAATTCAGTGAGCGCACGCTCCAGCGCAATATCAAAGCGCGGATGTGCGCCAAAACTACTAAAGCAGCCCTGATCTTCAGGGTGCAGTAGCGTGATATTGAGTACCGGAAATACTCCGCCCAAAGAAGCGTCTTTAACCAAAATGCCAAATCCCGCATCGCGCAATGCCTTGATGCCCTGCGCAATATGCGGATAGCGCGCGATGACTTCGAGCGGAATATCGGGCAGGCACAGATTCTCGCTAAACACCTTGAATTTAATGTGCCGCTCGACGATCTCGGCCAAGGCCTGAGTGCGCGCTTCCATTGGCGTATTGCCGGCTGCCATGCCGTTGCTGACATACAGATTGCCAAGGATATTGACTGGAATCCAGCAGCTTTCTCCATCGCTGAGGCGCTCAAACGGCAAGGCGCAGATGCCACGCTCGGTATTGCCGGAATTGAGGTCAACCAGACTTGGGTAGGTCAGGGCATCGTCGGGGTTATAGAAAGCATGTAACTCGGGGTTGAGGATGCCCGCAGGTAATCGGCCATCCGCCGGTGGGGCAAACCATTGCTCTTGCGGGAAATGCACAATCGGCAAATTGGCGCGGGTTTGCCCGAGATGAAAATTCGACCAGAAGTAATGCCAGCTTAGCCGTTCGATAAATTCACCCAGTGCGCTGGCGCGCGCGGCGAGCTGGGTGGCGCCTTTGCCATTGGTATACAGCAAAGGGCAATCGCGATCGTGTAGGTGAACTGACCAGACATGCTCAACCGGATTAAGCCATGAGGCCTCGACAACATTAAAGCCCAGCTGTTGGAGCTGGTCTTGCATGGTAGTGATCGAGTATTCGAGCGGGGCATCTTTGCCCTCGATCAGGCTCGCTGGGGTTTCGCTGCGCATAGGGTTGACTATCGGGTGGCGGAGAAAGCTGCATCATCGCCGCAGTGCAGCATTTAGATTTTTGCCTAGATCAAGTTTTGCCAGTTTCAGTCTGTGATTAAGTGGCTAATTGGCAATGTTTTGATTTTGCACAGGAAAATAGGCTGCGAAAAAACCGCGAGCATCACGCTGTGACGATAGAACGATTACGCGCTCAAAATGGCGTCGCTTGGTTAAAATAAGCTGTCTGCCACCGTCGTGTCATTTCTGCTGATGAGCTCTGCTGCCCAGATTGTATTAATCGAAGACGAACCCGCCATTGCGGATACCTTGAGCTTTGCCTTGCAACGTGAAGGCTGGCAGGTGCGCCATTTTGCACTGGCGCGTGCGGGCGAAGCCGATCTGGCAGCGCAAGCGGCTGATTTGCTGATTTTAGATATCGGCTTGCCCGATGATAGCGGTTTTGAAGTGCTTAAACGCTTGCGGCGTCAGAGTGAAATGCCGGTGTTGTTGCTGACTGCGCGCGCCGAAGAGTTGGACCGGATTTTGGGTTTGGAGCTGGGTGCTGATGATTATGTGGTCAAGCCATTTAGCCCACGCGAAGTGGCCGCACGGGTGAAAGCGATTTTAAAGCGCACGCGTGCCAGCACGCCGTCGAATACCGAAGTGAATAGCGAGCAATCGGCTGCGCAATATTTTGTGCATGAGCTCGCTGCACGGCGGGTATACTTCTGCGGAGTAATGCTGGCGCTGACGCCAAGCGAATACCGTCTATTAGTAGCCTTGCTAGCGCATCCGGGGCATGTGTTGAGCCGAGCGCAATTGCTTGATGCTTTGGGCGATGCGGCCGAGGATAGCTTCGAGCGCACTATTGATAGCCATATCAAAAGTCTGCGCGCCAAGCTCAAACTCATTCGTGCTGACCTCGACCCGATTGCCACGCATCGTGGCTTTGGCTATGCCTTGGCGGTGAGCTAATGCGCTTTTCGTTACGGATTTTTCTCGGATATTTTTTGCTAGTGGCCTTGCTGGCGGCGTATGTGCTGAGCATTGTGCGCGACGAGGTCAAACCCGCGATGCGCCAATCGGCGGAAGAAGTGCTGCTCGATACCGCCAATCTGCTCGCGGCAATGGTACAGCCTGATTTGGTGGCTGGCCGTTTGGACGATGGGCGCTTTGCTGCGGCGATGGCGCAATTTGCGCTGCGCTCGCCGCAGGCCAATATTGCTGGTTTAAAACACGAGCGCACTTATTTGCATGTGTATATCACCGATGCGCGCGGCTTCGTGCTGCTCGATTCTGAGCAAAAAGCCGTCGGTCAGGATTACAGCCAGTGGCGCGATGTGCTGCTGACGCTACGCGGCGAGTACGGCGCGCGTACCACGCTGGCCGACCCGAAAAATCCGCTCTCGACAGTGATGTATGTGGCCGCGCCAATTAAAAATGGCGACCAGATCATCGGCTCGCTAACGGTCAGTCGCCCCAATCTGGCGATGCAGCCATTTATCGAGCGCAGCGAGCGCAAATTGTCGCGCATTGTGATCGCGGTGATTGTGGCGGGTTTGCTCGCGGGGGCGCTGTTTTCATGGTGGTTGAGTCGCGGGATTACACAGCTAACGGATTTTGCGAAAGAAGTGAGCGCGGGGAAGCCTGCACCCGTGCCGCGTTTTATCGCCAATCGCGAATTAACTAGCTTGGCACAGGCCTTGGGCGCGATGCGTGATCAGCTCGATGGCAAGGCCTATATCGAAAATTATGTGCATGAACTCACGCACGAGCTCAAATCGCCGCTGGCGGGCATTCGTGCTTCGGCGGAAATTTTACACGATGATTTGGGTGCTACTGATCGAGAGAAATTTTTGCAGCATATCGATGCAGAAGTATCCCGTATGCAGCATATTGTTGATTATTTGCTGCAGTTAGCGTCGCTAGAGGCGCGGCATGAATTGCAGGCGGCGCAACCCGTTGAGATGCGCTCACTGGTGCAGGCGCAAATCGATGCGTTGCAAAGCCAAGCCGCTGAGCGGCACATTCTATTTACTCCGGGGGCAGAACTTACCTTGGCTGGTGAAGCCTTCTTGCTTGGGCAGGCCATCCGTAATGTATTGCAGAACGCGATTGATTTTACTGCCCACGATGGCTGCATTAATGTGAGCGTTGTTTCTGAGGGTATGTGTGTGCAGATCAAGATTCACAATGATGGTGAGCCAATACCTGACTACGCATTGGCGAGAGTGTTTGATCGCTTTTACTCTTTGCCCCGGCAAAATGGGCAAAAAAGCACTGGTTTGGGCTTGGTACTAACGCGCGCGATTGTGCAGTTGCATGGCGGCGATATTGTGCTGACCAATGCCAGCGCCGGTGGTGTACTGGCCCAATTGACACTACCTTTGCGCCATACGGCATAGCAGTGGGCGAAATCGTGCATAGCAATTGCCATTGACAGGCTAAGCTGAAGTTAGCCCCATCTTCAAAGCAGGTGGCAATATGCAACGATTCATCTTCGCACTAGCGGGTCTATTGGCGTTGCCTATAGCGGATGCCGCTCCAGAGCCATTGATTATTTATGCCTCGGAAAACTACCGCCCAATAAGCTGGCTGGATGAAAAAGCTCAGCCGCGTGGCGTGGCATTAGAGGCGATTGATTTTGTAGCCCACGATACTGGTTTTACGATCAAAGCTGAGTTGCTACCGTGGAATCGGGCTTATAAGCTGGCTCAGCAAGGTCGTGGTGGGGTGATCGGTATTTCGTATACCCCAGAGCGTGCTGAGCTTTTTGATTTCTCTGCCGCCATTTACGACAGTGGGATTTCTCTAGTGACGCACAAGAGTCGCCCGATTCGATTTCATTCGCTAAGCGATTTATCCGGTAAAAAAATCGGTGCTTTAATGGGGGTGAGTTATGGCGTCGAGGTCGATCAGGCCGCCAAGAATGGACTGTTTGAATTTGTGCGAGATACTTCGCATGTCGCACGGTTTAAGAATTTGCTAGCTGGGCGAATTGATGGCGCTTTTATTCCGAATGCGCAAACAATTTTGCCAGGAATTTTGGCTGGCGATCCTGAATTACAGGCGCACGCCGATGAGTTTGTTATTGCGAGCAGGTCCGTTGCCAAAGACCCGATCCACGTTGCATTTCGCAAAGGCGCACTGGATGACGCGAGCAGAATGCGCTTATACCAATCGTTTGCAAAATGGGCGAAGCAGCGTGAGGGGCGTTAAATTGGGCTAGGCAGGGTGCATATGCACCCTGCAGCTGCTGATGAGCTTATTTATTGCTGGCGATGCGAGTTTCGATGTTTTTTGCGCGATCTGCTGACGCTGGATGTGAATCAAGCATGCTATGTTCACCACCGCCTAATTGTGCCAATTTCTGGAATGCGGTGATCAGTGCCTCGCGTTTGAGTTTCTTTTGCGTCAGTAAATCATACGAGAAGTTATCGGCATCCAGCTCTTGTGATTGTGAGAACTGAGCATTGATCAGGTCTTCGGTAAATTTGCCCAGTGTTGAGCCGCTCAATGCGGCGCCTGCTGAGCCGCCGTATTCACCGACTGCCGATTTAGCGGTAGCTACTGCATAGGCAGTTTGCATGGCTTTCTTGCTATGCCCCAACGCGACGTGCCCCATTTCATGGCCTAGTACGCCGATGATTTCATCATCGCTCATCAAGTCCATCAAACCGCTATATACCCGGATGCAGCCATTGGCCATCGCCCAAGCATTAACGTCGGGGGTGATATAGACCTTGTAATTGACCGGCTGACCATTGATCTCACTGCCTAATTTTTTGGCAATATTGTCGAGACGTTTGCTGTATTTATCTTTTGGGCCGGCAATTTTCTCTTCTCCATCGCTTTGCTCGCAGGCTTGATTGGCCAGGGCTTTGACGTCGGTATCCGATAGCGTGGCGGCTTGCAACGCCTGAGTACCTACTTTCAGTGCTTTGCCCAAGTCAAATGCGTTTGCCGCAGGAACCAAGCTGGTGCCCAATAGGCATGCCAAGAGGAGGGAAGACAATTTCATGAGGAATTTCCGAGTTTTGTGAAAGAGTGGATCGTAGTCTTGTGTCAGTTTGTAGTCAAAATTTGTGTGTGCAACATCACTGTCGCAATCGGGTAAATAACCTTCACGGCGTCTCCACACAATCTCCACATTTCCCGCATGCTGCCTCCATATCCATTGAGCATGCTGACGATATTGGCATCGAGGCCATTATTGGAGATCCATTATGAGAATCGGGATGAAGCTGGCTGCAATGTTTGGGCTGACTGTATTAATGCTGTTTGTATTGTCTTTCGTGCGTGATTTGGTGAATGAACGACAGCAGCGCGCCGATGCGGTGCGCAGTGAAATCGCCCAATTTAGTGCCGGAGAGCAAACGCTGGCGGGGCCATTTTTAGTGTTGCCTTATGTGCGTACGACCAGCAAATTGGTTGAAGCCAGCAAAGATAAACCTAGTTATTGGGAAGATAGTCAGCTTGAATCGCAAGTGGTGCTGGCCCCTAGCTATTTTGATGCACGCGGTTTGCTGGCGGTTGAGGTGCTCAAACGGGGTTTATTTGAAGCACCAATCTACAACACTAATTTGCAATTGGCGGGGCGCTTTAGCATTCCAGCTTTGGCGCAATACGAGGCTCAGGCTAGCTCGGAACGTGAGCGTATCAATACCCGCTGGGGCGCACCCTATCTGGCGCTCAGCCTGAGCGATGTGCGCGGTATTAAGCAGTTATCTGGCGTGGGTGCGCGCCAAAGTCTGCATTTTTCACCGGGGGCTCGCTTGAGTCGCCTAGGGGGCGGAGTACATGCGCCGGTAACGCTCGCTGCTGCCGAGGTGCTCAGAGAGCAAGGCCAGCAGCTCGATTTTGATCTGAAGCTTAAGTTGGGAGGGAGCACGCAGCTCTTGATCGAGCCAGTCGGCGATAGCAGTAATGTGGCGCTGTCGGGGAATTGGCCACACCCAAGCTTTGCGGGTAATTTTGCTCCACTCGAGCGCAGCATCAGCAAAACTGGCTTTACCGCCCGCTGGCAAACCAGCGAGCTGGCTACTGGGGGTAGCAAAACAGTGCTGTGCAACGCTAAAGAGGCTGAGGGGTGTAATGCTGCACGGGTGGGCTTGCGTCTGATTGATCCCGTCGATCGTTATGTCTTGAACGAACGCACGATGAAATACGCCGAATTATTCATGCTAATGATTTTTGGCGCGGTATTTTTAATGGAAGTGATGCACCGTTTGGCCGTGCATCCGGTGCAATACAGTCTGGTGGGAATGGGCTTGGCGATGTTTTTCCTGCTAACGCTGTCTTTGTCCGAGCATCTGGGTTTTGTGGCAGCCTACTGGCTGGCGGCATTGGCTTCGGCGGGGCTGCAAGCCTATTACGTGAGCTATGTACTAGCGGGCTGGCGTCGCGGCTTGGGTTTTGGTGTGGTTTTGGTTGCGCTATATGGGTTGCTATTTGGCATCTTGCAGTCGGAAGACATGGCCCTATTAATGGGGAGTCTGACCTTGTTTGGTTTGCTGGCAGTGGTGATGTATTTTACTCGAAACATTGATTGGTCTAGCTCGGGTGGCAATACCTCTCCCTTGTATCAGACAAGGCGTGTCGATCATGCCGCTAAGCCCGTCACACCAAAGCCATCTGGATCATGACAAACTAGTCTTGCAATAGTCCTTTGCGCTGGCTCGATTGAGCTGGTGCAGCGGTTATGCTCAGCCCTCGCATGACCGCTAAGCTAGGTAGCTACACTGCTTTCCCGCCTTTTTCGCTACTTTAGAGGCATAATACCCCTCTTATTTTGGAGGTCGTTATGAACCAGCAAAACAGCGAGCAGCGCATCACCGAATTGGAAATCCGCCTTGCCTTGCAGGACGACTTACTCGACGAATTAAACCAGATCGTTTCGCGCCAGCAGCTACAGATTGATCAGTTGAGCGCCGCACTGCTGGCCTTGCAGCAGAATCAAGCTGCTCCTGATCAGCAAACACCACGTAGTTTGTTCGACGAAATTCCGCCGCATTATTAATGCGGTGAGGGCATTGCGCCTTAGCATGATTCAAAAAACCCACCTTGGCGGGTAATAAGGTACTTAATAAATAAAACTATGAAAAAGATTATCGCTTGTTTGTGTTGTGCCGTGGCACTGACTCAGCCTGTGTTTGCCGCTGAATCGGCAGAGGTTTCGGTGCCAGTGTTGTCGCAATCTGAAAAATCAATTTATCGTCTGCTTGATGAATGGTCGCAAGCTTGGCGTAGCCAGTCGATTAATCAATATTTGTCGTTTTACGCCAGCAGTTTTACACCGGAGCACGGTTTATCACTGGCGCAATGGCGTGCGCAACGCCAGCAGCGCTTCTTTGCGGCTGATTTTGTGCAAATTCAGATTGTGAATCCCAAGATCATCCAATTACATGGTGAAAATGCCAGCGTGCAATTCACACAAAATTATCGCTCCAGCCTTTTGCAAGACCAAACCGTAAAAACTTTGCAACTGGTCATGGAAGCTGGGCAATGGAAAATCGCCCGTGAAACAACGGCCAGCCAGCGCTAAGCGACTGCGATGGGCTGGCTAGTGCGCTAGAATGCGCCCCCGCTTTACACCTTTTGGAAACTTCATGCTCACTACAAATTCGACTTCATCCTGCGCCCGTGTTGGCATTATCGGCGGAGGCCCCGCTGGGCTGATGGCTGCTGAGGTGCTGAGTGCGGCTGGGGTGAGCGTCGAAGTATTTGATGCCATGCCATCGGTGGGGCGAAAATTTCTACTGGCTGGTGTCGGTGGCATGAATATCACCCACTCCGAGCCTGCTGAGCCGTTTTTAAATCGCTATGGCGAATCAGCAGAGCAGCTAAAACCGATGCTAGATGAGTTTGGTGGTGAGGCCTTGCGTGAATGGGTGCATGGCTTGGGCATTCAAACCTTTGTCGGCAGCTCGGGCCGCGTATTTCCAACTGAAATGAAAGCAGCGCCGCTGCTGCGTGCTTGGTTGGCGCGGCTGAAAGCATCTGGTGTGAAGTTTCACCCGCGTCATCGTTGGCTAGGCTGGACTGAGGCCGGTGAACTCAAATTTTCATCGCCTGAGGGCGAGCTGACGCGCCGCTTTGACGCCACCTTGCTGGCATTGGGCGGCGCAAGCTGGGCCAAGCTGGGCTCGGATGGCAAATGGCTGCCGGTTTTAACGGAACAAGGGGTCGAAATTGCTCCTTTGCAAGCGGCCAACTGTGGTTTTGATGTGAGCTGGTCGCCATTTTTGGCCAATAAATTTGCCGGTACGCCATTAAAGGCTGTTGCCGCCAGCGCGGACGAACATACGCCGAAAAAGGTCGGTGAGTTTGTGATTACCCAAGGCGGGGTGGAAGGCAGTTTGGTCTACGCGTTATCGAGTGGGCTGCGCGAACAGATTAATCAGCAGGGTAGTGCAACGCTGTGGCTGGACTTGCTACCGCAAAAATCGCTGGATGAGGTGCGCGCGGCGCTGCTGCAGCCACGCGGCGCGGATTCAATGGCGAATCATTTGCGCCGTAAATTGAAGATTGAAGGCATTAAAGCTGGGTTATTGCACGAAATCCTGAGCAAAGAGCAATTTATGCAGCCGGAATTGCTGGCTCAAGCGATCAAATCCTTGCCAATTAAACTGCTGGCGCCACGCCCGATTGACGAAGCGATTAGTACCGCCGGCGGCGTTAAATGGGATGCGGTCGATGCCGGCTTGATGCTTAAGGCGCTACCCGGCGTGTTTGTTGCCGGTGAGATGCTGGATTGGGAAGCGCCGACCGGTGGCTATCTACTGACTGCCTGCTTCGCGACTGGCCGCCATGCTGCGCAAGGGATTTTGGCGCGACTGCCAAACACCTCGCATTAATTCATTGCCTACTCCGCTCAGGCCAAACACCGCACACAACATCAAGCCTGCTCCCATGATGGCGCTCGTGCTCATGGTTTCGCCCAGAGCGAGTACGCCATACAATGCTCCGAATAATGGTTCCAAGCCCATCAGTGCGGCAACGCGGGTGGGGGGAAGTCGGCTGGCTGCCCAGTTTTGCGCGAAGAAAGCAAAAATAGTGCAGAGCAAGACTAGGTAAATTAGATTGACCCAAAATGATGGGGAGTGCGGTAGGTTGAGTTGCTTGATGGGTATAGTTGTATAGGCCAATACCAACATGATGCAGCCAGCTATACCCACTTGAACTATGGTCAGGCCAAGTGCGGGTGCTGGATTAGTTTGTGCAAGCTTGCGTGTCAGCGTCACCACAATGGCACGTAATAGCGCCGCCGCTACAATCAGCAGATCTCCCCAGTTCAACGCCGCAATTTGCCCATGAAAGCCACTCAGCAACGCAGCCCCTAGCACTGCTAAGGCTAAGCAGCATGCGGCTTGAGCTGTTATTGGCTTGCCCAGTAGTAGCCATTCAAACACTGGCGTAAATGGCAAACATAAACAGATTAGAAATGCGGCATTGCTCGCGCTAGTTTGGCAGACTCCGTAGGTTTCACACAAAAAGATCGCAGCAATAAGAATGCCAAGTGGTGCGCCCATTTTGTATGATTGAACGCGATCTGCTGCTGAATAGCGCAAAAAATACGGCAAAAGTACTACAAAAGTGATTAAAAATCGCAATGCTAGAAACCCAAGCACGGGATACCAAAGTAATGCGCTTTTGCTGACGCCATAGCTACTGCCCCATACCATCGCCACTGCCAGCAGCATGAGTTGTGCGCCCCATTGGGTGGTTTTTGATGAAATTGTCATCATATCAATCGCAGTAATCGAAAGATCCCATTATCAATTGTTGTTCTACCGGTGATAATCTATGCAATATGCAAAACATTAGTGCGTCATTAGCATGAATCAGTTGATTTCTTTGTTGCCAGATATGGCCGTTTTTGTGCGGGTGGTGGAGTGTGGCAGTTTTAGTGCTGCTGCTAAACAATTGGGCGTCAGCGCCTCAGCGGTTAGCCGGCAGATTGCTCGTCTAGAGCAAGCGATGTCTGTGCGGCTGCTTGAGCGCAGCACCCGGCGCTTACGGCTCAGTGATGCGGGTCAAGCTGCTTTGACTCGCTGCCAGAGCATGCTAGCAGCTGCGCACGAGGCAATGCAGGTCTCAGAGCAATACATTGCAAGCCCACAAGGTCGGGTTCGTCTGGCAGTGCCGCGCGGCTTTGCCCGCGCTGTATTGCAGCCTTGCATTACGCCACTATTGCAGCAACATACTGGCATCGAGCTGCAACTGGTGGTGACTGATCGCGTAATTGATCCCTTGGAAGATGAAATCGACTTAGTCATTCGCATTGGTGATCATCCCCCACCTGGGCTAATTGGTTTGCCCTTGTTACCTGTTGAGCAGGTGTTGGTCGCTAGCCCTGACTATCTGGCGCGGCACGGTGTGCCGCAAGTGCCGCAAGATTTGCTGGCACATTCGTGTATTTGCTTGGGGGAAACGCCGGTTGATCACCGATGGCGCTTTAAACAAGGTAAGCAAGAATTGACCGTCGAGATTGCTGGACGTTTGCGGGTCAACCATAGCGAAATGCGTTTGCAAGCGGCGGTTGATGGCTTGGGAATCGCCAGCTTGCCAGACTTTACGGCACGTTCGGCTGTGGCTGATGGTCGTTTGCGGCGGGTGTTGGACACTTGGCATTTAAGTACCGCTTACGCAGGCATGGCCTATTTGCTGTATCCTGCGCATCGCTATTTGCCACCTAAACTGCGCTGTGTGATCGATTCGGTGGTCGCGTATTGCCGGACGCAACGCTAGCTTGATTGTTGCTCACTGAATAAGGAATTTTCATGCCGCTGGCCACAGAGCTTCGCCAACAAATCGCTGATACCGAAGCCCTTATCCGTGCTTTGGACCCGCGCACTATGCAATTTATCGTCATGCAGGGCGACAAAGCCTTCCAGTTTGAAATGCGTAATCGTAAGCCGGTGAATGCCACTGTGGTAGAGCTGGCTTTGGCGACGCGTTTTATCGAGGCCGATGCTCAGATGGTTGCAGGTGCGCTAAAAAACAGCCAAGGTGAGTCGGCACGAGCAGTGCCACTGGTGGCCGCCTTGAAAATGCAATTGGCAAAACAGCAAGCGGCACTATTGAAATTAGAGCAGGCAATTAGCGTGATTCAGTGGCTACCTAAGAAATAGGCAGCCACTGAAGTAGATGGTATTTGGGGGGATGCGCGCTATTTGAACTTAGCGGCGCGCAGTAGCCGCTAATTTACTGGCCGCTGCTGCTGCGGTCATATTCGGGTTGTGCCAGTATTCATATACAACCTCGATCAATGCTTTTTTCATATCATCTTGTACGGCCATATTGTGCGCCCAAGATGGAACCAAGGTGTTTTTATTCGCAGCATCGGCAAAGTCGGCCGCTGAGGCTTTGCCGTAGGTGTCGAGGCGATTGCGATCAATATCAGTACGCGCCGGGATCGAGCCTTTATGGTGGTTATAGGCGATCTGACATTCTGGGCTCATCAGTAACGACGCAAAATCACGCTGAGCCAAGGCTCGTTTTGGATCATCCTGGCGGAACATGGTGAGCGTATCAGCGGCAAAACTATATTCGCCATTTGGATTTGGCGCGGCCCAGAAATAGTAATCACAGCCAGCCTGTTTGCCTGCGGTATCAAATTCGCCTTTAACCCAATCCCCCATCAATTGCATCGCAGCCCGGCCATTGATGATGTCCGCGGTGACCAAGTTCCAGTCACGTCCAACCGGATCTTCGCTGCAATAAGGTTTTAGGCTGCGGAACATTTCCAGTGCTCGGATAGTGTTGGGGCCGGAAAGTGTGGCTTGATCCAGTTTGCTAAACGCATCCACATAATATTTAGCACCACACAAGCCCAGTGATACGGCCTCGAATAAGGTTGCTACTTGCCATTTAACTTCGGAGTGGGCAAATGGGGTAATCCCTGCATTTTGTAATTTCTGGCACAAGTTCAGCAGCTCGTCCCAGCTGCGTGGTGGCTGGCTGACTCCAATCCGGCGTAGGAGTGCAGCATTGGCCCAGATGACATTCACGCGCGCTACACCCAGTGGTACAGCGGCATAGTGGCCATCGGCGTGCATTTGATCATCAATGACTTTGGGTAAGATTTGGCCCCAGCTTTGCTCGCGCGCTAATTCGTCCAGATTGGCGAGCACATTTTTACCAGCCCAAGCTTGAATTTTGACCCCACCAATGGCTGCGGCTGTGGGTAAGTTGTTTTCCTCGACTGCTTTTTTCAGCATCCCGGGGACATCTTTACCGCTGTGCGCATCGCTCCAGTGATGGCCAATTTTGTTTAAGCGGGCTTTCACATCGGCAACTGCACGGAAGCCACTGGCTGCAAACCAGCCGTGTAATACGGTAATGTCTTCCAGTTTAAATTTACCCACGGCATTCATGAGTTCGCGGGCACGGGTATCGAGGGTTTCAAGGGCTTTTTTGGTTTGTTGCAGCGCCGAGTCGCTCGATTGCGTCATCGAATTAATTTGCTCGGAAGATTGTGCCATTGTGGTACTGGCGGCCGTTTGCTCACGGGTTGCATCAGCAATGCCACGCACTACCTGCACCACATTTTCCATTCGCTGGCCAATTTCGGACATCATGTGGCTGGCTTCTTGCGCACGTTCTACGCTTGAACTAACGCCCACTGCGGCTTCATTCATGTTTTTCAAGGCGATATCAGTATCTTTGCCGACTGAGCTGATCCGTTCGGTAATTTCAACTGTGGCCTTGGCGCTGCGTTCGGCTAGTTTACGCACCTCATCCGCCACCACCGCAAAGCCACGGCCTTGCTCGCCAGCGCGGGCTGCTTCAATGGCTGCGTTGAGCGCCAGCAGATTGGTTTGCTCAGCAATATCTTTAATCACGCTCACAATGCTGCCAATTTCTTTTGAGCGTTGCCCCAAGTCAGCCATAGCAAAGCTCAGTGCCTTGATTGACCCCTGCATTTTGCTCACTTCGTCTGACACGCTGTGTACTGTTTGAGCGCCGTCTACCGACATTTGCTGAGTGGATGCCACAACGTCATCTACTTCGTGGGCGCTATCGGCAATGTGCGTAATGCTCACTGTAATTTCTTCAACCGCCGCAGCAGAAGCCGCCACAAAATCAGCTTGTGTGTGGCTATCTTTAACTAATTGCCCAGTTACTGCGGTGATTTCCTTTAAACCGAGCGACAGGCCTTCCATGTCGCGCTGCACTTCGCGGAAGGTGTTTTGTAATTGGGTCGCAAATTCATTAAACCCTGCGGCCGCTTGCCCTAATTCATCATCACCTTGAACGGGGATGCGGAAATTGAGGTCACCACCACCGACCGCAAGTTGTTTCATTGCTGAAAGTAGTTTTTGCAATGGCTGCAAAATAATTTGCAGCGCAAACCACTGTGCGATGGCCGCTACTGCTACGGTAAGTGGCAATGCTAACCAGTTTGATAGCCCTAAACCTTGATTGGCCCATGCCGCAAAACCAAGCGCCAGCAAGGTAATCAGTATGGATGAGAAAATCACTCTGGTTTTGATTGGCATAGTCGCTCCACAGCGGTGTAAGGGCGAGAAAATAGCAGAAAGGTCAGTCAACTCGCGGGACTGCTATTAGCATAGTCAGTACCGCAGGTAGAAGACAAGCGGTCTAGTTAAAGTAGATCATGATCAGGACAGTCTGGGCTGTCTATTGCGAGTTCACACTACTGATCAGAAACGAGAAGTAAGTTGAGATGATGTGAATACTTCATTGGAATATTTAAATTATTGATTGATAATATTTATAAATTGGTTTTATAGATATAGGGGCCAGATTTATGCAACAGCAGCTGATCGAATGGTCTGAAAAAATCCGCAAGCTACCCACGCCAATGGCGGGCCTGGCCTTGGGTATTGGTGGGCTTGGCATGTGTCTGGATGCCGCCTTGGCTCAGCAGGGACGTATTGAGACGATTTCCATGCTAATTGTGGGGGCAATGCTACTTAGCTTGCTGGTTCGCTTTGTGCTGCACTTTGATACTTTGCGCGCAGATCTTAAACATCCGGTGATTGGCAGCGTAGCGCCGACGTTTGCGATGGCGCTGATGGTATTTAGTCATGGTCTTGCGATGTATTGGTCGCTAGCCGGTACTGCGGTTTGGTTGCTGGCCATTACCCTGCATGTGTATTTTTTGGTGAAGTTTATTCGTTATCGTCGGCGTGAGTTTTCACTGCATCACATGGTGCCAAGTTGGTTTGTGCCGCCGGTCGGGATTGCGGTGGCGGCGGTGGCATGGTCAGGCTCTATGGGGGATTGGACGCACCTGATTGCCTGGCTGTGTATGGCATTTGCCTTGGCATGCTACGCAGTGATGATGCCACTGATGTTTTATCGCCTGATGTTTCGCGAGACGATTCCTGAAGGTGCACAGCCCACCATTGCGATTCTGGCCGCGCCCGCTAGCCTGACACTGGCCGCTTATCTACGAGTAACCATGGATCCAAGCCCCTTATTGGTGATTGTGATGTTGGGCTTGGCCATTACGATGACGGTGATCGTGTACGGCGCATTTTTACGGCTACTGCGTTTGCCCTTTACGCCAGGCTTTGCTGCGTTTACTTTCCCGATGGCGATTGGCGCTACAGCCATTTATAAGGTCGAAGCGATGTTCAAGCACTGGCGGGTGCCGACCGCCCTAATTGAGCAACTAAATCTACTCGGCGCTATTGAGCTGGGAGTGGCTACTTTAGTGATCAGCTATGTTGCCGTACGGTATCTTGTGTTTTCTATGCCACGCAAGGCCGCCTAATGCTTGCTGGTGCATGAGGGGTATTGCTTTTCTGTTTTTGTATTGCTTAGGTTTTATGGCAATACTCTTCATGGGTAAATTTGATGTCGTGCTGCCACTGGTGATGGAGTCTGACTAATTAATCATAAAGTCCTTGCCAAAGTCATGTTTGCGGTATTTAATTTCTGTAAAGACAGAAATTAAGGAAAAGCAGTGAAGCTAAGCCCAACTATGCAGAAATATATTGTCCATTGGGGTGAGATGGGCACACGCTGGGGCGTGAATCGCACCGTGGCGCAGATTCATGCTTTGCTATTTCTGGCCAACCAGCCAATGAATGCCGAAGACATCGTCGAAACCCTCAATGTGGCGCGCTCCAATGTGAGTAATAGCTTGAAAGAGCTGCAAAGCTGGGGTTTGGTAAAGGTGCAGCATGTGCTGGGTGATCGACGCGATCATTTTGTGGCGCTACAGGATGTATGGGAAATATTTCGCGTCATCACTGAAGAGCGTAAGAAGCGTGAACTTGATCCCACGCTCACCGTACTCCGTGAATGCGCCATTGAGGCGGAGAACGATGCCGAGATTGAAGCAGCCACCCGGCAAAAAATGGATGACGTGTTGGTTTTTCTAGAAATGCTGCTATCGGGCTATGACGATTTTAAGCATTTACCACCATCGGTCGTCATGAAGCTGCTCAAAATGGGCGGAAAGCTAGGGCAATTAGTTGCTATCTTCGGTAAAGATGACGAAATAGCCGCTAAATAATGACCTTTTGCAGGTTACACAACTCAGGAGTTTGATCATGCCACGCTATCAAATTTTTTATGACGATGCTTGTCCAATGTGTCGCTTTGAAATGTTGCGCTTGCAGCGTTTGAGTGTGGCTGGGCAGTTTGAGTTGATTGACATTAGCGCTGCGGATTTTATCGCTGCCGACTATGGCGTTACTCAGCAGGCTCTGGAAACGTTGTTGCATATTCGTGAGCAGCAAGGGACTTGTTTTGGGCCTTGGCAAACGGGGATTGAAGCGATTGCCTGTTTGTATACTGCGATTGGGCAAGGATGGTGGACTGGTCCACTGCGCTGGCGGGCAACCCGCGGCGTGATGGCGCGTATGTATCGCTGGGTGGCGGCGAATCGTTATGTGGTAAGCCGTGTACTGGGTTTTCAAGCGCATCAGCGTTGCTCTACAGGCTACTGTTCGAACAAAAAATTGGCCTAAATATTTCTGTTTTGACAGAAATTAAAGAAATGGTGTTCTGATGAAGATACTGATATTGGGTGCATCAGGTTTAGTTGGCTCCGCATTACTAAAGAATATGTTAGATATGGGGTACTCAGTACGAGCCATTGCTAGACATGCCTCTGGGTTGGATACAATGGTGGAGTATATTCAGGCTGATCTTTCTCAGTGGGTGAACAGCCGTGATTGGGATGCCGTTCTGACCGATGTTGAGATCGTGATCAATGCTGTGGGCATTTTTAGTCAGCAAGCGCAGCAATCATTTGCTGCGCTCCACGAAGCAATGCCAAGGGCGCTATTTGCCGCTTGCGAGCGATCTAGTCGGCAAGGCGGGGTGCGGCGAGTGATCCAGATTTCTGCTTTGGGGGCGGATATTCATGCGGCCACGGAATACTGGCGCAGCAAAGCGGCAGCTGATGCAGCGCTATGCGCCAGCCAGCTAGATTGGGCGATTGTCCGACCTTCCTTAATTTACGCGCCAAATGGCCGCAGTTGTCAGCAGTTCTTGCAAATGGCAACTTGGCCCGTGTTGCCCGACTTGCACTTGAGCGCAGCAATCCAGCCGGTGCATCTGGATGATGTGGTGGCAGCCATTCTGGGCTTACTCACCGCACCTGCTCCGGTGCGACAAGTGCTTGAATTGGTGGGGCCACAACCGTATTCCGTAGTGCAATGGCTGGCTGCGTTACGCGCCGCCTTGGGTTTGCCGGTGACAAAACACTTAAGGGTATCTGCTTGGATGCAAGATATAACATGCTATATAGGGCAATACATACCTAATAGTTTGTTATCGCCTGCCAGTTTGTGTATGTTGCGATCGGGAAATATCGGCTCATGCGCAGCCATGATCAAAGTAGTGGGGCGTGAGCCCAAGCCTGCCTTACCGGAGCCCTCTGATTATGGATTGCGGCAGCGCTCACAACTTGCTTGGCTATTGCCACTATTGCGTAGCAGCGTGGCTTTAGTTTGGTTGCTGACGGCCGCGATTTGTTGGTGGGCTTGGCCGCACGAGCAGAGCCTGCATTTGTTAGCTCAGGTGGGGATACCCCCAGCGTGGCAATACCCACTGTTTATTTCAGCAGTAGCGGTCGACGTGCTGTTTGGGGTGGCATGCTTGCTAAATTGGCGTTGGTGGCGGGCGCAGGCATTGTTGATTATGGGCTATAGCGCGGTGATCGCCATCGCACTACCCGAGTTTCTGTGGCATCCGTTTGGCCCAGTACTTAAAAATCTACCAATCTTGGCGTTGTGTCTGCTGCTTGATCAGTGCGATCAAGCAAGGAGGGGGTGATGGAATACTATCTGTGGGTTAAATGGCTGCATATTATGTCGGCCACCATCATGTTCGGCACCGGCTTGGGTACGGCGTTTTATATGTTTGTGACTAATCGCAGCGGTAATGTGCAGGCGATGGCGGTGGTCAGCCATTGGGTGGTTAAAGCTGATACTTGGTTTACCATGCCAGCGGTCATCATCCAGCCGCTTTCGGGCGCGTTAATGATTTATTGGGCTGGCTTTCCACTGCAATCACGGTGGGTTTGGCTGTCTGTATTGTTGTATGCGATTGCAGGGCTATGCTGGATGCCTGTGTTGTGGTTGCAGTTGCAAATGCGCAATCTGGCCCAAGCTGCAGCACAGGGGGCTGCAGAGCTGCCCGCACGCTACTGGCGGTATGAAAAAATATGGACCATTTTGGGCTTTCCCGCCTTTTTCGGCCTTATTGGAGTGTACTGGCTGATGGTCAACAAGCCTTTTTAAGCAATTCGCACTATGGTGAGATTTCAATCGGAGAGCATGATGAATCAATATTTTGCCCAACTGCCGCTACAGCAGGTGTTGATCACAGGTGGCACAGGTTTTATCGGCCACGAACTGGTTAGCCAATTATTGGCGGCCGGCCATCGCGTTAGCCTATTTAGTCGACGCCCTGAGCAAGCATTACGCACATTTACCGCGCAGGGCGCGGCTGGGCAGATAACGGCTTTTTCGGATTGGAATTCGTTGGATAGCAATGCGCAATTTGACGCGGTGATTAATCTGGCTGGCTCGCCCGTCGTCGGCCCGCGCTGGAGCGCCGCACGCAAACAGGTCTTGCGCGATAGCCGTGTTGGCCTGACCAATCAGCTATTCGGCTGGCTACAACGCGCGACGCACAAGCCCGCCGTGCTGATTAATGGCTCGGCGATTGGCTATTACGGTTGTCGTGGCGACGAGCCACTGGATGAAAATGCCAGTCCGCAAAATGAATTTATGTCCGACCTGTGTCGTGAGTGGGAAGAGGCCGCGATCAAAGCCGAAGCCTTCGGCGTGCGCGTAGTTCGGCTGCGGTTGGGGCTGGTGTTTGGCCCGGGCGGCGCATTTCCCAAATTATTACTGCCATTCAAACTCGGCGTTGGCGGGCGGATGGGCGATGGGCGACAAGTGATGAGCTGGGTGCACCGCAACGATGTGATCGCTGTGATCGCCCGCGCCATCGCCAACCCGGACATGCGCGGCGCTTACAATATGACCGCGCCGCAGGCACCAACGCAGGCCGAATTCGCCGCACTCGCGGCCAAACTCTTGCACCGCCCCAATCTATTCGTCACGCCAGCGTGCGTGCTGGAGCTGCTACTGGGTGAAATGGCTGCGCTGTTTACCAAGGGCCAACGAGTCGTACCTAAACGCTTGCTCGATGAAGGGTATCAATTTGAATTTGCCACGCTGGAGGCGGCGATACAGGATGAGTTGCGTGCATAACGGTTAAACCTGTATTCAGGTGTGGTTCAGGAACTTGCGCTTAGTGTTGAATTTTGGCGTGCTCTCCGTGCCCGTCAAATATATATTCCAAATTCCGGAGTCGACCCGAATGCATAAGATTGCTGCAGCTGTCTCGCTTGGCTTATTCTCGCTGTCATGTATGGCTGCTTTGCCAATTGCACAAACTCAATCGCCTAGCCAGAATTGTTTTCGCTCGCAGACTGGCAATAGCATTGTATTTGGTGAGTTTGCGCAGCAAGTGCGAGTCTGTGGTAATGAGGGTTTTAAATACACTCTCAATATCAATGGACGAGATAAAGAATTTGATGCGCGTTCTTGCGTTAGCTTGGTGGCCTCCAAAATTCAGGTAACGACTGGAGATGTAACATCGTGTGTGTCGATGATGTTATATCCCATTCTCGAACAGTGATTGATGACGAGTTAGTGGTTTACCAGAGTAGCTTCTCAAATCTTCCTACCAGAAAATCCAGCAGCGCCCGTACAGCGGGCGATAAATGTCGCCGCGATGGATACAGCGCGTAAATCGTCATCGCGGGCACTTGCCAGTCGGGTAGCAGGGCGATCAGTTGGCCGTTATCGATGTAGGGCTTTGCCAGATACGTCGGTTGCAGCGCGATGCCGCCGTCGGCGAGCGCGGCGTGCAATAGCACTGTGGCCTCGTTGGCGCTAAAACGGCTGCTCACTGCGACTTGTTCGTGTTCGTCGCCGCGAAGGAAAGACCAAATACTGCGGCCAAAATTGGCATAGCTTAGACACCCATGCTGGGTAAGTGCCGCAGGTGCTTGTGGTATCCCATGTTCAGACAGATACCCCGGCGAGGCGACTAGTACCGAATCGCAACGTGCCAGTGGGCGGGCGATCAACATCGGGTCGGGCTCGCTGCTGATGCGGATCGCCAGGTCGATGCGCTCCTCAACCAGATTGACCGCGCGATCGCTGACATTCAAATCGATTTTGAGTTGCGGGTGTAGCGCCAGAAAATCGCTGATCGCGCCGGCCAGATGCGCAAAGCCGAACGACATGCTGCAGGTCAGGCGCAATTGCCCGCGCAGCTCGCCGTCGTGGCGCAGCGTTTCTTCTTCGATATTGTCCATCAGCGCGAGCATTTGCTGGCTGCGGCGCAGGCAGCTCTCGCCCGCGTCGGTGAGCGTGACTTTGCGCGTCGTGCGTTGCAATAGCCGGGCATCGAGCCAGGTTTCAAGCTCGCCAATATAGCGCGTGACCATGGCACGCGACATATCGAGTTTGTCAGCCGTGGCGCTAAAGCTGCCGCTGGCGGCGACTTCGCAAAACACTTTCATCGCGGTGAGTCTGTCCATCGCCCAACCTCTATTTGCTCGAATATTGCAATAATCATGCGCAGTTTAGCGCATTTATCTGGTTGATTGTTGCAACTACACTAGCGTCAGTTTCAATTCACCACGGCAGCCCAGATGAGGCGCCAACTAATTTAGGAGCAAAACTATGATCCGCACTACTTTACTCGCCGCTACATTATCAATTGCGTTTGGCGCAGCCCAAGCCGAAACCGCACCGCTACAAGTTAAAGTGTATAACGCTGATGGTGCTAGTTTTCACGTGAACTCAACGCTGGTTTACGGCGACAAAGAAGCGCTGGTGATTGACGCTGGCTTTACCCGTGCTGATGCGCTGCGCATTGCAGCGAATGTGCTCGATAGCGGCAAGGAACTGAAAACGATTTTCGTTAGCCAAGCCGACCCCGATTACTATTTCGGCGTGGAAACGCTGAAAGAGTTTTTCCCGAACGCGCAAGTGCTGGCAACACCAGCCGTGTTGGAAAAAATCAAAGCTAAAGTCGATGCAAAGGTAGCATTCTGGGGCCCGAAAATGGACGCCAATGCACCGAAAAAGCCAGTACTGCCAGTGGCTTTGAACGGCAATACCTTGAGCGTGGATGGGCAAAAAGTTGAAATCCGTGGCACCAGCGGCATCTTGGCGCATCGCCCGTATGTGTGGATTCCATCGATCAAAACCATTACCGGCAATGTCGGCGTACTGAATGGCCTGCACGTTTGGACTGCTGATACGCAAAGCATCGCCGAGCGCAAAGCGTGGATCGTGCAGCTCGATGAAATGGCAGCGCTCAAACCCGCTGTCGTTGTGCCGGGCCATATGCAAGCAGGCGCGAAGATGGACATCAGCGCGATTGATTACACCAAGGCTTATTTGCAGACGTTTGAGCAAAACTTGGGCAGGGCGAAAACGGGTGCTGAGCTGATCGACAGTATGAAAGCGGCTTATCCAAATGCCGGTTTGGGCATTGCGCTCGATATCGGTGCCAAAGTGAATAAAGGTGAAATGAAATGGTAAACACCAGCAATCAAAGCAAGCTGCACTATGTGTTCGACCCGCTGTGTGGCTGGTGCTACGCTGCCGCACCGCTGATCCACGCCGCGGCGCAACTGCAAGGTCTGGCAGTGGTGTTGCATCCGGGTGGCATGATGAGCGGCGCCAATCGTCAAACGGTGAGCCCAGCGCTGCGCAACTATGTGATGCCGCATGATCAACGGATTGCCGAGCTAACGGGTCAGCCGTTTGGTGATGCCTACTTTAATGGCTTGTTGCTCGACACCAGCGCCGTGTTCGATTCAACCCCGCCAACGTTGGCGATCTTGGCTGCGCAAGCGTTGGGTTTTGATGGCTTGGCGATGCTGGGCAAGATTCAGTATGCGCATTATGCGCAAGGCTTGCGGATTAGCGATGGCACAGTGTTGCTGCAATTGGCTAGCGAGCTGGGGATTGATAGTGCCAGTTTTCTGGCGCAACTCGATGTGCTGGCACAGCAGCTTGAGGCGCAATTTGCCGCCACGCGCAGCTTAATGCGCCAGCATGGCTTGCGTGGTTTTCCATCGCTATTGCTGGAACAAGCGGGCCAATTCAGTGTGCTGGATGTGTCTGGCTTTTTAGGGCAGCCAGCGCAGTTTGTGGCGAGCTTAAGTCAGGTAACGGGTTTGGCATCGACAGAGCCTGTGCTTGCGCTGTGTACGCCAGATGGTTGTTCAATTTAATTGCTAAACGCGAGATAGCCAGTCAAAAACCCTAGTCAAGGACTAGGGTTTTTATATGTATACGGCTGGAGGCTTTGATGTATTTTGTCTTTATGGTTATACCCTACGTGGTATTGCTTGAGTCAAGTAGGTTGTCATTTATTTGACATGGTGGAGGACTAAGATCGCCGCACAACAACAGGGGTGATGTATGCGTCTTCAATCAATTGTGAGTGTCTGCACGACACTGAGTTTATTTATAGCCGTCAATGGCTATGCGGCGGAAAAAGATCCAGTCGTGGCGACATTTGCAACGGTTGGGGATTCGCGTGAAGAGCCGTCGGATAAGCTCAACGCGCAGGATAAAATCTGGCTGCAAAATACCAAAGCATGGTCACGTATCATGCGCGAAATCCAAACCCAAAAGCCGCATGCGCTGTTTTTTAATGGCGATATGATCATGGGTTACACCACGGATAAAAATGCGCTGAACCGCCAATACGCATATTGGCGCGGGATGGTGACCACATTGCAAGAAAATGGTACCTACGTGCTGCCAGTGCCGGGCAACCATGAAGTGCAAGAAAAATTCAAAGATAACGGCAAAACTAAAAAGATCGCGCGCCAAAGCAATGAAGACAGTTGGCGTGAAAATATGGGCGATTTAATCGTTGATGCAGGCCGCTGGAAAGCGACGGTAGGCAGTGATTTACAAGCATTTGATGTGAAAAACGTGCCGCAAATTGGTAGCGCAGACAATATCAGCACCGATCAAAGCCAGTTATCGTATTCCTTTGATTTTGCAGGCCAGCACTTTGCCGTGATTAATACTGACCCAGTGGGCAATGATGGCCATGCTCCAGCTGCATGGCTCGCTGCGGATTTTGCGCAAGCGAAGGCGCGCGGCGCGAAACGATTCTTCGTTTTTGGCCATAAACCGGCCTACACCTATTTCTATAAGCCTGGGATTGATCTGGAAGGGATGGATAAATTTCCAGAAAATCAGCAGGCATTCTGGCAAACCATTGAGCAGTATGGCGCGACTTACTTCTGCGGGCACGAGCATATCTACAATGTGATGCAGCCGACGCTGGCGAGCGGTGGCAAGGCGTATCAGGTGATGGTGGGCTCGGGTGGTTCGCCATTTAGTGCTGAACCCGCGGATAGCCAAAATCCTAACGATCGCATGTATGCATGGGCGGTCGTGAAAGTGCATGCCAGTGGCAAGGTGGTGATTGAGGCGCATGGCTTTGACGAGCGCTATGGCCCAACACGGTTACTGAAGCGCGTTACTCTGTAACGGTGGAACCAATTTCAGCCAAATAAAACCTGCGCCAGCAGGTTTCAGATTGATAACAAACCCCGCTCGCTCAGCGAGGCTCCCCTCAAGGAGGGGACGGGAGGGGTGGGAGTAAAACATCAAGGCTGCAGATTTAAGGCCTTATTTCTAAGCTCGGCTTGGCCGAGACTTGAAAAGAGTGATTTTCCACTTTGTCAGTAGCCTGAAACCTGCGTAAGCAGGTTTTTTATTTGGTGCAAGCGTGTTAGGCGCACTAAGCTAAAGCATCTTTGCTGTTGTGAACTATCAATCGCATTTGCTCTGGAGTGCCCCTATGTCCACTACCCTGACCGCTGCTCAATTCGACCTTTCGCAGCAGGATGTTGAAAAAGTTTTCAGCTCGATCTCGATTCCAACCTGCCCAGCTGTCGTTAGCGAGGTGATGGCGGAGATGGAAAAAGAAGACCCGGATATCCGGCGGGTGGCCGAGTCGATTGCGGCCGATCCGGGGATGGTGGCGGTCACTTTGAAATTAGCCAATTCGCCGCTGTTTCGTGCGGGTGGGCAAACCAGCAGTATTCAGCATGCTTTAGAGCGCTTGGGTACCCGTAATATCAATTGCGTGGTGATTGCCTCGGCGCTGCGATCAGCGATGGAAGGCGTGGCGAGTAAATATTTGGCGCATTTCTGGTCGCGGGCATCGTCGCTGGCGATGGCGGCTGGTTTAATTGCCCGTCGGCAATTTGGTGTGGCGCCAGATGCCGCGTACACCTATGCCTTGTTCCATAATGCCGGTCAGCCCTTGATGATGCAGCGCTACCCAGAATATGAAAAGGTGTTGGCGCAATGCCGACGCGATAAATTAATGGTGCATCAGGTGGAAGGGCAATATTTTCCCTGTACTCACCCAGTGATTGGCGCCTTGCTGGTGCGTAATTGGGGCTTGCCCAGCCTGGTGGGGCAGGCGATTCGCTTTCATCATGAACCCGATTTATATGATTTACCCGATAAAACCCTACCCGGTGGTGCGGTATCGCTGATCGCCGTAACGCATATTGCCGAATATTTATCCCTCGAGATGGATCAAGAGCCTGATCTTGAGGTGGGCGACGCGCATTTCACGCGCGCGCTGGCTTATTTTGGGATTGATAGCGATGAATTGGATGCGCTGCGCGAAATTATCCTCACCGCCCGTGGTAGTTAGTGTTGCCGCATAGCTGTAGCGAGCGGCAAGTAATTAATCTTGAGCCCCGTCAACGGGGCTTTGTTTTTGCGCACATGCGAAAAATATTTTTCTAAACTTAAGTTTCGCTTCATACAAGATTGTTTTAATACGCTGGCAGTATCACTTAAACCACTCAGGAGCTTGATGATGAAACTAATGACTTTGACCGCTGTAGCCGCTTTGACTTTGTCTTCATTGACCTTTGCAAGCGCCAACTGTACCAAACACCCGAAAGCTGAATGGATGAAAGAAGCCGATGCCAAGGCCAAAATCGAAGGCATGGGCTACAAGATTAAAAAATTTAAAGTTTCTGGCGAATGCTATGAAATTTATGGCCACAACAAAGAAGGCAAAAAAGCCGAGGTCTATTTCGATAGCAAAACTCTGGATATCGTAAAAGCTGAAATCGATTAATAGGTATATGTCTGTAGGTATTGCTTGGCAATGCCTACGTTCATATACCTGTTGTAATGGTGGGTGAAGATATGGATAAGATTAAAGTTTGGGACCCGGTGGTACGCGTGCTGCACTGGAGTTTGGCGGCGGCAGTGCTGATTAATTTTTTGAACGAAGGTGGTGACACCTGGCATCGTTGGGAAGGCTATGCCGCGCTGGGTTTGGTGCTCACACGGATTATCTGGGGCTTTATCGGTAGCAAACATGCTCGGTTTAGCGACTGGTTTCCGACTCCTAGCCGCTTAATTCCTTACCTGCAAGGAATGCGTAAAGGTCAGCACCCGCGTTATTTAGGGCATAACCCGGCAGGGGCGGTGATGATGCTGTTTTTGCTGACGATGGTGCTGGGCATGGGGCTGACTGGTTACCTGATGGGCACTGATGCCTTCTGGGGTGAGGAATGGCTGGAAGAGTTGCACGAAATCATGGCGTATACCTTGCTAACCGGCGTAGGCTTGCATGTGCTGGCCGCGATTATCGAAAGCCATCGACATAAAGAAAACCTGCCTGCTGCCATGGTGCATGGCTATAAACGGGTGGCAGCACCAAATACAGAAACGAGCGTGGCGGCGGAGCCGCAGAACTAATGCGTTTATTGCTGGTAGAAGATGATGTATTGCTCGGCGAGGGCGTGCAAGATGGCTTGCTCGATGCGGGCTTTGCCGTTGATTGGTTACAAGACGGTGAAGCGGCCCGCACCGCCTTATCCACTCGGGATGAGTTTGATGCCGTTGTGCTCGACATTGCCTTACCCCGTTTAAATGGCTTGCAGTTGCTGGAATGGTTGCGCAGCCAAACCGGTGCTCACCTGCAGGATTTACCCGTATTACTCCTCACCGCCCGCGATGGTATTGATGACCGGATTGTTGGTCTCAATGCTGGTGCAGATGATTATTTGGTTAAGCCGTTTGCGTTGGGTGAGCTGGTGGCGCGCATTCATGCCTTGCTGCGCCGCGCCCAAGGGCGCAGCGGCAACGATTTATGTTGGCGTAATTTGCGCTTAGACCCCGCAAAACAAAGTGCCACGCTGCACGGCGAGCCGTTGCCACTGACTGCCATGGAATTTCGCCTGCTGCATGTGTTATTGGCCAATGCACCCAATTATCTGTCGCGCACGCAGCTGGATGACAAAATGTATGGCTGGGGTGGGGATGTCGAGAGTAATACACTGGACGTCCATCTTTCTCATTTGCGCAAAAAACTGGGCAGTGACGCGATTTTAAATATGCGTGGTTTGGGCTGGCGAATGGGGGATCCGCAATGATGGTGCGCCGCTGGACGCACTGGCTGAGTCATTCACTACTCTCGCGATTGACGGTCTTGATTTTGCTGGCCACCTTGCTGGCTTGGGCGGTATTTAGTGCGGTACTGCTGTACGAAGCGCGCAAGGAAACCACCGAACTGCTGGATAAGCAGCTTGCCGCCTATACCCAAATGCTGTGGCAAAATTTGGGCGATGAAGATGATCTCAATACCCTGCCTGCGCAGAGTAATCACCATCATGTGCGTTTGGCTTTTACGCTGTATCACAGCGATGGCTCCGTGCAGGCGAGTAATATCCAACCCACATTCCCACGGCAAGCCCCGCAAAGTGCGGGTTTACTCAATTTACGATTAGCAGGGCAAGACTGGCGCATCTGCGTGCGGCAGGATCAGAATCGCCAATTAATTGTGGGTGAGCCCTTGTATCACCATCGCAAGATCGCCAATGAGATGGCAGAACATTTAGGCGAAACGGCGTTGCTGGCTCTGGTAATTTTACTGCCGCTATTATTGCTGGCGATCCGTCGTGGCTTGCAGCCATTGCGCAGTGTAGATGCCGAGTTGGCGCAACGCGCCCCAGATAATTTAAGCCCGCTCGATTTGCAGGTCCCCAGCGAAATTGTGCCGCTGCATGATCGCCTAAATGCGCTGTTTGCCCAAGTGAGTGATACCTTGGCGCGCGAACGACGCTTTACCGCGGATGCGGCGCATGAATTGCGCACTCCGCTGGCTGGGCTGCGGGTACAAATTGAATTGGCACAAAGTAGTCCGCGTCCCGAAACGCGTGTTAAAGCGCTGGGGCGCGCCTTGGAAGGCATTGATCGTACCACCCGCCTAGTGGCACAACTATTGGAAATGTCACGGCTGGAATATGGTGAAAGCCCGCATTTTAGCCCCGTCAATTTAGGTGAATTGGCGCAGCAAGCCTTACGGGACGCAGGGTTGCCGAGCGATGATGCTCATTTGCAGCTGAATGCCCCCGCTACGATTGCTGGACATGCCTTATTGCTCAACTTATTGCTGCGCAATTTACTGGATAATGCCAAACGCTATGCGGGTCAGGCGGTACAGATTGTGGTGCAGCTTGATGGTGACCACCTGCGTGTGTCTGACGATGGCCCGGGGGTGGATGCAGAAACCTTGCAGCGTTTAGGCGAGCGATTTTATCGTCCCGCAGGCCAAACCCAGCTTGGCGCTGGGCTGGGCTTGTCGATTGTGTTGCGCATCGCGCAATTGCACGGCGCCAAAGTGGTATTTTCAAATCGTACCGAGGGTGGTTTTTCGGTGGGTATCCAGTTCAAAGCTATATAAGGAATGAAGAAGTGAGCAATACACCCCATACGCATAAGCATTATCCTGATGGCGAGCAGCATGCACACCCGCATGATCGCCCAGGTGGCCACAATGCGCATCATGATCATCGTCACGACCATAGTCACCATCATCATGATCACGCCGCACCTACGTCGCAAAAAAGGTTGCTGGTGGCGTTGATTGTGACCTTTGGTTTTGCCTTTGTTGAGTTGGCAGGGGGGTTTTGGTCTGGCTCACTGGCGCTGATTTCCGATGCTGGTCATATGATGACCGACAGTGCTGCCTTGCTATTGGCCTTAATCGCCAATGTGATCGGCCAGCGCCCAGCCAATGCCGCCAAATCGTATGGTTATGCACGCGCTGAGTTGATTGGCGCGCTGCTTAATAGCGTCACAATGATTGCACTGGTGGTATGGATTATTGTTGAAGCTGTTCAGCGCTTACTGCATCCAGAACCGGTCAATGGGTTGGGGGTGATGGTGATTGCGGTGATTGGCTTGCTGGTCAATGTAGTATCGGCTTGGCAGCTTTCGCATGATCATGACAATCTGAATAGTCGTGCTGCATTAATTCACGTATTGGGTGATTTGCTCGGCTCGGTGGCTGCTATCGCTGCGGGCGCGGTGATTTATTACACCGGCTGGAAACCAATTGATCCTATTTTGTCGATTGCTGTTTCGCTACTAATTCTGCGCTCGACATGGGCCTTGCTCAAAACATCGACCCATCTGCTGATGGATGGTGTGCCTGATGGTTTGAATTTGGAAGCGGTGGCGGCCGAAATTAGCGCGACCCCCGGTATTGTTGAACTACATGATCTGCATGTCTGGAGTATTGGTGGCAAACGTACTGCATTATCTGCACATCTGATTATTGCGGATGCTAATGCTTGGCCGCGCATGATCTTGCAGCTTAACGCGATGCTGGAAGAAAAATACCACATTAACCATGTTACGCTGCAGCCAGCATGGCTTAGCGAGCATGAAGGTGAAAATGTGCCGATGATCCGGATCTCACATTAACTGTACGCTCGTGATAGCATTTGCTTTTTTGGGACGGGGATACACCATGCGCGTGGCGCTATTGATGTTGATGCTAGTGAGCGCATTGTCTTTCGCAGAAGAAATGGCGCCTAAGAATGCAACGGGATCGGGAGACGGGGTAGGGATCGTCAAATCATGGCTCAATGGTGAGCGGCCAGTGCCGGTTGAAAGCGAATTTGTGACGCCAAAAATCAGTGCTTTGCAGCAATGGGCAGATTTTAATGTGCCACAAGCAGGGGCAAAGACCCAGTTCCAGTTGGCATTGGATAGCATTACCGTGGGGCCTGATGAAATCGTGCGCTATGTTGTAGCCGTTAAGCCTAAAGCCGGCAATGTGACCACGCTGGTTTTTGAAGGTATTGATTGCGCCTCAAATCAATATCGTCGTTACGCAAATGCCACCAGCAAAGATGCCGAATGGCGACAAAGCAATAAAAAAGAATGGCAACTGATCAGCAAAAACGGCCATAACGCTTGGCAAGGTTATTTGGCTGATGATTTCTGCCGTTTCAGTGCGCCATGGGCGGTTGAGACCATCAAGAAGTCATTTGGTGTGGCTAAGTTTATGGGTGATTGCGCCGTGTGTTCGGGGCAGTAAACCTTTTAGCCTTTGCGTTTTTGTTGTTGCAATTTTAGCCAGCCGATTGCTTGTGCAATCGGCTGTTGCCATTCATTGAAGCTCGTTTGTCGCGCAATTTGTAGCGACGTATACCATGGGCTATCGTGGCGCAGTCCTTGCCAGCGCCAATCGGCATCAATTCGGCTCAGGAGCAGGCAGGGAATGCCTAGTGCGCCAGCGAGATGAATGGTGGCCGTGCAGCAGCTAATCACCAAATCCATATTTTTCAGATAAGCTGCGGTGTCGGCAAAATCGTGCCAGCCCGCGCTGTCGTCGCGTAGCCCTACGGGAGGGGTAATGCCAACTTGCAAGCTGCACCAAACAACCCCCGGCTGCGCCAGCAGAGGTGCTAATTGCGGCGTAGGAATGCTGCGCCAACGATTATCTGTTTGCTGAGGGTTGCCCTGCCAAGCCAAACCAACTTTAAACCCCGTGGGTAAACGCGCTTGCCATGTTGCCACATCATTGGCATCGGCGCAAAGATAGGCATCGCCACATAGATTGTGTTCGGTAATTTTAAGGGCCGCCGCAAGGCTCATCAGCGGGATGTGATGGGTAAAGTCATTGTGATCATGCAACTCAGTGACGATCTTGATGGCCGAGCCGAAACTTTGTTGCAGCAATCGGCTTAAGGCGCTAGGAACCAAGACGGTCACGGCATCAAAAATGCGGCGTAGTTGTGGCAAGAAGCGGGCAAATTGCAGCATATCGCCAAATCCTTGCTCGCCGATCACTAATAAATGTGCGCTCTGCGGCACTGTGTCGCCTGTCCAACGTGGCACGGGGGTGGCTGGGTAAGGGCGATTGAGCGCCTTCCAGCGAGCCTCGTACCCCTGCCAACCGCTGAGCCAATGCCCTTCATACAAGTCCAGCGTGCCAAGACTATATTTGGCCAAAGCATGTTCAGAGTTGGCTAGTAAAGCGGCTTGATAATAATGTCTTGCCTGTTCAATTTGGTTTTGCCGCCGATAGAGGCGGCCTAAATTATGCAGAGCATCCGCATGGTTGGGATTAAGTGCGAGCGCAGCAGCAAAATGCTGATGGGCAGGGGCAAATTGTCCCAAATTAGTGAGGATAGTTGCTAAGTTGTAGTGTGCTTCAATATGCGCCGGATTGGCATCCAGTGTGGCGCGATAATGCTCGGTCGCCGCGATTGGGTTTTGTTGAACCAGTGCAAGATTGCCCAAATTATAGTGGGCATCCGCCCAATTAGGTTGCCAATGGAGTGCCTGTTCATATGCCACTCTGGCTTCGTCATAACGGCCTAATTGCTTAAGGATATTGCCATAATTCAAATGCAATGCCGCTGCATCAGGCGCAAGCTGTAAGGCTTGAAACATCAGGGTTTGTGCTTTATCCCAGTCGGCGCGCTGTGCTGCGGCGCGGGCAAGTTGTGCAAGCTGAACTGGGTCTTTCACATTATTCACCTATGTATTTGCTTGTGGGCCTTTTTATTTATTGGCTCTAGGCATATACCCTTTAGGAAATGACTAGGTTGTCACGGTGGATGAGTTCGGCCTCGTCAATGTAACCCAAGATCGCCTCAATCTGACCGGTAGGGTGACGCAGAATGCGGCTGGTTTCTTGCGAACTATAGTTGATTAAACCTCTGGCAATCTCTACCCCGTTGCCATCGATACAGCTCACCACTTCCCCGCGTAAAAACTCACCTTCGACCGCGCTAACACCAATTGGCAAGAGACTTGAGCCACCTTGCTTGAGTGCGCGTACGGCACCAGCATCCAGTGTCACGCGCCCTTTCAGTTGCAAATGATCGGCAATCCATTGTTTTTTGGCATGCAGCGGTGTGGTGTGCGCAGTGAGCTGGGTGCCAATCGCTTCGCCAGCCGCCAAGCGGGTGAGTACATCAGTTTCGCGGCCACACGCAATGATGGTGGCCGCACCGCTGCGCGCTGCGCGTTTGGCTGCGATGATTTTGGTGTACATGCCGCCGGTACCGACGCTAGAGCCAGCGCCGCCGGCCATCGCTTCCAACGCTTCATCGCCTGCAGTGGCAAAGCGCACCAATGTGGCGTCGGGGTTGCTGCGCGGATCGGCTGTGTAGAGACCAGTCTGATCGGTCAGGATGACCAGCGCATCGCCCTCGATTAAGTTGGTGACCAAGGCGCCGAGGGTGTCGTTGTCACCAAATTTGATTTCGGCGGTAACGACGGTGTCGTTTTCATTGATGATCGGAATCACGCCTAGCTGCAATAGTGTCAATAAGGTTGACCTTGCATTCAGATAGCGGGTGCGATCAGATAAATCTTCATGGGTTAGCAGCACTTGGGCGCAGGTCAGGCCGTATTCCTGAAATGCCGCTTCATAGGCGCGACACAGCCCCATCTGGCCTACCGCAGCGGCGGCTTGTTTTTCGTGTACCGCACTCGGTTTGCTACTCCAACCCAGACGCGCTACACCTTCGGCGATTGCCCCACTCGAAACCAACACGACCTGTTTCCCTTGCCGTGCCAGCTCGGCAATTTCCTTGGCCCAGCGGCTCAGAGCGGTGTGATCCAATCCTTTGCCATCATTTGTGACAAGGCTGGAGCCAACTTTGATGACAAGACGTTGGGCGCTGGGTAAAACGGTGCTGGTCATGATGAGTAATTCCGACAATGATGCGCTGATTATACCGTGACAAATCGTCCGTAAGCCGAGCGAGGCGGTTTGGCAGGTGGGAAAATTTGTATCAGCGCAAATTGTAGATGATTTAATGCAACTGCCGCTGTGATGAGCAGCCAAGAGCACGTCGCTGGCGATTGAGCCTGTTAAACTATTGCGCTTTCAATGAGTTTGATTTCGCATATGTCATTGCTTGAAATAATTGGTTTTGTGCTGACTTTAGTGGCGATTGCGCTGGCTGCGCGTGCACACGTGTTGACTTGGCCGTTGCAATTGTTGGCCAGCCTGCTGTATGTATGGTTGTTCGCCAAATTTAATCTGTTTGGTGAGGCAACTTTGCAGGCAGTCTATGCGGTGTTGGCGGTGTATGGCTGGTGGCAGTGGCGTAGTAACCAAGGACAAGCAGATTTACCTATTCGTCGTTTGAGTCGAAATGAGTGGCTGGTGCTGAACGCGGTTGGCATAGTGGCTACCGTTGCTGTTTCAAGCCTGCAAATTCATTTTCTGCCTACCGATGTGCCGGTGCTTGACTCCGCAATTTTTGTGTTTGGCTTGCTGGCACAATGGATGCAGGCCAAAAAGCGGATTGAGAACTGGCCATACTGGATCGTACTTAATCTACTAGCGAGTGGGGTATATCTGTATAAAACGCTGTATATCACCGCCGTGTTGTATGTTTTGTTAACGCTGTTGGCTGTTTGGGGTTGGCATCGCTGGCACAAGGCTCTGGCATGACTTACCGTATTGCGATTGTGGGCCCTGAATCGTGTGGCAAAACTAGTCTAGCCCGCGAGTTAGCTCAAGAGTTAAACGCGCCATGGGTACCGGAGTTTTCTCGCTCTTGGTTTGCCGCCCAGCGCCGCACCACATATAGCATGGACGATATTATTGCCATCGCTTACGGCCAGCTGGAGCTGGAAAACCAGTTGGCAGCTGGTGCACAGTGGCTAGTGTGCGATACCAGCGTGCTAGTTTGTCTGATTTGGGCGCAGGTTCGATTTGGCGAATGTCCGTCCGAGCTGGCGCAATTGTGGCGCCCGCAAGATTATGTGCTTCATTTACTGACTGCGGCCGATCTGCCTTGGCAGCCTGATCCTTTGCGCGAAAACCCGTTAGACCGGGAGGCCTTATTTGCGCGTTATCACGCAGCATTGATGCAGCAATCGGTGGTGTCAACGCTTGTGCACGGCCTTGGCTCTGCACGTCTAGGTTGTGCATTACAAGCAGTGAATAAGTTAAATTGTGCTTAGATTGTTTGGGTATCTGCTTCAATCTATTGAACAGAATGATTTGAAGGCAGATACCCTATCTATTTACGCCTTAGCTAGCGCCTGATCCAGATCCGCCAAAATGTCATCGATGTGCTCAATGCCAATAGACAGGCGCACCATATCTTCTGAAACTCCCGCTTTTTTCAGTTCATCTGGTGAGAGCTGACGATGCGTGGTGCTGGCTGGGTGGCAAGCCAATGATTTGGCGTCGCCAATATTGACCAGCCGGGTGATCAATTGCAGCGCGTCTTGGAAACGTGCACCGGCCTCGCGGCCGCCTTTTACGCCAAAGGTCAACAAGCCTGACGCTTTGCCACCGAAGTACTTGTCCACCAAGGCCTTGCTTGGATGCCCCGCTTGGCCAGCGTAATTCACCCATTCCACTTTCGGGTGTGCAGCGAGGAAATCGGCTACTTTCAGCGCGTTTTCGACATGGCGATCCATGCGCAGCGCCAGTGTTTCCAGCCCCTGCAAGATCAGGAAAGAGTTAAATGGCGAGATTGCCGCACCCATATTGCGCAGCGGTACGGTGCGCGCGCGGCCAATAAAGGCGGCGGGGCCGAGTGCCTCGGTGTAGATCACGCCGTGGTAGCTCACCTCTGGCTCGTTCAGACGACGGAAACGTGCTCTGTGCTCCGCCCACGGGAATTTACCGCTATCGACAATAATGCCGCCAATGCTGGTGCCGTGGCCGCCCATGTATTTGGTCAGGCTATGCACGACGATGTCTGCACCATGCTCGATAGGGCGGGTGAGGTAGGGAGTGGGGACGGTATTGTCGACGATCAACGGTACGCCACCAGCATGGGCGACGGCGGCAAACGCAGCAAAGTCGACGACGTTGCCCAATGGATTACCGATCGATTCGCAGTAGATTGCTTTGGTCTTTTCGTCGATCAGCGCAGCAGCGGCTTGCGGGTCGTTGGCATCGACGAATTTAACGCTAATGCCGTACTGCGGCAGCGTATGGGCAAATAGATTGTAGGTGCCGCCATACAGCGCGCTGGTGGCAATGATATTGTCGCCCGCTTCGGCGATAGTGAGGATCGCATAGGTAATCGCCGCTTGCCCCGAGGCCAGCGCCAGTGCACCAATCCCACCTTCTAGTGCGGCCACCCGTTGTTCCAGTACATCGGTGGTTGGGTTCATGATGCGGGTGTAGATATTGCCTTTGACCTTCAGATCAAACAGATCAGCACCATGCTGAGTGTCATCAAAGGCATAGCTGGTGGTCTGATAGATTGGCACCGCTACCGCTTTGGTGGTCGGGTCGGGGCTGTAACCAGCATGAATGGCGAGCGTGTCGAATTTCATTGCTAAAGTCCTTGGGATGATAAGAGCCCAAGTAATGTAGCACTGCTGGTTTTTCCCGATAAGTGATTGATTGATCTAAACTTGGTGCTGCTTGATCTAAGACAATTGCATAGGTGTTTTGATCGCCATCAGTGATATTACGGTGCCACTGTGATGGCCCCATCGGGGAGTGGCTCAAGCCGTAAATTGCCTTTACGTTGCTGTAGTTTTTCTTCCGCGCGTTGCAATAGCGCTTCAAATTGGTTGCCGTGGCGGCCATATTTCACTAACGATAACGTCACTGACACATGAAAACTGTGATCGCCGTGTTCGATTGTGAGTGCTTGTAGTGCCATTTCGATTTCTACAGCCAAGGTGCGTAGAGTGTGTGAATCTTTGTCAGTGAAAATGACGCAAAATTCTTCGCCCGCAACTCGTCCGATCAGAGCGTCCTCACCTGCGATTTCGCGCATTTTCTTGGCACACTTTTTCAAAGCCACATCGCCAGCGCCATAGCCATAGCGTTGGTTCACAATTCGGAACTGATCAATATCGATCAGCATCAGCCCCAGCGAGCTTTGGTGTTTGCGGGCACGATGCAATTCGCGTCCTGCATGTTCTTCCATGCCGCGCCGATTGAGTAAACCAGTTAGCGCGTCATAGCGTACCAGCTTGCTCAGGCGGGTATACAGACGATGCGAAATCATTAATTGATAGCTGTATGGCAAGATCAGCCCAATCAGGCAGGCCAATGAGGCCAGAATGGCACTGGTTTGTATGTCGCTAGCAGCCCCAATTATGCAACTAAAACCCGCTAGTAATAGCACTACAGCCAGTGAATGAGTCGTGCCAACTAGTAGCCAGCGTGGAAAGCTCCAGTCTTCATCATTGCTTGGCAAGAATGCTTCGCGGCCAATTTGAAACGCCAGCGGCGCGAGCAATAGTGCTTGGGCTAAGGTGCTTTGTGATTCCGAAATGACTTGCAGCATGCTCATAGCCATCACGATCAACCAGATTGGCAGTAATGCTGCCCACCACCCCAATACGGCAGGGCGAGCAAATGATCGGCGTGTGCCTGCTAGCAGGCCGAGTTGGCCAAGCAGTAATAGCAAAATAGCCACCCAGCTGATGAGGTTATTGCTAAGGAATTGATCCAATGCCCAAATTAGCCAGCCCGACTGATGAATGACGCCGCCAATTGCCAAGGTGGTGATGCCGCGTTCGCTATGATGGCCGCGTGCTAGATTGAGGTACATTCCTGCACCCAATAATGCACAAATCATGGCCGCGGCTGCGAGTGAGAATAAATCGTGTGACATGTGTAAATAAGAACTTGCTGATGTAGGTATTTTCCCTAATGATCGCAATATGCCTTCAAGATTCGTCAGGGTAAAGTCAGAACTGATGAGTGGTCATCAGAGTGTGATCGACGTCGCTGTGTTGCAACATCACTGAGCATCAGGATGAGACAAATTCATGCCAACGATCTCAGATTGCATACGTATAATTCAGAAATCTACTCGGAGAAAATGAATGTCTGCTCTTATTTGCGGCTCAATGGCTTATGACACCATCATGGTGTTTCCTGATCACTTCAAAAAACACATCCTGCCGGAGCAAATCCATATTCTGTCTGTGTCATTTCTAGTGCCAGAAATGCGCCGCGAATTAGGTGGCTGTGCCGGGAATATTGCCTACACCTTAAAAATGCTCGGCTCTGAGCCATTGATTATGGCTACGGTTGGTAAGGATTTTGGTGTTTACGCTACTTGGTTGGAGCAAATGCAAATCCGGCAGGATTACATTACCGAGCAAGAAGGCTTTACCGGGCAATGCTTTATTACTACTGATCTGGATGATAACCAGATTACTGCGTTCCACCCCGGTGCAATGGGGGTGTCCCATGTAAATAGTGTGCTGGATGTGAAAGAGGCGCTCTCAATCGCGATTGTGTCACCCGATGGCAAGCAAGGGATGCAAGATCATAGCCGCCAACTGGCTCAGGCGGGAATCCCGTTTATTTTCGATCCGGGTCAAGGTATGCCGATGTTTAGCGGCGAAGAGTTGCTCGAAATTATCGATCTGGCAAGCTACTTGACCCTCAATGATTACGAAGCAGAAATGCTGTGCAAAGCCACAGGCCTAACTCTTGAGCAGTTGGCTACACGAGTAAAAGCATTGGTGGTGACCTTGGGTGCTGAAGGTGCCACCATTTATGCTGAGGGTAGCTGCTATGAAATTCCAGCGGTGCCAGCAACCGCAGTGCTCGATCCTACTGGTTGCGGCGATGCGTTCCGCGCAGGTTTGTTGCATGGCTTGATGCAAGGCTGGGATTGGCCAACGACGGGTCGTTTAGCGTCCCTGCTCGGTAGCATTAAAATTGCGCACCGCGGTGGGCAGAATCACAAATTCAACCTGGCCGAGTTAAACGCGCAGTATCAGGCCGCTTTTGGTCATGCGTTGCCTGCTTAAGGGCGACGACTTAATAATAAGCATTGCTAAACCCGCTACGGCGGGTTTTTTTATTAGTCATTACTTCGCCACTGAACTGTCATTATTCTGACCTGCGATTTTAATGACAGCCTTGTAAGGTGCTCGGCTCAGCATCGACTGAGTCAATAACAACATACAGGGATGATTAAATGAAACCTCTAGGAAAATTGAGCTCTATTGCGCTCGCCTGCCTGATGGCGTGGCATCCGCTTAGCCAAGCCGCGGGCAAGTTAGTAATTAGCCAAGTGTACGGTGGTGGTGGTAATACTGGTGCGACCTATAAAAATGATTTTATTGAGTTATTCAATGCAGGTGATGCCGCGATTTCGGTCAATGGCTGGAGTGTGCAATATGCGTCTGCCACAGGCACCAGTTGGCAAAAAACCAATCTAAGCGGTGATGTAAAACCCGGGCAATACCTGTTGGTACAGCAAGCTGCAGGTCTGGGTGGCACACAGAGCTTACCTAGTCCAGATGTGCAAGGTTCCTTGCTATTAGGGGCCACTGTGGGCAAAGTGGCGCTGGTAAGTAGTACTAGCATCCTGAACTGCGGCACTAGCTGTGTAAGCGCGGCTGGGGTCGAAGACTTCGTAGGTTTTGGTGCCACAGCCAGCCAATTTGAAGGTAAAGCACCTACTGCTGCACCATCAAACACCACAGCGATCGTGCGCAATAATGCAGGTTGCAGTGATAGCAATCAAAACGGCGATGATTTTACACCTGCCGCGCCCACCCCCCGCAATTCAAGTAGCCCAATCGCGCTATGTTCGGCGGTAGGGCCTTTACCGCCAGACGGTAATACTGGGGGCAACCCAAGCCCGACAGTGGTTCGTATTCATGACATTCAAGGCAGCAAACACCGCTCTAGCTACGAAGGTAAAACAGTCGCAAATGTACCCGGCATCGTGACCTTGCTATCAAGTACCGGTTTCTTTATGCAAGACCCGCAGCCGGACAATAACCCCCTTACTTCGGAAGGTATTTTTGTATACCTAGGTGCAAAACCGACGCTGCAAGTCGGCGATGCGGTGGAAGTGAGTGGCATAGTAAAAGAGTTCCGCCCTGGCGGTACGGGCGGTAGCAATAACTTGACGACGACGCAACTGGTCGCCAATGGTGCCGGCCAAATCAACAAATTAAGTAGTGGTAATGCGCTACCGCCCGCCATCGTGCTCGACAGTAAAGTGCCAACGCAAACCATCTGGCAAGGGCTGGGCACCGATGTTGAGGCGGCCAATAGCTTGGATTTAACTAATGGCCTCGATTATTTCGAAAGCCTTGAAGCCATGCGCGTGCAGCTTAATGGTGCGCAAGTCGTTGGCCCGACCCGTTACAAAACCAACGAAACCCCTGTGGTGGCAAATTATCGGGCTGGCGCGCAATTGCCCAGCCCACGCGGTGGGGTCGTCATTAGTGCCGATAATAGCAACCCGCAACGCTTGATCTTAGCGAATGGTGCAGTTCAGGTCCCTGTGGCTAACGTGGGGGATTCATTTCAGACTGCAATTGGCGTAGTGGATTACAACTTTGCCAATTTCCAATTGTTGGCGACTGAATTAAGCCCGTTGGTACAGGCAGGCTTGCAACCAGAAACGACTCGGCCCGCCCGCAACGATGAGTTATCGCTCGGCTCATTTAATGTGGAAAATCTGGATCCGAGTGATGGTGCGCCAAAGTTCGCACGGCTTGCTAAGCAAATTGTCACTAATCTGCAGGCGCCAGACATTGTTGGCCTGATGGAGATTCAGGATAGCAATGGCGCTACAGAGGATGCAGTGGTTAGCCCTGCGGTAACTATGAATCAGTTAATTGGCGCCATTCGTACTGCGGGTGGCCCTGCCTATGACTATCGCCAGATCGATCCTGCCGCGAAACAAGATGGTGGCGAGCCGGGCGGCAATATCCGCCAGGTATTTTTGTACAACCCAGCCCGCGTGCAATTTATTGATCGAGCAGGTGGGTCGGCTTTGAGTAGCACCACGGTACAAGCTTGCGCAGAGTTGGCATGTTTAAGTGCAAGCCCTGGTCGGATTGACCCGACAAATGCTGCATTTGCCAGCAGTCGCAAGCCCTTAGCGGCAGAGTTTATGTTTAACGGGCATAAATTATTTGTGATTGCGAACCACTTTAATTCAAAAGGTGGTGATCAACCGCTACGTGGTCACTTTCAGCCGCCACAGCTCAACTCCGAAGGTCAGCGCAATCAGCAAGCGGAGGTGGTTGCTGATTTTGTTGGCCAAATCCGTAGCCTGAACCCAAATGCCAAAATTGCAGTGCTGGGTGATTTGAACGACTACCAATTCTCAAAACCACTTGCCAAGCTCAAAGCAGCCGGGCTGATCGATCTGGTGGAAACACTGCCAGAAAACGAACGTTATACCTATGTTTATGAAGGGAATAGCCAAGTACTCGATCATATTCTGGCTAGTGAGCCACTGAGTCGCGTGGCTGATTACGACGTGGTGCATGTTAATTCGGAGTTTGCGGATCAAGCCAGCGATCATGAGCCAGAAGTTGCACGCTTTAATTTGCCCGCTAGCTATGTCGATTTAAGCCGCAATTTTGCGCAGCAAAAAACGGGTTTGACTTACAACCTGCAAAGTAAAGCCTACACCGGTACGTTGTCCTTGACGGCTAATACCGCGATTAATGGCCAATTACTGGTCTTGATCAATGGCTTGCCAGCAGGTGTGACTTTGCTTAATGCCCAAGGCTACCTCAATGGCGTGCCTTATCTGCTGCTCAATAACCCAGCAGCGGCCAGTAAAGTGGCGTTGCCATTACAAATTAATAATCCCGCCAAAGTGGCGCTGAGCTACAGCGCAAGCATTTTGCAAGCCCAAATCAATTACTAATTCGGAAGGACCAAGATAATGAAGTTCTGGAAAAAAACAACGCTAGCATTGGCGCTGCTCTGTGCCACAGCCATGGCACACGCAACGGCATATCGGGTGGAAGTGGATACCCAAAGTGTGGAGCAGCACAGTGGTTTTGTGTATTTCAGTTTAGGCAGTTTGCTCGGCTCGCCCAATATTGCAGCAACCATTAGCCAATTGCGCGGCTGGCAAGTGCTTGGTGCGGTTGATCAGCAAGATGGTGCGGTGGCGGGTGGGCTCACATCCCAACTGACACTGAGCAACCAAAATAATAGTGCCAGCAGCTATCTGGCCCAATCAGTGATTTTTGGCAAAAAATTGAGTTTCGTGGTTGATTTTAGCGGTGACTGGGCTGGCCAGCCTAGTGCAGATGGCACTAGTTTTTCAGCCCAATTATTAGATAAAAATTACGATACCGTACTGGGGAATGCGTCAGGAAGTATTTTCCAGATTGACTCCGCGGCCAATACCCCTTTGCGGTTTCAGGCAGCAGGTAATGTGCAAGTCGCCCCAGTACCTGAGCCGGAAACTTATGCCTTACTAGGCCTAGGTTTGGTTGCTTTGGTGCTGCGTCGTAAACGTCACTAAGCTTACAAGCGTCCCCTCTTCCTTTGCGAATTGCTAGTGGCAGGGGTAGAGGGGGGTAACGAGCTAGAAACCCAGTAAAAATGTAGTCTGTAGAGCTATGGCTACATTCACAGTCTGAGCTTAGCTTGTACAATTTGTAATGGTTTTGACTCAAATGCCTGATATATTACGTTGTATTGTTTCACAAATGGTCAGGTTGAAATCATGAAATTATCAGTATTTTGGGCTTCATCTGTCTTGCTAGCCGGCGTGGCACAGGCAGAAGTAATTCATGTGCCAGATCATTTATTAGTGCGCCACAACTTCCAAAAAATGAGCAGTGATCAGCCTAATCTTCCTGTTCTTGCTGCGGCGACAGTGAGCCCGGCGCGAGCAGCATCCATTGCGGTAAAACCCGAATTGTTTGGTTTGATTGGCGTTGGTATGGTTGGTCTGGTAACGCGTCGTCGTAAGCGTTTGTTTTAAGCCACGCGAACTAGTAGCTGGGCGTTTAAGTCTAGCTAAGCATCGCAAGCTGGGCTTTGAGTGCTAAGATGCGCGAAATCAGTGCCAATCACGCATCGATTTGAACACCGTCAATCACATTCAGTTGGTTACGGTGATGAATCTGATAAAATGCGCGCTAGCAAAACCCTCTTTGACGAGCTTGATCGATGAACACCCCTGAAAAAAAACCGACTTCCACACCTACCACTTTTGGCATGTTGAAGGATTTGCAAAAGCAATTTGCGGTATTTCGTGACTGTCTGCCTCTCGCCATCGGGATTGATAAACAGGTCATTGCCCAATTACCGGAAGTAAACCGTCGCATTTTGCGCAGCGCGTTGGCAATGCATACGCGCTCAGTGCGTTATTTGAAAGTAATGCAAAACGCCACCGAACGCGTCAATCTGGACGGCAGTAAAGCCGACGCAGTGACCGAAGAGCAGCGCACCTTTGCGGCGACCAGCTTGCACGAGCACTTCAAGAAAGCCGCTAATGAGCGTAAAGCCCAGCAAGCCGCTGAAGCAGCTGCCGAAGCTGAACGCCAGCGCGCAGAAAAACTCAATCAGCTTGCACAAAAATTCTCGCGTAATTAAGCCTGCACTTTAGCCCCAAATACTATTTTAAAGTACTTGGGGCTGCGTCGTTCTTGAGCTAAAGTCACTCTATTGTCATGAGAGGGGTGAGTGATGCGACTACTCGCGTTGATAGGCTGTTTGCTGCTAGGCCCGATCTGGGCGCAGGAATTGCCAAACTTCCCCCCGATTAGCGTGCAGGCCACTGAGCGTGACGGTCATGTTTTACTCTCAGCACAATTTTCAGCGCCGGTTTCCCAAGCGCAGGCCTTTAGTGTCCTCACCGATTTTGATCATATGGCCGAATTCATGCCCAATATGAGTTCGAGTAAAGTGATTTCGCGTGTGGCGCAACGTTTAATGGTCCGCCAGCAAGGGGCTTTATCGCTGGGTTTGTTTACGCTGGCACTCGACTCTGAGCGTGAGATTGAAGTGCACCAGATGGACGAAATCATTGCCCGTTCGCTCAATGCCAGTCAAGGGCCGTTTAGTAGCAAGATGCTGCTACAGGGTCAGGAAAAAGAGACTTTGAT
This sequence comes from Chitinibacter fontanus, assembly GCF_013423785.1. NCBI lineage: Bacteria > Pseudomonadati > Pseudomonadota > Betaproteobacteria > Neisseriales > Chitinibacteraceae > Chitinibacter > Chitinibacter fontanus. The sequence continues at coordinate 1,943,813 of NZ_CP058952.1, forward strand.
GTCGTATCAGGCCGATTGGCAGCCGAAATCAGCTTTTTTGGCGGGCTTAGGCAAAAGTTATCTGCAAGAGCAAGTCGTGCAGCAATTTACCGCGATGCAAAAAGAAATGATCCGGCGCAGCAAAATCCGCTTAGCTTCTGCACCGCAAGGAATGTGATTCTTACGCCGAAATGCAAAAAGCCACCCGAAGGTGGCTTTTTTATATTCTGGTGGCCAATCGCGGAATCGAACCACGGACACGCGGATTTTCAATCCGCTGCTCTACCAACTGAGCTAATTGGCCAGTGACTTGATTGCTCAGTCACAAGGGTTGCTATTAAAGCCGATTGCGCTGCCTACGTCAAGCGTGATCTGCAGATTGCGCGCCGAACGGTGGCGAAGTTGCAACAGTATTGGCTGTCTGTGGCTTGGCAAGGGCTAATATTGACATGCAACTTTGGGGGTATTGCTCAGTCAAATAGTATTCGACTGGGCTTGATGAATATACCCAAGTTTTATTGACGTAGCCCAGTATTTACCTAGCTTGAGGGAGGACACAATGGAAGCTTTACCGCCAATTACAATTTCAACACTCGATGCCGCGCGCTTGGAAAAACTGTTGGCGCGTCAGAGTGCGCATCACGTTGTTAATCTTGCCGCGCTGGAAAATGAGCTGGCCCGTGCTACGGTGCTAGCGCCTGAGGCAATGCCTGCTGATGTGGTCACGATGCGTTCACGGGTACTGTTTGAGATCTTGCCGGCGGGGCGTGATTTTGAGCTGACGCTGTGCTACCCGGACGAAGTGGATGGCCGCGCTGAGCAGGTGTCTATTTTGGCGCCGATTGGTTCGGCTATTTTAGGTTTGTCGGTCGGGCAGGAAATTACTTGGCCCGCGCCGGGCGGGGCGCAATTGCGGGTGCGCATTAAGGCCGTAAGTTGGCAGCCAGAGCGAGCGGGAATGTTCCTTATGTAAGCTGTGGCGCGGTAGCGGTTGTGTGTTTGCTTAGCCCCGGATGGGGCTTTTTTGTTGTTTGCAGCGCTTTGGCATGTTCGGCAGGGAAGATTTGATTATGATAAAGCCTTTGCTTTTTGTGCCTGAGATATGCCGACGTTAACCCCCTCCCAAATTTGGGACTGGCTACAGCAGCAGCCTAGTCTGACTGAACTGGCAGAAGCGCAACCCGCATTATGGCAGCAGGTACGTGGCGAATTGGCGGATGTCTATGCGCGACGTGATCCGGCTGAGCTAAAGCAACTGGTTACACAGGCCAGTGTGCGGATGGCGCCTGATGCGCGTTTTTTAAGCGGCGAGCGTAGTGGACGAGCATTTGAACTATTTGTGACCGAGCAGTTGCGCAAGCGCATGACCGAGCTGGCCTTGCGCCAATATGCTTTTTCCACCGCCACTGGCGTGAAATCCGGCAAGGTGCGATTTAATTTAATCAATGGCTTGCTGGCACAAAAACTCCTCTTTGAACGTGATCTAGTACGCAAACCGGTTTCGATGCGAGCTTTTAGGCTGATCTGGCCTTTGCTATGGCAAAAGCAGCTGTTGATGCCCTTGGTGGAAAAGCGAGGAATTTGGTGTTTTTACAGCCGCGAGTTGATTGTGGGTTTGGCGGCCTTGATCGGTCAGCGCAGAGTAGTTGAGGTTGGGGCTGGCGATGGCACTTTAAGTCGCTTCTTGGCGCAGCAAGGCGTGGATATCACGCCCACTGACGACTATAGCTGGGAAAAAGTCGTGGCTTACCCCGCCGAGGTACAGCGATGTGATGCCATTGCCGCGATTCAGCGCTTTCACCCGCAGGTGGTAATTTGTAGTTGGCCGCCGACCAATAATCACTTTGAGCGACAAATTTTCCGGCAGCGTGGTGTCGAGAGCTATATCGTGATTGGCAGCCGTTCGCGTTTTCTAACGGGTAATTGGCATGATTATGAAGCCCAAACGCATTTCAACTGGCAAGAGCTGCCCGAATTGAGTCGCTTGATCTTGCCGCCTGAGTTACAGGCTGGTGTATGGGTATTTAATCGCAAGCATTGATTAATAAGCTCTTTGATTGAATACATGGAGCATGTATTGGCTGGTACTTAAATGTTTGTGCTCAATCAGCACAGGTTAGTTGTTAGTGCGGCTACGCCTCTGACTGGTTTTGGTAATAATGCGGGCTTAGAGTGGGGATATTTCACTGCTGGCTTATTTATCCATCATGCAAAATCATCACATCGATGCCACGCATGAAGAGGTCAGTATGAATGAAGCAATCTTGACGTTTGTGAATAAAAAAATGAGCGCAGGGCAGTCATTAGCACAAGCTGTGCATGAGGCTGAGCTTGAATTTAACCTCAGCCAGACACTCGTTTACCTATCCATTATTCAAGCTGAACGGCGGTTGATGTAATGCTATCGCCGGTCTCGCCAGATCCAGCCGGCTGCCGTGCCGACCAGCAGCAAAGCTACCGGCCAGCTCCAGCCCAGAATAAACCAGAGTAGGGTGCTCAACACAGCGCCCACGGCCCAAGGGGGCAAGTGGCCTGTGCCTGGTTTTTCACGCCGATGCTGACGGAGGATGTGCTCGGCCATCTCCGGGTTTGCGCCATCTGAAGAATCCGCATATAGAGCGGTGTCACCTTCATTGCGGGGGCGAACAGGGGCAACATTGCCATTGGCTTGGTCGATGCGTACACGGCGGGCTTCCTCTGCTTCAATGTGATGCTGGCCACCAGCTTCCATCCATTCCGCCAAAATAGTAAATTCCCCGCTATCGAGCCAAACGCCATGAAGTTTGCACTCGTCAACAATCACCCGAATATATTGGCTAAAGGCCTGCCGATTCATCATCGTATGACAGGTGGGGCAGGGTTTGTAGCGTACCGCTTCTGGTTTGACGCGCTGCGCGAGAATTTGCTCTAGCCGCGCATGGTTGATTTCACGTACTTGTGCGGCGACTTGGTCAAGAGCGATTTGCAGTGCGCCAGGGGCAAAATGCAGGCCATTGCAACTTGGACAATGCCCTACGGTCACTTTTAGTTTTGCGCCCAAAGCGAGCAATCGTAATGGCCCGCACTGATTGGGGCAGGCCAATTCGCTACGCTCTGCCAGTAGTTTGAAATCGCGGATTGCCAGCAGATCGACTGCATTGTGTAAGCCGCAAAACCCACAGACCAGAGCATCGACCGCCAATGGGGCGCCACAGCCGCTGCAATTCATCGCTTAAAATTTCCGCAAATAGGCTGAGCTTATGCGTTTCGTAGCGTGCTGCGTAGTGGTAAAGCGGGCGTGTTGCCGCTTAGCGACAGCGCGCTAATGCTGCGCATAAGGCGTATCCCTAGAGCGGGCAAAACTTTGCGCGCGCGCAAATTCTTACAGTTTGACTGGGGGTAGGCTGAATGCACCTTTTTTGGGAGCAAATCATGACAACAACAGCTTTTTTTATTCCTAGTGTGAATTTGATGGGGGCCGGATGTTTGGCTGATGCAGCCAAAACGATGCAAGGTTATGGCTATCAAAAAGCCTTAATCGTTACCGATGCGCCCTTGGTAAAAATTGGTGTCGTGCAGCGCGTGACTGATTTATTAAATGCGCAAGGCATTGCCACCGTGGTGTTTGATGCGGTTCAGCCTAATCCAACCACCGGTAATGTGGCTGCGGGCTTGGCGCTGCTCAAAGCCAATGGCTGTGACTGTGTGATTTCGCTCGGTGGCGGCTCGCCACACGATTGCGCCAAAGGTATTGCTCTGGTGGCGGTGAATGGCGGCGAAATCAAAGATTACGAAGGCTTAGATAAATCGGCTAAACCGCAGTTGCCGCTGATCGCAATCAATACCACTGCCGGTACAGCCAGCGAAATGACGCGCTTTTGCATTATCACCGACGAATCTCGCCATGTAAAAATGGCCATCGTGGATAAACACACTACGCCGATTCTGTCAGTGAATGATCCTGAGCTGATGCTGCTCAAACCTGCTGGTTTGACCGCAGCAACCGGTATGGACGCACTCACGCATGCCGTAGAAGCCTATGTTTCCACTGCCGCTACGCCGATTACTGATGCGTGTGCATTGAAAGCCGTTGAAATCATCAGCCAATCGCTCCGCCAAGCGGTGAAAAATGGCGACGACATCGTGGCGCGTGAGCAAATGGCGTATGCACAATTCTTGGCGGGAATGGCGTTTAACAATGCTTCGCTCGGCTATGTGCACGCGATGGCACACCAACTGGGCGGCTTCTACGATTTGCCACACGGCGTGTGCAATGCGATCCTGTTGCCGCATGTGCAGGCCTACAATAAGCAAGTGGCCGCCAAACGTTTGGGCGATATCGCGCGCGCCATGGGTGAAAGCACCGCAGGTTTGAGCGATAGCGCGGCTGCGGATGTGTGTCTGGATGCGATTCGTACCTTGTCGGCGGATGTGGGTATTCCAAGTGGCGTAGCGCAATTGGGCGCGAAGGAAGAGGATATCCCAACGTTGGCTGCCAATGCTTTGAAAGACGCTTGCGGTTTGACCAACCCGAAGCAGCCTACGCTAGAGGAAGTATGCGCAATCTATCGCGCAGCCATGTAAGCAAGTTATTACACGAGCATTGAGCTTTAAAAAACCAGAGCCGTAGGCTCTGGTTTTTTATTGGGCAACTGGTTTTGTGATAGATACTCCCTATTGGGTTGCTATCTATAATCAATTTTATTTTGTTTTTGAGAATGATTATTATCTAGCTATCGCTGAATACAATTATTTAAGGAGCAGATCATGGCTAAAACGATCACATTTGCATTGGTTCACTTCTCTGTGGCGTTTTCGGTTGCCTATTTGCTGACCGGCAGTTTCGGGGTGGCCAGCGCCTTAGCGCTTGTTGAGCCCATGGTTAATACTGTTGCATATTTCTTTCACGAAAAAATCTGGGATGCCTATCGGCAGCAAGATGCGGCACTTGGCAATCGTTCGGCCTGTGCTTCGAGTTGGCTTGATCTGCTAAAGGCTGGGCATCAGCATGCAGGGAGGTGAGAGAATGTTACTCTATTTTGCAGGGTATATCGTTAAAGCCTTTTTCAAGCAATTGCTTCATGCATATACCTTAGTAAATCAATGATTGGGTTGGGTTGTATTTGTACGTGTGGAGCTGTTGCGCAAACGCTCGCTGGCTCTTTCACATAGCGCCCGAGTGGTCGCTTCCATTGCATCGTCGGCAGCCAGATGCTCGAGCAGTTTGGCGGCTTGTTGAGCTGCGTGCTGGCAGCCTGTTTCGGCGTGAATCAGGACTAAGCTAAGCGCTCCAGCCCATAGTGGAGATTGCGTCATGTGATTGCTCCGAGTGGCGTGAGAGTGGTGCGTTTAAATTTAGCGCCATCAATCGATAAATGCAATTGAGAATTATTACTAATAATGTGCATCTTGATACAAGACAAGCCAATTATGTCCACCATTCGTGCCGTAGCATTTCCCCATTGCTCTGCGGGCGCGTACCATAGCGAACAAAATCAATCCTGATAGGAATGCTGCATGAGTACGAAATTATCCAAAGATGAAATGGATGCACTAAAAGAAGTTGCGCGCGGGCTGAAAAGTACGCGACTGAGCCACAAAATTTTCAAAAATGTAAAAGCGTTAACGAGCCAAAAGCTCGCAGCATACGAGCGTAAAACCGGTATTTTGCAAATTACCGATTTGGGCAAGCAAACGATTTTTATGACCTTATGCATTGAAAGTCTGCGGCTGTTGAAAGCGGACCCAACGATTAAAGTCAATGGCGAAGCACTAGCCTTCTTGCTGCGCAAAGGTCACGTAGAAATTCGTGATGGCGAGCTGGGGCATTTTATTACAAGTAAAGGTGAAGAGTCGTTGGCGGATATTGATTCGCAGCGCTAAAGCGCCGTCATGCTGCGCGCATTGCCAATAGCCTGGCACGCAGGTTATTGGCATAATCGGGCGGCTTGATTTATTCGATGCATACAAAAAAGCCTCAACCGAAGTTGAGGCTTTTTCATTAAATCGTGTGGGTCGGGAGGGATTCGAACCCTCGACCAACGGATTAAAAGTCCGCTGCTCTACCGACTGAGCTACCGACCCAGAGGTCTTGTATTTGGCGATGGTGGGTCGGGAGGGATTCGAACCCTCGACCAACGGATTAAAAGTCCGCTGCTCTACCGACTGAGCTACCGACCCGCGTCGTCACATACAGAGATGCGCATTATAAGGTTATTTGACGCCCTGTCAACGCCTAATTTGAAGTTTTTTTGATTTGCTTTGGCAATATGCCGCGCGACTAAGCGCCCGGCACACGGTAAACTACCGTCACCATTAAGAAAAAGGAAGAACGATGCGTATTTTGCATACGATGTTACGCGTGGGCGATTTGGAGCGTTCGATCGCGTTTTACACCGAAGTCTTAGGCATGCAGCTCTTGCGCCGCAAGGACTTTCCCGAGGGGCGTTTTACCTTGGCTTTTGTTGGGTATGGGGCCGAGTCGGAGCAGGCTGTGCTGGAGTTGACGCACAATTGGGATACCCCGCATTACGAATTGGGTACTGGTTACGGGCATATTGCATTGGAAACCGACGATATTTTTGCCACTTGCGATGCGGTGCGTGCCAAGGGTGGTAAGGTGGTGCGTGAGCCCGGCCCGATGAAGCATGGCACGACGGTGATTGCGTTTGTGGAAGATCCCGATGGTTATAAAATCGAGTTTATTCAGCCTTAATTGGGTATCTCCCTGTGAGGCATAATTTGATTGCGTTTGGTGTGTATACATCCACCAAGTATTGATTGGATAAAGTTCAGCTTATGTTAAAACGAGTATTAGCCTTATCAACCTTGCTGCCGGGCATGGCCATGGCAGCGGGTTTGGATGGCAGCACGATGTCGCTTAATTGGATTATTCCGTTTGCGGGTTTATTGCTGTCGATCGCCCTGTTTCCGATTTTTGCGCCTCATTTTTGGCATGATAATTTTGGAAAGGTTGCCGCATTTTGGGGAGCATTGTTCGTGGTGCCGTTCGCGCTGCATGCAGGAGTAGTGCCAACAGCGGAAGTGATTGTGCATGCGATGCTGGAAGAATATATCCCGTTTATCCTGATCTTGTTTGCGCTCTATACCGTTTCAGGTGGCATCTTGGTATGGGGTAATCTGCATGGTTCACCCAAGCTCAATACCGGTATTTTGGCGCTGGGCACGGTGCTTGCCTCGATTATGGGCACCACGGGTGCGGCGATGTTGTTGATTCGTCCAATTTTGAAAGCGAACGACAATCGCTTGCACAATGTGCATGTGGTGGTGTTTTTTATTTTCTTGGTCGCTAACGTTGGCGGCGGTTTGACCCCGCTGGGTGATCCGCCTTTATTTCTCGGCTTTCTGAAAGGGGTGGATTTTCTGTGGACGGTTGAGCACATGGCTGGCCCCGTGCTGCTGATGAGTGTCTTGCTATTGGCAATGTTCTACGCGATTGATAGTTACTACTTCAAGAAAGAGGGGGTGTTGCCCCGTGATAAAACCCCAGATAGCGCTTTGAAGATTTATGGTAAACGCAATTTCGTTTTATTGGCCGCTATTGTTGGTTTGGTGGTGATGTCGGGTGTTTGGAAGCCCGGTATCGAGTGGGAAGTGATGGGCTCACACCTTGGCTTGCAAGATATCGTTCGTGATGTGCTGTTGTTAGTGATCGGTGCAATTTCTCTCAAAATAACGCCAGCTCAAGTGCGTGCGGGCAATGATTTTAACTGGGGGCCTATCCTTGAAGTTGCCAAGCTATTTGCAGGTATCTTTATTGCGATGGCGCCAGCAATTGCAATTTTGCAAGCGGGCACTTCGGGGGCAATGGCAGGGCTGGTGAAATTGGTGAGCTACGCAGATGGTACACCGCATGATGCGATGTACTTCTGGTTGACGGGTACTTTATCGGCCTTTCTTGATAATGCACCGACTTATCTGGTGTTCTTTAATCTGGCGCATGGTGATGCGGCGCATATGATGGGGCCAATGGCATCCACATTATTGGCCATTTCATCTGGTGCCGTATTTATGGGGGCGATGAGTTACATTGGTAACGCGCCCAACTTCATGGTTAAGGCGGTTGCAGAAGACCGTGGAGTCAAAATGCCAAGTTTCTTTGGCTATATGGCCTGGTCGCTGGCTTGCCTATTGCCTGTGTGTATTGTGATGACGCTGGTGTTTTTCCATTATTGAGGTTCAAGTCTGTCACTGCATTAAGAAAACCCACCTTTGCGGTGGGTTTTTTTCTGGGCGGCATTATTAACCTATTAAATTGCGCAATATTGACGCATATTTGTTGACAGTAATTATGCTGCAACGTGTAAAGATTAGCTTGAAAATCGTGCAAGGCGATGTATGCTATGACGCGAGCATAAGGTTGGTTCTTACCATCGTTTGTATTGCCCGGCGCGCCAAGCTGGTGATTTTTATGCTGAGCATGTGGCCAATTTGTTGTTGCAAACAAAGAAAAATGCCACTAGCCAAGTAATAAAATTACAGGAATGGGTCAACTTTTTGCGCTGTATCAAGCAATTTGGCATCAGTAGAGTAAAAGCCAACGTAGGATTTGATTTGTATCAGTAGCGGCCTGCCAGCACTCCGTATACTGGCTTCATCGGGTGAAGGGAATAAAGCCTTTTACCTAGCAATCACTAAACACAACCCAAATAAGAGGTGTTACCGTGGCTCAACCGTTATCTCCAAGCGTATTAGATAGAATGCACCGCTACTTCCAAGCGGCAAACTATTTGTCTGTTGGTCAAATTTACTTGCTCGACAACCCAATGCTGAAACTGCCGCTGAAACGCGAGCACATCAAGCCACGTTTGTTGGGCCACTGGGGTACTACACCTGGTTTGAACTTCATCTTCGCTCACGCAAACCGCATCATCACTGAGCGTGAAGTGAACATGATCTACATCACTGGCCCTGGCCATGGTGGTCCTGGTTTCGTTGCGAATACTTGGATTGAAGGTTCTTATGAAGAATTCTTCCCAAGCATCGACCGTACTGAAGCAGGTATGCAACGCCTGTTCAAACAATTCTCTTTCCCACGCGGCATCCCATCGCACGTAGCGCCTGAAACTCCAGGTTCTATGCACGAAGGTGGCGAGTTGGGTTACTCAGTATCACACGCTTACGGCGCGGCTTTGGACAATCCAGACCAAGTTGTTATCGCTGTAGTCGGTGACGGTGAAGCTGAAACTGGCCCATTGGCTGCTTCTTGGCACTCAACTAAATACATCCACCCGATCAATGACGGTTTTGTATTGCCAATCTTGCACCTGAACGGCTACAAAATTGCCAACCCAACCTTGTTGGCACGGATGAACAAAGATGAAGTAACTGCCTTGTTCACTGGTTACGGCTACGAGCCAATCTTCGTTGAATTGACCAACGAAACATTCAATGACAAGCCAGAAACATTCGAAAAAATCCACCAAGACATGGCTGCGGCAATGGACTTGTGTATGGACAAATTCGCTGCAATCCGCGCTGCTGCGATTGCTGAAAAAGACGCTGGCAAACCAATCACTCGCCCACGTTGGCCAATGATTGTAATGCGCACGCCAAAAGGCTGGACTGGCCCGAAAGAAATCAAAGGCAAAAAAGTAGAAGACTACTGGCGCAGCCACCAAGTGCCATTCTCTGATATCGATGGCGAGAATGTGATCAACTTGGAAAACTGGATGCGTTCATACAATGTAGACACATTGTTCAATGCTGATGGTTCTGTAAAAGAAGACATCGTGTCATTGGCACCAAAAGGCCAAAAACGTATCGGCTCTAACCCAGTTGTACACGGCCAAGTGTCGAAAGACCTGAAAATGCCAGACTTCCGTAACTACGAAGTTAAATTTGCAAAACCAGGTACTGAAAACGCTGAAATGACTCGCGTAATGGGTAATTTCCTTGCCGATGTCATGAAAGAAAACGAAGCAGAGAAAAACTTCCGTATCTTCGGCCCAGATGAAACTGCATCTAACCGTTGGAATGCTACGATTGAGTACTCTGGTAAAACTTGGTTGGCTAACCACTTCGAAGTGGATGGCGTGAACAAGAATGACAACCTGCAACAAGATGGCCGCGTAATGGAAATCTTGTCTGAGCATACTTGCCAAGGTTGGCTCGAAGCGTACAACTTGACTGGTCGTCACGGTTTCTTTAGCTGCTACGAAGCGTTCATCCACGTGATCGATTCAATGTTTAACCAGCACGCTAAATGGCTGAAAACAACTCGTCACATCAACTGGCGCAAACCGATTCCATCGTTGAACTACTTGTTGACTTCACACGTATGGCGTCAAGACCACAACGGCTTCTCTCACCAAGATCCAGGCTTTATCGATCACGTGGTGAACAAAAAAGCTGAAGTGATCCGTGTTTACTTGCCAGCTGATGCGAACACCTTGTTGTCTGTAACTGACCACGTATTGCGTTCACGTCACTATGTGAACGTGGTAGTAGCCGGTAAACAGCCAGCGCTGCAATACCTGACTATGGACCAAGCGATCAAACACGCAACTAAAGGTCTGGGTATCTGGGATTGGGCATCAAACGATCAAGACGGCGAGCCAGATGTAGTCATGGCGTGTGCGGGTGAAATCCCAACAATGGAAGCTTTGGCTGCAACTGATATGCTGCGTCAACACTTCCCAGATCTGAAAATCCGCTTCGTTAACGTTTGCGATTTGATGACTCTGCAACCTGAAGAAGAGCACCCACACGGCTTGTCAGACCGCGAATTCGACGCGATCTTCACAACTGACAAACCTGTGATGTTTGCCTTCCACGGCTACCCATGGTTGATCCACCGTCTGACTTACCGTCGTAACGGCCACGCTAACATCCATGCTCGTGGTTACATCGAAGAAGGTTCTACTTCGACTCCGTTCGACATGGTTGTGGTTAACCAGCTTGACCGCTTCAACTTGGCAATCGACGTGATCGATCGTGTACCTAAACTGCAAAAAATCGGTGCACATGTTCGTCAGAAACTGACTGACAAACTGGTTGAACACGCGCAGTACATCGCTAAATACGGCGATGACATGCCAGAAGTTAAAGATTGGAAATGGCCATACTAATCTAGCCGCAACGCTTCTAGTTACTGCGAGCCTCGCTCGCAGACTAGAGCCCACTGCGTAGCTAGAAAGCCAAAGCCCGCGTTGATTTATCAGCGCGGGTTTTTTTTGGCATACAATCTAAGCAATGCCGATCAATACTGGCTTTGTCCAGTGTGTTTGGCGTTAATCACTATCGCGGCATTCACTTATTGGTGCAATGCCGCAACAGCATTAAACTATTGAATATCAAAGCCTTGTCATTCATCGGCGTAGCCAGGCTGGGTCGATACAAAGAGATTATCCGTGAAGAAAGTGCCTAGCCCGTCATTGCAAGCCCTGATCAATATTGCCCGCGAAGTCGCTGCGAGCGAGGTGATGCCACGCTATCAAAAAGTAGTGGCTGAGCTTAAACACGACGGCAGCCTGTTTACGGAAGCGGATTTAGCGGCACAAACTGCCTTGCAACGTCTGCTTCCCCAGTTGGTTGATTGCCCAGTGTTGGGCGAGGAGATGAGTCAGGCTGAGCAAGAAGCACTATGGCATGATCACCCTGATGGGCTGTGGATTGTTGACCCGATTGATGGCACCAGCAATTTTGCGCATGGCCTGCCGTATTTTGCCGTTTCGATTGCGCTGTACCGTAATCATCGCCCGGTGCTCGGCGTGGTGTATCTGCCGGTGCTCGATGAATGCTTTGCCGCCGAGGCGGGTTGTGGCGCATGGCTCAATAGCGAAACATTGCCACTACTCAAAGATGATAAGCAGCTTAAACACGCAATGGCCTCAATCGAAACCAAGTGGCTCTCTGGCCATTTGGCAACCCGCGTCGTGACAGTGAACCCGTATCACAGCCATCGCAACTTTGGTGCTTCCACCATTGATTGGTGCTGGCTGGCCGCAGGCCGCACCGATGTGATGCTACACGGCGCACAAAAGCTCTGGGATTACGCCGCAGGCGTGCTGATTTTGCTCGAATCGGGCGGGCAGGTTGGGGCGCTATTTCACGACAATTACTGGGATGAAAACCCATGGCATCGCAGCGCCGTTGCTGCACGTACCCCGAGCCTATTTACCAGTTGGTCGGATTGGGTTAGGAAAAATAAGTAGGGGTATTGCCATCAAGGCCTTGTTAATTCTTGTTTCTGGGTAATTATTCGGGGCTGGTGTTCTTGCATTGTTTTTCTTGTATGCCGCATTACACCCGAATGATTCCATCGGGGGGTAGCTGCAGCTTGTCAGTATTTACTGTGACAAGCTGGCAAGGCAACGCGACAATACTCGCTTTCATCACTGGAACGAGCGGTGCAACGACGCGCATTTTTAAGTTGTCTGGCGGCCTTGCCACTCTGGGCCCGCGCCGATGATCTGGCTCAATTGCAGCAAGAGGCTGAACGCCGTAAGCAGCTGTATTTAGCGCAGCTACAAGATTTGGCGCAGGCGCAGCCGAGCGCTATTTTTCACCAGCCACTGGATATTGTGCTGGGCCCTGCCTTAGCGCACCGGACGGTACTAGTCTTTAGCGACTTTAATTGTCCATATTGCCGGCAACTTGATCCGCTACTGCAACAACTCGCAGGTGATGACGTCCGTTTTGTGATGAAGTGGCAAACGCTGATGGCGGAAACCAGCGGCTATGCGGCACATTATGCGCTACAGGTTTGGCGGCATCGGCGCTCGGTGTATCCCGATGTGCATCAGCAATTAATGCAAGCGCCATTGCCGCTGGAGTTGCAGCATATTGATGCCATAGCGCGCCGCACCAATACCTATCATTTGCTACCGAAAACCGCCCCACTGCCCTCGATATTGCAAGCCAGTGTGCAATTAGGTCAGCAGCTACGCATTTTTGCGACGCCAACCATGCTGGTTGGTGCCCGAATGATGGGGGGAATGGTGGATATCGAAACTTTACAAGCGGCAATTGGGGAGTGGTCGCTAACGCCGTGATTGGTGTATATAGCTACAGGCTGCGATTTAATTAGTATGTAGAAAGATACCCTGCTTATTTTTTGCGCTTAAGCTGGGCCAGCTCCTGTTTTTCTAAATAACGCTGCGCAGCAGCCTCACGACCTGATTGTTTGCGCTGCTGTAGAGCTTGATTGAGCCCTTGGCGCCGTTGCTGATGAATCAGCTCATCCTCAATATGCCCCGCTTCCTGCATCGCTTGTTTAAGCGCCTTGGCATCCTGCTTGGCTTGATTGATACCCATAACAACCTCGCTGTGTGTCATGCTAACTGGTGTGCACGGCGGTGAATAATAATGCCGTTCTTGTTGGCATTAAATGCAGATTTGCACTGAAAAGCAAGGCATTGTCTGGCAAAGTGCCGCAAATTTGCCGCTAGAGCAGCGTATAATTGAGCGCTATTTATTTCCCTTCATGGAACCCAGCATGTCAACTTTGCCCCCCTGTCCAGTTTGCGCGTCAACTTTTGTCTACGAAGACGGCGCTATGTTGATCTGCCCCGAGTGCGCGCATGAATGGAATCCATCCGATGCAGCACCCGAAGAGGCCGCCAAAGTCTGGAAAGACGCCAACGGCAATGTGCTGCAAGACGGCGACTCGGTGACGGTGATTAAAGACCTGAAAGTCAAAGGCTCATCCTTGGTGGTGAAAGTCGGCACCAAAGTCAAAAACATCCGCCTGATCGACGGCGATCACGACATCGACTGCAAAATCGACGGTATCGGCGCGATGCAGTTGAAAACTGAGTTTGTGAAGAAGGCCTGAGTTGGATTGCCGCCCTGTGCGGCAGCCTAGGCAATAAATCAACAAACAATCTAAATCTATACTTGGTGATGAGTGTAGATTTCACGTGCGCTACAACCATGAACAATGCCACAGAGTTGTGCCATAAAATTCGGGAGCAATTCTCATCTGCTCCTTTCCCAAGACATTGTGGCCTTCATGCCGCTATGGCAATGGACGATTGGATAACGGATGAAAAAACTCTCAAGGAAATCACAGAGAGGGAAGATTATGCTGGTTCATGGTGGGACGTCCCGCGGGGGCATCTTCACAACTGCATGATGGCTTTGTCTTATTTGGATGCAGCCGGAATAAATTTCTATTTACCTGCCTATATGACCGCCATTATCGAAAAACCATCTGATTTTGATAAACCCAGAGAGTACGCTAGCTCTTGGCAAATACTGTTCACAATGCTTCCCGAAGACAATGATCCTGAGCTAAGTGACTATTTCCAAGAACGATTTTCTGAGATACGTGGTGAAAGAAAAGATGTTTGTAGGGAGTTTCTTTGCTACGTTAAGGATTGTGAACTCTATGATGAGCATGCAAGAAGTATTGCTAATAAAGCATTAGCTAGTAACTTCTGGATAGCTAGCAACTAACAATGCGCTCAACACTCTCTCACTTCGTTCGCTGAGCATCTCCAAGCCTATTCCACCCATCACCGTAAAAACCGGCATTGTGCTGTAAGCGTGTAAAATAAGCCCGCGTTGCCTTTTTGCACGCGGGTTTTGTGAGTGCCAATGACTGCTTTTCGTGTTTTATCGCTAATCCCTCCCATGACGCAATTGAATACGCCGTATCCGTCGACGGCGTATATCACCGGCTTTTTACGCTCTGAGGTGGGTGGGCGGCTGGATGCGCGGCAGGAAGATTTGGCGCTCGCGCTGGTTCTGCGCCTGTTTTCGCGTCAAGGTTTGGCCGAAATTCGCGACGCGGCGAGTAAAATCCCCGCGCGCAAGCAAAGCCATCAGGTGCAGCATTTTCTGCTGAACTTCGATCATTACGACGCGACGATCACGCCGACCATCGCCTTTTTGCAGGGGCGCGATAGTACGGTGAGTCATCGCATCGTCAGCCGTGCTTTTCTACCCGAAGGCGCGCGCTTTGCGCCGATTGACGCGTACACCATCGACGATAACGAAGACACGATGGCTTGGGCGTTTGGTGCGCTCGGCACGCAAGACCGCGCCCGCCATTTGGCGACGATGTATCTGAATGACTTGGCCGACGTAATTCGTGATGCGATTGATCCGCGCTTTGAATTCGTGCGCTACGCCGAATCGCTGGCAATGTCGCAGCCGAATTTTCAGCCACTCGCCGCCGCGCTGGCCGCGCCACACAATCTGGTCGACGCGACTTTGCACGATTTAAGCTTGGCGGCTGTTGCCAAGCATCAGCCGAATCTGGTGCTGATTTCAGTGCCATTCCCCGGTGCGGTATACGCCGCTTTCCGAATTTCACAAAGCATCCGAGGGCAATATCCCGAGATTAAAATCGCGCTGGGCGGTGGTTTTGCAAATACCGAATTGCGCGAGCTGACCGAGCCGCGCGTGTTTGATTACTTTGATTTTGTCACGCTCGACGACGGCGAGCGCCCGCTGTTGGCGCTGATCGACCATTTGCAGGGCAAACGCTCGCAGCAGCGTTTGGTGCGCACCTTTATCCGTGAAGATGGAAAGGTCAAATACATTAACCTAATGGAAGCCGACGTGCCGTTTTCCGACGTCGGTACGCCAACATGGGATGGCCTGCCGCTTGATCGCTACCTGTCATTACTCGATATGCTGAACCCGATGCACCGCCTGTGGTCGGATGGACGCTGGAATAAGCTGACGATTGCGCACGGCTGCTATTGGAAGAAATGCAGCTTCTGCGATATTACGCTCGACTATATTTCTCGCTATGAAACGACGACGGCTGAAATGCTGGTCGATCGCATCGAGGCGATTATCGAAGAAACAGGTCAAACGGGTTTCCATTTTGTCGACGAAGCCGCGCCGCCAAAAATGCTGCGCGCGCTGGCCGAGGAGCTGCTGCGCCGCAAAGTGTCGATTTCGTGGTGGGGCAATATCCGCTTTGAAAAATCGTTCACGCCAGAGCTGTGCCAATTGCTCGCCGATAGCGGCTGTATCGCGATTTCGGGCGGGCTCGAAGTGGCATCGGATCGCCTGCTGAAATTAATGAAAAAAGGCGTATCAGTCGATCAGGTCGCGCGCGTGACCTATGGTTTTGCCGAAGCCGGGATTTTGGTCCACGCCTATTTGATGTACGGCTTTCCAACGCAAACGGTGCAAGACACCGTCGATGCGCTCGAATACGTGCGCCAGCTCTTCGAGCACGGCTGTATTCAATCGGGCTTTTTCCATCGCTTTGCCTGTACCGTGCACTCGCCCGTGGGCAAAAATCCGGAAGAATACGGCGTGGAGCTGATTCCGCTGCCGCCAGTGAGTTTTGCCAAAAATGACGTCGGCTTTATCGATAAAACGCCGATCGACCATGATTTAATGGGGCAGGGGCTGAATAAAGCCTTGTATAACTTCATGCATGGCATTGGTGTGGAAGAAGACGTGCGCGCTTGGTTTGATTGCAAAGTGCCGCGCCCGACGGTGCATCGCCACTTTATCGAGCGAGCGTTACAAAGCCGTGGCTAGGCTGCGGGCTGTGTATTGGGCAAAAGGCATTATCCAGAAACAACTAGCCAGCTATACCAATGTGGGTATGGTTGGTCTCAAGGCAGGGCTGTATGACTACACCGCAAAAAAATAATCCGCAGCACGGCATTACGCTAGAGCAAATGCTGACCGATTTGGTCGAGCATTTCGGCTGGAAAGGGCTGCATAAACAGATTCCGCTGCAATGCTTTTTCAACGAGCCGTCGATTAAATCCAGCCTGAAATTCTTGCGCCGCACGCCGTGGGCGCGCGCCAAGGTTGAGGAGTTGGATGCAAAGATGCGACGTTAGTCTCAGCTTGTATTTCTTGCAATTTGTCAAAAATAAAATGTGTGTATGGCTAGGGGGCAAATTGCATGAATGAGGCAGTAAAACCAAGCATTTTGATTGTGGATGACGAGGCGTTAACAAGAAAAGTCATCGCGCAATATTTGCAAGCTCAGTTTGAGGTGGTAGAAGCGGTTGATGGCGCAGATGGGCTGAACAAAGCGCGCGAGTTGATGCCTGTGGCCGTCATCGCCGATGTGAATATGCCAGGCATGAATGGATTTGCTTTGTGCAAAGCCATTTGTGATGACTTTGAGCTATCCGACATCCCGGTCATGTTGATGTCGGCCGAAGAAAACACCGACGAACTATTAAAAGTCTACGATGTGGGCGGGCAAGGTTTTATTACCAAGCCAATTAATCATAAATTGCTGCTGTCCCGTATCGCTCACATGCTGCAAATCTGTCGTGGTTACGAGCAGCTGAAAACCCAAATCCACGCCGCCACCAGCACTGCCTTCACGGTCATGAGTAATATGAGTGAAATTGGCATGGTGATGGAAATGCTTAAATCCCTCAATTATTGCCATACTCCGGGTGACTTGGCGCATCAGGTACTTGCCGCGCTACAACGCTTTACGCTGGATGGTGTTGTTCAGCTGGATACCGAGCCAGAGCCGCTGGTTTTGAATGTACGTGGCGAAGCGTCTGGGGTGGAGCGGGCGATTTTGCTGCAAATGGCAAAAATGGATCGGGTGGTTCAATATCGTTCACGCTTGTCGATTAACTATCCCCATGTGAAATTAATTGTGAACAATATGCCAATCACCGATGAGGCCTTGTGCGGCCGCTTACGTGACCATTTGGCCATTTTGATTGAGGCGGCCGAGGCTAGATTCGAGGCGATTAATGTCAAAGCCAATTTGCTGGCAACCCAGAATCGGCTGGAAATCATGCGCTCGATTCAATCGCTGACGGGTGCTTTGTTGGAGATTGATCACCAGCAGCGCGAAGGTAAGGCGATCCGGTCCGTGCTATTAAGTGATGTATTGATGGAGCTGGAGCAATCTTTATCCGCCTTTGGTTTGACCGATAACCAAGAAGAAAACTTGCTTAATATTGTGCGCGCCGGTTGGGATAAGATCAGCGCCACCTATGAGGATGAGTCCGTTTTGCAAGATAAACTAACCCAGATTGCGCAAACCCTGAAAATGTCACTGGAGCAATCGGCATAATTTTTTGAGCGGGTGGCTGGGAGGAAAAAAGCGGCTGAGGGCCGTTTTTTACGTGTATAGGACATGTACATATTCACACAAAATGTAATTCGACTACGTAGTAAATTGGCGTATTATACAGTCATAAACTACACAAATGACCCAAGGAGTGAATCATGTTAATGCTGATTTCATCACTAATCGAACGATTTTCAGGTGCTAGCTACGCATTGCCAGTGAATACTCGCGTGAATGTAGTGAATCAATTTGGCAACGAGCGCTACGATGGCCGCGTGTTAAAAGTTGAGGGCAACCGCGCCCGGGTTTGCTGGCCAAAAGGGGTTAAAACCGATGAATATCTGAGTGATCTGGTGCCGATCGACGAAGATGTCCGGTTTCAATAAGCCAGATCAATGTAGCGCTTGCTAAATGAGTGCTAGCTAAATCTAAGCCACTGTGATTGCTGCAGTGGCTTTGTTTTTTGTACCGGCTAAAAGGTATTGATCAGGATATTAGATTGCGTCTAATTCAAGAGCATATACCCTGTGGTGTATTCGGTGCGCAGAGCGTCGCTAGTTGTAAGCAAGAATGTAAAAAAGCTTTTAGTCTAGGCCGTCAGCGCTTATGATCAGCATTCCATCTTTGATCATTGATAATGTGCGATTGATCTAATATGCCCACCTACAAACCTCGCAGCGCCGATTATGTGCGCACCGAAATCGACGGCCAGCGGCGTAAATTACTGAGCCGACGGGCCTTTGACCAATTCAATGCTTCGGTGCTCGGCCTGGGGGATTTGACGCTCGAATCCAAGCCGACCGACGCGATTGCGGCGGTGTTTGATCTGGAAGGTTTTACCCAGTTTTGTAATCAGATTGACCCGCATTTATCAGTACCCAGTTTTTTGCATCCATTTTTAACTTGGTTGATGGCCGAGCTGCGCAATGAGATGAAGCAAAAAGATGAAGAAGAGGGGGTGGCACTCTGGTGCCCATTGCCATTCTTTACCAAGTTTCTCGGCGATGGCTTATTGGTGATCTGGTCGAGTAAGGGCTTATCGCAAGCGGCGATGCGCAATGTGATTGCCAGCGCTTGGAGTATTTGCAAAAAATATCAGCATGACTTTTTACCCTCGCTGAAATCGCGCGTGGCCGAGCCGCCTAGTCGCCTACGGGTTGGCTTGGCGCGCGGTACGGTGTATTCGGTGGGTGAGGGTAACGATTACATTGGCTCGTGCATCAATATGGCTTCGCGCTTGCAAAAGCTGCCCAGCATCAGCTTTGCGTTTAACCGACGGGGTTTTGATCTGGAAGATGATCGCACCACGCCGTTTTTTACCGATCGCATCGTCACGCGGGAAGTCTCGGTCCGCGGGATTGGCGACGGGGAGCTGGTATGTATTCTGCGTAGTGAGTTCGAGAAAATGAAATCGGCTGATAAAAAACTCTATCGCGAGGTGTAGTCCGCTGATGTTTCGCGCTGTTGAGCATCCTCATCCTGATTTTATGTTGGCAGCGCTAGAGCAGGCCCGTTTGGCCTTGGCCGCCGGCAATTTGCCAATTGGCGCGGTGATTGTGCATGAAGGGCAAATCATTGCCCGTGCTCACAATGCCGTTGATGTGCCTGCCAACGATACCCAGCATGCGGAGCTATTGGCGATTCAAAGCGTGGCGCCTTTTTTGGCGGCACATAAACATCAATGCACGCTCTATACCACGCTAGAGCCCTGCATGATGTGTCTGGGCGCCATCATCAATGTTGGCATCGATGCGCTCGTCATTGGAGCTGCAGATACGTGGGTGGGGGCTTTGGGCTTGTTGGCGCATGGGGACTACTATCGCTACAAAGCTGAGTCCTTGGTGGTGAGTCAGGGCTTTATGGAGCAAGAATCCCAAGCGCTACTCAATGAATATGTGCAGCGCAAAGGTATACGGCAGCATTTGGCACAAAGCCTAAAATAGGCTACTGAATAAACAATAAAAAAGCCACCGCATGCGGTGGCTTTTTCTGTAGGGCGATAAGTTTATTTTTTCGCTTTAGCTGCTGTCGGGGCTTTGTTTTTCGCCAGTAATTCGTTGATCACTTTGGTGATGGTATCGTCTTCGCGGCCCACCATCGATGGGCTAGTCACCCATTTACCATTGACGATAAACATCGGCACGCCATCAACTGCATAGGTTTTGGTCAGCTCACTGAGCTTGTTGAGCTGGTTTTTAGTAGAGAAACCATTGTAGTTGGCTTTAAATTTATTAACGTCGATACCTTGTTTTTTCACCCAGTCAAATAGTACGTCTTCCTTACGTAGCTCGATGCGGTCTTGCTGAATGGCTTTGAATACGGCCATTTGATGCTTTTTGGTTAAGCCCATAGCTTCGAGTGCGAGGAAAATCTTTGCATGACCTTCCATGTCATTGCGGCCATCCCACATTACATGCACACGGCGGAAATTAACATTGGCTGGCAGTTTGGCTTCCCAAGCTTCTACTGATGGCTCAATCGCAAAGCAGTGTGGGCAGCCATACCAGAAAAACTCAATTACTTCTTGTTTGCCTGCCACTGCGATAGGTTGAGGCTGTGCTAGTGGCTTGTAATCTTTACCTTCGGTAAAGGCGTGCGCGCCCGTAGCGGCCAACAAGCTGGCAGTGACCACAAAAGTTTTAATCCATTGTTTTAACATCTTCGGCTCCAGTCAGACTTGAGGGCAGGTCAGCGCCTGCCGGCTTTAAAAGGCTTAGTTCACTTTAATAATCGTGCTATCGATACCGTTATTTTTAAGCAAATTACGGGTGCGCTCCAGATCGGCTGGGTCGGTAAATGGCCCTACCCGGACACGATGCCAAACCCCTTTTTCAGGAACATCAGTCGTCTGGATGCGAGACTCAATCCCTAATAAGGCCAATTTGGCTTTTAGGTTATCGGCATCGTTTTCATTTTGGAAGGCGCCCACCTGCAGTAAGCCAGCCTTTGGTGCTGCTGCGCTAGAAGCTGCAGAGGCGCTCGGCTTCGGTTTGGCGCTGGTGCTTGGCTCTTTAGGGGCTGCGTTCGTTTTTTCGCTGGCTTCCGGCAGCATTTTGTAAAAATCGAATCGATCTTCACTGGCGTTCACTGCTTCCGGTTTGCTGGCGGCTGGCACGACGGTTACGACAGGTACGGCATCTTTGCCATTGCCTGGTTGCAAGATTTCTGGCGCTGAGGTGGCGGTTTCCGGGCCAGAGGCGAGCATTTCATTTGGCGTTGCTTTCTCTTTACTAAATGGATTGCCGCTGTAGTTCAGATACAGCGCCACCGCGACAGCAATGCCAATACCGACAAACAGGCCAACTAGTAGCCCAGTTAATAAAGAGCTACCACCTGATTTGGAACCATTACTTGCGTTGGAACGACTGCTACTACGGCTTGACTTCATGTCGCGGCTCATACTTTCTCCGGTGCGCGAACCATTAAATAACTGCTTGAGCCGTGATTCTACCCCGCTGAATGGGCTTGTCCAGTTGAACAGTCCCAGTTGGCATTGGTTTGCATTTGAATTCACTATTTTGGCTACGCACAGCGGCGTGATCTGCTTTGAGTGGTGATTTGCACCACATTGCGCGTACTGCTCTGAGGCAGAAAAATGAAAAAAGTTTCATCAGGGGCTTGCGTAAATTTCTAGCTCAGGTAGAATGCGCAGCTCTTAGCCGATGTAGCTCAGTTGGTAGAGCACCTGACTTGTAATCAGGGGGTCGCGAGTTCGATTCCTGCCGTCGGCACCAAGAAAATTAAACCCCTGCAAATGCAAATTTGCAGGGGTTTTCTCATTTCTAGTCGCTATTTCCCACCCCTTACCCCTAATTGTTTTGCTCACACTGTCTCTAAGCGGCGGGGCTGGCTACGTATATGCTCACTACTGTTAAATAACTTTAGGTGATGCTCGATGCAATTTTTGGCTCTGCGTGTACGCAATGCGCTGCTGATGCACGGTTATGATGAGCAGCAATGTGAAATAACCGAGGCAATTGAGGGCGAGCATTTCGTGGAAAAACTAATTGCAGTGGCGCGCATTCAATCTGTTTCTGAGCAATATATTCTGGTGTCGTCCTCGCATGGGCGGATGTTGTATTGGGAATATGAAGGTGGTTTTAGTGCGCTAAGAACACGTCTCGCGGCTGCAGGTCTGCTGATCGATTAAGACAATGATGAGTTTTGCTGATGTATAGCTGCTAAACGGCGCAGCAAACTATTATCAGAAAAGAACGATCGTTCTATAATGACTAGATCTTATGCGGTAAAAAGGTCTAGCCATGGCAAGTTTTCTATCTGGCCCTTGGGCTGCCCAAGCCAGCCCAGTTTCATATGAATTACCCTTCATTGGCTCGGTATCGGCAGGGTTTCCATCTCCGGCGGCCGATTGGTCTGAGGAGCGGGTGGACTTAAACCTCCGCTATATTTCACACCCCGAGGCGACATTCTATTTCACCGTGTCTGGCGATAGCATGGTCAGCGTGAATCCGGAGCGCTCAATTCCTGATGGTGCCTTGCTAATTGTTGACCGAGCCTTAGCCGCGCAGCACAACGATATTGTGGTGGCGATCGTCGATAACGATTTTACCGTCAAGCGGCTATTTCAGCGGCAGCAACGGCTGGCCTTGCTGGCGGAAAATCCGGCGTATGCACCGATTATTTTGGGTGATGAGCAGGAGTTGGTCATCTGGGGGGTTGTGCGGGCGTGGATCGTGGAGGCGCGATGATTGCCCTAGTGGACGTCAATAATTTTTATGTGAGCTGCCAGCGCGTATTCGAGCCCCATTTGGTCGGCAAGCCCGTGGTGGTGTTGTCCAATAATGATGGTTGTATCATTTCACGTTCGGCTGAGGCCAAGGCGCTGGGTATTCCGATGGCTGCTCCTTGGCACCAGCTTAGCCAGTTTGCGCGTGCCCACGGTGTGATTGCCTATAGCAGCAATTATGCTTTGTATGCTGATATGAGTCAGCGGGTGATGCAGGTGCTGGCGCGTTTTAGTCCGCAGCAAGAGGTGTACTCGATTGACGAATGCTTTCTGGGGCTGCATGGGGTTCTTTCCGATCACACTGAGCTGGGTTTGCTGCTAAAACAAACGGTCTGGCGCTGGACGGGCTTGCCCATTTGTGTCGGGATTGCGCCGACCAAAACATTGGCCAAGTTGGCTAACCATATTGCTAAACAGCGCCCTGAGTTTGCCGGTGTATGCGAGTGGGAAAAATTGCCGGTTCAGCAGCGGCAACAATTCATGGCGACGATGGATGTGGGTGAGGTCTGGGGTATTGGCCGCAAACTCTCTGTACGATTGAAACAGGATGGTATACATACAGTTGCTGATTTGGCTGCCAGCCCTGCCGAGCAATTACGTCAACGCTACGGCGTAGTTTTGCAGCGCATTGTGGCCGAGCTCAATGGCTGTGCTTGCCTAGAGCTTGAAGAGGTCACGCCGGACAAACAGCAAATTTTATGCTCCCGCTCATTTGGTCAGCCGATTTTTAGCGAGCAACAATTGGCTGAGGCGATTAGCACCTATCTGGCGCGGGCGGCGGAAAAACTACGGCAGCAGAATTCGCTTGCAGGTGCCGTGGGGATTTTTATTCGCACCAACCCGTTTCGCCCTAATGAGCCACAATATCGTCAGCAAATGGTGTTGCCACTGACGCAACCGAGCAATGACACGCTGAAGCTCACCCGCATCGCGTTACGGATGTTGGCACGCCTTTATCGCTCCGGTTTTGCCTACGCGAAAGCGGGGGTGATGTTGACGCAATTGCAGCCCAAGACCGCGATTCAGGGGCATTTATTTTTGCAGACGGCCGACCCGATAAAACGGGCTGAGCTCAATGCCACACTGGACGCAATTAATCGGCGCTGGGGGCGTGGGGCAATCGGTTTGGCGTGTGCTGGGAATAAAAAGCCCGCGTGGGCGATGAATCAGCAACATTTGTCGCCGTATTGGACCACGCGTTGGCCAGATATTCCCGTTGCCTTGGCAAAATAACCCATTCAGGGTTTGAAGTAAGGCCGCCCGCGCTCGAGCGAGAGCTTATATTTTGTGGCTAGTTGCTCGTAAAGCTTCGAGTTTAAGGTTTGTGCTAAAGCTTGATTAAACCGTGCTTGCAATGAAGCATTGTGAAAAATCAGGCGATAGTGCGTGGGTGGAAAGAGGGCATAAGGGCAAATTGCGGTAGGTACCCGGTGCTGTAGCTGATTGAAATGCTGGAATATATTGATATCACTGACTGCCACATCGATACGCCCCAAAGCCAGCATCCGATTCAGTAGCTCTTGCTGTGCCAATTCCGTATAGCGGGTTTTGTCGCTGGCTTGTTTAGCAAACTCATCCCCCAGTAACTGGCTGGCATTATGAAATGCACCCACCTGATAGCGGGCTAAATCCGTCATCGAGGCCAGTTTGATTTGGCGCTCGCACAGCGTAATCGCCATGTTCTGGTAAACAATGTAGGGATTGGACGCATATTGCCCCGCAGTGCTGATATAGGCATCCAGTTTGCCTTGGTTAAACAGGTATTGCGCTCGTTTATTCGGCAAATGGTCAATGCTGATCTTGAGCCCAGCTTGCTGGAAAATCGCGCTAATAATCTCGTATTCAACGCCTGTGCGCTGTTCTGCGTCGATGTAGGGTAGTTTGCTTTCCCCAAGCCCGATGCGGAGCGTCGGCGCAGCCAACAGCGTGGCTGAGAGAGTCAAACCACAGAAACAGAGCAAGGTGTAGAGCCGGCGCATTGGGAAATAATAAGCAGTAACGTTGAAATGTTAATTTAGCATTTCTTGGCAGGCCTGCTGGAAAAGTATGTGGTAGGAGGCGGGCGAGAGATCGAATCGTTTTATGCGGTATTGCTGCGCAGACTTTATATTGATTGGTCTGCACAGCAATACTTGGCAGAGTATTAAGCTGCGTTCAATGCAGCTAGGGCATTGGCTAGCTCTTGCTGGTCAATTCCAGCGGCTAGTTGCACCGGGGCATCAGCGGTGAGAGCGGCAAGGCCTTCTTTTTTCAGCTTACCAACCCATTGCCCAGCGTCTTTACCAGAGGCAAAACCCGTGCTTTCGAGCAATAACTTGCCATGCGCATCGCTGAAGTTGAAGTAAAACTGACCATCATTCAGCCGGAATTGTTTGAAAACCGGCAACGCCACCTTAACGGCCTTTTCTTTCGCTTGCGGCAGCGCATTCATACGGCGTAGACCAACGGCTTCGCGCACTTCTTTGAGCAATGGTGCGGCAATCGCACGCGCTTTGGCTGCGCCAATTTGCAGCAATTCTTCAATCTGCTCTGGGTGCGCCATCAGCTCGGCGTAACGCTCGCGCATCGGGCCAACGTGGCTTTCGATCAGCTCGAGTAATTGTTTTTTCGCGTCGCCCCAGCCTAAACCCGCCACCAAGTCGGCGCGGAATTGTGCAGCTTGTTCTGGCGTAGCAAAGGCTTCATAAATCGTAACCAGATGACAATTGGGGTCTTTTGGCTCGCCGGGCAGCAGGCTGTTAGTCACAATGCGCGCGATCGCGTCTTTCAACGCTTTGCTGCCGCCTTCAAACAATGGAATCGTGTTGTCGTACGATTTGCTCATCTTGCGGCCATCCAAGCCTGGCAAGGTCGCAACTTGTTCTTCGATATGCGCTTCAGGCAAGACGAAAAACTCTTTGCCCGCACCGAACAGATGGTTAAAGCGCGCCGCCACGTCGCGCGCCATTTCAATGTGTTGAATCTGATCGCGCCCCACCGGCACTTTGTGCGGGTTAAATAGCAAAATGTCCGCTGCCATCAAAATCGGGTAGCAGAACAAGCCCATCGTGATGCCTGCATCGGGGTCTTCACCCGCCGCTTCGTTGATGTCGGTGCTGGCTTTGTAGGCGTGCGCGCGGTTCATCTGGCCTTTGGCGGTTACACAAGTCAGCAACCAGTTGAGTTCAGTGACTTCAGGCACGTCTGATTGGCGGTAGAACGTCACGCGTTCTGGATCAAGCCCGGCAGCCAGCCAAGTAGCGGCGATTTCAAGCCGCGAGCGCTCGATGCGGGCTGGATCATCGCATTTGATTAGCGCATGGTAGTCGGCCATAAAAAAGAAGCAATCGGTGTTGGCGGATTGGCTTGCCACAATCGCCGGACGAATCGCGCCGACGTAATTGCCCAAATGGGGGGTGCCCGTTGTCGTAATCCCAGTTAAAACCCGCGTGCTGCTCATTTGTATACCTTTCACAATTCGCCTAACAAAATTGCCGACAAGTCTAGCAGTACCCCGCGCGAATGTGTGTGTTTTGGCGCATTCCATGCAGGAATCTGGCGGATTTTATTACCGCTAGCTGAGATAGAATATGGTATTCATTCGTGATGGAGCATTTTCAGTGCAGAAAACAATGCAAACAGGGGTATTGCTGCTGTTACTGGCGATCTCTCCACCTCTTTTAGCCGCTCGTCAGGCGGTCTTGCTCAAGCCGGTCAAACCCAATCTTGCAGCGCAACTCTGTCCGCAAATTTCTCCACCGTGCGATGCGGCAGACACTCAACTGTTTCAAACGGCAAATCAGCGGCAGTTTTTGCTCGATAGCAGTAAACCTGCCCTGATAGAGTTGCTTGCGAGCAAACCGAGTATTCGGCTTGGCACTTATCTTGACCTTAGTGGCTATCAACATTCGTGGGCCTTTGAAGGCGCGACGATGTCGATTTATCCAGTGCTTTACCCTGTAGGTAAGGACGATTGGGCGATTGCGGTGCTAATGAGCGCAAGCTGGCCCTATTCTGGCGGAGGCGGATCAATTGATCTTGCTGATTTTCTGCCATTCTCTCCACGGCAGCAGCCTATTTCAGCCGATAATGCGTGGTATCAGTCAGTTCCGTTTGCCTGTAGCGAAATGATGCGCGCATGTTTTTTGGTCAATGGTAACGATGATTATGATAAATCGCCGCACTGTCATGACGAATATAGTGGTTCTTTACGAATAAAATACCCTGACAATCCGCTACCCAATAGAGCCGATTGGACTTTTATTTGGTCTGAATATCGCTGGCCTGCCCATGTTCCAAAGACACAGGCTGAACGACACCAAAAAAAACTCAAGTTACCGGCGCAAGTATGTTCAGTGCCTTAATGCCGTGTAACCAATACAAATTTGGCAGTTTATGAAAAAAAATAGCACTAGACCTCAAGGGGCAAAACTTCATCCACGCAATCCTCATCAAGGTCGCTATGACTTTCCCGCACTGATTGCGGCTAGCCACGAGCTGGCCGCGTTTGTGGCCAAAAACGCCTATGGTGATGACAGTATCGACTTTGCTAACCCGCAGGCGGTCAAAGCGCTCAATCGCGCGCTGCTCGCCCATTTTTATGGGATTAAATTCTGGGATACGCCAGATGGGTATCTTTGTCCACCCATCCCGGGGCGTGCCGATTACGTGCATACCCTTGCTGATCTATTGGCAGAAAAAACCGGCCAGATTCCACGCGGCGACACGGTAAGCGGGTTGGATATTGGTGTTGGAGCGAATGCGATTTATCCGATGCTGGGGCGCGCTAGCTATGGCTGGCAATTTGTTGGCTCGGATATTGATCCTGTGTCCTTGCAAAACGCGGCACATATTTTCGCCAGTAATGCGGTACTGAAAGATGGCTTAGAAACGCGCTGGCAAAAAACGGCTCAGCATATCTTTACCGGCATTATCGGGCCCGACGATTACTTTGATTTCACGCTGTGCAACCCGCCGTTTCACGCCTCGGCTGCCGATGCGGCGGCGGGCAGCAATCGCAAATTGCGCAATTTGGGTTTGAGTCAATCTACTCGTCAGCAACCCAAGCTCAATTTTGCTGGCCAGCACAATGAGCTGTGGTGTGTGGGGGGAGAGGCGCGTTTTATTGCCCAAATGATTATCGAGAGCCAGCAATTTGCGACCCAAGTCGGCTGGTTTACCACGTTGGTGTCAAAAAGCGATAACTTACCCGCGATTTATCGTGCTTTGCAGCGAGTCAAGGCGGTAGACGTACGTACGCTGCCAATGGCCCAAGGTCAAAAACAAAGCCGTATCGTAGCTTGGCGGTTTTGCTAGCCATGTGAATATCGCAAAAAGTCCTAGCAAGTTGGCAGAAGATGACCTTAGATATAAAGACCTCTTGGCGGATTTCTAGGTGTCCATTATGCAATTTAATGAAGTTTTACCACTGCACTTTAGCACCATCTCTCGCGATCCGTTTCCTCATGTACTTATCGAGCGCGCCTTGCTGCAAATGGTGCCCGGCTCGCTGGAAGGCCCTAAATTTCGCAATCAGGTTTTGCACGCCGCAGGCTGGAAACACAGCAACCTGACCTCGTTTGGCAAGTACCCAGAGGAAGCTGCTGCGGCATTTAATCGTCTGCGCGAAGTGCTAGTGGCCAATGAAACACCAGATGGTATTTTGACCGCGCTAGGTAAAAAATAGTGGGTATGCCATTGCAGCTATTAATAAATAAAGAATTGCAGTATATACCCTTGTTCTGCTTTGCTTTTTTAATCCGTTCTTTTGCGCCTCGGTGATTTTCGCTTGGTAAAATTACCGTTGGTCTGCTTGCTAATCTGACCGCAACTTTCGACTGAACTTTATCGTTAATTCCCCCACAAAGCGTGGGTGATTATTGATGTCACCGTAATAAAACCATATTGTTCAATAGGAAGTGATAATGCAATTCAGCCGTATTTTTCAAGCCTTGGCCGTTTCGACCACTTTTTTGCTCGGTAGCGCTTACGCCGCCGATGATCATGCTGCTCCGGTTAAGGCCGAGCCTTATGCTGTGGGTAAAACCATCACCAAAGCCGTGCAGGCTGGGGTAACGCCTGCTCAGGCAATCGAGATTCTACAAGCGGGTAATCAGCGCTTTGCCAGCGGCAAGTCTTACAAATACGATTATCCAAAACAGGTTAAACAAACCGCGCTGGGCCAATATCCATTGGCCAGTGTAGTGGCGTGCATTGATTCGCGCTCTGCGCCCGAACAAGTCTTTAACACTGGGGTTGGTGAGATTTTTGATGCGCGAGTTGCTGGCAATACCGTGAATGAAGACATCGTTGGCAGCTTGGAATACGCGGCTAAAGTAGCGGGCTCACGCGCGATTGTGGTGTTAGGTCATACCTCATGTGGCGCAATTAAAGGTGCTTGTGATGGCGTGAAGATGGGGAATTTAACTGGTCTATTGGATAAGTTGATGCCTGCTGTGAACGCAACCACCACGCAGGGTGAACGCAACTCGAAAAACCATACATTTGTTCATGACGTTACCGAAGAAAATGTGAAGCAAACCGTAGCAAAGATTCGTACTATGAGCCCGATTTTGAAGGAAATGGAAGACAAAGGTCAGATCAAGATTGTCGGCGCTATGTATGACACCAGCTCAGGCAAGGTTGAGTGGTTAAAATAATCACCCGCTCCCGTATTAAACCGTATTAAATAAAAAGCCCCAGCTTCGGCTGGGGCTTTGTTTTGTCAATTACATGCCTATTCATTATTCGTTGGGTGGTTATTTGGGCGATGAATTTCATGACCAAGCGCAGCTTCTGCGAGTGCCAGTGGTGACCAGGCTTCACTATTTTCGCTATTAAACGGCAAATCAGATTTTTCTGGCGTGCTGATTTGCATAATGCCGCAGATTTTCCAGCCAGCATCTACCCAGCGGAGTTGATACCCTGTGTAGTGAATCCAATAATGCTGGTCTTCGCGCGCAACATGCCAACGCAGCTCAACCGTGGCATGGTCGCTCCCGACAAACACTTGATCGACGATCTCGTAATGCGCATTACGAAACCCCTGCTGGTAATACCAGCTAAATAGCATTTCAGTGGTTTGGCGCAGCGGCTCAAATTCGGTCCAGTGTGTAATATCGCCATTTACATTGGTGGTGAACGGCATAATAAATGTCGAGGTCACGCTATCGACATTCAAGGACGAATAGGCCAGACCAAATTGCTCAAAGAATTCTGTAAGTGCTGCTTGACGATTCATACCTTAGATTACCTGCGCATTAAGTTTGTTGTTGTGTTTGTGTGATTTATTCTAGGCCAAGATATTCGCACTATGACAGAATGAATGTTTTATACCATTTCTGTGTTGTATTTCACGCTAGCAGTCGCGTGGCTTGGAGTGAAGCAGCTAAGACAAAACGATGAAAATAACTGTGGTATTTCCTACCCGTACCGAAGCTAAGTTTTTTACGCGCAAAGATGTGGGCGTGGCGTTTTGTGGCGTAGGTTTAAGTTCTGCCGCTTACCATACCAGCAAAATTATTGCTCAACACCAGCCTGATTATTTAATTATGGCGGGGATTGCTGGTGTCTATCCTCATTCACAATTAAAGGTGGGGGATGTAGTGTTGGTTGCGAGTGAACGCGAGGCTGATCTGGGCTTTTTTACCCCTAGCGGTTTTACCCATTTGGCTGATTTGGGTTTAGAGATGGATTTTCCTCTGCAGCGAAATTGGGTTTGCCCGTACCTCAATGCGCAGTTGCCATTGCCCTTGGCGCATAGCAATTCTCTGAATGCCGCGATGGCGCCATTTGCTGCGACCGACGAGATTTATTTGGAAAATATGGAAGGGGCTGCGTTTTTTCAGGTGTGCTTGGCTGAACAGCAACGATTTTTAGAGGTTCGTGCTATCTCGAATGTGGCGCAAATTAGTGAGGATGATTGGGATTTTGATGGCTCAATTCAGCAACTGACCCTCGCACTGGATCGATTGATCAACCACTTGCAGCAGAACGAGTTATTAAGTGCCTGAATCAACTAGAATCTGCCCGCAATGCGCGGCAACTTTTTGCTGTACGGGTGATGAGCCAAGCTCGGCATGTTGGTGTATGGCATTGCCGCCAGTATTGACTGTGCCTGAGAACTCTGTGGGTTGTTTGTGCCCAGCATGTTTAGGCTTAGCTATTGCGGCACAAATCGAGCAAGCCAAGCTTATTCAAAACACTTGAAGTGTTCGTAATTGACTCGCATCAGCACAAACTTGCGCCGATTGAGGTGCAGGTTATAGGTATCTTGCTCTAGGCCTTGTGCGCGAAATAAGTCTCCACCACTGTGCAGCAATAATGCACCATTGGAAAGGCGGATCTTTTTGCCCTTGAGATCATTGCAATTGGCACTGGCAAGACCGCTCATTAATAAAACCAGTACGAGTACCGTGCAGTAGTTAGCAGTCTTTAAGGTCATAGAATAGATGGCTTCCGATGCGCTTTACCCGTTTTACATCGGGTGAACGGGTCCATTTAGGGCGTACGTAGTTGGCGTGATACAGCAGTGCTGTACTTGGTTTGGCCCCCTCGGCGATGTATTCATCCACAATGGTTTTGATTTGTTGTAATGCTTGTGCATCGATACGCGCCGCGCTGGCTAAGGTTCGTGCGCTGCCGCGTTGGTGTGTCCAAGAAAATTGATGGCGTTGATAGACCACATCGGTGACCGAGTCGGGGTAGCAAATGGAATCTACTCGCGCCATTGTGACGCCGAGTACCGCCTTAATGCCATTGATGCCTTCGCCGCGTGCTTCGTTAAATGCATTCAGGATCAAGGTTTCACGGTCTTGCGGGCTCATGCGTGCGCTACTTGGCTCGCTTGCGCTATCTGTATGAAGCTGAGTATTGAGTTGGGATTGTGTTTTAGCTTCGTGTTCGGCAGCAATGGTGGCCGCCAATTGCCCGATGCGGGGCATGGGAAAGGCAAAGAATGAAAACGAGTTTAGCGCAACTAGCAGGGCAGCACCGCCCGCAATAATTTGATTCCGATTCGACATAGACCTTAATGCGCCTGTTGTTTCGTTGCGCACTAAGATCTAATAGGAGCAAGAATGCGACAGGCATATTACTAAAGTATCTATTATTGACTAGCTCGATGGTTAGGCGCGCGTACCTATTTACCTTGAAGGGGGCGTAAAATTACCTTTTTAAACAGAGGGTTTGGGCAAAAAAATGACACCGTTTTGCGGTGTCATTCGGGTATTGCAAGGCTTGGCATGCCCAGAATTGCGAGCTAGTTCACGCCATGCATGCGTTTTTGCAAGAAGCTGGTGCTCAGTAATAATAAGCCGCCAGCGGCGAAAGACATCATCACAAAAAACATGAAAAAGTCATTCAAGCTCACAATTTCCCAGCCCAGAAACTGCGGAGCAGGCTTACCTGCTTCAGGGTAAAAACCAGCCAGAATCCCTGCAAACCAGTTAGCCGCTGCTGTGGATAAAAACCAAACACCCATCAGCAAGGAAGCAAATTTTGCAGGTGCCAGTTTATTAACCAGTGATAAGCCAATGGGTGACAGGCAAAGCTCACCCATTGAGTGCAGCCAGTACATTGCTACCAGCCACATCATGGATAATTTCACACCGGGTGCCACTTGTTTTACGCCAAGCGCAATCACCAAAAAGCCCGCCGAGAGTAGCAATAAGCCATAGGCCATTTTGGTTGGAGATGCAGGTTCGCGGTCTTTATTGGCGAGCTTGACCCAAAATTGCGCCAGAATCGGGGCAAAGATCAGCACAAAAACGGGGTTGAGTGATTGAAACCAAGAGGTGGGGACTGTCCAGCCAAATACTTGGCGATCAAGGTTTTCATTGGCAAAGAACGTAAGTGAAACTCCTGCTTGTTCAAAGGCCGCCCAGAAGAAAATCACGAAGAAAGAAATTACCCCAATCACCAGCATCCGATCATAGTCTGTACG
Organism: Chitinibacter fontanus; assembly: GCF_013423785.1. Taxonomy (NCBI): domain Bacteria; kingdom Pseudomonadati; phylum Pseudomonadota; class Betaproteobacteria; order Neisseriales; family Chitinibacteraceae; genus Chitinibacter; species Chitinibacter fontanus. Next base: position 1,976,432 of record NZ_CP058952.1, read on the forward strand.
CGTCAAAGGCTCGTTGCGGCGTGCGGTTTGCGCCTGACTGCGATGCTCGGGCGCCAGGCCAATTTGGTTACCCTGTGGGTCAACGAGATATTTTCGTTGGAAAAAGGCAAATACCAGCAAGCTCATGACCATGCCCGTGCCTGCGGCAAAAAAACCCCAGCGAAAATCAGCCGGGTTGCCAGTGTCCCCTAGCGTTCCGCAGATCAGTGGGGCAAAGAATGAGCCTAAGTTAATGCCCATATAGAAAATGGTATAAGCCGCATCTTTGCGTTTATCTTGTGCGGTATAAAGCTGGCCGACCATGGTTGAAATATTGGGCTTGAATAAGCCGTTACCCAAAATGATCAGGCCAAGGCCCAGGTAAAACAATGGAATCGCAATATCCAGCTGGGTGTAATAGCTGCCTGACGCAAACAGGGAGTATTGTCCCAAGGCCATCAGCACGCCACCGACCATAATTGAACGGCGATTACCCCAGAAACGGTCGGCGATGTAACCACCAATCAGCGGGGTCAGAAAAACCAGCCCGGTATATTGGCCATAGAGAGCAGCAGTAAAGTGCTTATCGAATGAAAGCGCAGATAGCATAAATAATGCTAACAAGGCGCGGTTGCCGTAATACGAAAAGCGCTCCCACATTTCCGTGGCAAATAATAAATACAATCCTCGCGGATGCGTTGTATGCATAAAAACCCCTGCTGCCGAAGCCATCGTCGGCGGTTGAACTGATCTTTTTTATTGATTTGGCAAATTGTAACGGTTTGTCCTTGCCCAAGGCGCGTAAAAAATGGTCTTTTTAGTGCGCTTACTTTGGCAATATGAACTTTTTATGCGCCAAAACAAACAGAGCGCTGATTAGCGCTCTGTTTGTTTTGGGTGTAATGGCGGTTATACCCTTGGTGGGTATTTTTTTGAAGCCTTTGTTATAATTTTGGTCTATTGATATACCCTTGTTTGCTCGTTTAGTGGTGCGCCAGTGGGCTGACTTCCTTGGGGCGAGCCTGCAAGATGGCGTGGTGAACCGCATCATCTTGCAGGCCATGCCAGAATAAATGTGCTCCTAATGCATGGCTGTGATCGCTCACTTGTTGCCAGGCCAAAATAGCATCATCGGGGTTTTCAAACATCACGATCGATTTATGGGCCTCGATGGCTTGGGCGAGGGTCATCATGCCAATATCGTTGAGATAATTGACCAGTGTGGTGCGAGATTTAGTCGTGCGCTCATCCGTGGTATCGTAAATCAGCACCAGAATGGCATCGCTCATTTGCTCGGACGCCAAGCGAACAAAATCAATACGAGATGAGACGGTGATACGACCTTTAGTTTTACTGTTGCCCATGATGGCCTCCTTGGCGTCGAATGCGCGGTTCAATTGCCGTGCTGTTCTTTTGGTGTAGCAGCTGGCGCGCCAAAGCCCAAATTTTTCTGCAAAATCAGCGCAGCCCGGTATGCACTGCTCCGGCAATAATACCGATGGCATGGCGGCAAAAGTTCACAGCGCCGGGGGCGGTAAGCTCTTAAGATTGCAGCATTCAAAGCCCAGTAGGTTGTTAATCATGTCGGCCGATGTCAATTTAGAAACGCAAAGCTTGAGCGTAGAGCAGTACATCCTGCAGTTGTGTCGTTTGATTGTACGCGAAGGGCAAAATCAGGCCCTGCGTCGAAGTTACGAGCTGATGTTGCAGCAGTTACGTGCAAGGCTGGTGCGTACTCATCCCCTGTATTAATCCTGCCCGAGTGGCACGGTTATGCTGACTTGCCATGCAGTATTCACTGTCGGAGTAGGCAATTAGCCGTTATGCTGAGGACAACGAATGTTGTGGCAGGTCTGATGCATGATGAGTATTTTCACAAGCTCCCTCTTGATTGGACTACTGATTGTAGTCAGCGCTTTTTTTTCAATTTCCGAAATTTCCCTCGCGGCTAGTCGCAAAATGAAATTGGCGCAAATGCGCGATGATGGCGATGAACGCGCCGCGCTGGTGCTGGAACTACTGGCTCAACCCGGGCATTTCTTCACTGCGGTGCAGATTGGTGTCAACGCTGTTGCTATTTTGGCGGGTGTCCTCGGCGAAAGCGTATATGCGCAAGCTTTTACACAATTCTTTGCGCGATTTGTGCCTGCAGATATGGCGTTGACCTTGGGCTCGGCAGGCTCATTCTTATTAGTGACGGCCGTTTTTATCCTATTGGCCGACTTAATTCCGAAACGGATTGGTATGGTAGTGTCCGAATCCGTTGCGGTGCGGATTGTGCGCCCAATTCGCTTATGCGTGCTGGCATTGCGCCCCTTTGTCTGGTTTTTTAATGGCTTAGCGAATCAAGTACTTAAGTTATTGGGCTTACCGCAAGCACGAGTAAATGACATTACTACCGACGATATTTTGGCGCTGGCTAATGCCGGAGCCTTATCGGGTGTGGTGGCCAAGCAAGAGCAACAATTGATTGAAAATGTGTTTGAGCTGGAAGAGCGCACTGCGCCGTCGAGCATGACCGTGCGCGAGAGCATCGTCTGGATCGACCGGCTCGAATCGGAAGACAGCATCAAAGCCAAATTACTCGCTAGCCCGCACGCCAAATTTCCCGTCTGCATTGGCCACATCGATCAAGTCATTGGTTATGTGGATTCGCAAGATATTCTGAGTAATGTGCTGCGTGGCGAAAGTATTTCACTGCGCGGCGATGGTTTGCTGCGCAATGCGCTGATCTTGCCCGAAACCTTGTCACTGGCTGAAATCTTGGGCCAATTTAAAGCGGCACGCGAAGATTTTGCGCTGATTATCAACGAGTATGCGCTGGTGGTAGGGCTAATTACGCTCAACGACATTACCGGCGCGCTGATGGGTGATCAAAGCGTGGCGCTCGACGAGGAGCAAATCGTGCAGCGCGATGCTAATTCATGGCTGGTCGATGGCGTGACGGCCATTGGTGATTTGGAGCGCGTGTTTCATATCGATGCATTCCCCGATGATGATCAATACGAAACGATTGCCGGTTTTATGATGTATATGCTGCGCAAAGTGCCCAAGCGCACCGATTTTGTCATTCATGCTGGCTTCAAATTTGAAGTAGTCGATATCGACCATTACAAAATTGACCAATTGCTGGTGACGCGCTGTGAAGCCGGTTCAGCCAATCCGCCCGCACTATAGTCTAAATATACCGCCAGCATGTATTGCTACACAGACGAATTTCATAGAGATCGTCGATAATATACCCCTGTCACTCAACGCGGCTGGCCGCAGGTCTTGGTATGCCACTTAATTCTCGGCAAGAATTTGCCCTGTTGATCACCCTGATGCTGGTGATGTTTAGCACCATTGTCGATTTTATGATCATGATGCCGCTCGCCTCATATCTAATGGCCGAGATGCACGTCAACACCGCGCAATTTGGCTTGCTGGTGTCGGCCTATTCGCTGGCGGCAGGGTGTTCATCACTGCTGGCTTCGTCGCTAGCCGATCGTTTTGATCGGCGCCATGCTTTGCTGTTTTGCTACGCAGGCTTGATGCTAGCGACTTTGGCGTGTGGTCTGGCTGGAGGCTTTGTGAGCTTATTGCTGGCGCGAATTTTGGCTGGGGTCTTCGGCGGTGTCATTGGCTCGATTTGTCTGGCGATTGTCGGCGATGTGGTGCCGCCCGAGCGCCGTGGCCAAGCGATGAGCTGGGTGATGTTGGGGTTTTCTTTATCAGCAGTCGCCGGTGTGCCGTTAGGTTTATGGCTGGCAGCGCATTACGGTTGGCGAGTGCCTTTTATCGTGCTGACGCTGATTTGCATGGTGATTGCCTTGGCGATGGTGAAGTGTGTGCCGCCGGTGCGCTCACATTTGGCGCAACTTGATCGCAATGCCACTTTGCTCGACAACTACCGCGAATTACTGCGCGAGCGCAATCATTGGTGGGCGGTGGGCCTGACGGCGATGTTGATGATTTCAGGCTTTCTGGTCATCCCGTTTATTGCGCCAACCATGGTCGCCAATATCGGTATTTCGCCGCACGACCTGATGTACGTTTACTTGGTGGGTGGCGCGGCGACGATTTTTAGCCGCCCAATGATCGGGCGCTTGACCGATCGCTACCATGCTCCGCACGTGGTGGGGTGGCTGATTGTGTTAAGTTTTATCCCCATCGTGCTCGTCACGCAAAGTTTGCCTTGGTCTTTGCCGTGGCAACTGGCGATTTCGGCGCTGTTTTTTGTGTTTGTCAGCGGGCGCTTTATTCCTGCCACCGCAATGGTGACCGCTGCAACGCACCCGCATTTGCGCGGACGCTTGATGGCGTTTAATTCGGCGATTCAGAATTTTGCTTCCGGTAGTGCTTCGCTATTGGCTGGGCTGATTTTGACGCAGCAAGGCAATGGTTATTTGGCCAATTATGGTTGGATTGGCGTACTGAGTTGTGTGGCGGGTTTGCTGGCGATTTGGGTGGCACGCCAGATTAAGGCCGTGTCATAAAGCATAGGCCTACTTTTCGGTATGGCTAGGCGCTGCTGTTTCTGTCGAGTGCTGTTTGCAGGCAGCCTTCATCACATACATGCGCTCATCTGCTTGGCGGATTAAGGCCTCTGGGCTGCAAAATTCATTTGGCCCGGTGGAAGCGCAGCCAACACTGAGGGAGACACATTCCTCACGTTGAATCATTTCTTCATACAGGCGGCGTGTCACGATCAACTCAGCTTGTTCCTGAGTGCAATTAGGAAGCACGATGCAGAACTCGTCGCCGCCATAGCGAAAGCTACTGTCTTCGGTGCGTAAAATCCGGCGGATAGTTGTTGCCACAAAACGTAATATTTCGTCGCCATGCTGATGCCCGTACTGGTCATTGATTAGTTTGAAATCATTGACATCAATGTAGGCCACCGCCAATGGTTCACCTCGGCGCTCTGCCTGCCGTAGTCCCTTGGTCAGCGTTTCGCTGAGTTGGCGCGTGTTAAGTAAACCAGTGAGTGGGTCGGTGCGGGACACATCTTCGAGTTGGTGAGTGCGTTCGCGTACTTTTTCTTCTAAGCCGCGCGCGTATTGTTCAGATTTCTCACGCGATGATTCAATTTCAGCCACCAAACTGCGGATATACGTTTCAAATACCAGCGCAATATCAAACATAAATAATTTTTCCAGCGCTTGCAGTGTGAGCAAACGTTCTGGGGTATCGCCGATATGATCGGTGATTAAAGTATTTAAGAGCTGTTTAAGCGTGTGAATACCGGCAAGATAGAGTTTAGGCTCAACCCCTATGCGTTTATGCACTAAACCAATACGTAGGCGATTGTTGACATATGCAAGGTCGTAAACACCGCTAAATAAATCCAAAATGTATTTGCGCTGTGCTGCGCGCAACCTAGCCAAAGTATCTGAGTCACCAATTAATAAGGCGATCTCGGGTACGCTGGTCTGCAACTCGTAAAATTGTGTGACCAATGGCTCTATGCGTGCTTCTGCTACGCTATGAAAGCGGATCAGTGCATCGGCATCACTGTGGCTAAAATTGAATAGCGTTTTCCGATATTCAATTTCAAAATCAGTAATCCGCATTTGCTCCAGCAAGGTTTGATCGGTTTGTTTCACACGACCTCGCATCGATAATCGATATTAACCTACTTGTTATACGTATTGAATGAGATTAATTCAATTTCGCATTTTATTGGTAAGGGTATAGTCAGAAGATAGCGATTATATAAGGTTTCATGAGCTATACCCGGTAATGTATTTGCCATTAGGTGTCAGAGGTTTGCTCGCGCGTACTGTTTGGCAACGTTGTAGCCAAGTCGATATAAAGATTCTAAGTTGCTACGTGACCAGTCAAACACATCTGGTAAATCTTCGGGTTCAATCGCGTCGAGCAACGGCACTTTGTGTAATTTGATGCGCTGATCAGCATTGTGTAGTGCCTCAAACAACTTCACATCGTCGCGGGCAATTTCAACCAGCGGGGTGATAATCGACATTACCCACGCATCGTATAAATCGCGTGGTTTGCGCAGTAGTTTTTCCGCGCCCAGTAGATCAAAAATCACGATTTCGGCCAGTTCACCATCGTAATGATCAATCAGCGCCTTAAAGTTCAGGCAGTCAATCGCAGCGCCTTCGATATAGAAATCGTCGCCAATTTGCGTCGGTGGATACAAATACGGAAATGACAACGCGGCTTGCAGCTTTTGTGGGTCGATATCTGCTTGCGACCAATTAATCATCTGGCGTTGGCTAAGGTTATACGCGTTGATCCACAAATCAGTTGGGCATGACTTAAGCGCAGCAAAATCAATCAATTGCTCGGCAAATGGCACGTGCGCGCACAGGCCAAGCGATTGTGCCGATAAGTCGCTTGGGCAGGCGCTGGCCAGCACCAGCTCCGTGCTGTCTTTCACCGCCTGTGATACTGGATCGCTTACCGGCCAGCGCTGCAATGCTTGCACCATTGGATTGTGTTCCAGCCACTGACGATACAGCTCGGCCATTGGGCCGGGTTTATTAAACACTTTAAAATTGACTGGAAATGCCTGATACAGCACATCGGCAATGCCCATTTCCTGCATGCCGCGCAGCGTGGCGATGGCGTCGCCATTTTTAGGTGCGCTGTACATCAGTCCCAGCAAAGCGCCAGCACCCGCCATCGAAATAATATCGAATTGCAGCCCTTGCTCGGCAAAGGCTTCCAGTGCGCCAGCGACCAAAGTGGCGTTGGGCGCGCCACCACTAATGATTAATGCCCGTTTGTGCATACCGTTGCTCCATTTATAGGTGACGCCAACAGTAAGCTTTTGTGGGGTGATGTTCAAATGAAATTTAGACGTTTAACTGGCTGTCGCTGCGCTACTCACAAACCAGATTAGCCCTGCCGCATCCAGCTGAGCGCACAAATCGCGCATCGTCGCCTCGGCCGCATCACGCTCGCCGCTGGTACTAAATTCAATATGTGGCGTGGCATAGCGCGCATTGCCATAGCTCGGCAGGCTGCTAAATCCGGTGTTTGGATGCTGGTCCACCAGTGTTTGCATAATGCCGACCAGCTCTCCTTCCCGTGCATCGGGCACGATAATGCTGCACACATGCGGTGCCTGCCCGTCGGTGAAGTGCGTCTCTAGCACCCATTCCAGCATCGGCCAAGCCATGCTGGGAAATCCGGGCAGCAGCGCGTGTTGGCGGAAAAAACACCCCGCCACTTGATTAACCGGATTAGGGATCAGGCTGCTGCCCGCTGGAAACTCGGCCATCTGAATTCGATAGGGAAAAGCTTGCTCGCCAAATCGGGCCTCAATCAAAGCAGCGGCCTCATCATGGCGATGTAAAGCGATGTCCGCTGCAGTGGCTAAGGCCAGCCGCGTATGGTCATCGGGCGTGGCGCCGATGCCACCAAATGAAATCACATTGGCATTGCTCGTCAACGTATCGCGAAATGCCGCAACCAAGGTTGCAGGATGATCGGGTAGGTAGCGCACCCCCGCCAGTTGATGCCCATGTCGCTGCAGGCTGGCTAGGGCGACGCCAAAGTGCTGGTCTTGGCGGCGCCCACTCAAAATTTCGTCGCCGATAATCAATACCTGAAATTGTGCCATGTGCAATATCCGCTCAACGGTAGCCGCTAGAAAGGTACTTATTTTGTCACCACTACACATGCTGCGCCATCTGAAATCCTAGGCTGGCCGTGGGTTTAGCCCTATTTGAGGCTTAAGTAAGGGATTTTGGCACTAGGGATGTAGTGTATATATTTTCGCTACATGAATTTGATATAAATCAATTCGCTGTGCTGATTACGGTTTAGCATGTGCTCATCGTTAGCTAAAACGAGTTAGCAAGGTTATGGAGGCGATATGAATAAGGTATTGGTGGTTGGCAGTATTAATATGGATCTGGTCGCGCAGGTCGGGCATTACCCGCGCTTGGGGGAGACTTTGCTGGGGAGTGGATTTGCGACCTATCACGGTGGCAAAGGCGCCAATCAGGCAGTTGCCGCTGCGCGGCTCGGCGCACAAGTTACGATGATTGGCCGCGTGGGTGATGATGCCTTTGGGCGTGAGCTAACAGCCGGATTGCAAGCCGAAGGCATCAATACCGACTGGGTGAAAACCAGCCCCAATACCGCCAGTGGCATCGCGATGATTACGGTGTCGGACAGTGATAACGCCATTATCGTAGTGCCCGGTGCCAACGCACATTTAAGCCCCGCCGATATTGAGGCTGCCGAGGCGGCTTTTGAAAGTGCCGATGTGGTGATTGCCCAGCTGGAAACGCCGTTGGCGAGTATCGAAATGGCTGCGCTATTGGCCAATCGCTATGGCAAACCGTTTATTTTAAATCCTGCCCCAGCAATGCGTTTGCCTGTGAGTTTGCTCGATAAAGTAGCGCTGCTAACACCGAATGAATTTGAATTGGGCATGGCGCTAGGCCGGCCTGAAAGTGAATGGCAGCAGGCCTTACAGCAATTGCCCGGCAAAGTGCTAATGACCGCAGGCGCTGACGGCGCATGGTTTACCGATGCCGCAGGTACTTTGCAGCAGCAAACGAGTTTTAAAGTGACTCCAGTCGATACCACCGGTGCAGGCGATACCTTTAATGGTGCCTTGGCCGCTTTTTGGGATTTGGGCCTATCCGCCGCCAGCCGCATGGCCTGTGCTGCCGGTGCTTTGTCGGTGACCAAAGCCGGTGCGCAAAGCGGCATGCCTACCAAAGCGCAATTGCAGGCGTTTCTCAGTGAACAAGGAGAGGCAGAATGAAAAAGCTAGGTCATCTCAACCGTGACATCAGCCGCGTATTGGCGGGCATGGGTCACACCGATTGCATTGTGATTGCCGACTGCGGCCTGCCAATTCCCGATCATGTGGAGTGTATCGACTTATCACTACAAATCGGTACGCCTTCGTATTTCGCGACGCTAAACAGCATCTTGGCCGATTTTCAGGTGGAACGTGCGGTACTGGCGAGCGAATGCCAAGCAAAAAATCCCGCCGTGGCCGAGCAGGCTGAGGGTTTGGCACAGCAGGGCGTGCAAATCGAGTATGTACCACACGAACAATTCAAGCAGCTCACCCACCAGGCCCGCGCGATTATCCGTACCGGAGAAGCCAGCCCTTACGCCAATATCGTGTTGTATTCCGGTGTGATCTTTTAGGAGCCGAGCATGTTGATCCAAATGAAAGGCATCAGCAAAGCCTTTGGCCCCGTCCGGGTGCTCGAAGGCGTCGATTTTGCGTTGGAGCGCGGCGAGATTCATGCGCTGATGGGGGAGAACGGCGCAGGCAAATCAACCTTGATGAAGATCCTGTGCGGGGTGTATCAGGCGGATAGCGGCACCATCGCTGTTGATGGTAAAGATACCCCCATTAAAAATACCAGCGATGCTGAAAAACATGGCATCGCCATTATTCACCAAGAGCTAAACCTGATCCCGCAATTGTCGGTGATGGAAAACATGTTTTTAGGGCGCGAGCCACGCCATTTTGGGGTGATCAACACCATCAAAATGCGCACGCAATGCTTGGAATACCTCAAGCTGCTCGGCATTGAAAACCTCGATCCCGATGTCGAAGCCGGCACGCTATCGATTGGCCAGCAGCAAATGGTTGAGATCGCCAAGGCGCTGTCGCTCAATGCGCAAACGCTGATTATGGATGAGCCGACTGCGGCGCTGTCCGAGCGCGAAACTGAAAAACTGTTTGGCATTATTGCCGATCTGAAATCTCGTGGTGTCGGCATTGTGTATGTCTCGCACCGGATGGAGGAGATTTTCAAAGTCTGCGACAAAATTTCGGTACTGCGCGATGGCCAATTTGTCGGCGAGCGGGTGATTGCCCACACTGATTTTGACGAAATCGTCCGCATGATGGTCGGCCGCGAGATTGGCGATCGTTTTCCTGTACGGCAGGCCACGCTAGGCGAAGTGCGACTGAAAGTCAGCGACTTGGCCGATGCGACGATTAGCGGGATTAATTTTGAAGTACGTGCCGGTGAAGTGCTCGGTATCGCCGGGCTAATGGGCGCGGGTCGCAGTGAAATCCTGAAAACCATTTTTGGCATTAATCGCAAAGTGGCTGGCCGCGTAGAGCTTGATGGCCAAGCACTGAATGCGACGTCCCCTGCGGAAGCGATTGCTGCCGGAATTGGATTTGTGACTGAAGATCGTAAAAGCCAAGGGCTGGTGCTGGGCTTGTCGGTGCGCGAAAACGCCACCCTGGCCAATTTGGGCAAATACGCGCGTTTTGGTGTGATTAACCATGCCGAGCAAATGGCGGTGGTGCAGCGCGAAATCGACCGGATGCACATCCGCACTCGTGACGCCGAGCTGGAAGTGAAATCACTGTCGGGCGGTAATCAACAAAAAGTCGTGTTTGCCAAATGGCTGGGTATTGCACCCAAAGTCCTTTTTCTCGATGAGCCTACCCGTGGCGTCGATGTCGGCGGTAAGGCTGAAATCTATCAAATCATTAATGAATTAGCGCAGTCAGGCGTGGCGATTGTGATGGTGTCATCCGAATTGCCGGAAGTCTTGGCCATGAGTGATCGCGTATTGGTGATGCATCAGGGAACACAGGCTGGGATTTTCAGCCAGCCCGATGCTGAAACCGTAATGACTGCTGCAACTGGAGGTTTGAAATGAACGTACAACAGAAAGCAACGTTGCAAAAATTAGGGCCATTTATTGCCTTATTGGTACTGGCCGCTGGCTTGGCGATTACTAGCCCTGATTTTCTAACGGTAGGTAATTTATTGAATGTATTCCGCCAAGTTTCGATCAATGCGCTGATTGCCTTTGGGATGACGCTGGTGATTTTGCTGGGCGGGATTGATTTGTCGGTAGGCTCGATTTTGGCGCTGTCTTCAGTGGTGACCGCCTTAATGCTCAGCCATGGTGTCGATCCGGTGGTGGCGACCAGTGTGGGTATTCTGGCCGGTGCCGGGATGGGGATGGTCAATGGCCTGATTATTAGTAAAGGCAAAGTTGCGCCGTTTATTGCGACCTTGGGCACGATGACGATTTTGCGCGGTTTGTCGCTGGTGTTTTCCGAAGGCCGCCCAATTACGGGTCTGAATAGCGACTTTTTCGCCATGCTTGGCGGTGGCTATGTGGCAGGCTTTATCCCCGTGCCAGTCATTCTGATGTTGGTGATGTTTGCCGTGTTCTGGTTTGTGCTCAAACGCACCGTATTTGGTCGCCATGTGTATGCCGTCGGTGGCAATGAAGAAGCGGCGGCCTTGTCGGGCATTAAAACTGATCGCATCAAAATCTGGGTGTACACGCTATCGGGCGCAATGGCCGCTACTGCCGGGATGATTCTGACTTCACGCCTCAATTCAGCTCAGCCGACGGCCGGGACTGGCTATGAGCTGGATGCAATTGCAGCGGTGGTGCTCGGCGGTACGAGCCTGACCGGTGGCCGTGGCTGGATTTTCGGTACCTTGGTTGGCGCCTTGCTGATCGGGATTTTGAACAATGGCTTAAATCTGTTGGGCGTGTCGTCGTTCTACCAGCAGGTGATTAAAGGCGTTGTGATTTTGCTGGCCGTATTACTTGATCGTGCCAACAAAAAGTAAGTCGTTCGTGTTGTTAGATGTAGTAAACCAATAGCCGCCGGCGCCATTCTTAGCCGGCTACTGGCGGCCTCTTGTTGATATGCCTGATTGGAGTCAGATATGAAACGCGTACTTTCACCACTATTGATTGGTCTGTTGGCTACAGGGCTGATCGCATGTTCAAAGCAAGGCCCAGACACGCAAGTTGCGGTTGAGCCGACCGCTGTTGCTGGTCAGCTCAGTGTGGGCTTGGCTATTTCAACCCAAAATAACCCGTTCTTTGTCGCTTTGCGTGATGGCGCAGATGCCGAGGCCAAAGCGCAGGGCGTGAAGTTGATCACCGTTGATGCGCAGGATGATTCAGCCAAACAAATCTCGAACATCGAAGATTTGATCCAGAAAAAAGTGCAGGTGATTTTGATCAACCCTGCTGATTCGGATGCGGTAGCTGGTGTAGTAAAAGAAGCCGTTAAAGCTGGGATTAAAGTGGTATCGCTCGATCGTAGCGTGAATGGCGCTGAAGTGAGTGCCCACATTGCTTCGGATAACGTAGCGGGTGGCAAAATGGCTGCTGAGTTCTTAATGGAAAAAATCGGCGGCAAAGGCAATATCGTTGAGCTGGAAGGCATCCCGGGCTCATCGGCCGCGCGTGAACGTGGCCAAGGCTTCCACGCTATCGTTGATGGCAAAGCAGACCTCAAACTAGTCGCCAAACAAGCGGCTGATTTTGACCGTGCTAAAGGCTTGTCGGTAATGGAAAATATCCTGCAAGGCAATAAAGACGTTAAAGGCGTATTTGCACATAACGACGAAATGGCCTTGGGCGCATTTAAAGCGATCGAAGCGGCTGGCCTGAAAAATGTCGTGGTGGTGGGTTTTGATGCCACACCAGATGCGGTAAAAGCGGTTAAAGCTGGTCAACTGGCGGCAACGGTGCAACAAAAACCTGAGCTAATCGGTAAAATGGGCGTAGATACCGCGATCAAATTAGGCAAAGGTGAGGCCGTCGATAAATTTATCCCCGTGCCTTTGGATCTGGTAAAACAATAAGCACGGTTATCGACTGAGATCGACAGCCGGTGCCACGAGATTGTTGGCACCGGCTTTTTTATTTGGAGCAGGCATGAGTGCCTATCAACGCTTAACGATTGCCGATATTGCCGAATTGGCAGGGGTATCAAAAACCACTGCCAGCATGATTTTGAATGGCCGCGCCGAGCAATATAGGATTGCCGCGGCAACGGTCGCTCGTGTGCAGCAGGTGGCGGCTGAGCATCATTTTCAGCCCTCAGCTTCGGCGCGGTTATTACGCTCGCGGCGCAGCGGTACGCTGGGCTTGGTGATTCCTGAGCTAACTAACTTTGCCCATGCGATGTTGGCACAAATGCTGGAGCCAATTTGTCGTGAAGCGGGTTTTCAGTTGTTTGTGGTCAGCAGCAATGACGATGCCGAAATGGAAGTCAAAGCCGTTGAGCAACTACTGGCGCGGCAAGTTGATGGCCTGATGCTGGTTCCCTGTACCAATAATGCCAAGCTCTACGCCAAATGGGCCAAGCGGATGCCGCTGGTGCTGGTTGATCGGCGGGTGATTGGCAGTCAGCTCCCGTTTGTGGTGACCGATGCCGAAACGCCTGTATGTGAGTTAATCAGCCGTACCTTGGCGCAAGGTGTGCGAGAGATCGCCTATTTTGGTGGTTTGCGTGATTTATCGCCCAGTGTGGATCGTTTGGCTGGTTTTCAACAAGCTTGGCAAGCACAAGGCTTGGAGGCTAATCCGGCCCTGATCAAGCATCGCGATTACCATCAGCACAGTGGTTTTGCGATGATGAATGAGTGTTATGAACAGCTCGGGCGCTATCCCGAGGCGCTGTTTGTCGCGTCGATTTCATTGCTGGAGGGCGCATTGGAATTTATGAATAAGCACGATCGCTTTAAAACCGCGCCGCGTTATTTGATGAGTTTTGACGATCATAGCCTGCTCGATTGTATGCCACGCCCGATCAATACTGTGGTGCAAGACAGCGCACAACTGGCGCGTCACAGCTTGGATCGAATTGTGGCGCTGCTCGCTGGCCAGAGTGTGCAATCGGTGTGGGTGCCCGCTCGGCTACATTGGCGGCAAGATCTTGCGTCATCGGCGGGTGAATCTGCGTAAAATAGCCCTGACTTTTATTCATTAAGTAGGCTCGTGCTTATGGCAACCCGTATTTTATTGATTCAGCTGCAACCGCATTTAGTGCCCACACTGGACGAAGCCAAAGCGCGTGCTGCGCTAGCGGCCTTTGCCGAGCAGCCGCTGGTGACCGGCCATCGCGTCACCGAAGGCAATGAAAACGGCGCATTTATCAATTTTGAATACAAAACCAATGATCTGGCCGCGCTCTGGCATGAATGCAAGGAACGGATTTACCAAAACTCTTTGCTTGCGTTTCAATTGCAGCGCGCCACGATGGCGATTGCGCAGGGCGATGATGGCTGGGAAGATTGCTTGTTACTGCATCATTTTGACCCAGCCACCGAAGTGGATGAATTTCTCGACTAATTCGCTCGGGCTCGCTTGAAAAATCACACCGCGGCCACGACCTAAGTAGCAGTAGGCGATGCAATAGTCGCCTTTTTTATTGTTTAAAATTGGAGTTTCCCATGGTTCAAGCCACTGCCAGCCACTTGCTTGTTAGCACTGAAGCACAATGTATCGCTCTGAAAGAGCAAATTGCTGCTGGTGCAGATTTCGCGGCTGTTGCCAAAGAGCATTCAAGCTGCCCGTCGGGCGCACAAGGCGGCGCATTGGGCTCGTTTGGCCCAGGCATGATGGTGCCAGAATTTGATAAAGTGGTTTTCAGCGCGCCACTGAACGAAGTACAAGGCCCGGTAAAAACACAATTTGGCTACCATTTGCTGGTAGTAACTAGCCGCGGTTAATTGATTGCCATGATTTAGTTTTCTATGGGGTATTTCTTTCTAGCTCATGTTTAAAATGACTTAGAAAGAAATACCCCATTTACTTGAGTAGTCCATATAGCCGTAGATTCGCCTTGGCAATCTCTAGCCGCAGCGGCAAATCTTTTGCATCGGGCACATCCATATTCAGCGCAAAGCTATAGATTTTCCCGCCTTGCTCAACCCAGCCGACAAACCAGCCAATTGATGGTGGCTTGCTGCCGGTCCAGCCGGTTTTGCCATACAACACCCAATCTTTACCGCGTTCCAGCTCACTAATTTCGCGTACCGCGGCCTGCCCTTTGGCCGAAAACGGCAGTTTACCTTGTGCAAGTTTGGCTAAAAATTGGCTTTGTTCTATCGCGCTGATTTGCAATGAGCCATTAATCCAGAATTGGTCAACTGCATTACCAATGTTGGCATTGCCGTATTGCAGCCGGCTGAGTTGGCGCTGCATTTCAACCGCGCCCACTTTGCGTGCCAGCTGCTGATAAGCGGGCAAATTAGACACCTTAATCGCTTCGCGCAGCCCCATATCGTGTTCCCAGCTTTTTAGGTATTTGGGCTGGCCATCATGGTGATAAAACACCTCGTCAACACTGCTGACAGCGCCGGTTTCCAGACCGATCAGGCTATTGGGGATTTTGAAGGTGGAGGCCGGCGAGAATCGTTGCGCTGCGCGCTCAGGGTTATGCCCAATCCAGCGTTGTTGGCTGATGTCATACAGCACAAAAGTGCCAGTACGCTCGCCAAATGCTTTGGCCATCGCGGGCGAGGTTTCCAGCTCAACGGCATGAGCCATGGTGCTGAGTAAACAAAATAATAGCGTGAAAAGTCGCAGCATCGCTCGTCCGGCAGCCAATTAAAACGCCATTTTGCCTGAGCTTACCGGCAGCGCAGTCGGTAATAATGCCGCCTCGTTCAGCGCCAGCCGCTGCGCCATTGGGTTTCGTCGGCTAGCTCGCTCCAGTGCAAAGTGAAATGGCGTTTGCTGAGCACGGCTTCGAGCGTGACGTGTTCAACTTTTTGCGCATCGTCTACGTTCAGCGTCACCTGCACGACGATAAAGTGCTTTTCACGATTTTGTGGCTGAACTGCGGTCCATTTGGTATTGGCGAGCTTTTTCGGGTGCCAGCTGCGACGCGCTTGAGTCATGGTGAATGCCTATCCATCAATCGGGTGTTCGGGCGTTTGCAGGGTTTTTTGGTAGAGCGCCAAATCAAGCCAGTGGCCAAATTTGAAGCCAACCTGGGGGAGTATGCCATTGCAGACAAAGCCTAGCTTCTTGTGTAGTGAAATACTACCTTCATTGCTCGTATCAATAGCACCGATCATGGTGTGCTTTTGCTGTGCTTGCGCGCGTAATATCAATTGCTGCAATAGCTGCTCACCCAAGCCTTGGCCACGAAATGCACTATCGACATAAATAGCGTGTTCCACGGTGTATTTGAAGGCTGGAAAAGCTCGAAACGGCCCATAGCTTGCAAAGCCCATTAAGCTGCCGTTGTTGTGTTCAAAACCGATCACTGGAAAATCACCTAGTTGTTTGGCCGCAAACCAGCTTTCCATTTGATCCATATTGCGGGCTCGGTAATCGTACAGGGCTGTGGAATGCGCAATTGCATCGTTAAAAATAGCCAGAATTGCGGCAGCATGCCGCTCAAACGTACATTCAATCAGGTGCATGATAGATCCAGCAGTTTCTGTTATTTGCAAAGCGTGTAATCTGCTCGGCTTTATTTTTTGTGCCCACCGACAATTCGAGCCCACAGATTGGCGCGTTCGGCCGCATTTTCTACCGGCTCGAGCCAGATGATTTTATGGTTGTCGGCGTTATTAACGGATTCCTGAGTCGTGTTGTTCAAACCTTGCTGGTTTACCAACTGCTGGCTCATTTCCTTGCCCAAGGTAAAGTTGATCCACGCGTGCGCCAGATTCAAATTTTTGGCACCAGGCAGAATCGCCCAGCAATCGAGCCAGGCCAGAGCACCTTCGTTCGGAATCACATAGCCAATATCAGCACCGGCTTTTTTGAGTAAAGCGATTTGCTGTCCGCCATAATTGGCATAAATCAGCGCAATGGAATTGGTGCGATATAAATCGACCACTTCTTCCGGCGTATTGTAGAACTTGAAAACATTTTGCCGCAGATCGACCAGTTTTCGCGTGGTATTGGCGATTTGCTGCGGGCTGAGGCGGAACGGATTTGGGTAGCCCAATTGCATGGCGGCTACGCTGAAATTGTGCGCACTGCCATTAAAGGCCAGTACTTTATCGCGGTATTGTGGATTCCACATCTCGCTCATGGATTTAGGCGGTGTCTTGACCAGCTTGCGGTTATAAATAAGGCCCATTTCAGAGTAGGTGTAGGGCACCGCATACAGCTGACCATCGCGTGATAGCGCAGTAATTTTGTGAAAACGGGGCAACTGCTTCTTTAGATTCGGGATTTGCGTGCGTTGGATGGGGACTGCCAAACCTTGATCAATGAAAGTTTGCAAGATGGCTGTATTTAGAGCCAAAACATCATAATTTTGGCCATGATTTTTACTGGCGCGTAACCACAGCTCGTCATCCGCGCCTACCAGCGTTAGCTCAACCCGCGCATTAAACTTTGCTTCAAATTGCCGCACTTGTTCCGGCTCGGCGTAACCTGGCCAAGCGAGCACACGCAAAACTTCTGCAGCATGGGCGCTAAGCGCCAGCAGGCTGAGTGTAGCAATCGAAAGTGCTCTGTGGAGCGGCACGGGTTAACCTTATGTTGTTCTGGGGCTTTGATCTTTAGGGCTATTTCTACTATAGCCGCTGCAATTTTAGCTGGAGATGTGCCGCAGGAGTATCTGTATTTCTGCTTATAGCAGCCGATTGGCGCTGCAAGTGTGAAATTGCGCGCACAGACTGCTTGCTCCAATTACAATATCGGCCTTCGCGAAGAACATTGCATGCAAAAGGCCGGATTATGAAAAAAACCTCACTCGATCGTATTTTACAAAGTCAGGGCTTTGGCTCGCGCAAAGGCTGTCGGGATTTGATCGAAGAAGGCGAGGTCAAAGTCAATGGCGAGCTGGTGACCAAATGGAAGACCGAGTTCGATCCCGAAGGCTTGCAATTTACGGTGTTTGACGAAGAGTGGGAATACCGCGAAAAAGTCTATCTGGTGCTTAATAAACCTAGCGGCTACGAATGCTCGCGCAAGCCCACACACCATCCGGCAGTGTTGACGCTGTTCCCCGAAAACATGGAATGGCGCGATGTGCAGCCGGTCGGGCGACTCGATCACGATACCACTGGCATGTTGCTGTTGTCGGACGATGGTGCGTTTATTTACGCACAAAGCTCGCCCAAGCGTCATCAGCCCAAAACCTATCTGGCAACGACTGCCGAGCCAGTGACCGACAAGCTGGTCGCCGATCTGCTGGCTGGTGTGAAGCTGATTGATGAGGACGAGCCCATCGCCGCTGTGTCGGCGGTAAAACGCGGCGATCATCAGATCGAGATCGTGCTCGAGCAAGGCAAATATCATCAGGTTAAGCGCATGCTGGCGGCGGCTGGCAACCATTGTGCCGCACTGAGTCGCACTGCGATTGGCAATTTGCAATTGGCCGATCTGGATTTGGAAGAAGGCGAGTGGCGTTTCTTGACCGAGGCTGAGTTGCAAATTCTGAATAAACAGGATTGATGAGTATTGCGTGCTGAGCTTTGTGGGTATTGCCCTGTGTGGCAATACCCGTGACTTATGCTGTGAGCACCTTACGCAGAAATAGTTTGCCTTCCAAGCCGGGGCCATACACGTCGGGCAAGCAGCCGCTCGGCAAATAGCCATTTTTCCCGTAAAACGCGATGACATCAAAATCGGCAGGGTAGGTGGATAAGTACAGGCAATAGACGTTTTTCCCCGCCAGCCAGTTTTCAACTGTGTGCAGCAATTGCGAGCCCAGCCCTTGCCGTTGATGTTGTGGGCTTACCGCGACTTGTTGAATTTCGGCGCTTTGCCAACCGCCACACAGATCGCTTGGGCGGGTTTCCAGCCAGACCGAAATCGCACCGGCGGGTGCGCCAGCGGCATTGCGAGCGCCAAAAAATTGCACCCCGCAAAATAGCTGTCGTTGGATTTTGGTGGTCAGCCATTGTTGATGCTCGGCGCGCTGGTGATCATAAGCCGTGTATTCGGCGTAACCGATCAATGGTAAAAATGGCTCGATGGCGGCCCAATCATTCAGTGCTTCGATGTGCATAATTATTCCTAGTGATGGCTACCATCTTGCCACTCAAACCGGTTGGCTGCGGGGTTGTTGCGGCATGCTTTGATGCACATCAGGCTGCGGTGCAAGCTTTGTATTGGCTTTGCACCTGAGCGGCCTAGCGTTGGGGCATATACTCTGCGCCTTATTGCAGTTTTCCCGTATAATCGCTGCTGTTTTTCTTATCCATTCTCGGAAACCTTGCAATGTCTGATTCCGCCAATAAAACCTGGTCTGGCCGTTTTAACGAGCCTGTGTCTGAGCTAGTTAAACGCTATACCGCTTCGGTCTTTTTTGATAACCGCATGGCCGAAGTCGACATTCAGGGCTCATTGGCACATGCCGGTATGCTCAATCAAGTGGGCGTATTATCCGATGAAGATTTGCGTGCGATCCAAGGCGGCATGGCCGATATCCTCGACGATATTCGCGCCGGCCGTTTTGAGTGGAGTCTGGATTTAGAAGACGTACACATGAATATCGAGCGCCGCCTGACCGATAAAATCGGCGACGCTGGTAAGCGCCTGCACACTGGCCGTTCACGTAATGACCAAGTGGCCACCGATATCCGTCTGTATTTGCGCGGTGCGATTGATGTTTTGCTCGGTTTGGTGCGCGATTTACAGCGCTCGCTGGTGGATCTGGCCGAGAAAAATGCCAGCACGGTGATGCCTGGCTTCACCCATTTGCAAGTGGCGCAGCCGGTGACCTTTGGCCACCACATGCTCGCTTACGTTGAAATGCTGGGCCGTGACGCTGAGCGTCTGGCTGATGCGCGTAAACGCGTGAACCGCATGCCTTTGGGCTCGGCAGCACTGGCCGGTACGACTTTCCCAATTGATCGCACGATCACCGCTAAATTGCTCGGTTTTGAAGGCATCTGCGAAAACTCGCTCGACGCCGTTTCAGATCGTGACTTTGCGATCGAATTTACCGCCGCCGGCGCGCTGATCATGACGCACCTGTCGCGCTTGTCGGAAGAATTGATTTTGTGGATGAGCCCACGCTACGGCTTTATCGATATCGCCGATCGCTTCTGCACCGGCTCATCGATCATGCCGCAAAAGAAAAACCCGGACGTACCTGAATTAGTGCGCGGTAAAACGGGTCGCGTGAATGGCCATTTGGTGGCCTTGCTCACGCTGATGAAAGGCCAGCCGCTGGCCTACAACAAAGACAATCAGGAAGATAAAGAAGGCCTGTTTGATACGGTTGATACACTGACCGACACATTGCGCATTTACGCTGACATGATGCGCGGTATTACCGTGAAGCCAGAAGCGATGGAACGCGCAGCGAAACAAGGTTTTGCGACCGCGACTGACTTGGCCGATTATCTGGTGAAACGTGGCTTGCCATTCCGCGATGCGCACGAAGCCGTAGCGCTGGCTGTGCGTTATGCCGAAGAGAAGAAAAAAGACTTGGCTGATCTGACGCTGGTTGAGCTGAAATCATTCTCGCCATTGATCGAAGACGACGTGCAGCAAGTGCTCACATTGCAAGGCTCGCTCGATGCGCGTAATCACGTTGGCGGTACTGCGCCATTCCAAGTCTTGGTGCAAGTGGCTAAATGGCGCGAACGCATCGGCGGCTAATCACATTAAGCTTATAAAAACCCCAGACTACGGTCTGGGGTTTTTTATTGCCAGACCGTCAGCACAAACCGTCAATTAGTTTGGTATTGAAGCTAGGTGGACTATATTGCAACGTGCTTGCAGCAAGGTAAAAGGAGCGGATTATGGGTGCCGGTTTGGCTGTTGAGTCTCAACGCTCCGAGTTGCAATTGCGCCGCTTGCAGCGGCATTTTCTGATTTTCTTGTGTGCAATTGTCGTGCCAGTATTGGCGGCATTATGGATGTACAAACATCATATTGAATCCGTCGAGGAGTCGCGTCTGTTGGCTGCGGTGGAATCGCATTCTATGCAGCAGCAGCTAGCTTTTGAGCAGGTTATCAATGTAGCTACCAGCCATTTACAACGCCTTAGTCTGCAATTTACCGATGCAATGGCTCGCCCAGAGTTGGGTGTGGATGATGCTGTTTGGCAGCATCTATCGCAATTTGGCGTGCGACGCACTGGCGCGGGGGGTCTAGTGGGTTCCAAGCTGGACCCGTGGTGGCGCGAGCGTTTTGGTGAGCTGTATGTCAGCTCCAGCGCACCCAAGCAAGCCACGCTGACCAAAGAAATCGCAGCTGCGATGGCGCTATTTCCTGCAATGCACGCGGCGCATCAGGCGCATCCTTTTTTTCAATGGTCGTATTACTACTCGCCACGGGAAGACTTCTCCAGCATTTATCCGTTTATTGCCGAAAAGGAGTTGATGCAGGCCACAGGCACCAAAACGATCGACGAAATGTTGAAAGTGGTGATGGATGCTGGCGGTACCAAGCCAGTGCAAATGATGTCGCCAAATCGCAACCCGCAGCGCGAAAGCCGCTGGACCCAGCCGTATTACGATGCCGGTGGGAAAGGTGCAATGGTTAGTTTGCTACGTCCCCAGTATTTACAGGATGAATACGTTGGCGTGCTGGGTACGGATGTCACCTTGCGCATGTTCTCTGAAGTGCTTAAAACTGATGCTAGCTATCTAGGGCACGCCTTGGTGGTGGATTCACTCGGCCATGTCTTGGCCGATGATGCTGGGCAAGTAATGGAAAGCAAAGATATTTTGAAAGCCAATAATGTCTTGCCTGCCACTTTGACGCAATTACCTTTAG
This sequence comes from Chitinibacter fontanus, assembly GCF_013423785.1. Taxonomy (NCBI): domain Bacteria; kingdom Pseudomonadati; phylum Pseudomonadota; class Betaproteobacteria; order Neisseriales; family Chitinibacteraceae; genus Chitinibacter; species Chitinibacter fontanus. The sequence goes on from NZ_CP058952.1 coordinate 1,997,837, forward strand.
CCAGCATCTTGGCGCAGAAGAAATCGTTGCAAGGTAATGGTCAATGGCGTTGGCTGGTGTTGCCTTTGCAGGGTAGCCAGTGGCATTTGCTGGTGTATTTTTCCGAACTGGAATTGGAGCAAGCCAAAGCCAAGCAGGTGGCGAATACCCCGTTTGTGTTGTTGGGGCTGCTGGCATTATTGCTGGGCGCAGCATGGGCTATTTCGTATTTCTTCGCGCTGCCCGCTTTGCGGTTGGTAGATTTTCTGCGCCGCTTACAAGCTGATCCGCATGTGGAAATGCCGCAAGTGCCTAATGCCTGGCAAGGTGCATTCAGTCAGGTAGCCGCGACGGCACAGGAGCGAGCTGCGTATTTGACCGAAGTACAAGGCCATTCTGCCCATTTGGAGCACACCGTCGCGCTGCGTACCAGCGAATTGCGTGAAGCCAATGAGGTGCTACAGCAAACCATTTTGCAGCTGAAAAATACCCAGAAGATGTTGGTGGAATCCGAGAAGATGGCCGCTTTGGGCTCGCTGGTCGCAGGGGTTGCACATGAGCTCAATACGCCAATCGGGGTAAGTGTCACTATGAGCTCAACACTACAAGAGAAAAACCGTGAGCTTGCCGAGCACATGAGCGCCCAGACCTTACGTAAAACCGTGCTGGCTGAATATGTCAATGTTACCGAACAAGGGCTGCAAATTTTGATGCGCAACTTGGAGCAGGCGGCCCAATTGGTGAGCAGCTTCAAACAGGTTGCCGTTGATCAAACCAGCGATCAGCGGCGGCGTTTTGATCTGGCCGAACTGGTGTTGCAAGTCATGCAAACCATGGGGGTGCTGTACGGCGACGATAAGCTTAAATCTAATCTGGCCCCCGATTTAGTGTTGGATAGTTTTCCGGGGGCGCTGGTACAGGTACTCAATAATCTGATTGCCAATGCGGAAACGCATGCCTTTGTTGGGATGGAGGCCGGATTGGTCATGATAGAAGCGCAGCCAGTTGATGAGCAGACTATCCGCTTGAGTGTCCGCGATAATGGGGTCGGTATTAAGCCTGAACATCTCGCGCATATTTTTGAGCCTTTCTTTACCACTAAACTGGGGCAGGGCGGTTCTGGTCTGGGCTTAAATATTGTTTATAACATCGTGCATTCCGTACTGGGTGGAACCATTGAGGTGCATAGTGCGCTGGGCTTGGGGGCCGAGTTTGTTATTACTTTGCCTAGGATCGCGCCTGAGCGCTTGCCAGAATCAACTCGCGCCTTGGAATAAGGGTGCCGCATTTTCCGGCCCAGTAATCTGTTTTGCCGATTAGAATAGAGCGCTTTGGCTTAGAGTGCGGATCTGCTTATGACGCTGCAATGGCGCTGGTATCGTTTTGCCGATTTTGATGCCTTGACCCTCTTTCAATATCTGCGTTTAAGGCAGGATGTGTTTGTAGTCGAGCAGAAGTGTGCTTATCCAGATATAGATGAGCTCGATTTGGTGTCCTCGCATTTACTTGGCTGGGATGGAGAACGGATTGCCGCCTGTTTACGTTTGGTGCCCCCTGGTTTGAAATTTGCCGAGCCCTCATTGGGTCGAGTAATTACCGCAGGCTTTGCCCGAGGTACAGGGGTGGGGCATATGCTAATTAAACAAGGTTTAATCGGTGCTAGTGAGCAATACCCTGGTCTGGCTAATCGTATTGGCGCTCAGGCGCATTTACAGGCATATTACGGCCGCCATGGATTTGTGACTGTCTCTGATCAATATGATGAAGATGGCATTCCCCACGTAGATATGTTGTGGAGGAGATCAAGCAATGTTTGAGCAGCGCGACCAGATTCGTTTTTTGCGTACGCAAATTCCACAGTTTGATTGCATACCAGGCTGCCATGATTGTTGCGGCCCGGTCACTACGTCCAGTGAAGAAATTTCCCGCTTACCCCGTGTCTCTGCAACTGTGCGTGCCAAAGCGCTGGAAGAATATAATTGCCCGCATTTAGCTGAGCAAGGCTGTACGGTTTATACCGAGCGACCTTTGATTTGCCGTTTATTTGGCACGACGCCCAGTTTGCCATGTCCCCATGGGCGCAGGCCCGCTGCCTTAACTGATCCACGCATCGAGCAATTGATTCAACGCTTCTTTGTTGAAGTGCGCCAAGTGTTGGTGTGATGCATGGCTTGGTGGGAATAACCAATTATCGGAATCTGCGTACTTGTAAGTAAATACCTTACAGACAGCCGAGGATGATTTCGTTATAAAGTCAAATTTGAATATTTAAGGGCTGCAGTGTTGATTACTGAACCTAGTTTGCGCGTGGGCTTGATTGCTTATGGCTATGCGGCCAAGACCTTTCACGCGCCATTAATTGATGCCACTGCTGGCCTAAAACTGACTGCGATAGCCACTTCACGTCCAGCTGATGTGATCGCTGATTGGCCTGATATGGTGGTGAAAACCGAGCCTGATCGCCTGATTACGCATCCGGGGCTCGATCTGGTGGTGATTGCGACGCCCAACGACACCCATTACCCCCTCGCACGGGCTGCACTGGCAGCAGGCAAGCATGTGGTGATTGATAAGCCGTTCACGCTTGATTTGCGTGAAGCCGATGATCTGGTTCAACGCGCTGAAGAGGCGGGAAAATTATTATCGGTATTTCACAATCGCCGCTGGGATAACGACTTTCTGCATCTTAAATCGCTGCTAGCGCGTAAGGCACTGGGCCGCGTGGTGCAGTTTAACTCCAACTTTGATCGTTTCCGCCCGCAAGTACGCCAGCGCTGGCGTGAGTCGGATGTGGCTGGCGCGGGGCTGTGGTATGACCTCGGCCCCCATTTGCTCGATCAGGCCCTGCAATTGTTTGGGTTGCCTGAGCGTATCAGTGCAGATCTGGCACTGCGTCGAGAAGGTGCGCAAGCGGTTGATGATTTTCAGGTGGTGCTGCATTACCCAGCAATGCGGGCGGTGTTATCGGCCAGTACCCTAGTGCACGGCGGTACGCCGCGCTTTCTGGTGCAGGGCACCGAGGCGGCCTATGCGGTTGAAGGGTTGGATTTGCAGGAAAGCTGGCTCAAGGCCGGCTCCCGTCCTGACCGTGTTGATTGGGGGCATGACTCACGCTATGCGACGCTATATCGCAGCGAAAACGATCAGATCAGTAGTGAGCAGCAGGCTTTGCCTGCTGGTGACTATGCGGCCTACTACGCGGGGATTCGTGATGCGATCTGGGGGCGTGCGGCCAACCCAGTGCCTGCCAGCGAAGCGCGTGATGTGATGTGGCTGCTCGATCTGGCGCGCCAGAGCGCAGCGGAAGGGCGGCAGATTGCAGTGATTTAATGTTTGGAATAGATAAAGGGGTATATTGCTATACCCCTTTATTTTTTAAATGAGTAAAGATATACCCTTTACTATTGGGCATCTCTCAAGCTGGCGATGCGTGCTTGAATAAACTGCTGCGCTTGTTTTTCACCGTCGGCCATCAGGCGAGTAATATTCTCACTGCTGCGATCGAGCTTGCTTTCGTAATCGAGTGTTTTTTGCATTTCTTCCGACATTTCAATAAATGGAATATGGTAAGGGCGCACTTCATCGCTGCTTAAACACTTGGGTAACAAAACTGGCGCTTTGATGCCGCGCGAGGCTAAAAACTCTGGTTTAAAGGCGTCTTTTAGCAATAACTCATTGAGCGTGCGAATACTGGTCAGCTGCTGAAACAGCGACACATTACCGATTAGCTCATTGCGCCGGTCTGAAATCGCTTCCGGGGTTTTCGGTACTTCGCTGCAACCATTGGGGTTGATTTTAATCACCCAGATTTCTTCGGGCAGATTTTCCATGCCGACCATCTCGGGTTTGATGACTTCATCGATTGGTGGATTGTCGGAAAATAGACCATCCCAGTAAGCTTGGCCATCAAATTCAACCGCTTCAAAAATATTTGGTACGGCGCATGAGGCCAGAATATGCTCGATGCGAATTGCCTCGGTGCGTGAGTTAAATTTAGCCAAAGTGCCGGTGAGCACTTCGGCCGCGCCTAAAATCAATGCTGGCAGTTGCGGTTGAGGGCCAAGGCGTGCGAGTTCATCAAAATCGATATGATCCGCTAGTAAGCCACGAAAATCGGTGAAATTGGGACGTAAATTCGATGTACTCATACTCGACATCATTTGCATCAGTGGCGAGTAAGGGCTCAAATTAAATTGGGGCACTTGCCCACGATTGACTGCGCGGATCGATTCGACCACGTAATGGTTAAATTGTGCTTCGGCAGCGGATTGCGCGGTATTGTCCGCCCAGAAATCGAGCATGCGCTGTGGCAGATATTGATCCCCCTTTAACAGCGCGTACCACAGCAGCGTGGCACATAGTGCGCCACCCGAAGTGCCGGTGATGCTGACTAATTGGTAGTGGTCTTCAAAGCCTGCGTCATACAGTGCTTTTAATGCGCCAGCCGTAAACGCCGTCTGGCTACCGCCACCTTGGCAGGTGATGGCGATTTTTCTTTTTGGCTTAACCATAACGTCTCCTTGGATCATCGGGGTAGCGCTGTTCATTGATATTGTTGCTGGCAGAACGGGTGTGGCTAGGGTCGCTGGGGGTGTATGAGAGCCCAGCTCGATCGCGGTGCTTCGCTGTCAGGGCTGCCGCTAAGCTCAGTGCAGAATTGGCGGGATATACTGGTGTGGGAAGGTATTCAAGTCGGAGGATAAATTGCTGAGCCTGCTGATGGGCTTGCGCCCGAGCGATATCCAGTTGGATACCGCCCGCCAAGCCTGTAGTCCGCGAAAGGGTTTGCAGAGGTGACATGGGGTTCTTCTCAAGCGAAAGACCGCTAAATTTGAGCACCAAATGTAAATCAAATTCCGGGAAAAAAAGAAAGTTATTTATTGTTTTCGCGTAATTATTCTGTGTGGTGACGGGCGTTATGCAGAAGTTCGCGCACTAAATTGACATCGGTTTCTATCAGGCTGTATTCATCCTGGCCGGGCGCGCCCATTTTGACTGCTGGGTTGCGATAATTCATGCCGCTCGGAAATGGTGCCCGACCTGAGCTATGAAACTCTCTGCAACCCGTTTTTTGCACCAGCTCGCCAATATTATTGACGCGCACCCCGGCGCCGGGCATCACAATCAAGCGATCACCGGCTTGTTGCTGCAATTGTTTGAGCAGTGCCGCGCCTTCCAGTGCCGTGGCGGCTTGGCCGCTGGAGAGTAGGCGCGTGCAGCCGGTGCTGATAATGTCCTCTAGCGCTTGCTGTGGGTCGCGGGCGACATCAAAGGCGCGATGGAAGGTGACAGGCATGGTGCCGGCCAATTCAACTAACCGTTTAGTGCGGGGTATGTCGATAGAGCCATCTTGGTTTAATAGCCCGATAACAATACCATCCACCCCTATCTTGCGGCAGGCTAAAACATCGCGTTCCATTACTTCAAATTCCAGCTCGGAATAGAGAAAATCGCCGCCACGGGGCCGAATAATCGCATTCAGTGTAATCCACAACCGATCACGCGCGGCGGCAAGCTGGCCGAATGATGGGGTGGTGCCGCCTTCAAGCAGATTGTCACAAAATTCAACCCGGTGTGCCCCACCTTCCTGAGCGGCAAGGCAAGAAGTTACTGAGCCTGCGCAAATTTCTAACACAATATCGTTGGTCATTCTGAATTCTCGGCTCTAAATCGGTATCGCCTGATTATGAGCGCCGACTTTAGCGCTGGGCAAGTAAGTAATTACCAGCCCTTCGTGTTGGCTGGGGGCTGCCGGTTTGGCTAGAAAAAACGCCGCACAAGGCGGCGTTATATTTGGGTGGGGCTGCCAGCAGATTATGCTGCTTTGCGATCCATATTGGCATGCAGTGCAGTATAGACTCCGCGTAGTTGCGCATTGAGCTCACCGATCTGCTCGGCTAGCTGGCGCTGCATTTCCTCAAGTTCTTGGATACGATCTTCCAAAGTGTCGGTGGCTTTGTGAATGCGTTTGATGGATTCCAGTCGGCGGCGCAATTGCAATTGGTGCTCGCGCACTTGCGTTTCCATTGGCGCCATCACCGCTTTGAGCCAATTTTCGACGTCACGGTTAGCGACTTCAAACACATACACCACGCGGCTGGCGACGGTTTCAAAGAATTTGTGTGTCAAACGGCCACGGCTGGTCGTCAGCAGATTGCCGACGGTGTTGAAATGCTCGCGGAACGATTTTTCCAGACGCGCCAACTCTTTGTGATATTTCAACGTTGAGAATGGTGGTGGTGTTGCAGTGCCTAGACCGTGTTCTTCGCTGAACTTTTTATACATCGCTGCCATCATGGCCTGAATTTCGGCAACTTGTTCGGCAGATTTTGAGATTGAAGCATTCACATCGACAAAGAATTTATCCATCGTGGCCGATAGACCGCCATCGCCAAATGAGAACAAACTACGCTCCATTTGGTCGCGAATGCGGTCAATTTCGGCTTTAAGTGCATCCTTGCCGAGCAACGAGAACAATTTATTAGTTTGCTGAGTGAATACCGAGCGTAAAGCTTGAAAACGCACCAGCCCTTGTTCAAATTGTTTTTTGTCGAGCTGAACCTTGTCCATCATCTGGGCAATGACGTCTTGATTTTTGCCGCGCAGACCAGTGAGTTCAGAGAGCTGTTCTTTGACGCCATCTTGGCGAGCCTGCAAGATCGCGCGCACTGCAGTTACCACATCTTCAACTTCACTTTGGCTGGCGTCACGCACAATATCTTGTTTGCCAGGGAGTAAGTCTTCCGAGAGTGCCGTTTCGAGTGCAATTAAACGAGATTTGCTTAGTAGTGCATCATCATTCTGCACTTTGGCTACCAAGGCTTTTTGCGCTGAGACTGGATAAACCTGAGAGGCCGGCATCGCAAGCAGCTCTGCGGTGGTTTTAACCTGTTTACTGATCTCGGCTTCAATTTCTTGGTGTGATTTTAGGTCATCCCACAGGCCGTCGATTTTATTGAGGACGACCAGACGGCCGCGTTTGCCACTCTGGTTACGCACAATATGGTTGCGCCATACTTCGATGTCCGATTTGGTGACGCCCGTGTCGGCGGCCAAAATGAACAGAATCGCATGTGCATTCGGCAATAGATTGAGTGTCAACTCCGGCTCGGTACCTATGGCGTTCAGGCCTGGGGTATCCAGAATTACTAAGCCTTGTTCCAGCAAAGGATGCGGGAAATTGATGATGGCATGACGCCAGCACGGAATTTCAACCTCGCCGTTAGCATCAAGCGCCACGACTTGATCGGGATCGGTTTCATCGAACAGGCCAAATTTTTTAGCTGTTTCGACATTAACTCGTTGCGTGCGGCCGATTTCCTTGAAGGCTTCCTGCATCGAGTCAGCATCGTCGATGTCGAGTGCAATGGTGTGCCATTCGTCTTGATAACGGCGATATTCAATGGTGGTGACGTTATCTGCGCGCGTTTCGATGGGGAGCAACTGCAAGCAAGGGGCTTTGCTACCATCGTACAACAGCTCGGTAGGGCACATCGTGGTGCGACCTGCGCTTGAGGGCAAAATGCGCTTGCCATAATGGGCAAAGAAAATCGCATTGATTAATTCGGATTTGCCACGAGAAAATTCGGCGACAAAAGCAATATTAAGCTTGTCTTCTTTCAGGCGGTCGATCATGCCTTGGATACGCAGTGCGGTTTGCGAATCATTCAGGTCTTGATCGGTTAACCAGCGAGAAAGCTGAGCAATCGAATGGGTCAAGTTGCCGCGCCATGCGCTATAGGCTTGGAAATTGGCAACTAAATGGTCGTTGGCGGCGACCTCTTGTTGGTGCAGGTATTCGGTACTCATTCTTGTCCCCTTACGCGGTGCGCGTAGTCTGCGTGGCTTTGGGTAAGCCTTCTTCGTACATTGATTTATGCCGCTTGCACAGTCGCTTGTCAATCTTGGCAGTGCGGACAAAAGAAAGTTGCACGCTGCCCCTGCCGAATTGAGCAAATGGGCGTACCACAAACGCGACACGGTTGGCCTGTGCGGCCATATACAAAGCTGTTAATCATGAAGTAGCCGGCCTTGCCATCACTATCGACGTAGTCCCTCAATGTGCTACCTCCAGCAGCGATTGCTTCGCTCAGCGTAGCTTTGATTTCGGTACAAAGCGAGCTGATTTGCTCGGCCGATAGGGTTGTGCCGGGGGTGTTGGGGTTGATACGGGCGCGAAATAGCGATTCGGAGGCATAAATATTACCTACGCCAACCACCAATTGATTATCCATGATCAATTGTTTGATAGCAGTGCGTTTGTTCACTAGACGTTGCGCTAAATACTTGGGATTAAATTCGGCAGTTAAGGGTTCCGGTCCCAGAGTACTCAATAGGCTGTGTTGAAGCGGGTTGCCTGTAATCCACAGCCAAGCGCCAAAACGCCGTGGATCGCGATAACGCAATCGGGTACCGTTGTGTAACACTAGGTCAATGTGATCATGCTTTTCTGCGGGAAAGGCTTCTGTGAGTACCCGCAAGCTACCCGACATGCCCAAGTGAATCAAAATGGTGCCTGTACCAAGCTCTAGCAATAAATATTTGGCGCGGCGCCGCACGGATAATATGGTCTGCTCAGAGATTAGTTCATTTAAATCGCTTGGTACCGGCCAGCGCAAACGTGGGTTGCGGACTATGATTTCCTTAATCTTGGCCTGCGCTAAATGATCTTGAATCCCGCGGCGTGTGGTTTCTACTTCGGGTAATTCGGGCATGGTCAATCGCTTGAAGTTGGACTTTAATCCCTAGTTTACCTAATATCGGCATTCTATTGCCTTCAGCTTACTGATTGGATCATTTATGACCTTGCGCACTTCGGCTCTTTTTGCTTCGCTTCTGTTAGGCCTTACTGCTTGCGCAACCCCGCCGGGCGCTAGCGCGCCTACCGCTTCTGCAGTGACTAGTGCGCCAAGTGCGGCAGAGCCTGCTCCCGAATATGATCCATCTAGCCTACCCAAGCTTGCGTTGGATGATGAGCTAGTGATGCGGTTCTTGATTGGCGATGTAGCTGCACAGCGCGGAAATCTGCCCCTTGCCGCAGAGGCATGGGTGGATTTGGCTCGTCGAACAAAAGATCCTCGCGTAGCGCAACGTGCTGCGCAGCTTTCGGTGGCTTCCGGCCAATTGGCTCTAGCGCAAGATGCGACCGAAATTTGGACTGCCGCCGCGCCGCAGGCGCTGCCTGCCCGTCAGTTAATGATCAGCTTATTATTGCGCAACGGGCGTATTGCTGATGCCGAAGTGCACTTAAACGCGATGTTTGCGGCGAAGCCGCAGGAGGTGGCGCCTTTCTTTGTGCAAATGCACCAACTGTGGGGTAAAGACGTTGATCGTGAAGCGGTACTGCAGTTGACGTTGCGCCTGACTGAGGCCTATGCACCGATGCCTGAGGCGCATTTTGCCCGTGCGGTCGCGTATAGCAATGCTCAGCAGCCAGATTTGGCGCAACAAGAGCTTGATGCCGCGCTGAAACTGCGTCCCCTGTGGGAACCCGCGGTGCTGTATAAGGTGCAATTGAATGACGGTAAAGACGCTGCATCTTTGGATTTGCTGGCCGCAGCCGCCAAAGCCAATCCAATGTCGAGTCAAATTACTCTGGCGCAAGCACGGATTGCGGCCGATACCGCTCAGTACCAGCAAGCAGGGCAATATTATGAGTCGGTATTAGCGCGTGACCCAAATCAGCTCGAGGCGCTAGTAGGGGCAGGCCTGATTGCGATGCAATTAAATGAAGTTGCTAAGGCGCAGCAATACCTGACGCGTTCGGTGCAGCTTAACCCGAAAAGTGCGGGGCATTTGGCGCCTTATCTAGGGCAGCTTGCTGAGCAGCGTCACCAGTATGCATTGGCAATCGAGTGGTATGGCAAAGCTGAGGGGGATCGCAAAGCACAATCAGCCCAACGCTTGCCGCGCTTATATGCCAAGCTTGGTCAGCAGAGCAAGGCGGATCAAGCGCTGCGGGCATTGCCTGTAACAACGACGCAGGAGCAGATTGATAAGGCCCAGATTGAGGCGCAGGTTTGGCGGGAACGCAAAGACCTTAGCCGGGCCGTTGCCACATTAACGGAAGCCATTGCTCGATTGCCACAAGAGGCTGAGTTGTACTATGACCGTTCGCTCTATCTTGATTTGGCGGGCGATACGGCTGGTGCCGAAGCCGATTTACGGCAGTTTTTGGCTATGCAGCCTGAGAGTGTGAATGGCCAGAACGCCTTGGGGTATATCTTGGCGAATCGCACCAATCGTTATGCAGAGGCAGATACCTATCTTGTTAAGGCGTATGCGCAGCAGCCCGAAAACCCAGTTATTCTCGACTCGCTCGGTTGGTTGCGGTTTAAACAAGGTAAATTGAGCGAAGCTTTAGCGTTGTTGGAAAAAGCATATCTAGCGATGCCTGATGCGGAAGTGGGTGCTCATTTGGCCGAAATTTTATGGACCAAAGGTGATAAAGCTCGCGCGAAGCAAATTCTGGATGAAGTGCTGGCTATTCAGCCAGATGATGAAGTCGCGTTGGAAGTGCGCCAGCGCTTGGGCCTGTAAATGAGCTGGAAGCGTCTGATTGTCGGTGTAAGTGCGCTATTGCTTGCGTGTACACAAGCCCCACTGGCGCCGCCACAGGCGGGTTTTTCTGCGAGCGGCAAAGTCAATATTCGACAAGGCAATCAATCGGATACGGCGCAGTTTGCTTGGCGCGCAAGTCCAAATGAAGATCAGCTAAGCCTTGCAACTCCATTTGGGTCGGTGCTGGCTGAGCTGCAACTGCGCTATCAGGGCGATGAAATTATTTCTGCGCAGCTTAATCAGGCCGGTCAGATCACTCAGGCCGAAGATCCTGAAGCCTTGCTACAGCAGCTAACCGGTTTGCAGTTACCTGTTTCAGGCTTACGCTGGTGGTTGCGGGGTCAGGCGCGGCCTGATGTGCCTTTCACGCGGGAAGGGGAAGTGCTGCTGCAAAACGGTTGGCGAATTAGCGCGAGTGATTATCGCAATGGCCCGCAACCTTATCGTATTGAATTATTGCGTGACGATTTGAAAGTCCGCATTTTGATTAATGAATGGATCACATCAAGCCCATGAGTTTCACCCCCATAATTGATGCGCAAGGTTTTGCCGCTTTCCCTGCGCCCGCCAAACTGAACTTGTTTTTGCATATCACTGGGCGACGTGCCGATGGTTATCATTTACTCGAATCGATTTTTCAGTTGATCGATGCGCATGACACGATCTGGCTGCGAGTGCGTCAAGACGGTCAAGTAATTCACCACAACCCAATCGAGAATGTCCCTGCTGAAAGCGATTTGACTGTGCGTGCCGCCCGATTATTGCAAGGGCATACTCAACAGCAGTTGGGAGTCGATATTCGCGTAGAAAAGCGGTTGCCTATGGGCGGCGGGATGGGCGGTGGCAGTTCAGATGCTGCAACGGTATTGCTGGCATTGAATCGCTTATGGTCGCTCAATTTATCGCGTCAGGCCTTGATGACCTTGGGTTTGCAACTTGGTGCCGATGTGCCTTTTTTCATTTTTGGGCGCAATGCCTTGGTGGAAGGTATTGGCGAAATCATGACGCCAATCGAGACGCCCGTGGCTCATTTTGTTGTGCTGCATCCACCCGTGCATGTGCCAACCCCCGCGATTTTTGGCGACCCAGAGTTGACAAGGGATACGCCATCACTTAAAGTCGCGCTCCTTGAAGGAAGGGCTGATCAGGTCGAATTAAAAAACGATCTGGAACCAGTTGCGGTGCGCAAATTTCCGCAGATTGCTGAATGTATCCAATGGCTTAGCCAGTATGCTCCAGCAAAAATGACAGGATCTGGTAGTTGCGTATTTGCCCAATTTATTGCTGATGGCGCTGAAAAAAACGCTTCACAAAATCGTGCAAATGCCGTAATATCCTGCCTTCCTAAAGAGATGACCGGTTTTGTTAGTTCAACGCTGAGTCAACACCAGTTACTCGATTTTGCATCAGATTGATTTGACGCAGTATCGTTAGGGGAGTCGCCAAGTTGGTTAAGGCATCGGATTTTGATTCCGACATGCGAAGGTTCGAATCCTTCTTCCCCTGCCACCTATAAAAAGAAAAGCGTGTAATCACAAGTTACACGCTTTTCGTTTTTCAGGAAACGGAAATGGCTTACGACAGCCTCATGGTATTTACCGGCAACGCTAACCCGCGCCTTGCTGAACGTGTAGTAAATCACCTCGATATTTCATTGGGGCGTGCCACTGTTGGCCGTTTCTCTGATGGCGAAGTGACGGTTGAGTTGCTCGAAAACGTGCGTGGTCGCGACGTTTTTGTTTTGCAGTCGACTTGCGTACCTACCAACGACAACATCATGGAAATGATGTTGATGGTCGATGCATTAAAACGCGCCTCTGCTGGCCGTATTACTGCCGCGATTCCATACTTTGGTTATGCACGTCAGGATCGCCGTCCACGCTCAGCTCGGGTGCCGATTTCTGCCAAGATCGTTGCGAACATGCTGCAAGTGGCTGGCGTTGATCGCGTGTTGACGGTGGATGTCCACGCTGATCAGATCCAAGGCTTCTTCGACATTCCGGTGGATAATATTTATTCGACACCGGTGTTGCTCGCCGATATCCGTGCGAAAAACCATGAAGACCTGATGATTGTTTCTCCTGACGTGGGCGGCGTATTGCGTGCTCGTGCGATGGCGAAACAGTTGGGTGTTGATATGGCCATCATCGACAAGCGTCGTCCGAAAGCCAATGTGGCCGAGGTGATGCACATTATCGGTGACGTGAAAGATCGCACCTGTATCATCATCGATGACATGATCGACACCGCCAATACCCTGTGTAAAGCGGCTGAAGCGTTGAAAAAATTTGGCGCTAAAAAGGTCATGGCTTATGCGACTCACCCGGTATTCTCGGGCGCAGCGGTTGAGCGTATCTTGCAATCGGCTTTGGATGAAGTCGTTGTAACCGATACGATCCCGGTGTCAGAAGAAGCACAAGCCAGCGGTCGTGTCCGCGTGGTGTCGATTGCGGGTCTGTTGGCTGAAACCATGCGTCGCATCAACAACGAAGAGTCTGTATCTAGCCTGTTCGTCGATTAAGTTTTAAATGCCTGAGGGTATATGCTTGCAGGCATTGCAGTAAAAGTATTCAGGGGTTATACCCCGAATCGTGCGCTTCTCTGGTCGCGGGGGGCGCATGTTTATTTCCAAACTGGAGTTTTAAAATGACTTTCGAATTAAATGCTACAAGCCGCGCAAAGCAGGGCACTGGTGCGAGCCGCCGCCTGCGTAAAGCCGGTCAATTGCCAGGTATCGTTTACGGTGGTTCTGTTGAGCCAACCGCAATCAGCTTGGACCACAACAGCATGTACTACACGCTGCAAAACGAAAAATTCCACACTGCTCTGATCAATCTGTCGATTGACGGCGCTGCTGCTGAGCAAGTTTTGTTGCGCGCAGTTCAATACCACCCGTTCAAACAGCAAGTACAACACGTTGACTTCCAACGCGTAACTGCTGATTCTGTGATCGAGTTGAAAGTACCACTGCACTTCGTGAACGGCGATACTTGCCTGGGCGTGAAACTGCAAGGCGGCGCGATCAGCAACATCTTGAACGAAGTAATGGTACGTTGCGTTGCTTCTAAATTGCCAGAGTTCATCACTGTTGACCAAGCCAACTTGGCAGTGGGTAACCTGTCAGTTCACTTGTCTGACCTGGTATTGCCAGAAGGCGTACAGCTGGTTTCGTTGCTACGTGGCGCGGACTTGGCGGTATCTATGCTCAACGGCGCAAAAGGCTAATCCCTTTTCCTGTTTGGCATTGCCTGACGAAAAACCCCGCTTTGGCGGGGTTTTTTCATTTCAAGCCCGATTAGGCGGGTAAACACGGTATCATTTCGTTCGACACTTTTTTCTGCATCGATTCGTACAATGGCAATCAAATTAATCGTAGGGCTGGGTAATCCTGGCGCTGAATATGAAGCCACGCGGCATAACGCGGGCTTTTGGCTGGTCGATCAGCTCGCACGCGACGGCAAGATTATGCTGCGCCACGACAGCAAATTTCATGGCCTGATTGGGCGCGTCAATATTGCTGGGCATGATGTCTGGCTGCTACAGCCGCAAACCTTTATGAATCGCAGTGGTTTGGCGGTGGTGGCCTTGGCGCAGTTTTATAAGATTTTGCCGGATGAAATCTTGGTGGTGCACGACGAGCTCGATATTGCGCCGGGCTTGGCCAAGCTCAAGCAAGGTGGTGGACATGGCGGCCACAATGGTTTGCGCGATATTCAGGCGCATCTCGGTACGCCCAATTTCTGGCGTCTGCGCATCGGCGTTGGTCATCCGGGTAATAAGGCCGAAGTGGCTAATTTCGTGCTCAAGCCGCCGCGCAAAGAAGAGCAAGCGCTAATTGATGACGCGCTGATGAAATCGCTGGTGGTGCTGCCCAAGCTGCTGGCAGGCCAAGCTGGCGCGGCAATGAGTTTGCTGCACACCGATGAAAGTAAAAAACGTGAGCACAAGCCCGCACCAAAGGCGGCAGAATAACTAAACAAGCACAAGCTCTCCAGCATCGTTACCTCGCCTTGCCGTACTCATTGTACTGTCTGCGGCTGCAGTGCCTTGCTGGATAACTTTTGCAGAGTTACATAAAGTGGCAAGAAATGAGCAAAAAAGTAGCTATCCCCGTCAATATAGTGACCGGCTTTCTTGGCGTTGGCAAAACCACCGCCTTGATGAATCTGCTCGCCAATAAGCCTGCCGATGAATACTGGGCGATTGTCGTCAATGAGTTTGGCGAAGTCGGTATCGACGGTGCCAGCTTGTCGGCGGCAGGGGAGGGCTTGCAGGTTGCTGAAGTACCCGGTGGCTGTATTTGCTGCACCACCAGCCCGCAATTACGTGTGACGCTCACAAGACTGGCAAGGGGTATGCGTCCAGACCGCTTGCTAATTGAGCCTTCTGGCTTGGGACACCCGGCGGGTATTGTGGATTTGCTACGTGACCCGATGCTGGCGAGTGCATTTGAATTGCGCGCGATCATTACCTTGCTTGACCCGCGCCATTTGAACGATAGTCGCTACACCACACACGAAACCTGGCGCGATCAACTGCAGCTGGCCGATGTGCTGATTTTGAATAAATGCGATCTGGCCGACGCAGAGCAAATTGCTGCCGCCGAAAAAATGGCCGCCGCACAATTCCCACCCAAGCTGGCGGTGGCGCACACGCGACAAGGCATTTTTGCTGCCGAGTTACTCGATCTGGAATTACACCCCGAGCGCTGGTCTGATGCGCCCGAGTCGATTGCTCAGACGCATTCCCACCGACTGATGCCGCGCCGTAAAACCAGTGCGGAGATTGAGCCAATTCAGCCTGCCGCTTGGCCGATGCGTAAACAACAATCGAGTTTAGGCTCGCACAGCTGTGGTTGGATCTTTGCGCCAGACACGCTGTTTTCCAGTTCAAAAGTGGCGGCGCTGTTTGAGGTATTGAGCCAGCCGAGCGAGTTGGGGCTCAGTGGATTGAGCCGGGCCAAAGGCGTGTTTCAAACCGAGCGCGATTGGTATCGCTTTGACTGGGTGGAGGGTATGGTGGGCGCAGCGCCGAGCGCCTATCGCCGCGACAGTCGCTTTGAAGTGATTGTAGAAAGTGAAACAGCGCCCGATTGGACGCTGTTAGAAGCTAAGCTGCTTGCGACACTCATTACGCCGCGTTGAACATTTAGTCGCTCAACGCGCTACGCACTTGCCACATATAGGCATCGGCCATTTCGCCCAGCCCCGCTTCACGCAATGCCTTTTGCCAGCGGTCGATACAAAATTGCAGGTCATCAGCGGTTTTCATCACGTCAAACACGTCGAGCAGCATGTATTCCAGCTTATTGCCGAGATAAGTCTGGTCGGTCATTGTAATGATGCGGCGTACGTTTTGCAGTGCTTTGGCCGACGGTAATTGCTTGCCGCCCACAGCTTTGGGCGCTGGTTCTGCTGCAGGCTGGATGGTAGGGTCGAAAATGGTTGGTAACGGTGTATGTGAAGGCGCACCCTGCATGCCGATCAGACCTTGTTCCTGCAGCTTTACTAGGCGTAGTTTCAGGTCTTCAATATCTGGGTTGAAGGCGACTAAATCTGCGATGCGCTTTTGTCCATCAATCAGGAATAGTAATTGGCGTTGCTTAATGGGAAAACCAGGAGTGCGGGTTTGTAATTCATGGTTACCCAAATCAGTGCGGAAGAAGACTGTACCGTTATCCATGCGATTACCTGAAACCTTTCATGCGCGACTGCAAAAATAAAAGACTATGGTAAAGCGCAGCACTCAAGTTGAACATATCAAAATGTTACGCACTGATGATGTGCAAGTGTCGGAACGAAGCAAATCTAAGGCAGGCAATGTTTGCCACTGATTTATTGAATAAAACGTGTGTTTGAGCGTTCGATAGTGTGTTGTATATTAGAAACAGGTGATGTTGCCTTGCGTGGGCTGCATCACCTGTTTGCGCTGTTGAACGCTGCGGAGAGGGTTTAAAGGCCGCCGTAGGAGTGCAAGCCAGATAAGAACATATTGACGCCAATGAAAGCAAAAGTGGTTACTAGTAAGCCAATTACAGCCCACCATGCCAGTACATTGCCACGCCAGCCTTTGACCAGTCGGATATGCAACCATGCTGCGTAGTTAAGCCACACAATCAAAGCCCAAGTTTCTTTCGGATCCCAGCTCCAGTACCCGCCCCAAGCATCAGCAGCCCACATCGCCCCGAGTACCGTGGCAATGGTGAAAAACAAGAAGCCGACCGCAATTGCTTTGTACATCACCTCGCCCAGTGTGTCGTAGCTAGGTAATCGGTTTACCAGCCAACCTTTGGCCACCATCAGCTGTGCCACACCAAGCATGGCCGATAGCGCAAAAGCGCCGTAGCCAACAAAATTGGCGGGTACGTGAATCTTCATCCACCACGATTGCAGTGCCGGAATCAGCGGTTGAATTTCATGAGCTTGTCGATCAAATGTGTACCAAATAATGAAGCCAACCGCAGCGCAGATAATGGGGAGTACAAATGCCCCCATCGCTTTGGCTGAGAATTTTGCTTCGTAGTACAGATACATCAGCGTCGTTATCAAGCAGAACAAAATAAATACTTCATACAGATTCGATACCGGAATATGCCCTACATCAGAGCCAATCAGATAGCTTTCATACCAGCGAACTAGTTTGGAAATCATGGCCATTGCTGCACCCGCCCAAGCCAGCCCACTCGCGATACCCAAAGCGGTTGCCGAGCGTTTGAACATACCGACCCAATACATCAGCATGGATAGGAAAAACAGCACGCACATCCACATGACGGCAGATTGACTGGCTAAGACATATTTGAGCCAGAAGGCAGTTTGACCACGCGCTAATTCACCTTGGTACAGTGCGATTGCTGCTAGCGCCACTGCGCCGCAAACAGGGAAGAACCAGCGTAAAGGAGCCCAAAACCAGCCAAGCCAAATCAAACCAGCGGCAGAGCCGAGTAGGATGCCTTGCTCGTAATAATCAAGGTAATTGCTATATAGCCGCCATGTCATCGCAGCAGTCATCAGAATGAGCGCTGCAAAAGCGTAGTCTGGCCAGCGGCGCGCTTGCAAGAGAGAGGTCATCACAAATTACTCTTTGTTGCGGTTGAGAAGGGCGCTGGTATGTAGCGCAAATTCTTTATCTAGCTCAGGTGTTTTACGGTTGCTGCTCATCGCGACTAAAGTCCCTTGCGGGCTTAGGCGTATCCAGAGGCGATTTTCACGAATATAAAACATGCAAAATACACCCAGAATCAGCAGTAGCGAGCCCAGATAAACCACATTTTTACCTGGTGAGCGTGTTAGCTGAAAGCCGCTGGCTTTGACTTCAGTAAACCCATTTAGTTGCAGCAAAGTCGGGGCGCCATAGTCAAATAACTGGCTGGTGGCGACTAAGCTATCCATCAAGAAGCGATATTGTGCCTCGTTAACTGCTATGGTGGGTAAGCCCACTTGGCCTTGCGCGACGTCCATCGCGTCAATCATCGCACCTTGTAAAATTTTGAGATAGGTTTGGGCGACAGCCGCGCGCTTATCTTCAGGGACTTTCTCAGTTAAAAAGCGATCAATTGCGGGCAGGCCACCACTCGCAAATTGCGTCAGTACATTGCGGGTGACTTCAGCAAATTGTGCCTGACTTTGCGCCGAAACCCCGCCTCCCGCTTGTGCTTTCGCTGCGGTGCGACGGGCGATTTCTGGATGCAGGTTTGGATCAAGAATCACCTTGCGTAGACGCATGAAAGTATTGATCTGCATATCTTTATCCAGGGGTATCCGAACAAAGCTAAATGGTGCAGAGACTTCCCTGCGCATACCTGTCATGAAGTAGGCTGCATTATTCTCGAAGAATGGCGCCATATAGTTCTGATATTCAACTGCTTGCCCGGTATTGTCGCGCAGCTTGAATTGAACCATAGGCCCCAGATTGCGTACATTTTTATCGCTACGTACCGCTTGGGCGCTGGCCATTGCTTCCTGCAATTTATCCACGGCCATTGTCGAGGTATTGCTTGGCGCTTTATCAAAATTTTCAATGTTAAATGGGCGCAAATCACCAATTTCAAGCTGGTATTGCTCTTGTCCTAGCATTAGTGGAAGGCTGGTTTGCGAGCGAGCTGCCAGTGGCTGTGTTTTGCCCGTGCTTAGATCCCATTGCACGAAATCTAGCCCTGAGCCTCCGTCACCAAAACTCGCCTGATAAATGGCTATGCCATCAACGATTAGCGGGTGATTCACCTTTACGGTGCCGCTTTGAATTACTTTGCCGCTATTGAGATCGAGTACATCGATGTCACTGGCAAACAATTTGGGCATGCCAGTTGAATAATGTTCAATATGAAATTTCTTTAGCTTGAGAACGAAGGGAAGCTCTTGCACAAAATAGCCTTGCCCCGCGTTTAGAAACACCACTGATGCGCTGCCGCCTTCAGAAAGCGTGACATTCCCACGAAATGACAGGTTATTGCTTTCTAGACGCGAGCTTGGCGGGATCTGGCTTTGTGGGATATCGCGTGTTTCTGGTGTTTTTTTGCCAGTGGCTTCTAGTAACTTCAGCGGTAAATTGCCATCCATCAAGCCGCCAATACAAATTACAACAATCGCCGCATGGGCGAATAAATAACCCAATTTTTGCCAGCTGCCTTTTTTGGCGGCAATCACTAAAGTTTCGCCGTCGGTACGAGATTTGAACCGATAGCCTTGCTCGGTGAGGTGTTGCTCGACTGCCGCTGGCGTTAAAACGGTGTTTGTTTCAACTTGATGACTCATCAAGCGTAAAGAATTAGTGCTCGCTTTTTCTCGGTAGCTTTTGATGTCCCGTACGACTCCGGGGAAATGGCGCCAAATACATAAGCTAGTTGAGAGCACCAAAAAGGCCAGAATGAGTAAAAACCAGCTGGAGTGGTACACATCAAATAGGCCGATGGGCTCGAAAATGCCAAACCAAAAGTCGCCAAACTCGACGCGATAGTTCACGTATGGCTCATTTTGCTTTAATACCGTGCCAATAATTGAGGCAATGGCCAAAATGGTGAGCAAGCTAATGGCAAAGCGCATGGATGACAGTAGTTCAAAAAGCGCGCGCGAAAATGAGAGGTGACGAGTATTTTGGGTCATAACAAAAAAAAGGGGCGCTAAATCGCGACCCCTCTTGGTCTGCTGCGAGAGCAAACAGTTCCTATCAAAGAATTAATGAATTGCTTGAATGTACTCAGAAACCGCTTTGATTTCCTGATCAGACAATTTTGCCGCGATTTCAGACATTACTTGGTTGTTAGCACGCTCGCCAACCCGGAATGCAGTCAATTGCGCTGTTGTGTAAGCAGCGTGCTGGCTAGACAAACGTGGATATTGGCCAGGAATGCCGGCACCCGCAGGGCCGTGACAGGCCATACAGGCTGGTACGTTCTTGCTGGCTACACCACCGCGATAAATTTTCTTGCCCGCTTCGATCAGCTCTTTATTCGACGCGCCTTTCGCTTTCGGTGTTTGTTGGCTGAAGTAAGCTGCAACATTGGCCATATCTGCTGGTGATAATGGTGTCGCCATACCTAACATCACAGGATTTTTGCGTTTTTGTGATTTGAATTCAGTTAATTGTTTGACGATATACTCGGGGTGTTGGCCAGCAAGGCTAGGGTTGGCACTTACAACACTATTGCCGTCGGCGCCATGACAGGCTGCGCAGACTTGATCGACAATTAATTTGCCCTTGGCAGGGTCACCCTTAGCGCCAGCGGCAAAAACAGCTGGTGCCATCATCAAAAGTGCTGCTAGCTTTACCGCCACAGTCATGCTGCGCATAAATCCGCTCCCGTAATTAAGCGTACGTCGGTCGTTTTTTGTGGGCATTAACCCGTAGTCTGCCGACGATGGTCTATCAAATGCTGGTATTCTATAGCAAGACCCCGATACAAACCACTATGGCGCTCACAGATGTCCCTATTTCAAGGCCTAACATTCCTTACTACTGTCAATGATTTAAAAGCTCTGCCCAATGAAGGCATTGAGGTCGCATTTGCTGGCCGCTCGAATGCGGGTAAATCCAGTGCAATTAACACTTTAGCAAATCATACTCGTTTAGCTTTTGTCTCTAAAACGCCTGGTCGTACCCAACACATCAATTATTTTGATTTTGGCCAGTCGCGTCGATTGGTTGATTTGCCCGGCTACGGCTATGCCGCGGTCCCAGAAGCGGTACGTAAACACTGGCAGGGCCTGCTTGGTAAATACCTTGAAACTCGTCCGAATCTAATTGGCCTTGTGCTGATCATGGACAGTCGTCGTCCGTTGACGGATCTAGATCGTGTGATGCTGGATTTCTTTTTACCAACTGGCAAGCCCGTGCATTGTGTACTCACTAAATCTGATAAATTGAATAATCAAGAAAAAGTACAGGCTTTGCGCTCGGTGAAGGATGAATTTAAAGGTAATCCGCAAATTACAGTGCAGCTGTTCTCTAGCTCTAAAAAGCAAGGCGTTACTGAGGTGGAACAAGTTGTTGGTGGCTGGTTCGAGGAGATCATGCAGCAACTTGCTGCAAGCGAACCGATGGACGGAGAATGATTCTCCTTGCGAAATAAGTCAGGACGACTATCTTAATCTGTAGGTGCGCCCCTGCACCTCCCGCTTTTCCTCCCTGAGCGGGGCTTCTGAAAAGAAGCAATCTATATGGCCCCAGTCAAGCCAACTTCGACTGGGGTTTCTTTTTTTCTACGGTTGCTGGATTAATCTTGCTCTAATCCAAGACTGCAGAATATGATTTTCCCCTCAATATAAAACTAATTCAGATAGCATCCACTTTGGTTTTGGTGTGTTATCGTTGTTGCCAGCGGCAATTGATGTTGCTGGGTGGTCCAATTCGGGGGAGTCACATGTCCAATTTGTCAGGCGTTAAGGTGATGGTGATTGACGATAGCAATACGATCCGTCGCAGCGCTGAGATTTTTTTGGGGCAGGCAGGCTGTGAGGTTATTTTGGCCGAGGATGGATTTGATGCATTGGCTAAGATAGCAGACCACCACCCTAATGTGATCTTTGTCGATGTCATGATGCCACGCTTGGATGGTTATCAGACCTGCTCATTAATTAAGAAAAACCCGCGCTTTAAGGCCACTCCAGTGGTTATGCTCTCATCAAAAGATGGACTGTTTGACCGTGCGCGGGGGAGGATGGTTGGATCAGATGAATATCTGACCAAACCATTTACAAAAGATAGTTTACTAGCCGCTGTGCGCTTGCACGCCGGTTTGGTTTGAAATTCTCACATTTATGGAATGTAAAGCATTATGGCGATCAAAAAAATTCTGATTGTTGATGACTCTCCGACAGAGCGGCATTTTTTGGGCGAATTATTGACCAAAAATGGCTTTCAAATTATGACGCTGGAGTCCGGTGAAGAGGCTGTTTTGAAGACGAAAGAGTTGATGCCGGACTTGATCTTGATGGATGTGGTAATGCCAGGTATGAACGGCTTTCAAGCTACCCGCACGATCAGTCGCGACGAAGCTACAAAGCACATCCCAATCATTATGTGTACGTCAAAAAACCAAGAAACCGATATGGTTTGGGCTAAGCGTCAAGGTGCAGTTGAGTACGTAGTAAAGCCAGTTGATTCACAAGAATTGCTCAACAAAATTGCCAACCTATAACATAACTGGGGTTGCAAATGGCTAAACGCATTAGTTTGCGAGAGTATCAGCAGGGGGTGATGAACCGCCTGCAGAGTGCAGCTGCAGTGGCTCAGGTAGATGCCCGCTTGGGGATTATGATCGGCACTGAAAATTGGTTGGTTGATTTGGGCGATGTGGCTGAGGTAATGCCTGTGCCAGTAGTTGCTCCGGTTCCGCTTGGTTTTGCGTGGTTCAAAGGTGTTGCCAATATTCGCGGTAATTTGGTTAGTGTTTCTGATCTGCCGGCGTTTTTTGGTTTGCAACACGGCGGATTTACCAGTATGTCACGTTTGGTTTTGCTGCAGCCACGCCATTTGCCGCACGCAGCAGTTTTGGTGAACCGGATGCTTGGGTTGAAGCACTTGGCCGATTTGACTTTGCAGGATGCCGATCCTGCACGTCAGCCGTGGTTGGGTGAGGTTTATCAGGATGCTGCAGGGCAAAGTTGGAAAACATTAAATGTCGCTGAGCTGGTGAGTCAACCCAGCTTCTTGCAAACAGGTATCGCATAAAAACATAGATCACAACTTGATGTGGTTTGGGAGGTTGCAATGGGAGTGGTGGATAAAATAAAAGGTCTGTTTTCAGGTAGTGATCAGGCGGGCAAAACTGCGGATAAAAAGCAGTCTTTTGATCCCTCTAGAACTACATGGATCTTGGATAAAATGCGTCTTCCAGAAGGTGGGGATGCTAAAGCACTAAAACCATTGCCAGTGATTGGTCATATGGCGCCACGCCAGCAAATGGCAATTTTATTGGTAGTCATGATTGCCAGTTTGTTGGTGTTTGCATTGACTGCCTTTTTGTCGTTTCAAGCTGCAGAAAACAACGCCAAGCATCAAGCGATTGCTACAGAGATGCAGATGCTTTCACAGCGTTTAGCGCGGGCATCCAATCAGTCTGTTCAGGGTAATGCAGATTCTTTCCAGATTTTGGAAGAAGCTTACCAAAAGTTTGACGAAAATTTGAAAGAACTCACGGATAGTCGAAGCATTTTTAGCTTGTTTCAAGTTTCAGGTTCTGAGCAGCTCGAAAAGCTGAATGAAACGTGGAACGCGTCGTATCGACCTAACCCAAGCCGCCCTACGGTAGACACCATTTTAAAGCAAAAGCCACAGCTGATTACGATTGGTAAAAGTGTTGATGGTATCAATACCAATGATGCCAAACTGCTCGAGCAAACACAGCAATTAACATCAATGTTGAGTGATGCTGGTGCTAATGCGCGTGAGCTTGATTATGCCAACCAGCTGTCGATGCTATCGCAGCGTATGTCTAAAAATGCCAATGCAATGCTGGCCTCAGAGTTGATTAACCCTGAAGTTGTGTTTTTGCTAGGTAAAGATGTTTCAACCTTTAATGAAATTGTGAAGGGTTTTTCTGAGGGTAACGCAGAGTTGCAATTGCGTGCTGTTCAGACGTCTGCGTTGGCTGAGAAACTCGAACAAATTAATGTACTGTTCAAAGATTTTGAGGTGGTGGTGGCCTCTTTCTCGAAAAACATGCAGCCTCTTGTGAATACTCGCTTGGCTAACCAAGCTATTGTGCGCGACTCAGATAAATTGCTCAGCGATTCTATTGAGCTGGCAAACCAGTATCAAAATAAGGTCGGCGGCTTTATTGTTAGTGCCTTGGAAGTGGTCTTGATCGTAATTTCCCTCGGCTCGCTGTTATTGCTGGTGAAGGTCTTTAACCAGGAGTCTGTGAAACGTCGTCTGGCTTCGGAAAGTGAGAACCGCAAAAATCAGGATGCGATTTTGCGCTTGTTGAATGAAATGGGGGATTTGGCAGACGGCGATTTGACGATTCGAGCATCGGTTACGGAAGATCTAACTGGGGCGATTGCGGACTCTATTAACTTTACGATTGAAGAGTTGCGCTCGTTGATTACGGGTATCAACCGTGCAACTGAAAAAGTAAACTCGGCAACAACTGAAGCCCAAACTATTTCTGAGCAGCTGCTATTTGCTGCGCAAAAACAATCAGAAGAAATTGAAACTACTAACCATAACGTTGAACAGATTGTGCATTCGATTCAGGGTGTATCAAGTACTGCAGCTGAATCGGCGCAGGTAGCGCAGGCATCTCTGACTGTAGCTGAGCAGGGGGCAGAGGCTGTTAATAACCAAATTAAGGGTATGGGTGAGATTCGCGAGCAGATTCAGGAAACGGCGAAACGGATTAAACGTCTGGGTGAATCATCGCAAGAGATTGGTGAGATCGTTGAGTTGATCTCTGACATTACCGAACAGACTAACGTGCTGGCTTTGAATGCTGCGATTCAAGCGGCTGCGGCTGGTGAAGCGGGCCGAGGCTTCTCGGTGGTTGCCGAAGAGGTTCAGCGCCTTGCGGAACGTTCTGGCGAGGCAACTAAGCAAATTGGTGCAATTGTTAAAACGATTCAGGCCGATACGCATGATGCGGTAGCCGCCATGGAAATCTCAACCCAAGGGGTAGTTGAGGGTGCCAAACTGTCAGATGCAGCAGGTACAGCGTTGGCAGAAATTGGTAAGGTATCTCGCGAATTGGCTCGTTTGATTGAATCAATTGCGAATGAAACTGAAGATCAAACTGCGTTAGCGACCAAAGTAACAAGTACGATGCGTGACATTTTGGCGATTACTGAACAAACCACTGAGGGCACGAAAAAATCGGCAGCTGCAGTGGGTGAGTTGACCGGTCTTGCCGCCGAACTGAAATCCTCCGTTTCCGGCTTTAAGCTGTCTTAATTTTTCTATCCTAAGGGCTGGGCATTCGGCTCAGCCCTTCTTTCATGGGATTCTGCCATGAGCATGCATACTGAATTTGATAAAAGCTCTTTGTTGTGGGTGAATGCTGAAATTGAAAGCACTCTGACAAAGGCAACCGAAGCGCTGGCACTGTATCTATCATCAGCGGATGCGGCAAATTTGAAATTTGCCGCTAACTATTTGCATCAGGCTTTTGGCGCCCTCGATTTAGTTGAGCTAACTGGTGTTGCACGCTTTTGTGAAGAAGTTGAACAGCTCATTTTTGCTATTGAGCGCGGTGAGGTTGAGCCCTCTAGCGTGAGTATTGCGCAACGAGCCCTTGGCGATGTTATGCAGTATTTACATCGCTTAATGGCAGGGATGCCCAATATTCCCTTGAGCCTGTTACCTACATTTAGAGATGTTGCTCAGGCGCGGAATGTTAGCGTTTCCGGTTCAGAGTTATTCTACCCACAGTTAATGCTTGATTTGCCTGTTGGCTTGCCAAGCAAACCACTGAGTGGTGATGCATTAAGCCTGCAGATCAAGCAGCAACGCACTCGCTATGAAAGTGGGCTATTGCGTTGGCTTAAGGGGCAAAATGCAGTTACGCCTGTTATGGCTGCCGCGCTAGCTGATCTTGCTAAAGCGCAAAGCGCCAGTGTGCCCCGTACTTTCTGGTGGACTGCCGCAGCTGTGGTTGATGGCCTAGGCAGCAATCGTGCCTATCTCGACATTGAGACCAAGCAATTATTATTGCGTTTGAATTTACAAATTCGCCGGTTGGCTGATGGCTCTACTAAAGTTGCAGAGCGCCTTTTTCGGGACCTGCTGTATATTTTGGCACGGATGGATTCGGACAGTGCCCTAGCAAAGGGTCTGGCAAATCAATTTGAGCTGTCCGATCTGATTCCAGATGCCCATGATGTCATTTCTGCTGAAACGCTCGCTAGTCAGCAATTGGCTCGCTCTCTGCGTGATGAAATTGCCCACGCAAAAGATCTATGGTCACGCGTTGCGAGTGGTAATCACGACAAGCTAGCGACAGTACGACAAAATTTAAAGCAGATCGCAGCAAAGTCAGAAACTCTTGAAATCGTAGGTTTGGCCGCGCTGTGGGCCGGATTATCCGATAGCTTGGAAAGTTCAACTACAGTGGACGGATTAGCACTGGAAGTGGCGACTGGCCTGCTGTTGGCAGACAATGCGTTGCTCATCTACCCAAATCAGGCAGATGATTTTGTTGATCAGGTTAATGCCCTTCTGGCTCGCTTGGCAGACCCTGCCGCAAATTTGGAATTACCTCAGCTCGATGAAGTAAGTCGAGAGGCACAAGAGCGGATGTTGCTGGGGCAGTTGGCCAATGAAATGCGAACCAATCTGGCTGGTATTGAAGAAATTCTCGATACCTATTTCCGAGATGCTAATCAGCGTGCAGGTTTGAATCAAATTGAGCCTATGCTGCACCAAGTTCAAGGTGCATTGATGATGCTAGACCGCTCGGTTGCCGTAGATTTGTGTCATGAGTGTTTGCTGCGAATTTCTGGATATATTGAGGCAGAAGAAGCGCCCGTTCAAAGCCATCTGGAAGAGCTTGCCGAAGCGCTTTCTGCGCTTGGCTTTTATGTGAACGATTTGTCCCAAGGGCGTGATAATGATTCTCCGCTGAGCATCATTTTGGATCGTCTCAAGGGTGAATTGCCACAGCAGCAGGCTGTCGCACCTGAGGTCGTCGCAGAAGCTTTGGAGGCTGAACCGGAGGCACAAGGTTTGGTTGAGACTCCAAAAGCCAACCTTGTACCAGAGATCTCCGAGAATAAACCATTGCCAGTCTCAGAGGCCGCAATGGATGCTGAACTCTTGGAAGTTTACCTTGAGGAAGCTGTAGAAGTTCTTGCTGCAATAGCTGAGAATCTTGAGCTACTCAAACGCGACCCATTGCAACACGAAGCAATAACCACGATCCGTCGTAGTTTCCATACCTTAAAAGGTAGTGGTCGCATGGTTGGTCTATTCCAACTTGGTGAGGTCGCATGGTCAATCGAGCAAGTGATGAACAAGTGGTTGCAGCTTGAAAAGCCCGCCACACCTCGTTTGTTATCCCTGTTGGAGCAAACCCATTCCTCGTTTGTCGATTGGGTTGAGCAGCTCCAGTTGCATGGACAAGTTGCGGTCGAAGCTAGTGCCATTGAGGCTGAAGCCGCCTCATTACGGCTCGATGCGGAGAGTGAGCCTCTCGCAGAAGAAGCCTCAGTAGTGCCAGAGCCTGCTGCAGAGCTGAGTCTTGACGCATCCCCAGATGATAATGCCGATTTACAAATCGGCTTTGTCCGAGTATCTCCTGTTCTGTTTGGCATTTTCTGTGATGAAGCTCAGAAACATTTATCTGCGATGCAGCATGGTGTTGCTGTTTTAGCTGAAACAGCAACAGTAGAGCCACAGTTTATTTTGGCGGCGCACACATTTGGTGGCATCGCATCAACTGCTGGTTTTATTCCACAAGGTGAGTTGGCCTATTCAGTTGAGCACGCATTGCAGCAGTTGGGCCTTACCTCGTCCGCTCACGTTGGCTTATTTGCGGACGCTGTTAATGCGCTGGATGCAATGCTGCAGCAAATCTTGCAGCAGCAAGAGCCGATTAGTGCCCCAGATTTGATTGCCAAATTTGCTGCACTGCAGTTGTTAGACGCTGAGTTAACTTTGTCTATTGATGACGAACTTGGTGATGAAGAGATTCTAGCATCCCATACTCAGAGCGGTGACTCATCAATCAGCCCAGAAACATTGCTTGATTTAACACAGCAATTAGAAGAAATATCGCTAGATTTAGATGTGGAAGTGACAACACAATTGCAAGCAGAAGCAGAAGCAGAAGCAGAAGCAGAAGCAGAAGCAGAAGCAGAAGCAGAAGCAGAAGCAGAAGCAGAAGCAGAAGCAGAAGCAGAAGCAGAAGCAGAAGCAGAAGCAGAAGCAGAAGCAGAAGCAGAAGCAGAAGCAGAAGCAGAAGCAGAAGCAGAAGCAGAAGCAGAAGCAGAAGCAGAAGCAGAAGCAGAAGCAGAAGCAGAAGCAGAAGCAGAAGCAGAAGCAGAAGCAGAAGCAGAAGCAGAAGCAGAAGCAGAAGCAGAAGCAGAAGCAGAAGCAGAAGCAGAAGCAGAAGCAGAAGCAGAAGCAGAAGCAGAAGCAGAAGCAGAAGCAGAAGCAGAAGCAGAAGCAGAAGCAGAAGCGTTACTTTCCATTCTGTCTGAATCGGGTACTGAGCCAGCTGACTTATCCCTACACGCCGAGTCGTCACCGATTACTCAGTTGTTGGCAGTTGAAGAAGCCCGAGAGGTTGCACAGCCACAAGTTGAACTTGATTCAACACTGAATGATGATATTGATGAGCAGCTTTTACCGATCTTTATCGAGGAGTCGGAAGAGTTATTGCCCTTGATCGGCGAAGATGTCCGCAGTCTCGTACAAGGCGATGATCCAGAGACTGTATTCAAGCGCTTGAAACGCACGCTTCACACTGTCAAAGGTAGCGCTCGAATGAGCGGTGCAATGCGCATGGGTGAGGCTGCCCACATCATGGAGTCGCGCCTGATCGAAAGCCAAGCAACAGACCCAACGCTTGGTCCTCGTCTGGAGGCCGATTACGATGTGTTACTGGCGTTGTTTGCCGAACTGAATCAGCCTAAGGTTGTTAGTGGTGCGGAGGTAGAGCAGATCCAGGCCACTGCAGCACCTGTATTGCCTAAGCTTCTTGCTGCCGCCGACCCAGATAACAAGACTGTTATTCGGGTGAAATCGGAATTAATTGATCAATTGGTCAATCAGGCTGGTGAGGTGGCTATTTCCCGCACTCGCATCGAATCAGAAATGGTCGCGCTCAAATCATCACTGGTCGATTTGACTGAAAACGTGGCGCGTTTGCGTGCCCAGTTGCGTGAGCTGGAAATTCAGGCCGAATCGCAAATGCAGGCGCGTGAAAAAGAAGTGCAAGATATGCACCGCGAGTTTGATCCGCTTGAATTTGACCGCTTTAGCCGTTTGCAGGAAGTGACGCGCTTTATGGCCGAGTCGGTTAATGACGTGGCAACCGTACAACAACATTTGTTGAAAAATTTGGATGAATCATCGGCCGCGTTGCTCGCGCAATCACGAATGACCAAAGAGCTGCAACAGAGCTTGATGCGCGTTCGGATGGTGCCATTTTCAAGTGTTTCTGAGCGCTTGTATCGTCTAACTCGCCAAGCAGGTAAAGAAGTCGGTAAAAAGGTCAATCTTGAGGTAAAAGGCGGCCGCGTCGATATTGATCGTGGCGTACTCGATAAAATGATTTCGCCCTTTGAGCATATGTTGCGTAATGCGATCGACCATGGCTTGGAAGACAGTGCCGCGCGTCAAGCAAGTGGCAAGCCAGAGTTTGGTGAGATTCAGATCGAGGTTCGCCAAGAAGGCAATGAGTTGGTGCTGCTACTCAAAGATGATGGTCGTGGTTTGGATGTGGTTCGTATTCGTCAGAAAGCCATTGAAAAAGGCATTATCACTGCCGATCAAGGTATATCCGATGCCGATATTTGCCAACTGATTTTCGAGCCTGGCTTCTCTACTGCCACCACGGTGACCCAATTGTCTGGCCGGGGTATCGGTATGGACGTGGTGAAAAATGAAGTGAGTAATTTGGGTGGCAAAATTGATGTCGCAACAGTTGCTGGGCAAGGCACTACATTCACCATCCATCTGCCTTTAACGTTAGCAGTGGCGCAAGTTTTGCTGGTTAAAGGAGGAGAGCGACTGATTGCGATTCCTTCTGTGATGGTTGAGCAGGTGCAGGAGTTGAAACAGGAGGCCTTGGTCGATTTATATAAAAATCAATATCAAGAATGGCTAGGTCAACGCTATCGCTTTGCATACTTACCGCGGCTATTAGGTGATATCGAAGCAGTGCCTGAGCAAAAGCGCTATTCAACTGTAGTGTTACTGCGCTCGGGGGCAGAACGCATCGCCTTGCACTTGGATCAATTGGTGAAAAACCAAGAGGTAGTGGTTAAGCCCATCGGACCTCAGCTCGCGCGTATTCCTGGTGTGGTTGGGGCTACCGTATTGGGTACCGGTGAAATTGTACTGATTATGAATCCGCTTGCACTGCTGGCGCAGTCTGCGCAAATTACTTCATCGGTACGTATGCAAGTGGACCAGCCTGCACAGGCACCGCAACCAACAATGCCAGAGCAGTTGGCTACTGCGCCGGTTGTTATGGTGGTCGATGATTCATTGACGGTGCGCAAAATTACCGGTCGATTGTTGGCGCGTGAAGGTTTCCAAGTCGTGACGGCCAAAGACGGTGTTGATGCTTTGCAGCAATTGCACGATGTGAAGCCAGCCGTGATGTTGGTTGATATTGAGATGCCAAGGATGGATGGTTTCGAGTTGACGCGTAATGTGCGGGTGGCTGAAGATACGCGCAATATCCCGATTATTATGATTACTTCGCGTACCGCCGATAAGCATAAGAAATATGCTTTTGATCTGGGTGTGAATGCCTATTTAGGCAAGCCTTATCAAGAGGATGAGCTGCTTGGCATGATTCGTAAGTTCATCGCGGATGGGGCTTAGCCAGCTAACTGATAGTCACGCTAAAAACCAACTAAAACCCTGTTTTACAGGGTTTTAGTTTTTACAGCTCAATAAACTGGCTATAGTTAATTTCCCCCTACACTTTTGATTTTATATGTCAGTTTCGGACGCACAATCTAAACAATTAGCACAGCTAATCGCGCAAGGGCGTGAATGGTTTGTGCCCGATTGTGCCAAGACCATAGATTTTATGCTTGAGGCTGTGGCACTCGCCCTACAATTGGGTGATGCAGAACAAGAAGCTCAGGCTCAGTTGCTATTAGCTCGTAGTTACTGGGCTTTGGGTAACTTAACGGCTGGGCATGCGGCAATCGCGCGGCTAGAAATTCTCGACCGGAAAATCAAATCACCGCGTCTGAACGGTGATTTTGAGCTCGCTCGCGGGCGCTTATATTTTTCGGCCAGTGAATATGGCCCCGCGCTCAAAAGTTGGTGCAACTGCCTGAAAATTGCGGTGAGTATCGCCGCCGTTGATTTGTATATTGAGGCTTGCTTAGGCGTGGGTAATGTTTATTTTGCCCACCAGCAAGCAGGCGATGCACTACGCTGGCATGAAATTGCATTGGAATTTGCGCAAAACACCGGCGATTTAGAACTACTCACTGAAAGTTACCTGCATGTTGCCGCTGATTTAAATACTCTCGGGCAATTTGAATTGGTTCTTTCTTTGTCAAAAAAAGGCGAAGCAGCGTTTTATCAGACGCGGCACCAATCTTGGTTGGCCGACTGGTATAGCTACCGTGGTGAGGCACTGTTGGCGCTTGGCAGGTTGGAAGAGGCCAAACATTGGTTACACCAAGCCTGGGCAATCAATCAACAAACGACTTATCTGTGGAGCCAGTCGCTCAATTTGCTCAACTTGGGCAAGGTTTATGTTGCACTCCAAGAATATACGCAAGCAGCAGAATATCTGGCCTTGGCGGAGCATAAAATTGCCTCGTTTGGCTCGCTAACTTTATTGTTGCGCGTGTATTCGCAGATGGCTGAGCTGGGGCAAATAACCCAGAACCACCAAATGGCGTGGGAAAATCGCCGCAAATATCATGAATTGGCGATTCAAAATGCGCAGCAATTGGCTAAAGACAAACTCAATACCGCTTTAGAGCGTCGTATTCGCGAATTGGATACGCAACTAATGGTCCTGCAAACCAGGCAGGAAAACGTTATGCTGCGCCAGCAAAGCTCTGCCGATTCCCAATTGCTGCAAAGTCTGTTGCATGCTTCGCTGCAAGATCCGCTCACTGGAGTTGGCAATCGCCGATTGCTGGATCAGGAAATGCCAGTGTTATATCAACGCTGCAGGGATGATCAGCGACCATTGTCAGTGCTCATGGTCGATCTAGATCACTTCAAGCGCGTAAATGACACGTATGGTCATGCAATTGGTGATGAAGTTATTCGCATCACGGCCATGATTTTATTGCAGTCTTGTCGCGGTGGTGATCTGATTGCGCGTTTTGGCGGTGAAGAGTTTGTTTTATTGCTACCCGGAGCCGTTGGTGCCACTGCTGTAGAAGTCGCTGAGCGAATTCGTGCGCGTGTAGCCGCCTACAATTGGGTGGAATTTCATCCGGAACTGCAGGCAACGTGTAGCATCGGTGTTGCCGAGTTAGGTGATGAACTCAATGCGGATGAGTTGCTTGAGCATGCAGATCAAGCTTTGTATCAAGCGAAGAAGCGTGGTCGTAATCGCGTGGAGTCATCGCAATGACCTCGGAAGAGTTTGATCGCAAACTGCCCGACATCAAAAAATGGATGTTGGAAAATAAAGACCCTGAGCCGATGACCCTAGCGATTAGGCAGGCGCAGAAAATGGGCTATTCGCAAGGTCAGGCGTTTGCACTACTGTACCGTGGCGAATATTTGATTGATTTGGGCGAGCAGCCAGCTGCGGCCTTCCGTGATTTTCGAGAAGCAGGCCTGATCGCACGCCAGCTGCGCAATTGGTCCTTATTGGCGCAAACTTTGCATTGGCAGGCACAAAGCCAGTTATTGCAGGGCGAGTATATGCGCGCACTGGATGTGTGGCTACAGGCGCTGCAAACCGCGATCGAAGCTGAGGATAGTCGGGCATTTATCCGCGGTTATTCTGGTGTGGCGCAAGTATGTCTGGTGTTTGGTCAGCTTGATGTCTCACTCGAATATCAGCAGCGCGCCTTGGCGCTAGCTGAAAGCGTTGATGATGTGGCGCTTAGTACCGATTGTCTGCTGGCGGTGATTGCAACGTGTTACCGCCAACAGTTGTATGCAGAAATGGAAAGTTTGCTTGAGCGCTTGAAGCACAAATTAAAAGCGCGTCCACACTTGGAAACTCAGGCTGAATTTCATATCTATTCGGGCTTGATTGACCTTGATCTGGATCGAGTCGATGCCGCGCACGAACATTTACAACTGGCTAGAGTTTTGGCGCAGCAATTAGGTGGCTTGTGGTGTCGCTCTTTTGTGGCTTTGATTTTGGGACGCATTTATCTACGGCAGCAACGGCTGGATGAAGCGCGCAGATCGCTGGAATTGTGTTTGCAGTTAGGTGAGCAAATTCGTGGCTTTGCAATGGGGCAAGAAGCGCACCAGTTATTAGAAAAGCTGTGCGTCCAACAAGGTGACTATGAAGGGGCATTAGTGCATTTGGAGTATGCCCACGCCCAGCAACTTAGTTTGTTTCAGCGGCAAGCAGAGCGCAAACTCACACGGGTTTTCCAAAAATCTTTAAATCAAATTGAAGTGGCGTTGCGGTTAGAATTAAGCCGAATTCGTTATCGCTAATGGTAGGGTAGACAGATGGACAAAATTCGCAAAACCGATACCGAGTGGAAGTTACAACTTAGCCACGAAGCCTTTCGAGTGACCCGTCAGGCGGGCACGGAGCGCCCATTTTCGGGCGAGCTGTATCGCGTGACAGCGGCGGGCGATTATCACTGTATTTGCTGCGACAGCCTGCTGTTTAAATCGGGTACCAAGTTTGATGCGGGCTGCGGCTGGCCGAGTTTTTGGCAAGAGGCCGAGCCGGGCAGTATCGAGCGCCACCGCGATTTAAGCCACGGCATGATCCGCGAGGAAGTACGCTGCGCTCGTTGCGACGCGCATTTGGGGCATGTGTTTCCTGATGGCCCTGAGCCCACAGGCGAGCGCTACTGCATTAACTCAGTGGCGCTCAAGTTTTATCCGGATTAATGGGTATTGCTTTGTTGGCCTTGAAGGTATTGCCCTGTAGGGGGATACCTATCTGCCCGGTGGGGTCTATTCATAATCTGGCACGCCATGCGCGCTCAGAATATAGTCGAATTGGCTAAAATCAACCGCTTGCTCAACAAAAGGTTGCAGCGCTTCCAAGCGAGCTTCATCCAGTAGATAAGAGAGTTTCATCTCTGGATCGGGTTTATCCTGCTCGGCAGCAAACAGGCTATACAAAAAATCCAGCGGCAGCTCATTGCTCAGTGGCAGCGTTCCGACAAAGCCACCTTCCATGCCTTTTTCCCAGACTTCCAATACGCGGATAATTTTCATGGTACAGACTCAGTCAAGATAAACCGCGATTATCGCCACAGTAGCCGTGCTACGTCCAGCTGCGTGCGCAGTTAGCGCTTACAGACTAGCAGTCAAGGCCAGTAGCAACAGCAGGGCGCTTTCGCTCACTTCAATGCCGGCGCCTAAGCAATCGCCAGTGACGCCGCCCAATTTTTGTTTTAGCCAATAGCGATAGCCCACAATCACCAGCAATGCGCCGCACAACCAAGGGCTGAGCCAAGCCGAGAGCCCCGTCAGCGCTAGCCACCATAGCCAGCCCAGACAAGGCGTTTTTTGCCAGCCAAATTGCTCGGCCATGCCGGGCGCGAGTGCAGGCAAGGTTTGCCAACAATAGACGCCGCTACGCGCCCACGCTGGGATCAACACCAAGGCTGCCCAAGACTGCTGGCGAATGCAGATCATCAGCAGAATCAATTTGAGCGCCAATTGCAAAATCAAGCTTAAGACGCCAAAGCTACCTAGATGCGGGTCTTTTAATACCGCCAGAAAACGCGCAGGGTCGCGATGCGCGGCACCGAGTCCATCAGATAAATCGGCTAGCCCATCCAGATGTAAACCGCCGGTCACCCAAACCCACAGTAGCAGCGTTAAGATCGCAGCCAGCCATGGCTCGTGCGCTAGCGTGTACGCTGGGATCAGCAACAAGCTGCCGATCAGCAGGCCAACGGCAGGGAACCAGCCAAGCGATTGCGCCAATAGGCGCGGCTCAAACTGCTTGATTTGCGGGGTCGGCAAACGGGTTAAAAATTGAATGGCCAGTACCGGCAGACGCCAATCGAACAGAGCACGCATCAGTCGGCCGCCAAAGTATTCGATAGCTCCAGCAGCATGGGGGGTAGTGTTCGTCCCACCATAGGGTAACTGCACCGGCGGTTGAGAGCCAAAACTGCTGGTGGCGCTCGGCAGGCAAATTAAACACTGCCAGCAAAATCACCTTGATGGTGCCCTGATGAGCAATCAGCACGCGGTGTTCGGCTTCGCCTTGGGCAAACCAGCCGTCAAGTGCTGCGATTACCCGCTTTTGAAACTCATCCCAACCTTCACCATTGGGTAAAGGATGTTGACGTGGATTGCCCTGCCAGTTATCCCAATGGGTATGGTCTTCAGGGGTCCATTCTGCCTTGGGTTTGCCATCGATACATCCCAGGTGTATTTCCTGGAAGCCATGATCGAGGTGCAGTGGCACTTGTAATTGCTGTGCGCAGTCGAGCGCAAAATCGGCGCAGCGCGCCAGGGTTGAGCTGGCAATGGCATCGACCGGCTGCGCCGACAGCATGCGCCAGCGTGTTTGCAGTTGTACTTGTCCCAAGGCCGAGAGTGGCGGATTAGTTTGGCCGAAAACGGCCTCACTCGCGCCTTGGGCTTCGCCATGTCGTATCAGAGTGAGGCGGCAGGCCATTGTTACACCATTTTAGCGGCGGCGACGCCAGCTTCGGCAAAAGTCGCCATTTCACCATGTAGGGCCAGTGCGCTTTGCAGTAGCGGCACGCACAAAGCCGCGCCGCTGGCTTCGCCCAGCCGCAACCCCAAATCTAGCATCGGGGTAAGACCTAGCGCCGATAGAGCTAAGCGATGGCCTTGTTCTTGCGATACATGGCTGGCCAGCAGCCATTCGGCCACCGCAGGGTTGTCTTTGACTGCAACCAGCGCCGCTGCGGTGGTGATAAAGCCATCGAGCAGCGCGGGCACGCCCGCTTCAGCGGCTCCGGCATAAAAGCCCGCCAGAGCGGCGATTTCCAAGCCACCCACTTCGCGCAACCAATCTTGCGCACTGTGCGCGCCCGCCGCTTGCGCGCGCTGTAGTGCGTCTTGCACGACTTGAATTTTTAACTCTTTGGCTTGGGTATCGATCCCTGTGCCATGCCCTACAATGTCTGCGGGTTGATACCCTGTTAGCGCGCAAATCAGTGCCGCAGCGGCGGTGGTATTGGCAATGCCCATTTCGCCGCCAATCAGCAGTGTTTTGCCCGCTTTGGCGGCTTCAAATGCGGTCGCGTGGCCGACTTGCCAAGCTTTGCTGCATTCTGCTTCGCTCATCGCGGCTTGTCGCCGCAAATTGGCCGTACCTTTAGCAATCGGCGTGCGATACAGTCGCGCGCTGTTTTGGGCAGGGACTGGATAGTCGGTAGCCACACCCACATCGATTACCGATAGCGAAATCTGATGCTGTCGTGCGAGTACATTAATGGCCGCGCCACCATTCATAAAATTAATCACCATTTGTGCGGTGACTTCGGCTGGGAACGCCGAGACACCTTCGGCGGCTACACCATGATCGGCAGCAAAAATAGCCAGCATCGGTTTAAGGCGAGTTGGCGTGGGGGCGGGTAGTCGAGCGGCAAACCAGATGGCGAGGTCTTCCAGAAAACCTAAACTGCCTGCAGGTTTGGTGAGTTGTGATTGACGTTCGCGAGCAATCTCGGACAACGCTGTTTGTGGGCTTGGCATGGTCGGTACGGGTAGGAAACAATGCCCCGACTTTAGCGGTAAGGACGAAGGAGGGCAAATGGAATTTTGCCGTAATGTGAGCCGCTAACTGCTTGGCTGAAATACATGCACGCGATCAATGCCTTGTTGCATGGCGCATTGCAGCGCGGTATCGGCAGCCAATAGCAGATCTTCGATTGTTTCGGTTTCGGTTTGCAGGGTTGCTATCCCGATAGTGACGGACACTGAGATCGTTTCTTTGTGCTGGCTTAGCACAAGTGGATGCTGTTTGACCTTAGCGCGCAGCCGCTCAGCCACCACCAAGGCGCCGGCTTCATCTGTGTTGGGGAGAATTAATACAATTTCTTCGCCAGAAAAACGCCCTGCCAGATCAAAATCACGTATCGATTCATTGGCAAATTTTGCTAGATGCTGAAGTGCTAAGTCGCCAGCGTAGTGGCCAAATTGGTGATTGATTTTGGCACAGTAATCTAGGTCAATAATTAGGGCGGATACCTTTATATTGCTACGCTGGGCACGATTTATTTCGTGTTCAGCGAGCGTCATCAAGTGATGGCGGTGATATAACCCAGTGAGTTGATCGGTGAGCCCACTATTGAGTAATTGCACGCGTAGTTGTCGAATTTGTTGCCACTGCCAGATAATCGTCAGCAGTAATAGCACGCCAAGAATAATCAACATATTGGACTCGAAATCGGTAGGTCTATCATTTATCGTAGCAGGCAGCAGAAAAACTGCTGCCCGTGTCATTGGTTGGCGGCATAATCAATAACCCTAGGTCGATGGTCTTAATATTAGTGGGGCAAGATGATTGGGAGATAAAATTCACCGCGCGTGCTTAACCTGATTTTACATGGTGCCTTTTTCGCCCACCTAAATTGCCTGTTAGAATAGCTCAATGAAAAGTAAATTATCGATCCGCAACATTCTGATTATCCGCATGTCATCGATGGGGGATGTGATCCATCAATGGCCTGCGATCACTGATTTGGCAAGGGCTTATCCAGAGGTGGCAATTGATTGGGTGGTGGAAGAGGGTTTTGCCGAGCTTCCCAAGTTGCACCCCGCGGTACGCCGGGTGATCCCAATTGCATTACGGCGTTGGCGCAAATCTCTCTTGGCTGAATCGACTCAGGCGCAGTGGCGGCACTTTAAAACTGATCTGCGGGCTTGTCGCTACGATTTGATTTTGGATGCACAAGGCTTAATCAAAAGTGCCGCCGTTGCCAAACTCACCTGCGGCCCGGTGGCGGGCTTTGATCGGCATTCGATTCGTGAACCCTTGGCCAGTTTGGCTTATGGGCGTAAATATGCGGTGAGCAAAACCCTGCATGCGATTGAACGTAATCGCCAATTAAGTGCCGCTGCTTTGGGTTATTCGCTGCAAGGTGATATTGATTACGGGCTAAGTGTGCCCCAGCTAGCATTAGATTGGCTGCCTGATTCGCCTTACGCCGTTTTCCTTACCGCCACTAGCCGCGCGGATAAAGAATGGCCAGAAGCCAATTGGATTATTTTAGGTCAGCGAATGCTTGCGATGGGTGTGCGGCCGATTTTCCCTTGGGGGGGCGAGGCTGAGCGAGAGCGGGCGCAGCGCTTGGCTGCCGCACTTCCAGCTGCGATTGTTGCCCCCAAATTAAGTCTGACTGCCGCAGCCGCTTTGCTGGCCCAAAGTAAAATAGTCGTTGGGGTGGATACTGGGCTGGTGCATCTGGCGGCGGCGGTGGCTGTACCAACAGTGGCTATTTTTTGTGCTTCTGATCCGGCTCTGACTGGGGTTCGCGCCAGCAGCTATGCTGTAAATCTAGGTCAACGCGGAGCTGCGCCCACGGTCGATGCTGTTTGGCAAGCCGTGCAAGCGGGTTGGCAAAACTAAATGGCTCGCTGGATTTATCGTTTTGCGCTGTGGTTGGCGTTTCCGCTGATCTGGCTGTATCTGCTCAAACGCGCGCGTAAGCAGCCGGCATATCGGCTGCATTGGGCTGAGCGGCTGGGGTATTATCCGCAAAATATTATCAGGAAAGACTTGTGTGTAGATACCCGACCAATTTGGGTGCATGCCGTCTCGGTTGGGGAAATGCGCGCCTCACAGCCAGTGGTGCAGGCATTACACCAACGCTACCCTGATGCGCCTATTTTACTTAGTTGCATGACCCCCACAGGGCGTGCGACTGCGCATGAGTTATTTGGCTCGACATCTGGTATCAATGCCAGAGTAGTGTTTTTACCCTATGACTATCCTAGCGCCATCGCGCGTTTTCTCGCGGCGTTTCAGCCGCGTCTTGGTTTAATTGTCGATACAGAAATTTGGCCTAATTGCATCGAGCACTGCCAATGTGCTGGGGTGCCGCTGGTGCTCGCTAATGCCCGTATGTCGCAAAAATCGCTGGCAGGTTACTTAAAGGTGGCGCCTTTATTTCGCGCAGTGATGCCTAAATTTGCGGCGGTATTGGCGCAATCGGCTGCTGATGCTGAGCGTTTGCAGCAAATGGGCGCTGTTAATGTTCAAGTAATGGGAAACGTAAAGTTTGACAATCAGCTTGACCCATTGTTGATGGCGCGGGGCCAAGCGTGGAAAAATACGTTGGCGCGCAAAATTATTCTATTGGCTTCCAGTCGCGATGGTGAAGAGGTCTTGGTGTTGCAGGCGCTGGGCTCACTATCGGCTGATACATTGCTCATTATTGTCCCGCGTCATCCACAGCGCTTCGATACTGTAGCTGCATTACTCAATGCTCAGGGTTTAGATTATGTCCGTCGCAGCCAATGGGAAGGTGAACCAACCTCTGCACAAGTAATCCTTGGCGATAGCATGGGGGAGATGGTTGCCTGGTACAGTGTGGCAGATGTCACCATTATGGGTGGGTCTTTGCTCAAATTTGGCAGCCAAAACCTAATTGAAGCGGCCGCCTGCGGCTGCCCGGTGATGCTTGGACCTTCCACATTCAACTTTGCGCAGGCGTCTGCTGAAGCAATCGCAGCTGGTGCTGCTTGGCAAGGTGCTGATGCTGCCTCCGTATGCCAAGAAGCTTTGGCCATACTGGGCGATACTCCGCGGCTGCGCGCTATGGGGCAGGCAGGCATTACATTTAGTCAAGCTCATCGTGGGGCAACCGAGAAGCTCTTGTCAGCAGTAAAGCAATGGTTGGAGTAATGATGGATACTCGCTGCGGCTGACTCATCCTGCTTGGGTTAATTTAGCCAATACACCTAATACCTGTTTGAACCCGGTTTCCGCTGTGGGGCCGCATTCTGCAAATACTCGGTCAAGTATCAGGCGCTGAGCCCCAGATAGTGATTCTTCCAGAGCAATACCCTCGTCGGTAAGTGCTAAGCATTTCACTCGTTTATCAATTTCAGAGGGTGTTGCGCAAATTAGGTTAGCTTCCTGCAGTTGGCGCAGCGGTGCATTCAGTGCTTGTTTACTCACTCCTAACTTGGCCAAGAGTTGATTTACCGATAATCCGCCCTGTCGGCCCACGAAATACAAAATTCGATGGTGTACGCGTGCCAAGCCACGTTGCGCAAGTATCGCATCCGGCTGTGCCGTGAAGCCTTTATAGCCATAGAACAGTAGCTCTAATGCACAATTGAGCTCATATTCAGTATGGGGGTGAGATGCTGCTGGCTGATGAGTGGTAAGGTCAATCATATTGACGTATTCCTTTGCTAAGGTAATATAGGTCTATATTGTTGACCTATATGGAGCAGTCTATGTTTGCCAAGCGAATAGATCGTCTTAAGCCATCGCTAGTTAGGGAAATTTTAGCTGCAGCACAAGCTCCTGGGGTAATTTCTTTTGCTGGTGGGTTACCTGCGGCTGAAACATTATTTCAGCCGGAGCTATCCGAGCTAAAACTGCCCGCATCCATCTGGCAATACGGCGCCTCTGAAGGTGAATCGGTTTTACGAGATTTAGTGGCACAGCGTGCGAATCGGCTTGGTTTGGCATGTCGTCCTGATCAAGTGCTGATTCTAAATGGCTCGCAACAAGGAATCGATTTAGTCGCCAAATTATGGGTAGAAGAGACGACGAAAATTCTGTGTGAATCGCCAACTTATCTGGCTGCATTGCAGGTCTTTGATTTATTTGGGGCAAGTTTTGAGAGCAGCCAAGCAGATTGGTTAAGCCCAACTGATATTGAGGCTAGCCAAGCAGATTTTGCGTATTTAATTCCAACTTTCCAAAACCCTACTGGCCGTTGTTACAGCACAGAGCAGCGGCAACTGCTAGCACAAGCCTTTGATCTGCGTAGAATGCCAGTTTTTGAGGATGACCCATATCGGGATCTTGCATTTGATGGCCCAGCCCCTGCGCCCTTGGTTTCACATTTGCAATCAGTACCTTGGGTCTATCAGGGCTCATTTTCTAAAACCTTAGCACCTGGGCTACGATTGGGCTACCTGATCGCACACCCAGATTTGATTGTGCCGCTAACGCGGCTAAAGCAAGCAGCAGATTTACATAGCAATCGTTTGAGTCAGGCAATTGTGACCCACGTTTTAGCAAATGGTACGTTGGATAAACACATTGCTGATTTACTACCAATTTATCGCGAAAAACGCGATCTGATGCATCAGGTGCTCACTGAGCAGTTGGCAGAAAAGGCGTATTGGCATAAGCCCGCAGGTGGTTTGTTTTTCTGGTTGGAATTGAAACGGGACTGTGATACGCACTATTTAATGCAAAAAGCCCTAGCGCTAGGGCTGGCAATAATGCCCGGAGATCCATTTTATCCTGCCAAGCCACAGCAAACTTGTACTTTACGACTCAACTTCAGCCATAGCTCTCTTGAGTTGATTGAGGAAGGGGTGAATCGGTTGGCTCGACTAATATAAAAAAGAGCCACAAACGATTGTGGCTCTTTTGTGCTGCTGATATGGCATCGATTTACATATAACGAGACCATTTTACTTTAGCTGTATTGGGAGTGCCTGGTTTGGCAGGTGTACCTGGTGTCCCTTTTTCGCCACCCAATGTTTTTCCAGGAGTGTATGTAGTTGGTAATTTTTGGAGGTTAATTGTGGTACCACCAGCGATTTTATTGGTTGTGCCTGTGTCACCCAAAGCAAGCGCTGTGATATAGCCGAATACATTAGTATTGCCGCCATTGCCATATAAGTTGCCAGCCCAAACACTACCAAAATTATAATTGGATGCGCCCAAGTTAATATCACCACCTTGGTAAGAGCCATTTTTAAAGCTACCAGCGAGATAGGCAAAATTCCCGATGCCACCATCGACTTCACTTTGGTAATTATCTGCAGAGACCTTTACGCCATTCACTTCGCAAAATTGCTTAGGATAAAGGCTTGGGAATATGCTATTTACGCATGTGCCTGTGAATGTGTAGTTATTTATCCTAGCTGGATCCGGATCAATATCGTAGGTGCCGCCCTGATAGCCTGCAAAATTGGGTGCATAGGT
Source organism: Chitinibacter fontanus (assembly GCF_013423785.1). Classification (NCBI taxonomy): domain Bacteria; kingdom Pseudomonadati; phylum Pseudomonadota; class Betaproteobacteria; order Neisseriales; family Chitinibacteraceae; genus Chitinibacter; species Chitinibacter fontanus. The sequence goes on from NZ_CP058952.1 coordinate 2,039,784, forward strand.
AATTACATTTCCGGATGTACTTACATTACCAGTTACAATGAATGAGTTATAAAAGCCTTTATCTCCTTTTACATTTAAATTACCTTCAAACCAAGCTACGCCAGGAGCAATTTGAGCATTGCCATTATCGCTAATATTCCAAGTTTTTGTGTTGGCGGCATAAGAGAAACAGGCTGATTCATTACGAGTAGCACCACTTTTGCAAATGGTTTTTGCTCCGGAGAAGACGGTCGGGTTTTTGCACATTGGTTTATTGATGTTTGAACTGCTATCAAGCTCAAGGCAAAGATAATCTGCTTGATCGTTATTCCAATTTTGGCTGTAATTGCCTAAAAAATAGGTTCCATTGTCAATTCCAGCTACATTCCTGATTGTAACTTTGCGATATCCATTAGCATCCACTTCAAATACATAGTTAGCAATTGATTTATAAGCATAAGCATCAAACGATTGATCAGGATTCATGCTTACCAAAGGTACTTTTGCCTTGTAACTCGGGTCGATTGTTACTTTAACATTTGGAGTAACTGCTTTTTCGACACTACCCACTTGGCCTGAGTCGACATGTGGATCACCACTCCATGATAATTTCCCATCGGCATAAACAGCTCCCATGTGGGCGCTAGATTTAATTGATACGTTACCATTGGTTTTTATAATATTTGCTTGGGCATTCCCATTGCTCATATTAATTTCGGCACTACTTGGATACTCTGCATATTTTGCGGACCACATTTCTTTGATCACTGCACTATTACTGACATTAATCCAGCCATTGGCATGGAGAAATTCATAACTACCGGTACTGCCAATAGTTATATTGCCCGAAGACTTGATAATATCCACACCACTCATTGATCCAGAAGTGGATACATCCCCATCTACAATTACTTCTAAATCTTTGGTGTCTCCTTCGAATAACTTGATGTCCCCGCTAATATTTAGGCCCTTTTTAAACATGACCACGCCACGTTTGGGAGGGGTTACGGGCTCTACCGGGGGTACCGCATCTGTCCCAGTTTGTACGTTATATACAATATCCAGTGTGGAGCGTGATTCTGCTTTGGAGCCCGCCGCCGTGGTTCCTGTGATTTGCACTCGCAGGCGTATTGGATCGGTAGTTTTGACTGGATCAAAGTCAACCTGCATGGCTCTCGCGCTAATGCCATCGACGCCACCGAATGTCATTGCTAAGCCTGCTGGCGTTGCTGTCTCGGCTGTTTGGACTGCGGCACCAAGATTTCTGAGTTGCTGTGGTGTCATGGTAATTAAATATTGCTGAACAACTTGAGCTCCTGTCCATGTCTTGATCTGTGCTTGCGTTAATGCGTGCTCAGATAGTTGGACTTCTTGCGTGCTGCGCACGTAATAGGCTGTTCCCACAACGGCGGCAGTTAGCGATAGTCCGCTCAGAAGCAAGATCAGAATGGTGGCTACTCCACGCTGCTTTTGAAATAAGTACATTCGCACAGGGCCTCTTTATGGAGCTACAAAATTTGCAAGGCAGGTACTCTGACTTGAGTCTAGGTTGTTACTGTTTTTGACCTTTAATTCGACAAGTACATTGCCATTCACTGCACTGATCCCAAGTGGGGTGCAATTTTGGGTTTTGACAGTAATTAACACTGCATCATCAATTTCGGTGCTAGTAACATCTGCAGTGGTTTTCGAGTGCGCTGCACTCATAATTTGAGTAGTGGTCCAAGTAAGGGTATTCCACTCAGAGGCATTCGCGCAGTCCGCCGCATTCAACAGTAATAATCCGCCTTCTGCGGGCGACAAGAGCCCGCTGCATTTGGATACCCCCGTATCTAAGCTGCGCCAGACGATGGCGTTGCCAGTTCGTGTGGTTGTGGTACTCAGTGTGCCGGTCAATTTGTTATCAGCAGATAATGCCGCAGTAGTAATAACTTTGATCTCATCACTACTGTTTGGGGTTTCAATACCAAAACCAGCGGACTGTAGGTTGATTCCCGCGGTTAGAAAGCTAGCAGTGCGGCGAGAGTTGAGCATGGCATCTTGCGAGGCATGAGCACTGATTTTGACAGTGTTCTTATACATCGACATCATCCCAACAACCACAATCAACGAGATTGCTACTCCAACCATTAAACTAACCAAGGTGCTGCCGAATTGGTTCTTTATCATTCGCGATCCAGTGTTTATAAGACTATTGCGAAATTACAATTTCACCGTTACCACCAAATAAGCTTTTGGCAGCTGCACTTTCTTGTGTTTTGACGGTAAAACTGGTGGTGGGAGCTGCCGCGGCAGGAATTGTTACTGTTTCGGCGTTAGCTGTGACAGTAATTGCGGTCGCCGCGGTGCAGCTGGTATTTAACGCGTAATCGGTGGTATTTATGGTGATTTTGGATGCAGTCCCACCGCACAAAGCATTGAGGCCAACCGTTTGGATTGTTTGACGCAAACTACTCACAGCCATGCCATGAGTATTTGCGATGCGTTGAGCCGCTAAGGTTCTAGATGCGACATAAGTCAAGCCTAGGCCGATTACCGCAGCCAGCACAATGCCTATTAAGCTTTCTAGCAAGGCATCGCCCTGTTGAGATTTATAACTCGACAGTTTCATAGGAGTTTCCTTGGCATACTTTATAGCTAGTAGCATCATTGCGTAGCCCGCGGCTGTTGATGCCAATTTCAAGTGCTGCATTTGCTGAGCATGTGCTGCCGGTGACGATGAAAGTTTTTCCAGGCAATGCTTCCTGCCATTTCGCTGACGCGGCATCACAATCGTCCGGTTGTCCATTACAAACCAGTAAAATATTATTTGCGATAACCATACTTGCTGACGCGATGGTGGTATCAGTCTGCCCTGTTGGATTGCGTAGTGCGATAGCTTTGGCTTGCTGATAGCCGCGCTCCATGGTCGCTTTGGCCTTGCGCACTTGGGCATCATCCGACCAGCGACTACTGAGCGGTACGGCTAGGGCCAGCAAAATAGACATAATTGCAAGCGTGAAGATTAGCTCAACCAGAGTAAAGCCTTGCTGCGCGAGTTTATTTACCATTTTGTAAATCCGCAGGTGCTGGTAGCGCTTCGAGTATTGTCGTGCTTCAGTTTTAGATCGCAGCCACTTAGTGAACCTTGACCTGTTGCGGTCAATTCATAAGTGCTGGCTGTGGCAGTTGTGATGCTGTATTCGAAATTGGTATTGTCCAACGACGGTTGCCAGTTGGTCATTTTGCTTTTGGTTGTGGCTGTAGAGGTCGTCGTGTCTGTTGGATAGCTCAACGTTTTTTGATATGCGTTTTCAAAGTTCATGGCTAACGAGGTGAGATCAGCCGCTGCGGCTTTAGCTTTGCTTTTTCTTACATAGGAGTTGTAAGCAGGCAGGGCAATTGATGCGAGGATGCTGATGATGGCTACAACAATCAGCAATTCAATCAGCGTAAAACCGTTTTCAGTTTCTGTTTTTGGCATGGCGGTTATTTTTAAGTTTTTGTCAATATATCATAAGTTTACTCGATTTTTAAAGAAAGACGATAGAGTGGATTGTCTGTTTTTTACAATCAACTTAATTGTTTGGCTGTAAGTTTTTGGGTTGGCAGATATTGTCAGACTCGAGCGCAGTGCTCGTGTGAGTTAAAGGCAAGATAGGGTTGAGTGCTTATGCAGAATAAAACTATGCATTGCTTAATTGCTCGGCCGGTACTGATTAATGCCGCCTCTAAGTAAGCAAATGTCTATGCGCTTGAATTTATTGCAATAAAAAAGCGGGGCTAGGCCCCGCTTTTTGCTATGAGTGTCAATTACACCTTAAATAGTTCTTCAATGGCTTTTTCACCGTTATAAGCTGCGCCACGGTGACCGGAGCGGCGTAGGGCGTTGGCCCATTCATCGACGATCGGCTTTAAGTCTTCGCTATTGCGTACGGCATTGAGCATTACACTGATTTTTTCTTCCCAGTTTTGTCCGAGGTATTCTTGGGTGACGCTCAGAATCACTTTGCGTGCCGCGTTGAGTTGGGCGGAATTACTGCGCGGAGGTGGGGGTGCAATTGTCGTTGGGCCGGAAAACTGAATTTGCTCCAGAGACTGTTTGCTAGTGCTACGTGCGATAAGCCCTGCTTCAGCCAATTTTTTTAGATTCAGTAAAACTTCTTGACCCGGGAGCATGGCGACCAACATGGCCGAGCTGCGCTGGCCATCAATCATAAACAGCAACTGGCGTTCTTTTTGGCCGATGGCACCGCTGCGCGTTTGCAGCTCTTGTGCGCCGGTAGGGGTTTTGGTGTAAATGATTTGGTCCATACGGTTGTCTCTTTGGTGCGCAGGTCGCTTATATATAGGGCAAGCGAGATGTAGTGACAATCAGCGAACTACATCATTGGCGAAAACAACACAGTATGGGCATTAAACTGCAAGTGCTTAAAAGTAAAGAAAATAATCGCTAATCCGTGACGAGTGGCAGTATGGCTACCTGAATCCATTCTGCAGATGTGTAGCGGTTGATACCTACCTAGGTATCGGGATCAAAGTCGTGGCTTGAGGCTATGAATCACCAAGCCCAGCATAATCAAACCCGTTCCCCATAATTCAGTTGCGGCTAAGACTTCATGATTGAGCCAATGACCTAGCCATAATGATGTGGCAGGGGTAATTAGTGAAATCAAGGCGACGCTTAGCGGGCGACATTCCCGAATCAGCCAGTAGTACAAACTAAATGCCAGCACCGAGCCAATGCTAGCTAGATAAACCAAAGCGGCCAAGGCTCGAAGAGGAAGTTGCTGAGGCATAGGAGCGCCGCTCATGAGCCAGAAAAGCGCTGTCAAGAACGCGGCTACGCACAGCGCCCCTGTATTGACGTTCATTGCCGATTGCGTGCTGGCATAGCGTTTTAGCAGTACGGCGGCGGCCGATTGCAAGGCCATGCCCGCTAGTAATGCCAGCATGCCGGGCAAGCCGCCGGGGCTCAAATTCAGGTTTTGTCCAAAAATAACGAATAAGCCCAGTAAACTAACGCCAATTGCCAGCCATTCAATGCCGCGTAAGGGCATTGCTAACCAGCGTGCGGCAAACAGGCCCGTGGCAAGTGGTGCGAGGCCATAGAGTACGGCAATTAAACCGGAGCTGATAAACTGCGCCGCCCAAAATGAACAAAGCATTGAGAAAGCGGTCGCAATTCCTGCGATTAAATAGGCGCGGCGATGTGCCCAATCCTTGTGTAATCTATGACCACGCCAACGCAGCAGAATGACGGCCAAAGCAGCTGCTAGGCCAAAGCGTGTCAGCAATGCCAGCGTGAATGGTAGCCCAGTTACTCCCCATTTGATGCCCAGCGCGGTGGTAGACCAGACCGCGATCAGAAGCAAATAAGCGGGGGCAATCCGTGAAGTCATCGTTTGCGAATCATCCGCTTAACCTCAGCCAATGGATCGGCTTTGGGGGGTAAATCCGTCAGGCGTAAAATGCGTTTGAGTTGTTGGTGTTGCCAGCTAAATAGATCCACATTCAGGTAGCCGCCGCTGCCAGCACTACGCATCACCACGACAACTTCGCCGATTCCATCGCCATCTGCATCGGTATTGAGCACGCGCTCAACACTGCCATCGCGTGGATAAATTTGCCCTGCTAGAAAATCATCAAAGGGGAAATTGGGATTGCTGCCGCCATATAGTCGGATGCTATAGCTGCCAATGCTGCGGGGCTCATTATCACCTTCGGCAACCTGAATGATGCTGTGATTGTCGGGTAATGGCAGTTGTTGCACAAAGCGGGTTTCGCCAGCGTGGCTAAACAATGGTAAGCAAGCGAGCATCAGACATAGCCGTTTGAGCATTGGGCAACTCCTTAGTGGGCGATAATCGACAAAGATCCGTCAGCGCTAGTAAAAGAAATGCCGTTGCTGCCCGTAGTAATCAGCGCAATGATCATGGCTAGTGTGACTAAGTCGGCGGCAGTATCGCTTAAATCCGGCTTTGCCACGCTGGGTGGCGCAATAAATCGCTGGGCGATTTGGCGCACCGAATGTTGATATGCTGCAGGGCTACCATCGCAAGCGAAGCGAATTTGGTCAGCGGCGACGCTTGATTCTAGCTCTGCCTGCGTTATGGAAGCGCTGCGCTGGTCGATGTGTGTTTTGAGCGCCGCAAACGCCTGCTGGCACTCGACAGTCATGGGTTCAATAGCCCAACAGCGAGAGGTAAACAGCAGTAGTGTAAATAACCAGATTTTCACAGCAAGGTCCAAAGCATTTTGCTGGCCAGCAAAATCAGCAAAGCCGCAAAACATTTTTTCAGAATAGGCACTGGCAAGCGGTGTGCCGCTGCCGCCCCTAATTTGGCCATTGGAAAGCTGGCAATAACAATACCAGCTAGGGCGGGTATATACACATAACCAAGAGTATAAGCAGGTAATGAAGCTATACCCATGCCACTATAGATGTAACCTGCGGTACCAGCTAGTGCAATTGGCACGCCAATGGCGGAGGAAGTACCGATGGCAGTTTTGACAGGTACATTGCAGGCGCTCATGAATGGCACCGATAAAGAGCCACCGCCAATCCCAACCCAGCTCGATACCATACCAATTACGCCACCCATACCAAGCATGCTGCCCATTTTGGGCAATTGCCGGGATGCTTTGGGTTTGAAATCCAGCAGCATTTGCGCGGCAACAAAATAGGCAAATGCTACGAAAATCCACTGTAAGCCCCGCGTGGAAATCAAGCCTGCAATTTGTGCCCCTACAAACGTGCCTAGCAAAATGCCTGGGGTAATTTGCCGTACCACGTCCCAGCGTACGGCACCTTTGGCATGGTGGGCTCGTACACTGGCAAAACCGGTGAAGGCAATGGTTGCCAGACTGGTGGCTAGGGCCAAATGTTGATGTAGCTCCGGTGCGATGCCTGCGAACTGAAACACCGCCAATAAGGCCGGTACAATCACTAGCCCGCCACCTACCCCCAGTAAGCCAGCCAAAAAGCCCGCAATCAGGCCAACGGACAGGCAGGCCAAAATAATCGTTATCATGCCAGTAATCCTTGAATAAAAGCCCAATGCTCTGCGCTGACCGGGGTGATTGAAAGTCGCGAGCCTTTTTGTAGTACCTGCATCTGCGCTAGTTCGGGATATTGGCGCATTTGCGCCAGCGACAGCAATCGTGTTTTGCGCACAAAGCGCACATCCACTTGCATCCAGCGCGGATTTTCGGGCGTGGATTTGGCATCGTAATATTTGGACTGCGGGTCAAATTGTGTCGGGTCTGGATAAGCGTGGCTGGCTACTTCGGCAATTCCTGCAATGCCCGGCTCTGCGCATGACGAGTGATAAAACAAAACGCCGTCGCCAATTTGCTGGGTATCTCGCATCATATTGCGTGCTTGATAGTTTCTAACGCCATACCACCCTACCGTATGACGTGCGGCCAGATCGTCGATCGAGACATCATCCGGCTCGGACTTCATTAACCAATACGCCATATGTTTATCCTGTGATCTCAAGCCGATTGCCATCGGGGTCGAGAACAATCGATTCATAAAAGCCATCCCCAGTACGACGTGGCTCGCCCACGATCTCATAGCCATCCTGCCGTAAACGTTCGGTTAGCGCATCGACCGCTTCGGTGGAGCCCACATCCAGCCCTAAATGAGTCAGCCCCATGCGCTGCACGCCGCGGGGTAGGCTGACGGGTTCCAGTTGAGTGCTGTGCATGAGCTCAATGCGCGCGCCATCGGCAAAGCTGATGAATACCGAGCTAAAGCCTTTGGTATTGTTGTGATACGGTACTGAAACTGTGGCACCAAAGTACTGCTGATAGAACGCACTACTGCGGCTTAAATCGGGCGTCCACAGCGCAATATGGGCGATTTTCATGATATTGGGGCTGGCAAATAGGAATCTTTAATCTGCCTAGCCGCGATGGCAAAGTCAAGCCGCGCTCGCGGTATAATGACAACTCTCTTGACCTGTGTGCTGCACAATGACGCAAATCGAACTTGTAACGCTGATGCTGGCCAGCTATCGGCGCCTAGTAGGGCGTGAGCTCGTTGATCCTAGTTGGGATATCGAGCAGGCGGCTCAGTGGCTGGCGGAAACGGCTCCGTTCTGTGTGCTGGCTCATGAAGCCAGCGCCGACCCGCGCTTTATTTTTGCCAATCGTACCGCTCAGCGATGCTTTGAATACAGCCATGACGAATTGATCGGCCTGCCTTCGCGTTTGTCGGCAGAAGCCCCGAATCGCGCCGAGCGACAGCAATTGCTCGAGAGCGTGAGTCGCCAAGGGTTTGCCAGCGGCTATCGTGGGCTACGCATTGCCAAATCAGGCCGCCGGTTTTGGATTGAAGATGTCACCGTCTGGAATTTGATCGATGAGGCCGGAGTGTGTCATGGCCAAGCCGCGACCTATGCGCGCTGGTGCGATGCCTGATTAGTGGGCCAGTCCGATCGGAATGGGCACCGGCTCATTGCGTATTAATTTGGCCAGCTCGCCAGTGCGTTGCAATTGTGAAAGCCCCAGATTAAATTGCGTCATTAACCAGTTGCCATTAGGTAGCGATTTATTCAGTAGCAAATGCATGTTTTCTTCATGCACATGATTGATGCTCATGGTCAGTATCTGTCGGGTGATCGGTGGAAAGTGCTGGGCGATTAGATACTGGCAGACGATGGCTTCACAAGGAAAACCATCAATGCGCTGTGATAACAGCTTGGCGAGGTTTTGCAGATCGGTATTGCCAACATCGGTGCGAAATACACCCGCTTTTGCCAGTGCTTCCCACTGCTCACCATAGCTATAGCCATTGGTGACCCCTAAGGTTTTCCCTTTTAAATCGGCTAAGGTTTGCCAACTAAGTGGCTGATTACTGTGCTGCATTAATACGGTTTTGCTGCGATACACCGGATCACTAACCAAAAAGCTATTTTTGCGATCGGCATTCAGCGACCACAGCAAAGTTCCGGCATAACGGCCACGGCGGGATTCCTCCAGCGCGCGTTTCCACGGCAAAAAAACATAATTGACTTGCACCCCGCGCAGGGCAAAAGCACGGCTAACCACCTGACTACCCAAGCCATAATTGGGGAGTTGTTCGCCCAAAAATGGGGGCCATTCGCCATTAGCAAGTGTGATGCTCACGCTTGGGCCATGTGCTTGTAGCGGAGCGCTCAGCAGCGCGCTAAAAAAAGTAATTGCAAAGAATTGATAAAGCCGAGACATGCGTGCACTGTATTGGGGCTTGCATTTGGCGTCAATTACGATTCGATGACAGGTGGCTGAGGATTTCCCTGATATGCAAAATCACTATTTACGAGTGATGTCATTGCTGTGTTTGTGCTTGATCTGTATTTTTTATGATGGGTAATTCCATAGAAAGCATTAATTTCAATGTAATTAGACATATACCCATGCGGGTATGGTCGTTGGTGCTTCTTATCTATCCAGCGTTGCCGAGCGAAGGTAGCGCAATAAGCGCCCACGGTAGGCGCTGCCATCATGCAGTGGCGCTGTGATCAAGGTCTCACTTTGTACAAAGCCGCGCTCGCGCATTTGTCGGTTAAATGCACTGCGATTTCCGCGATTGGGGTCGATAATTAGCACTTCACACACCGGCGCGGCGTGTAACTCGATAAATTCGGCCAGCGCCAGCGGCTGATCGCGCTCATACAGCACATCGCTGCCAATAATCAGATCAAACAGCCCCAATTCTGGATTGCTGCGCCCCCAGTTGCCGGTGGCATATTTCAAATCAGGCATTGCATTAAGCTGGGTATTTTCATTCAAGAAAATTTCGGTCAGCGGGTGGCAATCACTGGCCGTGATATCGCCGTGGCGACGGTGAATCACCATACTGGCCAAGGCTAACCCGCAGCCAATTTCCAGCACCCGCCGCTCGTCCAGCGCGTAATCTTGCATCAGATCGGCCATTTTTTGCGCTGACGGCCAGACTTGCCCAAATAATGACCAGCACGCCTCCGAAATCCCTGCCGCTTCGGCTTCACCGAGTGGGTCGTAAAACTGCTGTTTATCCAGTAAAGAGCGAACGTGCAGGTCAGCACCACCGGCGACGGCAACGTGCTGGTGTTTGATGGCATAGCCAAGTATTGGGGTAGACATATAGCCTTGGGTGCAAATGCGGGCGTGGGACGCTGTTCGATCTGCCAAGGCGCTAAAGAGTTAGCGAGCTGAGAGGGCGATTAGAATATTCGGCGGGCAGGAGCGGAGTGGAAGATGAGGGCATAGTAACACCGCACGGGCAGCCGCTTATAGCGTAAATTGTTACTTGGCTGGGTATATTGTTGAGGCTTTTATTTTACATGTCTTATAACCATATACCCTTCGTCTACGATGCAGGCCTTCTTGCTCCGAAAGAATAAAACGAATTCGAGGCATCGGTGTGATTAAATTTGCAGGCGATGACATGCGTCCGATGACGCTGAGCTAACCGGAGCAACGGAGCTTACTTTTCTGCATGAAAGCGCGGTATTCAGCGTTTGAAATATGGGCGGATCATAGTAATCGGAACTTGAAATTGAAAAAGAACCATTATTTTTGGTGTGCAAGATAAGCATTTCATTTTGCAACCGGAAAAAACTAGTCAATTCAATTTTTTCGACCGATTCAATGTCCTTTTTCTCGATCTGCCATAGCGTGGCATGACCAATGCTGGACCAAACGGCATCGTCATCAATACTGATGGTGATGGGGTTTGCTAAGTGATAGCGATGATTTCGCGCGACATACAAGAGCAGGGCATGAAGCACAAATGAGATGACGGCACCCCACATACCAAAGAGAGCATACGCCAACAGTGTCACAGCGGGGAGCAGGAATAGGCACTCGAGCCCCAAAATCAAAGCTGATTTTGGAGGCGCGATTTGAGTAATGCGGATTACTTTGTCAACCACTTCGCTGCTTCAATCGCGTAGTAAGTCAAAATCGCATCAGCACCGGCGCGTTTGAAGGCCAGCAGGCTTTCCATGACAACAGCTTCTTCATTGAGCCAGCCGTTTTGCGATGCAGCTTTCAGCATCGCGTATTCGCCAGAGACTTGATAAACGAACGTCGGCGCGGCGAATTCGTCTTTCACACGGCGCACGATATCCAGGTAAGGCATGCCGGGTTTCACCATCACCATATCTGCGCCTTCAGCCAAGTCGAGGCCGACTTCGTGCAATGCTTCATTGCTATTGGCTGGATCCATTTGGTAAGTATATTTATTGCCCTTGCCCAAATTGGCGCTCGAGCCAACGGCATCGCGGAACGGGCCGTAAAAGGCGCTCGCGTATTTAGCTGAATAAGCGAGGATGCGGGTGTGAATGTGGTTGTCACGATCGAGTGCGGCGCGAATCGCGGCGACGCGGCCGTCCATCATATCGGATGGCGCGACAATATCGGCGCCCGCAGCGGCGTGGCTGGCAGCTTGTTTGACCAGTGCAGCGATGGTTTCTTCGTTCAGCACATAGCCATTGTCATCAATAATGCCGTCTTGCCCGTGTGTGGTGTATGGGTCGAGCGCCACGTCGGTGATAATGCCAAGCTCAGGAAAACGAAACTTTAGCGCTTCAACAGTACGCGGTACTAAGCCACGTTGATTCCACGCTTCGCGCGCATCGAGCGTTTTCAGCTGCGGTTCAATCACCGGAAACAGCGCCAAGGCGGGAATACCGAGTTTGACGGCTTCTTCGGCTACGGCAAACAGTTTATCCATACTCATGCGTTGCACGCCCGGCATCGAGGCGATGTCTTCCACCCGATTACAGCCATCGAGCACAAATACCGGCAAGATTAGATCGGCGGCGGTCAGGGTGTTTTCGCGCATCAGGCGACGGGAAAAGTCATCACGGCGCATCCGGCGTAGGCGGGTCGTTGGGAAAGGGCGATTGGTGTGCATGAGAAATCCCGTGGCGGTGCTGGGCCGTTGCTCTTGTGGGGCAGGTCAGCGCGGTTGATAAAGATATTGCTGATTTTACCCCGATTTGTGTTGATGACGGCGCAAAAAAAGGCCACCGCATTCGCGATGGCCTTGGGGTTTGTTGTACTTTTAGCTTGCTAGGTGGTCGGTGTTCGGCGGCACCGCTGTCCTGCTGGCGCTGGCAGCGGTGCTGTGATTAAGCCGCGCCTGACCCATGCTCCGGGGTGGTATTGATCAGGTGGGTATTCTCGCTCTGGCTTAGCGATAAATACCTCTCGTATTGCCGCAATACATCGGCAATCAATTCCTCGGTACGCATGTATTCAATGTCGTAGCCACGACGGCCATCGGCAAAGAAGGTAACGGGCTCAAAGGTTTGTTGGCGCTCGCTAGCAGGTAGATTGGTATCACGCAGTGCAAAACTAGCTACAGGGCGAGCTTGCGCGCGTACCCCATAAATAAAGTCACGCAGATTGGGTTGCGGTACACATAGCAAAATACCCCCATCTTCATGAGTGCTAACGGTGACTTTGCAGCCTCGCTGTTGCATTTCTAGTGCGACTTCATGCAGCGCTGGTGTCACCGTATCGCGGATAAAGTGCGCAACATCGTCAGCGCTAGGCTGATGCAAAATTTGCTCAAGGCGCTGTTTCCAGTGCTGACCACTCCAGAAACTGCTGGCCGGAGTAAACTTTTGCTGTGAATGGCGCTGATCGGCCACGAGGCCACGCCAGAGTGAAAAGGCCAGCAAAATCATCACAATGCTAAACGGTAGCGCGGCAATCAAGGTCATTGTCATCAGCGCTTTTTGGCCCCCAGCACTGAGTAGTGTGGCCGATGTTAAGCCCAGTAGAACCGCCCAGAATAAGCGCTGCCAAATTGGGGATTTATCTGGATCTGTGGATGATAAGCTGTCGAGCATCAAGGCTCCTGAATCGGCTGAGGTGACAAAGAACACCAGAATCAGCAGCATTGATATGACTGAGGCCACGCCAGAGAATGGCAAATAATCGAAAAACTTAAACAGCAAGGCATCGACATTGCCAGCGGTAGCTGCCAGTGCCCCGTTCGCTACATTCATATCCAGCCAAATCACGGTATTGCCAAATACCGTCATCCACAAGAAAGTGAAAACACTGGGGATAATAATCACACCGGTAATGAATTCACGGATGGTGCGGCCGCGCGAGATCCGCGCAATAAACAGGCCCACAAACGGCGACCAAGAAATCCACCAAGCCCAGTACAAAATTGTCCAGCCACTGAGCCAGCCCTCACTTTGGGTGGGGGTGTAGGTAAAACTGCGGAAGGTTAGGGTGAAAAACTGGCTGAAATAATTGCCCAGATTGTCACCAAATGCACCTAGCAGAAATAAAGTTGGGCCGGTAAATAATACAAACACCAGCAAGACGACCGCCAAGAACAGGTTGAGCTCGGAAAGGCGGCGCACCCCTTTACCAATACCGGTGGCGGCAGAAATACCGGCCAAAATAATAACGGTGGCAATCAAGGCCAGTTGTACGGCCAAGCCACTGGTATCCCAGCCAGTAAGGCGCTGTATCCCTGCGGCTAATTGCACCGAGCCCAAGCCCACAGAAGGGGCAAGGCCAAACAAGGTACAACATAGGGCAAATACATTGACGGTATGGCCAACTGGGCCGTTAATACGTTCCCGCAAGAGTGGGTAAAGGCCAGAGCTGAGCGTGAGGGGAAGGTTATAACGAAAGCCAAAATACGCCAGTACTAGGCCAACCAAGCCATAGATCGCCCAAGCATGAAAGCCCCAGTGCAAGAAAGTGCTGGTCATGGCTTCGCTGGCGCCGGCCAGTGTTTGCCCTTGGGCTAGCGGCGGGTTGACGTAGTGTTGCAGCGGCTCGCCCACGCCGTAATACATCAGCCCGATTCCCATTCCGGCGGCAAACAACATGGCAAGCCAGCTACCGAGGCTAAATTCAGGCTCGGCATCATCGGCGCCTAAACGAATTTTGCCGTAATCGCTGATGGCTAGGCCAACCAAAAATAGAAAAAAGCCGGATACGGCGAGGACATAGAGCCAGGAAAAATGCTGGGTGATCCAGCTTTGAGCTGCCACGAAATTGCGTTCGGCGACTTGCGGCATCAGGGTTGAAAAGGCAATTAAGGCCACAATGAGCACCAGGCTCGGTATGAGCACCGGCATACTGAAAGTGTGCCGTTGCGAAGCGGAGTGAGACATACGTTGAGCGCTCCGAGTATTGCTCCTCTGAGGAAATAGGTTGCTAAATCAATTGACTGAACGAGGAGCTCGATGAAAAAACCGTAGCAGTGCTGTTGCTACATCGGTGAGCGTTTAGTGTATCCGTTTTGCATATTCAGGCTGTGCCAACAAAGTCACAGCCGTGAATATTGCCGTGGAACTATTGCCCGTAGCGCGAGATGCCGTAGGCCGCACTGGCAATCTCGGTGGTTTGACCTGTAATCAGATCTGCGAGCAGTTTGGCCGAGCCACAGGCCATGGTCCAGCCCAGCGTACCATGCCCGGTGTTGAGCCATAAATTACCGATTGGCGTTGCGCCTATTAGTGGCGTGCCATCGGGGGTCATCGGGCGCAACCCCGTCCATTCGCTGGCCTGTGCCAGATTACCGGCAGATGGAAAAAGATCATTCGCTACCATTTTGAGCGTTGCAATGCGTTTGGGGTCGATGGTTTTGTTGTAGCCGGCAACTTCGGCCATCCCTCCCACTCGCAAGCGTTGATCAAAGCGGGTAAGTGCAATTTTATAGCTTTCATCCATGACCGTAGAGCGAGGTGCAGCCTGTGGATTGGTTATCGGGACGGTAATTGAGTAGCCTTTAACTGGGTAGACTGGCAGATTGAGCCCCACCATTTTCCCCAATTGTCGCGATGTACAGCCTGCCGCCAGAATAACCTGCTCTGCTTCGAGTTGTTCATCGGCTAATTGCACATGTGAGACCTTGCCTAGATGCAGTACCAGTCCCTTCACATCCACACCATAGCGGAAGGTAACTCCTAGGCTGCTGGCTAGCTGAGCGAGTGCTTGGGTAAAGCAATGGCAATCGCCTGTTTCGTCGTTAGGTAAGCGCAAAGCACCGACCAACTGGGCGGCCATGTGCGCTAAGGCCGGCTCGACGCGGGCAATTTCAGTTGCATCGAGTAATTCATGTGCTACGCCCATTTGTGCCAGTAGCTCTGCATCACGACGGCCATTTTCCAGTTGTTTTAGCTGGCGAAAAATCTGGAGAGTGCCCAGCGTACGGCCTTCATATTCGATGCCGGTTTGTGCCCTTAGCAACTTGAGCTGATCCCGGCTGTATTCGGCCAAGGGTACCATGCGGTTTTTATTTCGAGCATAGGCTTCGATGGTGCAATTGCTGAGCATCTGCGCCATCCATTGCCACTGAAATGGATCGCCGGTGGGGCGTACCCGCAATGGGCCATGTTCTTGCATCAGCCATTTCATGGCTTTGAGCGGAATACCGGGGGCCGCCCAAGGTGCGGCATAGCCGGGGGAAATTTGGCCTGCATTGGCAAAACTGGTTTCTTGCGCCGGGGCGGGATGGTGCTCGAGCACAGTAACCTGGCAACCTGCTCGTTGCAGGTAATAAGCGCTGCTTACGCCGATAACGCCCGCGCCAATGATGATGACTCGCATGCTGGTGCCTCAGTGTGTGATGTTTACAGCATAGCCCTGGCTTATCGGGCTCGCGATGCGGAGAAACCACTAGTGTAGGTATAGGGCTGTAAGTCAGGATAGAATTAGCATCTGATGATATACCGTCGGGTATTTTTATGGTGATAGTCGGTTTTGTGTGCTGGCCGACCCGAGGTTGTCTGGGCTTGATCGCTGATTCGATAATCTGTTACTTGGACTGTGGCAAATTCGCTATACAATTGAGATTCATTATGATTTTAAAGGAGAAATAGATGCTGCGTGCCTGCGTATTATTGCTGGGTTTACTGATGGCTCAGCTCGTGAGTGCTGCTGAAGCGAGCACTGCACCGACTATTTTAACGATCACTGGTCAAGTTAAATCCACAGAAACTTTCAGTTTGACCGAACTCGATAAACTCCCGCAGAAGAAAATGACGGTTCAGATTCCATGGTACCCCGAGCCGCAAACCTTTGAAGGCCCATTATTGCGCGATGTACTAAAGCTGGCTGGTGCTAAGGGCAAGCTGATGAAGCTGCAAGCATTAAACGATTATGTGATCGAAGTGCCGATGGGCGATGCTGAAAAGTACGATGTGATTATCGCCAGCCGTTTGAATGGCAAAACGATGTCAGTACGGGAAAAAGGCCCCTTATTTGTGATGTATCCATTTGATCGTCACGAAGAGCTGCGTAAAACCGATTACTTCCGCCGCTGCGCATGGCAGTTGAAGCAAATTACGCTGGAATAACTATGAGTCGTCGTTTCTTGCTCATCGTGTTGGCTATTAGCACGGTGCTGTTGCTCAACTTTGGCCTGATTTTTTATTTTGAGCAGCAACAACAAGCTGAGTTGACCCACCAAACCGAGCAGGGAATGGACAATCAACTCTGGCAATTTTTCCAGCTCAGCAGTGAATTTCAGCGCTTGCGCGAAGCGGTGAATGCCAAAGACATCGAGAGCACTCAGTTGCGACTCGATATTTTCTACAGCCGGATCACGGGCATCGAGCAAGGATCGACTCAGGCGTTGTTTCCCGACAGTGCTCAGCGCCATCAGTTATTGCAGCCTTTGCAGCAATTGATTACGGAGTCGGATCAAACACTGCAAGCCGCTAAGTTGGACTCGGTGCAATGGAGCCAATTGCAACAGCGACTCGCGCATCAGCAAGAGCATGTTGATCTACTCACTCAAAGTGCTCGGGAACAATATGCCAAGCATACCGAGCTGAAAAAAAACCGGCTAAATAGCTTGGGTTACTTTCGGGTGGCACTGTCCGTGTTACAGGTGGTGCTGTTGCTGATATCGGCCAGCTTGGGTTTGTGGGTGTTGTGGCAGCGGGAAAAGCAAAGGCGTTCACTGGTTGAGCTAAATGCTTCATTGGAAGAGGCAAGGCTGGCTGCGGATGCGGCAACTGCGACGAAAAGCCGGTTTCTGGCCCATATTAGCCATGAAATTCGTACCCCACTGACCTCGATTCTGGGCTACACCGAACGGCTGCGGCAAAACAGCCAGTTGACCATTCAACAAAAAAACCATCTGAGCCATATTGCGCACTCTGGGCAGCATTTGCTGAGTTTACTGAACCACGTGCTGGATTTATCCAAATCAGATAGCGGCAAGCTGGAGTTGATGCCGGAAATACTGAGTTTGGCGCAATTGAAATTAGAGCTGGAAAGCATGTTTGCGTTGATGGCGCAGGAAAAACAATTGCAGTTCGAGATTGAATTGGCTGCTGATTTACCAGCAAGTCTGTTGCTTGATGCGGGAAAATTACGGCAAATATTGATTAATCTGATCGGTAATAGCATGAAATTTACCGCGCAAGGGTTTATCAAAGTTGCGCTGTACCATTCGGGTAGCGGGGATTCATGCTGGCTATATGCCAGCGTCAGTGATAGTGGTTGTGGGATTGCTGAGCACGAATTGAACCATTTGTTTCACCCCTTTGAGCAAACCGCAAGTGGAAGACATATTGGCGGTACTGGGTTGGGTTTAGCGCTGAGTCGTGATTTTGCTCGTCTAATGGGCGGTGATATTGAGGCCCATAGTCGCGCAGGTACGGGGAGCGAGTTTACCGTGCATGTGATGGCTAAACAGGCTCCAGCGGGTGAGCTCCAACAGGAGGTTATGCGAAACCCTGTACTCCCGTCTGTGGTAGGAAATACTATTTTGGTGGTAGAGGATCAGGCCGTAAATCGTGATTTGCTCTGCGAAATATTGCAGGATGCGGGTGCGAAAACGCTGGCAGCAGAGGATGGATTTACCGCCATTGCGATGCTGGAGACTCATCCTGAAATTGCTCAGGTTTTGATGGATTATCAAATGCCTGGTTTGGATGGACTCAATACTGCAGCAGCTTTGCGCAGTAAAGGGTTTCAGCAGCCGATTTATCTCGTATCAGCTTCTCCTGAGTATGAGTTGCGTCAGCACCCGCAATTTGCGAAGGTAAATGGCTATCTCAGCAAACCATATCAGGCACAAGAACTGTTGGAGTTATTGGGCTTTAGAGCGGATGCTCTTGCTTTAGCGGAGACAGATTCTTTGCCTGTGGCCAATGATTTTGCACGGGCGCAAGCCCAGTTGGGCTTTAGTGTAGAGCGCTTTGCTGCATTGGCCGAAACGGGGTTTTCCCGCTTACTGGATCTGGAGCACGCTTTTATACAGGCGCTTGATGATTCCGATCTCGATACCGCTATTCGGAACGCCCATAGCGCCAAAAGCATTGCCGCTCAGTTAGGTGCCATGTCACTTGCTCAGCAATGGAGTGATTTAGAGGTTACGCCTGCTTTAGGTCGAACGCAGATGCCGCAATTAAGTGAGTTACGCGCACAAACTTGGGCTAGTTTGCAGCAAAAATAAAGCCGGGCATCAAGCCCGGCTTTGCAAGTACGGTTCCTAATGGTAATTAGGCCATAGCAGGCAATGAATAGCCTTCGATTTTGGCTTCTGAAACCAGTTTTGCCAGATAGTCATGCATTAATTTGCGGCCAGCCATGTCGGTCAAGAAGGCTTGCAGGCGCTCTTTTACCTCTTCAAAGCTTACTTTATCACCGTTTGAACGCTCGTTAACCTGAATGATGTGGTAGCCAAATTGAGTTTCTACCAAGGCTGGGGTGATTTGACCGGCTTCGGTGCTAAATACGGCAGCTTCAAATTCAGGCACCATCTGACCACGGCCAAATTGACCGAGATTGCCGCCTTGTTTGCCTGATGGGCAAGTTGAGTGTTCGCTGGCCAACGCAGCAAAGCGCTCAGGATTAGCTTGCACTTCAGCCAATACGCCTTCCGCTTTTGATTTGGCTAGGCTGGCAGCCAGACCTTCCCCCAATGGGAACAGAATGTGGCTAGCTACGGCAGATTCGCCGCGCACAAAGCTTTCTGGATTGTTGTCGTAAAAGGCTTGGCAAGCTGCATCATCGGCTTCTGGCACTTGCACATCTTTTTCCAGCAAAATGCCGATGGCTTCTTCGGCGGTTTCCGCTTCAATACCGGCGGCTTTGGCTTTTTGTTGCAATAGTTCGCGCAAGATCAACTCTTGGATTGCGGCGTCACGAGCGCTTGGCGCTTGGGCATGGTTGCCTTGTTCGCCAGCAATTTGTTCTTCGGTAATTTCAACGCCGTTTACGATAATGGCCATGAGAGTTTTCCTGTTGGACTATTAAAAACGCCGCATTTCCCGCGGCGTTAGAAGGGTTATTCGTGGAGGTGGGGGCTATTTTAGCAATATCAACCGCAGCCGACTTGTAATTCGTCAAACCAGTCGATAAAGCGTTTCACATCCTCACCTCGGTAGATCGAACCATGTTGTGGGCAGAGTAGCTCGATGTCGAGTTGGCGAACACGGTTAATCCAGTTTTTCTTTGCCGTGTTCGACCCCATCCAGCGTTTGTGAAAACCCTCGGCAAAACGGATATGGCTGTCAAAATTTTCCACAAAGAGTTGATCCATGCCCGGGGGAAGTAAGGCGGCACCAATGTCGCCAGTAAACAATAATTTACAGCTTGGATCATAAACGTGGAAATTCCCGGACGAGTGCAGGTAATGCGCTGGAATAATCTGCAAAGTAGCTGCACCTAATGAAAGCTCACTTCCTTCGTCTGGGATCGAAACTAAGGTGTCAGCGCCACAGCCAAAGTGCGGAATAAATCCGGCCCATAAGCCTGAAACATGGCATTTGATAGTTGGATTAAAGTCATTCCACAGCCCGAGTGAGGAAATCACATCAGGGTCTTGGTGCGATGAAAAAATGCGATGCACAGTGCGAGGATCAATCACTTCAGACAGTGCGGCAAATACCGCCGGAAATACTTCCGCACCACCGGGGTCACATAGCAGACTATCTTCGCCAGTAGTTACTACATATTCATTGGTATCAATCAGGTAATTGGGGCGAGAAGGGTCGCGTGAAATGGCGTACCAACGATGCTCACCAGTACTGGCGATTAATTGTGCTTTTTTCATAGTGCCTAGTTTAGGGAGTGAGTGATGCGTTGAAGAGCAGCTAAACGTGGCAAGATAGCTTCGATTTTCAGGGCAAAGGTTTCGGATAATTCTGCCAATACGCTACGCATATTGCCGCTGTAGGCCGATTCGATCCTTGCTGAACGTGCGAGTACCAAGCCAAAGGTACAGGCGCGATTGGCATCGTCTAGGCACTCTTCAAAGCGATTGGCTGATACTAATTGAGCGAGGCGACTGTGTGCTTGATGCATGGCAGGGGAGAGAATCTGGCGTATTTGTTCTGAGTGACTGGATGCGTCAGCTAGGCGCGCCAAGCGGCGTTCTGCTTGTAGTCTTTGAGTGGCGGCTGCGAGTAGTTCTTGAGTGAGCTGGCTCAGATGCTGCATCGCACTTTGTAGCTCAATACTGAGTAGTCGTAGTTCACTGGATATCACGCCAAAGCCACGGGCAGACTCCCCCGATTTTTTAGCCAGTAAAATCGCGTTGAGTCCCATTAAATTAATTTCAAAGCAGTTTCGAATCACCACTTTGACTTCTTCATGAATCAACACGGATTGGCGCAAGGCACTTACCCCGCTCACAGCCTCCGACATACTAAAACCTCTTATCCGTCGATCTCATTCTTTATAGGAAGTAAATCTGTCAGGCGACAACCATACTGACAAGATCGATCACGGCAAGGAGGATTGTGATGAAAAATTTGATTATTTTTTCCCACCCCCATTTGGCAACTTCACAGACGCATCGGCAATTGCTGGACGAAATTGCAGAGCTGCCTCAGGTTAAGATTCATCATCTGGAGGCTATGTACCCAGATGGGCAGATCGATGTTTTGGCGGAGCAGCAGGCATGTGTAAAAGCTGAACGTATTATTTGGCAGTTTCCGCTGTATTGGCATGGCTGCCCCGCGATGCTCAAGCGTTGGCAAGATGATGTGTTCGAGCGTGATTGGGCGTATGGCTCTCGGTGTGCTTTGCGGGGGAAATCATTGCAACTGGTGGTTAGTATGGCTGGTCAAGGGCTTGAATATGATGGAGGTACCGCAGTTTCAGCTGAGAACTTATGGTACCCCATGTTGCTGACTGCCAATGCACTCGGACTTGTATGGCAGGAGCCGCTGGTGCTGCGTGATGTGGAGCATCAGCCTCAATTGCAATTTGATCGTACTCATCAACGAGCAATTGAGGCATTCGCACAGCAATATCGCGATTTACTGATGCTAATTTAAGACCCTTGTGGCAAATCATCTGCTTTGGCTGGGGCAGGGTACCAGTGTTCGGGGGGGATGACTTTTTCCACCGCCGGATCTGCTCGGTAGTGTGGTGACATAATTTGAACACCATAAGTATTGAAGACATCTTGAATCTTGGCGTGCAACTCACTCATGATTTCTAGGCGACGGCGTGGCTCATCGACTGCGATACGCAAAAAATATTCGACGTAATAATCAGAAAGCGCGGTTTGATAAACGATAGGCCGCGGATTATGCCGTACTCCGCGGGTTTGTTCGGCCGCTTCAATTAGCATGGCCTCAACTTGCCGCCACGGTGTATCGTAGCCAATTGTGACGCCGACCTGAGTGATAACACCGCCACCTGATGCTAAACGCGAGAAGTTTTTGACGCTTTGCCCCACCAATACCGAATTGGGAATACTAATTTCTTCGCGCAAATTGGTGTGAATCTTAGTAGCAAATAGTCCGATGTGGATCACCGTACCTTCAGTGTCGCCGATTTGTACGTATTCACCTTGTTTGAGTGATTTGGCATAAATCAGAATAAGGCCACTGGCAAATTGCCCAACAACGCTGGACGCGCCGAGCGAAACCATTAAACCGACCATGACTGACAAACCTTTGAACGCCTCGGTATCAGCACCGGGCAGATAAGGGTAAATCATGGCAATCGCCAGCAGCCAGACGAGGAACGACATGATTTTACGCGTAGTGCTCGCGGTTTCTCGGTCAAACCATGAAAGATGCAATTCGCCGCGCTCGATGCGACCAAATACAAAATGTAGGAAGCGCGACATATAGCGCGCGCATACCACAATAAAAATAATCACTAGAAAGCCAGGAATCGCATGCAAAATTCCGCTACCGACATTCCCGAAAAAGGTAAAAATCGATTCATTTAAACGCTCGCTCCACGCTCGAGTGAACGGGAATAAGCCAAAGACTAGGCTTGTCCATGTGTAGAGCAGTAGCAGGCCAATGATGCTAGTGATGGTATTGATAATCCAACGCAAAATGCGGTTGAGTAGCGAAAAGCTCACGCCAGTTGTTTTTTGTGCCAAATGAGCAATGGGGCGGCTTACGTAGCGTCGACCAACTTTCAGTAGGAATACCCGCGACTTGGAGAGCGCATAGACGATCAGACCAAAAATCAGCGTGGCTAATAAGGCATAGGCAGCAGAATGAATCAGACGGCGTGGGTCATGCAGTTCGCGGCTCTCAATAATTAGCATGCGCAACTGATGCTTGGCTTTATTGGCCGTGCTCTCCAGCGTGTCACCCGCGAGTGAGTTCACATCGCCTTGCAGTACTAAAAAGGCCTGCTGGCCATCTATCGTGACGCTAATCGCAGTTTCTGGGGAGCTGACCAGTACGCTATCGACCCGCCCTTCCTTGAGCTCGGGTAGCATTCGCTTGATACGTTGTTCTGCCCCCAGTGCTCGATCTTGCGGGGTATAAGTAAATATCGGACTGCGAAAAACCATGACAGTGCGATTATTAATTGTGGCGCTGTGCCCCTCTTGCTGCGCCACTTGCTCCGCAGGCAGATCAAGTGCCCAGCTAGTGCAGGCGAAAAGCAAGAAAAATAGGGCAGCAAAAATGGGCATCCAACGGCGTAGCATAGCGAATATCCAGCATTTTATGACAGTAACTGCAAGCATATACAATTCGGGCTTTTGCTGTCACGGGGTGAATGTCATTTGTGCCGGATTGCAGCAAAGAACAGAGTTAAGTAGGGGTATTGCGCTGGGTGTTTTATTAAATATGGATTACATATAAATACCTTGCTTGGTATATGGGCGATTGGCGCTGGGGTGCCCTGCTTGCAAAGCCCGCTTGGGTAGAGCGAGCGGGTGACTACGAAATTTTCTGCAAAACCATGCCTTGGTTTGTCTAAAGTTAGAGCCCAAAGCCCCATTCAACGATAAAGTGCAGTTTGGTATAAGTGCGGTTCACCATTCACCAGCTAAATGGTGCACATTCATACGATGTATGCGCCATCATCAAAGCTGTGCCCGTGTGCAAATTGTGCTGGTTTTGCGTGCCAGTGCACATCGCATTGCTGCTTATGAAGCAAACGCTTATATTATCGGCTACTTAAAAAATTAAGCGCCATTCTGGCAGCAATAAGTCAGTACCACACAAGCATATTGGGTGGACGCCAAACCGACTGACCAAGAGGCGCAACAACGCAGGGAAAGAGAAAATGACGTTGGACGCGGTGGTGTTGGCGGGCGGCGAAGCACGCCGGATGGCGGGGCGTGATAAGGGTTTGATCGAATTATCAGGCAAGCCGATGGTGGCTTGGGTATTAGAATCGCTGAATAAGCAGTCCATCCCTGTTGATCATGTGTTGATTTCCGCCAATCGCAATCTGCCTGATTATGCTAGTTTTGGTCATGCCGTATTGCGGGATGTATATCCTAACCAATTAGGCCCAATGGCTGGTATCCATGCGGCTATGATGGCCAGCCCTG
Organism: Chitinibacter fontanus; assembly: GCF_013423785.1. Classification (NCBI taxonomy): domain Bacteria; kingdom Pseudomonadati; phylum Pseudomonadota; class Betaproteobacteria; order Neisseriales; family Chitinibacteraceae; genus Chitinibacter; species Chitinibacter fontanus. The sequence goes on from NZ_CP058952.1 coordinate 2,063,482, forward strand.
CAGAATGGATGCTGGTATTGCCGTGTGATGTGCCATTTTTGCCCCACGATTTGTTGCTGCAATTTCGTGCTGCGCTCAATGCCTCCGGTGCGCCTGCAGTTGTAGCGCGCACTGCTGACGGCCAAACTCATTGGGCTGTATGCATGTTAAACCGTGCGGTTTTACCTGCCTTGGTCGATGCCTTGGCCAAGGGAGAAAATCGGCTTGGCGAATGGTTGCAAAATTTAGGTGCTGTGTTCGTTACCTTTGCGCAGGGGCATTTTCAAAATCTGAATACGCCAGAAGACTTAAACCAATTAGCAAATCGTTTAGCGGGTGCGGAAGCGATTCCTGTTGCGGGAGAGTTAACGCATTTTAATGCTCAGGGGTTGGCGCATATGGTGAACGTTGGCGATAAAGCCGAAACCAAACGTATCGCCACCGCGCAAGGTGATATCCGCATGCTGCCCGATACGCTGCGCCTGATCGAAGAAGGTAATCATAAAAAAGGCGATGTACTTGGTATTGCCCGTATTGCCGCGATTATGGCCGCCAAGAAAACCAGCGATCTGATTCCGCTATGCCACCCCTTACCGCTGACAGCAGTGAATGTAGAATTCTCGATTGATCGCGTTAAATCAACGGTACGCTGCGCAGTCACCTGCGAAACCTTTGGTCGCACGGGCATTGAAATGGAAGCGCTGACTGCGGTGCAAGTGGGCTTGTTGACGATCTACGATATGTGTAAAGCCGTGGATAAGGGCATGGTCATGACTGATGTGAGATTGATCGAGAAAATTGGTGGTAAATCGGGGCACTGGACGACCGCCGCGCCAGCCATCTCGGATTCCCCGCTGATTTAATTGGCACCGCATCGGGGGTGAATTGTTTAAGGGCTGCATTGGCAGCCCTTTTGTTTTAGCCCAACCAAGGTAGCGGATTTTTACTTAACGCTACTGCGATGATATAGCCATAAGTCACTAACGCCGCCACCAGCGCAATCGCACGAATTTTGAGCGTCTTACCACGCTTAATTGCGATGGTTCCCAGCACGATATACAGCAGCAAAGCGGCAATCTTGGCAGCGATCCACGGTGAGTTGCCCGGGCTCAATTGCAGAGTGATGGCCAGATAAATCGCTGAAACCAGCAGGGCGGTATCAATAATATGTGGCGCAATTTTGCAGATCTTGTGCTGTAGCCAGCTGGAACCACGCAGCATGAGGCCGCCGCGAAATACAAAAAACGCACCAGAGAGCAGCGCCAAAGTCATATGCAGGTGTTTAAGAGCGAGATAGTGTTCCACAGAAAATCCTATTAAATGGGGTGAGAGCGACTTAGTTTGCTACTTGCGAAACGCTGCTGGTTCAGACAGCCTACTGGCCAGATAAGTTCGCTGGTCTGAAAACCAGTCGGAAAACATATTCTATGACCGCGATTAAACCAGTAAAATGACAGATTGTCGGCTTCAAACGTAGAAAAATCATGTCAGATCAACACGATCAACCCGCTAGCGAGCTAGAGCCGCTGCGCTTATCAAAACGCCTTGCTCAACTGGGGCTGTGCTCACGTCGTGAAGCTGACGAATACATCGCTAAAGGCTGGGTGCGTGTCGATGGCGAAATCGTCAATGTGCTGGGAACCAAAGTGCTGCCCACGCAAACTGTTGAGCTCGACCCGATTGCCAAGCAGATTCAGGACAATCGCGTCACTATTCTGATCAATAAGCCGGTGGGCTATGTCTCTGGCCAAGCCGAAGACGGCTACGAGCCTGCCGTGGTGTTGGTGCAGCCGGAAAATCACTGGGAAGGTGACACCAGCGGGATTCGTTTCTCTCCGGTGCATTTTCAGGGCCTCGCGCCAGCTGGGCGCTTGGATATTGATTCGGTCGGCTTGCTGGTGTTGACGCAAGACGGCGTCGTGGCCAAAACGCTGATCGGCGAAAACTCGCAAGTCGAAAAAGAATATCTAGTACGCGTGTCCGGCCATCTGAAGGCCGATGGGCTGCGTCTACTTAATCACGGTCTGTCGCTCGATGGCGAGGCACTCAAGCCTGCGCGCGTCTGGTGGCAAAACAAAGACCAGCTGCGTTTTATCCTGCGCGAAGGTAAAAAGCGTCAAATCCGCCGCATGTGCGAGTTGGTTGGCCTGCAAGTAGTGGGCCTGCAGCGCATTCGCATTGGCCGTATTCTGCTCGGCGATTTGCCGCGCGGGCAATGGCGCTATTTGCGCAGCGATGAATCATTTATCTAATTTGAGCCGCCATGAGTTTGCAACGCGCTGATTTATTTCTGGTCGAGCAGGGCTACGCCGCATCACGCACGCAAGCGCAAACGATGATTGCGGCGGGGCGAGTGTTTGCTGATGGCAAGCCGATTAGCAAAGCGGCTTTCAAGCTCGATGCGCAAGCCGAGATTACGATTACCCCTGATGAGGTTGATCGCTATGTCTCGCGTGGCGGGTTGAAGCTGGCTGGCGCGCTGGCCAGTGCTCGGCTTGATGTGAGCGGCATGCTGGCGCTGGATGTTGGCATTTCGACCGGTGGGTTTACCGATTGCCTGCTGCAAGCGGGCGCGCGCCGGGTGATAGGCGTTGAGGTCGGGCACGATCAATTACATCCGCGCTTGCTATCTGATTCTCGTGTTACGCAGTTTGAGGGCGTGAATGCGCGAAATTTAACGCCCGAGGTGATTGCGCCAGCCTTGATCGACGAGCCGCAAGACGCAAGGATTGAGGTGATCGTCGGCGATGTATCGTTTATTTCACTAACACTGGTGCTGCCGGCCTTGCGCTCGGTGCTCTCGGTCGATGGTTTACTGCTGTTTTTGGTGAAACCGCAATTCGAACTGGGCCCGCAAGCGCTGGCGCGCGGCGGTATCGTTCGTGATGAGACGCTCTATCCGCAGGTCGAAACTAAAATTCGCGCCGCCGCAGCGGATGCGGGTTTTGCGGTGCTCGATTATTTTGCCAGCCCGATTGCCGGCGGTGATGGTAATCGCGAGTTTTTTATCTACGCCCGTGCTATTTAGCTCTGTCCAATGCCATATCTGATGGGGATAAGCCCAAACTGCCTTATTGGCCTGCCACTCGCTGATATACATGCCTAGTGCTTAAAAAAATAGCCCGCCAAAGCGGGCTCAAATCTCTTGGTTGGGAATGCGTGTTCAGGCGTATTCCATAAACCCGATTTTAGGCAGCTGCTCATATGCTGTCGTTGTAGTTTTCTGAGTAGGTATTGCGACAAACTACCATTGCTGATCTTAAATACCCTGTGGGTGTATTTTATTTTTGGTCAATTTGGATATGTCTCTAAGCGATATACCTAAAAAAATAGCCCGCAAAGGCGGGCTGAACTGCTTGGAGTGGAGTGCGTGTTCAAGGCGAACTCCATGGCCATTACTGTATGCGTTTGCCATGCTGGCGTCGTTGTAGTTTTGCCGCGTATTCCAGTGACATAGTTACATTCAATTTATGCTTCGCTTGGCCAGCTCAGTTCGCGCTGAGAGCGAAAAACTCGCAACTCGCCAGTAAATGGATCAACAAATTGCAAGCTGCGCGCCAACAATTGCAAAGGCTGACTAAAATCATCGCCTTTATCATCGAGTACTACCGGATACCACGGATCATTCACAATCGGAATCTGGAGTGCCGCTAAATGCGCGCGCAGTTGATGCTTTTTGCCGGTGTGTGGTTCGAGTTGATATTTGGCCCATGAGCCCCGTGTTTCCAGCAAGCTAATGCGAGTTTCACTATTGGGCTCGCCCGGTACTTCAGACATCGAGAAAAATTTGCCAGATTCATGAGCCAAGCGCGAGCGGTGCACCAGCGGCAGCGTTAGATCGGCGCGATATGGCGCGATGGCTTCGTAAGTTTTTTGTACATTGCGGCTTTCGAACAATTGCTGATACGCGCTGCGACTGTCTTTATCAAGGCAGAGCATCATCACACCTGCGGTCTCGCGATCTAGTCGATGCACCGGCGCAATATCTTGTTGCCCCAGCAGAACGCGCAGGCGCACCAGCACGGTTTCTTTAACAAAACGCCCTGCCGGAATCGCTGATAGAAAATGGGGTTTATCGATGACGACAATGCGCTCATCCCGATAGAGTACTTCCAATTCAAATGGAACACGCATTTCCTCACGCACTGCACGGTAGTACCACAGGTAACATCCCGCTTGATATTTGGAGTCCGCCGGAATGGATTGCCCGCGATCGTCATAAATCTCTCCATTGGCTAGTCGTTCGGCCAAAATCCCCGGCTCCAGAAATGGGAATTTTTGCTCCAGAAACTCCAGCACTGTTGTCCACGGGCCGGGTGTTAGTGCGACACAGCTGGGAGCTAGACCATCGATTGGGGGGAGTGGAGAAACTGCTTTTTTCATGGAAATAACCGAACGCTATGAAAAAAGCCCCGCAAGGGGCTTTATTTAGTGGATTGCCGATGCGCTGGATGCGGCTGCCGGCACGATTTCATCAGCCAAAACTGGGCGCTTAATTTTGAAGTCGAGTTTCGCGTTGAAAAAGTCGCGAGCCTCGTCGACATCCTTGATTAGCGCACGCACTTGAGGCTCTTTGAAACCATCCAGCGTTTGGTAGAAATAGTCAAAGCTTTCTGGGTAGGCATAGGCGGCGCGGCGAATCAGTTGGTGCGCAATCGCCTGATTGCCTTTGATGGCTTCCATCACGGCTTGATCGGTCATCTGCCCTGGGTAAGGGCGAATAGCATTTTGTTTGCGTAAGATGGCCAGCTTCCAATCCATTTCACTACTACTTGCCACAATGTAATTGGACAAGGCATGCTCGGCATAATAATCAATTAAAGGATTGTTGCGCATGGCTTCAAGTCGCGCGATACGATCTGCATTGAGTTTTTGATCGTTCGCAGGATCCATGATGGGATAAATTTTCAGATAAATTTGTCCACCCGTAATAGCGAGTGCCAAAGCGACGCCGCCCCATAAAGCCCAAGACATCCGCGCCCATGCGGCACGAATGCCAAGCCGTGCTTCACCATCCTGCATAAAGATCAAAATCAGGGCAAATGGGCCAAGGAAATGGAAATACCACAGTGGATATTCCACCATACTGTGGAGCAATGAGACTGTGGCTAAAGCTGCGGCATACATCACCACCGGGTTACGCCAGGCGCGCAGTACGTTGATGTACGCATAGGCGATGCCTGCCAAAATTATTCCCGTCGCAAAAACACCAGTTTCAGCTAGCAGATTGAGTACCGAATTGTGAGCATGGGTAAACAGCACACTTTCTGATACCACGGCAAACTCTGGGCGCACTTGCAATGCATTGCTATGCACCGCATAGCTACCCCAGCCTGTGCCGATCCACGGGTTTTGTAGGAATGTAATCCAGGCCTTGTGCCACTCAACAATGCGGCGTGAGCCATTAGAGTCGAGGCGATCTAAGCCAGTTGGTACTTCATTTTTAGCCTTCAGTAAGGCTTGCAGGAGCTCATTAACGAAGGGGGCAAGAAACTGCATCGCAATAATCAGTACGGCTGCGATGGTTAGCGACTTACCTAATTCACGTAATGTTTCGGCTCCACGCCACCAGATAAATGCACCGAGCGGTAACCAAGCCAAAGCATAGAGTAATGGCGAGCGTGAACCACAGAAGGCCAGTGATAAGGCTAACCAGGCTGCTACCGTATAGAACAGCCACTTATTCATTTCATCTTTTTGTGTCACCAAATAGGCTGCGCTGGCCAAGCCCCAAGCCAGATAGTGACCATACATATTTTTCTGGCCAATATTGCCAAAAATCAGGCGTGGGCCTTCCTGAATCAGCTGCACAATCTGAGGTACTGCAAGGCCGGAATTAAAAATCGCACCAGCCAATAAACCCCAGGCAAACATATTGATGAGTTGCTGCGTGCCATACACGCGCATGGCTCGCGCTAATGACCAGCCTGCACCTGCTGCACCCAGTGCATAAATAACCGGATACAGCCTTTCTGTGGCATAGCCATGCGGTAGCAAGATGGTCTGCACGCCAATCATGGCGGCAAAGGCAATCCACATCACGGTCAACCATGGTGGATTGGCTTTCTCTCGTGGATCGCTCGGTACAAGCACGCCGGCTAGTGTGATCAGTACACAGAAGAAAAATGCAGCTAACTCAGATGGAAATACCGGATTGGGGTCCCAGCGAAATGGAATCCCGCATGGAACGGCGGCCAATAAAAAGAGCAGGCCTTGGTAGAGGCGAAGTTGGAAAGGCATGATTAAACTCAGGTCAGGATTATTGCTGCTCATTGCCCACTGGCTGATACAGCCATGACGCAATCAGAACACCAGCCTCATACAATAGCCATAAGGGAATGGCCAGCAGGCACTGGGATAATACATCAGGTGGCGTCACAATGGCTGCAATCACAAAGGCTCCCACAATAACGTAAGAACGTATTTCGCGGAGCTTCGCAATACTAACAAAGCCCATGCGCACCATAATAATCACCACAATAGGCACTTCAAATGTCACACCAAAAGCGACAAACATGCCCATCGCGAAATCAAGGTATTCGCCCGAATCAGGCAACCATTGCATGCTGTGTGGGATGACTGAGGCGATAAATTTAAATACCACGCCAAACACTAAGAAATAGGCAAAACCCATACCGAGCAAGAACAGTAGTGTGGAGGCGATGACCAGTGGTGCGATCAGACGTTTCTCGTGTGCATAAAGCCCCGGAGCTACAAACGCCCAGATTTGGTACAAGGTGTGCGGCAGTGTGGCGACAAATGCGACAAGTGCCGCAATCTTGACCTGCACCAGAAACGGCGAGGCGATGCCGATGGTGACCAATTTCTGGCCTGGCAATACCGCCGCCAGAGGCGCTACCAATATATCGTAGAGCTTAGCCGAGAAAGCAAACGCAATCAAAAAGCCGATGATAAATACCAGAGCACCACGAACTAGTCGCGTGCGTAGTTCAACCAGATGACTGATCAAAGGCTGCAGATTGTCACTGAGCTCACTCATGATTTAGCGTCGATCCGATGCATGTGGTGTGTGGCTAACCTCGTCAAGGTCAGCAAATAAATCGAGCTGATTTTCATTAATTTCGGTAGCGCTGATGGCTTCTGGTTCTGCAACAACCTTCTTCTCGCGTGATTTTCGAGGAGGCTCAGGTCTGATTTCAGGTGTTGCTTGCAAGCCGGTTTCGGGGGCTGTTACTACGTTTTGGGCCCGCGTCGATACCATTGGCTCTTCTACTAGGCTTGGCTCCACTCGCGTTGAAGAGCTATCCAGTTCCGCTAGTGCAGCTTGTGCTTGCGCAAGCGGTTGATGAATTGTTTGCTTGATTTGCGCTGCTTCAGCTTCAATTTCCTGCTGAATTTGCGCCAGCTCGCTGGCTTGCATTTCGCGGTGCAAATCGGCTTTGACATTGTTGGCAAAACGCTGCAGACGCCCAAACAGCATCCCCGCGGTGCGAGCCACCTTCGGCATTTTTTCTGGGCCAACGACCACCAGTGTGACGGCACCAATAACCAGTAGCTCGCCTAGGCTAACGTCAAACACGGCTTATTTCTTGTCTTTTTCGACCACGTCGATGACTCGTGTCGCATCCGATTTGTGCGTGCTGTCATCTTCGCCTTTGACGCCATCTTTAAAGCCTTTGATTGCTGCGCCAAGGTCTTTGCCTACACTACCCAATTTTTTAGTACCAAAAACCAGCACTACGATGGCCAGTACAATTAACCAGTGCCAAATGCTAAATGAACCCATGACTTACTCTCTTTAGGGGTATATCTACCTAGATCATGTTTGATCTGGGCTAGAATCAATTACTATTGAGGGGTACCCATTACATGTAAATGCAAATGGAATACTTCCTGCCCGCCAGCCAAGCCTGTATTAATAGCCGTTTTGTAGCCAGCACCTAAGCCTTGCTCGCGAGCCAGAACAGGTGTTAATGCTAACATTTTACCGAGCAAAGCTTCATCCTCTTTGGTGGTAGTCAACATCGATTCGATATGACGTTTAGGGATTAGTAGCAAATGCACCGGTGCCGCGGGGCGAATGTCTTTAAAGGCAATCACCTCACTGTCTTCATAAACCTTGTTAGCTGGGATTTCTCCGCGCACGATTTTGCAAAAAATACAGTCGCTCATGCAAAAACTCCTTAGGCTGGTTTGCGGGCCGCTTTTTCTTCGATGCCGGAAATGCCTTCGCGTCGAGCTAGTTCAGCTAATACGTCTTCACTGCTCAGGCCTTCGTGTGCGAGTAGTACTAGGGTATGAAACCACAAATCAGCTACTTCGCGCACTAGATGCAATTTATCGCCATCTTTGGCAGCCATAATGGTTTCTACGGCTTCTTCGCCTACTTTTTTGAGAATGGCTTCTTGGCCTTTGCTATACAGTTTGGCCACATACGATGAGCTTGGGTCAGCTTGACGGCGCTCAGCAAGTGTTTGCGACAAACGCTCCAGAATTTCTGCGGAAATCATAGACTGCTCCAAAAAATATCGGTCAAATTATATTGCATTAGGGTGACAAGTTGATGTCTAGCCCAGACTTATTCGTGGCGATGTGCGTAAATTGCGCTTGGGTCTTTGAGTACGGCTTCACTCACCTGCCATTGTCCATCGACTAAGGTGCGAAAGAAGCAGCTTTCTCGTCCGGTATGACAAGCAATACCACCCTCTTGGCGGATCTTGTAAATGAGTACGTCGCCGTCACAATCGAGCTGAATGGCTGATACATGCTGGAAATGGCCCGACTCTTCGCCTTTATGCCATAGTTTTTGGCGTGAACGAGTCCAGTAATGTGCCGTACCTTTCTCGTGTGTGAGTGCAATGGCATCACGGTTGGCGTAGGCAAACATCATGACGCGGCCAGTTTGTTCATCTTGGGCAATTACAGGCACCAAGCCTGCTGCGTCATATTTAATTTCATCTAACCAGTTCATTGCAGCACGACCTTTTCTGCGGTGAAGTCTGCGACTGGGGTGTAATACACGACCCATTGCCGCACTTCTTTGGCGTTCACTTTACCCAGAGCGCCTTCCATTTTGATCGGCTCGCTGACGCGACCTTGTGCATCAACGACATTGGGGGGGCGTTTGAATTCGGTATCGACAGCGGATTTAACCGTTAAAAACAAAGTCAGTTCGTTTTTTAAACCATGGCGCATATTGTCGACTTCCATCGATACATTGGCAGGGGTTTGGGTACTGATTTCACAGGCCATAGCGCTATGCATTAGCAACAGGCAGCATAATCCAGCAATTTTTTTCATGATTTAGTAGGGCTCAGAGTTTAAAAGCGGACCTCAATTCCTGCTGCATGCATGGCTTCTTTGGCTTGCCGCACCGAATACTCGCCGAAGTGGAAAATACTGGCCGCCAATACCGCATCGGCGTGACCTTGTTTAACACCATCGACCAGATGCTGCAAATTGCCGACACCACCCGAAGCAATCACTGGAATATCTACTGCATCAGAAACTGCGCGGGTTAGTGGCAAATTAAAGCCGATTTTGGTGCCGTCTCGATCCATGCTGGTGAGCAAAATTTCACCTGCGCCCAGTTGCTGCATTTTCAGCGCCCACTCCACGGCATCCAGCCCCGTAGCACGACGGCCGCCGTGAGTGAACACTTCCCAGCGGCTATTGGTCGCATCGGTCGCTTTGGCATCAATCGCCACGACAATGGCTTGGCTGCCAAAACGGCTGGCGGCTTGCTCAACCACTTCGGGGTTCGATACGGCAGTAGTATTGATGCTGACTTTATCGGCGCCGGCATTGAGTAAGCGACGCACATCATCGGCTTTGCGGACACCGCCGCCGACGGTGAGTGGAATGAAAACTTGCGATGCCACAGCCTCGATCACATGTAAAATCAGATCCCGATCGTCGCTAGATGCGGTGATGTCGAGAAAGGTGAGTTCATCTGCACCCTGATCGTTATAGCGTTTGGCAATCTCAACCGGATCGCCCGCATCACGCAATTCAAGAAAATTAACACCTTTCACCACGCGTCCAGCGGTGACATCTAGGCAGGGGATAATACGTTTAGCTAATGGCATATTTTTTCCGAGCGAGGCAGATTGAGTGCTCGCTACTATTCTTGCTGTTGGGCTTTCCAGCTGGCCCACACGGCTTGTGCGGTCTCGGCGTATTGACTACGGCCACCTGCAAATTCGGGGGTAAACCACTGGGTGAATACATTGAAGATGAGTTGCTGCACATCATCGACATTCATGCACTGCGGCAAGCTGCGCATAATACTGCCCACCTCGGGCGCATAACCTTCCGGTTCTCCGACCAGACGAATCATCATCGGGTCGGTGTCGAACAAAATTTGGCAGACTTCGGCAAACCAGACTGGATTGGTGTCACGAAGTAGCTGGCCAATATGCCGCTCTTCAGTGGCCCAATCAAGCCAATCAGGTTTGTTGCCGTCGTCTTCGCTCATATTATTCGCAGAGTTCGTCAGCCAGCTCTTGGGCTTTGGCAAAGTCGATAGTGCCTTCGTAGATCGCGCGTCCCGTAATTACACCTTCGATGCCTTCATCAGCGACTTCGCACAATTTACGTACGTCATCCAGATTAGTTAGGCCACCAGATGCAATCACCGGAATAGTCAGCGCTTGCGCCAGTTTAACAGTCGCTTCGATATTCACGCCAGAGAGCATGCCATCACGGCCGATATCGGTGTAAATCACGCTTTCTACGCCATAGCCTTCAAAACGTTTGGCCAAGTCGATTACTTCGTGGTCGGTAATTTTCGCCCACCCATCGGTGGCTACCATGCCGTCTTTGGCATCCAGACCGACAATGATCTGGCCTGGGAACGCATCGCATGCTTCGTGCAAAAAGCCCGGCTGCTTGATTGCTGCAGTACCGATAATCACGTAATCAATGCCGGCATCGAGGTACATCTCGATGGTTTCGAGTGAACGAATACCGCCGCCTAATTGCACAGGGACTTCACCATTGATGGCTTTTAAAATCTGCTTAACGGCACTCAGGTTTTTGGGTTTGCCCGCAAATGCACCATTGAGGTCAACCAGATGCATACGGCGTGCGCCTTGGCCTAGCCAGTGCGAAACAAAGCTAGCTGGGTCATCAGAAAATACGGTTGCGTCGGTCATTTCGCCTTGGCGCAAACGAACACATTGGCCATCTTTAAGATCAATTGCAGGAATAATCAGCATGATTTAAAAGCATATAGTGAGGGGGTTAAATTAAAACTAGCAGTTTGTTATTAAACGGTATTTCACCATCTTGTCACAAATGCTATAGCTTCCAGTGTACGAAATTTTTCAATAATTGCAGACCCGGCGTGTGGCTTTTTTCGGGGTGGCATTGAATTGCAAAAATATTGTCGCGCGCGACCGCCACCGCAAAGCGAGTTGGATAGGCTGATTCGATGATGGTATCTGCATCACTGGCTGGCGCGAAGTGGTAACTATGCACAAAGTAAAACCGCTCCGCTTCGCTGATGCCCGCCCACAATGGGTGTTCACGCTTGATGAACATCTCGTTCCAGCCCATGTGCGGCACTTTGAGCTTTTGACCCACGCTGTCGTGCATATTTTCAGGCTTGAATTTCACTACTTTGCCTTTGAATACGCCCAGGCAATCCATGTCGCCTTCTTCGCTGTGTTCAAACAGTAACTGCGCACCAACGCAAATACCCAAAAAAGGTTTGCTGGCTGCTGCATCGAGTACGGCTTGTTTAAGACCGCTTTCGTTTAGCTCGCGCATGCAATCGGGCATCGCGCCTTGGCCGGGGAATACCACCTTGTCGGCACTAGCGACGACAGCTGGGTCGGCGGTCAGAATAATGGTGGCATCGTCACCGGCGACCAGCTCAAAAGCTTTGGTCACCGAATGCAGGTTGCCCATGCCGTAATCGACAATAGCGATGGTTTGTTTTTGGCTCATCTCAACCTACCAGCGTGCCTTTGGTTGACGGTGTAATGCCAGCCATCCGTGGATCGAGTTCAACCGCCATGCGCAGTGCGCGCCCCAATGCTTTGAAAATGGTTTCGGCTTGGTGGTGGGCGTTTTTGCCTTTCAGGTTGTCGATATGTAGGCTGATCGCGGCGTGATTAACAAAACCACGGAAAAATTCACCAAACAAATCGACATCAAAGCCACCGATCATCGCGCGGGTATATTCGCAATCGTATTCCAGACAGGGGCGACCAGAGAGGTCAACTACCACGCGGCTTAATGCCTCATCAAGCGGCACATAGCTGTGACCGTAACGCACAATGCCTTTTTTATCGCCAACTGCTTTGGCAAAAGCCTGTCCCAAGGTAATCCCCACGTCTTCTACCGTATGGTGGGCATCAATATGCAAATCGCCGACGGCTTTGATTTCAATATCAAACAGGCCGTGACGCGCCACTTGGTCGAGCATGTGCTCGAAAAAAGGCACTCCGGTGTCGAATTTGCTCACGCCGGTGCCGTCTAGGTTGAGCGTGATGGTGATTTGGGTTTCTAGCGTATTGCGAGTAACAGTAACTTGGCGCATCGATGATTCTCGTAAACAGCTCAGCACTTGCCGATCAATACTGCATTTTCCAATAGATTCGCGTTGGCGGGAAGCTCTGATGATCTGAAATGCCACGATTGGCGCAAGAAAATTGTCGATTGGGGCTAGAACAGTGCAACTTTACTTGGCAATTGGGAGTTTCACTGTTTTTGGTGGTTTTATTTGGTTTGTGATGTCAGTTTCAATTCAGTATTGGGGCTATTAATGAGGTAGTACGCATTTGCAGTGATTTAGTTAAGTAAATCTTGTGGTAGTTCCTGTAATAATTGCTCAAAAATCTGCCAGTCATCCAAGCAACGACATAGCATGCGCGCTCCTTCTAATTTGGCAATGGTGCTAATTGCACGATGCTGGGCCACGGCGGGCGCAATGCCGGCGTCTTGCATCAGTTTGTTCAGTGCGGCAATCCATTCTTGTACGGCCAGTCCCATATCCGCGCCAAATAAGCTGCGGGCATTGCCCATCGTATAGATATCGAGCGTGCTAGCCTCGAGTTTGTCTTGTTCAGTGAGTGCGATAAATTGAATAAATTGCGCCAATCGCATGTTGGGCTCGCCTTCTTGGCGCAGTAAATTAAGGCCGGCTTGAAACCAAATACCTTCGGCTTGCAAGACGGCACTGGCCATTTCTTGCTTTCCATTTGGGAAGTGATGGTACAAGCTACCTTTACCTAAGCCGGTGGCCTGGCTGATCAGGCTCAGTGATGTGCCATCATAGCCATAGGTATGAAACACACGCCGAAGCTGCTCGATGAGTTGTTCTTTTTGAATGGCCACTGCGATCTCCTTTGCTGTGTGCAAGTTTACCCGAAGAATTGGGCAGTATGCCTTGACAGCTACGCATCAACGCGGGATTATTTACCGAACGATTGGTACATTTTTGGTATGTGCATCCGGCTGGGTGCGTTCTATTTTCCTGTACAGTGAGGTGATGGGTATGTTTAGCAAGGTCAATTTAACAGTTGGATTTGTCGCAATACTCGTTACGGGTATTGTGTCAGCGCAGTCTCCTGCCCGCTTACGCACCCCGGTGGTGGAAAATCGTGGGCAGGTTGCGGCAGTGGAGCTTGAGCGCCAGGCGCAGCTGTTTCCGCGCACGTTCTTTATGGAAGGGCTGGGGGAGCGTAAACAAATTGCGTTTACCTTTGACGATGGCCCCAGTGCCGATACCCCCGCATTGCTCGATGTCTTAAAGCAGCAAAATGTTAAAGCGACTTTTTTCTGGCAAGGTCAGAATGTGCTGCAGTACCCTGAGATCGTAAAGCGTGCTCTTGCTGAAGGCCATACCTTGGCCAACCACAGTTTTAGTCACCCCAATCTGAGCAAAATGGAAGAGGGGGGTGCGTGGTGGGATTATCAAATATTGAAAACCCAGCAGGCCTTCCAAAAAGTCGTGGGTTTTCAGCCTGCATTAATGCGGCCACCCTATGGTTTTCTCAACGACAATCAGGTGAAGTCACTCCAAGCCAAAAATATGGCGGCTATTTTATGGTCGGTAGATAGCGCGGACTGGTTTTATACCTGGCAGCACGCACTGGATGAAGTGGCCAGTGCAAAAATCGAGGCGGTGATTCAACAGTATATTCACCCTGAGGCGATTGTATTAATGCATGACTCGGGCGGGCGTGGGCGGGTGCCTACCATTATGGCTGTGAAAACCTTAATCCCTGCTTTGCGCCAGCAAGGCTATCAATTTACTACGGTTGATCAACTGTTAGGTATCCCTGCAAAATTGAACGCTGCAGCTGTGGGTGTTGGACCACGCGGGCTTGACGCGACGCTCACACAATTCTTTGCCTTGCATAATTTGGCAAATGCCGAAGTGAGCCTTGAGCAATGGTCACAGGTGCTCGATAGCCAATTTGTATTTAATACCCCGGATGGCGTGTATCGTGGCATTGCGGCCTACACCGATTATTTGGCCAAACTCCAGCAACAATTTCCGGGGATGAAACTGGAGTTAAGCGGTAAGCCTAATCAAGTAAATGATCAGGCCTTGTTTGCTTGGCGACTGCTTGATGCGCAGGGGGCGCAACTGGCCCAAGGTGTTAATAGTGTTGGTTTAAGTGCCGATGGTCGGATTAAACAGGCCAATGTATTTATGGATCGGCAGCTAAGGTAGTGATTGGGTTACGCAGATTTTGACATAGGTCATTGCGTACAAAGATTGGTCTGGCTCTCGCCAAACGGGGGGAACTTAGAACGCGGGTGTACTACAAACAAAGCATGAGAGGACCGCGATGCCAGACCAACCGTCAACCCTAAGGCAGCATCTGCTGGATGCAATTCATGCCAAAATTTTCACCGAGCCCGTGCAGGCTCGTGCGCAATGCCTGACGCTGCTAGATGAGGCGCGTGCAGCATTTGATACCATTACCTTCATCCGTGCTGCGCAGCAATTATCGTTAATTGAAGACCAGCTGGGTGATTTGCCCGGGGCCATCACGGTGCTAACCGAGGCCATGGCCTATGCACAAGAGTTTCGGTATTTTCAGCAAATGCCCGCCATTTTGGAACAACTAGGTTGTTGCCATTACTCTTTGTCGCATTACCCGCAGGCCTTGCAATATTGGCAGCAATGCGCGTTGCTATGCGGGCATCAGGCCAGTTTAAATAAAACACGTGCCTTAGCATTGATTGGTTTGGGGCGGATTTGTGATGTGTCCGACGAAAATCAACTGGCCGTGCGAATGCACCAAGCCGCACATGATTTATTACTTGCCAGCCAAGACCCGTATTTGATTACTATGGCCAAGATCAATTGGGCAGTCAATTTGCAAAAGCTGGCGCAATTTTCTCAGGCCCGAGCATTATTGGAAGAAACGCTGCATATTTGCGAGCAGCAAGGCTTGCCGCATCACGCGGCTGAAAGTCAGTATCGCTTAGCGCAAATAGCCTTGGCAGAGAATCAACTCGAGCAGGCACAATTGTGCCTTGAAGAAGGGTTGTTGATTGTCGCCACCACGCCCTATCACTGGCTGGAAGTCAATTTACTAGGTGAGTGGGCTGAGCTGCTGGCTAAACAAGCCAATTACACGCAAGCGATGGAAGTGGTAAAGCGAGGGCTGCAAATCGCACAAGAGGATAGGATGCCGCATTTGCAAGTACGGTTGCTCAGACAGGCTCAACGCTATAGTGCCGCGCTGGGCAAGAAAGGGGCGGCAGAGGATTACGAGCACCAAGCCAACTTTTTATACATTCAATTGCACTGTGATTTACTGCCAAAAGCCTCATTAGAGCTAGCAGCTCTTGATCAATTACTGAATTAATCTCTGTGGGTATATTCTTGTGGCCTATGAAAAAAAGGCTGCATAGAGGTATACCATCAGCGGTATTTTGCTGTTTGAATGCAGGCTACAGTTCGTGCCGATTAAAAAAGCTGCCAAGGCAGCTTTTTTAATGACGCAGCAAAAAATTATTTCAAACGTAATTCAGCCGCATTGGCGTGTGCTGTCAGGCCTTCACCGTGTGCCAATACCGAAGCAATTTGGCCGAGTTTCTGCGCGCCGACTTCAGAGACCTTGATCAGGCTAGAACGCTTTTGGAAGTCATACACACCCAGCGGGCTAGAGAAGCGTGCGCTGCGTGCGGTTGGCAACACATGGTTCGGGCCCGCACAGTAGTCGCCCAATGATTCAGACGTGAATTTACCCATGAAAATGGCACCAGCGTGGCGGATTTTGGGTAGTAGCGCTTCTGGGTTTTCAACCGACAATTCCATGTGCTCTGGCGCGATGTAATTGCAGATTTCACAGGCTTCGTCGAGATCTTTTACCACAATCAGTGCGCCGCGATTTTTGAGTGAAGCAGCGATAATCTCTTTACGTGGCTGGGTATCGATTAATTTCTCAATACTGGCATAGACTGCATCAACATACCCTGCATCTGGACACAGCAAAATTGATTGGGCGATTTCATCGTGCTCGGCTTGGCTAAATAAATCCATCGCCACCCAATCTGGATTGGTTGTGCCATCGGCCAGCACCAAAATCTCCGACGGGCCAGCGACCATATCAATACCTACCACGCCAAATACGGCGCGTTTGGCCGAGGCCACGTAGGCATTGCCGGGGCCAGTGATTTTATCGACTTGCGGTACAGTTTGCGTGCCATACGCCAGCGCGCCAACGGCTTGTGCGCCGCCAACGGTAAATGCACGTGAAACGCCAGCGACGTACGCCGCGGCAAGAACCAAATCATTGCGCTCGCCCTTCGGCGTTGGCACGACCATGATGATCTCGGCGACACCCGCAACGTGCGCCGGAATTGCATTCATCAATACGGAAGATGGATACGCTGCTTTGCCGCCGGGTACATAAATACCGACGCGATCGAGCGCAGTGACTTGCTGGCCAAGCAGCGTGCCGTCTTCATCTTCGTAGCTCCACGAGCTCATTTTCTGTTTTTCGTGATAGCTGCGCACGCGGGCGGCGGCCGCTTGCAGTGCCGCGGCTTGATCGGCCGGTAGGCGCTCGAAAGCGGCTTTGAGCTCGGTTTGTGTCAACTCCAGATCGGCCATTGAGCTGGCTGCCGTACCATCAAATTTGTTGGTGTACTCCACCAGGGCTGCATCGCCACGGGTTTTAACGTCGGCCAAAATCGCCGCAACGCGTTGATCTACTTGCGGGTCTTGCGAGGTTTCAAATGCCAGCAGGGCAGTGAGTTCGGTTTGGAAATCAGCAGAAGTGGAATCTAAACGGCGGAGCATGGCACAGACCCAAAGTAATTTTCTATAGCGCGATTATACCTGCACTTGAGCCTTGCGCGGCTGTGGCCAAAGTCAAATCACACGGTGATTTGTGCGATTTTTGCCGCGGAATTGTCAAGTTTCAGAAAGAAAAGCAGGAAAACTTGCGGTTGGCGACTAGAATCGATGTGAATAGTTGATCGGTAGAAGCGCTTTAATTACATCGTAGATCTAGACCAAGCTTGCCATGCTTTATGGATCAGGTCTGGACAAGATAAGGAGCCGCAATGTCGCGTTTAATGCAATCTTTGTTCGTTTCAGCAGCGCTGCTGGGTTCACCTGGCTTGCTGTTAAGTTCCAATGTGCTGGCGGCTGAAACTGCCGCGAGTAATGTCTTTAGTCAGCAGGAAATTGAGCAATTAGTAGCGCCAATTGCGTTGTATCCCGATGCGTTGTTGGCGCAAGTCTTGATGGCGTCAACTTATCCGTTAGAAGTGGTGCAGGCTGCGCGTTGGCGCAAAGCCAATTCTAGTCTGAAGGATAAAGCGCTTGAAGATGCGCTACTCAAACAGCCGTGGGATGCCAGCGTTAAATCGCTAGCGGCGTTTCCCGATGTATTGGCGATGCTCAATGACAAAATTGACTGGACCCAAAAATTGGGCGATGCATTTTTGGCGCAGCAAAAAGACGTTATGGATGCGACACAGCGCTTGCGTGCAAAAGCCAAAGCTGAAGGCAATTTGAAAGACAGCAAAGAGCAGAAAGTGATTGTCGAATCTACTCCCACGACCGTCATTCGCATTGAGCCTCAAACCGAAGTTGTCTATGTACCTGTCTATAACCCAACGGTGGTGTATGGCCCGTGGCCATACCCTAGCTATGTACCTTATTATTGGTATCCACCTAGCTATGCTTATGCAGCAAGTGCATTTTCATTTACCGTTGGAGTAATGGTTGGCGCGGCTTTATGGGGCGATTGCGACTGGCATCATGGTCACGTCAATATCAATGTTAACCATTACAACAGCTTTAATCGCACCACCATTAACAACACCAACTGGACTCATAACGTGGATCATCGGCGCGGGGTGGAATACCGCGATAAAACCACGCGCGAGCAGTATCGGCCGCAAACCAATCATCGAGAGCAAAGTCGCGAAGCATTTCGTGGCAAGGCTGATCAAACACGCGCTGATTTGGGGACGATTGATCGTGCTGATATGCAAGGGCAGCTTAAGGATTTGGATCGTGCGGAGTTAAGCCAACAATTGCAAAATAAAGCCGCCGCCAAACCTGAGCATCGCGACAATCAATCAAACGGCTCTGCGAAATCAGGTAAAAAAGCCAAGCCAGTTGCGAACCCAATTGCGCCATCAGCAACGCACCGTGATAGTGCATTTAGTCAGCCAGATCACAGTCAGCTTGCGCGCAGTGCTCGCGATCGCGGAGCTAGTTCACAGCGCAGCGTTTCCCGCCCGGTACGTGTCTCTGGTCACGGTAAATAAGGAGTAGAGCAATGCATGATTCAGTTTTGAAAACGCTAGTGGCGGTGCTTGGTGCAACCTTGATGTCTTCGGCTTTCGCGGGGCAGTTATTTAAAACGCCTGAGGCGGCGGGCGAAGCGCTGTTGCAAGCGCTAGAGCAAAAAGACCCCAGCGCACTGGAAAAAATATTTGGCTCTCGCAATCGTGATTTGATTGTATCGGGAGACCCGATTGATGATCAAAATCGCTACGCAACCTATGCACAAAGCTATCGCGCAGGGCATCAATGGCGCGTTGTCAGTCAATCGAAGCAAGTGCTGGAATTGGGGGAGCAACAATACCCGTTTGCAATTCCGCTGATTCGCGATAAGGGAGGCTGGGTTTTTGCTGGCACGACGGGCCGTGCGGAATTACTCACCCGGCGCATTGGCATGAATGAGCTCAGTGCAATTGAAGCACTGAAAACCGTACTTACTGCGCAGCAGGAGTATTACCTGATGCAGGCGGATGGCTCATCACTGCTGCATTACGCCGATCGCATTGTTAGCTCGCCAGAGCGAAAAGATGGTTTGTATTGGCCTGAGCAAGAAGGGGCAGCGGCTAGCCCAATGGGGGCTTTTTTTGCTGCCGCCGCTGCCGAGGGGTATCACAATCAATCAGCACCTTATCATGGCTATTTTTTCAAAATTCTCCAAGCACAAGGTCCTGCAGCGAAGGGGGGCGCGTATAGCTATGTCGAAAGCGGAAAAATGTTTGGCGGGTTTGCAGTTCTGGCTTGGCCAGCTAGCTATGGCAAGTCGGGCGTGATGAGCTTTATCACCAATCAGGAAGGGGTGATTTATCAGCGTAATTTAGGTAAGGGCACCGCTGATGCCGTTAAAAAATTGACGAATTTTAATCCGGATAAAGGCTGGAGCACGGTGGAGTAGTCATTCACTGCCGCAGAATTGTGTGGTCACGCTACCCAATAAAACCCATGCAAGAGCCGGGTTTTATTGGGTATGTTTATTTAAGCCAGATTCAGATTGCTTTTTCGGGCTATACCCTTTGATGTTGGCTCATGTTCCACATTTGCCAGGTTTTGTAGCCTCCGTTCAGGCTGCGCACCTGAAAGCCCAATTGGCTTAAATGTCGTTGGGCGATATAACCACGCAGGCCCACCATGCAGTACACCACCACCGGTTTGCTGGTGTCGAGCAACTGGCTAAGCTCGCGCAATTGGCTCAGCGGGATATTCCGTGCCCCAGCAATTTGACCGCTGGCGATTTCTTCCGGCTCGCGTACATCGATCAATTGCACATGACCTAGCTCGTTCGCCAATTGTTCGGGGTTGATTAGCGCAAGCAAACCGGATTGCAGATTTTGCGCCGCCATGCCAACCAGATTGAGCGGGTCTTTGGCTGCACCATAGGGTGGCGCGTAGCTGAGCTCCATTTCGGCCAGATCATCGATTGTCATGCCAGCTTGCAAGGCCACGGCGAGCACATCGATGCGTTTATCTACGCCTTTCTCGCCCACCGCCTGCGCGCCGAGTAATTTACCGCTGGCGGGGTCAAACAAGACTTTCAGGCTGATCATCGTTGCGCCGGGGTAGTAGCTGGCGTGATCATTCCCATGCAGATAGAGCTTTTGGTACGGTATTTCGGCCGCTTGCAGGCTACGCTCATTGAGTCCGGTGCTGGCGGCGGTTAGATCAAACACCTTGCAAATGGCTGTGCCTTGGCTGCCACGATAGCTGGCTGCGCGGCCAAAAATTGTATCGGCTGCAATGCGGCCTTGACGATTGGCGGGGCCTGCCAGTGGCAACAAGACAGATTTGCCATTCACAGTGTGCAGAACTTCAACGGCATCCCCTACGGCGTATATGCTTGTATCGCTTGTCTGCTGATGGCTATTGACCAATACCCCGCCAGTTGTGCCGATTTCTAAGCCAGCTTCGCGCGCCAATTGGTTTTCCGGTTTCACCCCAATCGCCAATACCACCAAGTCAGTGCTGAGTTGATGGCCTGATTCCAGCTGGAGAGTTAGTTGTTCGCCATCAACGACGCTGAGCAGGCTTTCGCCTAACAGTAATTCAACGCCATGAGCTTGCAGCGTCGCGGCTAGCGGTGTGGTCATTTCAGCATCGAGCGGAGTTAACACCTGCGGTGCACGCTCAATCAGGCTGGCGGCCAGCCCGCGATGACGCAGCGCTTCAACCGTTTCCAGCCCGATAAACCCTGCGCCAACGACGGTCACGTGTTTGACCGTGCTGGTCATTGCATTCATTAGTCGATCGAGATCGGGCACGGTGCGCAGCGTGAATACGCGTGGATTATCCAGCCCCGGCAGTGGCGGGCGAATCGGTGCAGCACCCGGCGCGAGGATCAGCGCGTCGTAGCTTTCGTCATAGGTTTCACCAGTTTGCCGATTGTGGACGCGAATGGTTTTAGCTTGGCGATCAATGCTGAGCACTTCGCTATTGACGCGCACATCCAACCCGAAGCGCGCCGTGAGTGATTCGGGCGTGTGTAGTAATAAGGATTCACGCTCAGCGATTTCCCCGCCCAAATGATAGGGCAAGCCGCAATTGGCAAACGACACATAGGGGCCGCGCTCGAACACAATAATTTGCGCCGCTTCATTTAAACGGCGCCCCCGTGCCGCCGCTGAAGCGCCACCCGCCACGCCACCGACAATCAGTAATTTTTGTACGGTACTCATTGGGTATCCCTATGCTGTTATTTGATATGCTTTATAATAATATATATAAATGTATAATGTAAAGCGATAAAAATGCCACCCGTAGGTGGCATCGGTTTGCTGTTGCATAATTACTCAGACTGGCTGGTGGCTTGTTGTTGCTCGATATGCTGTTGAATCCGTGCTCTGGCTTCTTCACGCGTCATTTTCTCGCCGCTTTGCTGCTCGACTTGCGCAATTAATTGATCCACTTCGCTGTCGGTGAGCGTTTGCGCCGCTTCTGCTGGCGTGCGTGGTGCAGCTTTTGGGCTGTCCATTAAAGTGGTTTGGATAATTGTACCGATCAGTGCGATCCCGCAGATCAGACTCGCCAAGTAATGAAAGATATTGGGTGGTGCGGCGGGTAAGCCATAGTCATTCTCGCCATCATCGCCTTGTACAAATGCCAGTGCGCCATAGACAAACAATGAAATCATGCTGCCAATGATAATGACGGTGGTCGAGGTGCTAGAGCGAGTGGCTGCATTGATCAGCATTTGACCAAAAATAATCCAGCCTGCGTACTTGGTTGGCTTATTTAGATCGTGTAAGCGAAATACCATCATTCGATAGTTTTGCACCAAGCACCAGACGATAGCCCCTAAAAATAAAATGACCACCGGCAACGTCATTTCACCCTTGCTGATTAGCAGGCCGAACAGCAGCATGCCCAGAACTGGCAAAATCGATAACAGGCCGTTGCAGAAATAGCGCATTCTCCCCAGCCGACCCTCGGTACTGAGTGACCAGAATGCAGGGGTTTCGTATTCTTGGCGCATACGAGAGCGTCGCTGGCTTGGTGCTGCTGCCGGTGCGCTTTGTGCATCAATCGGTGGCAAAGCACTGGTGCTGCTGGCCGATTGTGCGGCTAACATCCGTGGCATATCAGCGCCGCAGCCAAGGCAGAGTGTGCGCTTGGGCTGTACGCGTTGGCATTGCGGGCAGGTAATCTGGGCGCTGGTATCGGCGATAGGTGCAATCGCCGCAGGTTCATCCGCGAGCAGGCTCAGTGGCGCAGTGGTGGCCGGAGTCGCGATGGGTTCCAAGCTCAGAGACGGCTGTGCGGGTGGAGGAGTTTGCAGCGCTTCGGCGGTGACCTCAACCCCAACTTTGTGAAATAGCTGCAGATAGGTATCAAGCTGGTGACCAGGCAGGGCTTTTTTGACTACGGTTGGCGCTTGCTGCAGTAGCATTTCAGCCCGATCGATTTCCAAGCGCATTAGTTTTGCCAGTGCGGCGGTGGCGTGTTCGGCGGCAACTCCGGGTAATAGCTTGCCAGTCAGTACCAAGCGGAATGTGGTGTCCATTGCTTCAGTAGGAATAAGGTAAAACCCGATGTTACTCCCAAATTGCTATTGCTTAACAATTGCTGACATTTGCTCTTGGCTGTGTTGTAGGTATGTCGCCAGTTACGGGGCGATATGCCCCGTGAGCTTACTTTGACTTTTTGGCTTCGTTCATTTGTGCATTGGCCTGCGCTGCGGCATTGCCGAATGTAGAGGCGGGGGTTGAGAGTTTCTTTTCTTGTTTGGGTTTTTTAGCTTCTTTGTTGCTACGTACCTGACCTTTGGCCATGGTGTTCCCCTAGTGGGTTGGATGCCAGTTGGCCTTTACAGCTTACGCGCAATCATAAGGGCATGTTCAATTGTTTGAGCTAAAACATTCATTTCCAGTTTCAATAAATGGTAATACCTCGAAAAGCAGGGCTGAAATGCGGGTCATCACAGAAATGGATTGTGCGATTGATCTTCCAAAGATTTTTTTCAGCCAACTTAGGGAAATAGCGGCGCAGGAATTTTTGTCCCCCAAAGCCGTAGCCCAGCATAGCTAAGGCAGGAACTAATGCTCCGCAAGCAACTAAAGCGGTTTTTAGATCCCCTTGCCCAACGAAGGCTGGATAAGCTAAAAGCCCACCACCAAGCAAAAGAAATAATCCAATCAAAATCCCAAAGAAGCGAATAATCATGTGTTTGTTTCCTCTGATTGATTTGGAAAAATGACGCGGCTGAATATTAGCGTGATGAAAATACCAAAATGCGTCGAGCCAATGATCGATTCAGCAATAAATAAGGCCTTGCCGTGAGCGTTGCAGGGAAGAAAGTCGCCAAAGCCCACCGTGGCAAAGATGGTGGTGGAGAAATACAGCGAATCCAGAAAATTGCTGTTGTTGGTGCAGCCAGCGCTGGTGCCATAAACATCAAACACCTGCCAGCCGGTGGCAAAGGTGAGGATTAGCAAGATATTGCTCAGCATAAATAGCCAAACCGCCTGCGCCGGATGCAGGCCAGCTTGCATCCGCTGGCCGTAAGCAATGCTGAAAATAAAGGACAAATAATTGAGATAGGTTGCGGCGATAAACCAATACAGTGTATCGCCACTGTTATCCACAATCTCCCATTTGATCAGCCACGGCCAGGCGAACATCAACAGTAGTGTATACAGCGGAATTGGCCGCCAGTTGATGATTTGCAATGACATTAGGCGTGACGGTTGGCGACCGTGGCGGCAAAGGCATCTAGCATCGGTTGCAGGCGTTCATGCTTGAGTTTGAGCGATGATTGATTCACGACCAGTCGGCTGGAGATATCACGGATATGTTCCACTGCGACCAGATTATTGGCTTTGAGTGTGCCACCAGTTGATACCAAGTCGACAATCGCGTCGGCCAAACCCACCAGTGGCGCCAGCTCCATCGAGCCATACAGCTTGATCAGGTCAACGTGCACGCCTTTGGCGGCAAAGTGCTCTTTGGCCTGCTCTGTGTACTTGGTCGCAATGCGCATCCGCGCGCCTTGTTTGACTGCGCCTTCGTAATCAAAACCGTTTTGCGTGGCGACCATTAGCGCGCATTTAGCGATTTCCAAATCGAGTGGCTGATACAAGCCTTGACCACCGTGTTCGAGCAACACGTCTTTACCCGCCACGCCCAAATCGGCTGCACCATATTGCACATAAGTTGGCACATCAGACGCACGCACGATAATCAGCTGGACATCGGGCTGATTCGTGCCAATGATCAGCTTGCGCGTGCTCTCTGGCGCTTCGGCCGGCACGATGCCTGCTGCGGCGAGCAGTGGAAGTGTCTCTTCGAAAATACGTCCTTTGGAAAGGGCGATAGTAATCATGGGGTATCTGCCTGTATGTCTTTTTTGTATTGGCCTTTAGGGCAATACCTATTATTTAAATATATTCAACTTGGCGGGGTATTTGGCCTGCCAGCCATTAATCGCGCGCCCGCCTTGCCACATGCTAAATAATGATGCTCCAACACCCACCCACCAAAGCAGGAAGGTGGTGTTCAGGAAATAAGTGGCAACGAGGGCGAAAATATAAAAGCAGCCCATCAACATCTGAAAATTGCAGGCTTCACGCGCATGTTGCTCGACAAAATCCGAATGCACACGGGCAAATTGCAGCACGATAAATGGCAACGCAATCGCCACAATCGGCGCCGGTAAGATCGGCAGCCAAAATAAACCCGCAAGGTGCGCGAGCACGGCAAAAAACTTTTCGTGCTCCTTGGGCGGTTTGGGCTTATTGTCCTGCTCTTCTTGGTAAGCGGGTTTGGGGTTGAGGATAAACATTAGCTGATCCGCTCAATATTGACGCCGACACCCGCGAGTTTGGTCTCGATGTGTTCGTAGCCACGATCCAAATGGTAAATACGATCAACAATGGTTTCGCCTTCGGCGATCATGCCGGCGATGACCAGCGATGCTGATGCGCGCAAATCGGTGGCCATCACGGTCGCGCCTGATAGTTTTTCCACGCCAGTGACAATCGCGCTATGACCATCGACCTTGATCTTCGCGCCCATGCGCGCCAACTCTGGCACGTGCATAAAGCGGTTTTCAAAAATCGTTTCGGTAATCACACCAGTGCCTTCGGCAATGGAATTCAAGAGCGTAAACTGCGCTTGCATATCGGTTGGGAAGGCTGGGTATTCGAGCGTGCGGATATCCACGGCTTTCGGGCGCTGTTTCATATCCAGCGAAATCCACGTGTCACCGGTTTCGATGTAGGCACCAGCTTCGGTCAGTTTGTCGAGCACGGCGCCCAAGATGTCAGCACGCGTATTTTTCAGCAGTACTTTGCCTTGCGCTGCAGCGGCTGCAACGAGGAATGTGCCGGTTTCAATGCGGTCAGCGACAATCGCGTGGCTTGCGCCGTGTAGCTCTTTCACGCCTTCAATCGTGATTGTATCGGTGCCGTGGCCGCTGATTTTCGCGCCCATTTTGATCAGACATTCAGCCAGATCAACCACTTCTGGCTCGCGCGCGGCGTTTTCCAGAATCGTAGTGCCTTCGGCCAAAGTCGCCGCCATCAGCAAGTTTTCAGTGCCGGTCACGGTGATCATGTCCGAGCGGAAACGGCAGCCTTTCAGTTTGCCTGTGGCTTTGACATAGCCGTGTTCAATCACGATCTCGGCGCCCATCGCTTGCAGGCCTTTGATGTGCTGATCAATTGGGCGCGCGCCAATCGCGCAGCCGCCAGGCAGGGATACTTGCGCTTCGCCAAAACGCGCCAGTGTTGGGCCAAGCACCAAGATCGACGCACGCATGGTTTTTACCAGTTCGTACGGCGCGATGGTGCTGGTGATGTTGTTGGCGGTCAGTTCGTATTCGTGGACGTTATCAGTCATCACGCGCATGCCCATGCCTTGCAGCAGTTTTTGCGTGGTTTTTACGTCGGCCAATTGCGGTACATTGGTCAGATGCAGCGTTTCAGCGGTCAGCAATGACGCACACAAGATCGGCAGCGCGGCGTTTTTTGCGCCTGAAATGGTGATTTCGCCTGCGATTGGGTTGCCACCGATGATTTTAAGTTTGTCCATGTTTGACCTTTTGCACACTGATTGCCGCCGATTGGGCGACGATATTCTTTAAATGACTGAAATTCTGCCGCTAGTGCGGCTTAACGAAAATATTCCCACCAGACCCACGCGCCTGCGGCGATCAGCCACGGTAAATTGACCAAGGCCATCAGCGGGCCGCCCGATTTCCCTTCGCGCTTATTGGCGTCGACTTTGGCTTGTTCGATGATGGCTTTATTTTTGGCGATGCTGCCTAAATCAAAGCGCGGATCTCGTTCGCTCATTGCTGGCGTGCAGCCCATTCGGCTGGTGTGAGTGTGGCACGCATCGATAGCGCATGCAGCTCGCCAGAATCTAGATAAGATTTCAGGCCATCATTGATCAGACGATGGCGGGCCAGCAATTTCAGCCCATCAAAATGCGTCGAAACGATGGTGGCATAGAAGTGATGGCCGTCGCCTTCGACTTCAATGTGCTGACAGGGGATGATCTGGGCGATCAGGCTTTGTACGAGTTCTGGCGTCATTATTGCTCTTGGGTACGATGGTTTAGGGCCGCTGCGCAAGCGGCCAGCTTTCGATTTTGCTGAATTTTGCCATCAGCGGCGAATTTTGTAGCCCGATTTTATCAAGGTCAGCGTAATTAAGGTGAGGATTGCTAAAGTAAATCCGACGACTGCTACTGAATGCCAAGGATTCACATCACTGACGCCAAAAAATCCATAACGAAACCCATCAATCATGTAGAACACCGGATTGAAATGCGACACGGTTTGCCAGAACGGCGGCAGGCTGTGAATCGAGTAAAACACGCCGGACAGAAACGTCAGCGGCATAATCAGAAAATTTTGAAACGCGGCCAGTTGATCGAATTTCTCCGCCCAAATCCCGGCAATCAGCCCCAAAATCGCCATCAAGCTGCAGCCAAGCAAGCCGAATACGAAAATCCATAGGGGGTATTTGAATGGCGGCACTGAGAAAAATAGTGTTGTAAGCAATACTCCGATGCCTACTACAAAGCCACGGGCGGCACCTGCCAAGGTATAGGCGCTGAAAAATTCAAAATGCGATAGTGGCGGCAGCAGGATATACACGATATTGCCGGTAATTTTGGATTGAATCAGGCTGGAGCTGGTGTTGGCAAACGCGTTTTGCAGCATGCTCATCATCATCAAACCCGGAATCAAAAACGCGGTATAGCGTACGCCCGGGTAGGGCTGCACATGCGCATCAAGCACATGGGCAAAAATCAGCAAATACATCAGTGCGGTGAGTACTGGAGCTGCAACTGTCTGAAATGCCACGCGCCAGAAGCGCAGTACTTCTTTACGAAATAGGGTGTAAAAACCGGTCATAGTGATTCCAGCAGCAAGGCTTAGGCGTGCATCATTTGTACGAAAATTTCTTCTAGATCAGGCTGGGTAATTTCCAGATCTTTGAGCGTGATTTGCTCGGCGCGCAGCGCAGCCAAGATAGCTTCTAGCCCGTTGCAATCGGCTAACTTGAGCTCAAAGCGGCCTTCGTGCTGTTTAATTAGTAAGGATTGCAGGCTGGCAGGGAGTTGCGCTGGTTTAAGCTTGAGAATGACACTGCGCGCAGCGCCACGCTGCATCATGGTGTCTTTGTCTTCCAGCGCAATCAGCTCGCCACGTTTGAGCATCGCGATGCGATTGCACAGCGTTTCAGCTTCTTCCAAATAATGCGTCGTCAGCACAATTGTGTGACCGTTTTCATTGAGGTTTTTGACAAAGGCCCACAGCGTCTGGCGTAGCTCAACATCAACACCCGCCGTCGGTTCATCCAAGACAATAACTGGGGGTTTATGTACCAAGGCTTGAGCGACCATGACACGCCGCTTCATACCCCCAGATAAAGCGCGCATATTTGTATGCGCTTTTTCGGTAAGGCCAAGATTGTGCAAGATTTCATCAATCCACGCATCATTGTGCTTGATGCCGAAGTAACCCGACTGAAATACCAAGGCTTCGCGGACATTAAAAAACGGATCAAACACCAATTCCTGCGGTACGATGCCTACAGCTCGGCGCGCTGCGCGGTAGTCTTGTTGCACATCCAAGCCCATTACTCGCGTACTGCCGCGGGTGGCTTTGGTTAAACCGGCCAAAATAGAAATCAGGGTTGTTTTGCCAGCCCCATTAGGGCCAAGCAATGCAAAGAAATCACCTTGCTCGACGGCAAAGCTCACTTCTTTGAGTGCGGTGAATTGACCGAAATCTTTACCTACAGCGTTAAATTCAATGGCTTTCACTGAACTACCTCGGCCGATATGGGGCCTGAGGCCACTGCTGTTACGGGTGCACTACTATGTTTTTCGGCATCTAAAGCAGGTTCTGGTTCACCCAGCGGTAATGGATGTGGCGGATTGCCATCGTAGACTTTAAACCAGCGCCGTTGCAGATAGGTGTCACGAACAAAGGCGTAGGGGTCTAGTTGATCCTGCAAAGCGGCATCATAAGGCAATAAACTTGCGCGCAAATCGGTAAGGTACAGGCCGTAATAAGCAATTTGACCCGCAAGTGGGTCGATGTAATCAATTGGCCCCCAGCTTAGGCGGACCAATTTATCGCTCGAATCACGCAAAGTCAGCGGGCCATAAAACGGAACCATTAAGTAAGGGCCGCTGGGTACGCCCCAAGCGCCTAGTACTTGGCCAAAATCTTCGTCTTGCTTCTCGATAGGCATATCACTAGCCCAATCGATCAAACCGCCCAGACCTAAAGTGCTGTTAACGAGTACACGGCTGCCGCTCTTGGCTGCTTTGGTGCCTTTGGCTTGCAAAAGGGCGGCAGGTACACCGAATAAATCGTCTAGGTTGCCAAAGAAATTACTCACCGCCGAGCGCAATGGCGGCGGAATGTATTCGCTATAGGCGACCGCCACTGGCCGCACGACATGTGTATCGAGCGCGGTGTTAAAGGAATAAATCGGCCGATTGACGGATTCCAAAGGGTCGTAATTATTCTGCGGAGTGGCGCATGCAGTACAGACGACTGCCAGCAAGGAGATGAGACGACGCATAAAGAACCAGGCGCAACAAGGCGCAAAATCGAGTTGAAGTACTATATTGTGTGTCGCTTAAGGCTTGATTTGCAAGAGATCTTGCACGCCATAGACTTGAATCAGCTGTTTTAAGGTCTCGGGCAGTGCGATGAACGTGAGCTTGCGCTGCGCTCGTTGCGCCCGACGTTGCCATTCCAGCAGCAAGGCGACAGTGCTGGAGTCCAGCTCAAGAAGCTGAGAGAAATCAACCAGCGTATCGTCTTGCTGCAACATGGTATCCAGCACACCCAATAATTGCCCACTGTGTTGGCTGCTTAATTGTGCTGGAGCTTGATACGTCAACGACATTTATTTGCCTTGTTTTGCTGCATTATTGCGCGATGACAGTAGTTTAATCAGCCCATCAATACCGTCTTTACGGATGACCGAACCAAATTGATTGCGGTGGTTGTTGATAAAGCTGATGCCATCAACGCTGATATCGTACACCTTCCAATCACTGCCCTGTTTTTCAAAACTAAAATCGAGTGGAATCGGCTTTTGGCCGGGCAGTGTGACTTCGGTACGCACATTTTGCTCGTCGGCATCATTACCGGCACGGGTGCCCTTGATATTAATTTGTGCATTTTTATACAAGGTCAGCGCGCCAAGATAGGTGCGAACCATCATGGTGCGAAACTCAGTGGTGAGTGCATCTTGCTGCGCTGGGGTGGCGCTTTTCCAATATTGGCCTGTGGCCAATGCGGTCATGCGTTTGTAATCGGCCATCGGTGATAAGCGCGCATCAACCAGATCACGGGTTTTGCTGGGGTCTTTATCATTTTTCTTGATGATATCCAGCACATCTTTACTGGCCGAGCGGATGATTTGCTCTGGTGCTTCGCTGGCCACGGCGTGGCTCGCCATCAAGGCAATACATGTGGCAGTAATCAAGTTGCGTATGGTCTTAAGCATTTATTGTTGTTCCTTTTCTTTCTCTTTATCCGCCTGACTAAACAGGAAACGACTAATTAGCTGCTCCAGCACAATTGCTGAAGAAGTGATTTTGAAGGTATTGCCTTGGGTGAGTACCTTTTCATCCGCCCCTGAGGTAATTCCAATATATTGTTCGCCTAGCAGCCCTGAAGTCAGAATTTCCGCCGAGCTATCACGGCTAAAATGGTAGCGGCTATCCATATCCATGGTGACTTTGGCGACAAAACGCTCCGGATCGAGTGAAATATCACTCACCCGACCAACAACAACGCCGGCGCTTTTGATCGGTGCGCGAACTTTTAAACCACCAATGTTTTCAAAATTGGCCGTGAGCTGATAGGTGCTGCCTGCAGGTAAGCTGCCTTGGCTGCTTACCTTGAGCGCCAAAAATAACAAGGCCGCAATGCCTGCAAGGGCAAATAGCCCGACCCAAAAATCAATCATGCCGCGTTTCATTTAAACTCCCCGAAACATAAAAGCAGTCAAAATAAAATCCAGAGCCAAAATCACCAGCGCACTGGTTACTACGGTGCGGGTGGTGGCACTGGAGATGCCCTCAGCGGTGGGGGGCGAATCATACCCTTCAAATACCGCGATCAGCGATACGGCAAAACCAAAAAATATACTTTTGATCACCCCGTTCATCACGTCGAGCCGGAAATCTACCGATCCCTGCATTTGGGACCAGAAACTACCTTCATCGAGCCCAATCAGCTGCACGCCAATTAAATATCCGCCAAAAATACCCATGGCGCTAAAGATCGCAGCCAGCAAGGGCATCGAAATAACCCCACCCCAGAACTTGGGTGCGACTACGCGGGCAATCGGATTGACGGCCATCATTTCCATTGCGGCCAGTTGCTCTGTGGTTTTCATTAAACCAATTTCGGCCGTGATGGCACTGCCTGCCCGGCTGGCAAATAATAATCCGGCAACTACAGGGCCAAGTTCACGCACCAGAGAGAGCGCAACCAAAATCCCTAGTGAGCTGGAAGCCCCAAAGCGCTGCAATGTGTCGTAACCCTGCAGCGCAAGCACCATGCCAACAAACAAGCCAGATACGGAAATGATTAATACCGATAGCACCCCGGCAAACCAGATTTCGCGCAGCGTTAACTGTGGGCGCATGATGGCCGTCGTTGAATGGCGCACAATAGCGAGTAGGAATCGACAAGCGAAGCCTAATTTGATCAGGCTATTGGTAAATGGCCGTCCAAAGCGCGCAATCGATTCAACGATAAAATTCATTCAACCCCTCCCTGTAGCCCTAAATCTGCCGCATAGGCTGGCGCCGGCTTGTGAAATGGCAGCGGGCCATCAGCTTGCGCATTGATAAATTGCTGCACAAAAGGATGTTGTGATGCCCTCACTTCAGCAGGGCTGCCTTGGGCGACAAGTTGGCCATCGGCCAGAAAATAGACACGGTCCACGATGGCTAGCGATTCGGCAACATCGTGAGTGACCACAATCGAAGCCGTACCTAGTGCGTCATTGAGTTCACGAATTAATTTGCCGACGGTGGCCAGTGAAATTGGGTCTAGGCCAGTAAATGGTTCGTCGTACAGCATCACTTGCGGGTCAAGCGCGATCGCACGCGCCAAGGCGACGCGGCGCGCCATTCCGCCGGATAATTCTTGTGGCATGGCATGTGCCGCGCCTCGCAACCCTACCGCATGTAGTTTCATCAGGACTAGGTCACGAATCATGCTTTCAGGTAAATCGGTGCGCTCACGCAATGGGAATGCCACATTGTCAAACACGGACAGATCGGTGAACAAAGCACCAAATTGAAACAACATGCCTAGCTTACGACGTAGTTGATACAGCGCCGTTTCACTCAGTGCCCCAACGTCCACGCCATCGACTAGAACCTTACCGCTGTGGGCGCGAATTTGTCCGCCAATCAACTTAAGCAATGTCGTCTTGCCTGAACCAGACCCACCCATGATGGCGACGAGCTGACCCGCTTCGATTTGCAGCGATATATCGCGCAAAACCGGGGTTTCGCCGTAAGCGAAGCTGACATTTTGAAATTCTATAAGTGGCATGCGAGGGTTTTAGTGAAGCTCTAAAGGTTAAGCAAACTGATAAAGTGCCATTGGCATGTTGCGATGCAGCGCTGATTTTAAAGCAAATTGCATGATTCATCAGTGAAATATTACGCATTTGTCGTAGTGAATTTGGGGTGATCTTGGGGTATGGCTATTTTTGCCTTGTCAATTAAGCTCTGAATACAAATACCTTGATGGGTATATGGTTATTGTTTGGCTGAGTGTGCACTTACACTGAAATTTCGTTGTTATGCGGGGCGGCGCTGGAAAAACCCACATGCTTATCTAGAATGAAATCACGTTTCCTTCTAGTTGATGTGTATGAAACCGCCGCTACTACCAATTCTGATTGCGTCTGCATTAAGTGCATGTGCCACTCAAAGTGGTTTGCCCAACCCAGAGGGGCGTCACCTCGATGGTTCGGCATCCGCAGATGCACAGATTCCCAAGCCGGTAGCCCAAATTCCCTATCTGCCAAAGCCCAGCGCAAGTCCAAAACTGGAAACCTACAGTGTCGTGGTGAGTCAGCTTCCCGTGAATAGTTTGCTGTTTGCGCTGGCGCGGGATGCCAAAATCAATGTGGATGTGCATCCCGACGTACAAGGGGTTGTCACCTTAAATGCAATCAAACAAACACTGCCTCAAATTCTGGATCGAATCGCCAAGCAAGTTGATATTCGCTGGAGTCTTGAGAATGACGTGCTCACAATTACGCCTGATCAACCGTATTTGAAAACCTATCGGCTTGATTATTTCAATTTGTCTCGGAATATGAAAGCCAGCGTCACGATTCTTAATTCGGTTTCGACTGGGGCACAAACAGGCAGTAACTCCAGTGCCAACAGTTCCAGTACCAGTATTGAAAGTGAAAATCTCAATCAGTTTTGGAAACGGCTCGAAGCTAATTTAAAAGAAATGTTAGGGGTTAAAGAGGGCGGCTCAACCGCCGCTAGCTCGGCCACTCAGCCCGTTACCGCCGCATTGGCCCAGCAAATTAGTCAATCGGTCAGTAATAAATCAACTGATCCGAAAAGTGCGATCGCAATGGTAGATGGCTTAGCCAAAGTAGAAAAGACCGTCGCCCAGACTGAAAAAACGAAACAGGAAAGTGCGCCTGCACCGGTGCAGCCTGCGGTAGCTTCTGCTGGAAAGCTGCCAAATTTGGTTATTTTAAACCCCGAGAGTGGCACGGTTACGGTTAGGGCCTCGCATAAAGAACAACTGAAAGTGGCTGAGTTTCTCGCAGCCGTTCAATCTTCGGCGCAACGTCAGGTGATGATTGAGGCAACGATTGTCGAAGTGGCACTGGGGGACCAGTATCAGGCGGGTGTGGACTGGTCAAAAATTGCCTCGGGTAGCGGTTGGAGTTTGGGGCAAAGCTTGCTGGGGGCGAATCTGAGCGCAGCTCCTGTGAGTGCATTGACTTATACCAGCGGCAACTTTACCGCCACCATCAAAATGCTTGAGCAATTTGGTCGAACCCGCGTTTTATCTAGCCCCAAAATAATTGCGCTAAATAATCAAACGGCAGTGATGAAGGTGGTTGAAGAGCAGGTTTATTTCACACTGGAATTAGAGGAAGACAAAAATACCGACGGGGTAGTTACTGGGCGCACCTACACCTCTACCTTGCATACGGTCCCCGTCGGGCTGGTGATGCAAGTAACGCCACAGATTTCCGAAGGTGGCTCGATCTCTATGAATGTACGTCCAACGATCACCAATATCAGTAGTTATGTTGAAGATCCGGCGGTGGCGCTGATTTCGCAAAACTCCAATAAGCCAGTGCAAAGCTTGATTCCGGTCTTGCAGGTACGGGAGTTTGATTCCACGCTGAAAATTTCTAGTGGCCAGGCTGCCGTGTTGGGGGGGCTAATTCAAGATAAGCAAACCAATTCTCGACAAGGAGTGCCAGGCTTATCGCGCGTGCCGTGGCTGGGTGATGCGTTTAGTTATCGAGATGACAAGGTCAGTAAAATTGAGCTAGTCGTCTTTTTGCGCCCAATTATCGTGCATGAAAACGGTGTGAATGGCGAGCAGTCAGCCTATAAGCAATTTATGCCTGCTGGTGATTATTTTAATGTGCCCGAGGATCATCAGCTTTCTGCATTTCAAAGTGGTAGCGTGCCGCTGCCAGCTAAGGTGGCACCATGAGTGCATTACTGAATGCGCTAAAAAAGGCGGAAGAGGAGAAACGTCGCCGTGCTGCCCTAGCTACTCAGGCTGAAGATGCTGACGATAGTGCGCAAATTACGCCAGCCAACGTCGATGAGATCGTCCCTGACGTGCTACCCGCCGAGGCATGGGTGTTCGAGCCGCTGCCAGAAACACAGGCTGAGTTAGTCTTGGCAAGTGAGCCGATGGATCTGGCTCCTGAATCAGCGGCTGTGCAAGAGGCTGCTTCGCCCTTGAGTCTATCAGCTCTTGATGAGCCGGAGAGGGCAGAAACTAGCATGACGACAGCGCTAGATGCCGAAGTCGGTATTGAGCCCCCCGTCGACTCCGAGCATGTCGAGCCAGTTGCCGAATTATCAGTGGCTAGCGAGCCATTACCCTTAGCAAATACTGCGCAGGTGCCATCTGCAGCAAACCCTGTCGCAAGTAGTCGGACTACCAGCCCAATCCTAGATTATAAGCGCAAGACAGAACGCAGTTTATGGCCATGGTTGCTATTGGGGGGCGGCTTATTACTATTGGGGCTAGTGATTTGGTTTACTTGGGAATATCAGCAGCTAACTCAGGCATCGAGCACGCCATTGCCGAGTGCGCGCTCCTTGCCTGCAAGTGCAGCTAGCCCCGTCGAGGTGTCTGAACAAAGTGCAATCGATTCTGCATTAAAAAACACACCTCTCCCCATTGGCGAAGGGTATGTAGCTGAAGGCGATAAAATAAAAGAGGCACAGCAAGATACTATTCAGGGTATTGGGGGGGCGTTAGCAAACCCTACGCCACTACCGCGCCTGAGTCAGCCCCCGTCTGCGCCTGGGGATGAGGTCCGCTTTATCCGTACGCCAGTTGATAACCTCAACCCACTGCAGCAAGCCTGGGAGGCATATCAACAAGGAGATTGGGTAAAAGCTGAAGTTTTGTACCGCAAAATTCTCAATAATGAGCCACGTCAGCGTGATGCCTTGCTTGGTTTGGCCGTGATTTATGTGCAACGTGGGCAATCAGCTCAAGCGGCAGGTATTTATGATTATTTGCTGGGGCTAAACCCACAAGATCAAGCTGCACAACAAGCCAAATTAGCGCTCAATCCCGAGCAAATCAATGCGGAGCAAGTGGCGCGTTTGCAGCAATCGCAAGAGCAGGAAGGCGCTTTGGCAACTAGCCCGTTGGTGCTGGGGCAGTATTATGCAAGTCGTTCCCGCTGGCAGGAAGCGCAGGCGCAGTTTTTTCAAGCTTGGAGTACGCAGCCGGACAACCCTGATTTAGCGTTCAATTTGGCCATTAGCCTTGACCATTTGCAACAGCAACGCCTTGCTGCCGAGTTTTATCAGAAAGCCCTCGATTTGGCCCTGCGCAAGCAGGCAACGTTTGACCGTGCTGCGGCGGAATCCCGATTGGCTCAATTGCGTTTGGCGGGCTTCTAAATATGACCGCGCCCGCTAAAAATAAGCTCCCCCTTGGTGCACTACTGGTCGAAAAGGGTCTGATTACAGACGACCAACTGCGGATTGCCTTATTGGAGCAGCGCCGTTCAGGTACCCCGCTGGGCAAACTAATGGTCTCGCTCGGTTTTGTCTCAGAAAATGTGCTGCGTGAGGCCTTATCAGAAAATCTGGGGCACGATAGTGTTGATCTGGGGCGAGTGATCGCTGATTTACAAGCAATACGGCTAATCCCAAAAGACTTGGCCAAGCGCTTGCTGGTGCTGCCGATTGGTTTGAATCAGCAAACCCAGCGCCTGACTGTGGCGATGGCCAACCCGAATAATTTAGTGGCTCTAGATCAGCTACGCTTACAAACCAAAGACAAATACCTGATTGAATCATTGCTGGCGGCCGAATCAGATATTGTGCGGGCGATTGACCAGTACTATGGCTTTGAATTGTCGATTGATGGCATTTTGCATGAAATCGAAACCGGTGAAATTGATTACACCAGTCTGGCGCAGGCCGAGGCGGAATACAGTCAGCCGGTCGTTCGTCTGATTGATGCCTTACTTGCCGACGCGGTGACACGCGGTGCATCGGATATTCACTTTGAGCCAGAGCAGTCATTTGTGCGCATTCGTTACCGGATCGATGGTGTCTTGCGACAAATTCGCGCGTTACATAAGACCTATTGGCCGGCGATGGTGGTGCGGCTCAAAGTGCTCGCTACCATGAATATTGCTGAGACACGTGCTCCACAAGATGGTCGAATTTCGCTCACCCTGTCGGGGCGCAGTTTAGATTTTCGGGTATCCGCCCAGCCGACTACCTGGGGCGAAAACATTGTTTTGCGGATTTTAGACCGGCAAAAAGGCTTGGTGCCGCTCGAAGGCTTGGGGTTGTCTGAAAGTAATCTGGACTTACTGCGCCTGATGATTGCTCGCCCCGAAGGCATTATTTTGGTTACTGGCCCGACAGGCTCCGGTAAAACCACAACGCTGTATTCGATTCTGAATCATATCAATTCCGTTGATGTGAATATCATGACGCTGGAAGACCCAGTTGAATATCCGCTGCCTTTGATTCGGCAAACCTCGGTCAGTGAAATCAGCAAAATGGATTTTGCCAATGGGATCCGCTCGATGATGCGGCAGGATCCGGATGTTATTTTGATCGGTGAGATTCGCGATCGGGATACCGCTGAAATGGCGTTTCGTGCGGCGATGACGGGGCATCAAGTGTATTCCACCTTGCATACCAATTCTGCCATCGGGGTGTTGCCACGTTTATTGGATATTGGCGTGCTACCCGATGTACTGTCAGGCAATATTATTGGCATGGTGGCGCAACGCTTGGTGAGAACCTTGTGTCCGTTTTGCAAAGAAGACTATTTGCCTGATGAGTTTGAGCGGCGGCTGCTTAGGCTTGAATCTTCCCAGCAAAAAATCTACCGCGCGGTGGGTTGCCCCAAATGCGAGCAGCAAGGTTACAGGGGGCGTACCACGGTGATGGAGTTGCTGAAGATCGAT
Organism: Chitinibacter fontanus; assembly: GCF_013423785.1. NCBI lineage: Bacteria > Pseudomonadati > Pseudomonadota > Betaproteobacteria > Neisseriales > Chitinibacteraceae > Chitinibacter > Chitinibacter fontanus. The sequence goes on from NZ_CP058952.1 coordinate 2,100,865, forward strand.
GGCGATCTCGATGAATTGATTGCACGACGCGCCTCTATGCGCGAAATCAAGCAGCTTGCGATGAGTAAAGGGTTTCAGCCGATCGCTGATGATGCTTGCCGTCGAGTGGTTGCTGGTGAAACATCACTCGATGAAATTGCTCGGGTGGTCGATTTGACCGATAGGGTGAGCTGATTATGCGCTATCGCTATCGTGCTGCAAATGAGCAGGGCCTTATTCAGCAAGGCCAAATGGAGGCCGCCAATTTAGCAGATCTTGAGCTACGCCTTGGCCGTATTGGTTTAATGCTTATTCATGCCAAAGGTGGGCAGGCCGACTGGCTGGGGCGACGCAAAGTGACCCGCCGCGATTTAATTACCTTGTGTTTTCATATGGAGCAATTAACGCGTGCAGGCGTGCCTTTGCTTGAAGGGCTGGCTGATCTGCGTGATAGCTTAGATCACCCGCATTTTCGCGAAATTATCGCCAATGTGATTGAGGATATCGAAGGCGGTCATCAGCTCTCGCAAGCCTTGGCTGCGCATCCTACTATTTTTGATCCGGTATTTATCAACTTGATCCGCGCTGGCGAGGCCAGTGGTGAATTACCAGCGGTATTTAAAAATCTCACTGATTCTATTAAATGGCAGGACGAGTTAATCGCCCAAACCAAGCGGGTGGTGATGTACCCCGCGTTTGTCGCAGTGCTGGTTTTTGGGGTGGTGTGTTTTTTGATGGTGTATTTGGTGCCGCAATTGGTTGAGTTTATTAAGTCGATGAAGCAGCAGATTCCGCTTAATACGCAAATTCTATTGTGGATTTCGGAGTTTTTTACCCATTTCTGGTGGGCATTGATCGCGCTACCGATTGCGAGCGTATTCTTTATTCGCTGGCGCATCAAAGTCGATGCGCAATTTCGCTTGCGCTTTGATGGCTGGATACTGCGCTTGCCTGCCATAGGTCCTATTTTGCACAAAATCATCTTGGCCCGCTTTGCCAATTTTTTCGCCCTGCTTTACGGCGCGGGCATTCCAATTTTGGATTGCATTCGGATTACTCAAGGCATTGTGAATAATCTGATGGTGGCGCAGGCTTTGCAACGGGTGGAAAACCAGATTCGCGAAGGTTTAGGGGTGACTGCGAGCTTTGAACGTGCAGGTTTATTCCCCCCATTGGTGCTGCGCATGCTGCGCGTGGGGGAGGGAACTGGACAGCTTGATCATGCTTTGCTCAATGTCTCGTATTTTTATGATCGCGATATCAAAGAAGCCATTGAGCGAGTGCAAGCCCTAGTTGAGCCTACGATGACCGTAGTATTGGGCTTGATTTTGGCGTGGATTATGTCTTCGGTACTAGGGCCAATTTTCGATACGATTAGCCACTTACGATGAAAAAAATCGTTTTGTTTTTAAATCAGGATGCTTTATCAGCCTATCGCTGGAGTACGACAGGGGCATTGCCATTGGCGTTTTTCCCGCACGGGGAAGAGGGGCGTGCTGATTTTCGTGACTGGTTGAGCAGGCAAACGGACTATAGCTACTGCATTTTGACGGACTTGGTCGAAGAAGATCTGCAGCATGAATCCGTGCCCCATCTCACTGGCCGTGATCAAAAAGTGCTGTGTGAGCGCAAGCTCAATCAATTATTTCGTACCACCCCCTATCGACGGGCTAAGGTGCAAATTAAGGGAAAGCGTGGCGGGCAGGATGTTTTGCAGTTATCCGCGCTAACCAGCCGTGAGTTGTTGGATCAGATTCTGGCTGAATTAATGGCCGCCAAGGCGATTATGTTTGGCGTGTATTCGGTAGCGCTGTTAACGCAGGAAATCATGGCGCGCCTTAAACTGAATACGCCGCATTTATTGATGATGTCTTGTAATTCGCCGGGGCAGTTGCGCCAAAGTTATTTCACGCCCGAAGGATTACGTTTTTCGCGTTTGGCAACGTTTCATGCGCAGCATGATATGCCCACCCAAGCCGAGCTGATTGCCGCTGAAATTATCCGCGCCCGGCAGTACCTAAGTACTTTACGCCTGATGGGGCGCGAGGAGCCGCTGACGATTCTGGCTTTATTTGATACAACGCTGGCCGAGCAGCGCCACGAAATACTGCGCGCCATGGGGGAAGATGCTGGGCTGGTCGATTTTAGTATTCAAACTGATATGGCCGATTTAGCGAACCGGCTTAAATTGCCGTCGGGATGCCAGAGTTGGCATGACGTACTGGTGGCGATGCTGGTGAAATTTTCCTTACCCAATCACTACGCGCCTGCTGAGGCGATGAAATATCATTCGCTGCATATACTTGGGCGGGGTTTGGCTTGCTCATCAGTGTTTGTATTGATTTTGGCGGCAATACTGGCAGGTCATTCGTATTCTGAAGGTGTTGAAGTACAAGAAAAAATTAGCTTAGGTGATAAAAAACAGCAGCAAGCATTACAGCAGCAGCGCCAATTTGCCACCTTACTACATCAAGCTGCGGCGAGTGAGCCAGATAAACTGCAAGTTAGCGCACAATTTTACCAGCAACACTTGGCGGCCGCGCCACAGGTAGAGCCTACCTTGCGACGGCTCAGTCATGTATTACAAGGTTTTCCAAGTTTATCGATTGATGAAATTCATTGGCAGGCTGGTGCAGCGTCGCAGGATGAAACGGGTAGTCCGGGTGATGCTGCCAGCCCATCTGCTGAAGTGGGCACGCCTTGGTTGGCGCAGCGTCTGGTGATTGCGGGCCGGGTGCAAGATCGGCAAGCCTATCGCGCCGCCCTTGCAGAGGTGAATAAGCTAATTGCGGCCCTTAAAGCTTGGCCCCAAGCGCAGCTAGTGGTGAAACAGTGGCCGATTGATATTCGTTCAGAATCCGCAATTAAACTGCCTAGCCAGCAAGTAAACCACAATAGTTCGGCCAATAATCAACAACCGGATTTCGTGATCGAATTGGTTCTGCTTGCGCCAGCAAGCTTGCCCGTGGAGGTGACCCCATGAAATGGCGCGAGTTTGATCGATCGGATTGGCGTTTAATCCGCAGTCAACTGATCTGGTTTTGCGGATCTTTGTTAGCTGCGGGCTTGTTGCTGGTGGTGGTGGAATTGTTTGTGTATTTCAGTCGGCGAGAGCTTGAGGTGCAGACTCAGCAAGTGGCCGAGCTAAGTCGGTCTGCTGAGCAAGCACAACAGCAATGGCTGGCAGTGCAGCAATACCAGCAGCAATATCGGCATTTGCAGCGTATTGGCGTAATCGGGCAAGAGCATCGCCTTGATTGGATTGAGAGTTTGGCGCAGTTAAGTCAGCAGCAGCCAACGTGGGCTATTGATTATGCATTTGCCCCGCAGCGGATTAAGGAAGGTGCAGTGCCAGCTCAAGGGCTGGCCATGTATGCCAGTGAAATGAAAATACAGTGGCGTGCCCGTGATGAAGGGGATTTATCGCGCTTTGCCGCTTGGTTATCGCAACAGCCCGGGCAGGCCATTTCGCGTGACTGCCATTTCAAGCGCGCTAACGATAGTCAAGGGGGAGGAATCGCGGTGGATTGTCGCTATGATTGGCTAACCATCGCTGCTCAGCGGGAGCTCAAACCATGAAAATGAGTATTGTGATCTTGCTATTGCTATCCCAGCTCGCGCAAGCAGATCAATGGGGAACATTATTTTTTACCCCCGCTCAGCGGGCAAAAGGCGCCCAAGTTGATGCTCCCGATCGCAATTTGCCGGCCCGTGATGAGCTTGTGCCCGAGGCTCGTTACTACAATGGGGTTTTGCAAACCCCACGCAAAAAAACCCATTGGGTTAATGGCCAGGATGCCCCTGCGCCCATTCACCGCAAGCCGGGTGAATTGTTAGCATACCCTGACTAGCCTCTGCCGCCCCTTGTCGAACACTGTTACAGGCAATTGATTTGAAAAGCGTAAAATACGCAGCTACTCGCGGGTGCGAGCAGCTTTGGGGTAATGTGTGGTTGATGCGCGTTTGCGGACGAATATTTTTGCGCTGTATTTGGTACAGGGCCTCAATTACGTCGTCTCGTTTGTAACTTTCCCGTTTTTACTGGTACAGCTTGGTAGTGCAGGCTTTGGGGTGATGAACTTTGCCTTTGCCTGTATCCAGTATGGCGTGCTGCTCACCGATTTCGGTTTTAATTTATCAGCGGTGCGCGATGTCGCGCAGGTACGTGATGACCCGCAGGCAGCCGCGCGAATTTTCTGGCGGGTGACGTGGGCCAAAGTGTTGCTAATGGTGGCCTCTAGCCTGATTTTGCTGGTGCTGACCTTTAGCTTGGATACCTGGCGCACGCACAGCGAGGTGTTTTTATGGAGCCAGCTCTATATCGCCAGCTCGGTGCTATTCCCACTATGGTATTTCCAAGGTTTTGAAAAACTGCAGCTCGCATCAGGGCTAATGGTGTTTGCGCGCGCTTTGATGCTAGGTCTTTTGCTTCATTGGGTGAACGGCCCCCAAGATATTGTGTTGGCGGTGATTTTGCAGGCGATGCCGCAGATTCTGGCGGGAGTCGTCTGGTGGTGTAGTGGCTGGGGTATTGCGCGGCCGCAATGGGTGGCTATCCAGCTAGGCGAATTGCGCGATGCGCTCCGCGCCAGTTGGCCATTTTTCTTGTCGGCGATTTCAACTAGCCTGTATACCACCTCGACGACGGTGTTGCTCGGGATGTTTGCTGCGCCGGTACAGGTCGGTCTGTTTGCCGCCGCTAGCAAGTTGGTATATATCGCCCAAGGGCTGATTGGCCCGCTGATTCAGGCTATGTATCCCCGCATCGCGCAATTGGCCGTCAGCAATAAAGCCGGTGCGCTGGCCCTAATTCGTAAGGCCTTGCTGATTCAAGGCGGCATCGGTTTAATAATGACGCTGGCGCTGGCGCTGTTTGTGCCGCTGTTTACGCCAATTAGCGTGGCGCTGTTTGGTGCCGATTTTGGTCTGTCGCGCGCGTTTTTGGCGCTGGCCGATTCGCAACTGATTTTGTATTGGTTTGCGCCAGTGATTTTGCTTGGCGCGGTGTCATTGGTGTTTGGTCAGCAAACCTTGCTGGTGTTTGGCCAAGAGCGTTATTTTAGTCGGGTCTTGGTCGTGGCTGGCGTGCTCAATGTGGCGCTGATGTGTTTCTTGGTGCCGGGATCGACTGAGGCAGGCCTGCGTGCGGCGCAATCGGTGCTGATTGTTGAAGCCTTTATTGTGGCTGCTTTTGCCTGGCGCGCCCGCCAAGTGTGCCGTGATGTTCGGCGACAAATTGCTCAAGAAGATGCTCGCATTGCGCAAGGAGAAGCGTCGTGAGTTCAGCTCTAGTCTCATTTGTATTGCCTTGCTTTAATGCTGGGCAGTATTTGCAGCAAACACTTGATTCAATTGGTCTGCAGACCTATACGCACTGGGAGTGTGTCGCGATTGACGATGGCTCCAGCGATACCACGCTCAGCATCTTGCAGACAGCTGCGCAGCAAGATACTCGCTTTAAGATTATTAGTCGTGAAAATCGTGGCCTGATCGCTAGCCTGAATGAAGGCATTGCCGCAGCAAGTGGGGAGTGGATTGCACGGATCGATGCCGACGATATTTGCGCGCCCGATCGTTTGGTCAAGCAGCTTGACTATTGCCAGATGAATCAGGTGGATATCTGCGGTAGCTGGGTTGGCTTTATCGGCGATCGTCGTGGCGAGTGGCACACGCCGGAGACCGATGCTGAAGTTCGCTTGGCGCTGCTGTTTAATACGCCCATTGCCCACCCATCAATCTTGGCGCGCGCGGCCTTGCTCAAGGCTCATCCTTATCCCGATGATGCACCGCACGCAGAAGATTACGCATTGTGGTGTCAAATTGCCGCGACCACCAGCGCACGTTTTGCCAATATCCCAGAGGTACTGCTGCATTACCGCACTCATCCCGGACAGGTGACGCAGGCTAAAAAAGCCGCTTTGCTGATTACTGCGCAGCGCGTACGTGAGCAATATGCCCGCACTGCCTTGCCTGTGGCTCTGCAGCCGCTGGCAGCCGAATTTGCCAAGCTGGCCGAGCCAAGCCGGATTTTGAATCACGCCGAATGGTTGTGGATGGTCGATTTTTTTAGTCAATTACTGGCGCTGCGTCCGGAAAGCCGGGGCGCATTGGGCGAAATCTGGCTGGATACTTTACAGCGTAGTCATGGGGTGAACCTGCTTGATTTTTCACGGGTATTGAAGCTGGCCTTGCAAATGCCGCCACCTAAGGCTGAGCGTAAAAAAGTGCTCAAGCAAAGCCTGCGCTTGGCAATGTCTGATTTTGTTTGGCAGAAGATCAAACCATGAGCGCGCCGCAAAAAATAGCTATTTTCCTTCGCGATCTCGGCTTAGGGGGCGTGGAGCGCTGCGCAGTGTTGGTCGGTGAAGGCCTGGCCGCTCAGGGGTTCGAGGTGACGTTGGTCTTGTTGGGTGGCTCGCGCAATCTCTGGGCCTCGCGCATTAAAAACATCAAGGTTGTTGACTTATCTAGCCAGTGGCAGCCTTTAAAACCACAGACTTGGTTGACCGGCTGGCGTGCAGCTCGGCAAGTGGTGCGCGAGCATGATGTGGTGATTGCTGGTACATTTTTGCTTCCGCTGTACATGGCGTATGCTGCCAGTTTGGGTTTGGGTAAGCGGGTGCTGGGTTGGGTGCATGGCCCATTTTACGAACTAGACGCCTTTGCCCGCATGAATGTGGTGCATCGTCGAGCCTGCCAGTTTGTTTATCGTCGCCTGAAAGAGTTGGTGTTTGTTTCTGAGCACGCGCGCATCTCAATGGCGCGCTGGCTGGAGCGGGCGCCGTCTGATAGCTGGCAAGTGTTGCCCAATTTTGTTGATGCGCAGCAAGCGCTATTGCCACGGATCGAGCGCGAGGATACTACGCCGCTGCGCCTGCTATTTGTGGGACGGATTGCCGAAGAAAAACAGCCGCAGCTTTGGCTCGATACCTTGGTGGCACTCAATTTGCATGGCTTTGCTGCGCAATTAACCATCGTAGGCGATGGCCCGCTGGAAGCCGATTTGAAAGGCGCTGTACACGAGCGCCGCTTGAGCTCGCAAGTGCACTTTGCCGGTCGGCGTGACAACGTTAGCGAATATCTGGCCAATGCCGATGTTTTGTTGCTGACCTCAGGGTTTGAGGGATGTCCTTTGGTAGTATTGGAATCTATGCCAATTGGATTAATGGTTGCCAGTACAAACGCCGGTGGGGTATATGAGTTGTTTGGCGCGCGGCGCGATGATTTTGTTGTACCTGAGGCGACCGGTGAAGCCTTGGCTCAACTGATTGTGCGCCAGCAAGGCCAGCGGCAGTTACTGCAAAATTTCCTGCAGCAACGCGCCGCACATTATTCTCAGGCGCAAATTTTGCAACAATGGGCGCAGTTATTGGCCCGCAAACCGCTTTCTACCGAGTCTCTATGAATCGCACGGCACTATTAATCCCGCATTTTAATAACCCCACCGGTTTGTGTGCCTCGCTGGCCTCGATTGGTGAGGTTGAGCAAATTGACGTCTATATCGTCGACGATGGCAGCACGCGGGTGACAATCAACGAAGATGAAGTGCGTGCAGTGTTTAAGGCGCAGGGGGCTCTACACTTCTTGTACCTGCCCGCCAATTGCGGCATTGAATATGCACTCAATACTGGGTTAGAGGCGGTTTTAGCCGCTGGGTACGACTATGTAGCGCGACTCGATTGTGATGATGTGGTCGCGGTAGATCGTTTTGCGAAACAGGTCAGCTATCTTGACGCAAATCCGGCGGTTTATTTGCTCGGCTCGGCAGTTACTTTTTTTGAATGTTTGCCCGATGGGAGTCAGCGTGATTGCTTCACCATTCACCAGCCGCAGACACACCAGCAAATTGTGCGCCAAATGCACGACGACAATGCCTTTACCCACCCCACGGTGATGTTCCGCGTGGCAGGCGTGCGCGAAATTGGCCTCTATCCGCTCGATTGCAAGGCCGCGGAAGATTTTGCCTATTTTTGGGAGTTTGTGAAACGCTACCAAACGGCGAATTTGCCTGAAGTTTTAACCAAAAGTGAATATAACGACGCAGGCATTTCGATGAGCCGCCGGCGGCAACAGCAGGCGATGCGGCTGAAATTGTTGGCGCGGCATTTTGATTGGCGAGCCAACTCGGCAATCAAACTGGCCAAGGCTAGCGTGTCGTATGTGTTGCCCTTGTCGGTCACACGCGCCTTGAAACGGGGCTTAGGGATTGGAAAATGGAATTAAACAAAGACAAGGCTGCTCAGCCGGTGTTGCTGCTGATCCCTCATTACAATAATCCGGAAGGTTTGAGTAAATCATTGGCGAGCATTGGCGGTGACGAGCCGTGCGATGTGCTGGTGGTTGACGACGGTAGTGTGCGTAAGATTATTGATACAGCGGCTGCGCAGGCGGCGTTTAAGGGGCAAGGCACTTTACGTATTTTGAATTTACCGCAAAACAAAGGTATTGAAGGCGCGCTTAATGCTGGTTTGGCTTGGGCCAAGGCACGCGGCTACAAATGGATTGCACGGCTTGATTGTGGTGATTGCAACGTATCTGATCGTATCGCTCGTCAGTTAAAATTTATGGAGCAATACCCTGATGTGGTATTGCTCGGAGGCGCGGCGAGCTTTGTCGATCAGCAGGGCGTCGAGCAATTTGTATTGCGCCACCCGACTGAACACGCCGACATTTTGGCGTTTATGAAGAAAAACTCGGCGTATATTCATCCAAGTGTGATGTTTAAACTGTCTGCTGCTGATGCGGTGGGGATGTATCCGCTCGATGCGCCTGCGGCCGAAGACTATGCGATGTTCTGGGCGATGGCGCGGCAGTTCAAGGTGGCTAATTTGCCCGAGGTGCTGATCCGCTATGAGTTGGACCCGAATGGTATTTCCCTTGGCAAGCGAAAAGTGCAGCTCAAATCACGATTGAAACTGCAGCGCAAATATTTTGATGGTTCACCAGCGGCCATGGCTGGCATGGCCAGAACGGTGGCGCTACTGGCGCTGCCGTATGAGCTGGCGTTTAAACTCAAATCCAAATTACGCGGGAACAAAGCATGAAACACATCCTGCACGTGGTGGAATCTTTTGGCGCTGGTACGCTATCGATGGTGTCGGCGATGGCCAATCGGCAAAGTGCCGATGGTCATCGAGTGACGATTATCCATTCGGTGCGCGAAGAAACGCCGGAGAACTGGCCGCAATTGTTTGCTGCTGCGGTGAAATGCATTCATCTGCCGATGCAGCGTGCGATTAATCCGATTAATGATTTTCGCGCGGGGCGCGCGTTGTATCGCTGGATTAAAGACTTGCAGCCCGATGTGGTGCATTTGCATTCGAGCAAAGCTGGCGCGGTTGGGCGCTTGGTCAGCTTGGCTTGGGCGGGGCACGGCGGCCCACGCTGGTTTTTCTCGCCCCATGGCCTGTCATTTTTGCAGCGAGCAGAAGGGCGCTTGAAAAACAGTATTTTTCTCGGGATTGAGAAAATACTGGCTGGCGTGCCGGTGACTTTTATCGCCTGCTCTCCTTCTGAAGGTGAAGAAATCCGTCAACATCTTTCACCGAATGTGAAAGTGGTGAACAATGCGGTGGATTTGGCGGCGATTCCTGCTGCGACTGGGGGGGAATTACCATCAGGCGTGTTGCGAATTGGTACGGTTGGACGCGTGACTTTGGCGCGTAATCCCGAGCTTTTTGCCGAAATTGCCGCACAATGCCGTGATTTACTGCTTGAGTTTATCTGGGTTGGTGGCGGAGATGAGAGTGGAGAGGCAGCGCTGAAAGATGCCGGGGTATCGGTGAGCGGCTGGTGCGATCGCAGCTTTGCCTTGCAGCAGCTGGCCAGCCTTGATATCTATATTCAAACCAGCCGCTGGGAAGGATTGCCGGTGGCGGTGATCGAAGCGATGGCGGCTGGTTTACCGGTGATTGCCACTAATGTCGTTGGTAATCGAGATCTGGTCAAAAATGGCGAAAATGGCTATCTGGCAGAAAGCGCGGCCGAGTTTGTCCAGCGCATTGGCCAATTGGTCAATGATGCTGATCTACGGCTACGACTGGGTGCTCAGGCCAAAGCCTTTGCTCAAGCGCATTATTCATTGGATCGAATGATGGATGAGTTATATGCGGCGTATGGCATCGCATAATTAAATATTGGCAAGTATTAATAAACTGGATAAGTTGTGGCTTCGGTAAATATACAAAACAAGCATTTGCAACCAGAGCGAGCGAAACCATGGCTAGCGCTGGCCGATTTTTTGGCGCTGGGCGTATCTTTTGGCTTGGCAATGTTGCTGCTATGGATTTTTCGCTATCACCGCATCGGCGCCAGTATGGAGCTTTGGTGGGTATGGGAAGGTCGTCAACAGGGATTGGCATTTCTCGGTTTAGCCATCATTACGGTGGCAAACTTCTGGTGGCGAGGGCATTACAGCTTGCGCCTGCCATTTTGGGATGAATTGCTTGAGGTTTTGCGTGCCCTGCTGTTAGCGGCGCTACTCAATGGCATGTTGGTGTTGTTGGGCAAGTTTACGATTTCACGTTTCCTATGGCCTGTGTCGTGGGGTATGGCGCTGATTCTATTGCCTTATGCCCGTTCCGCTATGAAGGCTTTATTGTTGAAGCGGCGGATTTGGCAATTGCCAACGGTGATCATTGGCGCGGGTATCAATGCGCAAGACGCCTATCGCGCGATGACTTCAGAGCGGCAGCTGGGTTTTGAAGTGCAGGCTTTTGTGTCGATTGATGACCAAGCTCCCGCTGAATTGGTATTTGGTCAACAATCTTTACCTGTCGTTCGATTGGCGCGCGAGGAATTATTGCAATGGCTGACGGACAATGGCCGCCCGCATGTCGTGATTGCCGTTGATGAAGAAGAGCTGCGCCAATTGCAAAATCAGGTCGAGCAACTGTCGCTGCGTTACAAAGATATTCACATTATTCCGCCGATTGCTGGCCTGCCGCTGTTTGGCGTGGTGCCGCACCACTTTTTTAGCCATGAAGTGCTGCTACTACGTGTACGCAATAACCTGATGGTTAAACCGCTGATTCTGCTCAAGCGTGCGTTTGACCTGTTTGGCGCTAGTGTTGGTTTGCTGTTGCTATCGCCGCTGCTGGCCTATGTTGTCTTGCGAATCAAAAAAGAAGGCGGTCCTGGTGCGGTGTTTTTTGGTCATGTCCGCGTTGGTATGAATGGCGTGCCGTTCAAATGCTGGAAATTTCGCACCATGGTGCACAATAGTCAGGAAGTACTCGAAAAACTGCTGGCTAGTGACCCCGTTGCGAAGGCCGAATGGGATCTGGACTTCAAGCTGCGCAACGATCCACGGATTACCAAAATTGGCGCTTTTTTACGCAAAACCAGTCTCGATGAGATTCCACAGCTGTGGAATGTGATTAAAGGTGAAATGAGCTTGGTCGGCCCGCGACCGATTATTGACGCCGAATTGGAACGTTACGGTGATAAAGTGGATTTTTATCTCGAAGCCCGCCCTGGCCTCACTGGCTTATGGCAAGTATCTGGACGTAATGACACCAGCTATGCCGAACGGGTTGCGCTCGATGCGTGGTACGTGAAGAATTGGAATTTGTGGTATGACATTGCAATTGTCTGCAAAACCATCCGCACGGTGGTGAGTGGGCATGGTGCATATTGATGGGTATTGCCTTGTAGATTATTAAATAAATAGGCTTGGGCAATATACCCTCATTTAACCTTTGGCCCTAGAGGCGCTTTAATGCAAGATTTTGTTCAGTGGTTCCGTCAGGCTGCGCCATATATTCACGCTTTTCGTGGCCGTACCTTTGTAATTGCGCTTGGTGGCGAAGTGGTGCGTGATGGCAAGTTTGCCACGCTAACACATGATATTAATTTGCTGACGAGTCTCGGTGTGCGTCTCATCGTGGTGCATGGTGCTCGTCCACAAATTGAGGCGCGTATGGCCGAACGTCATCTCGAGCCGCAGTATCACAATGGGGTGCGGGTCACAGATCAACAGGCGCTCGAATGCGTGATTCAGGCTGCAGGTCATGTGCGGGTTGAAATCGAGTCCTGGTTGTCGATGGGGTTGGCCAATTCACCAATGGCGAATGCCGATATTCGTGTGTCAGCAGGTAATTTTGTTACCGCGCAACCGATGGGGGTGCGTGATGGTATTGATCTGCAATATACCGGCGAAGTGCGCAAAATCGATACCACAGCGATTAACTATCGGCTTGATGATGGTGAAATGGTGTTGCTGTCGACCATCGGCTATTCGCCCACCGGTGAGATTTTTAACTTAACGCTTGAAGACGTTGCCACTAGCGCCGCGATCGCGCTCAAAGCCGATAAATTGTTGTTTATGTTTGGCTCGCAAGGCGTGGTCGATGAAGCGGGTGAGTTGCAAACCGAGCTGACTGCGGTGGAGGCCGAGCAATTTCTGGCTGATCACCCCAATGTGAACGAAGACGTGCAGCTGTATTTGCCCTGTGCGATTCGCGCGGTACGTTATGGCGTAAAGCGGGCGCATCTGGTGACGCACCATGTCGATGGGAGCTTGCTGATGGAGCTCTTTACCCACGATGGCATCGGGACAATGATCTCGCGCGCCTCGTTGGAAACGTTGCGCCACGCGACGATTGATGACATCGGCGGGATGCTGGCGCTGATCGAGCCACTGGAAGATCAGGGGGTATTGGTCAAACGCGGTCGTGAACTCTTGGAGCGCGAGGTACACCGGTACTCAGTATTGGAACATGACGGCAAAATTATCGGCATTGTGGCAATTCACCCGTTTGCCGATAGCAAAATGGCCGAGCTTGCTTGCTTGGTGATTCATCCTGACTATCGTGATGAAGATCGCGGTGCCGATTTGCTGCGTCACGTTGAGCAGCAGGCGCGTGGATTGGGTATGGAAAAACTGTTTGCACTGACAACGCGTACCAGCCACTGGTTTGTTGAACGTGGTTTTACGCAGGCCACGGTTGAAGTATTGCCGATCGAGAAAAAACAGCTGTACAACTATCAGCGCCGCTCGAAAGTCTTTATTAAGCCGTTAGCACGCTAGATTGCCACTGGGGTTGAGCTATCGTTTGTTTTGACGATGTGGTTTTGCCTCTTTTTCTGTATTTTGCTAGTGCAGATAGGTCAAGAAATAGTAAGCTCGACGCTATGAAAAGTAACCTCCTTTTTTCTTCGCTGCGAGCCCGATTAATTGCTGCCAGCGTGCTGGTGCAGTCGCTGCTGCTGGTGGTATTGCTATTTAATACCTCGCGCATCTGGAGCGAGATGGTGCAGCATGTTACCGAGGTGCGGGTGCAAGAATTATCCCGCCTTCTCAGTGCTGCCTTTACCACGCCTCTTGCCAGTGGTGATCTCGCCAAAGCCAGTGATTTGCTGGATGGCATTCGCTCGACCGAAGGGATCGATTACCTGATCCTGCTTGACCCCAAACAACAAATTATCGCGGCCCGTGGCTGGGATGTGGCGCAAGCTTTGCCGCCGCTCACCTCGCTGCAGGTAGTTGCCGATACCGACCCAGTATTGATTCATGCGGCTACTCGCATTGAGCAAGGCGGCGAGGCTTTAGGCGAGCTGCGTTTTGGCCTGTCCAATAGCATTATGTTTGAGGCCGCGAAGCGCCTAATTTGGCAAAGTGCGTTGGGTTTAGGAACTGGGCTGCTGGTGACGATAGTGCTGATGTCCGTATTAGGAGTTTGGCTCACGCGCCACCTTTACCGCATCATCAGTGCGGCAGAAACCGCGAGCCAGGGGCATTTTGAAGCCATGGCCGAACCTACCGGCTACGACGAAGTATCGCAAATTACTCGCCGTTTTAATGAAATGGCGCGGGTGATTCGTGATCGGGTGCTGGCGTTGTCGCAATCAGAGGCCAAGTTTCACGCAATTGCTGACCATACCTATAGCGCAGAGCTGTGGTTGGACCCGGAAGGCAAGCTCATTTGGGTGAATGCCTCGGTCGAGCGGATTACCGGCTATTCGGTCAATGAGTGCCAGCTGTTGTCCGATTTTCCGCTCACCCTCGCGACACCGGAAGAGCGCTCTCGGTTTGAATCTGCACTTAAGCAGGCATTGGCCGAACGGGCAGTGCAACAAGATTATGAATTCCGGGCGGTGCGCCGGGATGGCTCTTTATTTTGGGCCTCCGCGAGCTGGATGCCGCTGATCGATGCTCAAGGGCAGTATTTGGGTTTGCGCGCCAGCCTGCGCGACAACAGCGATATGAAAGATGACCGTCTGGCCTTGCGCAAAGCCGTGGTTGAGTTACGCCAGATTCAATCGTTGGGGCAAAGCTACTTACAACGCGCCGAGTCCGAACGGGCACGGATGTTGGCATTACTGGCGGCGATGCGCTTTGGCGTATTGTTTTTAGATAATGACAACCGAGTGGTGTTTTTTAACCCCGCATTCTGTGAGTTGTGGGGTATTTCCAGTGCTGATTTAAGCAGCCATCGACCGATTGGCCAAGTGTTACAACAAGCCGATAATCGCCCAGCCATCGGCGATATTTTGTCGATTTATTTGGAAGAATTGTCCTTGATGGAAGACCGCGTCGAATTTGGCGAGGTAACAATGAATGACGGCAGGATCGTAACGCAAAACTGCTATCGCGTACTCGACCCGAAAGGTAATACCAATGGCCGCATGTGGGTGTACGAAGATGTTACTCAGCAACGGGCGCTGGCTGAGCATATGGTTAATCTGGCTGAACGCGACGCATTGACTGGCTTGTATAACCGCCATCGTTTCCAGCAAGAGCTCGAACGTATGGTGTCTGAAGCCGATCGCCGCCAACAATCAATGGCGCTGGTGTTCTTTGACCTGGATGAATTCAAGCATGTGAATGATAGTTTTGGCCATGCAGTGGGCGATGAGTTGCTCAAGGCGATTGCACGCGAAATTGGTAAACAGGTGCGTCGGCATGAAGTCTTGTCGCGCCTCGGTGGCGATGAATTTGCTGTGCTCTTGCCTGAGTGCGGCGAATTTGAAGTGAGTAAATTAGCGGACCGGATTGTGAGCTCGATTTCTCAGATTCAATTTATGGCTGGCTCGCATCAGATGCGGCCGAGCACCTCGGTAGGTGTCGCTTTGTATCCGCAGCATGCCGAGAATGCTGAGGATCTGGTGGCACATGCCGATTCGGCCATGTATCAGGCTAAAGCGGCCGGTAAAGGAACTTGGCGCTTGTATCGACCCGATGCTGATCATTCGCGCAATGAATTAAGCCGCCTGTCTTGGAAAGAGCGGATTATTGATGCGTTGGAACATGATGGTTTCGAGCTACATTTTCAGGGCATTTACCACTGTCATGATAAATCGCTGGCGCATCTGGAAGCGCTGGTGCGGATGAAAGATGCTAATTCGCCCGGCGGCGTCATTATGCCGAACCACTTTATTCCGCATGCGGAAAAAACCGGCAAGATTCTGGATTTGGATCGTTGGGTCATTGCGCAGGTGATTCGCCAATTGGCTAATTATCCCGATTGCCCATCGATTGCCGTGAATGTATCTGGCCGTTCATTTGATGACCCCGATCTTCCCAAATACATCCATGACTTGCTGCACAAGCATCATGTGTGCCCACAACGCCTGCTAGTAGAGCTAACCGAGACTTCTGCCGTATCGGATATGACCGATGCACAACGCTTTATTGATGCGCTGCGCAGCACGGGTTGTGTAGTGTGTCTAGATGATTTCGGGGTTGGTTTTGCGTCTTTTGCCTATCTCAAACAATTGAAAGCCGATGTACTGAAAATTGATGGTTTATTTATTCGCGATTTGCAGAACGATCGGGATAGCCAAGTATTTGTGCGCGGGATGGTCAGTATTGCGCACGATTTGGGTAAAACGACGATTGCCGAATTTGTTGAAAATGAAGCCATTTTCAAGATGCTGGTCGATTTTGGCGTTGATCAGGTACAGGGCTATTGGCTGGACAAACCACAGCGAGATCACCCTGGTTTGCGTTAGGGTATATGCACCTAGCTTTTGAAAATAAAGCGTTTTGAAGCTATACGGCATGTTTAATGATGTAGCTGTGCCGTATGAATCACCGCCTATCTATTACAACCGACTTCATCCTATAAGCGCATAAAAAAGCCACCCATCGGGTGGCTTTTTGTTAGCACGGCTAGCTTAGCCTTCGGCCGGCTCGCCAAATTGATTGCTATCGGTGCTTGGTTGAATAAACCAGTAAATCAGGATTAGCGCCCCAATCAGTGGGATCAGCGCGATTAGCAAAAACCAGCCGCTTTTGCCTAAGTCATGCAAGCGACGTACCCCAACGGCCAAGCTAGGTACCAAAGTGGCCAATGAGAACAAGCCAGAGATTAGTCCTGCACCACTGGCGCTGAGCAAAATGCTGACCAAAAAAGCAAATAACGCAAACCACCAGTATTCAGAACGAGAGGCGCGGCCATTGAAATCCGCATATTTTTTGAAGCAAACTTGAATTGATTCTTGAAAAGTCATAGTCGCCCTGGCAATAGGAAAAGGTAAAAAGCAGCATTGCTATTGCGATATTATGCTATTGCCCGTGAAAAATGAAATCAAGCTGTCAATTTTGTGCGGGATAAGTGTCAGCCTGTTAGCGGCTAATCACTGCCTGCAGATTTTTCTCACCTGTAATTCGGCTAATGGCACTGAGTGCTTGGTCGCGGCTGGCATAGGGGCCGAGGCGCACGCGATACAAATTATTGGCCGTATGAATATTGAGTTTGTCTGCATCTTGCTCCAATTCCCGTGCCAGATGCGCTTTGAAATTATCGGCATTTTGCGCCGAGCTGAACGCCCCAAGTTGCACAAAAATAGCCCCCGCTTGATCTGAAACTGGGATCGCACGCGGTGCTGTAGCGCTGCTTGGTGCGCGAGTGGGGATGGGCTGGGCCGCAGCACTAATGATCTGGCTTGGGGCGTCGCTAGGAAGCAGGCTCTCAACTTTGACCTCGGCGCTGCCGCCTGTGGCATAGCCTAGACGGCAGGCGGCCAGAAACGATAAGTCCATCACCCGCCCTTTGTGAAATGGTCCCCGGTCATTGACACGAACAATGACGCTACGGCCATTCTTAACATTAGTTACTCGCGCATAGCTCGGAAGCGGCAAAGTTGGGTGCGCGGCAGTCATTTGGAACATATCGTACACTTCGCCGGTGCTGGTTTTTTGCCCGTGAAATTTGCGGCCATACCAGCTCGCGATGCCTTGCTCGGTGAGCTGACCAGGTGCATCAAGCGGGGTAAATGATAAACCCAGCACACTGTAGGGGCGATTGGCCCATTTATGCAGCGGCTCCCAGCGCGGTGTTGGCTCGGCAACATAATCCAGATTTGCGGGTAGGTCGCTCATTGGACCATCATCTTTATAGAATGCGCCATTGCCTGCTTTAGGGGCATAGCTGCAGCTATAGGGCGATGGCGTTGTACTGGTCGTGCTCGCTGGCGTGGTGACAGGCTGTGGTGCAGGTTTGCTTGGTATACTGGGTGGGGGTGTTGTGCTGCAGGCGCTGATCAGCAATGCCCCAGTCAATATACACTTTGTACTTAATTTCATGCCTAACCCTTCATTAACGAGCGATCACGCTGAATACTCATTAATAAGCCAAACGTCGCCAAAATCGACACCATCGACGTACCACCGTAGGAAATCAGCGGCAAGGGTACGCCCACCACGGGCAACATCCCCGACACCATGCCCATATTGACGAGCGCATAGGTGAAAAAGTTCATCGCAATTGCGCCCGCCAGCAAGCGCCCAAATAAAGTATTGGCGCTATTGGAAATCATCAAGCCGCGGAAAATAACCAGCAGGTACAAAATCAGCAAGATGCAATTACCGACCAAACCAAATTCTTCACCATAGACGGCAAAGATAAAGTCGGTTGTGCGCTCGGGGATGAAATCCAAATGGGTTTGCGTACCTGCCAGCCAGCCTTTGCCGAACCAGCCGCCAGAGCCAATCGCAATCGTACCTTGAATGATGTGGTAGCCCGCGCCGAGCGGGTCTTCCATTGGGTCCAGCATCGTGGCAATGCGGCGGCACTGGTATTCATGTAAGACATTAATGCACATATTCCAGTGTGTCACCACATAGGCAAAGGCAGCGATGGCGCCCGACATCAGGCCGATAAAACGCCATGATAGGCCGGC
The DNA here is from genome assembly GCF_013423785.1 of Chitinibacter fontanus. Taxonomy (NCBI): domain Bacteria; kingdom Pseudomonadati; phylum Pseudomonadota; class Betaproteobacteria; order Neisseriales; family Chitinibacteraceae; genus Chitinibacter; species Chitinibacter fontanus. The sequence goes on from NZ_CP058952.1 coordinate 2,118,970, forward strand.
AAAAAACAGCACATAAAAGCCTGATGATGCAATCAATAGTGATGTACCCAAGTCGGGCTGCTTCAAGATCAGCACCACTGGCACCACCATAATCAAAGCCGCAACAATAAAGTGCCGCCAATTGAGCGTGGACTCAAAATGATGGAAATACCAAGCCAGCATTAAAGGCAGTGCTAGACGCATGAGCTCAGAAGGCTGGATACGGGTAATGCCGATATTGAGCCAGCGGGTCGCACCATGGCTCGTAACACCAAATAGCTCAACGGCAATCAGCAAGATAACGCCCACCGCATAAGCAGGCAGGGCCAGTTGCATTAAGATGCGCGGTTGAATATTGGCGATGCACCACATAATAAACAGCGCAATTCCCATGAAGGTTACTTTATCAAGTACCCGTTCCAGATCACGGTTTGAGGCGGAATACAAAACAAATGACGAAACAATAAACAGCAATACAATAAACAACAGCAACCACGGATCAATTGGCTTTTTAATCCGCTCCCAAATATGTTTAATCACGTGGCGTCTCCTCGCTAACTGGCGCCGAAGCGGCCGATGAGGCATTGCTGGCGATGGCTGGATCGCTCGGCAATTTGCCGGTGAGATAATAATCGAGCACCTTGCGGGCAATTGGGGCGGCTGCTTGTGCACCAAAACCGCCATTTTCCACAATGACCGCTAGTGCAATTGTTGGTTTGTCGGCAGGGGCAAAGGCAATAAACCATGAGTGGTCGCGTAGCCGCTCTTTAATTGCATTGGCGTTATATTTGGCGCCTTTCAGGCTATAGACCTGCGCGGTACCCGTTTTACCGGCCGAAACGTAAGGAGCATTTTTAAATACACTAGCACCTGTACCGACCGTCATTACGCCTTCCATGCCGCGAATCACCCGTTCGATGTTTTCGGGTTTCCAATCCATCGTTTTGACTGGCTTGGGCTCTACCGGGGTGGTTTTACCTGTAGCTGGGTCAGTAATGGATTGCACTGCATGGGGTTTGAACATCACGCCACGATTGGCCAGCGTGGCGGTGGCATGCGCCATTTGCATTGGGGTGTAGGCGTTGTAACCTTGACCAATACCGATTGACACGGTTTCGCCCGAATACCATTTTTGCTGCGCGGGTTTTTTAAAGCGTTGTTTCTTCCATTCCGGGCTTGGCAAGATGCCAGGGCGCTCACCGGGTAAATCCGAACCTGTGGTTTTGCCAAAATCCAGTTCCGACATGGCTTTGGCAATGTTATCAATCCCCATTTGCACAGCCATCTGGTAGAAGTAGGTATCGGATGACAGCGCAATCGAGCGGTCAAAGCTCATTGAGCCATAACCCCCTTTTTTCGAGTCATTAAACCGATGCCCGCCATAGATGAAATAGCCGGGGTCAGAGATGGTTTGATGCACAATCGGGGTATTGAGCTCTAACGCAGCGATCGCCATAAATGGCTTGAAAGTCGAGCCTGGCGGGTATTCACCGCGTATCGCGCGATTGAGTAAGGGCTTGTCGATGGATTCGTTCAGCTCGGTCCAGCTTTGCGGGTCGATGCCATCCACAAATAAATTAGGGTCAAAGCCTGGTTGCGAGACGAGCGCCAAAATACCACCGGATCGCGGATCGATCGCCACCAAAGAGCCGCGGCGGGCCGCAAATTGTTGCTCCACCATTTGTTGTAACTTGATATCGACCGACAGCGTTAAGTCTTTGCCCGATTGGGGTGGTGTGCGCTTCAGGGTGCGGACTGCGCGGCCGCCTGAATCAATCTCCACCTGCTCAAAGCCAGTTACGCCATGTAGTTGATCTTCATAGCTTTGTTCGAGGCCAAGTTTACCGATGTGATCGGTGCCTCGGTAATTGGCCAGCCGGCCATCTTCATCCAGACCTTTGAGGTCTTTGTCATTAATCCGGCCAATGTAGCCGATCAAATGGCTGGCCGATTCGCCTTGTGGATACTGTCGAAACAAGCGGGCTTTGATCTCGACACCAGGAAAGCGATAGCTTTGTGCGGCAAAGCGCGCGACTTCCTCGTCGCTGAGCTTGGTGCGAATCGGCAGCGTTTCAAAATCTTTGGTTTCTTCCTGCAGCTTTTTAAAGCGGCGACGATCTTTGGGGGTGATGTCGACGATGCCTTTGAGCCGATTAATGGTGTCTTCCAGATTGCCGACCTTGGACGGCGTAATTTCCAAAGTGTAGGCCGAGAAGTTGTGCGCCAGCACCACGCCATTGCGGTCACGAATAATGCCGCGTGATGGTGTAATCGGCACCAAGGAAATCCGGTTTTGTTCGGCCAGCGTCATATAGCGATCGTGCTGCAAAATTTGCAGCCAGACAAAGCGCCCAACCAGTACCCCAAATAGGGTCAGAATAAACAGTGCAGCAACCGCGAGGCGAATTTGGAATGCATTGCGCTCGTTGTGCTGATTCATCACGACGCGGCCGTTCATTGCGCGGCCTTTGCGTGAAAGGGCAAGTCAAATACCTTCATAGCTCGTCCGGTACATCCTTGCGTTGATACATAATCATCAGATTTGACAGTGGTGGCCACAAAAATGCCGCCAGCAAACTACCGGCAAAATAGCCCCAGCCAATAAAGCTGGCGCCCATTAGTAGCCGGATAGCCAGCATAATCGATTGCGAGAGTAGTAGTAGTGCTAGCGCAACCAGTGCTTGTTGCCAGAATGGAAACACGGCCAGCTGGCGCTGGCGGGATAATGCCAGATAGGTGATCACGGTATACGCTAACGCGTGTTGGCCTAGTACATTGCCGTCGGCAACATCCATCAGAATCCCAAGTAAAAATGCCCAAGCAATTCCGAAGCGGCGCGGTTGGTTTAGTGTCCAGTAAATGATCAGCAGCGCAACAAAATCAGGCGCAAAACTAATTGCCGTAATTTGCCATGGCAGCAAATTGATCAAGAGCGCGATCACAAATGAGAAGAAAATAAAACCGCCCCCTACAGGGCGTAGCATTTGGCGACTAATCGGCATCAGTGTCCCTTTGCTTTCGGGGCCGGAGTGGCTTCTGGATAGGGAGGCAGCGGGGCTGGCGCATTGAGCAGTAACAAGAAGCGATGCTGATCAATTGCTGCCAGCGTCTGGCATTGAATGCGCGCAAAGGCGGTACCCGCCGAGCGCTCAACCTTGGTCACTTTCGCTACGGGTAGCCCTGCCGGATAAACGCCATCAATCCCTGAGGTCAGCAGTACATCCCCAACTTGAATATCGACATTCGGTGCCATATTGCGCACTTCCAGTGGGTTTTGGCGGCCAGCACCGTACACCACTGTTCGCAACTGATTGCGGCCAACCACGACCGGTACCATGTGATCGCGATCAGAAATTAAGCGCACTTCGCTGGTCATTGGCTGTACGCGGATCACTTGGCCGACTACACCGCTGGCATCGAGCGCAATTTGCCCCTCGGTTACACCCGAGCGTTGTCCCAGATCGACGATGAGTTTGGCACCAAACGGGTCACGCCCATTATATAAAATCTGCGTGAGCTGACTTTGGCGCGGATTGTTTTCGCTGGCAACGCGCAGGGCACGCAAATGGGCGTTTTCTTTTTCCAGCGCTTTCAGGCGCATTTCCTGCCCTTGGGCAATCAAACGCGCATCATTTAGCTGCCGATTTTCAGAAATTAGCTCACTTTGGCGTTGCAAAAAGCTACTCGCTTCGATCACCGCATTGGTTGGCGCAGTCGCCAGCCATTGCAATGGATACAGAGCGATCGAAATCTGCTCACGCACGCGGCCAAGCAAATGGTTGTAAGCATCGCCAACGATCAAAGCCACTGAGAGGGTTGAAAAAATCAACACCCGAGTCAGTGGTTTGGGGCCCTGCTTAAAGAACGTAGGTTGAGTGGCTTGCATAATGGCATGGGGTATGTGCCAAAAGGCCATACTATGTATGGCCTTTGTTGGTATACCCGATTAAATCTCAGTCGTTGGTGAAGATGCCGATGCCGCCCTTATCGAGCTTCTCTAATGCTTTGCCGGAGCCGCGCACGACGCATGTGAGTGGGTCTTCGCCCACAATCACTGGCAGGCCGGTTTCTTCCATCAACAAGCGATCCAGATCGCGCAACAAGGCGCCACCACCAGTCAGCACCATGCCTTTTTCAGCAATATCGGCACCCAGCTCAGGCGGTGTTTGTTCCAGCGCTTGTTTTACAGCCGACACGATCTGGTTTAGTGGGTCGGTCAATGCTTCCAGAATTTCATTGCTTGAAATGGTGAACGAGCGAGGAATACCTTCCGCCAGATTGCGACCTTTTACTTCCATCTCACGTACTTCTGCGCCAGGGAAGGCCGAGCCGATGCGTTTTTTGATTTCTTCGGCCGTCGTTTCACCAATCAACATGCCGTAGTTACGACGGATATAGTTGATGATGGCCTCATCAAATTTATCGCCGCCCACGCGCACGCTGCTGGCGTACACGATACCGCCCAATGAAATGACGCCCACTTCAGTCGTGCCGCCACCAATATCCACCACCATTGAGCCGGTTGCTTCTTCCACCGGCAAGCCAGCACCAATCGCCGCCGCCATTGGCTCTTCAATCAGTTCCACTTTGCGTGCGCCAGCACCGAGGGCCGATTCACGGATAGCACGGCGCTCAACTTGCGTAGAGCCGCAAGGAACACAAATCACGATACGGGGAGGGGAAGAGAACATCCGGCTTGGGTTAACTTTCTTGATGAACTGCTTGAGCATTTGCTCGGTGATGGTGAAGTCGGCGATTACACCATCTTTCATCGGGCGTACTGCGGTGATATTACCTGGTGTGCGGCCCAACATTTTTTTTGCTTCTGCACCGACCGCCAAAATTGTTTTTTTGCCCGATGGGCCGCCTTCTTGTTGAATGGCAACCACAGATGGCTCGTCCAACACGATGCCCTTGCCTTGCATGTAAATCAAAGTATTGGCAGTGCCCAAGTCGATGGCGATATCGTTGGCAAAGTAGCCGGAAAGAAGTCCAAACATTGCGAATCTCACGTGTCTAAAGCGGTATAAAGCGGTATCAAACAGCGATTTTTTGCCAATCAATACCCTGAAATTGGGGGCTTAATGCTGCATTGCGGTATGTCGCTCATCGCGTGCAGGCCAAGCTTTGTCTTGATTCCAACCCATTTAGTTCTCGGGTGGGAGAATCAAACCCAATATGATACCCTATTGTGTTGACGTTATTGAAGGTTTTACGGGGTAAATACGACCATGTCTTTGTCACAGGACGATGTACGCCGCATTGCTCGCTTGGCCCGCATTGCGGTAAGCGACGATGAGGTGACTGCTAGCCAGTCCCAATTGAATCAACTTTTTGCGCTGATCGAAGAAATGCGCGCCGTGGATACCGAAGGTATTGAGCCGATGGCCCATGCGCAGGACGTCATGTTGCGTCTGCGTGAAGATGTTGCCACAGCCCCAAATCGTCGCGATGCCTTCCAAGCCGTTGCACCGAGCGTGGAAAACGGGCTGTATCTGGTACCGAAAGTAATCGAGTGATTTGATAAGGAGTGAGGGATACGGTGTGAGGGTGATTCCCGCCTATCTTTCAAAGCGATATGCAAACTTTAAAACAACAGATTGACGCGCTGGCCGCAGGCCAAACGACTTCGGTTGCCTTGGTTACCGAATGTTTGGCGCAAATCGCCGCGCACAATGCCAAACTAAATGCTTTGGTCACAATTAATGGCGAGCAAGCCTTGGCTGCCGCAGCAGCGGCCGATGCCGCGCGTGCCGCAGGCGACACCCGCCCTATGCTCGGTGTGCCGCTGATTCATAAAGACATCTTCTGCCACGAAGGCTGGAAAACCAGCTGCGGCAGCAAAATGCTGGATAATTTTATCGCCCCGTATTCATCACAAGTCGCGGAAAACTGCGATGCCGCTGGTTTCATTGTGGTGGCGCGTGCCAATATGGACGAATTCGCGATGGGTTCGGCCAATGAAAACAGCTTTTACGGCGCGGTGAAAAACCCGTGGGATACCAAAGCCGTTCCTGGCGGTTCATCAGGTGGCTCAGCCGCTGCGGTGGCGGCAGGTTTTACGGCGGTAGCTACCGGCACCGATACTGGCGGCTCGATTCGCCAACCGGCGGCGTTCTGCGGTATTACTGGTATCAAACCAACCTACGGCATTGTCAGCCGTTATGGCATGGTGGCGTATGCGAGCTCCTTGGATCAAGGCGGCCCGATGGCGCACACTGCCGAAGATTGTGCGCTGATGCTCAACGTAATGGCAGGCTTTGATGAGCGCGACTCAACCAGCCTTGAGCACGCTAAAGAAGACTACACGCGTGATCTGGCGACGCCACTCGCTGGACTGAAAATCGGTTTGCCACGCGAGTATTTTGCTGATGGGCTGAATCCTGAAGTCGCCACAGCGATCAATGCTGCGATTGAGCAATACAAAGCTCTGGGGGCGACAATTGTCGATATCAGCTTGCCCAATACCAAGCTGGCAATTCCATCGTACTACGTGATTGCACCAGCAGAAGCGTCAAGTAACTTGTCGCGTTTTGACGGCGTACGTTACGGCCATCGCACCGCCAAAACCGGCAATCTAGACGATATGTACGAGCAAACGCGCGCCGAAGGCTTTGGTGCCGAAGTCAAACGCCGTATTTTGACTGGAGCCTATGTACTCAGCCACGGCTACTACGATGCCTACTATATTAAGGCGCAAAAAGTTCGCCGCCTGATCGCCAATGATTTCCAAGCTGCGTTTGCCCAGTGCGATGTGATCATGGGGCCGGTCACGCCAAGTACCGCTTGGAATGTCGGCGAGAAAAACGCTGATCCAATCGCTGTGTATCTGGAAGATATCTACACGCTGGGCGTTAACTTAGCGGGCTTGCCCGGCATGAGCGTACCAGTCGGCTTCGCATCTAACGGCCACCCAATCGGCCTGCAAATTATTGGTAATTACTTTAGCGAGGCCAAAATGCTTGGCGTTGCACACCAATATCAGCAAGCCACCGATTGGCATACGCGTAGCCCGAGCCTGTAAAACCATGCAGTTGCGCGACGTTGCTCATTTGGAAACTCTAACTAGCAGTGCGTGGCCAGCCCTTGCCAACGAGTATCTCGATGGCTGGGTGCTGCGCTTTGCTGCGGGCTATACCAAGCGAGCAAATTCGGTCACACCGATGTGGCAAGGTGATTTACCTATGCTGCAAAAAGTCGCGTATTGCGAGCAACGCTATCAGCAGCAGGGCTTGCCCGCGCTGTTTAAGCTATCACCAGCAGCGCAAGCGCTCGATGATGTTTTACTTGAGCGTGGTTACGACTTGATTGATTACTGCTCAGTGCAAAGCCGCTCACTGCAAGCGGGTGATTTTGCCCTTGATGTGGCCGTACAGAGTAGCGACAAGGTGAGCGCAGACTGGTTTAGCCGTTTTGCTGAGCTCAATCATGTGCCTGAGTCACATCAGGCCACTGCATGGCAAATGCTATCGAGCTATGCCTGCCCGACGCAATTTGCCACTTTGTTCCACGATGGCAAGGCAGTGGCTTGTGCATTAGCAGTGCTGCAATTTAATACCGTACTACTGTATGACGTGGTAACCCTTGCTGAGCAACGCCGCCAAGGCTATGCCCGTCGTTTGGTGTCGCATTTGCTGGCTTGGTCGCAGCAGCAGGGCGCGACTAAAGCGGTGTTGCAGGTCGTCGCCGCCAATCACGCTGCTTGTGCCTTGTACGCGCAACTGGGTTTTACTGAAGAATATCCATATTGGTATCGCCGTCAGTCTGACGGCGCAATTTAAAAGACAAGAGAGACAAAACCATGAAATGGGAAGTTGTCATCGGGCTTGAGGTACATACCCAGCTCACCACCAAATCTAAAATTTTCTCCGCCGCCAGCACCGCGTTTGGCGCGGCGCCAAACACGCAAACTGCGGTCGTTGATATTGCGCTACCCGGCGCGCTGCCGGTGATGAACCGTGCGGCGGTCGAAAAAGCCATTCAGTTTGGCTTGGCCATTGGCGCCAAAGTAAACCGCAAATCAATCTTTGCGCGTAAAAATTACTTCTACCCTGATTTGCCGAAGGGCTACCAAATCAGCCAGTTCGAGCTGCCAGTGGTGGAAGGCGGCCAGCTCACCATTCAGGTGCAGCCTGCCAAGGGTGACCCGTACGAGAAAGTCATCAACCTGACCCGCGCGCATCTAGAAGAAGATGCCGGTAAATCGGTGCACGAAGACTTCCACGGCGCATCCGGCATTGACCTGAACCGCGCCGGTACGCCGCTGCTCGAAATCGTTTCCGAGCCAGAAATGCGCTCGGCCGCCGAAGCGGTGGCCTATGCCAAAGCCTTGTATTCATTGGTAACCTGGATCGGCATTTGCGACGGCAATATGCAGGAAGGCAGCTTCCGTTGCGACGTGAACGTGTCGGTGCGCCCCGAAGGCCAAGCCGAGTTCGGCACGCGCCGCGAGATCAAAAACCTGAACTCGTTCAAATTCATTGAGCAGGCTATCAAGTACGAAGTGCAATGGCAGATCGACGAAATCGAATCCGGCCGCAAAATCCAGCAAGCCACGATTCTGTTCGACCCAGACAGCGGCGAAACCCGCATGATGCGCAGCAAAGAAGACGCGCACGACTACCGCTACTTCCCCGATCCAGACTTGCCGCCACTGGTAATCAGCGAGGAATGGGTGGAGCGCGTACAGCGCGAATTGCCAGAGCTACCCGTCGCGATGCAAGCGCGCTTCGCCGAGCAGTATGGCCTATCTGCCTACGACGCCCGCACGCTCACCGCCAGCAAAGAGCTGGCCGCATTCTTCGAAGCTACCGTCGCAGCCGGTGCCGATGCCAAACTGGCCGCCAACTGGATCATGGGCGACATCTCCGCCACGCTGAATCGCGAAGAGAAAACCATCGTCGATAGCCCAGTGAATGCCGAAGCGCTGGCCGGCTTGATCAAGCGCATTTCGGACAACACCATCAACAACAAAACCGCCAAAGACGTTTTGAAAAAAATGTGGGACAGCGGCGATGCGGCTGATGTGATTATCGAGCGCGATGGTCTGAAACAAGAAACCGACACCGGCGCGATTGAAGCGATTGTTGACGCGGTACTGGCGGCCAATCCGAAAGCGATTGAGGAATATCGCAGCGGGAAAGAGAAGGCGCTCAATGCCTTGGTCGGCCAAGTGATGAAAGGCTCAGGCGGCAAAGCCAATCCGGGGATGGCGTTGGAGTTGTTGAAGAAAAAAGTAGGTTGATATTTAAGGCGGGTTATGCGGAAGCATAATCCGCCTTTGTCTTTTAGCTATCACAAAGTTGCTGAAGACTAAGGAGCTATCAATTCAGCCCCACGCTCTGTAAAACTTTGAATTTTGCATGAAATGCATACGCTATTAATCAGGAACAAAAAATGTTGTTCGGAATTATTATCTTGCTCGCATTTGTACTTATACCAATTGCCGTGATTGTGATTCCCGTTTTATTAACCAAGAGTGAAATTAAGCAAGCTGAACTCAGTGGGCCACTAAGAACTGGTACTAAATTAATTCGCCTCGTCGCAACAGTAGTATGTGTTTTTATGAGCTACGGAGCCTATAAAACAGGCCATAGTATATTTGCTTTTTATTGTTTACTTGCCACGTTATTGATTTATTGCGCTTTGACTGCGCAAGGTTTTGAAGATCGTTTTTATGCGGAAGCTGCACGTCAACATTGCAAAATATTGGCCATAACCGCTGGTATTATTCTGATTTCGGCCTCAGTTCTCATTCTCCATAATTTTCTCTCTACCGAACCTAATTTCAAGTTATTGAAAGCCACCTCAGGGATACTGGTCGTTTATGGAGTTATATATGCGCAACGTATTGAGTTTATGCGATGGCTGAAATGGGTTTTTAGACTTCGTAGCTCCGATTAAAGGTAGAGAAATCGGAGACAATCCCGCGTAATTGGATGTACAAAATAGCAGGATCATTCTGGCGGTTTTTCTTTCTCTGCAACAACAATCAACGGGCATTGGCGGCTGTGCGCCGCGGCACTGACTTTCTTTGCTTCGCCAAAGAAAGTCAGCAAAGAAAGGCGCCCCGGGCGAAAAGAGCTCCGCGCTGTTAGCCTTAGGCCACGGCCTACGCTAAGGCAACAAGTTGCCAAGCTCCGTCATGCCTTGCAGCGTCGTGAGCCAAACAAAAGGCTGTTTGTCTCCCACCTTGCTGCGGTTTTCGCTACACGGGAAGCCAAGCCCTAACCTCACTAGTGTGGTAAATACTGGTGGCTGTATTGTTCTGAAGGCTTTGTCGATATTTGCTTTACTGACTATACCCCTGCGTTAGTTGGTGCTGATCGCCGAGGAGCCGCGTAGTCCGGCGGGCGAAACCGCCGGTGTACCGCCTGCGCAGCTGGCACATGCCATCGTGAATCAAAAAATGCAGATTTGTACTGCCCACAAAATTCAATCAACCGGCATTGGCTGCTATGCGTCTGTGGCTTATTTAAGGTTCCGCTTAATGACTTGAATCATCTCTGGCGAGTAAATGCCTTGGGTTTTGATTGCATCTTTGACGGTTTTGCCAGCGATGTTTTTTAGTGCTGGATTGGCACCGGCTTTGAAGAGTGCATCGACGCAATCGACATTACCGAATTTTATATTTTGCATCAGCACACTTTCCTTGGTGTCGATGCGCAGAGCGTTGATGTTTGCGCCGTGATCCATTAGCAATTTGACCCGTGCAGCTGCTTGCGGATCGGGTTTCTCGCTTGAATCGTTATCTCGCTGACAAACCACATGCAAAGGGGTTATTCCGTCGATTGTTGAGGCCGCGGTAGCGTCGGCACCTGCGTTAATAAGTAGTTGTAAGCTTTGTAAATCAAGGGTGCCTGTATTGAGTGGGGTGTAGCCATTTGGCGTTTTAAGTTTGGCATTGGCGCCTGCTTTGAGTAGTTTGGCGATCACCTCAGGGCGTGGCGGGGTGAGGTTCATGCCACTGACGAGCATCAGTGGTGTTTGGGTTTGAGTCGGGTCGAACTGGTTTACATTGACGCCAGCCTTCAGATAGAGATCGACCATGCGTTTATCATCGGGGCTGTCTTTGTAGTTAGCCAATGTAAACAGAAAGGGCGACATTCCAAATGAGCCAATATCATCGATTTTTAGCTTGGGATTCTCTAACAGTATTTCGAGTAATTGCGGGCAGCGGCGATAGGCTGCAACGTCGACTGCGGTCATTCCGGTCGAGTTGATTTTATGCGGGTTAGCACCTTTTTTTAGCAGTGCATTGACGCTTGCTAGGTCTTTCGGCTTTTTTTCGGTGCAATAATTATCGGCTGCAATGGTGAGGTCTGCATCTAAATTAGCGTAGCAGGGGGCTGCGAGCGCGAGTAGCAGTGTTGTGCTTAGGGTGCGGGCAAATTTCATACGATTATCCTGAATATAGTTTAGTTGCATTTGTTATTTTGCAGAAAGCTATATGTCTTGTAAATGTAGGAGCAAGGAAGCTCTTTCGTGTTGTGTAATCAGTTTTTCTGCACTAGATGTCAGCCCGAGGGTGCCGCTTTTGCTAAGGTGGTAAACCGCTAAGCGTGGTTATGCCGTGCTCCTCCGGCGCAGCCGCCAAGCCATTGCTGTGGTCCACAATGGCTGGTTTTTCAGTCCACAATATTCAATCAACGAGCTTTGGCTGCTTGGCGCCACTACGCTTAATTATTCTCTGGCTTCCAATGTTTGAGTTGCTCGGTGCGGTCGCTAGTTTGGTTGCTCAGGCATTCTATGGCTTCTAGCTTGTAATTAGCGGTGAGCATTTCTTCTTCTGGCAGCTTGGGCCAGCAGGTTTCATCACGCTCTTTTATCCATTTTCTTTGCTGATTAATGAGTGATTGCTGCTGTGATTCAGTCAGCGCGCGTTTGGTTTTTTGGTATTGCTGATTTAACTTTTTGTCGAGTTTTTCGAGGTGTAGCCAGCCGCAGTTGATCTCGCAATAAGTGCAGTCAGGTTTGCTGCAATCTAATTGTTCCTGTGCGAAAGCCGTCGTGTACAGGAATAACATTCCGAAAATAAAGCTCTGTTTCATTGTTTCTCCATCGCTTACTGGGCTGAGGTGTGAGTTAAAGTTTTTCAGTCGCGCTGTTGCTTGATGTTGGTATCCCCGCTTGCTCTTCGGCTAGTAATTGATGACATAGCGAGCGCAGTTGGTCGGCACTGCCGCCGAGGCGGCGTTCGGCGTGCCAGACTAGATGAAATTGGCGCATTAAATTCAGTCCCGGCGTGGGCAAGATGGCAAATTCGCCGCTGGCCAGCTCGCGGGCGATGGCGCGGCGCGAGGCACAGGCGATGCCTAGGCCGCCGCGCACGGCTTCCCGAATGGCTTCACCACTACCTAGTTCCAGTAAGACATTGATGCTGCCCAGATGGGGTAGCAACATGCTTTCCAACATGCGGCGCACGCCAGAGCCGGGTTCGCGCAATATCCACGGGCTGCGCGCTAGTGCGGTCAGATCAGTGGGTTGGCCCACCAGTGGATGATCGGCGCGGGTGTAAACGATAAGCTCATCATTGAGCCAGCGTTCGGTGACCAGTTGCGGGTCGCTGTAGGGGGCTTCAATAAAACCCAGATCGGCACGACAGTCGAGCAGGCGGCGCAAGACGGTGCGTGAGTTGACGATTTCCAACTCAATTTGAGCCTGTGGCGCCAGTGCCAGCCAGCGCTCCAGTAGGCGCGGCATGACATAGTTTCCGATGGTAAGGCTGGCGGCAACACGCAAGCGGCCAGTAACGCCATTGATAAAGTTGGCTTCCAGTTCCTGTGCTTGCTGCAACATATCCATGGCTTTGGGCAGCAAATAGCGACCTTGCTCGTTTAGCACGACACCGCGGCCCACGCGATCAAATAATTGCACGCCCAGTCGGCGTTCCAACTCGGACAGCGCGCCGCTCGTCGCTGATTGCGATAGCCCCAATTTTTGCCCCGCAGCGCCGACGGCACTGGCTTGGCAAATGGCGACAAAGATTTCTAATTCGCGCAGCGTGAGTTTTAACATGGCGTAATTGATCGGTTGTGACGATGGGTTTGATAGATATTATCCGTTATTCATGATGGATTGGGCAATTTATCCTTGCCGTATCAAAGTACAAGGAGCCCATCATGAAACTGTCGATTAACCATCCATTACTGCCCGGCTTATTGCTGGTCGGGTCCTTGTCGATACCGGCGTGGGTTTTGGGTGAGGTGTTCCCACTGGTGGGTGGTGCAGTGATGGGGATGTTGCTGGGTTTGCTGGCTCGCCCGGCATTTAAGCCTAGTGCTCAGTGTATGCCCGGCATTCAATTTGCTGGTAAGCAATTGCTGCAGTATTCGATTGTGGCGATGGGCTTTTGCCTGCCAATCCAGCAAGTAGCCAAGACTGGAATGCAATCGCTGGAAGTCACTGCGGTGACCCTATCGGTGGCCTTTGGTACGGCGCTGATTTTGGGGCGCTTGCTCAAAATCCCGAATAAACTCAATGTGCTGATTGGCGCAGGTACGGCGATTTGCGGTGGTTCTGCGATTGCGGCCATTACGCCAGCGCTCAAGCCCGATGAGCACGATACGGCCTATGCGTTATCGACAATTTTTCTGTTCAATATTGTGGCGGTCTTGTTGTTTCCGCTGATTGGTAGCTGGCTCAATATGAGCGATATTGGCTTTGGTTTGTGGGCGGGTACGGCAATTAATGATACTTCATCGGTGGTGGCGGCAGGTTATGCGTGGAGTGAAGCCGCGGGGAATCATGCGACGATTGTGAAGCTGACGCGGGCAATGATGATTGTGCCAATCACGCTGATTATCGCGATGGTATACCAGCGCCGCCAGCAGCCGGGCAGCAAGCTACGGATTAGCGTGCCTTGGTTTATTGTGTTTTTCGTACTGGCTTCGGCTGCCAGTGAAGTGCTACCCGCTGCGCTGATTGATCCAATCCGGACAATTGCACCGCTGTTGATTATTGGCGCACTGACTGCAATTGGCTTGTCGACCGATGTTGCGCGGCTACGCAACACTGGCTGGCGCCCATTGGTGTTGGGTTTGTTGGTATGGGTGAGCGTAGCGAGTAGCAGTTTGCTAGTGCAACATTTCACTGGGGCGCTCTAGGCTGCGCGTACCGATCATTCACACCCCCATTTAGATCCTGCGTAAATTTTGATAGAACAATCGTTCTTTTGTGTTAGGCTGCTATTTGCTTACTTTCACAATGCAAAAGGATCAGGTATGCAAAGTTATGTGACACTGGGGGCAAATGATCATACGTTGTCATGCGCTTTTTATGATGCCATATTGGCGACTGTGGGTTGGGGGTCGCATATGACGTTCCCGGGTTGGAAAGCATATTCACAAGGTGGCAGCGGCGAGGGATTGGTGGTGTGGGTGGCTACGCCGTTTGATGGTCAACCTGCGACGGCAGGTAATGGCACGATGCTGGCTTTTCCTGCTCAGACGCATGAGCAAGTCGAGCAATTCTACGCGGCTGCGATGGCACACGGCGGGCAGGATGAAGGTGCGCCGGGGCCGCGTGAGTACGGTCCACATTGGTATGCGGCTTATGTGCGAGATCCGGTGGGAAATAAGCTGGCAGTAGTGTGTAATTCACCAGTTTGATTTGCTACCGACTTTAAATTAATTGCAAAAAAACCGCCCAATTGGGCGGTCTTTACTTGGTAGTGTTTCAGTGATTACAAACGGAAGCGTCGCACCACTCCATGCAAGGAACTTGCCATCTGGTTGATTCCGGCCAGCGTCTGGCGGGTTTGCTGTAACGCTTGATCAGTGGTGTTGACCTGTTGGCTGATGCGCTCAGACACCTGAGCGATTTGCTCGGTCGCCAGCGATTGCTCACGGGTGGCAGATGAAATTTCGTTAATTTGCGTTAGCACTCCCTGCATTTCATGCTGCATCGCTGCAATACGCGTGTTGACGTCACTCACCATCTGGCGGCTAGCCTCGGCTCCATCAGCGGTGGCGGTGGTGCGTTCAACTGCGTGCGCGGTTTCGTCGCAAATGGTACCTAGTAAGCGCTCGATTTCTACCGTGGCCTGCGCGGTACGCTCGGCTAGGCTGCGCACTTCATCGGCCACCACCGCAAAGCCTCGCCCTTGTTCGCCTGCGCGAGCGGCTTCAATCGCGGCGTTGAGCGCCAGCAGATTGGTTTGGTTGGCAATATCTTTAATCACATTGGTGATGTTGTTGATTTGCTTGGATTCGTGATCCAAGCGGCTAATTGATTCTGCCAAAGCATGCAAAGTATTGCCCATGGAATCAGTCCGCTGCTGCATGGTGCTCATGGCCTGCGCGCTGTTGCGAGCGCCTTCATCTGCATGGCTGACTGCGCGCTCGACCTGATTAGTGCTATCGGCAATGTGAGAAATGCTCACGGTGACTTCTTCAATGGTTGCTGCTGTTTCGGATACCAGATCAGCTTGCGAACGAGATTCGCGTGCCAGTTGATCAACAACGCGTTCAATCGCTTGCACCCCCTGATTGAGGCGAGTGCTTTCGGTTTCTACCGTACGGATTTGCTGATGCAGTTCAGTAATGAATTGATTAAACGCCCCTGCAATGCGTCCGGTTTCATCTTGTTGGCGATCGTCCAGACGAATAGTCAGATCAGCTTCGCCGCTCGTGAGTTGACGCATGGCGGCTAACAACCGTTCCAGCGGGCGAACCACCACATTTCCTAGCCAGAAGGAGGCAATCACCGCAATCAGAATCAGTACCAGCCCGGCGCCTGCTTCTTTAAACAGCAGCGTATTTAAAGTGCTTTGTACCGCAGCCAGATCTGCATCGGCAACTGCAACAATCGTGGTGCCATTGGCAGTGCGGAACGGCAGGTAAATTGAACGGAAATTGCCATAGCTACTGCTATATTCCGCCCACGTTGGGCGACCTTCACGCAGTGCCGTCAGTAGCTCGGCATTGGGGGTTTCATAGACTTTAAGATATTGCTCGGCAGTCGCATCACGCTCTTCTTCCGGTGAGAGCGATGAGAGTACGTAATGCGGCTTACCATCTTTCATCACAAAGCTATACACATAGGGCAGACCCAGCGATTCGGCAAAGCGTGTAAGTTTAACGCTGAGTGCGCGTATTTGTTTTAAATCGGTACTGTCACGCGGGGTGAGCTGATTATGCAACTCTTCAGACACAATAAAGCGATAACCGTTAGCCGCGGCCGTCAGTTTGCCATCAATGGCATTCATGGCGATGGTGCGCGTTTCGAAGTAGCTGAAAATACAGAATGTGACCACGGCCAATGAGGTAAGCAGGATCAGAACCAGCCGAATTTTGGCTTTGAGGGTTTTCATGGTGATACCTGTGCAGAAGGAATGAACCATCTTATCGCAAGCCCACGAAATAGGTTAATCAGGGATGTCGCCATGTGTTTTAGTGTTGAAGATTTGATGAAAGTATTTGACAGCCCTTAATTGGCTAACAATGCGCCAAGTTGACATTCAATATGCTGCAGGATTCGTTATCGTTAAGTTAGAGCCGTAGACAGCAACTTTGCCCAGAGTGACTGGCGCTGCTAAAACATAGTTTTAGTCGTAGGAGTTTGCTCATGGATAACGCATCATTTGATCCCTCCCTTGATTTGATGCTGGTGCAAGATGTTCCCTTACCGCCAGAGGCTATCTGGGCGGCCTGGACTAAGCCAGAGCATCTTGTCCACTGGTTTACCCCGGCACCTTGGCAAACTACCGAATGCCATATTGATCTGCGGGTTGGAGGGCTATTTCATACAGAAATGCAAGGCCCTGAGCCAGCGCAGCATTTTTCTGGGCTAGGTTGCTATCTGGAGCTGCTGCCCAACCGGCGCTTAGTCTGGACCAATGCGCTGTTAGCCGATTTTCGGCCCAACCCGTCATTTGCTGACAGTAGCTGCGGCGATTTCCCTTTCACTGCCAGTATTGAACTTAGCCCAAGCCCGATTGGCACCCGCTATACCGCGATTGTTCGGCATCGCGATACGGCTGGGCGGGCGCAACATGAGGCGATGGGGTTTACTGCTGGCTGGTCAGCGGCACTGGCGCAATTAGTCGTCTATATGCAGACGGTGTGATGATTCTGCAGGCGCGGCATGCTGCCAGTTTGCCGCTGGCGGGATTTTATTTAAAATTCTGCGCGGTAAATTGATCTGTTTTTCCATCATGAGTCATGCTTGCTTAAGCTGCGGCGCGTGTTGCGCCAGTTTTCGAGTGTCTTTCTATTTTGGTGAAAGTGATGCGGTACCCGGCGGGTCGGTGCCGCAGGCCTTGGTTGAGCCTGTTAGCCCATTTCTGGTTGCGATGCGTGGTACTAATCAGCCCCAGCCGCATTGCACAGCACTGCAGGGCAAAGTGGGTGAAGCCGCCAGCTGCGCAATTTACCCATTGCGGGCCAGTACTTGTCGTGAAGTCAGCGTTGGTGATGAGCGCTGTACAATGGCGCGTGCTAAGTATGGTTTGCCAGCCTTGTCAGCAGTTGAATCTGCCGTGCTAATGGTTTAACGGCTGGCCGTTAAACCATATTTACTGAGTAGCTTCTGGTAAATGCCTTGTCGTTTGATGCTGTCTAGCGCCCCCCGAAATTGCTCGACGACGGCATCATCGGTTTTATTGCCAAATGCCATATACATCCCGTCATTAGGCAGCTCTTTGAGCGCATAGACCTTCACGATACGGCCTTCCATGCCTTGGCGGCGCAGAAAATACAGGCCCGGTAATGTGGCTACGCCCCATAGATCAATCCGGTTGGCGAGTAATTTCTGGATATTGTGCTCATACGCGCCCTGACCGGAAACGCTGTCAAGGTTCGGGATTTGCTGGCGCCGCAGATATTGCTCAACCACGTCATTATTGGTTGTGCCGATCCGGTAATTTTTTAGCTCTGCTAAGGTGTTAGGGCGTACATCTGTGCGCTCGGCTAAGGCCCACAAGCTGTAATCCGCAGGGGCAATTACACCAACCCATTTAAACAAGGTTTCGCGCTCTTTGCTGCGGGTAATTGAATGCAGCAGTATGTTCGGCTCTTGTTGGGTCAGCATATAGCTGCGCGCCCAAGGCAAGCTTTCTGGTACCGCACGCAGCCGTAGTTCTGCCAATACAGCCTGCACAACTTCAGTGGCAAGGCCGCTAATTTTGCCGTCGCCTTCATCGTAGTTGTAGGGTGGAAATTCCGAAGTTAAAACTCGAATTGGAGGCAGCTCACTACTCGGACGGAACTCGGCATAACTCACGCGATGGATAGCCAGTATGCAGAGGGTAAGCCAGCTTTGCAGTAGCCAACTGAGCCGATTAGCGCGAGGATGGATGTTGGAGAACATGGGATGCCCCAATCGATGTGTCTACCCGATTTTGCTTTATCGCTGACTAAGCATGTAATAACAAGCACTTTTTACCGTGAAGCGCGATATAGGGCAAGGCCGTTAAATCCACTTAAATCACGTATGATACAGGCTCGTTGAGCAGGCTTTATCCGCATGAAAATCTATCGTTCTGATCAGTTTCCATTACCTTTACCTGAGGGGCACCGTTTCCCCACGGGTAAATACCCCATGCTGTATCAACGGGTAGCCCAATTTGCACAAGACCTGGTCGTCGATACCCCTTGTGCGAACGATGAGGAATTAGGCGTAGCCCATACTCAGGGCTATTTAGACAAATTGCGGACCGGTGCATTAAGCCCTGCTGAGCAAAGAGTGCTGGGCTTGCCATGGTCAGCTCAGTTATTGCAGCGCTCCAGAGCTTCGACGGGGGCGACGATTGCCGCCTGTCGAGCTGCGTTAGCGCAAGGTTGTGGTGTTAGTCTGGCTGGCGGTACGCATCATGCGTTTGCTGATCATGGCAGTGGCTTTTGTGTGTTTAATGATAGCGCTGTGGCACTTAAGCTATTGCAGGCCGAAGGGTTGATTCAGCGAGCGCTAGTGATTGATCTGGATGTACATCAGGGTAATGGCACCGCCAGCATATTGGCTAATGAGCCAAGTTTGTTTACCTTTTCAATGCATGGCGCAAATAACTATCCGTTTGATAAGCAGTGCAGTGATTGGGATATTGAGCTGGCCGATGGCTGTGATGATGCAACTTACTTGACGCAATTGGCCGGCGCGCTGCCACAGCTATTTAGTTTGGCTCAACCTGATCTTGTGATTTATCTGGCGGGAGCTGACGCCTATGCTGGTGATCGTTTAGGCAAATTGCAGTTGAGTATGGCTGGTTTACTGGCACGTGATGAAATGGTGCTCGATGCATGTTTGCGATTTGGTATTCCGCTTGCGCTGACCATGGGCGGCGGCTATGCAGAACCAATCAGTGATACGGTAGCGATTCAAACCGCTACCGTTCATGCCGCCATACGGCGCTTTCAAGGAAAAAGGAATTAATCATGCCGCAGACCCAATTAGAGCAAAAATGTGAAGCTTGTCGAGCGGGTGCACCGCAGGTGAGCGATGCTGAGCTGGCCGAGTTAATTCGCGTGATTCCGGATTGGACGCCGGTGGTCATTGATGGCGTGTTGCAATTGCAGCGGGTGTATGAGTTTAGTAATTTTGCTCAGGCATGGGCGATGTGTGATCGCGTTGCGGCACTGGCGGAGGAGGCGGGGCATCACCCTGCATTGCTGCTGGGGTGGGGGCGTCTGCAGGTGAATTGGTGGTCACATAAAATCCGTGGTTTACATCGCTTGGACTTTGAATTGGCAGCTAAAACGGATCAATTGCTCTAGTTCTGTGCGCATGCTACGGCAAGACAAAATGAAAAGAGGCCAATACCCAGTTGGGTATTGGCCTCTTTATTAGGCTGTTAGTATCTTAAAGGCAGATACCCTTAACGTGGTTGGTACAGCACTTTGCTATCGCGGTTCAGCCAGATCGGGTCGGTCAGGGTTTTGAGGGCCATGCCGCGCAGTTTGGTCTGCGTGTCGGCACTGACCGCAATGCCCCACTGGGTAAAGAACGGTGTGAGATCGTAGCCAGCGACGCGGCTGGTTTCGATGATAAAGGTTTGTTTCTCGGCTTCATCACCGCTTGGGCGCTGTGCGGCGGGCATATTGCGGTAGTTGGTGCCCAGCTTGGCGTAAAAATCACGCCCAAAGGCCAGATCCAGCTGCCAGAACATGGTGGCGCGCACAAACAGATCGCTCTGCGTCGCAAAATCACGTGTGGCTTGATTCAGGTAGGCAAAGGTTTTGGTCCAGGTGCCTTGGGTTTCATAGCGCGATGGTTGGCCCAGCGCGCGCTGCACATAGGCCGATGACAGATTCACGGTTACTTCGGTCTGGTCGGCCCAGGTGAATGTACTCATCTGATATTGGTGGCCCAGCTCATGCCATGGGCCCCAGCCATCGGTTTTCAGCTTTTTGCTATTAAGCACGGTGCCAATCGCGCCATCATCGCTGGCGGTGGCCATCCGGTATTGCCATGAATACATCCAGCCATCGTAGGGGGCCAGCTCGACAAAGTGGAAGCGATGCGGCGTTGGATTGTGCGGCCAGGCTTGGCCGGGTTTGATGCCGTATTGCTCGTCTTCTAGGCGTACGATTTCATCCCACAGCGTCATTAGTGCCACGGGGTCATCCACATGGCGCAAGATCTTGCCCATACTGGCGGTGAGCATCATGCGGCGGCTGACCAGCTCGGCATACGGCGCATCGCCGTATTGCAGCAGCATTTGCTGCCATTGCTCGGCAGTGTGCTGGCCCAGCACAAAGCGTGGCATCACGCGCCCACCTGAGACCAGCTCAACCTTCAGCTCGCCATTGGTCGGGGTATTAAAGGCGGCCACGTACACGGCAGCTTTGACTTGAGACACGATGGTGTTACTACCCACATTCAGTTTGATCTTCTGGGCGGTGTCGTAATTCCAGGTGTCGTCGTCGATATTGTGCAGCCAGATTTCTGGCTGTTTATTCGGCGCGCTGCCACTGTAGACATAATTCACCACCAAAACATCACCGGGCTGTACCCAATAACCGGTCGACTGGAACGGGGTGTGATTAAAGCTGCGCAGCTGCGCAGCACGCAGGCTGCCGACATCACCGGGCTGCTCAAGCGTGAGGCTGCGGGCAGGAATCAGACCGCTGACCGGCGTTGGGCTTGGTTTGGGCGTTGCAGTTGGCGCTACGGTCGGCGTTGCCGTTGGGGCTGGGCTAGCAGTCGGTGTGGCCGTTGGCGCGGCGGTTGGTTTAACCGTTGAGGTAGCCGTTGGTGTCACAATGGGCTTCACCGTGGGCACTACTGTCGGGGTAGCGATCGGTTTGACGGTGGGGGTTGCGCTCGGGGTGATGAGTGGCGTGTTGGTGGGCGCAGTAGTTGGAGCATTCGTGGGCAGGGCTGAACCGACGATGCGCCAAACGCCATAAGCTCCCGCTTGCACTGGATTATCACCCTTGGTCCACCACTCATTGCGATATACCTGCCCCTGATAACTTACCAGCTGGCCTTTGTTGGCGTAGGTGGTGTTGGCATCCCAAGCCGCAACTGAATTTGGTGCGCTGCTCACGAGCGGGGTGGTCGTAATGCTGGGCGCTGTATTGTTTGGTTTACTGGTCGCGGTGTTGCTTGGTGTCACTGTTGGCTTTGCGCTTGGCGCTGTGCTACTCGCACTGCCTACTTTAGTCCAAACACCCCATGGGCCGGTTTGTCCTGGAATTTCACCCCGAGTCCACCAATTGTTTTGGTATTGATTACCTTGGTAGCTAACGACGGTGCCAGGTTCCGCATAAATGGTGCTGCTATTCCATTCGCTGGCAGCAATGGCGGGGCTGATAAGGGTAGCTTGAGCAACAATGGCGCTCATTAGGCTAAAGCGTTTTAGGAAATGCATTGCTCCTCCAGAGCTTTTTATTGGCACCGTAAGTTCGATGCTGTTGTCATGGTAGAGCGCGAATGTAGCAGAAATATTAGGAAAGTATGATGTGTGGGCAAATCCGGAGTTAAGTGCTTCACTCCATGGGCTGAGTTGGGTTAATTCGCAAGCAAAAAATTTAGCATTAAATCAATTGTTTGAATTCGTCTTTCGTTTTGTTTAAGCAATAAAAAACCCGCTAGAAAGCGGGTTTTTCGATAAGCGGTAGATAGGTCACAGTTCTTGGGTTGCGATCGCATTTTTGCTGTGAGTAATCTGATTGTTGCTATCAACATACACCAGTGAAGGCTTGTGGTTCTTCAACTCTTCTTCGCTGTAGTCAGCAAAGGTCGCGATAATCAATAAATCGCCCACTTGCGCATGACGTGCCGCAGAACCATTCACTGAAATAATGCCTGAGCCGCGCTGGCCTTTGATCGCGTAAGTTGAAAAACGCGCACCATTATTGATGTTCCAGATGTCGATCGCTTCGTATTCGCGAATATTGGCCGCTTCGAGCAAATTTTCATCAATCGCACATGAGCCTTCGTAGTGCAGTTCAGCATGCGTTGCTGTCACGCGATGCAGTTTAGATTTGAGCATATTACGTTGCATGGTGTTCTCCCGCGCGGGGCCTGACCCAAAAGATAGGCGCGATTATAAGACTTTGAATCAAAAAGCCAAGCTTAAAGTGCGCTAACTGGCGCGATAAATCAAACAACCGTCTAGTAAATATTCACCTTCTTTAATTCGTGCATCTGGCGCAATACGGTCAAATTCAAAGCGCGCACCATCAAGTATCAACCAGGCAGGAATCGGTTTTTCCTGAAAGCGGCCCAGTGTTTCTTCGGCGCGAACGATTTCTTTGGGTTGAACACCGCTTACTGGCGGCATCATACGGGCAAGTGCGGCTGCGTCTTCCCGTGCATCGCGCTCTTCCGGTAGCGGCAGGTGGCGTACTTGGGCCTGCGGTGCAGTTTCACGGTTTTGTAAAGGTAAGTTGCGCAGATACAGGCTAAACAAGAAGCGCGGTAAGACCACGCGTTTGACTTGTTTTTGCGAGTTAATAACGCAAGCTACGCCAAAATCTGCGCCACATGCATGACAATGGGCTTTGGCGGCAATCGCAATATGGTCTTCGACCAAGCGCGCCACGCCATGCATATCTTTAGCGTGCAGCATTGTGCCGCACGCGACGCAGGGCTTTGAAAACTGCTTAATTTCCTGGCCGTTGGCAAATTTCAACGGTAAAAATTCATTAAGACGGCGGTTTGGCTGCATGGGGCGGTCCTTCATCGCAGGCTGGCCTGCTGAATGTCGGGTTGCGCTAACCCGACCTACATTACATTTTAAATGGTGGCGATTCGAGCTTCGACGGCCAGCTCGAGGTAATCAACCTTGATCAATTGGAGTGAGACTGTCATGCCTGCCGGTAGTTCAGGCAGGCCGCCCACACGCAAGACCAGAGGCATGCCATCTACGCGCACCAGATTTTCCTTGATCACTTGCGCGGTGAATTCACGCATATTCTCTTGTTCTAGATAACGGATGCACCAATAGCGCTCCATTTTGTCCTGAAAGTCAGCATAAGCGGCATAGGCGGCATCAAATGACGAAATCGCGGTGAATAGCTCGGCGTCATTTTTCTGATAGCGCGGTTTTTCATTACGAATCATCGCAACCAGTTGTTGCTGATTGATGAAATCGACCGCGCGGCGCAGCGGCGAGCTCGACCACATATAGCAATCAACGCCAAGGCCAGCATGGGCTGTCGGTTGCGTTGATAGCTTGACGCGACCACCGCCTTGCGAGCGGTAAATGCCAGCGATTTGCGCATCGCGTAGATTCGCTCCCCACAGGCTGTTGACCAAAATCATCAGCTCGGCGACCAGCTTATCCATTGGCGCGCCGCGTTTGCGCGGCACAATGCGCACGCGCTCTGGCTGGCCCTCAATGCGGTCGATATAGAAACTGTAATCCAGGCGTTGTTGCTGCGGCTGATCGGCTTTGCCGCGACGGCCTTCGAGCGCACCCGCCAAATTCCACAGCAGCGTCAGCTCGGCTTTCCACGGGTAGTCTTCACCCTCCTTGCCGACGGTTTCTTCATTGAAATAGGGTTCAATGTCATGGTGGCGCAGATTGGCCACCACGGGCACGCGCTCGATCACCGAGTGGTGGCTGATGATGTCATAGCCAAGTGAAACTTCCAGATACATCGACACCGCAGGGCGCGCCGCGCCTTCTTGCAGCGTGAATACTTCGACGGCGTCATCCGGCAGCATGGTGATTTTGTCGCCGGGGAAATATACGGTCGACAGGCGATCAAGTACGACTTGATCGAGCGTAGAGCCTGGCAAAATACCGAGTACTGGTGCGGCGATGTGAATACCGACTTGCCAGTTGCCGTTCGGCAATTTTTTCAAGCTGAACGCGTCATCAATTTCGGTTGTGGTTGCGTCGTCAATCGAGAACGCTTGTACGTCGGCAACGGGTAAATCTTCAGGCGCAAACACTGGCTCGGTGGCTGGAAAACCGCGACTTTTGGGGAAATGCTCAGCCAAAAAGCCGTCGAGATGATATTGCGCCACATCGGGAATTGCGCCCACTTTTTCTAGCAAGCGCAGCGTTGAGGTTTGCGCACTTTCAGCCGCTTGCGCTAGTGCTTTGTATTCGAGGCTGTTTTTATCAGGGCGATGTATTAGTCTGGAGATCTTTTCCTGCAAGGCTTGCGGCAAGATACCTGCTAAAAGATCGGCTTCCCATGCGGCCATTTGCTCGGCTTCACGTGCTTTGCGCTCTAGCCCGGCAATCGCCGCTTTCAGGTTTTCTTCGGGCGCGGCTTTATAGCGACCTTTGCCTTTGCGATAAAAATACATGGGCGCGGTATGTAGCGCGATCGCAGCGGCGGCTTGCTGGGTTAGGCTGGGGTTGGCGCCAAAGTATTCGGCTGCGATTTCGGCAAAGCCAAATTCATCTTGCCCGCAGCATTCCCACAGGAAATTAACATCGACTTCGGCGGCGAGACTCTGGGCCGATTTGAAAAAATCGTCGAGGCTGATGCGATCAAAGCGCAGTAGCACATTAGCGGTTTTGATTTTGCTGCGTTTACCACGCGCGTCCTCGACCTGCATGCTGGCTGCTTGCTCATCATTGATACTGGCGACTTTAAAGCTGCCATCTTCCTCGTAAAAAACGTTCATCGCCATTATCAACCGTTGCGCCAAGGCCAAAACCGGTAATTATATCAAAGGTGTTTCCACTCTGCGGGTTTGGGCGTCGTGTTTATGCTGCTTTTGGCTTAGAACATAGAAATATCACCTTAAATCAGCCACAATCGGAAAAATTATTTGAGACCGTACCATTTTGCCATCCGCATCCCCGTTTGCTGTTTTCACCACTGAGGCTCCGTCTAATTCATCGCAAATACCTACGCTAGATCGCCGTATGGTGAGCAATGAGCTGCGCTTTGCGCTGGCTGAAACCTCTGCGGGTGGTTGCAAAGTGGCGGTGTTGATGGGGGAGCCTGGGTCGGGTAAAACCCAGCAAGCACATGATTTGCTGCCGTTTGTGCGCCAGCGTGGCGGGATGCTGATTGAGAGTCGGATTGAATCGCTCAATTGGAGTAATCCACTCGATAGTTTGTTATTGGGCCTCAGTCAGTTGAGCCAGCCATTAAGCAAACATTTGAGCGACCCCAGTCTGAGCGGGCAAGACGCATTGTTTGATTTATCGCGCCGCCTTGGTTTGATTGTTCATGAAGCGACCGAAGTGGATTTATCGTTAGCGCGACATTTGCAACTGCTGGTAGGGCAATTGCTGGCTTATGCCAGTCAGCAACTCAAACCACTGGTGTGGATTATCGACGATGTTGATTTGTTGGATCAGGATGCGTTGGCGATTCTGGATTATTTGATCGAGCATCGCGTTACGCCATATTTGATGCTGTTGCTATGCGTGCGAAATGAGCAACATAACGCCGTTGTACGCTGGAAAACGCAAGCGCATTGCCAGTTATTCCCGCTGGCGCCCTTTAGCGTACGCGATACCGTCAACTGGCTGATCGAAGATCAGCAGCTCAACCCCCGGCTAGCGGCAGAAATTGCGCCTTTTTTGCAGCAAACGTGTCAGGGCAATCTGCAACTGTGCCGCTTTTTACTCGATAGCCTTGCCGCACATGACTTGCTGGGTAATGTACCCGAAGAACAATGGCCTCAACGGCTGCAACAGATTTCATTGCAATTGCGTACCCCCGAGGCCGAGTCCTTTTTCCGGGAACAGTTGAGTGCCTTGCCCGAAACCGGGGTCGAAATTTTGCAAAGCGCCAGCTTGATCGGCATGGAGTTTGATGCGCGGCTATTGCATGATTATTTGCCCATCAGCGCAGTGCAAGAGCATTTATTGCTGGCCCAGCAGCAAGGGCTGGTCGAGGTTATCTCGGGCGATATTTGGCGCTTTGTGCATCCGCATTTATTACGCTTGGCGCAGCATACCTTTGAATTTCAAACCGAGGCCGAATTACACGCGCGCTTAGCGCAACGCATGATGAAGTTTCCCAATTTTGCGTTGCAGGCCTTACGCCATGCACAGCAAGCGGGCGCGATTTTTTCGCTGGCAGAACGGGTGAAATTTGCCGAGCAATCGTTGCAAATCGCCACGCAAGTTTTTCAACAGGGCAGCCCTTTGCATGCCGGGCAAATTTTGGAGCAATTACTGGCGCTGCTGGGTGAAACAGTCTGGCGCGAGTACCCCGAGTTAAGCGAGCGTATTGTTGCCGCGTGGTGCGCCACCCTGCAGGAATCAACCCAGCTTACCGACTTGCATGCTTTGCAGCGCAGCGTGCCCGAGCAAGCCAGTCAGCGCGTGGTGTACTTATTAGCGGCCACCCATTTGCGTTTGGCGCTACTTGCATCCGATTATCAACGGGCGTTTGTGGCTGCAGAAATTGCCCTCGACGCTTTAAACGTGCCTATCGCTATGCGAGGTGATCGCTGGCAGTTGGCCTATGTGTTCTTGCAATGGTTGTTTTATCGGTACACCCGCAAAGCTAGGTTGCAAAGCTGTGAGTCAGTGCAAATTAATGCCGCACAAGAGACGCTGGCCGATTTATTTGGCCCCTGCCTATTCTCTCGGCCGCGCTTGCTGGCAGCATTAACACTGAAGCAGTTAAGCTTAACGCATCGCCACGGTTTTAGCCCTGCCACATCAGGCGCGAAAATGGGTGCTGCCTTATTGCTCAGTGCGGTGGGCAGGCTAGATGCGGCTTTTGAAGTGGCGCAACAGGCCCATGTTTTGGCGCAGACCTATCCCAACGATCGGCAGCGCCACCGCGTGCCTATTCTGGATTTGGGATTTATTCAGCCTTGGCGCTGTAATTTACAGCAGCTCTTGCCGGAGGTTTGGCGCTGGCAACATAACGCTTACCTGCATGGCGATTTTGAATTTGCCGGCTATGCCAATATGTTTTATCTGGGGCATTCCATTTTAAATGGCAGCCCTTTGCTGCATTTAGAGAAAGAAGCCGCCAAAATCGATGAAGATTTGCGGCATACCCGGCAACAGCATTTATTACCGATGTCGGGTGCGTTCCGTCAGTTTTTGCATAATGCAGTCCATCTGAGCAATTTGCCGCCCTGGGAAGGTTTAGGTGCATTTATCCAGCAAAGTACGCTTGGCGAGCTGATCGAGCGAAACGATGCGATCAATGTATTTAATTTTTATCTGAGTCAGGCCTATCTGGCCACTTTCTGCTGCGCGCCAGAGGCCAGCAAAGCAGCCTTGGAGCAGGCGAGTCAATATGCGCAATCTGCAAAAGGAACGGTAATTGCAGCCTTGTTTGAGCATTTGTCCGCATTAAGTGCCTGCGTGGTACCGCTTAAACGCAGTTGGTGGGCACGGCGAAAAATGCAAAAAGCAATTGCCCGGCATCAGCGCTGGGCGGAGCAGAACCCGAGCTTATTTGCCTGCAAATCGGCATTGCTACAGGCCGAGTGGGCAAAGGCAGAGCAGGATGATGAAGCTGCGCAGCATTTTTATCTGAGCGCGATCGAGTCGGCACGTGAACATCAGCATCACCATGAATACGGCTTGGCCGCTTTGTACTACGGGCGGTTTTTATTAGGCCTGCAGCAGTTTCATCACGCGCGGCAGATGCTCAATTTGGCATTGGAGCAGTATGAGTCTTGGGGCGCACTGGCGGTGAGTGCCTATTTGCGGCGCGAGTATGGTGCTTTTTTAAATAAAAAGACCCCTGCTAAATTGTAACTTAGGCAGGGGTATATTTATTTTTACTAGGCTAATAGTAGCTTATGGATAGATACCTAGCATCTTAGGCGTCACCTAGTTGTGCGAGTAATTCGGTTTGGTGCTCATTAATCAAGGCTTGCGTTAGCTCAGTCAAATCGCCGTCCATGATGTAATCGAGCTTGTAGAGTGTAAGATTAATCCGGTGATCGGTCATTCGCCCTTGCGGGAAGTTGTAGGTACGGATGCGCTCGGAGCGATCACCCGAGCCAATCAGCGATTTACGCTCAGCCGCTTCTTTGCTTTGAATCTCGCGCAGTTGAGCATCTTTAATGCGCGCCGATAGAACCGCTAAAGCACGCGCCTTGTTTTTGTGTTGCGAGCGGTCATCCTGACATTCCACGATAATGCCGGTTGGAATGTGCACGACGCGTACCGCAGAGTCGGTTTTATTAATGTGCTGACCACCAGCGCCGCTGGCGCGGAAGGTATCAATCCGCAAATCAGCGGGGTTGATATTCACTTCTTCCAGCTCATCCGCTTCCGGCATCACTGCCACGGTACATGCTGAGGTGTGAATCCGGCCCTGCGTTTCGGTGGCAGGAACACGTTGTACCCGGTGGCCGCCCGATTCGAATTTCAGCTTGGAATACGCGCCCAAGCCGACAATGCGCGCGATGATCTCTTTGTAGCCGCCCAGATCGGACTCATTGGCCGACATGATTTCCACTTGCCAGCGATTGCGTTCGGCGTAGCGGCTGTACATGCGGAATAAATCAGCGGCAAACAGGGCCGACTCATCGCCACCGGTACCGGCACGAATCTCCAGAAAGATATTGCGCTCGTCGTTTTGATCTTTTGGCAGCAAGGCTTTTTGCAGATCCAGATCGAGTTGCTCAAGCCGTACTTTACCGTCTTTGATTTCCTCCGCGGCCATATCGGCCATTTCAGGGTCAGACAGCATTTCTTCGGCATCGGCCAGATCGGCATTAATGCGATTAAATTCGTGCCATAGCTCGACAACAGGGGTTAATTCGCTAAATTCACGATTAAGTTTGCGATATTGATCCATATCGCGCGTAGCTTCTTCCGAAGCCAGCAAGCCACCCACTTCTTCCAGTCGATCGGCTAATTGTGCCAGTTTGGCGATAATTGAGGGTTTCATGGTTTTTCCAGATCAGTGATTGCCAAAGGCAATCAACTTCAATCAAGCAAAGTTGCTAAATAGTGCGAATGGGGTAAACAGCAGTCGGCGGGCGCCGCTAATGAATATCTTGTAGTCGGTACAGGCGGCGTACTAGATTGACCAGCGCTTCTTGTTCATCGGCTTGCGCGGTATTGAGCGCAGAGAGTGGGGCGTGCAGAAATTTATTACTCATCTGCTGGGCTAGTTGCTCGATGACCAATTGCGGGTCTTGGCCATTGGCGAGTTTTTTCTGGGCACGCTGCACTTCGCCGCGCACAATCCGGTCGGCATGATCACGCAGATCACGAATGGTTGGCACCATGGCCCGGCTGGCAAGCCACGTATTGAATTCTTTCACCTTCTCATTGACCATGGCTTCGGCGCTGGTGACCTCCGCACTACGCGAGGCCATGCCTTGTTGTACCACCTGCGCTAAATCATCCACCGTATAAAGGTAGGCATCGGCCAATTCACCCACTTCGCTTTCTACGTCGCGCGGTACGGCTAGATCAACAATAAACATGGGGCGATGGCGGCGCTGCTTGATGGCTCGCTCGATCATCCCTTTCCCCACAATCGGTAAAGGTGCGGCAGTTGAGGTGACAACCACGTCAAATTCGTGAATCCGCTCGGGTAAGTCGGTGAGTAGCATCGCTTCCCCGCCGAGCTCATTGGCCAACTGTTGCCCCCGTTCCAATGTGCGATTGGCCACCGCCATCTTACAGGGAGACTGCGCCGCAAAATGGGTGGCGCAGAGCTCAATCATCTCGCCTGCGCCGATGAATAATACTTTGCATTCGGCAATCGTCGGGAAAATGCGCTCGGCTAAACGAACTGAGGCTGCTGCCATTGAAACTGATGCCGCACCGATTTTGGTTTGCGTGCGCACATCCTTGGCCGTTGAGAAGGCCCGTTGGAAAACGCCATTGAGTAACGTACCCATCGTGCCCGCATCCCGAGCTGCACGTTCGGCGTCTTTGAGCTGGCCCAGAATCTGAGTTTCTCCCACCACCATGGAATCCAAACCACAGGCAACTCGATAGGCATGGCGTGCCGCTTCAGTTCCTTGATATGCATACAGGTGGGGAGTAATACTTTGCAGGTCTTGCTGCCTGTTTTCTGCCAGCCAATACTTGACAGCATCTAGATCGCGGGCGTGACAATACAGCTCGGTGCGATTACAGGTGGAGACAATCGCCGCTTCAAATACCCCTTTCAGACCGACTAATTCTGCCAGTGCGGAATTCATCTCGTCAGGATTAAAGGCAAGCCGCTCCCGTACTGCGACTGGCGCAGTCTGGTAGTTAAGCCCTAAGACGACAAGATTCATTTCGCTAAATAACCGCAGCAAGATTGAATTTGCTTTCCCTTTGGCAAAGCAAATTGAACGCAAAAGAGCGCTATTTTAACCTGAAAAGTGCATGCAGGTGCGGAGTGTCGCGGTAAAGTCTGACCTACTAGCTCTTTGGGATTAGTGCAGTTTCAAAGTGGGTCTGGCGACGCGGCGCAATTTGTCGCCAATCCATAAGAGTCCAGCCAGCACCCAGCCGTGGACAGCGGCCTGATGTAGCCGATAAAGCGAAGCATAAATCAGTTTGGCACCACGACCTTCCACATAATAATTGCGCTGTGGACCAACAATGGCCGCCAAGCTGCCAACCGCGGTGTGTTTGCCCAGCGAAACCATCATGCCTTGCGGCTTAAATACAAAGGGGGTGATTTCACGCCCATTGAGTTTCTTGATCAACGCATCGGCAAGCCAGCTGGCTTGTTGATGCGCCACTTGGGCGGTCGCAGCGAGTTGTGGGCCGCCCTCGCCATTAGGGGCTGCCGCGCAATCGCCTATGGCAAAGACACTCGGGTCTGTTTGCGTTTGCAGGCAAGTAGTGACCTCAATTTGATTGTTACGATTGGTGGCCAAGCCTAGGGTCGAGAGCCAATCCGCCGCTTTGACACCAGCAGCCCACACGCGAATCATGGCATCAAGCTGTTGGCCGTCGCCCAGTTGAAAACCGGTTTCGGTGACGGCGGCAACGCGGCTATTGCACGCAACCATAATCCCACGCTGGGCCAGTGCTTCTGTGGCGTATTGGGATAGCGATTCAGGAGCTCCCGATAAGATCCTTGGCGCGCCTTCAATAATGGTGATTTCCAGTTGGGCAGGGCTTAGATTGGCACCGTAATTATGCATTTCACGAATGGTATGATCGATTTCGGCAGCCAGCTCTACACCGGTTGCGCCACCGCCAACAATGCCGATGGTGAGCTTGCTGGCTCCGTGACCGGTTGCCCCTACCGCAAACGATAAATCCAAAATCTTGCGGCGCAATTTTTCAGCATCGGTTGGGGTATTCAGAAACATACAATGCGCTTGCGCACCTGGGGTGCCAAAATCATTGGCAATCGCGCCCAGTGCCAGCACCAAAGTGTCATATGCAATTTCGCGCTCGCCCGTCAGTATTTCGCCCTGTGCATCGCGTACCGCGGCTAATGTGATGGTTTTACGCGCCCGATCAACGCCTTGCATCCAGCCAAATTCAAATTGGTAGCCATTGCGATAGGCGTGGCCAAAATAATTGACTTCATCTTCCCCTGTATTGAGCGCGCCAGTCGCCACCTCATGCAGTAATGGCTTCCAGATGTGGGTTGGCGAGCCATCAACCAGAATAATTTGCGCGCGCTTTTTGCCGCCCAGCTCGCGGCCCAACTTGGTGGCAAGTTCCAAGCCGCCAGCGCCACCGCCGACGATCACAATACGAGGTAATGAAGGTGAAGGCATCGTTGCAGTTCCTACTTGAATGACTCTTAGAATTGTTGCACATGCACCCCTGAATTGCTTGGTGAATCCTCCCAGTGCTCCGCTGGGTAGTGAAGTGCAGCGTCAAATTTACAAATGCTTTCTTTAGTATGACATCTTACGCCATTGCGATTAAAGTCAAAAATTGATCGATTTTTACCCTGTTCTGGTGCTAAAGGGAGAACCAATATGGCAGTGAGTATCTTGGCAAGTAATAAAGAAATTATGACGCGGGCACGGGAAAGTTTACGCAATAATTGGAAGGTGCCGGTGATCGTAACCTTGGTGTACTTAGTGATTGTCGCGATGTCGGGGCAATCGGAAGCCTTGAATTTGGCATTTTCATTGATTCTTGGCGGGCCAATTGCATTAGGCTTTGCTTTTTTCTATTTGGGCGGTGTGCGTGAGCAGCGTTTTGATTCCGCGGTGTTTGGTCAGGCATTTCAGCAGTTTCTCAATGCAATGCTGACCTATATTTTGGTGGGTTTGTTAGTGTTGCTGTGGAGTCTGCTGCTGATTATTCCGGGGGTTTTGGCGGCACTTTCCTATTCGCTGACATTTTATGTGATGCACGATGAGCCGCAATTGCACACGCTGCAGGCCATTGGCCGTAGTAAAGAGCTGATGTACGGCCATCGCTGGCAGCTGTTTTGTCTTGGGCTTCGTTTTTTGGCGTGGTCACTGCTGGCACTGCTGACACTGGGGATCGGCTTTTTGTGGTTACTGCCTTATTTTCAAACCGCGATGGCGCATTTTTATGAAGAAGTGCTCAATAGCCATCATCTCGCACAGCCTGAGCTGATTGCCGAATAAGTTTGAAATTGCTCTTGGCAAAGAAAAGCCCCCAGTCATGGCTGGAGGCTTTTTGCATTTATGCAGGTTAAAAACCGAGTAAACGAGCTGATTGATAAAAGATGAACGACACCATCCACGCCAAACCCAGTGACCAAGTCATCGAAAACGCAGTATACAAATTGGATTTAGATTCTTTCTTGATGGCGGCAATGGCCGACACGCAAGGGATGTAAATCAGCGAAAACAACATAAAGCTGTACGCAGAAACTGGATCAAGCGTGTGTGCCAGCTGGCTTGCCAACGCTTGGCCTTCGTGCCCAGTAATGACTGATAGCGCCCCCAAAACCACTTCTTTGGCAACAAAACCGAAGATCAGAGCAATCGACAAAGTCGATTCAATCCCGATTGGGTTCAAAACCGGTGCCAAAAAGTTTGAAATCACCTCGGCGTAGCTATGCTCTGGGTTGGGGTAATTGGTGAGTAGCCAAACTAATACCACGCCCACCACGATCATGGTGGTGGCTAGCCGTAGAAAGTCGCGTGCTTCCCCCCAGCCGCGGCGCCAAATATGATTGAGCAAGGGGAGGCGATACGGTGGCAGCTCCAGCGCAAACGGCTCATTGGATTTGAATTTTGATTTGAACAGCACTGCGGTCAGCATGGCGATCAGAATACTTGCCAGATACAATGACAAGACCACCCAAGGTGCTTGCGTGGGGCTAAACAATGCGCCGCTCAGGAATAGGAAAATCTGCAATCGCGCGGAGCAGAGCGAAAATGGAATCGTCAGCATTGTGAGCAGACGTGCTTTGTGATCCCGAATGACGCGGGTGCCCATAATCGCAGGAACATTGCAGCCAAAGCCCATCATCAGCATCACAAAGCCACGGCCATCCAAGCCCATTCGGCTCATCACGCCATCCATCATAAATGCGGCGCGGGCAAAATAGCCGGAGTCTTCAATGACTGCCATCAGGCAGAAAAATAAGAAAATGATAGGCGCAAAGGTGAGTACCGTAGTTACCCCATCAAATAGGCCGCTCACAATAATGCCTTGCCAGAATGAGGGGAGTGCCGCCGTCGCGGGAACCAGTACGCTTTCTTTTAGCCAACCCAAGCCCGCTTCAAGGTAATCCTGCAATGGTGTACCGATGGCATAGGTCAGTTGAAATAGCGCTAACATCATCAGGATAAATAGCGGTAAACCCAACCACGGATGGAGTACCAGTCGATCAAGCCGGGCGGTTGCGCCTTCGGTGAGGGTTGGGGGCTGGTGTACGCAGCGCTGGAATAAGTGTTTTTCTTGCTGATGTAGGGTTGATGCCTCAGGTATATTGCCAAAGTCCATTTGATGCGCGCTTTGGCTGAATATACCCTCAATCGCTTTTTTACATTCAGGGAGCCCTTGGCCGTATTTGGCACTGACTAATTGTACGGGGGCCGCTAAAGCTTCGCTGAGTGCGGCCACATCCACGCTAATGCCTGCACGTTTGGCTTCGTCGAGCATATTCAGGCATAACACTAACGGTGCGCCCAGTGCTTTTAACTGTAATGCCAAAGCCAATTGGCGATCAAGTTGGCAGGCATTGAGTACCAATACGACGGCATCAAGTTTGGCCTCGCTTAAAAAGCGTTGTGCGACTTGCTCATCTTCGGCGCCACCGGTCAGATCATAGATACCGGGTAGGTCAAACACCTGAACCATATTGGCGCCAAGCAAAATGCGGCTCGATGCCAGCTCAACGGTGAGTCCCGGCCAATTGGCAACCCGCGTCGTGCCACCCGTCAGACGATTGAATAATGTAGATTTGCCGGTATTAGGCATGCCAACCAAGGCGATACGTTTCATGCCGCAACCTCAGCCACGCTCGATTCGTTAAGTGCCATGCTGGGTAATACGGTCACTTCAATACCTTGGGCTGCATCGCGGCGTAGCATTAGCTCGGTGCCGCCTACGCGCAATTGCAAAGGCCCACCAAGCCAGCCACGGCGTAGTACCGTGACTTCACTTTCTAGACGTAAGCCCAAGGCGGCGAGGCGTTGTGCTAATTCTGCTGGTAGATGAAGAGCATTGACTCGTACCATTTGGCCGAGAGGCGTTTGAGCTAAATTCATGATTAACGAGACTGATTTGCATTAAGTCTGCAAATCATCCCCCTCGCGGTAGTGAAAATCAATCCTATTTATTACCCATTTGATCTGGATTAACAATCTTTAATTTGATCACTTGGCGGGGCCATATAAAAAAAGCGGCCGAAGCCGCTTGTTTGAATTTACCCTGAGCTGCGATGTTATTTGCGATTAATGGCACGCCACGCGATATCGCTCCGGTATTGCATACCATCAAAATGGATGCCATCCAGAATCTCATATGCTCGTTTTTGGGCGATTTTATAGCTATCGCCAAATGCCGTCACACACAGTACGCGGCCGCCGCTGGTAACTGGCTGGCCATCTGCATTCAGTGCCGTGCCCGCGTGGAATACATGACCGTCTTCCAGTTCGCCCGGCAGGCCAGTAATCACGTCGCCTTTGCGTGGGGTTTCTGGGTAATTAGCTGCCGCCAGTACAATGCCTAGTGCTACGCGACGATCCCATTCGCATTCCACTTGATCAAGCGTGCCGTTCACGCCGTGTTCGATCAGCGTGACGAAATCAGATTTCAGACGCAGCATAATCGGCTGGGTTTCTGGGTCGCCAAAACGGCAGTTAAATTCCAGTGTTTTCAGTGAGCCGTCTTCCGAGACCATCAAGCCGGCGTATAAAAAGCCGGTGTAAGTGATGCCGTCTTTGGCCATACCTTGCACGGTCGGGATAATGACTTCACGCAATGCTCTGGCATGTATCTCTGGCGTAACCACTGGTGCTGGGCTGTACGCGCCCATACCCCCGGTGTTCGGGCCTTCGTCAGCATCAAGTAAGCGTTTGTGGTCTTGGCTAGAGGCCATCGCCAACACGTTTTTACCGTCGACCATGACGATGAAACTGGCTTCTTCGCCGGTCAGAAATTCTTCAATCACCACGCGCGCACCAGCGTCGCCGAGCTTGTTATCGGACAACATCGCATCAACCGCGTCATGCGCTTCGGTCAAGGTCATTGCCACAACGACGCCTTTACCCGCCGCCAAGCCATCGGCTTTGATCACAATCGGCGCGCCTTTGGCGTCGATGTAGGCGTGCGCTTTGGCTGCATCGGCAAAGGTTTCGTAATCGGCCGTTGGAATGCCGTGGCGTTTCATAAACGCTTTGGCAAAGTCTTTCGATGATTCAAGTTGTGCGCCGGCTTGCGTTGGACCGAAGATTTTCAGACCCGCAGCGCGGAACGCATCTACTACACCTTGTGATAATGGTGCTTCAGGGCCAACGACGGTCAGCGCGATGTTTTCGGTCTTGGCAAATTCAACCAAAGCAGGAATGTCAGTGATATTGACGTTAGTGAGGTTTTTGTCGAGTGCGGTACCCGCATTACCTGGTGCGACGAATACTTTGGCTGCACGTGGTGATTGTGCCAGTTTCCAGGCCAAAGCATGTTCGCGGCCACCTGAGCCAATGACTAAAATATTCATATCGATCACTCCAAATCAGAAAAGCGGGGTCGTGGCTTAAGCCAGTGGCACACGATTAATAATCAAAACGGGAAAACAGAAACAGCACATTGCCGTTATTACGGCCGCCAGGGATATAGGTGGCATAAAAATTGGTTTTATCGTACTTAAAGCCCAGCATGGGCAATACAAATGGCATCGGCATGTAATTAAAATCAGCATTGCGGAAGAACACCCCGCCCGTCCAGCCAGCGCCCGCGCGTAATGGGCCCACGACATCCCAATACCACATATAGGCATAACCGGCGTGAATTTGCGGCTCTTCGTGTGAGTCAGCAAACGCGATGGTATAGATCATTTCTTCGTTTTTGTTGCCGGTAGGGCGGTGATAGCCCAAGCCACCACCATAAGCAAATTCATTGAAATTATCGATTTTGTCGGCATCATATTTAGAACGGTTATGCCAGGCGTAGCCAGTTAAATACAGACCGCCGGTCCCTTCATTCCACGTCCCTTTGATGTGCGAACAGGCGGCATCAAAGCCCCATACCCAACTGTCACAATCAACGGCTTGAGCAGGCAGGGCAAGCGTGGCACATAGTGCCAACAGTGCATACATTTTTTTGAACATACATAGTTTCCATTAAAGGTATATCGATGCAGGGCAATTTGAAATTACGCTGTAGCGATATACATCTAGTTTTTAAGGGTTTCATCTATGACGGCACGCCTATTTTACTACAGGGCGCATTTGAAACAGGTGACACAAAGTAAAAACTGACACGGGGTGAAATATGAAGCCCGACGAATCGGGCTCCATGCAGTGCTATTGCTGAGTGAGTGGCATGGCGACAAAGCCAGCGCGGCGCGCAGCCAAGAATGCACATAACAGCAAATCAATTAGCGAGCGAGAGTCGGATGGGCAAGGCATCGGATTGCGATGTGTACATCAAGTACACGAGCGATCAGATGACGATGTCCAGACGCATCGCAGCCGTGTGTTTAGTGACGGAAGTGACGAATGCCCGTCATCACCATCGCAATGCCGTGTTCATCTGCTGCCGCAATTACTTCTTCATCACGCAATGAGCCACCTGGCTGGATAATCGCCGATACACCGTTTTCTGCGATCACATCCACGCCGTCACGGAACGGGAAGAAGGCGTCTGATGCCGCGACTGAACCGCGCAATTCCAGACCCGCGCTGCGAGCTTTAATCGCGGCGATTTTGGTTGAATCCACACGGCTCATTTGGCCCGCGCCAATGCCGAGCGTTTGGCCTTTACCGCAGAATACAATCGCGTTTGATTTAACGAATTTCGCCACGTTCCACGCGAACAGCAGGTCTTTCAATTGCTGATCGTTCGGGTGCAGTTTGGTCACGACTTTCAAGTCGGCCAAAGTCAAAGCGTGAACGTCTGGGGTTTGTACCAGCAAACCACCGCCAACACGTTTCAGATCGAAACGGTTTTCGCCGCTTTCGATGGCCACTTCGAGTACGCGCACGTTTTGTTTTTTCGCCACGAGTGCCAGCGCTTCTGGTGTGTAGCCCGGCGCAATCAGTACTTCGAGGAACTGCGCCGAAACAGCTTCAAGTGTGTCAACGTCAACAACCTTGTTAAACGCAATAATGCCGCCGAAAGCGCTGGTGGTGTCGGTGGTGAAGGCGGTGCGATACGCGGTATACAAATCTTTCGCAACTGCCACGCCACATGGGTTGGCGTGTTTTACGATTACACAGGCTGGCTCTTCAAATTGCTTCACGCATTCCCACGCGGCATCCGAGTCGGCGATGTTGTTGTATGACAGCTCTTTGCCTTGGTATTGCTTGTAGTTCGCCAAGCTGCCCGCTGCTGGGTCAAGGTCGCGGTAGAACGCAGCCGATTGGTGTGGGTTTTCGCCGTAACGCATGTCTTGCACTTTTTCGAACTGCAAGTTCAGGCGGGTTGGGTAAGCCGCTTTTTCGCCGTCGGCAGTCAAAGCAGTTAGGTAGTTAGAAATCGCGCCATCGTAAGCCGCAGTGTGGCTGAAGGCTTTTTTCGCCAAGTTTTTGCGCGTTGCCAAAGTCAGAGCACCGTCGTTGGCTTGCATTTCAGCGATCAAATCGCTGTAGTCGGCTGCGTCAGTGACGATGGCGACGTGAGCGTGGTTTTTCGCAGCTGAGCGCACCATCGCTGGGCCGCCGATGTCGATGTTTTCGATTGCATCTTCGTAGCTGCAGTTTGGCTTGGCGATGGTCGCTTCGAATGGGTACAAGTTCACGCACACCAAATCGATATTGCCGATGCCGTGCTCTTTCATCGTGTCAACGTGGCTGTCCAAATCGCGACGGCCCAAGATGCCGCCGTGGATTTTTGGGTGCAGCGTTTTTACGCGGCCGTCGAGCATTTCAGGAAAGCCAGTGTAATCTGCCACTTCGATTACCGGAACGCCGTTGTCGGCGAACAATTTAGCGGTACCGCCCGTTGAGAGAATTTCAACGCCTTGCGCAGCCAGCGCTTGGGCAAATTCAAGAACACCAGTTTTGTCAGATACGCTAATTAGCGCACGAGTGATTTTGCTCATCGTCTTTCCTAAAAAGATCAAACTACTTAAAAAAGGCGATTTACTAATTAAAGTAAATCGTAGGTCTGTAATTTTTTGCGCAGGGTATTGCGGTTAATGCCCAGCATTTCTGCGGCTTGGGTTTGATTACCCCCAACCCGTTCCAGTACTTCGATCAATAATGGCTTTTCCATGCGGCCTAGTACCATGTCGTACAGGGCGCTAGGTGGTTCGCCATCAAGATCGTTGAAGTATTGCGCCAGCGATTCTTTAATCGCGATTGCAATCACATCGGTGGATGCATTCATAAAACTTCCTATTTTTGTTTTTATTGCGCGTTGAGCGCGCCTTGATGTTGCAAATCTGAGTTGTATTGCAATCGGTCACCAAACTGCAGCAAATGGTCAAAAAACTGGCGGGTAAAAGCCGCTTGCCCCGCGGTGCTGTCCTCGGCATACATCGCCTGCCGAAATTCATTACTGCCGTGTAGGCCTTTGGTGTACCAAGCGATATGCTTGCGGGCGATGCGACAGCCCGAGTATTCACCGTAAAAGGCATATAAATCGTCTAAGTGCCCAAGGAGTACATCGCGAATTTCAGTGACTTGCGGCGCGGGGAGTTCTTCACCCGTGGCAAGGTAGTGCGAAATTTCGCGGAAAATCCACGGGCGGCCTTGCGCTGCGCGGCCGATCATAATGGCGTCTGCACCGGTGGTGCTGAGGACATGCGCCGCTTTTTGCGGGCTATCGATGTCGCCGTTGGCGATCACCGGAATTGAAATTGTATTTTTGACGGCGCGAATGAGCTCATAGCGCGCGTTGCCGTTGTACATGTCTTCGCGTGTGCGGCCATGAATCGCCAGCGCGGCAATGCCAGCTTGCTCGGCACGTTGGGCGACACGGATGATATTTTCAGCGCCATTGGCAAAGCCAAGCCGCGTTTTGAGTGTAACGGGGACTTCAACCGCATCGACTACAGCGTCGAGAATTTCGCCCACCAGCTTTTCATCTTGCAATAGCGCCGAGCCGGCGAGCTTATTGCAGACCTTTTTGACTGGGCAGCCCATATTGATGTCGATAATCTGCGCGCCATTGGCGACTTGGTAGCGCGCGGCTTCAGCGAGCGCAGCGGGATCAGAGCCCGCAATTTGCGCCGAAATCGGCGCGAGTTCGCCGTCAAAATTGGCGCGATTGAGTGATTTTTTTGCCGCACGCAGTGATTGATCGCTGGTGATCATTTCCGAAACAGCATGACCCGCGCCAAACTTTTTGCAAAGCTGGCGAAATGGCTTATCTGTCACCCCCGCCATCGGCGCGACGATCAGATTATTTTTGAGCTGATAGGGGCCAATTTGCATAGTCGGGGTGCACAACAAAACGTCAGGAAAGAAGCATCTTTCGGGCCGATTTATCGGGCGCTATTCACAGGGAAATCAGGGAAGGCGCGGATTGTACCGTCTGACTAAAAAATAGGCAATCAGAAAGAAGGGGTATTCAAAATACTAAGCATGGTATGGTGATGCGGGCTAAATCGGGGTTTGATTTGCGAGCGATACGGGGCTTCATTTTTTTGTACAACAGCACAAGGCTGGAGCGCAAACGAGGCGGCAGGTATGATGCAGCCACTTTGCTTGTTGCCTAGGATGACGCTATGAATATCACTGCCGTGAAAGACTATTTGCTGACCTTGCAGCAAAACATTGTGGCCACGCTGGAAAATCTGGATGGCCAGTGCTTTCGCACCGATAGCTGGAATCGCCCCGAAGGCGGCGGTGGGATTAGTCGTTTAATCGAAGGCGGCAATCTATTTGAGCGTGGTGGAGTGAATTTCTCGCATGTGATGGGTGCACAACTGCCGCCATCGGCCAGCGCGCATCGCCCTGAATTGGCGGGCCGCGCGTGGGAAGCGATGGGGGTGTCACTGGTGCTGCACCCGCGCAATCCCTATATCCCAACCGTGCATATGAATGTGCGCTTTTTCATCGCCAAGCCTGCTGAAGGCAGTGATGCTGAACCGGTGTTTTGGTTTGGTGGTGGTATGGATTTAACCCCATATTACGGTCACGTAGAAGATGCGAAACATTTCCATCAAAGCTGCAAAGACGCACTCGAGCCGTTTGGTGACGAGCTGTACCCGAAATTCAAAGATTGGTGCGATAAATATTTCTTCCTCAAGCATCGCAATGAAGCACGGGGTGTGGGCGGTATTTTCTTTGACGATTTTTCTGAGTTGGGTTTTGATGGCTCGCTCGCGATGATGCAGTCGGTGGGCGATGCATTTTTAAAAGCCTATACGCCGATTGTTGAGCGTCGGCGCGATTGTGAATACGGCGAGCGCGAACGCGATTGGCAGGCTTACCGCCGTGGCCGTTACGTCGAATTTAATCTGGTGTGGGACCGCGGAACACTGTTTGGTCTGCAATCGGGCGGGCGTACCGAATCTATCCTGATGTCGATGCCCCCGGTGGCTAACTGGCGCTATGATTATCACCCCGAAGCAGGTAGCCCTGAGGCAGCGTTGTACAGCGATTTTCTGCCGCATCGCGACTGGCTGGTCTAAGCTACGCGCAATCTGATCTTGGTGTTGATGATTTATACGACATGAGCGCCATTTTTATCCGCTGAATTGATCTGGCAGAGCCGCTTTTCCTGCAAATTGGCTCTGACTTGGATTAAATTTTCGTGAATTTCCCTAATTGACTTCCCAACTTTCTGGCAAACTGCTTTTCTACTGACGATAGTGTTGCGAGTGGCACGTCTACCGAGGATGTGCATAGTGACTGCAGAGAGGAAACGAGCGGATGTTAGAACAGCGACCAGACGCGCAGGGCATGTATGACCCGGCGAACGAACACGATGCCTGTGGTGTGGGCTTTGTAGCCCATATCAAAGGTCAAAAAAGCCATAGCATTATCGAGCAAGGCTTACAAATTCTAAAAAACATCGATCACCGTGGCGCCGTTGGTGCTGACGCATTGGCGGGCGATGGTGCAGGTATCTTAATCCAGATCCCTGATGCGTTGCTGCGCAGAGAAATGCTCACCCAGGGTATTGTCTTGCCGCCCGTCGGCGACTATGGCGTGGCGATGTGTTTTCTGCCGCAAGAGCCTGCCGCCCGTGCTGCCTGTGAAGAAGAAATCGAGCGCGCGGCCCGTGCGGAAAAGCAAGTCGTTTTAGGCTGGCGCGATGTGCCGGTGAATCGCGAAATGCCGATGTCACCGCTGATTAAAGCCACTGAGCCAGTGATTCGTCAGTTGTTTATTGGTCGCGGTAACGATGTACTCGTTACCGATGCGCTAGAGCGCAAACTCTACATTATCCGCAAACGCGCTTCGCACGCGATTCGCGCACTGAAACTCAAACACGGCGGCGAGTATTACATTCCGTCTTGCTCGGCACGTACGCTGAACTACAAAGGCTTGCTGCTCGCTGATCAAGTGGGTGAGTACTACCTCGATCTGCAAGACCCTGCCTGTATCTCTGCGCTGGCCTTGGTGCATCAACGCTTCTCGACCAATACGTTCCCAACTTGGGATTTGGCGCATCCATTCCGCTATATCGCACACAACGGCGAGATCAATACACTGCGCGGCAATGTGAACTGGATTCGTGCCCGTGAGAAAGCGATTAGCTCGCCTGTGCTCGGCAAAGATATCGATAAAATCTGGCCGCTGATTTATCCAAATCAGTCTGACTCGGCATCATTTGATAATGCGCTCGAATTGTTGGTGATGGGAGGTTATTCACTCGCGCAAGCGATGATGATGATGATCCCTGAAGCGTGGGAAAAGAACGGCGAAATGGACGAAAAACGTCGCGCCTTCTACGAATACCACGCTGCAATGATGGAGCCATGGGATGGCCCAGCCGCCGTGGCGTTCACCGATGGTCGCCAGATCGGCGCGACGCTCGACCGTAATGGCCTGCGTCCAGCACGTTATCTCGTCACGAACGACGATCTGGTCGTGATGGCATCTGAATCTGGCGTATTGCCCATTTCAGAAGATCGCATCAATAAAAAATGGCGCCTACAACCGGGCAAAATGTTCCTGATCGACTTGGAACAAGGCCGGATTATTGACGACAAAGAGCTGAAAGACAGCCTCTCGAATGCTAAGCCCTACCGCGAATGGATTGAGAAAATTCGCGTTAAGCTCGACGATATCGAATCTGAAGATGTCGCTAGCGCGCAACCAGCAAGTAATTTGCTCGATTTGCAGCAAGCGTTTGGCTACACGCAAGAAGACATCAAATTTATTCTTGAGCCAATGGCCAAGAGTGGCGAAGAGCCCACCGGCTCGATGGGCAACGACGCGTCGTTGACCGTGCTGTCGCGCAAAGACAAGCCGCTATACAACTACTTTAAGCAGTTGTTCGCGCAGGTGACCAATCCGCCAATCGACCCGATTCGCGAAGATATGGTGATGTCGCTGGTGTCCTTCATCGGCCCGAAACCGAACCTGCTCGGCACGACCGATATCAACCCACCAATTCGTCTGGAAGTGGCGCAGCCAATTTTAAGCACTAAGCAGTTCGAAAAAATCCGCAATATCGGCCAATACACCAGCGGTAAGTTCTACTCGCACGAACTCGATATTTGTTACCCAGCGGCGTGGGGCAAAAACGGCGTTGAAGCGCGTTTGGCCTCGCTCGTGGCTGAAGCAGAAGATGCCGTGAAATCCGGCGCAAATATCCTGATAGTGTCAGATCGCAAAATGGACGCTGAACACGTGGCGATCCCTGCGCTGCTGGCGACTTCTGCGGTGCATCAGCATCTGGTGAAACGCGGCCTGCGTACTAGCACCGGTTTGGTGGTTGAAACTGGCTCGGCGCGTGAAACGCACCACTTTGCCTTACTCGGCGGCTACGGTGCAGAAGCGGTGTACCCATACCTGACGCTCGCGACCTTGGCTGATTTGGCCGACGGGGATGCTGAACTGGCGAGCAAATACCAGAAAAACTTCATCAAAGGCGTCGGCAAAGGCTTGCTCAAAGTGATGTCGAAGATGGGTATTTCGACGTATATGTCCTACACCGGCGCGCAGATTTTCGAGGCGATCGGTCTACAAAAAGCCTTCGTGAAGAAATACTTCACCGGCACAGCGAGCAATGTCGAGGGTATCGGCCTGTTTGAAGTGGCCGAAGAAGCGGTGCGTTTGCATACCGCAGCGTTTGGTAGCGACCCAGTGCTGGCCAATATGCTCGACGCAGGTGGTGAATATGCCTTCCGTACGCGCGGCGAAGATCATTTGTGGACGCCAGATTCGATTGCCAAGCTGCAACACGCAACGCGCAGCAATTCGTACTCAACGTACAAAGAATACGCCGCGCTGATTAACGATCAGAGCAAACGTCACCTGACTTTGCGTGGCTTGTTTGAGATTAAATCGGCTGGCGCGCCAGTGCCGCTGGAAGAAGTTGAATCAGCTGCTGACATTGTGAAACGCTTTGCCACTGGCGCGATGTCGCTTG
This sequence comes from Chitinibacter fontanus, assembly GCF_013423785.1. Lineage (NCBI taxonomy): Bacteria > Pseudomonadati > Pseudomonadota > Betaproteobacteria > Neisseriales > Chitinibacteraceae > Chitinibacter > Chitinibacter fontanus. The sequence goes on from NZ_CP058952.1 coordinate 2,163,356, forward strand.
GTTCGATTTCTACCGAAGCACATTCAACGCTGGCGATTGCGATGAACCGCATTGGCGGCAAATCGAATACTGGTGAAGGTGGTGAAGACGCGACTCGTTTTAAACCGCTGCAAGCAGGTCAAACATTGTCGGAAGTGATCGGTAAAAACCGCATTGAGCGCGACTATACGTTTAAAGAGGGCGATAGCCTGCGCTCAGCGATTAAGCAGGTTGCTTCAGGTCGCTTTGGGGTGACGACTGAATACCTAGTTAATGCCGATCAAATCCAGATCAAGATGGCGCAAGGTGCAAAACCGGGTGAAGGCGGTCAATTGCCTGGTCATAAGGTTTCCGAATACATCGGTAAATTGCGTCACTCTGTACCGGGTGTTGGCCTGATTTCGCCGCCGCCACATCACGATATTTACTCGATCGAAGACTTGGCGCAGCTGATTCACGACTTGAAAAACGTCAACCCTGTTGCCTCAATTTCGGTCAAGCTGGTTGCCGAAGTCGGTGTGGGCACGGTGGCCGCAGGTGTTTCCAAGGCTAAAGCTGATCACTTGGTGATTGCGGGTCATGATGGCGGTACAGGCGCTTCGCCACAATCGTCGATCAAACACGCTGGCGGGCCGTGGGAACTCGGTTTGGCTGAAACCCAGCAAACGCTGGTGCTGAATAAGCTACGCGGCCGGATTCGCGTGCAGGTTGATGGCCAAATGAAAACCGGTCGAGACGTCGTGATTGGCGCACTGCTCGGTGCCGATGAGTTTGGCTTTGCGACTGCGCCGCTGGTGGTTGAGGGTTGTATCATGATGCGCAAGTGTCACCTCAATACCTGCCCAGTCGGCGTGGCGACACAAGATCCAGTGTTGCGTCAGCGCTTCTCAGGTCAGCCTGAGCATGTGGTGAATTACTTCTTCTTTGTGGCCGAAGAAGCGCGCCAAATCATGGCGCAAATGGGGATTCGCAAGTTTGACGATCTGATTGGCCGCTCTGATCTGCTCGACAAACAAGCTGGTGTTGAGCACTGGAAAGCCAAGGGCCTCGATTTTAGCAAGATTTTCTACCAGCCAAGCGCACCGGCTGAGGTGGCTCGCCTGCATGCTGAAGTGCAAGACCACGGCCTGAATAAAGCACTAGACCAAGAGCTGATCAAACAAGCTGCGCCAGCGCTGGAGCGTGGTGAAGTAACGCAAATCAGCCAGCCAGTGAAAAACATCAACCGTACCGTGGGTGCGATGCTGTCCGGTGAAGTGGCGCGTCGTTATGGCCATGCTGGTTTGCCGGAAGATACGCTACGTATCGCGCTGCAAGGCACGGCAGGTCAGAGCTTCGGGGCATTCCTCGCCCGGGGTATCACGATTACGCTGACTGGCGAAGGCAACGATTACGTCGGTAAAGGCTTGTCGGGTGGCCGAATTGTGATTCGCCCCAATGCGAGCTTTGTCGGTAAAACGTGGGAAAACATCATTGTTGGCAATACCGTGCTGTTTGGCGCGATCGCGGGTGAAGCGTTCTTTGCTGGTGTCGGCGGCGAGCGTTTCGCGGTGCGAAACTCAGGTGCGACAGCGGTCGTGGAAGGCCTAGGTGACCATGGTTGTGAATACATGACCGGTGGCACTGTCGTGGTGCTGGGCAACACGGGACGCAACTTCGCTGCAGGTATGTCAGGTGGTATTGCATACGTTTACGATCCAGAAGGTCTATTTGCGGGTCGCTGCAATATGGCGCAAGTGGCGCTGGAGCAGGTTGTGGCGAGCGAAACCCAAGAGCAACCATTCCACAATGGCGTGGCGGATGAAGTGCAACTGAAAGCCTTGATCGAAAAACACGCGGCCTTAACCGGCAGCGTCCGCGCCGCCGAGATTCTGGCAGGTTGGCCAGCAAGCCGCGCCGCTTTCGTCAAAGTATTCCCGAACGAATATCGCCGTGCATTGAAGGAAATGGCTGCAGCAAATACCGTGAACGCCGCAGCGCAGAAGGAGATCGCATAATGGGTAAGCCAACAGGTTTTCTAGAAATTGAACGCGTCAAAGACAGCTACGAGCCCGTTGCGCAACGCCTGAAACACTACCGCGAATTTGTGCCTGCGCTCGACGATGCGGCTGCGAAATTGCAAGGTGCGCGCTGCATGGATTGCGGTATTCCATTCTGCAATAACGGCTGCCCAGTCAATAATGTGATCCCTGATTTTAACGATCTGGTGTACCAGCAAGATTGGCAAAACGCGCTAACTGTATTGCATTCGACCAATAACTTCCCCGAGTTTACTGGCCGCGTGTGCCCTGCGCCGTGTGAAGCGGCCTGTACGCTGGGTATTAATGCTGATCCGGTTGGCATTAAATCCATCGAGCGCGCGATTATCGATAAAGCGTGGGAAAACGGCTGGGTTATGCCACAGCCAGCCAAAGTCAAAACGGGCAAGAAGGTTGCCATTGTTGGCTCGGGTCCAGCGGGGCTGGCTGCTGCACAGCAGCTTGCTCGCGTGGGTCACTCGGTGACCGTATTCGAGAAAAACGATGCGGCGGGTGGCCTGCTGCGTTATGGGATTCCTGATTTCAAACTCGAAGCCGAAGTGATTGATCGCCGTTTGGAGCAAATGCAGTTTGAGGGTATTGCCTTCAAAACCAATACTGTAATTGGTTCTGCAGATATACCCAAAGGTATCGTGAATGATGCGAAAACCGTTGTTACGCCAGCTGAGCTTGAAGCAGCTTTCGATGCGGTGATTTTGGCCGGTGGCGCCGAAGTGCCGCGCGATTTGCCAGTGCCAGGGCGTGAGCTCAAAGGCGTGCATTTCGCGTTGGAATTGCTGATCGCGCAAAACAAGCAAAACGTCGGTGGCGCAGCTAACCCGATCAATGCCAAGGACAAGCATGTGGTCGTAATTGGTGGCGGCGATACCGGCAGCGATTGCGTTGGTACCAGCAACCGCCATGGCGCAGCGAGCGTGACTCAGCTTGAGCTAATGCCAATGCCGCCCGAGCAGGAAAACAAATCCATCGTTTGGCCGTACTGGCCAGTGAAGCTGCGTACGTCGAGCAGCCACGAAGAGGGCGTTGAACGCGATTTCGCCGTGCAAACGCAAGAATTCGTCGGCGAAAATGGCGTGCTCAAAGCAGTGAAACTGGTGCGTTTGGATTGGGTGGACGGTAAACCTACCCCAGTTGCGGGCAGCGAGTTCGAGCTGAAAGCCGATTTGGTGTTCTTGGCGATGGGCTTTACCAATCCAGTGGCGAGCCTGCTCGATAGCTTTGGCGTTGAAAAAGACGCGCGTGGCAATGCCAAGGCGACAACGGACGGCGTGGGTTGTTACCAAACCAGTGTCGACAAAGTCTTCGCCGCCGGTGACGTGCGCCGTGGTCAGTCGCTAGTGGTGTGGGCGATCCGCGAAGGCCGCCAAGCTGCGCGTGAAGTGGATGCGTTCTTGATGGGTAGTAGTACCTTGCCGCGTTAATGGGGTATGTTAATGCAAGTCTTTATTTAAAAGATTTGCAAAGGAATACCTAAAAAAATAAGCCAGCGAAAGCTGGCTTATTCTTTTGATGTAATGTGAGGTTAATTCGCGAAGTCGAGATTTTGGGGCTTGGCCAAAATACCTTCGTAACCCATCCCTGTGGTTTCTGGTTCGTTAGTATTCGCTTCATTGATACTAAAGCCACTGGCCCAGCCTGTACCATCTCCCATCACGAAAAAACCAAAATTAACCGTGACAGCATTATCGGGAATAGCCAAAACAATTCGCGCAGGGGTCCAGTCTTGGTTGCCCTTGATTCGACGAAAATCCATATTATCGAATCGTAACAAGCCTACTGGGCCGTCAATGCGCATCCACATTTGCACCGCGTCTGCAGCTTCTGATTTCAGATCCGCCCTTAACTCGATTTTCTTATTGCGCCAATCCAAGGCTGAAAAAGTTTGCATCAGTGTACCGAATCCGCCTTGCCCTACTTCGCTGGGAAGGGGTTCATTATTGCGGCGGATTATTGCTGCTTTCTGCCCCTTATGAATCAATGCGGAGTCAATCCCCATGTCGTAGCACTGGACGGCATTACCCCATATTGTCCAGCCAGCAGGAAGATCTGTTTCCGGTGATACGGTGTTGGTAGTGTTGATTTTTGCCGCCAAAATATTCCAATCGGCAAAACCAAATTGCTGCGCGATGATTTCTAAAGTTTCGCTGTGGCTGAGGGAGATGTTTTTCTGCGCGAGGGCGTCGCGCAGAGTTTTCGCCATGAGTTTGGCGTCGAGATAGCTACGCATGGTAGATCCTTGTGTGATGCGAGCGTCGATTGGTCAGTGCTTGCATTGCTGAAACGCTCGGGGAAACAAGGATTCAGAATTGAGTATTGCGATTACTTCACCTTCCCGAAACGGGGCAAGCGGCGGGTGTAATCAACCTGACGCTATTCTACGACCGTGATTTTGTAGCCGTCTAGCGTTGTAAATTCTTCCAGTGTTTGTGATACAGCCTTTTGTGGATCGGGGGCTGAGTTTCTGAATGTCGGTGGGCAATTAGCCGTATAATCGAGGATTGAATTGGCTGGATGACGAAGGATTTAAGATGACCGAGCAAGTAAAAACCGAAGTACCCGCAGACTGGCACGTTATCTTGCGTCCGAATCACGACCGTAAAGTGGCGGCCAAAAGTAAGCTGTACCGTTTGCGCAATAATCAGCCTGAGCGTTTGGCGCAGTTGGAAGAAATCGTTGGCGATTCAAAATTCAAATACAATCGTTTCAAGCGCGTCATCGATTCGCCAGAAAAGTTTCTGGTTGATCGCCTGCGTCAGGCCTGCGTTGAGGTGATTGGGCACGACCGGGATTTGGTGCATTATCTGATTGCAATTGCCATTGAGCGCAGCGAAGCGGCGAAAAAGCGCTAAGCCTAAACTTGGAATGTCCTGCTCAAACCCGCTTTCGTAAATCACGAAGAGCGGGTTTTTTATTGCGCCGAATTTTCCGGCTCTGGCTTGGTGCTTTGTGCTTTCAGCTGATTTTTTACTTCATTCAAATCCGCCAAAATATTCCAAGTCAGGTGCTCCACCCGCTGATTGAGGGCTTGCACGGCCGCTTCGGCTTTAAGGTTCACCTCAAAGTCGCGAATCATGGTTAAGCGATCACGAGCCGCTTGGCGGTTTTGCGACATCATAATGATCGGGGCCTGTATTGCGGCAAGCATCGACAGAATTAGGTTGAGAAATACATAAGGGTAGGGGTCAAAGGCGTGGGTTCGTAGTACATCGGTATTCAAGACGGCCCAGCCAATTAAAAAAGAGCCAAAGAGGCTAATGAATGTCCACGAGCCACCAAATTCAGCGACACGATCAGCAAGGCGCTCGCCAAAAGTAACGCCTTCAACCGGAATGTGATCACTGGCGCGATTAGCCTGTAATCGGCGCGAAATGCGCATTAGGGCATTGCGCTCGCGCTCGCCGATGTCACTGACTCCGGAGTTGAGTAAGTGTTCTGCCAAAAACCGCAAATGTTGCTCGTCTTGTCGCATGCGTATCCCCTTGTGACATCCGGTGTGATTGTATTGGTTACGTGTGAGGTGCGGTCTTAAACATCGTTAATGAATGCTTGCGAAATAACGTTCTTGAACGCCAAATTAGCACGGCCTTACAGATGGGTTGGCTGGGTAATTTTGTAGCTTCAGGGATTTTCCCGATTGTCCAGTTACAACTCTCTTGGGTTGCGTTTAGCACCCTTAAAAGCTAGAATCAAGCCCTTTCGCTTGACTAGGGTCAATCCCTAGTGGGTTTGTTTTTTGGCTTTTAAGGGTTCCGTTGTGATGGATAGACAAAGCTGGTTAGAAGGCACGTTGTACCGCCCGCAGTTCGAGCAAGATAGCTGCGGCTTCGGTTTGATCGCGCAGATGGATGATAAACCGTCGCATTGGCTGGTATCGACTGCGATTAATTCTCTGGCCTGTTTGACACACCGCGGTGCGGTTGCTGCCGATGGCAAGTCAGGTGATGGCTGTGGTCTTTTGTTCCGCAAGCCGACTGGTTTCTTGCAAGCCGTAGCCGCAGATAATGGCTATACCCTGGCTGAGCAATTTACTGCAGGCCTCGTATTTGCTGGCTTGAATAAAGATACCTGTGCAAAATCAATCGCCAACTTGGTCGCTGCCGTAGAAGGCCAAGGCCTGATTGTGGCAGGCGTGCGTGACGTTCCTGTGAATCTGGATGCGCTCGGCGAAGCTGCGATGGCCTCACTGCCATCAATTAAGCAAATTTTCGTTAATGCACCAGCAGGTTTGGCTGAGCTGGAATTTGCCCGCAAACTCTATCAAGCGCGTCGCTTGGCTGAAAAAGCCAACGCTAGCGACAAAGATTTCTACATCCCGACGTTGAACCCGTACGTGATGTCATACAAAGGCTTGGTAACGCCTGAAAACCTGCCCGTGTTCTACCTCGACTTGAAAGACGAGCGTTTCGCTTCAAGTTTGGCGGTTTACCACCAACGTTTCTCGACCAATACTTGGCCGCAATGGAAACTGGCGCAGCCATTCCGTTTCCTCGCCCACAATGGCGAGATCAATACGCTGACGGGTAACCGCGCGTGGGCTAAAGCGCGTGAAGCAATCATGGATAGCGATAAGCTCGACATGGATGCGATCCGCCCTATCGTACAAACTAATGGTTCAGACTCGATGAGTCTGGACAATATGCTCGAAAGTCTCGTGCTTGGCGGCGTTGATGTCTTCCGCGCTTTCCGCCTGTTGGTACCACCAGCTTGGCAAAACGTGGATAGCAATGATCGCGACTTGCGCGCATTCTACGAATACAACTCACTGCACATGGAGCCATGGGATGGCCCCGCCGGTATCGTTTGGGCGGCTGGCGACTACGCCGGTTGTGCGCTCGACCGTAACGGCCTGCGTCCAGCGCGTTATGTAATTACCAAAGATCGCCACATCACGATTGCATCGGAAATCGGCGTTTGGGGTTACAAACCAGAAGACGTAGCGAAAAAAGGCCGCGTAAAACCAGGTCAAATCGTTGCTGTTAACCTGAAAACTGGCGAGTTTATCGATACTGAAACCATCGATAACAACCTGAAATCGGCGCAGCCTTACCGCGCATGGCTCAAAGAGCATGCGACGCACTTGGAAATGGCCGAAGACAACAAACCACTGGAAGAAATGGATAAGGCAACTCTATTGACCTACCAAAAACAATTCCAGTTGACGTTTGAAGAGCGCGACCAAATCTTGCGTGTCTTGGCCGCTGACGGTCAGGAAGCAATTGGCTCGATGGGTGATGACACCCCAATGGCCGTATTGAGCGAGAAAGTGCGTTCGCCATTTGACTACCTGCGTCAGCAGTTTGCACAGGTAACCAACCCGCCGATCGACCCGATCCGTGAAGCGATTGTCATGTCGCTGAACACCTGCTTCGGTCCAGAACGTAATCTGTTTGAAGACGGCCCAAGCCACGCTAAACGTTTGGAAGTGACTTCGCCAGTATTGTCGACCGATAAATTCGACGCGATCGTTGGCCAGTCTGATCCAGACTTCAAATCAGCGCGTTTCGAAATCTGTTTTGATGCTGCGACGACTTCTTTGAAAGCGGCGATTGAAAAACTGACTGCCGACGTGTTGGCGAGTGTGAAAAACGACGGTACCGTGATTGTCGTACTGTCAGACAAAAATATTGCTAAAGGCCGCTTGCCGATTCCAGCATTGTTTGCGGTTGGCGCAGTTCACCACGGTTTGATCAACGCAGGCTTGCGTTGCAAAACCAATATCATCGTTGAAACCGCAACCACCCGCGATCCACACCACTTTGCGTGCTTGATCGGCTACGGCGCGACTGCGGTTGTACCGTACCTCGCTTACCAAACGATCAAAGAATTGATCGATATGGGTCAAATCGAGTCAACGTTGGAAAAAGCGGCGAATAACTTCCGCAAAGGCATCAACAAAGGTCTGATGAAGATCTTGTCGAAGATGGGTATTTCGACCGTTGCTTCATACCGCGGCTCACAGTTGTTCGAAGGCGTTGGTATTGGCGAAGAAGTGATTGATCTGTGCTTAACGGGCACCGTTTCGCGCATTTCTGGTGCGAACTTCGTCGATTTCCAAGAAGATCAAGCTAAGTTGAACAAGCTGGCATTCAACCCAATGCGCCCATTGGCGCAAGGTGGTTTGCTGAAATATGTGTTCGGCGAGGAATACCACGCCTACAACCCAGACGTGGTGATGGCGCTACAAAAGGCAGTCCAAAACGGCGATTACAAAGCGTACAAACAATACGCTGATCTGGTAAACAAACGCCCTGTGGCGATGTTGCGCGACTTGATGGCGCTGCAAATCGATCCAGCGAAATCAATTTCGATTGACGAAGTTGAGCCGCTCGAAAGCATCGTGAAGCGTTTTGACTCTGCCGGTATGTCGCTCGGCGCATTGAGCCCAGAAGCGCACGAAGCCTTGGCTGAAGGTATGCACCGTTTGGGCGCACGCTCGAACTCGGGTGAAGGTGGTGAGGATGAAGCTCGCTACGGCACTCCGAAAATGTCAAAAATCAAGCAGGTGGCTTCAGGTCGTTTCGGCGTAACGCCGCACTACTTGGTGAACGCTGAAGTGCTGCAGATTAAAGTAGCCCAAGGCGCGAAACCGGGTGAAGGTGGTCAGCTGCCAGGCGATAAAGTATCGCCATTGATCGCGAAACTGCGTCACAGCAAACCAGGTATCAGCCTGATTTCTCCACCACCGCACCACGATATTTACTCGATCGAAGACTTGGCGCAGCTGATTTTTGACTTGAAACAGGTCAACCCTGCTGCCCTGGTTTCGGTCAAGTTGGTTGCCGAACCTGGCGTCGGTACGATTGCGGCCGGTGTAGCGAAAGCCTACGCTGACTTGATCACGATTTCTGGTTATGACGGTGGTACTGCTGCTTCACCATTGGCGTCTGTGAAATACGCAGGTTCGCCGTTCGAATTGGGTCTGACGGAAGCGCAGCAAGTCTTGCGTGCGAATGGTCTGCGTGGCCGTGTTCGCGTGCAAGCCGACGGTGGTCTGAAAACCGGTATGGACGTGGTGAAAGCCGCGATCATGGGTGCTGAGAGCTTCGGCTTCGGTACTGGCCCGATGGTCGCTTTGGGTTGTAAATTCCTGCGGATTTGCCACTTGAACAACTGCGCAACCGGTGTGGCAACGCAAGAGATCAAACTGCGTAGCAAGTACTTCATTGGCTTGCCAGAAATGGTCGTGAACTACTTTACCTTCATCGCGCAAGAAACGCGTGAATTGATGGCAAGCTTGGGTATTCGCAAGTTTGAAGACTTGGTAGGTCGCACTGAACTCTTGGGTCTGATCGAAGGTGCGACTGAGAAGCAGAAAAAACTCGCGATGAGCGCCTTGCTCAGCCAAGGTACGACGCCAGATTCAGTACCACGCTTCTGTGTTGAAGCGAGCAACCCATCGTTCGATAAAGGCGAGTTGGCCGAAGAAATGGTTCGCGATGCATTGGCAGGTATTCAAGCAGGTACAAAACAAAGCTTTGAATACGATGTACGCAATATCCACCGCTCGATCGGTGCACGTCTGTCAGGTGAGATCGCCAAAGCACACGGTGCTGCGGGTCTGCCAGATGGTTCATTGCACATCAAATTGAACGGCTCTGCAGGTCAATCTTTGGGCGTGTGGAATGCCAAAGGTCTGACGATCGAGCTGGCCGGTGACGCGAATGACTACGTGGGTAAAGGGATGAACGGCGGTAAAGTCGTAATCTACCCACCAAAAGGTAGTGAGTTTGCTTCACACGAAGCAACGATTGTGGGCAACACATGTCTGTACGGTGCGACTGGCGGTGAGCTGTACGCTGCAGGTATGGCTGGTGAGCGTTTCGCGGTGCGTAACTCAGGTGCGACAGCGATTGTTGAAGGCGTGGGCGATCACGGTTGTGAATACATGACTGGCGGCTGCGTGGTGGTACTGGGTGAAACCGGTTACAACTTCGGCGCTGGTATGACCGGTGGTTTTGCGCTGGTTTACGATCCAACGCAAAAATTCGCGTATCGCTACAACAATGAGCTGATTGACACCAATCTGATCAATGGCGAAGCCTACGGCGCGATCCGTGCATTCTTGAAAGACAAGATCAAAGCGCACGCTGATTTGACTGGTTCTAGCAAAGCGGCTGAGCTGCTGGCGAACTTTGACGAAGCAGTGGATTACTTCTGGTTGGTGAAACCAAAAGTCGCCAAGCTCGATGCCTTGTTGAAAGACTAAGTGTATGAGGTTGTGGGTAGCATAGCTGCCCACAACAGAATAAGTATTGATTTGGATGTGCAGGGTATATGCCCGTAAGCCACTATCTGATTCGCATTGAGGTTTATACCCATGTCAGACGTGTTTCAGTTTCTGAATGTACCGCGCAATCCGGGCGAAAAAGTTGCCGTTGAAAAGCGCAAATTTGTATTTAAAGAAATCTACAGCCCATTGGATAAAGTAACGTCTGGCGAGCAAGCTGGTCGTTGCCTGTCCTGTGGTAACCCCTATTGCTCGTGGGAGTGCCCGGTGCACAACCACATTCCACACTGGCTCAAGCTGGTTGACGAAGGCAAATTGTTTGAAGCGGCTGAGCTGAGCCACAAAACCAACTCATTGCCAGAAATTTGCGGCCGTGTTTGCCCGCAAGATCGTCTGTGTGAAGGCGCGTGTACGCTGAACCAAGTGGATGCGGGTGCCGTATCGATTGGTTCGGTTGAAAAATACATTACCGATGAAGCCTTCAAAGCGGGCTGGCGTCCAGATATGTCTGGCGTGATTCCGACGGGGAAAAAAGTAGCCGTGATCGGCGCTGGCCCAGCTGGTTTGGGTTGCGCGGATATCTTGGTACGCAACGGTGTTACGCCCGTGGTGTTTGATCGCTACGAAGAAATCGGCGGCTTGCTGACTTTTGGTATTCCAGAATTCAAACTCGAAAAAGAAGTGATCGCGACCCGTCGTAAGATCATGGAAGAAATGGGTGTTGAATTCCGTCTGAAAACTGAAATCGGTAAAGACGTTACCATCGAAACCCTGCTGGCTGATTACGATGCCGTATTCATGGGCATGGGCGCGTACAAGTATATGAAAGGCGGTATTGCTGGCGAAGAGCTGCCAGGCGTGCTCGAAGCCTTGCCATTCTTGGTGAACAACGTGCGTAACAGCATGGGGACATTGGAAGGTGAAGCTTTCGTTTCAATGCAAGGCAAGCGCGTGGTGGTACTCGGTGGTGGCGATACTGCGATGGATTGCAACCGCACTTCAATTCGCCAAGGCGCAGCCAGCGTAATCTGTGCTTACCGCCGTGACGAAGAAAACATGCCGGGCTCAAAACGTGAAGTAGCCAATGCCAAAGAAGAAGGCGTCGAATTCGCGTGGAACAGCCAGCCAGTTAAAATTGAAAAGAATACTGATGGCAGCCTGGCGCTGACGCTGGTTTCTACTCAATTGGGCGCACCGGATGAGAAAGGTCGTCGCCGTCCAGAATTGGTAGCCGGTTCTGAGCGTGTGATCGAGTGCGATCACGTAATCGTGGCCTTTGGTTTCTCGGTAGAGCCAGAATCATGGTTTGACGCGCAAGGCGTAAAAACTGACGACTGGGGTCGCACGATTGCAGCTGAGAAGCAAACGTTCAAACACCAGACTTCTAACCCGAAAATTTTCGCCGGTGGCGACCAAGTTCGTGGCGCAGATCTCGTTGTGCGTGCAGTTTATGAAGGTCGTAACGCTGCTGAGGGTATACTTGCTTACTTGGGCGAGTGGTAATCCAGTAAAAGTAAAAAAAGCCCCGCTTGCGGGGCTTTTTTTATGCACAAGGGTGCGAACGTGAATCAGCAGCAACAAATCAAACAAGGGCAGCAATTGCTACGACAAGGCTTGGTGAGTAATGCCTTGAAAACGTGGCTTGATGGTTTAAGTCAAAGCACTAACATTCCCGAAGAGTTGCCATATTGGGTGGTGCTGGGTGGCTATTTTCGCGCTGCCGGGCAGGCCGAGCGCGCCTTAAGCCTGCATCAACATGCGTATGGGTTAATGGGGTCTGATGCCTATTTGCGTAGCTGGTTAGAAATGCAGCTTTGTCTTGATTTGCTTGCCTTGGATCAAGCCGCTTTGGCTCAACAGGCTTTGCAGCGAGCCTGTCAGTTTGCCGATTTATTGTGCTGCCCTATTTTGCAAGAGTTACTGAGCCAAATTTATAGTGCCCTAGGGCAGGATGAAGCGTCGGCAAATGCGCTGGAGTCAGCGATTCAGCTGTATCAAGATGATGCATTGGCCGTGGCGCAATGTAGCTTGGATTTGCTTAAAGTGTATGCGCGTTTGCCAAAGGTCAGGGCTGAGCGGCTAAAAGTAGCTATTGATGTAGCTAACCGTCACTTGCCGTTATTAAAAGATCAGTCGCGCCCGATGTGTATTCAATTGGGTCATGCCTGCCAGATGCTGGGTCGGGACGAGGACGCCGCACGTTATTTTAAGCAGGCATTGCAACTGCCAACCCCAAAACACACTAAAAAATCCAAACCACGCCGTTTAGCGATGGTGGAATATAAGCTGCAGCAAATTACGAGCGATATTGAAATTGAAATGTTGCGCGAAAAAAATGCTGCCCAGCATCAGCATGTGAAACAGCTGGAAACTGCCGGTTTTCGGGATGAAATTACGGGGCTATATAACTCGCGCTATCTGGCAATGCGCTGGGACGATTTGCACCAACAGGCCCAGCAAGGAACCGCGCTGTGTTTACTTAGCATCGGGATCAATTTGTTTGCCAGCATTAGCGAAGTGCTTGGTAAAGATGCCGCGCTGCTGATGTACATTCAGATTGGCCAGATTCTGCAAGCGCAGTGCCCAGATGATGCCATCTTAGTGACCTCGGGTACGGGGTCTTTCGAGCTGATTTTGCTCAAACATGAACGCGCTAGCGTTGAGGGCATCGTTGCTGCAGTGCAGGACAAAATCGCCAAAATTGAGCAAGCTTATTTGCCAGAGCCCTTGAGCGTGAGTGCTGGTGGCGCCTATTTCATCGCCAACGAGGCGAGGGACGTTTTTCAATTACGCGCAAATTTGGCGCTCTTTCTGGCTCAGCGTCAAGAAACTAAACAAATTTGCTGGGATGGGGAGGCGTAATGACCGAAAAGGAGCAATTAAAGCTTGAATTTGAAACAATTGCCAAGCAAGCCTGCTGTGGCTCTCCGCCATCGCCCATGGTCGCTCTGGAATTACTAAAAACCGCCAAAGGGGATGTGCATCTAACTGCATTGGCGTGTGTCATCTTAGGTCACGCTTGGCAGCACATTAGCGAACACCACAAAGCTCAGATGGCATTCTCTTCGGCGATCGAAGGCTTTAAACAGGCTGGATGCCCACATGATGAAACCGAGGCTCGTATCCTGCTTGGTATGTCGCATTTGCTGAGTGGCGAGCCACTAAAAGCTTTAGATTGCTGGTCATCGGCCTTGATCATAGCTCGCAAAATTAATGATCGTGATTTGTGCACCCGGGTCTACTTAGGGGTGGGGCAAGTTTATATTGGTTTTGGCGATTATCAGGCTGCGCTGTCATTTAATGAACTGGCATTGGAAATGGCGCGGCGTTTAAATCATGATGAACGTAAAGGTGAGGCGCTATTGAATGTGGCCAGTGATGCATATCGCTTGGGGCGCTACAACTATACCTTGCAGTGTGTGGCCGAAGCGGAAAAATTATTAGAAACCACGATTAGTAATAAAATTTGGTCCGCTGAGGTCGTCTATTACCGTGGTTTAGTACATGCTGCGCAAGGGCATTATGCACAGGCTAAGCTTGAGCTGGAAACTGCATATCTGCTAAGTGATCAGAATGATAACTTATGGGGCAAAGCACATGCCCTCACTGCATTGGGTGAAACCCTGCTGCAACTGCAGGAAAGTAATACCGGGGAAGTGCTCGAAAAAGCACATCAGCTCGCCAGCGCCGGTAGTATGCGGCTATTAATACAACGCGCAAGCCGAGCGCTAATCAGCTGGTATGAGCTGCAAGGGCAAATCGCCAAAACCCTGCCGCACTACAATCTGGTGCTTGATAATGAGCAGCCCGAGAGTTTACAGGTGCCCGCTGCGCATATGAGCCGCATTCAGCAATTGATGGCTCGCAGTCGAATCCGGGTATTACAAGCCCAGTTTGCTAGTTAGATTGTTGCACTGGGCGTATTCCCGTATTTATTGCTCTCGCATGGACGCGCTACACTGCGCGTATGGATAGCCCAACTTTTCTCTCTGCTTTTATTCTTTTGCTGCTCGTGACCGATCCACTGGGCGGCATTCCCTTGTTTGTTTCACTGATGAAGCAGGTGCCCAAAGAGCGGCGCTGGCGCATGATCATTCGTGAAGTCAGCGTAGCATTTGCTGTGCTGCTGTTGTTTATGGTGTTCGGGCGGCAGTTTCTTGAAGTGATGCATCTGTCGCAAACCTCGTTGGGCATTGCGGGCGGGGTGATTCTATTTTTGATCGCCTTGCGCATGGTGTTTCCTCATCCGGATGGCGTATTTGGCGATGCGCAGCAAGGTGAGCCCTACATTGTGCCGCTGGCGATCCCATTACTGGCGGGCCCATCGGCGTTGGCTACCGTATTGCTCTTGGTATCGCGCGATCCAGAACGGATCTGGCTCTGGGTCGGCGCTTTGGCTTTGACGATGTTGGTGTGTGCTTTAACCTTGGCATTTTCGGAGAAGATCAGCCAGGTTTTGGGTGAGCATGTAACGACAGCCTTTGAGCGCCTGATGGGTTTAATCTTGACTGCCATTGCGGTGCAAATGCTGCTCGATGGGATTCAAGCTTATTTAGCGCAGCTCTAAGCCTGTGTCGTGCGCTGGCGGTGCCAAATACTATCAGCACTAAATAACAGCAAGGCCAACCAAATTAGGCCAAAGCCAATCATTCGGTCGTGCCCAAAGGGCTCGTGCCAGAGCCAGATTGCCAACAACAATTGCACGGTCGGGGCTAGGTATTGCAGTAGACCAAGTTGCGTCATACTGATTTTTCGGGCTGCCCCTGCAAATAACAGCAGGGGTATGGCCGTAATTGGCCCTGCTAGCATAACGCTCAGCTGCATACTGCCAGTTGCTTGGTTAAAGTGCCCTGAATGGGTAAGACAAAGAATAATCATTCCGACGACTGCTATTGGGAACAGTAAAGCTGTTTCCAGCGTTAAACCTTCTAGCGCGCCTAAACTTGCAGTTTTGCGCAGCAGGCCATAAATACCAAATGTAGTCGCCACCGTTAAGGCCACCCACGGTAATTGTCCGGCGGCTAGCGTTAGCCACGCGACGCCGGCTCCCGCCACGGCAATACACAACCACTGACGCACACGCAGACGTTCTTGCAGAATCAGTACGCCCAGCAGTACGTTAATTAGCGGATTGATGAAATAACCCAAGCTGGCATCCACGACGCGGCCTGAATTGGCAGCCCAGATATAGACTAGCCAGTTAATGGATAGCAACACCGCGCTTAAGGTAAAGCCTGCAATCAGTTTGCGATTTAGTTGGCGCAACCACGCCCACTGTTTGCGCCAGAACAGAATCGCCAGCAAGAAAGTTAGCGCCCACACAATGCGGTGCAAAACAATTTCGCCTGCAGGCATAAATTGAATAGTCTTGAAATAGAGCGGAAATAAGCCCCAGATTAAATAGGCCAAAACAGCCGAAACGAGGCCTGAATTCATGTACTTGCTCAATAAGAAGGGCGCCCTAGTATAGCCAGCGCCTAGGCCGAGGAATAGCAACAGTTCAGGCTTGTCTTGGGCGTGCACTTTTAGGAAGGATGAGTATCACGCGCTAGGGAAGGGCAACACTGGTTAGTAGTGGTATACATGCAGGGGTATCTTCATTTCTTGTCGACAAAGAAATCAGAGTGGATTTGATGCGCGGCAAGTTGTGGTAAACACGATCGTTTCACAATGACAGGCATACGCTGAAGCTACGCAATGCGTGGTGGCGATATATAATTTGCGCTTACCTAGGAGCTGCCATGACTCAAAATGAACTGAAAGAAGCGGTTGGCCGCGCGGCCATTGCTTATATTCCTGATGATTGCATTGTTGGTGTGGGCACAGGCTCCACGGCGAATTACTTTATTGATGCCCTGGCAGAGATTAAAGGCCGCATTAAAGGCGCGGTTTCCTCATCCGAGGCTAGTGTTGCACGGCTAAAATCACACGGTATCCCGGTGTATGAACTCAATACCATTGATGAGTTGCCGGTGTATGTGGATGGTGCCGACGAAATCAATCACCAACTGCAGATGATTAAAGGCGGTGGCGCTGCGCTCACTCGCGAGAAAATCGTTGCAGCGGTTGCTGAGCAATTTATTTGTATTGCTGATGAATCTAAATTGGTCGATGTGCTGGGGGCTTTCCCGCTACCAGTTGAAGTGATTCCAATGGCGCGCTCTTATGTCGCGCGTGAAATTGTGAAATTAGGTGGTCATCCTGCGTATCGCGAAGGCGTTGTTACCGACAACGGTAATATCATTATCGACGTGCATGGCTTGAGCATTACTCAAGCTGGTGAGCTGGAAACCAAACTCAATCAAATCGTGGGTGTGGTGACTAATGGGATCTTTGCTCATCGCCGCGCCGATGTGTTGTTACTGGGCACTGCGGCTGGCGTAAAAACCATCAAATAAAGGCGAAGCCTCTACAATGCTGAAAATGGCGCACCCTAGGATAAATTTGCAAGATGAAACATGCTTGTAATATTTAGCTGCTAAGGTGCGCTACTAATTACATTGGAGTTATTGCGCATGGCTGAACATTTCTCGGAACACATTTCTACGCAGTTTGATGCGGATCTGAACGCGATTCGTACCCAAGTCATGGCGATGGCTGGCTTAGTTGAAGAGCAAGTGCGCTTATCGATGAAGGCACTGGCTTCGGGCGACATGAGCATCATTAACCAAGTGATTGCCCAAGAGCAGAAAGTCAATGCCATGCATTTGGAACTGGACGATATGTGCGTGCATATGATCGCGCGTCGTCAGCCTGCGGCATCCGATTTACGCCTAGTGATGACGGTGATCAAATCGGTCGAAGACTTGGAAAGTATCGGCGATAAAGCGCATAAAATTTGCCTGCGCGCCAAATCGATTTTTGATAGCGGCAAGATGCAAGTGCCTAAATTCCAAGAGGTTAACCATATCGCGACCTTGGCGCTGGATATGCTGACCCGTGCACTAGATGCGTTTGCGCGTTTGGACTCGGCTTCCGCAGCTGAAGTAATTGCTGCAGATGAGCAACTCGATCAGGAATATCGTGCGCTGCAACGTCAATTGATTACCGTGATGATGGAAGACCCGCGTTCGATTTCTTTGACGCTAGACATCTTATGGATTGCTAAGGCAACCGAACGAATCGGCGATTTGGCCGTTAACGTAGCCGAGCACGTGGTATACCTCGTGAAAGGCCGTGATGTACGTCATAAATCACAAGCTGAAGTGGATGCGATTGCCAAAGGCTAAATCTAGCTAAATCACGGTGCAGTAAAAAATGGGGCAAATTCACGTGCCCCATTTTTTTCGTGTTTTTTTTGGGCAGATTACGGTAAATTGACGCACCTACACTGAATAATCTGTTTTGGATTTTGGAGCTGTATTTTTAATGAGCGATAACTCGATCATCGCCGCCGTTGATCTAGGTTCGAATAGTTTTCGCCTGCAAGTGGCGCGGGTGGTTGAAGGCTCGTTGTTCCCGCTCGATTCGCTGAAAGAAACCGTGCGACTGGGGGCTGGACTGGATGCGCAAGGGCGCTTGAGCGAGGCGGCGATCGCTGAATTGGTTGCAGCGCTGGCGCGTTTTGGTGAGCGCTTGGCTGGCTTGCCGCCGCAGTGTGTGCGGGCCGTGGCAACCAATACTTTCCGTGTGGCAAGAAATTCAGCGCAATTCTTGCCCTTAGCCGAGGCAGCCTTAGGGTTTCCAATTGAGATTATTGCCGGGCGCGAAGAAGCGCGGCTGATTTATATCGGTGCCGCCCACAGCTTACCAAGTACACGTGAACGTCGTTTGGTGGTGGATATTGGTGGTGGCTCAACCGAATTAATCATTGGCAGTCAGTACCGGTCCTTCCGTACCGAAAGCTTGCAGCTCGGTTGTGTCGGCTGGAGCATGCGCTATTTTCCCGATGGCGTAATTACCCGCGAACGGCTGGAAACTGCAGAGTTGGCGGCGCGTGGGGCGTTCTTGCCACTGGTGCCGGATTTTCACACCAGTGAATGGCAACGAGCCATTGGCACCTCGGGTACTGCCCGCTCGCTGGCGGATATACTGGAGTTGAACGACTTATCCCCCTGGGTATCACTCGGGCAGGCATGGCCGCCTTGCGCGAAAAAATGCTAGCCGCTGGGCATGTTGATAAATTACAGCTCAATGGCTTACGCGATGACCGACGTGCTGTTGTCGCCGGCGGCTTTGCCATCATGCAAGCTGCTTTTGATATGCTGGGTATTGAGCGTATGAATATCACCTATGGCGCGCTGCGCGATGGTGTTTTATATGATTTGATGCAGCGCCAAACGCAATATGATGTGCGTGACCGTACAGTTGATTTCTTCCAGCGCCGTTATCATGTCGATGGTTTGCAAGCCAATCGCGTTACTGCTCTGGCGATGCAACTGTTTGAAACCCTGCGTGGTGAAGCAGTACCGGAGGATGCGGTGTTGGCGCGCCATTTGAATATGGCGGCAAATTTACATGAAGTAGGGCGCTCGATTGCCCATGCTAGCTATCACAAACATTCCGCCTATATTTTGCAGCACGCTGATATGCCCGGCTTTTCGCGCCGCGAGCAAATTTGGCTAGCTCGGTTAGTGCTCGCGCATGCCGGTAGCTTAACCAAGCTGGCTGCCGAAACTATTCTGCCTGCCGAGTGGGATGCCATTTTGGCGCTGCGCTTGGCGGTACTGTTTTATCGCTCGCGGCTCGATGAAACGCCGCCTGAGATAGATTTAATCCGCCAAACAGAAGGCTATACATTAACGCTGGATGCGGCTTGGTTGGCATCGCATCCGCTGACTGCGTTTGCGCTTAATGAGGAAACGATTGCATGGCAAAACATCGGCGTGACGCTACAAGTGCAGGCCATCGCCGCCGAATAAAAGCGCATCTAAAATCAAGCAAAGCGGGACTAGCGCCTGGCTCCTTGCAGTACGTTGGGGCTACTGATCCTTTGCCAACTCTGGCGACCTTGATTGAGTTTGGCCAAGATGACGGTGATTTTCTGGAAACGAAATTCACTGCTCTGGAGCAAGGGCGAGATTTTAAACCGACCTATAGCAATTATTGGCTGAATCTGCACGGCCTTGAAGACCTGGCGCAGCTTAAATTAATCGGTAAGCGATTTCATCTGCATCCGCTGGTGCTGGAAGATATTCTCAACACCCAGCAAAGACCCAAAGTTGAAACTTATCCCGGATACTTGTTCATCACTGCCCGCTTGATGTTTCTGGATGAGTTTGGTTCGGTTGATTCCGAGCAGATTAGTTTGGTGGTGGGGCGAAACTTTTTGCTAACGTTTCAGGAAAAACCAACTGGCACGTTTGCTGGCATTCGCGAGTCCCTACGCAATGGCGAGTCCCAGCTACGCAAGTTTGGCACTGATTATTTGGTCTATGCGCTACTAGATAAAATTGTCGATCGGTATTTTGCAGTGTTGGAGCAGATCGGTGAGCGTGTTGATGAACTCGAGGATGAAATTATCGAGCAGCTCAACCCAGATCAGATGCAGGAGGTGCAGCATTTACGTCGATCATTGCAGGCACTTAAGCGGGGCTTATGGCCGTTACGTGAGGTAATTAACGTATTGCAGCGGGACGATGCCGATTTCTTTAAAGACGAAACCCAGTTGTATTTGCGCGATGCATATGACCATACGGTGCAATTGATTGAAAGTGTGGAAGCGTTGCGCGAGGCGGTCTCTGGTTTGCAGGATATTTACTTAGCGCTGCAGTCACAAACCATGAATACTCAGATGCGGACGTTAACGGTGTTTACGATTATTTTTAGTCCATTAACGCTGATCGCTGGAATCTACGGGATGAATTTTGAATTCATGCCCGAGCTGCATTGGCGCTGGGGCTATTTTGCTGTGCTAGCTCTGATGGGCGTGCTCGGTTGTGGTTTAGGATGGTTTTTTTGGTCTAGACGCTGGATTGATGCAGTTTGATAGGAGGTATATAGCCACATTCATTGTTTCAACTATTGTGTGGCCATATACAGTCTAGTTTATAACCAGTAGGCCAGCCAGAATATACCCAACATCATAAAGACAATCGCAACCTTTGCTATCGTTCCTACTAGCATTCCTATCCAGCTAGCGAGGCCAACTTTGCCTGCGCGCAAGCTTTCTCCCGTGGTGTAATATTCCCCAGCTGCAGCGCCCAATAAGGGACCCAAAATCAGTCCAAATGGCCCAGCCAGTATGCCAACCAAAGCGCCTATCGTTGCGCCCCAAATAGCAGGTTTGCTAGCACCGGCGATTTTGGCTCCAAACGCACCGGCGATGTAATCCAGTGTGCTTGCTAAGACGGCTAATGCAGCCAACACCAATAGGGTGTAGCCACTGACCGTTTGAAAATCCTGCTGCCACGCCAGAGTTAACATCCCGGCAAAGATCAGTGGGGTAGAAGGCAAGAGTGGCAGTATTACTCCAGCTACTCCAAGTAGCATGAGCCCAATACTGATGAACCACCAAATTGCATCCATCTGTGTGCTTCCCTTTTGTCTTGAGTGAACGAATTGGACTGTGGCGGGAGGGAAACGTTCTTAAATTTTAACTCAATAAAATCATATAACTAAGCAATTGATGCCCGAAAGTAGGCAGAAATGTTTGACGCGGCCGGCTAGCTGGTGTTTAATTCCGCTTCTCGCTGACCTGCGTCGGTGAGAAAGTGGCCAATTAGCTCAGTTGGTAGAGCAGCGGATTGAAAATCCGCGTGTCCGTGGTTCGATTCCGCGATTGGCCACCACGAATTTTGAAGCCCGCTCTTTGAGCGGGCTTTTTTATTGCCGTTTGTGTCTGCAAAGTCGATTAACCTCAGCAAACGGCGGCGTTTATGGTACGCTACTGATCAGTAGCTTGATCATCTTTTCTCGTCAGCCGTACCTTTCTTGTAGTGCGCTGTGTTCATCCAAGGATTTAATTGTGAGTGAATCTGATTCGACTGTTCCGGTAAAAAGCCCTGTATCGCAACGCATTCGCTATCGTCTGCATCAGGCGCAGCGCCGTTTCCATGCTAATGACAATATTGCAGACTTTATCGAGGATGGCGAAATGGCCGAGTTACTCGATGAAGTGCAGGAAAAAATGGTCGGTGTATTGCAGAGCCTAGTGATTGATACCGATAACGATCACAACACTCAAGATACGGCGCGCCGCGTGGCCAAAATGTACCTCAATGAAGTGTTCCGTGGCCGCTATGTCGCACAACCTGCAGTGACCGAGTTTCCAAATGTTGAGCATCTCAATGAGTTGATGATTGTTGGGCCGATTACGGTGCGCAGCGCGTGCTCGCATCATTTCTGCCCAATTATCGGTAAATTGTGGATTGGTATTCTGCCAAATCAACATTCCAATTTGATTGGTCTGTCAAAATATGCGCGCTTGGCTGAATGGGTGATGTCGCGCCCGCAGATTCAGGAAGAGGCCGTTACGCAAATGGCTGATTTGCTGCAAAGCAAAGTAAATCCAGATGGTCTAGCTATCGTGATGGAGGCGGATCATTTCTGCATGCATTGGCGTGGCGTGAAGGATTCGGACTCAAAAATGATTAATAGCGTGATGCGCGGAATCTTTTTGAAAGACACGCATTTGCGCCTCGAGTTTTTGTCGCTCATTAACAATAAACGCTAAGAGGGTTGTCATGCTTGTACGTTTGATTTACGCCAGTCGGGCTGCTGGTGAGGTAAATGCAGAGTTGCTCGATGCTTTGCTGCGTAGTTCGCGCCAGAATAACCCTGCTATCGGCGTGACTGGGGTGCTGTGCTATAGCGCGGGTATGTTTGTACAAGTATTGGAAGGCAGCCGCTCCGCGGTTTCGTCGCTCTACAATGTGATTGTGCGCGATCCTCGCCATGAAAAGGTCGAGCTGATTCACTTTGAAGAAATTAGCGAGCGTCACTTTGCGGATTGGACGATGGGGCAGGTTAACATGAGCAAAGTAAATAATGGCGTACTACTGAAATACTCTGCGCGTAGTGAGTTCAACCCTTTTGATATGAGTGGCGAAGCAATTTTGCTGCTATTGGACGATCTGATCGCGACAGCGGCGATTAGTAAATAGCCGTGCGGTGATCTAGCTGATCAATAAGCCATCCTTCGGGATGGCTTATTGTTTATTGGGCGGAAGCTAGGCAGTTTGATCAACTGTCGGTTCCGTTGCGCCAAACCAGTTTAAGTAGCGGTCTCCGCCTGCGAGATTAAGTAATTTTAGTGCCAGATCACCTTCACGGGGTGTTGTCTCATCGCTATTGTTTTTGAAGGGGAGGCGAATTGGCTCGGCACTAAGGCTTTGCAATAAATCAGCCGCAATCCCCTGATAATTGAGTTTTGTGCCGTCGGTCTGCGGCGATGTGTTTGGCTTATCGCGCTGCTGGGGTGGTATTGAATTCGTTTGGGTGGTTTGCTGTGTGTAAGTGGCGGATTGTCGCGACTCGTAACTGACCTCAAGTTCGAATTCAAAACGTTGTCCGTCGGCGGTGGTGATGGTGCCTTTACCGACAAAACTACTGCGATCATTTAGGTTAAAACTTGCCGACTGCGAGCTGCTGGTGCCACTGCTGCGTTGCGATAGGCTCATGTTAGCTTCGCTGCTAGCACTCAACTCAACATCGCTAAAGCTCACCTGCATCCCTTTGGCACTATCTCCCAGTAGCTGGCTGGCGAAGCTGCCGAGCAGATTTTGCGCAAGATCGAGCGTGTTTTTACCTAGCTGCGTGACCCGTTGTTCGATTTTGCTCGGCTGGCTGTTGGTGTTTTGAGGTGTTTTGTTGATGCGTTCGCTCGGGCTAGTGCTGCTGGGGTTAAACCAGTCGCGGCTGGATAGAGCGGGTAGGGTGGAAAGTACAGGCATGATCGGCATCTCCGATTGGGCTTGAGGATGATATCGACCGCTGGCTGCCAAAGCTGAGTGCTAGCTGATTAATGGCATTGTCATGCCTTGAAATTGACGCGCTGGATGGATGAATTTCAGTCTTTTTTGCTGTAAAAAATATTTTTTCGAAAAATAATCATACAAATAATGACCGTCTGGCAGTTATTTAATCGCTGAAAGTCCTTTGTTTATTAGGGTTTTTGTTTTTGCCTTGAATAAAAGCCAAAATAAAGTGAATTTTTGCGGGGCTGCGGGAAGATACTTGTGTATGATGTAGTTCTTGAGCGACTGCTCAATTTTATAGTTTAAGGTAAATTAAAGATGGCAACTGGTACAGTTAAGTGGTTCAACGACGCAAAAGGCTTCGGTTTCATTACTCCTGATCAAGGTGGCGAAGACTTGTTTGCCCACTTCTCAGCAATCACTTCTAGCGGTTTCAAATCACTGCAAGAAGGCCAGAAAGTTAGCTTTGAAGTGACTAACGGCCCTAAAGGCCAACAAGCTTCAAACATTCAGCCTCTGTAATTTACTACAGACTCTGATGCTCAGAACCCAGCTTAGGCTGGGTTTTTTTATTGCTGTAAATTTGCGTCGAATATAGACGTGGACGGGGTATTGTCTCCTAGTTATTTGATTAATTGGTTTCTATGGTAATACATCAACAAAAAAGCGACCCAAGGGTCGCTTTTTGTGTGGCAAAGTCTGAATGTGATTAGTCTTTTGGCTCGACCTGCGATACATCGCGTACCGCACCAGTGTCAGCTGATGTGGTCATGGCGGCATAGGCGCGTAATGCTGCGCTCACAAAGCGTTGACGATCAACTGGCTTCCACGCGGCTTTGCCTTTGGCGTTCATTGCTACGCGACGTGCAGCGAGTTCTTCGTCGCTGACCAGTAGATTGATAGTTCGGTTTGGAATGTCGATTTCTAGCGTGTCGCCTTCGTGTGCCAAACCAATCGCACCACCTTCGGCGGCTTCTGGTGACACGTGGCCAATAGATAGGCCGGAAGTGCCTCCCGAGAAACGACCGTCGGTGAGGAGTGCGCAGGCTTTGCCCAAGCCTTTTGATTTCAGGTAAGACGTAGGGTAGAGCATCTCTTGCATGCCTGGGCCACCTTTAGGGCCTTCGTAACGAATCAATACCACGTCGCCTGCGACAATCTGGTCGTCCAGAATGCCGGCTACCGCGTCGTCTTGGCTTTCAAAGATGCGTACACGACCAGTGAATTTCAGGATGGAGTCATCGACGCCAGCGGTTTTCACGATACAACCGCGTTCAGCGATATTGCCGTACAGCACGGCAATGCCACCGTCTTGCGAATAAGCATGCTCTTTACTGCGAATGCAGCCATTTTCCCGATCAAGGTCAAGCTCTGGCCAGCGCATACTTTGGCTGAATGCGATCGTCGTTGCAACGCCGCCTGGTGCGGCGCGGTACAGTAAATGAGCAAGACTATCGGGTGTGTTCTTGACAATGTCCCACTGATCGATGCCTTCACCGAGTGTTTTGGCGTGCACGGTTGGTACGTTGCGGTGAATGAGGCCGGCACGATCAAGTTCTGCCAGAATGCCGATAACGCCACCTGCGCGATGTACGTCTTCCATGTGATATTTTTGCGTGGCAGGGGCCACTTTTGACAGGCATGGCACTTTGCGGCTCATGCGGTCGATATCCTTCATGGTGAAGTTCACGCCGGCTTCGTTGGCCGCGGCTAGCAGGTGCAGCACAGTATTGGTTGAGCCGCCCATGGCGATATCGAGTGCGATTGCGTTTTCAAATGCTTCGAACGTGGCGATGTTTCGCGGTAAAACAGAGGCGTCATCTTGTTCGTAATAGCGTTTCGCAAGCTCAACAATGGTGCGCCCGGCCTGCAGGAAGAGCTGCTTGCGATCACCGTGCGTGGCTAGGAGGGAGCCATTGCCTGGCAATGATAGGCCGAGCGCTTCGGTGAGGCAGTTCATTGAGTTGGCAGTAAACATGCCGGAGCACGAGCCACAGGTCGGGCAGGCGCTACGCTCTACGGCGGCCACTTCTTCGTCCGATACATGCGGATTGGCGGCTTCAACCATGGCATCAACCAGATCAAGTTTGCGAGTTTCACCTTGCCAATTGACTTTGCCCGCTTCCATAGGGCCGCCCGAAACAAAAATCACCGGGATGTTCAGGCGCAGTGAGGCCATCAACATTCCTGGCGTAATTTTGTCGCAATTTGAAATGCAGACAATTGCATCGGCACAATGAGCGTTGACCATGTATTCAACTGAATCAGCAATTAGGTCGCGACTCGGTAGGCTATAAAGCATGCCGCCATGGCCCATGGCAATGCCATCGTCAACGGCAATGGTATTGAATTCTTTGGCAACGCCGCCTGCTTTTTCAACTTCGCGCGCAACCAACTGCCCTAGATTTTGCAAATGCACATGCCCAGGTACGAATTGTGTGAATGAATTACAAATCGCAATGATGGGTTTGTCAAAATCACCATCTTTCATGCCGGTGGCGCGCCATAAAGCGCGGGCGCCGGCCATGTTGCGACCGTGGGTGGTGGTGCGAGAACGATATACAGGCATGATGTTTTCTCTAAGTGGCGGAAACTTGACCCGCAATTGTAGCGAAAAAAGTTAGCCTTGGGTTTCATGTGAGGAATGGCTTGTAAATTGTTATTTGTACTTAGGGCAGGAAAATAGGGCGTTTGCCAGATATAATCGCAGCCACCTTTGATATCAGAAAGTAAATTGCCATGTTAGTTCACCCGCAGTTTGACCCTGTTGCAATACATATCGGATCGTTTGGCCTGCACTGGTATGGTTTGATGTATTTGATTGGCTTTGTGTTTTTCTTGATGATGGGACGCTGGCGCATTCGGAGAGGGAATCCTGCGGGCTGGCGTACAGAGGAGATGGATGACCTGCTGTTTTATGGCGTATTGGGGGTGATTCTCGGTGGTCGCTTGGGTTATGTGTTGTTCTATAAGCCGTCATTTTATTTGGCAAACCCGTTCGATATCATCAAAGTGTGGGAAGGTGGCATGGCGTTTCATGGCGGCTTCCTGGGGGTGTTGGTTGCAATGTATTGCTTTGGTCGTAAAACAAACCGAAGTTTTTTCCAGGTTACTGATTTTATTGCACCACTAGTGCCAGTGGGGTTAGCGGCAGGTCGAATTGGTAACTTTATCAATGGCGAGCTCTGGGGGCGGGTAACCGATGCAACTATGCCTTGGGCGATGGTATTTCCGCAGGCGCATGACGGTTTGCCGCGTCATCCGTCGCAACTGTATCAATTTGCCCTTGAAGGCATGGCCTTGTTTGTGATTCTTTGGCTTTATTCAAGTAAGCCGAGACAAACTGGGCAAGTATCGGGCTTATTCTTGCTGGGGTACGGCTGTTTCCGCTTTGTGGCTGAGTTTGCCCGTGAGCCGGATGATTACTTGGGCTTATTGGCTATGAATCTATCGATGGGGCAGTTATTGAGTTTGCCAATGATTTTGGCTGGTTTGGTGCTGTTTGCATGGGCTTCGAAAGATAATCGCGCCGAATTAGGGGGCTAATTTTCTTTTTGAAATAAGCGTTTACAGAAAAAAATGGCTTTGCATTATGAAAGTATTTGACGACATAGGTCATCATCTCCATAATGCGGGTCTCTAAAGGGGGGGATTACCCCAGCGGTCAACGGGTCCGGACTGTAAATCCGGCGGCTCAGCCTTCGAAGGTTCGAATCCTTCTCCCCCCACCAAATGCCCATGCGTTGCGGGTTTTGGTAGAAACGAATTTTAAGTACTAAGCGCGGGTGTAGCTCAATGGTAGAGCAGAAGCCTTCCAAGCTTACGACGAGGGTTCGATTCCCTTCACCCGCTCCAGAACAAATGCTGATGTAGCTCAGGGGTAGAGCACTCCCTTGGTAAGGGAGAGGTCGGGGGTTCAATTCCCCCCATCAGCACCAATTCGTAGTGTCATTATTCTGTTATTTCAAGTTCTCGAGAAGGAAATAAAGCGATGGCTAAGGAAAAGTTTACGCGGACCAAGCCGCACGTTAACGTTGGTACAATCGGTCACGTTGACCACGGTAAAACTACCCTGACAGCAGCAATCACCACGATCTTGTCACGCAAGTTCGGTGGTGAAGCTAAAGATTACTCACAAATCGATAGCGCGCCTGAAGAAAAGGCACGTGGTATTACCATTAACACTGCGCACGTAGAATACGAAACTGAAACTCGTCACTACGCGCACGTAGATTGCCCAGGTCACGCGGATTACGTTAAAAACATGATTACCGGTGCTGCGCAGATGGATGGCGCGGTATTGGTGGTATCTGCTGCTGATGGTCCAATGCCACAAACTCGCGAGCACATCCTGTTGTCTCGTCAGGTTGGCGTTCCATACATCATCGTATTCATGAACAAAGCTGACTTGGTAGATGATGCTGAGTTGCTCGAATTGGTTGAAATGGAAGTTCGTGACCTGTTGTCTAAATATGACTTCCCAGGTGATGACACTCCAATCATTACTGGTTCAGCTCGTGCTGCACTGGAAGGTGATCAAGGCGAATACGGCGAGCCAGCAATTTTCCGCTTGGCTGAAGCGTTGGATACCTACATTCCTCTGCCAGAGCGTGCAGTTGACGGTACATTCCTGATGCCAGTTGAGGACGTATTCTCAATTTCTGGTCGCGGTACTGTAGTAACTGGTCGTGTAGAGCGCGGTATCATCAAGGTAGGTGAAGAGATCGAAATCGTTGGTATCGTGCCAACCGTTAAGACTACTTGTACTGGCGTTGAGATGTTCCGTAAGTTGTTGGACCAAGGTCAAGCTGGTGACAACATTGGTGCGTTGTTGCGTGGTACTAAGCGTGAAGACGTTCAGCGTGGTCAGGTATTGGCTAAGCCAGGTTCAATCACGCCACACACTAAATTCACGTCAGAAATCTACGTTCTGTCGAAAGAAGAGGGTGGTCGTCATACCCCATTCTTCAGTAACTACCGTCCACAGTTCTACTTCCGTACTACGGACGTAACTGGTGCGATCGCGTTGCCAGAAGGTACAGAAATGGTGATGCCAGGCGATAACGTATCTATCACTGTAACGTTGATCTGCCCGATCGCGATGGAGCAAGGCTTGCGCTTTGCGATTCGTGAAGGCGGTCGTACGGTAGGTGCTGGTGTTGTTGCTAAGGTAATTGAATAAAATTGTTGCAAAGTGACCAAAACTAAGCTATAGTTTTGGTCTCTCCCCAGGCGAGTAGCTCAATTGGTAGAGTACCGGTCTCCAAAACCGGGGGTTGCGGGTTCGAAGCCCTCCTCGCCTGCCACATTATCAGCGGAGCCGTTCCAAATCTAATTTGGGGCGGCTTTGTTTTATGGGTCGCCGGAAACGTAATGCAAAGCATAGAACGACTGAAAGTAATGGCAGCACTGGCGTTGGTTGCCTTAGGTGTTGCTGGTTTTTATTTGGTGCCTGCTGGGCAGTCTTTTGTTGGGTCTCTCTCTGTAGTTGCTGGGCTTGTTGCTGCGGGTGTAGTGATGTGGTTTAGCGAGACGGGGCGCGCTTTTGTTGATTATGCGCGTGATTCAGTGAAAGAGGCGCAGAAAGTGGTTTGGCCAAGCAAGAAAGAGACCTGGCAAGTAACTGGCGTTGTGTTCTTGTTTGTAGCTGTATTGGCCCTATTTATGTGGGTGGTTGATTCTGGCTTGGCTTGGTTGTTTTACGATATCGTGCTTGGTCGCGGTTAATCAGTCGGGGAATCGAGCATGGCAATGCGTTGGTATGTAGTTCATGCGTACTCAGGTTTTGAAAAGAGTGTGCAAAAAGCGTTGATCGAAAAGATTGATCGATTGGAAATGGGGCATCTGTTTGGACAGATCTTGGTTCCGGTCGAAGAAGTGATGGAAGTAAAAGCGGGTCGCAAAGCTTTAACCGAGCGCAAATTCTATCCTGGCTATGTGTTTGTAGAAATGGATATGACTGACGATAGCTGGCACTTGGTGAAAAGTACGCCAAAAGTTACTGGTTTTATTGGTGGTTCAGGTACTAAGCCAATGCCGATTCCTGTTAAGGAAGTCGAGCGTATGATGCAGCAGGTGCAGGACGGTGCTGATAAGCCGCGTCATAAAATCCTATTTGAAGTGGGTGAGACTCTGCGGGTTACGGATGGGCCTTTTGCTGACTTTACGGCTACGGTTCAGGATGTGGATTACGATAAAAATCGTCTGAAGGTTACGGTTTCGATTTTTGGTCGTGCTACACCAGTTGATTTGGAATTCTCGCAGGTTGAAAAAACCTAATCTGCGTGTTGATGCGTCAATGCAGGTTGGATTGGCGTAATTGGTAGGGGAGCTGGTCTATTAGCTGGCGTTTGACCCATTTTAAGGAGTAGTACTGTGGCAAAAAAAATTATTGGCTACATCAAGCTGCAAGTGCCAGCTGGTAAAGCAAATCCATCGCCTCCAATTGGTCCAGCTTTGGGTCAACGTGGTTTGAATATCATGGAATTTTGTAAAGCGTTTAACGCTGCAACTCAAGGCGTTGAGCCAGGTTTGCCAATTCCGGTGGTAATTACTGCGTTTGCAGATAAATCATTTACTTTTGTAATGAAGTCGCCTCCAGCAACTATTTTGCTGAAAAAAGCTGCTGGCATTACTAAAGGTTCGCCACGTCCACATACCGACAAGGTTGGTAAAGTGACTCGCGCTCAACTCGAAGAAATCGTTAAAACCAAGCAAGCTGATTTGACTGGTGGCGATTTGGATGCTGCTGTTCGTACGATTGCTGGTTCAGCTCGTTCGATTGGTATCGAAGTGGAGGGCGTGTAAATGGCTAAGGTTTCTAAACGTCTTGCAGCATTGCGTGCAACTGTTGACAGCAACAAATTGTATGCAATCGACGAAGCTATCGCTTTGGTAAAAGGTGCAGCAACTGCCAAATTCAACGAATCTATCGATGTTTCGTTCAATTTGGGTATTGATCCACGTAAATCTGATCAAGTAGTACGTGGCGCTGTTGTGTTGCCTAAAGGTACCGGTAAATCAGTACGCGTTGCTGTATTTACTCAAGGTGCTAATGCTGAAGCTGCTAAAGCTGCTGGTGCAGACGTAGTTGGTTTTGAAGATCTGGCTGAACAAGTAAAAGCAGGCAATATGGATTTCGACGTGGTGATCGCGTCTCCAGATGCTATGCGTATTGTTGGTCAATTGGGTCAAATCTTGGGTCCACGTGGCCTGATGCCAAACCCGAAAGTAGGTACTGTAACGCCTAACGTTGCTGAAGCGGTTAAAAATGCTAAAGCTGGTCAGGTTCAATACCGTACTGACAAAGGTGGTATCGTTCACGCTACTCTGGGTCGTGCTTCTTTTGAAGCTGCTGATCTGCGCGAGAACTTGGCTGCTCTGGTTGATGCTTTGCAAAAAGCAAAACCAGCAAGCTCAAAAGGCGTGTACTTCAAGAAAATCGCAGTATCAAGCACGATGGGCTTGGGTGTTCGCGTAGACACTTCGTCCGTCCTGTAATCTGACTTTGGGCTGTAGCATCAATTTGATTGATGCTACAGATAGTCAAAGACCGTAGGTGCCAGCGCATAATGCTGGCTTAATCAAGGTGCCCAAACACCAGCCTACGCAGACGGTGCTCCCAATGCAGGCTTCTCACTAAACACCCATGTTTGGTAAAAGTCTCCTGAATATTGGTCGCCGTTTGATTGGGTGGCATGTGAAAACATGCTGAACTTAACTAATGGAGGTTGACCTTGAGTCTAAATCTTGACGACAAAAAAGCGGTAGTGGCTGAGATTGCAGCAGTAGTTGCAAATGCTCAAAGCATCGTGATCGCTGAATATCGTGGTATCGAGGTTTCCAGCATGACTGAACTGCGCAAACAAGCGCGTGAGTCAGGCGTGTACCTGCGTGTTTTGAAAAACACGTTGGCACGTCGTGCGGTACAAGGAACTCCGTTTGCCGAATTGGCTGACCAAATGGTTGGTCCTTTGGTGTACGGTATTTCCGAAGACCCAGTTGCTGCTGCTAAGTTGCTGCACACATTCTCGAAAAAAGACGACAAAATCGTTCTGAAAGCGGGTTCTTACGATGGCAAAGTTATGGATGCTGCAGCAGTTGCTGCCTTGGCATCAGTACCAAGCCGCGAAGAATTGCTCTCGAAACTTCTCTACGTTATGCAAGCTCCGGTTGCTGGCTTTGTCCGCGGCCTGGCAGCTCTGGCAGAGAAGAAAGGCGAGGGCTCAGCCGCTCCTGCAGCCGAAGCGGCTCCAGCAGAAGCGACAGAAGCTTAATTTTTCGTATCTAAATTGTATTAATCAGATAAGATTTTCAGGAGTATTAACAAATGGCCGTATCTAAAGAAGATATCCTTGACGCAGTAGGTGCTTTGACTGTTCTGGAACTGAATGACTTGGTAAAAGCATTCGAAGAAAAATTTGGTGTTTCTGCTGCTGCTGTTGCAGTTGCGGGCCCAGCTGCTGGCGGCGCTGCTGCTGCTGCTGAAGAGAAAACTGAATTCGACGTTATCTTGACTGGCGCTGGCGCTCAGAAAGTTGGCGTGATTAAAGTTGTTCGTGAAGTAACTGGTCTGGGCTTGAAAGAAGCTAAAGACTTGGTTGACGGCGCACCAAAACCAGTTAAAGAAGGCGTTTCTAAAGCTGACGCTGATGCAATCGCTAAGAAATTGATCGAAGCTGGTGCAACTGCTGAAGTTAAGTAATCTTTAGCTAGCTAAGTAGTACAGGCAGACGGAGCAATCCGTCTGCCCTTTTGCGTTTGTATACTGCGGCTTGCTTACAAAGTGATTTGTAAGATAGGTCTAGAATTTGCAGCAGACAAACCAGAAACCGCTCACAACTAATTGTTAGCGGGCGTTTTGCGGTTTGTCCATTGCGCCCCACCCATGGAGAGTTTATGAGTATGAAATACTCGTTCACTGAGAAGAAACGCATTCGCAAGAGTTTTGCGAAGCGGGCAAGTGTCCTTGAAGTGCCGTTTCTGTTGGCTACTCAGATCGACTCTTATTCCGAATATCTGCAGCTAGGTGTGCCTATTGAGGCGCGCCGCGAAATTGGCTTGCAGGCAGCGTTCAACTCAATTTTCCCGATTGTTTCGCACAATGAATATGCACGCCTAGAGTTTGTGCATTACTCGTTGGGCGAACCTGCCTTTGACGTTAAAGAGTGTCAGCAGCGTGGTATCACGTTTGCCGCACCTTTGCGCGCTCGTGTTCGTCTGGTGATTATGGATCGTGAATCCTCGAAACCAACGATCAAAGAGGTGAAAGAGCAGGACGTGTACTTCGGTGAAATCCCGTTGATGACTCGTAACGGCTCGTTCGTAATTAACGGTACCGAGCGCGTAATTGTGTCTCAGTTGCACCGCTCTCCGGGTGTGTTCTTTGAACATGACAAGGGTAAAACTCATAGTTCAGGGAAACTACTGTTCTCTGCTCGTATTATTCCTTACCGCGGTTCATGGTTGGATTTTGAATTTGATCCGAAAGATTTGTTGTTCTTCCGTATTGACCGTCGTCGCAAAATGCCTGTATCGATTTTGCTCAAAGCGCTGGGGTATACGCCTGAACAGATTCTGGCTGAATTCTTTGACACTGATACCTTCTTCCTGACTGAAGACGGTGTGTTCTGGGAGTTGCAGTCTGACCGCCTGCGCGGTGAAGTTGCGAAGTTTGATATCGTTGCTGAAGATGGCAAAGTTTTGGCGCAAAAAGATAAGCGCATTACTGCCAAAACGATCCGCGATATCAACAATGCCGGCATGACGCGCGTTCAAGTTCCGCTTGATTACACGTATGGCCGCGTTTTAGCGAAAGACGTTATTAGCCCAGAAACGGGTGAAGTTGTTGCTAAAGCCAATGACGAAATAACCGAAGATTTGCTGGTTAAACTTGATGCCAATGAAGTGAAAGAAATCACTACCTTGTACATCAATGACCTTGACCAAGGCGGCTTTATTTCTTCGACTTTGCGCACTGATGATACGCAAGATCAATGGCAAGCCCGCGTTGCGATTTATCGCATGATGCGTCCAGGTGAGCCACCAACAGAAGACGCGGTTCAAGCTCTGTTCAACGGTCTGTTCTTCTCTGAAGATCGTTACGATCTGTCGGCGGTCGGCCGCATGAAATTTAACAGCCGTGCTTACCCAGATCGTCTTGATGAAAAAGCACCAGGTTGGCAGCGACGTTTCTACGAGCGCGTAGGTGGCAAGGGCATTACTGGCCCTGGCATCTTGTCGACGGAAGACATTATTGCCGTAATCGGCATCTTGCTCGAATTGCGCAATAGTCGTGGCGAAGTGGACGATATCGACCACTTGGGCAATCGTCGCGTACGTTCAGTGGGTGAGTTGGCTGAGAACCAATTCCGTGCGGGTTTGGTGCGTGTTGAGCGTGCAGTGAAAGAGCGTCTGTCACAAGCTGAATCAGACAATCTGATGCCGCATGATCTGATCAATGCAAAACCAGTGTCGGCTGCAGTGAAAGAGTTCTTCGGCTCATCACAATTGTCGCAGTTTATGGATCAAACCAATCCATTGTCTGAAATCACGCACAAACGTCGTGTTTCAGCCTTGGGTCCAGGCGGTTTGACTCGTGAGCGCGCGGGCTTTGAGGTTCGTGACGTACATCCAACGCACTACGGTCGTGTTTGTCCGATCGAGACACCAGAGGGTCCAAACATTGGTTTGATCAACTCACTGTCTTGCTACGCACGCACCAATGAGTATGGTTTCCTTGAGACACCATACCGCAAAGTGGTTGATGGCAAAGTAACTGCTGAAATTGAGTATCTGTCAGCTATCCAAGAAGGCAAATACGTTATCGCTCAGGCCAATGCGCAGACCGATGATGAAAATAACCTGATTGATGAATTGGTCACTTGCCGCGAAGCAGGCGAGACCATCGTTGCTACGCCAGATCGCGTTCAGTTCATGGACGTTGCACCAAGCCAGATCGTCTCAGTTGCCGCTTCATTGATTCCATTCTTGGAGCACGATGACGCCAACCGTGCATTGATGGGCGCCAACATGCAGCGTCAGGCAGTACCTTGCTTGCGCGCAGAAAAACCATTCGTGGGTACCGGTATCGAGCGCACGTGTGCGACTGACTCAGGTACAGCAGTAACTGCTTTGCGTGGTGGTGTGGTTGATTACGTTGATGCAACTCGTATCGTAGTTCGTGTTAACAATGACGAAGTAATTGCTGGTGAAGCCGGTGTAGATATCTACAACTTGGTTAAATTCACGCGTTCTAACCAGAACACCAACACTAACCAGCGCCCAATCGTGAAGAAAGGCGATTTGCTGGCTAAAGGTGATGTGGTTGCTGACGGCGCGTCAACTGATCTTGGTGAATTGGCGCTTGGTCAAAACATGACCATCGCCTTCATGCCTTGGAATGGTTACAACTTCGAGGATTCGATTCTGATCTCCGAGAAGGTCATTGCAGATGATCGTTACACTTCGATCCATATCGAAGAATTGAACGTGATGGCACGTGACACCAAACTGGGCCCAGAAGAAATTACCCGCGATATTTCAAACTTGTCAGAGCGTATGCTCGGCCGTTTGGATGATGCTGGTGTGGTTTACATCGGTGCTGAAGTTGAAGCTGGTGATGTTCTGGTAGGTAAAGTAACGCCTAAAGGCGAAACTCAACTCACGCCAGAAGAAAAACTGCTGCGTGCAATCTTCGGTGAAAAAGCGTCTGACGTGAAAGACACGTCACTGCGCGTGCCATCAGGCATGACCGGCACGGTGATCGACGTTCAAGTATTTACCCGCGAAGGGATTGAGCGTGATAAACGTGCTCAGGCGATTATCGAAGAGCAATTGCGTCGTTACCGCCAAGACTTGAATGACCAGTTGCGTATCGTTGAAGCTGACTTGTTCAAGCGTATTGAAGACATGTTGGTTGGCAAAGTAGCCAACGGCGGCCCGAAAAAACTGGCCAAAGGCGCTACGGTTACTGCTGAATACTTGGCAGATTTGCCAAGCAAGCATGACTGGTTTGATATCCGCTTGTCTGATGAAGAAAGTGCTCGTCAGCTCGAGGCGAATAAAGACCTGATCGCTCAGACTAAAGCTGAGTTTGAATTACGTTTTGAAGATAAAAAACGTAAATTGACGCAAGGTGACGAATTGCCACCAGGCGTGATCAAAATGGTCAAAGTCTATGTTGCGGTGAAACGTCGTCTGCAGCCAGGTGATAAGATGGCCGGTCGTCACGGTAACAAGGGTGTGGTTTCTAAGATCCTGCCAGTTGAAGACTTGCCACATATGGCCGACGGTACGCCAGTGGACATCGTGTTGAACCCATTGGGCGTTCCATCACGTATGAATATTGGTCAGATTCTGGAAGTGCATTTGGGTTGGGCTGCGAAAGGTATTGGTCAACGCATTAACGCGATGTTGCGTGAACAACAAAACACCGCTGAAGTACGCGCTTACCTCGAAAAGATCTATAACACCAATGGCAAATCGGAAGACATTGCTAGCTTGGACGACGCAGAAGTATTGCAGCTGGCTCAAGGCTTGAGCACAGGTATGACTTTTGCGAGCCCCGTATTTGACGGTGCCAAAGAAAGCGAAATTCGCGAAATGCTTGATCTGGCTTACCCAGATGCGGATCCGCGTACTCAGCAGTTGTCATTTAACTCAAGCAAAACGCAGATGCAGCTATTTGATGGCCGCACGGGTGAGCCGTTTGAGCGTAAGGTCACTGTGGGTGTGATGCATTACTTGAAACTGCACCACTTGGTGGATGACAAGATGCATGCGCGTTCGACAGGTCCATACTCTCTGGTAACGCAACAGCCATTGGGCGGTAAAGCTCAGTTCGGTGGTCAGCGTTTCGGTGAGATGGAGGTTTGGGCACTCGAAGCTTACGGCGCAGCGTACACCTTGCAAGAGATGTTGACTGTGAAGTCCGACGACGTAAATGGTCGTACCAAAGTATACGAAAACATTGTGAAGGGTGATCACCGCATTGATGCTGGCATGCCAGAATCATTCAATGTATTGGTTAAGGAAATCCGTTCGCTCGGTATTGATATCGATCTGGAAACCTATTGATTGCTGTGAGGTATAGGGCTGCAGACCAGATTTGATCTGGTCTTGTAGCCAATACCCTGATTGCCCTCACTGGAGAATATTGGAATGAAAGGCTTACTCGAACTCTTCAAGCAAGTCGCACAAGACGAAGAATTTGACGCGATTAAAATCGGGCTCGCATCGCCTGAGAAAATCCGTTCTTGGTCTTTTGGCGAAGTGAAGAAGCCAGAAACCATCAACTACCGTACGTTCAAGCCTGAGCGTGACGGTCTGTTTTGTGCTCGCATCTTTGGCCCGATCAAAGATTATGAATGCTTGTGTGGTAAGTACAAACGTCTGAAACACCGTGGCGTAATTTGTGAAAAATGTGGCGTTGAGGTGACTTTGTCAAAAGTCCGTCGCGAACGCATGGGCCACATTGAGCTGGCTAGCCCAGTTGCGCACATCTGGTTCTTGAAATCACTGCCATCTCGTTTGGGTATGGTATTGGATATCGCTTTGCGCGATATCGAACGCGTATTGTATTTCGAAGCGTTCATCGTGATCGAGCCAGGCATGACCCCGCTACAACGTGGTCAATTGCTGACTGAAGAAGATTACTTCTCTAAAGTTGAAGAATACGGCGACGAATTTGTTGCGATGATGGGTGCCGAAGCGGTACGTGAATTGCTCAAGTCGATGGACGTTGATCAAGAGATCAGCCGTCTGCGCGCTGAACTCGATAGCACCGGTTCAGAAACTAAGATCAAGAAAATCGCTAAACGCTTGAAAGTACTTGAAGCATTTGAGCGTTCAGGCATCAAGCCTGAGTGGATGATTCTGGAAGTGTTGCCAGTATTGCCACCCGAGTTGCGCCCATTGGTGCCACTGGATGGTGGTCGTTTCGCGACTTCCGATCTGAATGATCTGTATCGCCGCGTCATTAACCGTAATAACCGTCTGAAACGTCTGCTTGAATTGCGCGCGCCCGAAATTATCGTGCGCAACGAAAAGCGTATGTTGCAAGAGTCGGTTGACTCCTTGCTCGATAACGGCCGTCGCGGTAAAGCGATGACTGGCGCGAACAAGCGTCCGCTGAAATCGCTGGCTGACATGATCAAAGGTAAGGGCGGTCGTTTCCGTCAGAACTTGCTGGGTAAACGTGTTGACTACTCAGGTCGTTCGGTAATTACCGTAGGTCCTACTTTGCGTCTGCATCAGTGCGGTTTGCCAAAGTTGATGGCGCTCGAATTGTTCAAGCCATTCATTTTCCATAAATTGGAAGTGATGGGTCTGGCAACGACAATTAAAGCTGCGAAGAAAATGGTGGAAAGCCAAGAGCCTGTAGTTTGGGATATCTTGGAAGATGTAATCCGCGAGCATCCAGTACTGTTGAACCGTGCGCCAACGCTGCACCGTTTGGGTATTCAAGCGTTTGAACCGACCCTGATCGAAGGTAAAGCGATCCAGCTGCATCCGTTGGTTTGTGCTGCATTCAATGCCGACTTTGACGGTGACCAGATGGCGGTTCACGTTCCATTGTCGCTCGAAGCGCAAATGGAAGCGCGTACGTTGATGTTGGCGTCTAACAACGTATTGGCACCAGCCAATGGTGAGCCAATTATTGTTCCATCGCAGGATATCGTATTGGGTCTGTACTACATGACCCGCGAAGCGAAGTACGCTAAAGGCGAGCGTTTGAATGACGATGGTCAGCGTCTGACTATCTTCTCTAACGTGTCTGAAGCTTTGCGTGCTTATGCGAACAAAGACGTGACATTGCAGACTCGTGTTTCAATTCGCCTGAAAGAATGGTTCAAAAATGAATCGGGCGAATGGGAAAGCAAGATGGTTCGCCGTGATACTACGGTTGGCCGTGCGATCTTGTCTGAAATCCTGCCAAAAGGCTTGGACTTCTCGCATATTGACAAGTCATTGAAGAAAAAAGAAATTGGTAAGCTGATCAATGCGTCTTTCCGCCGTTGCGGTCTGAAAGATACGGTCGTGTTTGCCGATCAATTGATGTACACCGGTTTCTCATACTCTACGCGTGGCGGTATCTCGATTTGTGTCGATGATATGTTGGTTCCT
Source organism: Chitinibacter fontanus (assembly GCF_013423785.1). Taxonomy (NCBI): domain Bacteria; kingdom Pseudomonadati; phylum Pseudomonadota; class Betaproteobacteria; order Neisseriales; family Chitinibacteraceae; genus Chitinibacter; species Chitinibacter fontanus. The sequence continues at coordinate 2,201,584 of NZ_CP058952.1, forward strand.
GCGAAGAAAGTTGAATTGCTGGCCGCCGCGCAATCTGAAGTGAAAGAGATCGAGCAGCAGTACAGCTCAGGTCTGGTAACTCAGGGTGAGCGCTACAATAAAGTAGTCGATATCTGGGGTCGTGCCGGTGATCAAATCGCTAAGGCGATGATGGACCAGCTGGGTAAAGAGCCAGTGCTTGACGCTAATGGCAAGCAGGATGAACAAGAGTCGTTCAACTCGATTTACATGATGGCTGACTCAGGTGCCCGTGGTTCTGCCGCACAGATTCGTCAGCTGGCAGGTATGCGTGGTCTGATGGCTAAGCCTGATGGCTCGATTATTGAGATGCCGATTACGACCAACTTCCGTGAAGGTCTGACGGTACTGCAGTACTTCATTTCAACGCACGGTGCACGTAAAGGTCTGGCGGATACCGCATTGAAGACAGCGAACTCGGGTTACCTGACTCGTCGTCTGGTCGATGTAACGCAAGATTTGGTTGTGATCGAAGATGATTGCGGCACGAAGAATGGCGTGGCAATGAAAGCCGTTGTTCAAGGTGGTGACGTAGTTGAAGCCTTGCGTGAGCGTATCTTGGGTCGAGTAGTTGCTAAAGATGTAATTGATCCATCTTCACAAGAAACATTGTTTGAAGCGGGTTATCTGCTGAACGAAGATGCGGTTGATGAAATCGAATTGCGTGGCGTGGACGAAGTGGTGGTACGTACTCCACTGTCATGCGAAACACGCTATGGTCTATGTGCTAAGTGTTATGGTCGCGATTTGGGTCGTGGTCATCTGGTTAATAGCGGTGAGGCTGTGGGTGTTATCGCAGCACAGTCGATCGGTGAGCCAGGTACTCAGTTGACGATGCGTACGTTCCACATTGGTGGTGCAGCATCTCGAGCTGCGGCGGCCAATCAGGTTGAAGCCAAGTCAAGCGGTAATATCGCGTATAGCTCTAATATGCGCTATGTAACCAATGCGAAGGGCGAGCCTGTAGTGATTGCACGTTCGGCTGAAGTATTGATTCTGGATGACAACGGTCGCGAACGCGAAACGCACAAAGTGCCTTACGGTGCTACGCTGACAGTAAAAGATGGCGACGTAATCAAGGCTGGTACGGTATTGGGCACGTGGGATCCTCACTCGCGTCCAATCATCACCGAGTACTCTGGTACCGTGAAGTTTGAAAACGTTGAAGAAGGCATGACGGTTGTTAAGCAAGTCGATGATGTAACTGGCTTGTCTACGCTGGTAGTTATTGCCTCTAAAGCGAAAGTGACTTCAAGCAAGGGCCTGCGTCCATTAGTGAAATTGATTGATGAATTTGGTAATGAAATGAAATTGGCGGGTACCGATACGCCAGTCACAATTTCGTTCCAAGTGGGTTCGATCATTACTGTGAAAGATGGTCAGCAAGTTGGCGTGGGTGATGTGCTGGCTCGTATTCCACAGGAATCAGCTAAGACCCGCGATATTACCGGTGGTCTGCCACGCGTTGCTGAGTTGTTCGAGGCTCGCTCGCCAAAAGACGCCGGTATGTTGGCTGAAGTGACGGGTACGGCGAGCTTTGGTAAAGATACCAAAGGTAAGCAACGTCTGGTGCTGACTGATCTTGAAGGTGTTGCGCACGAATATCTGATCTCTAAAGATAAGCATGTGATGGTGCATGATGGTCAGGTTGTGAATCGTGGTGAAACGATTGTTGATGGCCCGATTGATCCGCACGATATCTTGCGCTTGCAAGGTATTGAAGCTCTGGCGCGTTATATCGTTCATGAAGTGCAAGAGGTGTATCGCTTGCAGGGTGTGAAGATTAATGACAAACACATTGAAGTAATTGTGCGTCAGATGTTGCGCCGCGTTGTGATTTCAGATTCGGGCGATTCTGATTTCATCTTGGGTGAGCAGGTTGAGCGTGCCGAAGTGTTGATTGCGAATGACAAGTTGGCGGCAGAAGGCAAGGAGTTGGCGAAGTATGACAACATCTTGCTGGGTATTACTAAGGCGTCATTGTCGACCGACTCATTCATTTCTGCTGCCTCGTTCCAGGAGACGACTCGAGTGCTGACTGAAGCGGCCATCATGGGTAAAGTCGATGATCTGCGTGGTCTGAAAGAAAACGTGATCGTAGGGCGCTTGATTCCTGCGGGTACCGGTTTGGCATATCACAAAAATCGCAAACGCCTGCAGAGTAAAGTTGAATCTTTACTGCCATTTGCAGAAGTTGCAGCTGAAGTGATGGCTGAATCATCCGGCGAAGTTGCTGAGTAATAAGTTTGGAACCGACTTCTGTCGGTTTCCATTGACTCGTTAACAGTGAATTCCTTATAATTCAAAGTCTTTTGCTGCGGGAAGCGAAATTAATCGCTTCCCGCAGTGTTTCCATTCTGGAAACTTATAGCCACCCTGGCGTTCAGGGAGGTTTTTTTTAACGTGGTAGGATGTTAAAACAATGCCAACTATCAACCAACTCGTCCGTAAAGGCCGTGTTGCGGAAACTTTCAAGAGCAAAGTACCAGCTTTGGAAGCTTGCCCGCAAAAACGTGGTGTATGTACTCGTGTATATACAACTACTCCAAAAAAACCAAACTCTGCATTGCGTAAAGTTTGTAAAGTTCGCCTAACCAACGGTTTCGAAGTGATTTCGTACATCGGTGGTGAAGGTCATAATCTGCAAGAGCACAGTGTTGTGTTGTTGCGCGGCGGTCGTGTTAAGGATTTGCCAGGTGTTCGCTATCACTGCGTACGCGGCTCACTTGACTTGGCTGGCGTTAAAAATCGTAAGCAAGCTCGCTCTAAGTACGGTGCTAAACGTCCTAAGGCGTAATTGGTGCAGTCTGTGCGGCAGCGCAGAGCAAAAGCTGTCAAGTAAGTGGCCGCCCCAATGGGCGTCCCAGGGGTTAGCCCCCAACTGAATGTCACATTAAGGAAGTAAATTATGCCAAGACGCAGAGAAGTCCCAAAACGCGACGTCTTGCCGGATCCAAAATTCGGCAGTACAGAACTCGCGAAATTCATGAACGTCGTTATGCTCGACGGTAAAAAAGCCGTAGCAGAGCGTATCGTTTATGGTGCACTTGCCCAGATCGAGAAAAAGACAGGTAAAGATGCAGTTGAAGTTTTCAACACGGCAATTGGCAATGTTAAGCCAGCTGTCGAAGTGAAGAGCCGTCGTGTCGGTGGTGCTAACTACCAAGTACCAGTAGAAGTACGTCCTAGCCGTCGTCTGGCATTGGCGATGCGTTGGGTCCGTGAAGCGGCTCGTAAACGTGGTGAAAAATCAATGGATCTGCGTTTGGCTGGTGAGCTTCTGGACGCTGCTGAAGGTCGCGGTGGCGCGATGAAAAAACGCGATGAAGTACATCGTATGGCTGATGCAAACAAAGCGTTTGCTCACTTCCGTTTCTAATTGCGTATTCCTAATAAGGACTGAGCCGTGGCACGTAAGACCCCTATTGAGCGCTACCGTAATATCGGTATTTCCGCTCACATTGATGCAGGTAAGACTACTACGACTGAACGTATTTTGTTCTACACCGGTGTTAATCACAAAATTGGTGAGGTTCATGATGGCGCTGCCACTATGGACTGGATGGAGCAAGAGCAAGAGCGTGGTATTACCATTACTTCTGCTGCAACGACTACATACTGGAAAGGTATGGGTATGCAGTTTCAGGAGCACTTGGTAAACATTATTGATACTCCAGGCCACGTTGACTTCACTATTGAAGTTGAGCGCTCAATGCGCGTGCTGGATGGTGCTTGTATGGTTTATTGTGCTGTGGGCGGTGTTCAGCCTCAGTCAGAAACTGTATGGCGTCAGGCTAATAAATACAACGTACCTCGATTGGCATTTGTGAATAAGATGGACCGCTCAGGCGCCAACTTCTTCCGAGCAGTTGAGCAGATGAAGATTCGTCTGAAAGCTAATCCGGTGCCTGTAGTGGTGCCTATTGGCGCTGAAGACAAATTCGAAGGCGTTGTTGATCTGCTGAAAATGAAAGCGATCATCTGGGATGACGCATCGCAAGGTATGAAGTTTGAATACGGCGATATCCCTGCAGATTTGGTTTCAGTTGCTGAAGAGTGGCGTGAGAAGATGGTCGAGTCTGCGGCCGAAGCTTCTGAAGAGTTGATGAACAAATATCTCGAAACTGGCGAGTTGTCAGAAGAAGAGATTATTGGTGCATTGCGTACTCGTACCTTGGCTTGTGAGATTCAGCCTGTTCTGTGTGGTTCGGCATTTAAGAACAAGGGCGTTCAGCGTATGTTGGATGCTGTAATTGAGTTCTTGCCATCGCCGCTGGATATTGACGATGTTAAAGGTGTGGACGATCGTGAGCAAGAGGCTTCACGCCCAGCTTCTGATGCTGCGCCGTTCTCAGCATTGGCATTCAAACTGATGAATGACCCTTATGTAGGTCAGTTGACGTTCTTCCGTGTTTACTCGGGTGTTCTGAATTCTGGTGATTCAGTACTTAACTCAGTTAAGGGCAAAAAAGAGCGTATCGGTCGTATCGTACAGATGCACGCTAATGATCGTAAAGAGATCGAAGAAGTGCGTGCTGGTGATATTGCTGCAGCCATCGGTTTGAAAGATGTGACCACAGGTGAGACTTTGTGCGATCCAGATAACGCGATTATCTTGGAGCGTATGGTGTTCCCTGAGCCGGTTATTCACGTTGCTGTGGAGCCAAAAACTAAAGCTGACCAAGAGAAAATGGGTTTGGCTTTGGGGCGCTTGGCGAAGGAAGATCCTTCATTCCGCGTGCGCACTGACGAAGAGACTGGTCAGACAATTATGTCTGGTATGGGTGAGCTGCACCTTGAGATCTTGGTTGATCGTATGAAGCGTGAGTTTGGCGTTGAGGCAAATGTGGGCGCTCCACAAGTAGCTTATCGTGAAACTATTACGCAAATTGCGGCTGATGTACAAGGTAAGCACGCTAAACAGTCTGGTGGTAAAGGTCAGTATGGTGATTGTACGATCACTATTGAGCCGGCAGGTGAGGGTAATGGCTATAGCTTCCACGACGAAATCAAGGGTGGTGTAATTCCTCGTGAATTTATTCCGTCTGTTGACAAGGGTATTCAAAATACACTCAAGTCAGGTGTGTTGGCTGGTTTCCCGGTTGTTGATGTTAAAGTTCGTCTGACGTTTGGTTCGTACCATGATGTTGACTCTTCGCAGATTGCGTTTGAGTTGGCTGGTTCTATTGCGTTTAAAGAAGCGATGCGTCGTGCGGGTCCGGTAATTCTCGAGCCAATGATGGCGGTGGAGATTGAAACTCCAGAGGAATACATGGGTGATATCATGGGTGATATCTCTTCACGTCGCGGTATCTTGCAAGGTATGGATGATAATCCTGCTGGTGGCAAGATGGTTAAAGCGGAAGTGCCTTTGTCTGAAATGTTTGGTTACTCAACTACGTTGCGTTCTATGTCGCAAGGCCGTGCAACGTACTCAATGGAGTTCAAACACTACTCAATCGCGCCTAAGCATATTGCTGATGCAATCATGGCTAAAAAATAATTTAAAGGATATTTAAGAAATGGCTAAAGAAAAGTTTACGCGGACCAAGCCGCACGTTAACGTTGGTACAATCGGTCACGTTGACCACGGTAAAACTACCCTGACAGCAGCAATCACCACGATCTTGTCACGCAAGTTCGGTGGTGAAGCTAAAGATTACTCACAAATCGATAGCGCGCCTGAAGAAAAGGCACGTGGTATTACCATTAACACTGCGCACGTAGAATACGAAACTGAAACTCGTCACTACGCGCACGTAGATTGCCCAGGTCACGCGGATTACGTTAAAAACATGATTACCGGTGCTGCGCAGATGGATGGCGCGGTATTGGTGGTATCTGCTGCTGATGGTCCAATGCCACAAACTCGCGAGCACATCCTGTTGTCTCGTCAGGTTGGCGTTCCATACATCATCGTATTCATGAACAAAGCTGACTTGGTAGATGATGCTGAGTTGCTCGAATTGGTTGAAATGGAAGTTCGTGACCTGTTGTCTAAATATGACTTCCCAGGTGATGACACTCCAATCATTACTGGTTCAGCTCGTGCTGCACTGGAAGGTGATCAAGGCGAATACGGCGAGCCAGCAATTTTCCGCTTGGCTGAAGCGTTGGATACCTACATTCCTCTGCCAGAGCGTGCAGTTGACGGTACATTCCTGATGCCAGTTGAGGACGTATTCTCAATTTCTGGTCGCGGTACTGTAGTAACTGGTCGTGTAGAGCGCGGTATCATCAAGGTAGGTGAAGAGATCGAAATCGTTGGTATCGTGCCAACCGTTAAGACTACTTGTACTGGCGTTGAGATGTTCCGTAAGTTGTTGGACCAAGGTCAAGCTGGTGACAACATTGGTGCGTTGTTGCGTGGTACTAAGCGTGAAGACGTTCAGCGTGGTCAGGTATTGGCTAAGCCAGGTTCAATCACGCCACACACTAAATTCACGTCAGAAATCTACGTTCTGTCGAAAGAAGAGGGTGGTCGTCATACCCCATTCTTCAGTAACTACCGTCCACAGTTCTACTTCCGTACTACGGACGTAACTGGTGCGATCGCGTTGCCAGAAGGTACAGAAATGGTGATGCCAGGCGATAACGTATCTATCACTGTAACGTTGATCTGCCCGATCGCGATGGAGCAAGGTTTGCGCTTTGCGATTCGTGAAGGCGGTCGTACGGTAGGTGCTGGTGTTGTTGCTAAAGTCATCGAATAATAGGGACTTGAAAATGCAAAACCAAAAAATCCGTATTCGTTTGAAAGCATTTGACTACTCATTGATTGACCGTTCGGCTCAAGAAATTGTAGAAACTGCAAAACGTACTGGTGCAGTTGTGAAGGGTCCGGTTCCTTTGCCAACTAAAATCGAGCGTTTTGATATCTTGCGTTCTCCGCACGTATACAAAACTTCTCGTGATCAGTTTGAAATTCGCACACATTTGCGCATGATGGATATCGTCGATCCTACTGACAAAACTGTTGATGCGTTGATGAAGCTTGATTTGCCAGCTGGTGTTGATGTCGAAATCAAACTAAACTAATTTTTTGCAAGCTAAGTGCTTGCAGTTAAAAGAAATTATGTGTTAGTATCGCGGACTTGCCATTTCGCAATGGTAAGTCCGTTTTATTTTTTAATGGTCATAGCCAGTCAATCGTAACTGGCCCTTGATAAAGGGAATAACTATGAGCTTAGGTCTTGTAGGTCGCAAAGTCGGCATGACACGCATTTTTGCAGAGGATGGTTTGTCTATCCCTGTGACTGTGCTTGACATGGCTGCAAATCGCGTCACGCAAATCAAAACACAGGAAGTTGACGGCTATTCAGCTGTTCAAGTTACTTTCGGTGCTAAGAAAGCTAGTCGTGTAAATAAGGCAGAGGCAGGTCATTTTGCTGCTGCTGGTGTTGAGGCGGGTGAGGCTCTGGTGGAGTTTCGTCTTGCTGCAGATAAAATTGCTGGCTTGAAAGCTGGTGATGCCCTTTCTGTTGAGTTATTTAGTGTCGGTCAGATTGTTGACGTGACAGGGACTACTCAAGGTAAAGGTTTTGCTGGTGTAATTAAGCGCCATCATTTTAGTTCTAATCGTGCTTCTCACGGTAACTCTGTTTCGCATCGTTCAGCTGGTTCGATCGGTATGGCTCAAGATCCTGGTCGTGTATTTCCAGGTAAGCGCATGGCCGGTCAGCATGGTAACGAAAAGCGCACTGTGCAGAATCTTGAAATCGTCCGTGTTGATGCAGAGCGCCAACTGTTGCTTGTCAAGGGTGGTGTTCCAGGTTCTAAGGGCAATCAAGTTATCGTTCGTCCAGGCGTGAAGGTGGGTGCGTAATGGAACTTAAATCTGTAAATCTCAAAGGTGAGGCGCAGGCAGTTGTGGCTGCGTCAGATTCACTTTTTGGTCGTGAGTTCAACGAAGCATTGGTGCATCAGGTTGTTACTGCTTATTTTGCAAATGCTCGTAGTGGTAACCGTGCGCAAAAAGATCGTACCGATGTAAAGCACACGACTAAAAAGCCTTGGCGTCAAAAAGGTACTGGCCGTGCCCGTGCTGGTATGTCTTCTTCTCCGCTTTGGCGTGGTGGTGGTAAAACATTCCCAAATAGCCCTGATGAGAACTTCTCTCAGAAAGTTAACCGCAAAATGTACCGTGCTGGTATTGCGACAATTTTGTCGCAGTTGGTGCGTGAAGATCGTTTGGTTGTGGTTGATTCTTTTGTGCTCGATGCCCCAAAAACCAAAGCTTTCGCCCAAAAATTGGCCGAAATGCAGTTGGATAATGTGCTGATCGTTACTAAAGAGTTGGATGAGAATCTGTATCTGGCTTCGCGCAACCTGCCGCACGTGCTCGTGCTTGAGCCAGCGCAAGCAGATCCAGTTAGCTTGGTGCGTTTCAAGAAAGTGGTCTTGACTCGTGAGGCTCTTCAGGCGTTTGAGGAGATGTTCGCATGATCAAATTCGCAGAAAATCGCCTGTTGCAAGTGATTTTGGCGCCAGTTGTTTCTGAAAAGAGCACAATGCTGGCCGAAAAATCAGAGCAGGTTGTATTTCGCGTATCTACTGATGCTACTAAAGCTGAGATTAAAGCTGCGGTTGAACTGTTGTTCAAAGTAAAAGTAGATGCTGTAACAACAATTAACGTTAAAGGTAAGTCAAAACGTTTCGGCCGCACAGCTGGTCGTCGTAAAGACTGGAAGAAAGCCTACGTTAGCTTGGTTGCCGGTCAGGAAATTGACTTGGCTTCTGCGCAATAAGGAGACTGAGAAATGGCTTTGGTTAAAGTAAAACCGACATCCCCAGGTCGCCGCGCGGTTGTTAAAGTTGTTAGTCCGGACCTCCACAAAGGTGCGCCTTACGCTCCTTTGTTGGTGAAAAAGTCTAAAACAGGCGGCCGTAACAATAATGGTCACATTACGACTCGCCACATTGGTGGTGGTCATAAGCAACATTATCGTTTGATCGATTTCCGTCGTAATAAAGACGGCATCGTTGCTAAAGTTGAGCGTCTAGAGTACGACCCTAATCGTACGGCTAACATTGCTTTGTTGTGTTATGCCGATGGTGAGCGTAGCTATATTATTGCTCCTAAGGGCTTGTCTGCTGGTATGACTGTAGTATCAGGTTCAGATGCTCCGATTAAAGTGGGTAACACTTTACCTATCCGCAATATCCCAGTGGGTTCTACTATCCATTGTATCGAATTGCAACCTGGTAAAGGTGCTCAGATCGCTCGTTCGGCTGGTACTAGTGTTCAGTTGTTGGCGCGTGAAGGTGCTTATGCCCAGTTGCGTTTGCGTTCTGGTGAAATCCGCAAGGTGCACGTAGACTGCCGCGCAACCATTGGTGAGGTTGGTAATGGTGAGCATAGCCTGCGTTCATATGGTAAAGCCGGTGCTAAACGTTGGTTAGGTATTCGTCCTACGGTTCGCGGTACGGCAATGAACCCTGTAGATCACCCGCATGGTGGTGGTGAGGGTCGTACGGGTGAAGGTCGTGTGCCTGTTAGTCCGTGGGGTCAACCTACTAAGGGCTACCGTACTCGTCGTAACAAGCGTACGGACAATATGATTGTGCGTCGTCGTTTCGCGAACAAGGGGTAATGCAGCATGGCACGTTCCGTGAAAAAAGGTCCATTCGTTGATCTGCACTTGTTGAAAAAAGTTGAAACAACTCGTGCGAACAACGATAAGCGTCCAGTGAAAACTTGGTCGCGTCGTTCTACTATCTTGCCAGATTTTGTTGGCTTGACTATTGCTGTGCATAACGGCAAACAGCACATTCCTGTGTATGTGAATGAAAACATGGTAGGCCACAAATTGGGTGAGTTCGCTTTGACTCGCACATTTAAAGGTCATGCCGCGGACAAAAAATCCAAGCGATAAGGTGAAGAAATGCAAGTATCTGCTGTACTAAGCAACACTCGCCTCTCAGCTCAAAAAGCGCGTCTTGTCGCAGACCTCGTTCGTGGCAAGCCCGTTGAGCAGGCGCTGAATATTCTGGCCTTCTGCCCTAAAAAGGGTGCGGTGTTAATTAAGAAGGTTCTTGAGTCGGCTATCGCCAATGCCGAGCACAATGAAGGTGCCGATATCGACACACTCAAAGTGAAAACGATTTATGTGGACAAAGGTCCTTCTTTGAAACGTTTTTCTGCGCGCGCTAAAGGCCGTGGTAATCGTATCGAGAAGCAAACTTGCCACATTACTCTCACTGTTGGCGATTAAGGAGCGACTCATGGGTCAGAAAATTCATCCAACAGGTTTTCGTTTACCTGTAACAAAAAACTGGTCATCTCGTTGGTACGCTAACAGCACAAATTTTGCCAAGATGTTGAATGAAGACATCGAGGTTCGCGATTTCCTGAAAAAGAAACTTGCGGGTGCTGCTGTTAGCCGCGTAGTAATTGAGCGACCAGCAAAAAATGCTAAAGTTACTATTTACTCAGCACGTCCAGGCGTGGTGATTGGTAAAAAAGGCGAAGATATTGAGCAGTTGAAGGCTCAGTTGCAAAAAATCTTGAACGTACCGGTTCATGTAAATATCGAAGAAGTGCGTAAGCCTGAAATAGATGCGCAGATCATTGCTGATAGCATTACTTCTCAGCTAGAAAAGCGTGTTATGTTCCGCCGTGCGATGAAGCGTGCAATGCAAAATGCAATGCGTCTTGGTGCTCAAGGTATCAAGATTATGTCTTCTGGCCGTCTGAATGGTATCGAGATTGCTCGTACTGAATGGTATCGTGAAGGTCGTGTGCCTTTGCATACTCTTCGCGCTGATATCGATTATGCGACTTCGGAAGCTAAGACTACCTACGGCATTATCGGTGTAAAAGTTTGGGTTTACAAAGGCGATGTTAAGCCAGGTGAGAAATCAGCTGCTGAGCCGGTAGAAACTCAGAAGAAACCACGTAAGGGGCCACGTAATGCTGCAGCCAACTAGACTCAAATTCCGTAAGGTCCAAAAGGGCCGCAATACCGGTATCGCTACACGCGGTAACACAGTTGCATTCGGCGAGTTTGGTCTGAAAGCAACTAGCCGCGGTCGCTTGACTGCGCGCCAAATTGAATCTGCTCGTCGTGCTATTACGCGCTACATAAAGCGTGGTGGCCGTGTTTGGATTCGTGTTTTCCCGGACAAACCAATTTCGACTAAACCTGCTGAAGTGCGTATGGGTGGGGGGAAGGGTTCTCCTGACTACTATGTGGCAGAAATTCAGCCTGGTAAAGTTTTGTATGAATTGAATGGTGTATCAGAAGAGATTGCACGCGAAGCCTTCCGTTTGGCTTCTGCTAAGCTGCCTTTTGCTGTGACCATGGTTTCTCGCCAAGTGGGGCAATGATGAAAGCGACTGAACTGCAACAGAAATCCGTTGAAGAGCTGAAAAGCGAATTGACGGCGCTGCTGAAAGCCAAGTTTAGCCTTCGCATGCAGCATGCGACGGGCCAATTGGCTAATACAAGCGAACTAAAGCGTGTGCGCAAAGATATTGCGCGTGTTCTTACCGTTCTCACTCAGAAGGCTGCCTAATATGAGCGAAGCTAAACTCAAGCGTACGCTGACTGGTCGAGTGGTTAGCAACAAGATGGATAAGACTGTAACTGTTTTGGTTGAGCGTTTGGTAAAACATCCGCTGTATGGCAAGATGGTTCGTCAATCTAAAAAGTACCATGCGCATGATGAATCTAATCAATATGGCGAAGGCGATGTTGTGACGATTGAAGAGTGCCGTCCACTGTCGAAGACTAAATCTTGGGCTGTGACTGGTCTAGTAGAAAAAGCACGCGTTATCTAAAATTAGTTAACGTCTAGCTTGTCAGGGCATTCTAACTTGTGTAGAATGCCCTTTTTCATTGCGTACCAATTGTTTTTTGGTATGCGTTTTTCCCATCGGGATCCAAAACTGGCCACTATTGGCTCGGTTCATCCGGGCACCTGGTTGAACCAGGCTAATTTAGGTGGATTAAGTTGGAGGTTTGTTCTAAATGATTCAAATGCAATCAAAGCTAGAGGTTGCGGACAATACTGGTGCACGTTCAGTTATGTGCATTAAAGTGTTGGGTGGCTCTAAGCGTCGTTATGCATCAGTTGGTGACATCATTAAGGTGAGCATCAAGGATGCGGCTCCTCGTGGTCGCGTCAAGAAAGGTGATGTATACAATGCCGTTGTTGTTCGTACTGCAAAAGGTGTGCGCCGTGCAGACGGAGCGTTGATTAAATTCGACGGTAATGCTGCGGTTCTTCTTAATGCAAAACTCGAGCCAATCGGTACTCGTATCTTCGGGCCAGTTACGCGTGAATTGCGTACTGAGCGTTTTATGAAGATTGTATCGCTTGCGCCTGAAGTTTTATAAGAGGAATCGGGTATGAATAAGATTCGTAAAGGCGATGAAGTTGTAGTTCTCACTGGTAAAGATAAGGGTAAGCGCGGTACTGTTGTGCGTGCGTTACCGGCGACTGATCGGGTCGTTGTTGAAGGTGTTAATGTGGTTAAAAAACACCAGAAGCCTAATCCAATGCGCGGTGTTCAGGGTGGTATTGTTGAGCTGACTATGCCAGTTCACGTATCTAATGTTGCTATTTTCAATGCTTCGACTGGTAAGGCGGATCGTGTTGGCTTCAAAGTTCAAGAAGACGGCAAGAAAGTACGCGTGTTTAAGTCTAGCGGCGAAGTAGTGGGCGCCTAAGGGGAATTACAATGGCTCGTTTTCAAGAAGTATATGAAAGCAAGATCGTTCCTGAATTGGTAAAACAATTTGGCTACAAGTCTGCTATGCAAGTTCCACGTATTGAGAAAATTACTATCAATATGGGTGTGGGCGAAGCAGTTGCTGATAAGAAAGTGATGGAGTTTGCTGTTGGTGATATGCAAAAAATTGCAGGTCAAAAACCAGTGGTAACTAAGTCAAAAAAATCGATTGCAGGTTTCAAAATTCGTGACGGTTATCCTGTAGGTTGCAAGGTGACTTTGCGTCGTGAGCGCATGTATGAATTCTTGGATCGCTTGGTAACAATTGCACTTCCGCGTGTTCGTGACTTCCGTGGTGTTGGCGGCAAATCTTTTGATGGTCGTGGCAATTTCAACATGGGTGTTAAAGAGCAAATCATCTTTCCTGAGATCGAATACGACAAGATTGATGCATTGCGCGGCATGAATATTACCATTACGACAACTGCTAAGACTGACGAAGAAGCTCGTGCTTTACTCGCAGCCTTTAAGTTTCCGTTCAAGAATTGAGGCGATCATGGCAAAACTTGCACTGATTAATCGTGAAGCTAAGCGCGCAGCAGTAGTTGCAAAATATGCTGCAAAGCGTGAAAAGCTCTTGGTCATCATTAATGATCAAAATGCGAGTGAGGAAGAACAATTCCAAGCTCGTTTGAAACTCCAGCAGTTGCCACGTAATTCTTCACCTGTACGTTTGCACAATCGTTGCAAATTGACTGGTCGTTCACGTGGTGTTTACCGTAAGTTTGGTCTTGGCCGTAGCAAGTTGCGCGATCTCGCTTTCAAAGGCGAAATCCCGGGTCTTGTTAAAGCAAGCTGGTAATAGGAGAAAAATAACATGGCAATGCATGATCCTATCGCCGATATGCTGACTCGTATTCGCAATGCGCAGCGTGCTGATAAAGCATCGGTTGTAATGCCTTCTTCAAAATTGAAGGTGGCAATTGCTAAAGTATTGCACGAAGAAGGTTATGTTGAATCGTTCTTGGTTACTGGTGATGTTAAGCCAGTGCTGACGATTGAATTGAAGTACTACGCCGGTCGCCCAGTTATTGAGCGCCTTGACCGTATTTCAAAGCCAGGTTTGCGTGATTATCGCAGCACTGGCGACATCCCAAGTGTGATGAATGGTCTTGGCGTGGCAATTTTGTCCACTTCCAAGGGTGTGATGACCGACCGCAAAGCGCGCGCCAATGGTATTGGTGGCGAGTTGCTGTGCATCGTTGCTTGATGAGGTGTCACAATGTCTCGCGTAGCTAAAAATCCGGTTGCAATCCCTGCTGGTGTCGAGGTTAAACTCGGTGAAGGCAAAATCGAAGTTAAAGGTCCTCAAGGTACTTTGACTCATCCAGTAGTGGCTGATGTTGCGGTAGAAGTTAAAGACGGCTCTGTCGTTTTTGCTGCTAATGGCAATAGCAAGTTTGCACGTTCAATGTCTGGTACGTTGCGTGCACTTGTGAACAATATGGTTGCTGGTGTGAATAAAGGTTTTGAGCGTAAGTTGACACTGGTTGGTGTTGGTTACCGTGCTCAAGCTCAAGGTGATGTGCTAAATCTGTCGTTGGGTTTTTCTCACCCAGTTGCACATCAAATGCCCGCAGGAATTAAGTGTGAGACTCCATCTCAGACTGAGATTCTATTGAAGGGCGCCGATAAACAGCTTCTTGGTCAAGTAGCAGCTGAAATTCGCGCGTATCGTTCTCCTGAGCCATATAAAGGTAAGGGTGTACGTTATGCTGACGAAGTGGTTGTTATCAAAGAAACCAAGAAGAAGTAATCGAGGCTGAATTATGGATAAGAATCAAAGCAGACTTCGCCGTGCACGTAAAACCCGTGCCAAGATTGCGGAGCTCAAGGTCGTGCGCTTGTCTGTGCATCGTACCAATAGCCATATTTACGCTCAGATCATTGATGAGACTGGCAGTAAAGTTTTGGCTTCAGCTAATACACTTGAGGCGGCATTGCGTTCAGAGGTTAAGAACGGCGGCAATGTTGCAAGTGCAGTAGCAGTTGGCAAGCTGATTGCTGAAAAAGCAAAAGCAGCTGGTGTACAAAATGTAGCTTTCGATCGCTCAGGTTTCCAATACCACGGCCGCGTTAAGGCGTTGGCTGATGCGGCTCGTGAAGCTGGCCTCGTCTTCTAATTGAGTTTGGAGTTCAAATAATGGCTAAGAACGAAATGGAAGATCGTCAGGACGGCCTTCGGGAGAAGATGGTAAGCGTTAATCGCGTTACTAAAGTCGTTAAGGGCGGTCGTATCCTTGGTTTTGCTGCACTCACTGTTGTAGGTGATGGTGATGGTGGCGTTGGTATGGGTAAGGGTAAGTCAAAAGAAGTACCTGTAGCCGTACAAAAAGCGATGGAAGAAGCTCGTCGCAAGATGGTTAAAGTTAGTTTGCGTAATGGCACTGTTCAACATACAGTGTTTGGTAAACATGGTGCAACTACTGTATTCATGCAGCCAGCTCCTGAAGGTACTGGTATTATTGCTGGTGGCCCAATGCGTGCAGTATTTGAAGTGATGGGTATCCACAACATCACAGCTAAGTGCCATGGTTCAACTAACCCATACAATATTGTGCGTGCTACTTTGGACGGTTTGTCTAAATTGCACACACCTGCTGAAATTGCTGCTAAACGTGGCAAGTCAGTTGAAGAAATTCTTGGGGGTGCGCAATGAGCGACGTTAAAACAATTAAGGTGACTTTGGTAAAAAGCCTAATTGGTCGTCTTGAATCACATAAAGCCTGCGCGCGTGGTCTGGGTTTACGTAAAACAAACAGTTCATCTGTTGTGATCGATACCCCAGAAAATCGCGGCATGGTTAACAAGATCAGCTACCTGCTGAAAGTTGAGGGTTAAGATGGAACTTAATACTTTAACTCCTGGCGTGGGTGCCAAGCACTCTAGCAAGCGTGTTGGTCGTGGTATTGGCTCAGGTTTGGGTAAAACTTGTGGCCGTGGTCACAAAGGTCAGAAGTCACGTGCTGGTGGTTTTCATAAAGTGGGTTTTGAAGGCGGTCAGATGCCTTTGCAACGTCGCTTGCCAAAACGTGGTTTCAAATCTTTGGCGCAAGGTAAAAATGCTGAAGTTACTTTGTCTGAGTTGCAAGCTTTGCCTATCACCGAAATTGATATGTTGAGCCTGATTCAGGCTGGCTTGATTTCTCAGCATTCTATTAGCTGCAAGGTTGTTCTGTCTGGTGCTATTGAAAAGGCTGTAACACTGAAAGGTGTTTTGGCTACTAAGGGTGCTAAGGCTGCAATTGAAGCTGCTGGTGGTTCAGTAGGCGCGTAATTTTTAAAGGTTAAGGCAGAACGTGGCAAATCCCGCATTGGCTGGCTCAGTAAGCAAGTTTGCTGATCTGAAGAAACGTATTTGGTTTGTTGTAGGTGCATTGATTGTCTACCGTATTGGTGCGCATATTCCAGTTCCTGGTATTAATCCGGTTGAATTGGCAAATCTCTTTCAATCTTCTCAAACAGGCCTGTTGAATATGTTTAACATGTTCTCAGGTGGGGCTTTGTCGCGCTTTACCGTGTTTGCTATTGGTATCATGCCATATATATCGGCATCGATTATCATTCAGTTGGCAGGTGAAGTTCTGCCTAATCTTAAGCAGCTAAAAAAAGAAGGTGAGGCTGGGCGTCGTAAATTAACTCAATACACGCGTTACTTCACCGTCTTGCTGGCTTCTGCCCAAAGTTTTGGCATTGCAATAATGCTGTTTAAGCAGCCAAATCTGGTTGTTATGGATCAGTGGTTGTTTGTGGCGGTTACCATGGTTTCATTGGTTACTGGTACAATGTTTTTGATGTGGCTTGGTGAACAAATCACCGAGCGTGGTATTGGTAACGGGATTTCTATTATCATTTGTGCAGGTATTGCTTCTGGTGTACCTTCGGCAATTGCAAAAACTTTATCCCTTACAAATCAAGGCGCATTGCCTATTTTGCTCGTTCTGTTTCTTTTTGTTGGTGTTGTATTGCTAACCGCTGCGGTTGTTTTTGTTGAACGCGGTCAACGTAAGGTGCCGATTCAATATGCTAAGCGCCAAGTCGGTAATCGACTTATGCAGGCTCAAAGCTCGCACTTACCTTTGAAGCTAAATATGGCTGGTGTTATTCCACCTATCTTTGCTTCATCCATAATTTTATTTCCTGCTACTGTATTGTCTTGGACAGGAAATAGTGAACATTTTTCATGGCTAAAATCAATTGGTGACAAGCTTCACCCTGGACAGCCTTTATATGTGCTTTGTTATGCTGCAGCAATTATCTTCTTCTGCTATTTTTATACTGCGCTTGTGTTTAACCCTCGTGAGACGGCAGAGAATTTGAAGAAAAGTGGTGCAATGGTTCCCGGTTATAGGCCTGGTGACCATACGGCAAAGTACATTGAAAAACTCATTATGAAGCTAACACTCATTGGTGCTGTATATATTGCATTTATTTGTTTGATTCCAGAGTTTTTGATTCTCAAGTGGAATGTGCCATTCTATTTTGGCGGTACTTCACTACTAATTTTGGTTGTGGTTACTATGGACTTTATGGCTCAAATGCAGTCGTATGTGTTATCACACCAGTATGATAGCTTGCTTAAGAAAGCTAATTTTAAAGGTTCGTAATTCTCGCTAATGTAGTCTTGTTAGAGTTGCGTATTGATAGGAAAGATCTTAGTGGTTTTAAGGTCTTTTCTTTTAACTGACGTGTGGTTGCTGTTTTTTCTTTCTTTGTTTTGGTTCGCGTGTTATAGTCGTGGACTTTACTGGAGTCGGGTGCGCTGGTTTTTTGGTGCATTCATCGAAAACAGTAGTCGCAACGTATTCCAGTCAATGTTTTTGTTGGCTGGGATTTTACTTTGTTCTCAAAGGATAGACCATGAGAGTTCAAGCATCGGTCAAGAAAATCTGCCGTAACTGCAAAATTATTCGTCGCAACCGTGTTGTGCGTGTAATTTGTACTGACCCACGGCACAAGCAGCGTCAAGGCTGATTGAGTCAATCGGCTATTGGTGTTAAAATCCACCACTTTTTAACCTGGGGTAAGAAGTATGGCCCGTATTGCTGGGGTTAACATACCTAATCATCAGCATACTGTGATCGGTCTTCAGGCCATTTACGGTATTGGTCAAACTCGCGCTAAAGCGATTTGTGCTAGTACTGCAATTGAGCCAAGCAAGAAAGTAAAAGATCTCAGTGATGTTGAACTTGAAAAACTACGTGACGAAGTAGGCAAATTCACTATTGAAGGTGATCTGCGTCGTGAGGTTACTATGAGCATCAAGCGTCTGATGGACCTTGGTTGCTATCGTGGTTTCCGTCACCGCAAAGGCCTGCCAGTTCGCGGTCAGCGTACTAAGACAAATGCGCGTACTCGCAAGGGTCCACGTAAGTCTATCGCTGGCAAGAAGTAATTAAGGACATAAATTATGGCTAAAGCAAACACAGCTCGTGTACGTAAGAAAGTCAAAAAGAGCGTGTCTGAAGGGATCGTGCACGTTCACGCTTCTTTCAATAACACGATCATTACCATCACTGATCGCCAAGGCAATGCTTTATCTTGGGCTACCTCGGGCGGTGCTGGTTTCAAGGGCTCTCGTAAAAGTACACCTTTTGCTGCACAGGTTGCGGCAGAAGCGGCTGGTAAAGTTGCCCAAGAATATGGTGTTAAAAACCTAGAAGTACGCATCAAGGGTCCGGGCCCTGGTCGTGAGTCTTCAGTGCGCGCTTTGAACGCACTGGGCTTCAAGATCACCAGCATCTCGGATGTGACGCCTGTTCCGCACAACGGCTGCCGTCCTGCGAAAAAGCGTCGTATCTAATTCCGGAGTAAGAAATGGCTCGTTATATTGGACCCAAGTGCAAACTTGCACGCCGCGAAGGCACGGATCTGTTCTTGAAAAGCGCACGTCGTTCGCTCGACAGCAAGTGCAAGCTGGAACAAGCCCCAGGCCAGCATGGCGCTAAGAAGAATACGCGTCTGTCAGACTACGGCGTTCATTTGCGTGAAAAGCAAAAGATCCGTCGCATTTACGGCGTTTTGGAACGTCAGTTCCGTCGTTATTTTGAAGAAGCAGCTCGTCGCAAAGGTTCAACTGGTGAAAACCTGTTGAAATTGCTCGAGTCGCGTCTTGATAACGTTGTATATCGTATGGGATACGGTTCTACTCGTTCCGAATCTCGTCAACTCGTTTCCCACAAGGCGATCACCGTTAATGGCAACGTTGTTAACATCCCTTCTTTCCAAGTGAAAGCTGGTGACGTTGTTGCTGTACGTGAGAAAGCTAAGAAGCAAGTACGTATTCAGGAAGCTTTGAGCTTAGCTGAAGGCATTGGCTTCCCAAGCTGGGTACAGGTTGATTCTAAGAAAATGGAAGGTGTGTTTAAAAACATGCCAGAGCGTTCAGATCTGTCTAGCGATATTAATGAATCGTTAGTAGTTGAATTCTACTCCAAGTAATAACCTGAACCGGTTGGCAAGGGATACTGACTTATGCAAATCAATGCAAACGAGTTGCTCAAACCGCGCATCATCGATGTGCAAGCTCTGGCTCAAGCTCACGCGAAAGTCGTTATGGAGCCGTTTGAGCGCGGTTATGGCCATACTCTCGGTAATGCACTGCGCCGAATTTTATTGTCTTCAATGTCGGGTTATGCCCCTACTGAAGTCAAAATTGACGGAGTGGTGCACGAATATTCCGCGTTGGATGGCGTGCAGGAAGACGTTGTCGATATCCTGTTAAACCTGAAAGGCGTTGTGCTGAAGCTGCATGGTCGGGACTCAGTCACTCTCACTCTCTCAAAAGAGGGTGAGGGTGTCGTCAAGGCTTCCGACATTCAGTTGCCACATGATGTTGAGGTAATTAATCCGGATCATGTGATTGCACATCTGTCTGCTGGTGGTAAGCTCAGCATGGATATCACCGTTGAAAAAGGACGTGGCTATCAGCCTGCTCCTTCACGTGTGAACAAAGATGAGGGTCGTTCTATTGGGACGATTATTCTGGATGCTTCATTCAGTCCGATTCTCCGTGTTAGTTATCAAGTAGAAAGTGCCCGTGTAGAGCAACGTACTGATCTTGATCGTCTAATTATTGACATTGAGACCAATGGCGTGATCGAGCCTGATGAAGCTGTTCGTCAAGCTGCACGTATGTTGATCGACCAACTCGGTGTTTTTGCTGATTTGGAAGGTACGCAAGAAGAGAAAGTTATTGAACCACAAGTTACGATTGATCCTATCCTACTGCGTCCAGTGGATGATCTTGAATTAACTGTACGTTCTGCTAACTGCTTGAAAGCGGAAAACATTTATTACATTGGTGATCTGATTCAGCGTACTGAGACTGAGCTTTTGAAAGCTCCAAACTTAGGTCGCAAATCACTTAATGAGATCAAAGAAGTGCTGGCTTCGAAAGGGCTTAGCCTTGGCATGCGCCTTGAAAACTGGCCACCGGCTGGCTTAGATAAGCCTTAAGCTGGTACTAGCAAAGGAATTGACAAATGCGTCATCGTCTTTCTAATCGTAAATTAAATCGCACGTCGAGTCATCGTCTTGCGATGCTTCGCAACTTGGCTAACTCCTTGTTGAAGCATGAAGTTATTAAAACTACTCTGCCAAAGGCTAAAGAACTACGCCGCGTAGCAGAGCCACTGATCACATTGGGTAAAAAACCATCTTTGGCTAATCGCCGTTTGGCTTTTTCTCGTACACGTGATCGTGACATCGTAGTTAAGTTGTTTGATGTTTTGGGTCCACGTTATGCTGCTCGCAATGGCGGTTATTTGCGTATCCTAAAATGTGGCTTCCGTGTAGGTGACAATGCGCCAATGGCATACGTTGAGCTTGTTGATCGTCCTGAAGAAGTTGAAGCTGCAGAGTAATCCATCTGCGTATAGAAAAACCGACCTATGGTCGGTTTTTTTTTGTCTGCATTATTTGGGATATTTATGGCCACTTATATTGTTGGTGATGTACAGGGGTGCTTCGATGAGCTAGAAGAGCTGCTCAGAGTGGTTGATTTTCAGCCCGCCTCCGATCAAATTTTCTTTGTCGGTGATTTAGTAAATCGTGGCCCATCATCGCTGATGGTGTTACGCTGGATTTATTCCCACCAGCATTGCGCTTTTACTGTACTTGGCAATCATGATCTGTTCTTACTGGCTTGCTGGCTTGGCTACGCTGTCGTCAAACAGGGCGATACGCTAGAAGAGGTGCTGTCGGCTGATGATGCTACTGTGTTATTAAATTGGCTCATTGAGCAGCCATTGGTACGGGTAGTTGATAATTTGGTAATTGCACACGCGGGAATCGCGCCGGGGTGGAAGTTAAGCAAGGCTGTTTGTTTGGCTGAGCGTGCACGTCTGCAATACTCTGGCGCTGAACGTAATCTGTGGTTTACACATATGTTTGGCAATAAGCCTACTGAATGGAGTAAAGAGCTCAGTGAGTTTGAAAAATTCCGGTTCACAATCAATGCATTCACACGTATGCGTTTTTGTGACGGAAATTGCTTGGATTTTAAATATAAAGGCGAAATCAGTAATGCACCAGACGGTTTCATTCCTTGGTTTGATTCTTCAGATCATCAAGTTCAGCAGACAATCGTCTTTGGTCATTGGTCGGCGTTAGGCTTAAAAGTTACCCCGCGGTATATTGCATTGGATACAGGTTGCATTTGGGGCGGCGCGTTGACGGCGTATTGTGTTGAGTCTAAGCAGATTATTAGTGTTCCGGCAAAGCGTGCTTATCAGAAGATTGATGGAAATTGACATGTGCTTCATGCAATGATGCCTTAATTGCACTGCTGATAGAGCTCCTATCATGTTGGCTGGCATCAATTGACGCTAAGAAGTGCAGGTGTACTTCAATTCCATCACTGCTCAATAGGGTGTGTAGTGATTGTCCCATTGTGATGTCATCAATATAGGCGGCGGCCGCACTATGTTTACCATTACGTTCACGGTAGTTTAGGTAGATTGGTTGAATCCTGCCCTGGCTATCGACAATGGATTGGATCAGTGAGGTTTTCATCGGCTTTAGATAAGTGCCGTCGGTTGTGGTGCCTTCAGGGAAAAATGTCACGCTGTCACCGTTTTTTAGTGCAGTCGTGATTGAGTCACTCACGCGTTTGGTATCTTTAATCTTTTCACGTTGGATGAAAAAGGTGCCTGCACCTGCGCAAAGCTTGTTAATCACGGGCCAAGATTGAATGTCCGACTTTGCAATAAACCTCGAGTTAAATACGGTATAAAGTGCGAATATATCAAACCATGATATATGGTTTGACAAAAACATCTGGTTTTGCGGTGCTAAACATGGAGGCTTACCGTGTACAACCACGGAGATGTTGAAGATTCGTGCTAGTTGTTTAGACCAGCTGTTAATGACTTGTGCTTTATCACTATTATTTTTGTTCGGCAAAACAAACGTGATCATAAACAAGCCGATACATAGATGATTTAATAAGCGGATTGCTCGAATGAATACTCTCATTAACATCGGCTCGTGATTTCTATACCGTATTTTAACCGACTGTTGCTGGCAATGGTTAGCGCGCAAAATGACTCGAGTACCGTTTGTTGATAAATTGTGTCGGGAGTAGCATCAAGAAATCGGCAGTATTAAAGTCTGGATCCCATGCTGGTTCACCGCAAACGACGGCTCCGGCACGCAAATAACCTTTAATTAAGGCTGGTGTTTCAATTTCGACTTTTGAGTCAAGCGCATTAATTGGTAATGGGCAACGCGGGAAGACGCGCCATTCAATTGGGGCCATCGATTCGGTGGAAATTTTTCGGTACAAGCTTGCCGCGCTGTGTCCGCCATCGTTGAGTGATACTGAGGCACATCCCATCATATATTGGTAATTATTCTTCAGCATGTATTGAGTTAAGCCATTCCAGAGCAGTGCAATCGTTGCGCCGCTGCGGTAGTTTGGGTGTACGCAGGTACGTCCCAGCTCAACTAGTTGGCTGCGAATGTGCTGCAAGCGGGTTAAATCAAATTCGGTATCAGAATAGTAGCTGCCAACTTTGCGTGCTTGATGTGGCGGCAGGATGCGATAGGTGCCAACTACTTCACCGCTTTCTTCATCTAGTGCGACTAAATGCTCACAGTATGCATCAAACAAATCTTGATCTATCCCTGGCTCCTTGCAATTGAGTTTTGCTTGCATTTCCTCTGCAAATACTTTGTAGCGTAAGGCTTGTGCGGCACGGATTTGATCTGGATTGCTCGCTAAGGTAACAGTGAGTTTTTTACGACGTGCATTGAAACCATGATTGCTATCTAGATACATAAAGAATCCTCCATGAGAGGATTCTTAAGTTACGTGGATAGTATGACTATGCGATGACGGCTTTGTGATGATCTTGTGTCAGGCGGCTTTCTGTACGAGAGATTGCTTAGCTAAAGTTGGTTTGATATGTATACAGCTGTACGTTATTTTAAACGTATGTTGTGTGGTATTACCACGGTAGGGTATGTTTGCAATTATTGCAGATTGTCTTCAGGGGTTGGTGCTGATTGTGTATCTGGAATGCGGTAGTTATCGTTAGCCCACTCGCCTAGGTCAATTAATTTGCAGCGAGCACTGCAAAATGGTCGATATTGGTTACTTGAAAGATAGGCGCTGAGTGTTCCACAGGTCGGGCACTTTACCATGGTTGGTGAGTTCAATTGACTCATAGATTGCAATAGCTCAAGGTAAAGTCAATGTCTGCTTCGACCACTTTTGCGCGTTCGCCACTAGTCGATGGCACAATGAAGCGGATATTAATTGCATAGCGATTGGCCGATAGCTCTGGCACTGCGGGTAAATCGTTTGGTAGAGATACCTTTAATAGCTGGACCACCTTACCGCCAGACATCTGCTGAAAACTGCCTTGTTTGGCGGTGTAATGGTTGCTTTTAGCAGAATCGCGTAACAACTTAAGGACAATGTCCAAGCCGTGTTTAATTGGCATGAGCGGTGTGAGCCAACGCTCGAGATCCGCTCTGCGACGTTCTGCAGCTTGTTTTCGCCAATAATGGTAGGACGGTAGATCAAATTCGCACACGCCACCCGGAATTGATACGCGCTGTTTGATGGCCATTAACCATTCATTTTCACGCAAGTACTGACCGAATTTTCCCGTCATTTCCAATAGCCGAGTGTGCGTAGTTTCAATTTCGGTAAGCACTAAATCGAGTGCATCTTCAGAAATATGTGGATTGTTACGCAAGCCAGCTAGAGTCTGGCGTTGACGTTCTAATTCTTGTAGCAAGTCGGATTTCAGATCTGCTCGACTTGCTACTTCCATAATTTCAAAAATGCCTAGTAAGGCCATGTGATGATCGAGTGCATCATCACGATTAGCTAGTTTTGATGTCCGCACATACAGCTCTTCCAGACGAAGCAAAGTCCGGATGCGCTCATTTATCGGGAATTCATAGCTAATCACAATGCAAAGGCCTAATAGAGAAAATCAAAATAGCGGTGTTGCTTGCGCAGATCTATTACTTTGTTCACGTAAGACCCGATCTATGTGATCAACTTGCGAGCCTAGTGATTCCAAAGTGTCGTTATTGTAAATCAAGAAGTCGGCTTCTTGGCGCCGAACTTCATCACTAGCTTGATTATTTATGATTGCTACGACAGTTTCACGATTAATTTGATTACGTTGCATCACTCGTGCAATGCGCAATTCTAAATTGGATTCAACCACAATGATCTTATCGCACATTTGCTTGAAGATCTGGTGCTCAATTAGCAAAGGCACCATTAGTAGTTGATAGGTCGCTTGAGGTGTGTGGCGCAGTTGTGTGGCGCATTCAGTGGCAATCAGTGGATGTAGAATCTGTTCTAGCTGGGTGCGCGCAGTTGGCGTGTTATGAATATAATCGCGCAGCCAACTGCGATTTAAATTTCCGTCCGGGTTGATCACAGCAGGACCGAAGTGCATACTAATCTGCTGCAGTGCAGGTTGGCCTGCTTGTGTGAGTTGATGGCTGATTGCATCAGCATCAACAATATGGATTTGTTTTTGGGCGAATATTTCTGCTACTGTGCTTTTACCAGATCCAATCCCACCTGTTAGGCCAATAATCATTGCGCTTAAATCCCGTAAAGCATTTGGGATATATCTTTGCCCCAGATTAATGCCAGAAAGCCTGCGATACCTAAATAAGGGCCGAAAGGAAGGGGTTTATTCCAGCCATGCTTAGCACCACAGATCATGGCGATGCCAATTATGGCTCCACTGAGTGAAGAAAGTAAGATAATCGCCGGTAGCATTGCTATACCCAGCCAGGCCCCTAAGGCAGCAAGCAGTTTGAAATCTCCATACCCCATGCCTTCTTTGCCTGTTATTAGTTTAAAAAGCCAGTATATGCTCCAAAGGCTCATGTAGCCTGCGATTGCACCATATACTGCGCTGTCTATTGTGGTGAAGGTGCCTTGGAGGTTAAATAACAAGCCTAGCCAGACTAGTGGTAGAGTAATGTCATCAGGTAGCAAATAGGTGTCTGCATCAATCAGAATTAGGGCAATCAGCGACCAGCTTAAAAGTAGTGCACCGAGTAAGGCGATACTGAAGCCAAAATGCCAAGCCAGACCTGCAGATATCAAGCTGCATACTAGCTCCACTAAAGGGTAGCGTATGCTGATCGAGCTCTTACATTGGCTACATTTGCCCCCGAGTACCATCCAGCTCACCAAGGGGATATTTTCAAGTGCACTAATTTGATGCCCGCATTGTGGGCATGCAGAGCGTGGTGTGGCTAGGTTATAGGTGTGTTCAGTAGTAGGTGAAATTGATGGGCTGTTTTCGTTTTGGTCTAATAATTGACATTCGGTGCGAAAGTTTCGTTCGATCATGATCGGCAGTCGATGAATAACAACATTCAAAAAACTGCCCACCATTAGGCCAAGTACCGCGCAAATGCCGACGACGCCATAGTTAGTTGCAAGTAATTCCATCATGAAGCAGAGGCGGCCTTTAAATTCGATTTAAGTAGTAACTTTTTATGATTAACCGCCCACCGCGGCCCCCATTTTGAAGATGGGAAGGTACATGGCGATGACCAAACCTCCGATTAGGGTCCCTAGTACGACCATAATGACGGGTTCCATCAGGCTAGAGAGCGCTTCAACCGCATTGTCGACTTCTTCTTCGAAGTAGTCCGCTACCTTGCCCAGCATGCTATCAAGCGAACCTGATTCCTCACCAATGGAGACCATTTGCAAAACCATATTTGGAAACACATTCGTGTTCTGCATGGCGGTTGTTAAATTGGTACCAGTACTGACTTCAGATTGAATCTTTTGGGTTGCTTGCTTGTAGATGATATTACCTGCGGCCCCACCTACTGATTCGAGTGATTCCACCAGCGGAACACCTGCTGCAAACATCGTCGCTAAGGTGCGTGTCCAGCGTGCAATAGTGGCGTTGCGCACAATCTCACCAAATATCGGCAGCTTGAGCAGTAAACGATCCATGAAAAATTGCAGCTTTTCTGATTTCTTCCATGCTTGCAGGAATAAATAGATGCCACCAAAAATCCCGCCGAAAATAATATACCAGTAGGTAACGAAAAAGTCCGAAATGGCCATAACCAGTAGGGTTGGGCCGGGTAGATCCGCTCCAAAGCTTGAGAATAGCTCTTTAAAGGCTGGGATTACGAAGATCATAATGACAGCAGTGATCACAAAAGCGGCCACAATCACCGCTGTTGGGTAGAACATCGCTGATTTGATTTTCTTTTTAACGGCGAGAATTTTTTCTTTGTAGGTAGCCAGACGAGCCAGTAGGGCATCCAAAATACCTGCTTGTTCACCGGCCTGTACTAGGTTGCAATATAGGTTATCAAACTGATTTGGGTGTTTTCTGAAGGCTTGTGTAAGTGAAGAGCCTGTTTCGATGTCTGTTTTAATTTCTAGCAATAGTTTCGTTACCGACGGGTTGCTGTGACCTTTTGCGACGATATCAAAAGCAGTCAGTAGTGGTACGCCTGATTTCAGCATGGTCGCCAGCTGTCGAGTAAACATGGTGATATCTTGGTCGGAGATCTTTCTGCCTGCGCCAAGGCGAACTTTTTTAACGCTGGTGACATTAATGCCTTGACGGCGTAAGGTGCTTTTCACAACATTTTCGCCGCTCGCACGCATTTCACCTTTTACGATCTTATTAGTACGGTCTTTTCCTTCCCAGCGAAAGGCGAACTCTTTGGCTGCTGGACTTTTTGTTTTTACGGCCATCTTGCTACCCCTTGCTAGATATTTGTTACTGCCATTACCTCTTCTAGTGAGGTTAGGCCTTGTTTGACTTTGCGAAGGCCCGCCTCGCGTAGGCTGAGTACCCCTTCGCGACGGGCTTGATCGGCAATATCAATTGCATTGCCGTGGTTCATAATAAGTCGATTGATTTCGTCGGTAATCGGCATGACTTGGTAAATGCCTACCCGTCCTTTGTAGCCCGTACCTTTGCACAAATCGCAGCCAGTCGGACCATAGGGTTCCCAGGTTCCATCGAGATCTTCCTGAGTAAAACCAGCATCAAGCATTGCTTGAGGTGGAATTTCAACATGTTTTTTGCAGCTACATAGACGACGAGCTAGGCGCTGGGCGGTAATCAAAATAACTGACGAAGCAATATTAAACGGTTGAATGCCCATATTGAGCATCCGGGTTAACGTTGTTGGCGCATCGTTCGTGTGTAGGGTTGAAAAAACCATGTGCCCAGTTTGGGCGGCCTTAATTGCAATGTCGGCAGTTTCCAAATCACGGATCTCACCTACCATGATAATATCTGGATCTTGCCGTAAGAAGGCCTTCAGTGCGGCAGAGAAGGTCAGCCCTGCTTTGTCGTTGACATTGACTTGGTTGATGCCAGGTAAGTTGATCTCACAGGGATCTTCCGCTGTGGAGATATTAATATCGGGCTTATTTAGTAAATTTAAGCAAGTATACAGAGATACGGTTTTACCCGAGCCTGTTGGTCCGGTAACTAGAACCATCCCATAAGGGCGCTGAATAGCGTCAAGAATAATGGCTTTTTGGTCTGGGTCGTAGCCGAGAGCATCAATGCCGAGTGTCGCAGATGATGGATCCAAAATACGCATTACAATCTTCTCACCATGCATGGTGGGAAGTGTGGAAACCCGGAAGTCGATTGCCCGCGATTTGGATAGCACTAACTTCATACGACCATCTTGAGGGATGCGTTTCTCTGAAATATCCAACTTAGAAATTACTTTAATCCGCGATGAGATTTTTTCTTTGATCGCCAGCGGGGGTTGGGCAATCTCGCGTAATACGCCGTCGACCCTAAAGCGGATGCGATAAAATTTCTCATAAGGCTCAAAGTGGATATCTGAGGCGCCGGTGTTGATGGCATCCATCAGCATCTTTTGCAGATATTTGACGACAGGTGCATCGTCAATATCTTGGCCCATTTGGGTTTCCGCGGCACTCGGTTCTTGTTCGCCGCCTTCTAGGGCAAGGTCAGCTTCGTCGATCACCATGTCTTTGAGGCTGGCACCAGTTGCCTCAATGGTTTTATTGAGCAGGACAATTAGTTTATTGTCTTCGACAATAATGGGTTCAACTTGTGAGTTGGTTTGAAACCGGACTTTTTCAACCGCTTCAAGGTTGGTGATGTCGGAAAGACCAATGAATAGCTTGGTGCCACGCTTAAATAATGGCACGAGGCGCTGCATGCGCATGACGTTGTTGTCTAGCAGACCTTGAGGTAAGTAGCTGGAATCAATTCGATCAAGGTCGAGTAGCGGGTAGCCAAATGTTTGCGCGGAAAACTCCGCAACTTCGCGTGCAGTCAGTTTCTTGCTTTGGGTTAGCTGCTCAATGAAAGTGGTTTTATTGCTAAGGGCGGCCGACTGCAACGCTTCAGCGTCGGTTTCGCTTAGTCGTCCGTGTTGGACCAACAAACGGGCGAGGCCGGAAATTTGCGGGGTGCTCATAACAAAAAAATCACTCCAGTTGGATTATTGATAGTATCAAACGCCATGAATTATTGGTCTATGAGCGGCGTTATATCAATAAAATATCTTTTCTAGTCTAGCAGATGAAGATTGATTGCGCGGAATTGGCATCGCATTTCATGGATATGTGTTGCTTACGACGCGTCAAAATGGCCTGTTCAGATTTGAGGGTGCGTCGCTGTGCCGTGGTTAGTTGGTTCTTTCTTTGGGTATTGCTGTCTAGCCCTTGCTTAGAAAGGCCTCTAGCACAATACGTGTCCCTATATATCCTAGGAATAGCACGGCAAAAGCAACAAGGGTCCAGTTGGCGGCAAATCGGCCGCGCCAGCCTTTGATGTGATTGCCTAGCAGTAAGCCGCCAAATAGTAGCCATGAGCTGAGGCCAAATACGGTTTTGTGCGACCACTGGACCACGATGCCATGGGCTTGCTGATTTAATAGAGCGCCAGCAATGAGGGCGATAGTGAGTAATGTAAAGCCAGTTGTAATGGTGCCGAACAAGAGCTTTTCGAGGGTTAGTAGCGGGGGGAGTTTGCGAGCAAGTAATTTTCTTGCGTGGTGATGTAGCGTGCTATCGGTTAGGCGCATGAGCACTGCCAGCCCAGCGGCGATGAATAAGAAACTTTGTGCAAACATGGCGAGCATAAAGTGCACACGTGAAAGGCCGGATTGCGCATAAGAAATCAGATGTCCCTGTGGGAGCGCTAGCGCCAATGCCATAAATGCGGCCGAAAAAGCGAAGAGTGGTGGTTCTAAACCATCAAGGTTCCAGCGAATTCTGCCAAGGCAATAAATCAATATGGCCAGCCATGCGGTTAGTGAAAGTGCTTCCGCTGCGCCAAAGAATGTGGGTGATTGCAGTAGTGTGTTGGCAATGACTATGCCGTGTGCAGTTAGGCCAATGCCGAGCGCGGCAAGGCTTATATTTGAATTGAGAGCGTGTTTTCCTGCTAGTCGGGTTTGGCAGAAGTGCCAGCCGAGAAGTAGGTAAACAAATAAAGAGAGCAGCGCAAGCAAAGTCAGCACGGCAATTGAGGTAAAATAGAAAGTAGTTAAGTCTAACAGAGCGGGTGCCGCTGCGGCATCTGTTGTTCAAGGAATCGTTGCATGTTTGAAAACTTGTCTGGCCGCTTGGGCGGCGTCGTTAAAACCTTGCGTGGTCATTCGCGTCTGACTGAAGACAATATTAAAGATGCGCTACGCGAAGTGCGTATGGCATTGCTTGAGGCAGATGTGGCCTTGCCGGCGGTGAAGCAATTTATTGCCGACGTAAAGGTGCGAGCCGAGGGTAAAGAAGTTGTAGGTAGCTTAACACCGGGTCAGGCGGTGATCGGTGTGGTTTATGAAGAGTTAACCAAGCTGATGGGGGCGCAAAATGATGCGCTCAATCTGGCCGCGCAGCCGCCGGCAGTGATTTTGATGGCGGGCTTGCAGGGGGCGGGTAAGACCACGACCTCGGGTAAGTTGGCCAAGCTGCTAAAAGAGACGCAAAAGAAAAAAGTATTGCTGGTTTCAACTGACGTATATCGCCCAGCTGCGATTGAGCAGCTCAAAACCTTGGCGGGTCAGTTGCAGGTGGAGTGGTATCCGTCCGATGTGACGCAAAAGCCGGTTGATATTGCCAATGCGGCGATTGATTATGCCAAACGTCATTTCTTTGATGTGCTGATTGTCGATACGGCCGGTCGTTTGGCGATTGACGAAGCAATGATGCAGGAGATCAAGTCTCTGCATGCTTCGGTTAATCCGGTTGAGACGCTGTTTGTTGTCGATGCAATGCAGGGGCAGGACGCGGTGAATACTGCGCAGGCCTTTAATGAAGCGCTGCCACTAACTGGTGTGGTGTTGACCAAGATGGACGGTGACTCACGTGGCGGTGCGGCGTTGTCGGTGCGGCATATTACGGGTAAGCCGATTAAATTTTTGGGTACCGGTGAGAAACTGACTGGCCTTGAGCCGTTCCATCCAGACCGTATGGCAAGCCGTGTGCTCGGCATGGGCGATGTATTGTCGCTGATCGAAGATGTGCAAAATTCGGTTGATGAAGCCGAAGCGCTGAAGATGATGAAAAAGGTCAAATCTGGCAAAGGATTTGATCTGGAAGACTTTAAAACCCAGATTCAGCAAATGAAAAAAATGGGCGGCATGGCGGCATTGATGGATAAGCTGCCGGGGCAATTGAGTGCGATGGCCGATAGTCAGGTGACGGATAAGGCGGTAACACGGATTGAAGGGATTATTAATTCGATGACCCCATTGGAGCGCCGCAAGCCTGAGTTGCTCAAGGCGAGTCGTAAGCGCCGGATTGCTGCGGGAGCCGGGGTGTCGGTGCAGGAAGTGAATCGTTTGCTCAAGCAGTTTGAGCAAACGCAGAAGATGATGAAGCAGTTCTCGGGTGGCGGCATGATGAAAATGATGCGCGGGCTCAAGGGCTTAATGCCGGGGATGTAATCGCCGTTCGTGCGATGGTTTTGTATTTGGTCTTGCAGCTGCTGGTAAATTCTGGCATGATTGCGAGCTTATTTTTATTTACCAATATTGGGTTTTATTATGGTCGTGATTCGTCTTGCTCGCGGTGGCTCAAAAGATCGCCCGTTCTACAACGTTGTAGTGACTGATTCTCGCAACCGCCGCGATGGTCGTTTCATCGAGCGCGTTGGCTTCTACAATCCACAAGCTGCTGGTGCTGCTGAAGAGTTGCGCTTTGTTGCTGATCGTCTGAACTACTGGTTGGGTGTTGGTGCACAGCCTTCTGATACCGTAGCTCGTTTGATCAAACAGCAAAAAGCGGCCTAATTTTTCCGTGGTGAAAAATCTTAAAGCCTCGTCAGTGGAAGCTCAGGGTGCCGTGCCGGATGATCTGGTGGTGATGGGTTACATTAGCGGGGCTTTTGGTATTCAGGGTTGGGTTAGTTTAATTGCTGATACGCAATACGCTGATAGTTTGCTTGACTACAAAACATGGTGGTTGGGTAAAAATGGTCAGTGGAAGTCGTATCAGGTTGCGGATGCACATGTTCAGCCGAAAAAGCTCGGTGCCAAGCTGCAAGGGGTTAACGATCGGGATGCTGCCTTTGCTTTAAAAGGTTGCGAGATCGCAGTGCCGCGCAGCGAAATGCCTGAGCCGGAAGAGGGTGAATACTACTGGGCTGATTTGATTGGTCTGGCGGTAGTGAATACGCAGGGTGAACGCCTTGGTGTTATTGATAAGCTGTTCGAGACTGGCGCTAACGATGTGATTGTCGTTAAGGACGGTGATGAAGAGCGTTTGGTGCCTTTTGTGGGGCACGTCGTGTTGGATGTTGATCTTGATGTGCGTGTGATGCGCGTGGATTGGGGGCTGGATTTTTAATCCGGGCCGTATCAATGTCTGAACTAAAAAATCCACAGCGTGGTATGCAGTTTGATGTGGTGACCTTGTTTCCCGAGATGTTTGGCGCCATTACTGCGCACGGTGTTACGCGCCGGGCGGTAGAGTTGGGCTTGATTGGGGTGGAGACTTGTAATCCGCGTGACTTCACTAGGGACAATTATCATCGTGTTGATGATCGGCCGTTTGGTGGTGGTCCGGGGATGGTGATGTTGCCTGCGCCGCTGGATGCTGCGCTTGGGTATTGCAAGCAACGTCAATTGGCGTCTGGCTTGCAGCCTTATACGGTGTATTTGTCCCCTCAGGGTGCGCCGTTAACACATCTGAAGGTGGCTGAGTTGGCGCAAAAGCCGGCTCTGGTTCTGTTGTGTGGGCGTTATGAGGGGGTGGACGAGCGGGTGATTGCCTCGCACGTCGATGAGGAAATCTCGGTGGGTGATTATGTGTTGTCGGGTGGCGAATTGCCCGCGATGATCGTAATTGATGCCGTGTCCCGTCTGTTGCCTGGGGTATTAAATACTGCGGCCAGTGCGGTGGAAGATTCGTTTGTGGATGGGTTGCTGGATTGTCCGCATTACACCCGTCCCGAAGTTTATCGCGATATGGTGGTGCCTGAGGTTTTGTTGTCGGGGAACCATGCCGCAATAAGGCGCTGGCGTTTGAAGCAGTCGCTGGGGCGCACTTGGGTGCGTCGTCCGGATTTGCTGCAAACACGCCAGTTATCTAAAGAAGAGGCTCGTCTTCTGGCTGAATTTAAAACTGAATATTCGGCGCTACCGCAAGAGTGATTGCGGCAGAAGGTACAAGCCTCATATGGAGCATTAAAATGAACTTGATTCAACAACTCGAGCAAGAAGAAATCGCCCGTTTGGGTAAAACCCTGCCAGAATTTGCGCCAGGCGACACTGTTGTCGTATCGGTAAAAGTGAAAGAGGGTAATCGTGAACGTCTGCAGGCTTACGAAGGCGTAGTTATCGCTAAGCGTAACCGCGGTCTGAACAGCAACTTCATCGTTCGCAAAATTTCTTCTGGTACTGGCGTTGAGCGTACATTCCAGACTTACTCTCCATTGGTGGCTTCGGTTGAAGTTAAACGCCGTGGTGACGTTCGTCGCGCTAAACTGTACTACCTCCGTGATCGTTCAGGTAAATCTGCACGCATCAAGGAAAAATTGCCAGCGCGCAAAGTGGCTGCTCCTGCTGCTTAATTGCCCGGCATCGGTGCTTGTCGCTGAAATAAAAAACCCCGTCTTCGCAAGAAGTCGGGGTTTTTTATTGGGGTGATGCTAGATTAGCTGTTGCGATCAATGGCTAGGTCAGCCAGTGCAAGTAGCGCTTGGGTATGTGGCGAATCAGGTAGTTGAACGAGACATTCTTTGGCGAGTTGGGCTTCTTTTTGCGCGACATTGCGTGCGTATTCAAGCGCGCCGGATTGCTGTACGGCATTGAGTACGGCGCTAAAATTTTCTCGCTTGGCGTGCTCAAGTGCGTCTTTAACGGTGGCGGCCGCATCGGCTTGGCCGTGGCGCATTACATAAATTAATGGCAGGGTTGGCTTGCCTTCGGCGAGATCGTCGCCCAGTGATTTGCCGATTTCTTCTTGTTTGCCTGAGTAATCAAGTACGTCGTCAATAATTTGGAAGGCGGTGCCTAGATGCATGCCGTAGCGGGCGAGTGCGTCTTCGGTGCTGGCGTCTTGGTTGGCTAGGATCGCGCCAAGGCGTGACGCGGCTTCGAATAGCTTGGCTGTTTTGTAGCGGATCACTTTTAAATAATCGGCTTCATCGATGTCGATATTGCCAATATTCATCAGCTGCAATACTTCGCCTTCTGCAATGATGTTGGTGGCGTCTGACAGTACTTCCATGATCCGCATTGAGCCGCAATTCACCATCATTTGAAAGGCGCGGCTGTATAAAAAGTCGCCGACCAGTACGCTGGCGGCGTTGCCAAATAGGGCGTTGGCAGTGTCGCGGCCACGGCGTAGACTTGATTCATCCACGACATCATCGTGCAGTAGTGTTGCAGTGTGAATAAATTCGATTACTGCCGCCAGTTCGTGGTGGTGCTGGCCTTGGTAGCCAAGTGCTTGGGCTGAAAGTAGGGTAATCATCGGGCGCAGACGTTTGCCGCCGGAGGCTACAATATACTCGGCCACTTGGCGCACCAAAACAACATCGGAGTAGAGGCGGTCACGAATGACGTTGTCCATGATGGCCATGTCGGCATCTACGACCGACTTTACAAACTGCATCGACACGCTGTGTTTACCCTTTGGGTTAAGGCTTGGCGCTGTAGGAGCTGCGCACTAGCTGGTTAACTGATAATCGCATGATTTTAGCAGAAGATGCATAGCTTCGCCCGTTTTGCGCTGTTTTTCTGTGGGTGCTTGCAGTTAAGTCCTTGACTTTATTAAAGCATAGCTTTAACATGCTCGATTCCCAATTTTGGGGATGCGTGCCGGTGTGAATAGTCCGCGGCACGTTGGGTCAAACTCTTAGGAGCTTGTTATGTATGCAGTCGTAAAAACTGGTGGCAAGCAGTACAAAGTTGCTATCGGCGAAAAACTTAAAGTAGAACAGATATCTGCAGACATCGACAGCCAAATCGTACTGAATGAAGTATTGATGGTGGCAGACGGTGATGCGGTTGTGATTGGTGCCCCAGTGGTTGCCGGCGCTTCCATCAAAGCTACAGTTATTTCTCAAGGTCGTGGTGAGAAGGTTCGCATTTTCAAAATGCGCCGTCGTAAACACTACATGCGTCGTGCTGGCCATCGCCAGAACTACACTGAAATTCGCATTGACGAAATCGTTAAGTAATTAAGGAGCTGAACCATGGCACATAAGAAAGCTGGTGGTAGTTCGCGTAACGGTCGCGATTCAGAAGCCAAACGCTTGGGTATCAAAGTTTACGGTGGTGAATTGATTCCTGCTGGTTCTATTATTGTTCGTCAACGTGGTACTGAATTCCACGCTGGTGACAATGTAGGTATGGGCAAAGATCACACCCTGTTCGCTAAAGTTGATGGCTATGTACAATTTGCAGTGAAAGGCGCTCTGAAGCGTCGGACTGTAACTGTACTGCCTTACACTGGCGAAGAAGCTTAAGCTTCTTTGTTAGTTTGCTTTGAAAGCCCTATCCTAGTGATGGGGCTTTTTTTCTTTGTCTGAATGGGAAAACTGCTGCGAATCACGAATACTGCGTTTTAAAACGACTCAAAATCCTCATTTACTTTATGTAAATTCCGGTTTTTCGTCTTTTTAAGCCTTGTCTTCGCGCTGCTCGCTACGTTTTTTCGTTGGGTCTGTGGGTTTTGCAGTCTGGCTAGGTGATTTTCCAGATACATGCCAGTGTATAGGTTGGTATGTGGTAAATCCCTTGGTTTGCGGGGCGATACCCTGTGCGGTAGGAGAGAGTTATGAAGTTTATTGATGAAGCAAGAATTGAAGTAATCGGCGGCAAGGGTGGTAATGGCTCGGCTAGTATGCGCCGCGAAAAATTCGTACCGCGCGGCGGCCCGGATGGTGGCGACGGCGGTAAAGGCGGTACGGTGTGGGCCATTGCGGATGAAGACATCAACACACTGGTGGATTACCGTTTTGTGCGCAAATACAAAGCCAAAGACGGCGAAGGCGGTCGCGGCGCGGATTGCTACGGCAAAGGCGGCGATGATATCGAATTGCGTATGCCGATTGGCACGACCATTACCGATGCTGAAACGGGCGAGCTGATCGCCGATTTGACCAAAAACGGCGAGCGTTTGCCAATTGCCAAAGGTGGCCAAGGCGGCTTTGGTAATTTGCATTTCAAATCGTCGACCAACCGCGCGCCGCGTCAAACTACGCCGGGTGCTGAGGGCGAGCGTCGTGAATTGAAATTGGAATTGA
Organism: Chitinibacter fontanus; assembly: GCF_013423785.1. Taxonomy (NCBI): domain Bacteria; kingdom Pseudomonadati; phylum Pseudomonadota; class Betaproteobacteria; order Neisseriales; family Chitinibacteraceae; genus Chitinibacter; species Chitinibacter fontanus. The sequence continues at coordinate 2,237,560 of NZ_CP058952.1, forward strand.
AAGTGCTGGCCGACATCGGTTTGCTCGGCATGCCGAATGCCGGTAAATCAACGTTTATTCGCGCAGTCTCTGCGGCCAAGCCGAAAGTGGCGGATTATCCGTTTACCACCTTGCACCCGAATCTGGGCGTAGTGCGCATCGACGAAAACCGCAGCTTTGTGATTGCCGACGTACCGGGTTTGATCGAAGGTGCTGCTGATGGTGCAGGTTTGGGTCATCGTTTCCTGAAGCACTTGCAGCGTACCGGTATTTTGCTGCACCTCGTTGATTTGGCGCCGTTTGACGAAGAAGTTGATCCGGTGGCTGAAGCTAATGCGATTGTCGAAGAGCTGCGCAAGTACGACGAAGAGCTTTACAACAAGCCGCGCTGGTTGGTGCTCAATAAAGTCGACATGATTCCGGAAGATGAGCGCGAAGAGCGCGTGCAGGCTTTCCTGAAAGCCTATGGCTGGGAAGCGGGTGAGTATGATGAATACGCGCCGTTCGATCCAGCGAAACCACGCTATTTTGTGATTGCCGGTCTGACCGGTGAAGGTTGTCGCGATTTGACCTACGCGATTGCCGATTATCTTGAGCAAGCCAAGAAATTGGCCAAGCAGCAGGAAGAAGATGCGGCTGCACGTTTGGCGGCGGAGCAAGAAGCCTTGTTGGCTGCGCGTGCTGCAGCGATTGCCGCAGATGGTGATATCGAGTAATGCTTGGGTGGGTATTTGTCGGTGAGCCATATTAAATAATGGTTGGCGATAAATACCCATTGCTGTATCTGGGCTAAGCCCAGAGGTAGAAATACCTAGTTTGCGCTGTTGTGTCACTTCCTGCTAAAGGCATTGTTTTTCGCCTCATTTGCCTTTAGTCTTGCTGCTTCCCGATTTTTGTCATCTCCATGCAAGACGAAAACTTATTCTCCGATTTTTTTCAGCCCGGTTTTGTGCCGCACGAACTGCCACAAATGGCGGAATTGCTGCGCGCGCGTACCTATATTGATGCGTTTATTACGCTGTTTCGCGGTGGCGAAGACGAGGTTTTTGTTCGTCTGATCGTGCTGCGCGAAATTGGCGCGCGTGCCGATGCGCCGCGCTGGTCGCCGGCTGATTTGCAGTCGCATTTTGCCTACATTAATCAGGTCAAGCTCGATACCGTACTCAAACGCTTGCGCGATAACGGCTTGCTGGTGTGGGATAGCGACGAGCAGCTGTATGCGATGTCCGAAGCGGGGCGCGTCGCTTTGGCCGCAATGGGCACGATGATGCAATTTGCCGAGGGCGATGCCGAGCTCGGCTATCTAACCTCGCAGGTGGCGGCAGGTCAATCGCTGGGCCAGGTTTCTAACGAAGTAATGCTCAATTTATTGGCTCGCTTGAACGAGCTATACGCCGATTTTGAAGCCGCACTCGAATCGCAATCCGAATTCCAAATCCGCGCCGCGCGCGAGAAGCTCGAAAAAGTCTGGCAATGGGTCGAAAAAGGCACCGACGTGATTCGCACGGTGTTGACCGACGAAGCCACCGATCAACGTGTTTATCAAATTGCGCAATCGATTGCTTTGGCGCAAGCGCGGATGCTGCGATTAACCTCGGTGTTCCACCGTCGGTTGTCCGAATTGGCGTCGCAGCGCGTGCATTTGGGGCAGTCGGGTTTGTCGACGACCAATGTCGCCGATTGGTTGCGCCAGCAAACGCAGGAAAAATTGGCCGGTCTTGGTCGCGATCTGATTTTGTTTCATCCTGAACCGCATTTTGTTGTGTCGGATATTTTGCTCGACGTGGCCGAATTTGAAATTTGCGAGCGCGAGCGCCCGATTAATATTGTCAGCGAAATGCCGGCCGGTGCAGCGGCGCAAGTGGTTGGTGAAGTCGAGGCCGAACGTTTATTGCTGGCCGAATCCTTGTACGAAGATTTGAATCGTCTCGTTGCTGATGGTTTGGGGGGCGATTTGCCTGCTGCAGTCATCGCGCCAACCTACAACGAAACCGCGTACCGACTGTCTTTGCTGTCTTTGCTGGGCGATGCCGAGGCCGCGCTAGAAAAAAGTGTGGTCGCCGATATTGTTAAAATTCCGCTGCGGCTTGAGGCCAGCGCTGAATTATTTGAACCCGATCACCCCGAGGTCGCGAGTATTAGTCATGGCCGACTCTCGCCACTGAATACCATGCTGAAAAAAGGCTGATAGAACATGGATCAAGCCCTGAATATTTTGGTTGCGCGTCTGTTGGCGCAACGTTTTGTGTTGCGCAAAGACCCACTCGCGCGCCGCGCCTTGATTGACGAAGCATTTCGTGAGTCGCTCGAACATCGTTTGGCTGAGTGTGGCCTGCAATTGCTGGAAAATCCCTATGCCGAGCATATTGCCGTAGCGCTACAGCCGCATATGGAAGAGTGGGTGTTTGGCGAGGGCGAAAATTGGCTGTCCAATAATATGGGCTTGCCGCGCGATGGCATCGCCTTGCTCGTCGTAGTGTGGGCGCTGATTATTTTGCCGAAACGTGAACGCCAAATTGCGCGCGTTGAAGCGGGTAACGAAGAGCAGGGCGATTTATTTGGCGCGGAAAAGCCGATCGAGCACGGCGAAGGTGTTGCACAAGGCGTGTCAGAAGACGCGCTGTATGCTGACTTTGGCAAAGTGCTCGGCGGCAAAATGCGCTTCACAACCAATCTCGGTCAACTCTCGAAGCTTGGTTTTGTCGTACGTCGTAACCGGATGATTTATGAAGGCCCGATGCTCGACTTGATGATCGACTACGCCAAACTCGCGCCGCGTATTATTAATGGCGCATTGGCAGATATTTTGAAATTGTCGGGCACGCAAATTGCTACCGCCGAGATTGATGCATGATTCTGCGTCAAGCAACTGTGCAAGATGCTGAGTTCTTATTGCAATTGCGTTCAGACCCGGCTGCGCTCAAATACATGCCGCTCGTGAAACTCGATCTGCCCGCAATGCAGGCGCGCATCGTTGCTGTGGCCAAGCTGCTCGACTGCCAAGGGCTGGCTGAGCTGATGATGATCGTCGAGCTAGATGGTCAAGCGATTGGCATGGTCGGTGCAAATCAGCGCTCGTCGATGATGCAATACACCGAAGTGTCGTATTCATTGCTGCCGCAATATCAAGGCCGAGGTTTGGCAACGCAAGCCTTGCGCTTGTGGGTTTCACAATTGTTTGCCGCAGGGTATCGCGGCTTGGGTGCGACAATTTCGGCGCTGAATTTACCGTCGCAAGCTTTGGCCGAACGCGTCGGTTTCGTGCGCGAAGGTGTGATGCGCGAGCATTTTGTGATCGGCAGTCAGGCGCAAGATCAAGTGATTTATGGTTTGTTGGCCAGCGAATGGCAGCAAGCACAAAAGGGAAGTCAAAATGTTCCAGATTAAAACTTTGGAAATGGTGCACTGGGATTTCTGGCAGCGTATTTCTGTGCCACTCGATGCGCAAATCGTTACTGTGGTGGGGCCGAATGGCTCGGGAAAAACCACGCTGCTCGATGCGCTGCGCACGATTCTGGCGCTCAAATGTTCGGGCCGCCGTGATTACAAACGCTATGTGCGCAATAACAAAGAAAACATAGCTTGGTTGCGTGCCGTGGTGAGTAATCCACGCCGCAGTGGCGGTGGATTTTTTCCGTATTTGTTCTTCCCGCTCTCGTCTGAAACCGTCACGCTGTTTTGCCGGATTAAAAAGCAGGGCGGTGATTGGGTGCGCCAGTACGCGATTGCCGAAGGTGATGCGCAGCTTGATGGCCAAACCGAAACGACTTTACAGTGGCTCGGCGTTGGTGATTATCGCCGCCGTCTGGAGCAAGCCGGTTTGACGCCAGCAATTGCCGAGGTATTGGCCTTGGAGCAAGGTGATACGGATAAGCTGTGCGAATACTCCCCTAAGGCATTGCTTGATTTGGTTTTCCAAGTGTTTGGGGACAAGGAAGTCTTGGATCACTACCAAGAAGCCAAAGTGCGCCTGCGTGAAGCCGAAGGCGAGCTCGACAAAATGCAGCAGCAATTGTCGCAATTGGGCTTAGATGTTGAGCGTTTCCGTTTGCGCGCCAGCTCCTATCTGGAATGGTGCTCACTTGGTACGGATACAGTTCGTCTCGAAAATGAAGTAATTCCCGCGTTGCAAGTCGCCGAGGCGCAAGACACTTTGCGCAATTACATCGTGCAATTTAAGCAAAATCGTCGCAATCTTTGGCATAAGCGTAGCGATCTGGTTCAGCTCGACAAACGTTTGGCGGTGGCGCAATTGGCGGCGAATCAAACGCTCAATGGCGAGCAGCAAAGCAAGGCCGATTACGATGCGATGTTTGCCAAGTTTCAGGAAGTACGTGATGCCGCGCGCGATACCGAACGGGTGATTCGCGAAGGCGAAAAGCTACGTGAACTCGCTGAGCGCGAGCATGGCGCGGATGCGATTGGCCTGAACGATCGCTTGGCGGATCTGAAAGTACTCGAGACCGAGAAAAAGCTCGCGCTGAAAAATGCACGCGACGAGCGCCAGCAATTGTCTGAGGCACAATTTGCGCTGCAAGCCGGTAAAGCGCCGTCGCCCGAATTTGTGCGCCAGATGCGCGCCGCGCTCGATGAGGCGGGGATTCCGCATCAGCTGTTGACCGAAATTTGTGAAGTCAAAGACCCCGCTTGGCAGGATGCGGTCGAGGCTTTGCTGGCACCATCACGTCACTTGATCTTGCTGCAACGCGAAGCGGATAAGCAACGTGCCTGGGAAGTGGGCGAGCGTTTGCGCTATCGCCACTTTATTGTGTCCGAGCGCGAGCCAGCGCCACGCGCCAATTTGGGCTCGATTCTGGAAATTATCGATTTCAAAGCCCCGGTGCCAGCATGGCTGAGCCGTCAGCTCAATGGCATTCAGCGCGTGAAATCGGTAGAAGCGGGTAGCCGCATTAGTAGTGACTGGATTACCAAAGAGGGGTATTACCGTGAACGCCGCGGTGCGCGTTTCATTGGGGTCGATACCCGTGAGTATGCTTTTGGTGAGGCCGCGCGTCATTCACGTTTGAATGATATTGCGGTGCGCTTGAAAGCCTTGAATGATCAGATTTTGGATCAGGAAACCGACTTCGCCAGCGTACAACGCGATATTCAATCGATCACCGTGCAGTTGATGGGTATGCAAGCAGTGCTGCAACTGGCTGCGCGTCAGGCCGAGTTTGCCGCTGCGGCAGAGCGCTTCCCGGCAGAGCAAGCCGAAGTGCAGCGTCTGGGGGCGGAGCTCGCTGCTGCACAAGCTTCGCTCGAAGGCTCGCGTGAAAGTCGCTCTGAGTTGCGACTGGCCGCTCAGAAAATCGAAATCGAGCGCGATCAATTCCGTCGTGCAGTGGAAGAATTGCAAGCGCAGATCACCCGCCAGCGCAACGAGATTAGTCGCCAGCTCGGCGCGATCCGCGTGCTGAAAGAAAAAGCGCTTCCAGCTTGGTTGTTGCCGAATGTATTGGCGCAACTCAAAGAAGAATATCGCAGCGTCACCGAGGTGCGTCACATCATCGAGCGCCAGCAAGAGCAGCTGACGCAGGCGCATTGGGAAAAAGACGAAACCATCATCCAGCGCCGCGATAAATTGGTTGCCGATTACGATGCGCTGGAAGATGAATCCCAAGGCCACCGTAAAGAAGTGGAGCGCACTGGTCAGTTGACCGAAGAGGCGCGTGCAGCCTACATCAATAAGCTGCGTGCGACAGTGCGTGCGTATGGCCGCAATATTAAAGGCCTTGGCGATCTGGCCGGTATCGACGTTGAGCTTGATATGCCGCATCTGGAAAACGACGACGTGGTGCTGGCGCAAGCGGGTCTGACTGCGCGTTTCAATTTTGACCAGAAAGGCATGATGGGCTTGAACGATGGTGAGGCATCGGGTGGTCAGCAGGTAATGAAGTCGCTGATTCTGTTGATTGGTTTGATGATGGATGAAAACAATCCATCGGGCTTTGTGTTTATCGACGAGCCATTTGCCCACTTGGATATTTTTAATATTGACCGAGTCGGCGCTTTCCTGAAGGCAACACAAGCGCAATACCTGATCACCACACCATTGACGCATAACACCAATGTGTATGGTCCGTCCGAGCTGACGCTAACGACGCGTAAAAAACGTCCAGGCGAAACTTGGGCGCCATTGATCATGCAAACCCGCCGCCGTACCGAGCAGAAAATGCTCGATGCGGGTACAGTGGTCACAACCGTATAGTTTTTATAAAGAAGAAGCCTGTGCTGCAAATATTTGAATTTTTCGCCCCATGTCCACGTGGCCTCGAGCCGATTTTGGAACAGGAATTGTTGGCGCAGGGCGCTAAGAAGGTCAAAGTCACTGACGGTGGCGTCGCTTTCGCTGGCCCATGGACAGTGATGTACAAGGCGAATCTGTATTCGCGCGTCGCCAGTCGCATTTTGTGGAAGTTGGTCGAAAAACCATACCGCACCGAAGACGATATTTTCCGTATGGCGCGCGATACCGAATGGGCGGATATTTTCGCGGTGGAAAACACCATCAAGGTGACTGTGACTGCAGTACGTTCACCGCTGCGCAGCCTCGATTTTATTGCGTTGAAAGTCAAAGACGGTGTATGTGATCGCTTTCGTTTGAAGTGTGGTAATCGCCCGAGCGTCGATACCAAAGAGCCGGATATGCGGATTCATCTGTATTTGTCCGACAAAATGGCAACGCTATATCTGGACACCTCGGGCGAGGCGCTGTTTAAGCGCGGTTATCGTGTGGAAACGGGCGATGCTCCAGTACGTGAAAATCTGGCCGCAGGGATTTTGTCGCTCAGCGGTTGGACTCCCGATCAGGCGTTTTACGATCCGATGTGCGGCTCGGGTACTTTTCTGATTGAAGCGGCGATGATTGCACGCAATATCGCACCAGGTATTCGTCGTTCGTTCGCTTTCCAGCAAATGCGCATGTTTGACAACAATTTCTGGCAGACCGTCCGTGCGGAAGCGAAAGCGAAAGAAACCAGTAGTAATAATCTGATTTCAGGTTCCGATGTGTCTAGTACGGTGCTGATCCACGCCAAAGCCAATATCGCTGCGGCAGGTCTGGAGGGGGCGATTCAATTGAAGCAATTGAATGTCCTCGACGCTAAGCCGCCAGTAGAGTCGGGCGTGTGGGTGTGTAACCCGCCGTATGGCGCGCGGATGGATGAGAAAGAACATCTGGCGAGTTTGTATCCGCAATGGGCAACGGTATTGAAGCAGCGGTTTGCGGGCTGGAATGCTTATTTCCTGACCGCAGATTTGGATATGCCCAAATACATGCGTTTGAAAGCATCAAAACGCACGGTGCTATTTAATGGTCCGCTCGAATGTCGTTTGTTTGAATACAAGATGATCGCGGGTGGTAATCGAGATAAGCCAGCCAAAGATTGAGCAGATCAAATATAAAGTACAAAAACTCAGCCCGCGCCAGCGGGCTGAGTGCTTTTCGGGGTGGTTTTTGCGCGGTTTGAGCGTTCGATTCAGGTTGTTTCTTCTTATTGCCTGCGGTTTTGGCCGGTTTTTCTGAGTTTTTGCGAGTTTTGTTGGTTGCTACACTGGTGCTGTGCGTTTGCATTTGGCGTTGTTTGCCAAAATATTTCGATTTTCGTTTCCTTTCCGATCAACCACTTAGCGCCTTTGTTCGCTTTTCTTCGTCGATAGGTGTTGACGTGTTTCAGGCTGGTGGGTATAGTTCGGCCTCTCTGCTGATGACGCAACGAAACGAAGCGATGCCAGCAACGATCTTTAACAATATACAGCCGATGAGTGTGAGTGCTTGATTCGTAAGTCGAAACAAGTGCTTGCACTCAGATGATAGGAAATAAACAAGACGAACTTTTTAAGTTTTTCTCGTTTCTTTCTTTGAGTATTGAAGTACAAGCCAAGTAGTAAAAATAGCATAGCGATTAAACGAAAGAGTTTGATCCTGGCTCAGATTGAACGCTGGCGGCATGCTTTACACATGCAAGTCGAACGGCAGCACGGACTTCGGTCTGGTGGCGAGTGGCGAACGGGTGAGTAATACATCGGAACGTACCCAGTAATGGGGGATAACTATCCGAAAGGATAGCTAATACCGCATACGCCCTACGGGGGAAAGAGGGGGATCGCAAGACCTCTTGTTATTGGAGCGGCCGATGGCTGATTAGCTAGTTGGTGAGGTAAAGGCTCACCAAGGCGACGATCAGTAGCGGGTCTTAGAGGACGATCCGCCACACTGGAACTGAGACACGGTCCAGACTCCTACGGGAGGCAGCAGTGGGGAATCTTGGACAATGGGCGCAAGCCTGATCCAGCAATGCCGCGTGCGTGAAGAAGGCCTTCGGGTTGTAAAGCGCTTTTGTCAGGGAGCAAAAGGTGGTGGCTAATATCCATCGCTCTTGAGAGTACCTGAAGAATAAGGACCGGCTAACTACGTGCCAGCAGCCGCGGTAATACGTAGGGTCCAAGCGTTAATCGGAATTACTGGGCGTAAAGCGTGCGCAGGTGGTTTGTTAAGCACGATGTGAAATCCCCGAGCTCAACTTGGGAATTGCATTGTGAACTGGCTAACTAGAGTACGGCAGAGGGGGGTGGAATTCCACGTGTAGCAGTGAAATGCGTAGAGATGTGGAGGAACACCGATGGCGAAGGCAACCCCCTGGGCTGATACTGACACTCATGCACGAAAGCGTGGGGAGCAAACAGGATTAGATACCCTGGTAGTCCACGCCCTAAACGATGTCAACTAGTTGTTGGGCTTTTCGGAGCTTAGTAACGCAGCTAACGCGTGAAGTTGACCGCCTGGGGAGTACGGTCGCAAGACTAAAACTCAAAGGAATTGACGGGGGCCCGCACAAGCGGTGGATGATGTGGATTAATTCGATGCAACGCGAAAAACCTTACCTGGTCTTGACATGTACGGAATCCTTTAGAGATAGAGGAGTGCCTTCGGGAACCGTAACACAGGTGCTGCATGGCTGTCGTCAGCTCGTGTCGTGAGATGTTGGGTTAAGTCCCGCAACGAGCGCAACCCTTGCCACTAGTTGCTACCATTCAGTTGAGCACTTTAGTGGGACTGCCGGTGACAAACCGGAGGAAGGTGGGGATGACGTCAAGTCCTCATGGCCCTTATGACCAGGGCTTCACACGTCATACAATGGTCGGTACAGAGGGTCGCTAACCCGCGAGGGGGTGCCAATCTCACAAAACCGATCGTAGTCCGGATTGCACTCTGCAACTCGAGTGCATGAAGTCGGAATCGCTAGTAATCGCGGATCAGCATGTCGCGGTGAATACGTTCCCGGGCCTTGTACACACCGCCCGTCACACCATGGGAGTGGGTTTCACCAGAAGTAGGTAGGCTAACCGCAAGGAGGCCGCTTACCACGGTGGGATTCATGACTGGGGTGAAGTCGTAACAAGGTAGCCGTAGGGGAACCTGCGGCTGGATCACCTCCTTTCAAGAGAAAGACCTGCGGGTCAAGTACTCACACTCATCGGCTGTAGATTTTGAAGATACAGAGACAGTGCTCAAGGGAACTTGAACACTACTCGGTTGGAAAGCTGGGTCAGTAGCTCAGTCGGTTAGAGCACCGTCTTGATAAGGCGGGGGTCGCTGGTTCGATTCCAGCTTGACCCACCACTTACCTGTAAGTGGAAACAGCTTAGTAATGCCAGATTGGGGGATTAGCTCAGTTGGGAGAGCACCTGCTTTGCAAGCAGGGGGTCGTCGGTTCGATCCCGTCATCCTCCACCAATCACAAGAGTTCAGAATTCAGTCAATTGACGAATCGTTTGATTCGGGTAATTGATTTTGTTCTGGTTTCTTAAATCGGAATGTCGCAAGACATCTGTATCGTTCTTTAACAAAATAGAAGAAGTAATATCTCCTAATTAAACAATGTGAGCATCAGGTAAAACTGATGTGAACAGTAAAAAAATTGGGTTGATTGTATCTGCTAGTCGAAAGACTAGCCGTTGAATAGCCTGAGAAACTATTCAACAAGTCGTAAATACCGATACTCTAAACCGAGATCACGGTAAAACGTGTTTGAGGTTATAGGATCAAGCGAATAAGTGCATCTGGTGGATGCCTTGGCGATGATAGGCGACGAAGGACGTGATAGCCTGCGATAAGCGTGGGGGAGCTGGCAAAGTGCTTTGATCCCACGATTTCCGAATGGGGAAACCCGGCCCTTTTGGGTCATCCTTGACTGAATACATAGGTCATGTGAAGCGAACGCGGTGAACTGAAACATCTAAGTAACCGCAGGAAAAGAAATCAACCGAGATTCCCAAAGTAGTGGCGAGCGAAATGGGAAGAGCCTGTACGTGATAGCAGTCGTGTTAATAGAACGGAATGGAAAGTCCGGCCATAGTGGGTGATAGCCCCGTATATGAAAGCACAATTGTGGTACTAAGCGTACGAGAAGTAGGGCGGGACACGAGAAATCCTGTTTGAAGATGGGGGGACCATCCTCCAAGGCTAAATACTCATCATCGACCGATAGTGAACCAGTACCGTGAGGGAAAGGCGAAAAGAACCCCGGGAGGGGAGTGAAATAGAACCTGAAACCGGATGCATACAAACAGTGGGAGCGGACTTGTTCCGTGACTGCGTACCTTTTGTATAATGGGTCAGCGACTTACGTTCAGTAGCAAGCTTAACCAAATAGGGGAGGCGTAGGGAAACCGAGTCCGAATAGGGCGCACAGTTGCTGGGCGTAGACCCGAAACCAAGTGATCTATCCATGGCCAGGATGAAGGTGCGGTAACACGCACTGGAGGTCCGAACCCACTAACGTTGCAAAGTTAGGGGATGAGCTGTGGATAGGGGTGAAAGGCTAAACAAACTTGGAAATAGCTGGTTCTCCTCGAAAACTATTTAGGTAGTGCCTCATGTATCACTGACGGGGGTAAAGCACTGTTATGGCTAGGGGGTCATCGCGACTTACCAAACCATGGCAAACTCTGAATACCGTCAAGTGCGAGCATGGGAGACAGTCCTGGGGTGCTAACGTCCTGGGACAAGAGGGAAACAACCCAGACCGCCGTCTAAGGTCCCAAATGATCAATTAAGTGGAAAACGAGGTGGGAAGGCATAGACAGCCAGGATGTTGGCTTAGAAGCAGCCATCATTTAAAGAAAGCGTAATAGCTCACTGGTCGAGTCGTCCTGCGCGGAAGATGTAACGGGGCTCAAATTGATAACCGAAGACGCGGATATGTACGATGTACATATGGTAGAGGAGCGTTCTGTAAGCCTGTGAAGGTGTCTTGAGAAGGATGCTGGAGGTATCAGAAGTGCGAATGCTGACATGAGTAGCGATAAAGGGGGTGAAAAGCCCCCTCACCGAAAGCCCAAGGTTTCCTGCGCAACGTTCATCGGCGCAGGGTGAGTCGGCCCCTAAGGCGAGGCAGAAATGCGTAGTCGATGGGAAACAGGTTAATATTCCTGTACTTGGTATTAGTGCGATGTGGGGACGGAGAAGGTTACCTCAGCCAACGGTTGGAAGAGTTGGTTTAAGTGTGTAGGTGTGTAGCTTAGGCAAATCCGGGCTACTTTAACACTGAGGCATGATGACGAGTCTACTTGTAGACGAAGTGAGCGATACCCTGCTTCCAAGAAAAGCCACTAAGCTTCAGCTAATATCGAACCGTACCGCAAACCGACACAGGTGGGTAGGAAGAGTATTCTAAGGTGCTTGAGAGAACTCGGGAGAAGGAACTCGGCAAATTGACACCGTAACTTCGGGAGAAGGTGTGCCTCTAGTAGGTGAAGGTGTACAACCGGAGCCCAATGAGGCCGCAGAGAAATGAGGGCTGCGACTGTTTATCAAAAACACAGCACTGTGCTAACACGAAAGTGGATGTATACGGTGTGACGCCTGCCCGGTGCTGGAAGATTAAATGATGGGGTGCAAGCTCTTGATTGAAGTCCCAGTAAACGGCGGCCGTAACTATAACGGTCCTAAGGTAGCGAAATTCCTTGTCGGGTAAGTTCCGACCCGCACGAATGGCGTAACGATGGCCCTACTGTCTCCTCCCGAGACTCAGCGAAGTTGAAGTGTTTGTGAAGATGCAATCTCCCCGCTGCTAGACGGAAAGACCCCGTGAACCTTTACTGTAGCTTTGCATTGGACTTTGAAGTGGTTTGTGTAGGATAGGTGGGAGGCTTTGAAGCAGGAACGCCAGTTTCTGTGGAGCCGTCCTTGAAATACCACCCTGACCCCTTTGAGGTTCTAACCTAGGTCCATTATCTGGATCGGGGACCGTGCATGGTAGGCAGTTTGACTGGGGCGGTCTCCTCCCAAATTGTAACGGAGGAGCTCGAAGGTCGCCTAGGTACGGTCGGACATCGTACTGATAGTGTAATGGCAAAAGGCGGCTTAACTGCGAGACCGACAAGTCGAGCAGGTGCGAAAGCAGGACATAGTGATCCGGTGGTTCTGAATGGAAGGGCCATCGCTCAACGGATAAAAGGTACTCCGGGGATAACAGGCTGATTCCGCCCAAGAGTTCACATCGACGGCGGAGTTTGGCACCTCGATGTCGGCTCATCACATCCTGGGGCTGTAGCCGGTCCCAAGGGTATGGCTGTTCGCCATTTAAAGTGGTACGTGAGCTGGGTTCAAAACGTCGTGAGACAGTTTGGTCCCTATCTGCAGTGGGCGTTGGAAGTTTGAGGGGGGCTGCTCCTAGTACGAGAGGACCGGAGTGGACTGACCTCTGGTGTACCGGTTGTCACGCCAGTGGCATTGCCGGGTAGCTAAGTCGGGAATAGATAAGCGCTGAAAGCATCTAAGCGCGAAACTAGCCTCAAGATGAGACTTCCCTAGGTCTATAAGACCTCTAAAGGATCGTTCGAGACCAGGACGTTGATAGGTCGGGTGTGGAAGCGCAGTAATGCGTTAAGCTAACCGATACTAATTGCCCGTGAGGCTTGATCCTATAACCTGAGACGCGTTGATATGACGTGATACAGTTGACCCAAAGAAATTGTTTGGTGAAGAGAAACAAGATTACTTCTTCTATTGATTTCGAGTGGTTGTGCATCAAGTACAGCTAACTCACCCAGTTTTGTCTGGTGACCATAGCGAGGTGGTCCCACTCCTTCCCATCCCGAACAGGACAGTGAAACGCCTCAGCGCCGATGATAGTGCGGATTGCCCGTGTGAAAGTAGGACATTGCCAGACTACCCTAAGTAAGTAGAAAGCCCAGCTAGAAATAGCTGGGCTTTTTGCTGTGTGCGAGAAATGGGGAAAGGGATTCAGAATGAAGGTGGGGTGGGTATTTGTCACATGCCATTCTGCAGTTTAAGGTTAAGCCAATTACCCCTATTGAATATCTGCTAAGGCTACCCGTTGATGGGCTCGAATCGATCGAGAGGAGTGGCTTAAGATGCTTACAAGGGGTGTTAAGAATCTTGATATACGTTCTATTTAGAATTTAGTGACTGCTGCTCTAGCAGAAAAATAAATCGCTGAAGAAGGTTTTTTGCGTTCGAGGTGAGGTGCTGAAATTTGCAGCTAGTACGAACTGTGGCAATGCCATTTTTAAGTGTGACTGCAGATTGAGATCCTATTAATAAGTCGCAATGGATAATGCCTAGTGAGCCAAGTTCGACTCGGCAGCCGCGCAGTAGCTGCCCGCTGTCTAGTTCAAAATCAGGATGGATGCCCAGTAGTCCCAGTCCGCCATAACTAATGTCAACGATTGGAATGGCAGACTCGTCGCTACGATTGGCTGTTGGCACATAGCATTGTGCAGAAATGCTTGCAGGAATAGGTTGGCGGAAAAAATCACGTCGTTGCATGATCTGGGCTCAGAATAGTAATTCTTTAATTTCGCCAAGCGGTTGTGTGCCACTTGAGTCCTCCTGACCGCCACCGCCTCCTAGTCCAAGTTCGCTATTTGTATTTGGGTATTCTTGTAAATAATATTCGGTTTGAACACCTTTTTCTGTTTCTATAGTTTTGCTGGTCACACCTTCAGGTATGGTTTTGCTGTTCTCTGGAATATTATTGAGTGCGGTAGACATGAATTTGACCCAGACAGGTAGGGCTGCGGCTCCACCAGTTTCCCGGGCTCCTAATGAGCGAGGTTGGTCAAAACCAATCCAAGTTATTGCGACTAGGTTCGGATTGAAGCCGGCAAACCATGCATCAAATGCATCGTTAGTTGTTCCTGTTTTACCTGCCAAGTCATTACGTCCGAGTACTTTGGCTTTGGTGGCCGTTCCCATTTTGATAACATCCTCCATCATGCTTGTCATGATGAATGCATTGCGAGGATCAAGTGTGCGAGGGGCATTCTTGCCGGCGATTTCAGGTTGCGTTTTAGCAATGATTTTGCCATGGGGGTCTTCAATACGATCGATGAAATATGAGCGAACCCGATAACCATTATTGGCAAATACTGCGTAGCCTTCCGCCATTTGAAGCGGCGTAACGCTACCAGCTCCAAGTGCCATTGTGAGGTAGGCTGGATGATTTTTTGGTGAAAAACCAAAGCGCGTAATATGTTGCTGCGCATAATCAGTGCCGATGGCCTGTAGGATTCGGATAGAGACTAGATTCTTGGAAAGGGTTAGCGCCTTACGCACCGTTGTCATTCCAGAGTATGTTCCATCATAGTTTTTGGGCTCCCATTTTTGCCCATTTACCGTTTGTGGGTCGATCACCAAAGGTGCATCGTTGATCAGTGTAGAGGGGGTTACACCGCGCTCAAGGGCTGCTGAATAGATGAATGGCTTGAAGCTGGAGCCCGGTTGCCTCCAGGCTTGTGTAACGTGATTAAAGTTGTTGCGGTTGTAATCAAATCCGCCAACTAATGCTTGAATTGCGCCTTGCTCCGGATTGAGAGCGACCAATGCGCCTTCTACTTGAGGAAGTTGACTAATTGTCCAGCCTTGATCAGTTGCTCTGATGCGTATAACAGCCCCGGGGCGGATGCGTGTTGCAGGTGCGTTCTTGTCTGATAAAGCACTGCGGGCGAAGCGCAATCCATTGCCTTGAATCGTGATTTTTTCTTCGCCTTTGATGTAAGCTGTTACGCTTTTTGTGTCTGCTGCGATAACAACAGCAGTGCGCAAATCATCGGTATCTTTGATGTTGCTAAGCGCCTCATCAAGTTGCTCTTCTTCACCTGCAACGAGTAAATTAGGATCAATAAACCCCTCTGGGCCGCGATAGCCATGGCGTGTGTCATAGTCAATCAAGCCGCCACGCAGTGCGTCATAGGCAGCTTGCTGAGTTTTGCTGTCAATCGTTGTATAAACTTGATAGCCCTCGGTGTAAATAGCGTCTTTGTAACGCTCAAACATCATCTGACGTACCATCTCTGCAACATATTCAGCATGTACGGGGAATTGTAGTGCAGACTTGTTGACTGTGAGCTGCTCTGTTTGAGCCTGTGTGTATTCTGTGTCTGTAATTGTTTTAAGTTCGTGCATGCGACGTAGAACATACATTTGCCGCAATTTTGCACGCTTCGGATTTACCACTGGATTGTAAGCAGATGGCGCTTTGGGAAGGCCCGCTAACATTGCCATCTCAGCAATGCTTAATTTATCAATCGATTTTCCATAATAAATTTGTGCCGCCGAAGCGAAGCCGTAGGCTCTTTGGCCTAAGTAAATTTGATTAATATATAGTTCTAAAATTTGATCTTTTGAGAGGTTGTGCTCAATCTTAAACGACAATAATGCTTCATTAAATTTCCGACTAAAGGTCTTTTCATTTGATAAATAAAAATTCCTGGCAACTTGCATTGTGATGGTGCTTGCGCCAGACCGGGCGTGCCCAGAGATTAAATTCCCGCCAATCGCACGAAGAACACCGAGATAATCAATCCCACCGTGCTCATAAAAGCGCTCATCCTCTGCTGCCAAAAGAGCGTTGATCATCTGCTTGGGCACTTTATCAATTGGTGTAAAGGCACGGCGTTCTTCACCAAACTCACCGATCAATACCTTGTCGGCAGTAAATACTCTTAATGGCACTTTGGGCTTGTAATCTGTTAACGCTTCGAGAGATGGTAGCTTGGGGTAGGTGACCGCGATTGCTAGGCCAGACAGACAAATCGCAACCAGAGTTAAGCATGCAAAGATTGTGAAGCAGATTAAAAAGATTTTTTTTGTCATTGCAGTTGCGATCGTTTGTTTATAAAGTTCAAGCTAAGGTATTAATGTACTTGGATTGGCGCTTTGTTGCAAAAAGCGATGTGGCTAAAAGCCTTTCTTTACACTGTAATGTGTACGCTGATAGCATTTTTCGAATTACATATAAGGGGGCTATTGCGTTGAACCTCGATTTTTTAAAGCCATCAGCACCACCACTGATCGGAGTGGACATCAGCGCTTCCGCTGTAAAAATGGTTGAGCTGAGCCAGACGGGGCGCAATTTTAGCTTGGATCGCTATGTAATTGAGCCACTACCCAAGGATGCGGTTACCGATAGTAATATTACCAATCCGGATGCTGTTGCAGAAGCAGTGCAGCGTGCTTGGAAGCAGCTTGGTAGCAAGATTAAGAATGTTGCAATTGCACTACCCGCATCTGCAGTAATTACCAAAAAGATTTTGGTGGCTGCTGGGATGAATGAGCGCGACCTTGAGATGCAAGTTGAAACAGAAGCAAATCAGTACATCCCATTTTCATTGGATGAGGTGAATTTGGATTTTCAGGTGCTAGGTTTTGCCGCTAATAATCCAGATGAGGAAGAGGTTTTGATTGCAGCAGCAAAAAAAAGCAAAGTTGAAGAGCGTGTTGCTGCGATCGAGGAAGCAGGTCTAAAAGCCTCGGTGCTAGATGTGGAGTCCTACGCAACTCAGGCAGCATTTGAGTTAATGCGGCCGCAACTGCCTAATGCTGGCGAAAATCAGATTGTGGCAGTTGTTGATATTGGTGCAACTGCGATGCACATGAATATTTTTAAGGATGGGCAGTCAATTTACAGCCGCGATCAAGCCTACGCTGGGAATCAATTGACACAAGAAATTCAGCGTAAATTTAATATGTCATCTGAGGAAGCTGAGCAGGCCAAGCGCCAAGGTGGTTTGCCGGATAATTATGAGCCAGATGTATTGCAACCATTTATGGATACATTGGCGCTTGAAATCTCACGGTCACTGCAATTTTTCTATACATCGAGCAACTACACTACTGTAGATCATATTTTGCTGGCAGGTGGCTGCAGTGTAATTCACGGTTTGGATGAAGTGGTTTCTAGTCGCACTCAGGTTGCTAGCACTATGAGGGCTAACCCTTTCTTTAGTATGTCTACTGGGAAGGTGCGTGGGAAGCAAATACAACTTGATGCGCCTTCGCTATTGATTGCGTGCGGATTGGCTATGCGGAGGTTTGACCCAGTATGATAAGAATTAACTTATTGCCTCATCGGCAAGAGAAAAGAATCGCACGTCAGCGCCGGTTCGTTGGCATGTTGTCGTTTTCGTTCTTGACCGCATGTGGCATTGTGATTGCTGGATATTTATTACTTTCTGCGCGTATCGAATCTCAAAATGAACGTAATGAATTTTTAGCTGCAGAAAACGCAAAACTGGATAAGGAAATAGCCGAGATCGAGAAGTTAAAGGCTGAGAAACAAGCATTGCTTGATCGCAAACAGATTGTCGAACGCCTGCAGTCAAATAGAACGGAAGTTGTTCATTTGCTTGATCAACTAACTAGGCAAGTTCCTGAAGGCGTTTATCTCAAAGACGTAAAACAGACTGATGATTTGCTAGTTTTAAATGGATTCGCTCAATCAAATGCGCGTGTTTCCACCCTGATGCGAAATTTGAACGATTCTCCGATATTCGAGCAGCCACTATTGATTGAGGCAAAAGCTGCTAGTGTTGGTAATCAACGACTGTCGGATTTTACCTTGAATATCAAGGTAACTCGAGCTGTTTCTGATGCGTCAAATGTTGCGAAACAGGGGAAATAAAAATGGCAATTACATTTGATGAGCTGAAGAATCTAGATCCTAAAGACGCTGGTAATTGGCCGATAGTCGTTCAACTGGGGGCTATGGTTATAGTCATGGCTGCAGTTGTGGCGGCAGGAGTTTTTTATTTTTGGCAACCTCAGTTCGACGAATTGGATGTTGGAGCTCAAAAAGAAGAGCAGCTAAAACAGGAATTTTTGGATAAAAAGAAGAAAGCCATTAATCTCGAGGCTTATCGGCAACAGCTGCTCGAGATTCAGCAGTCGTTTGGTGCCTTGTTAAAGCAATTACCCAATAAATCTGAAATGGAAACATTGCTGACCGAAATTAATCAGGCTGGAGTTGGTCGTGGTCTATTGTTTGAGTTGTTCAAACCTGGTAGTGAACTAAAAACAGCTGAATTTGCTGAAATGCCAATTCAGATTAAAGTGACTGGTTCTTATCATGATCTTTCTGCATTCGTGAGCGACGTAGCTCAGCTATCTCGTATCGTTACCTTAAGTGATATAAAGCTCTCCGTGCCTAAAGATCCAGCCTTGCTTAATATGGAAGCTACGATCAAAACGTATCGCGCGCTTGACGAAGCTGAGCAACAAGCCATTCGGCAGGCTGAGCTTGAGGCTCGCAAGAAGAAAAGACAGTAATGATTCTATCCGGAGATAAATAATGAAAAGATGGATCTTGCTGAGCTTGACATCCTTAGCATTAACGGGGTGTTTAAGTGAAAAAAATAGTGATCTAAAGGCTTGGATGAATGAACAATCTGAAGGCTTGCGTGGCCGTGTCGAGCCTTTGCCTGAGGTGAAGCCTTACCAGCCGTTCACTTATGATGCATTTGTGTTACCGGATCCTTTTAGGCCAAGTAAAATGGAATTGGCGAAGAAAGCTGGCGGTAGCGGAATTGCACCCAATACGAACCGTGTTAAAGAAGTTCTTGAAAACTACGATCTTGAGAAGCTAAGAATGGTTGGAACGCTTCAGCAAGGGAAAATAATTCAGGCCTTAGTAAAGGCTCCTGATGGCAATCTTTACCGAGTTAAGGTTGGTAGCTATATGGGGCAAGACTTCGGTATGGTTACCAGCGTTTCAGAGACAGAGATCACCCTCAAAGAAATTGTAGAAGACAGTGGTGGTGATTGGGTTGAGCGGACAACGACTCTTAGCTTAGATGATGCGGAGCAAAAGAAATGAAAATGAAGACAATAATGACCTTGGCCTCACAAGCAGTGTTTCTCTTGCTAACCCCCTTTGCGTTGGCTGTTGATAGCTCTAGCATTACAGCGATTGATGTTAGTAATGTTAGTGCCGAGAAGCAGGTGGTGAAAATCAGTTTTAATGGTGTACCACCAACGCCGACTAGCTTTGCAGTTAATACCCCGCCAAGAATTGCATTTGATTTTGCCAACACGACAAATCAGGCTGGAAAAAATTCAGTCCAAGTGAATGGCGCAGCTCTCCGTCTAATAAATGTTGCAGAAGGAACTGGCCGAACACGCTTGGTTTTTAACTTGCAAAAACCAGCTTCTTATGAAACTAAAATTGAAAATAACGCATTACTGGTGACTGTCGATGGGGCTGCCGCCATGTCAACGGCTAAAGGTGCTGTACCTGTTGCAAGTAATGCAAAATTTGCAGAGGCAAAGCCATCTGGCAAACGTGAGGGGATTCAAGATATTGATTTTCGGCGCGGTACCTCCGGTGAAGGCAAAGTGGTTATTGATTTATCAAGTTCAAATGTTGGTATTGATATTCGCCAGCAAGGTAAAAAATTATTAGTCGAATTTTCAAAAGTTGCCTTGGCCAAAAATCTTGAACGGAGTTTAGATGTTTCGGATTTTGGTACGCCAATTCAAAAAGTCGATACCTTCAGCCAAGGTGACTCAGTAAAAATGCTGATCGAGCCAAAAGGCAACTGGGAGTATTCAGCTTATCAGACCGAAAATCGCTTCGTGGTTGAGGTCCGAGACGCTAGCGAGAAAACAAAAACTGTACAGTCAAAGCCTAATTACAAAGGTGAAAAACTGTCACTCAATTTTCAGAGTGTAGAGATTCGTACGGTATTACAAGTGATTGCAGAATTCACTGGGCTTAATATTATTACTAGCGATACAGTGAATGGTGCCCTCACTTTGCGTTTGAAAGATGTGCCTTGGGATCAAGCCTTGGATATTATTTTGCAAGCTAAAGGTCTGGATCAGCGCAAATCAGGTAATGTAATGTGGATTGCTCCACGAGATGAATTGGCATCTAAGGAAAAGCAAGAGCTTGAATCTAAAAAGCAAATTGCTGAGTTGGAGCCTACTCGTACTGAGTACTTTGCTTTGAAATATACCAAAGCAGATGATATGAAATTGGTACTTACTGATGAGAAACAAAAGTTACTCTCTCCTCGTGGTAGTGCTGTAATTGTTCCACGGACCAATCAAGTTATTGTTCAGGATATACCATCTAAGCTGGAACAAATTCGTGAACTGATCGCAAAAACTGACATTCCTGTACGCCAAGTTATGATTGAGGCACGGATTGTTGAAGCTGAAGATGGCTTTAGCCGCAATTTGGGTGTTAAATTCCACGGGATCTATAATGGACGAGGCGACTTGGCTGGAGCTAGCGGTGGCCTAACAACTAAAAATTACCCGATTGCAGTTACTGACCCTGTCACTGGCTTACCAAAAGCAGATACATACCCTGGACCAGCATTGTCGGGAAATACCCCTTCTGTTAATTTGCCCGCAGCGGCTATTGGTGGTTTCAATCCAGGATCGATTGCCATGCTCTTGGCAGGCTCTGATGGTCTTCTTGGTCTAGAACTGTCGGCCTTGGAACAAGATGGCAAGGGTAAAATTGTCTCAAGTCCACGGTTGGTAACTGCAGACCAAGTTGAGGCGGTGATTGAAGATGGTCAAGAGATTCCATATTCTGAATCATCACAAAATGGTGCTACTTCAGTTTCATTCAAAAAAGCGACTTTGTCCTTGAAAGTGACTCCACAGATTACTCCTGACGGTAATGTGTTTATGGATGTGGCTGTTAACAAAGACAGCCGTGGTGAAAACACCTTAAGTGGGCCAGCAATTAACACAAAACAAATTAAAACCAAGGTCTTGGTTGAGAATGGTGGCACTGTGGTGATTGGTGGTATTTATATCGAAGATACAACGAATACAGTTACTCAGGTGCCATTGCTTGGTGATATTCCTGTAATGGGCAATTTGTTTAAAAACCGTTCTACAGCAAAAGCTAAACGTGAGTTACTTATCTTCTTAACACCACGCGTGTTACAGTCTGATCTTACATTGCGCTAATTGTTAAAGCTTGGTGAGCTAGCATCGCTAAGCTGCGTAGATTCAAGTAAAATGCCTGGTATGAAAATGCCAGGCAATTTTTTTTTAGTCGGCCTAATGGGAGCCGGCAAAACGACGGTCGGTCGTGCTTTAGCAAAAGCCGCGGGTAAAACATTTTATGATTCTGATCATGAAATTGAGGCGAAAACTGGTGCACGCATTCCAACCATTTTTGAACTTGAGGGCGAGAACGGTTTTCGGCAGCGCGAGGCAGAGGCTATTACAGAGTTAACGCAGCTGAAAAATATCGTATTAGCTACAGGTGGTGGTGCGGTACTAAATCCGCTCAATCGTGCAGCACTTCGCCGTCATGGCTATGTGATCTATCTGTGTGCGACGCCTGAAGAGCTATATCAGCGGACTTGCCATGATAAGAACCGCCCGCTGCTACAAACGGCAGATCCGAAGGCACGTTTGAGTGAATTGTTTGCCATTCGCGATCCACTTTACCGTGAAGTGGCTGATCTTGTTATGGATACAAGTCAACAAAGCGTTAATTCACTGCTGCAACTGCTCCTTAAAGAACTGGAACGTAAAACATGAACACCCATGTGGTTCGCGTTGATATCGATCACGCACCTTACGATATTTTGATTGGTAAAAATTTGCTCGCGACAGCAACTGCAATAGGTCAGCATTTGCGCCAACCGCGGGTTGCGATAGTTACCAATACCACTGTAGCTCCGCTGTATTTATCTCAACTAGTTTTTGCATTGCAGGCGCAAGGGATTAGCTGTCAGGAAATTGTATTGCCTGATGGAGAACAATTTAAAACTTGGGAATCCCTCAATTTAATTATGGATGCGCTGCTCACTGAGCGAGCTGAACGCAAAACCACACTTATTGCACTAGGTGGCGGCGTTATTGGGGATATGACGGGTTTTGCTGCTGCTATTTACCAGCGTGGTGTGCCATTTATTCAAATTCCGACCACCTTGCTTGCACAAGTGGATTCATCAGTAGGCGGGAAAACTGCGATTAATCATCCTCTAGGCAAAAACATGATTGGGGCGTTTTATCAGCCCAAATTAGTGCTTGCAGACTTGGATACATTAAAAACGCTACCTGACCGTGAATTCTCCGCCGGAATGGCTGAAGTGATTAAATACGGTCTGATTGATGATCTAGAATTCCTGCAATGGCTCGAAACACACATTGATGCATTAATGGCGCGGGATGAAACGTTGTTGGCTGAAGCTATTCGACGCTGTTGTGAAAATAAAGCCAGAATCGTAGCCGCCGATGAAAAAGAAACTGGCCAGCGTGCATTGTTAAATCTTGGGCATACATTTGGGCATGCAATCGAAGCGGGATTAGGCTACGGAGCGTGGCTGCACGGCGAGGCGGTAGCGGCAGGTATGGTTTTAGCGGCCTATGCATCTGCAGCATTAGATCATTTATCTGCAGAAGATGTGCAGCGTGTAATCAAATTACTAGAAAAAGCGCGTTTACCTGTTATATCGCCCAATCTAGGTGCTGAACAATACAAAGCCCTGATGGCGCAGGATAAAAAAGTTGATGCTGGCCGCATTAAGTTTATCCTTCTGCGACAGCTCGGTCAGGCTTATATTGGTGAGTTGCCAGAAACGGCCATCGATGCGGCGCTATCAGCAGGATGTGAAGTGGTCAAATAATCTGCCAAACTGATTGCTAAAGCGGCCTTGGCTTGCTCCATATGGGGCGCTAGGCCGCTTTTTTCATCGCTACTTAAGGGGCTTACTATTAGCTCAAATACTTGATTGAGCATAATATTGTTTGAACTGCCCGCTAAAAACCATTCCCCATCACGGTTTGACTCAACCCAGCCACGTTCTGCCATCTGATCTAATAAATATTGCGTAGCATCGACCCCCAAACCTACGCGCTTGCGTAGTTCATTGATATGCAGAATATAAGACTCTCGATGAGCGAGCGCTAATTCGCTCAGAATGCGCATGGCTTGCTCAAAGCGGGTGCCATGGTGATCATCCCACTGCCATCCATCATTGTGCCAATACGACAATGTGGCCGATATAACTGCGCCACCGAGCACAATAACCCAGCAAACATAGAGCCACAGTAGGAAAATAGGAAAGCTGGCAAATGCGCCATATACCAGTTTGTAGGTGCCAAACTGTTTTAAATACAGCGCAAATAACCATTTCATTAACTCGAGAAATACCCCCGTGATGAGTGCCGCAGTAAGGGCATGCTGCCGTGGTACAAAGCAATTTGGCAATGCCAGATAGAGCAAGCTCAAAGTACCAATCACCAGCATCATCGGGCCGATTTTAATAAAATCGATGCCAAAACCAGTCAAATCACCAGCCTGATTCGATAACCAGTTGGTTAGTGAAAGGCTTAGGCCAATCAAAAGTGGCGCAAGAGTGAGAGTGGCCCAATATGTGAGAGTTCTGGAAAGTAGCTTGCGCTGGCGGCGTACCCGCCAAATGTTATTGACTGACTTTTCAATAGTCATCATCAGCAAAATTGCGGTTGCGAGCAAACCAATCATGCCAAAAGCGGTAAGTCGGTCTGCATTGTCGGCAAATTGCCGCATATAAACGCCAACCACTTTTCCTGCCGCATCCGGCACTAAATTAGTAATGATAAACCCACGAAACTTGCTGCTGATTCCACTGAACATGGGAAAGGCAGAAATGACCGTTAATGCGATGGTGAATAGCGGTACCACGGCAAGCAGGGTGGTGTACGTTAAACTGCCT
Organism: Chitinibacter fontanus; assembly: GCF_013423785.1. Taxonomy (NCBI): domain Bacteria; kingdom Pseudomonadati; phylum Pseudomonadota; class Betaproteobacteria; order Neisseriales; family Chitinibacteraceae; genus Chitinibacter; species Chitinibacter fontanus. The sequence goes on from NZ_CP058952.1 coordinate 2,261,521, forward strand.
GCTGTTTCAAGGCAGCGATCAGCATAGAGCCTACGCCCAACAAAACGGGAAAAACCAATGACACGGCGCCAAAGCGGCAGGGAAGAGGTATCCGACATGATCGCATGATTAAGCTTGAATCCCTTTATAATACCGCAAACTTTGAGTGAGCCTGGTGATGACAGAAATATTGGTGTTGTATTACTCCACGCATGGCGCAACACGCCAGATGGCCCAGCTAATTGCCCGTGGTGCAGAATCAGTTGCAGGGGTTGGAGCACGCTTGCGGACTGTACCGCGCATCTCAACCGTCTGTGAAGCGATTGAAAGTGCAATTCCTGATGCCGGTGCGCCCTATGTTGAGCTTAGTGATTTGCGCGAGTGTGCCGGTTTAGCACTGGGTAGCCCTACTCGATTTGGCAATATGGCTGCGCCGATGAAGTATTTTTGGGATTCAACCATCGCACAGTGGTTAGACGGCACATTAATTGGTAAACCTGCCTCTGTGTTTACCAGCTCGGGTACTTTACACGGCGGCAATGAATCTACTTTGCTCACCATGATGTTGCCCTTGTTACATCATGGCATGGTGATTGTGGGGACTCCTTATTCGGAAGCCGCTTTACTCTCGACTACCACTGGTGGCACGCCTTATGGCCCAAGCCATTGGGCTGGTACTGATTCGACTCAGGCTATTTCTGAGGCAGAACGCCAGCTTTGTCTGGCGCAGGGAAAGCGATTGGCGCAGATTGCGTTGCAATTGCGTGAGGCACAGTGATGACTTTGACGGCTAAACATTTACCTTTATGGCAATGGATTACCGTTGCCTCTGTTTTACTGATGGTATTGCTCACTATGCTATGGGAACTGTGGCTTTCACCGCTATACCCTGGTGGCTCGTGGCTGGCGGCCAAGGCTTTGATTATGTTGTTGCCTCTGCGTGGCTTATTGCATGGTAAACGCTATACCTTTCAGTGGTACACGATGTTTGTATTGTTATGGTTGCTGGAAGGAATTATGCGCGCTTATGCCGAGCAAGGGGTTGGGCGCTATTTGGCGCTCATTCAGGTGGTGCTAGTCGTGGTCAGTTATACGACGGCAAATTTGTATGCTAAATACTCAGCACCATCACGGATGGTTAAGCAGTAACCGAGCTGCGATATGTGTATGCAGTAAAAAGCCCCTGCATGCAGGGGCTTTTGTTTGAATTACCGTATTTAGCTACTTATTTTGGATAAGTATTCAGGTACGCTTTGTGGCCTTTGGCAAAACTATAGCCGCTGGTTTTATCCCAGTTAATCGACCATGTCATCACGCCACGCAGATCAGGCTGCGCTACTAGCGGTTTGTACGAGCCGCAGTTTTGCAGTTTCATCAGGCAATCAAGCGCTTTTTGCGTGTCCGCTACTGACAGATAACCGCCAGATGGGGCGGCAGCAGCTGTTGATGGCAAGCCAATACCAACTTGGTCTGGACGCAGTGGTGGGAAGAATTTGTTAGCATCACGGCCCACATTGAAACCCGTCAGCAGCATATCAGTCATTGCAACCTGGAAGTCGATAGTGCCTTGGTTGTAGGTTTTGTCATCCTTGCCTGAAATGCCGCCTGTGTTGTAGTGCTGTACGTGCAGCATAGTCAATTCGTTGCGCAAGCCGTGAATGATGCCAAGGTAGCCACCCCAGATGCCGCCCGCCACGCCGTAGCCACCTTGCACATAAGCCACTTCTGGTGCCATGGTCACACTGAAGCTGCCGCCAAAGCGCTGTTTCAGTGCTTTAACGCCTGCTACCAGGTTCACAACTTGTGGCGTGGTTGGGTTACGGAAGTCTTCGCCCGCACCAATTGATAAGTTGTTTTCGATGTCGATGTCGATACCGTCAAAACCATATTTGGCAATGATGTCACCCATTGATGCAATGAATGCATCACGTGCTGCAGCACTATCGAGCACGATCACACCGTTAGCACCGCCCAGGGAAACTTGGACTTTTTTGCCCGCAGCTTGTTTGAGTTTTATGTCGGCAAGGAAATCCGCCTCGTTAAACAATTTATCCAAAGTGAAGACCGCTTTGCCTTTGGTCCAAGGGTCACCTTCAGCAAATGATACATTGATGATGTCATACTCATCAGGCACGTCTTTGAGGCGAATCACGCCTGAACCATTATCAAAATTGTGCCAGTAGCCAACCACAGCGTGTTTTGGCAAGGTTGGGCAGTTGCTTGCGCACGGTGTTGCCGTTGGCGCTGGAGTTGGTGTGGCGGTCACAACTGGTGTGGCAGTCGGTACTGGGGATACGGTTGGAACTGGTGATGCAGTTGGTACGCTAGTTGGGGTTGGTACTGCAGTCGGTGTTGGCGTTGCCACTGTGCCGCTGATTAGTTTCCATGGACCCCATTGATCCGCGCCCGGAACATTGTTTTGAGTCCACCATTTCGCTTCATACACACCGCCATTGTAGCTAACTCGTTCGCCACCATTGTAAACGGCACTGCTGCTCCAAGCTGGTACGCCAGAAACGGGAGTAGCTGTCGGTGCTGTCGTTGGCGCTGTAGTTGGTTTTGCTGTGATAACTGGAGTGGCTGTTGGCGCATTGGTGCTGACTGGCGTAGCTGTTGGGGCTGTGGTTGGAGCAGTTGTCGGTGTTGGAGTGCTGCTGCTAGTGCCGGTTTCTTTCCACAGCGTAGGCGTGCTAGCCGGATTCCAGTTAGCGCCCACGTAGGCAGTGTGAGTAACCAGTGCGGTGTAGGTTTTGCCGTTGTAATCAACGGTAGTGCCTGCAGAATAAGTGTTGCCTTCTTGCCAAGTTGCTGCGCTCACGCTGGCTGCAAGTAGCAGTCCACCGATTACGGCTGCAATACGGGTACGGCGCATCATGGTGCGTTGAGTCATCTTTTGTCTCCAACCAATTTGTTTTAGGCGCGGCGGTCTATGGCCGCTTCATTGTTGCTGATTTGCTCAGCGTTTCGATAGTAAGACAAATAGCTTACAAAAACAATTGTGCTGCAAACCCTTGTTGCGAAAAAGAATTTATGCTTACTGGTGTGAAAAGTATTATTGTGTTTTATGAGAATAATTCATGATTTTAATGTTTTTTGTGCGGTAATATTCATGCATTAAATCAACGAAAGTTATGCCTGATGAAGTCCGCACTACGCCCAATTAGTTTCGAATTTTTCCCGCCTAAAACACCAGAAGGGGCCGCAAAATTGGCGGCAGCTCGCCAGCAATTAGCGCAATTTAAACCCGAGTTTTTTTCGGTGACTTTTGGAGCCGGGGGCACCACACAAGAAGGAACGTTACGTGCGGTACTCGCCATTCGTGAAGCCGGGTTCGCTGCTGCGCCGCATTTGTCCTGTATTGGGGCGACGCGCGATAGCATTCGCGCCATTGTGCAGCAATACAAAGACCATGGTATTCGGCATATTGTGGCGCTACGCGGGGATATTCCATCGGGTATGGTTGATCTTGGCGAGTTTCGTCATGCCAATGAATTAGTCAGCTTTTTGCGTAGCGAGTTTGGTGATTGGTTTCATATCGAAGTAGCAGCTTATCCCGAGTTTCATCCGCAATCGGTGAGCGCTGAAGCAGATTTAGCGCATTTTGTGCGCAAGGTGCGTGCCGGGGCCGACTCGGCGATTACGCAGTATTTTTTCAATGCGGATGCTTATTTCCGTTTTGTGGATGAAGCGCAGGCGCGCGGTGTGCAAATACCGATTGTGCCTGGCATTATGCCGATTCAAAACTACAGCCAGTTACAGCGTTTTTCGGATATGTGCGGTGCAGAAATTCCACGCTGGCTACGTTTGCGCTTGCAGGGTTTTGGTGATGACAGTGCTTCGATTCGTGCTTTTGGTTTGGATGTGGTGACCGAGCTGGCCGATCGCTTACTTGACGCGGGGGCGCCTGGCTTGCATTTTTATACCCTCAATTCAGCAGCTGCCGTTTCTACGATTTGTCAGCGCTTGGGGTATTGATGGGTATTGCTCTGCAGGTTGCTATTTAATTAAGCTACAGAGCAATACGCCTAACCTTTTAAAGTGAGGTTCCGGCCTTGGTTGCGGGTTTGTTGGCCGTAGGTACAACGCGCGCGGTATGCCCATCGGTGATGACATCCACATGTTGACCTACGACGAAATTAACATCCGCATCCTGTACCACCACTACACGCTGCCCGTTATCCTGCATCAGAATGGTTAACTCTTTGGCTGGTTTGCGGGTAATGCTGGTTTCTACTTTATTACCCAGCATGCCACCGAGTATCGAGCCCAGCACCCCGCTGATGACGGCGCCGGTGCCTTTGCCTATGTTGGACGAAGCCGCCACCCCGCCAATGACGGCGCCAGCGATAGAGCCAACACCGGTACTGCTATCGTCCATCTGCACATCACGCAGATTTTCAATTACACCTGCTCGTGCGCTGGCTAACTGCTTTAATTCACCTTTTTTGTATACATTGGCTGAGTCAGCTGTGATGCAGCCTGTGAGCAACATGCTGCTGGTCAATATAGCGGAAAGCAAGATAGTTGTTACGCGCATGACAGATCCTTATACAAACTAAAGCGAGTCGCAGCGCAGTTTACGCTGTGTGAGCCGATTATTCTGTGCCTTAGTGCATATTTAATCGGCAGCTGCGTGCTACAGGCTGCGGCGGCGATACCAACCGGTGAGTGATACCCGCTCGCGGGTGGCTGGTAATACCTCATGCTCAAAACGATTCGACATAAATACGACTAGGGTGCCGCCGTAGGGAGTGATATCTACTGATTGCGCATCATCTAGATAAATACGCAATTGCCCACCATCGCTAGCTTCCCAGCTTGGGTTGAGATACTGCACCACGGTAACCACTCGAGTGTCTTGCTCACGGTGCTGGTCGAGGTGGCGTTGATAAAACGCGCCGGCAGGATAGCTAGCAAAATGCCATTCCAGCTCGATGAGGCCTAGGTAAAGGTCACGATTAAGCTGTTGCTGTAAGGCCGCCATACGCGCATTGGCGTTGAGCATGGCCGCATCATCGTGCTCAACCCACAGTACCGAGTCGCCACGAATATCATTGCGAACCTGATGACCCGCTTCGCGGCCGACCCCGGCTCGGTTAAATTGATCTCGGCGCTGCTGCGCCAATTGGTGCAGCTCACCCACTGTCGCGGCGCTTAAAAAATTGGGCAAAACGATCCAGCCCGGCCCTGCGAGGGCATCACAAATCTGGTTTAGAGTTTCGGGTGCAATCAGCGCAGAGTCAGTCATTGGTTTTCTCGGGAATCACTTTAGGGGCAATAATAAAATCGATTGGGCGCAAGCAAAAACGCGCCCAGAGCAGGCCAATAATTGGTCGCAGTTCAGCCAGACGACGTTTACGGGAGCGTAGTGCTACCCATAGCGCTAGTACAAAACTGGTAATCAAATTGGTCGCACCGATCAGTGCAATACCAGTCAAACCCCAAATCACGCTCCACAGAGGCAAATAGAAATCATTGGCTGCTAGTGCGTACGAGAAATTGGCGGCAGAAAAGGTAATGTGGCGAATATCAATGGGCAGACCCAGTAAAATCCCTATGGTGCCAATGCAGCCAAGCATAAAGCCAAAATAGAAATTCCCGGCTAGCGCCCCCAAATTATGCTCGATGTATTCGCCCACTTTTTGGCTGCGGTAGTCACCGATTGTTTTGCGTAAAATGGGCAAGGCGGCGATACGTTCAGGGATTTTGTTATACAGCGCTTTATTGTCGTAATAACCCGAAATCAGCCCTGCCAGAAATAGGCAGACACCTGCAATGGCTGCATGTGGAATCCCCATGCCGGAAATTGGAAGTAAATCATGCATTAAGTGGGTGGCCTTTTCGGGGCCAACCACGTGCTCGCCCAAGCGATCCCACCACAGCCAAGCGATCCCCAGTGCCACTGGCATGGCGAGCAAGACGTTACCCAAAATCGCAATAAATTGGGTACGAACTACTTTAACGATCAGTTCGACCAGATTGCTATACCCTTCGAGGTTTTTACTGCCCGGTGCGGGCAAGGCTGCAGCAATCCGTGCTGCAGTCATGGCCGGTTGTTTGGTCGCAATCGTGCAATGCATCAGGTGGATGAGCATAAAACCAATCGCGTAATTTAGGCTAAATGCCATAGCTTCTAGCAGCAGGGGCAAATGTGCCTTCGCCACCAGAATTTTGATCAGCGCCATAAAGCCGACCACGATGCCCGCGCCAGCCGCAGAGCGAAACATGTCTAGCCATTCACGCCGAGATTCGCTGGTGTAATGCTCGCCGGTATGGCTGGCATGTTCAGTAATTTGTAGCGCCAGCAATTCGGTGTTTTCACGGAAAACATCGCCGACACTATTTTTGCGGTTTTCAGCCTTGACCAGAGATAAAAACAACCGAATCAGTGCTTCGCCTTGTGGCGCACTCGGGTCGACTAATTCAAACAGCAATTTCATCCGGTCAATATGCTGTTTTAAGCGCAGCAGGTGGTAGGTCAGGCTGACCGAGGCGCCGTTTTTCGACGCATATTTCCACACCTTGCCCATGATGACTTCACATTGCTCTAACAAAACCAGCAAATGGCTGTGGTCTTCCTCGGGCTTAGTACGAGTGGTCAGATCATGCCGATATTTCTCGATGTAATTGAGGACTTCGGCATTGAGTCGAACAAAGGGCGATTCAAACCGCTCTACATCCGGGTGGTTACGGATGACCTCCGGCTCAAGGCCAATCGCCGAAATACGGCATGATAAGACTTGGATCGCTTCAAGTTGCTGCAGGCGAATATGTGGCGGGAGCTCGTTGGGGGCGACTTCTTCCATGTGTAGGGCATGGCCAATTTCATACCATACCTCGTGGGGGATTGCCTCTAGCCATAAGTAATCACTTCGCTTGTGGAAGATTACCCCCAATAAATCGCTGAAGTGTGCTTCGTTGATCGTGGGGGGTAACAGTTTGGCACCAATGCGACGTTTTACCGCCGTCATAAAGCTCTCATTAAGCAAGATGCCGGTTTCGGTATATAGGTTCACCTGCCGAGTATTATCGAGCAATGAAAAAAATTCACAGCGCAAAGCGGCGCGATACTCAGGATGTTGCTCCAGCAAATAACACAAAGCCCGCGCATTATTCACCGCCGTCACATGATCGTCTGCCTTACTTGGGCGCAGCGCATCAACTAATGCTGTTAGCTTAGTGAGCGAGTCGTGGTCGGTTTTGCTGGTTTGCATGTCGCGCAGCAGGTGTTCCATTGCTTGTATTCCTCTCTGATCGGGCAATACCAAATTGGTTTTTTTGCAGAAAGTTGGAATTTATTTCTTCACTGTTGAAAAAAATAAACCCATGCTCAATAAAAAAGATCCAATGCAAATCGTCGTCACAATTGTGGAGTCAAAAGCGAAGCAATCCGCACTATTCGAGCGACAAACTCGAAAGAACACATGCTCCCCCTGAGTATATTGATAAAGCAGCAGGTACCCCGATAGCAACGTAAACACAAAGCTAATTAACGCTAGACATTTTAGAAAAACGCGGGTTAATTTTGTTTTCATAATCATGATGCGCCTTTTGGCTACTTAAAGGTCTTTGGTGCAGTCGCATTCTCAAGTTCTGCCAAATAAAACATCGCCTGAGTCCTAGTTTCCCCGCACATTTCAATATTCGGTTGCAGCCCCGCGCACACGGCAGGGCGGTCGGGATGATTGAAGATTTTGCAGCGCAATGCTTCATCGAGCTGCACGCAAGGCACGCCCGCGGGCTTGCCGTTGGGCATGCCGGGAATCGGGCTGGAGATGGAAGGGGCGGTGCAGCAGGCGCCGCAGTGTGATCGACATTGCATTTGGCCGATTATACCTGATACCTGTCTACATCAAGTCTGACAAGGTTGGTGCTTAGTCTACGCGGCTTTGGTACATTGACGAACTAATACAAATAGATCAGCGTGCTACCCGCAAGGCCGTTAGAGCCACCATGGATGGAGTGTGAAAATGTTACGTCAAACCGTATTGGCTGTTAGCCTAAGCGTGGCGCTGTCAGCCGCCCACGCCCAAGAGGCGCAATCATCAACCAATCAAGCGCTGGTGAATGAATCATTCGAGAGCGGCACGGCGCTACCTAGTGATTGGACCTTAACCGCGTGGCAGCCCAATATCTCGACCGCCACGGTTGAGGTCGTCAGTGCTGCCGATGGTCAGCAGGTGCTGCATTTAAGCAGTAATAAACCCAATCATGTGCGCGTGAATAAAACCATAGCAGTAGAGCCTAATCAAACGTATTTATTCCAAGCCAAGGTCAAAGCACGTGGTGCTAATCCCGACAAGTTGGCTGCTGTGATTGGTGTCGAAGGGGTGTACGACGTGAGCGAGACAGTACGCTCCGATGGTAACTGGCAATTGCGTCAGGTGTATATCAAATCGAATGATGCGAAAGAAATTCAGCTGCTGCTCGGCTTAGGCCATTTTGGCAATGAAAACCAGGGTGAGGCGTGGTTTGATGCGGTGAGCTTAGAAAAAGTTGCTGAGATCCCAGCTGGTGCCAAAGTACTCGAAATGCCGCGCTCGCAAGCTAAAACCGAGAACGTCACCGCGGCATTGAGCCCCGCCGCACAAGGCAAAGCCGCGCCATGGCTGATGCTGGTTGGGTCAACGCTGGTGCTGTCGGTGATCGGAATGGGCTTGGCCATGGTACTGATGCGCAGAAATGTCATCTCCAAAGATGGCTCTAAAGATGACGTGAAGGGTGCCGCATAATGAGCTCGCCCATCCTAGAAAACCCGCACGCGCCGACGAGTGCGGCGCAGCATATTGCAATTGTCGATGGCCTGCGCGGCTTGGCAATTTTGCTGGTCGTGCTGTTTCACTACTGGCAAATAACTTGGTGGGTGATCCCTGTGCCGTTGACGGGCGGAGCGATCAATTTTGAAATGATTCAGTACGCTGGCGCGCTCGGTGTTGAATTATTTTTCTTTTTAAGTGCATTTTGTCTAGCCTATCCGCACGCCAAAGTGATGCTGGGCAAAGGCAGCTTGCCGAGCATTGCCCACTACACCTACCGCCGCGCAATCAAGATTTTACCGTCGTACTGGCTGGCAATGATTTTGCTGCTGGTGCTACTGCCCGACATGTACCCGACCAGCGGGCAACGTGGCTATTGGACCGACATTCTGATGCACTTGGGCTTTGTCCATAATCTGTTTCCGGACACCCACGGCAGTATCAATGGTGTATTTTGGTCGCTGGGCGTTGAAGTGCAGTTTTATGTGATTTTCCCGCTGCTGGCATGGGGTTTCCGGCGTAAGCCGTGGCTGGTTTTTGCGCTGATGTGCGCGGTGGCCTTGATTTATCGCCACTGGACGCGCACCTTGCCGATCGGTGAATTTACCAATCTGAATAATCAATTGCCGGGTTTTCTTGACCTATTTGCTGGCGGCATGTTGACGGCGTATTTGTTGGTATGGGTGCGAGAACAAGGCCAGAGTGTGCTCAACGCAGTAAAGTCGGGCATGGGCGTCATCGTTGCGCTCACGCTGCTAACGATGCTGCTGCTGTTTAACGATCTATACCAAATCCGCTTTGAGCCTGATTCCTACCCAATCTGGCAATCGCAACATCGGCTGTTTTTCTGCTTTGTGCTGATCGTATTGACGGTGGCGGCGACCTACGCGCATGAAATCTTCCGCACCATCCTCGCCAATCGCGCGCTGACCTTTTTATCGCTGATTTCGTACAACCTGTACATCTGGCACCAAGTGATCGCCCGTGTCATCAAAGAACACGGCTGGTGGAGCGCCGCAACGCCAACGCCCACCGACGACCCCACTTGGCGCTGGACGATGTTCTTTGTTGCGTTCATCGCATCCATCATCGTCGCCAGCCTGATCACCTACTGCTTCGAGCGACCATTACTGCAATATGGGGTGAAGGGCTGCTGGGCGAGGTTGAAAGCCAAGATGGTAGGGTATATGGCGGAAGAAGAATCTAACATTGAGGTTAAGGCTAATACATGAGTGGGTATTTGGCGGGTGGGCTGCTAGATATTCAAATGTCTTATCCGTTAACACAATAAAAAGGCCGCTATTGCGGCCTTTTTATTGGATGGCAAATTACTTCCGATACGCCTGCGCTCGTGCCGATACCGCCAGCACCTGCACCTGCCCATTATCAAAAATCACCGGATATTGACCAAACAGGCTTGCCATCTCGGGGTAGCTGTTGCGCTCGAAATCGCTGACGTAGATGTAATCGACCTTGTGTTGGGCGATCAGCGCGGGCCGCTCGGCTGGGCTTTGATAGATTTTTTTCACGTCTTCGTGGCGCTGCGCGGTGTTGAGGCCGTGGAAGAATAAGTAGGTATCCGTGCCGACGACGATATTGCGGCCGGTGAGTGCCGCGACGGTGTTGTTGTGATTGTCGGCGGTGACAAACATCGCGTCAGTCGGCGTATTCTGATCAATAAACTGCGCCGCAGCGACGTGCGCGGGGTTGTACGCGGTGTAGGTCGAGACCCATTCACGCGCCAAGGTCAGCACGCCAGCAACGCAGCCAATCGCGATGCTAAACACTAGTAAATTGGCCGCCGCCAAATAACGCTGGCGTGCTTTCAACACGCGATAGGCGCTGATGATCACGCACGCGGCGGTGATCGTGGCGAACACATACCAGATGTAAAACAGCTTGTTGTTGTCGTATAAATTGGGCTGGAAAATCACGAGCTCGGCGACGATGTAAATCGCCAGCGGACCCAGTTGCAACAGCGCCAAGTTTTGATCGAGTAAGTGGCCTTCACCTGCGTCGGCCGCGGCTGCCAGTTTTTCGCGCCATGTGCTGCGCGCCAGTAGCGCCAAACCCATCAGCCAGCCCACGTACACGACGCCCATATTCTTCAGGTAGAACCAGAAGTAGGGGTCGATTTCGAGCTTGTTGACCCAGTTCAGGTGGAAATGGACAAATCCACCGCCAGCGGTCGCCTGTGGGAAAGTCCAGTACACCAACTGGCCAATCGCCAGCGCAATTGCAGGCAGGCCGTACCAGCACCAATCGATGATGACTTGTACGAAAGCTTTACGGCGCAAAACTAAATCCACCCCGAGCCAGCCGAGTGAAATCAGGCCAATCGCCATAAATGAGTGGGTATGGATCATTGGCAGCAATCCTACCAAGGCTCCTGCTAGCATACCCCAGCCACGTTTGTCTGCGCGGCTACCGATTCGGGTGAAGCGCAGCAGCGCCCACAGCGCAAACAGCGCAACTGACCAACCCGCCATTGTCGTGCGCTGCGGGATAATCATATCGGCGATCACGTTCGACCAGCGGATATTCATCTCGTTGTAATTGGTCGGCGTTTTGTAGAACTCGGTCAGAATTTGCGTGAAGGTGTATTCGTGCCAGCCAAAAAAATAAATAAAGCCCAAGCCGCCGTTAAAGAAAAACAGCAGCATTGCAAGTTGCGTCGCGCGTTTGTCTTTGCTCACCTCAAACGCGAGCAGGATAAAGCTGAACACAATCATTGCACACATCAGCAGCGAGGGCAGCAGTAGCGCCCAACGCAGCGAGAAACCCATCTGATACAGCGATGACGAAACGAGATTGACCAAAAACGGATAGCTCAGGCGATGCCCCGGCAAAATGCTGTAATCAGGCGGGAATACTTGCTGGCGCGCCAGCGAGGTCACCATGCCCATATGCATTTGTAAATCGCCGAACGTCGATTGGCCAACATCGTAGCCATTTGCTGTGGGCAAAATCAGATGCGTGTGTAGCAGATAGGCCATTAGTAAAAACAGCGGCAAACCCAGATACAGCAGCGTTTTGGGCCGCATCTGATAATTCAGAGCCGTATTGCAGCGAAGTGGCGTCGCAAAGGCGTAAATACTGCCCGCTAAGCCACACGATAATGCCAATCCTAGCCCGTGACTGAGTGAGCCAAATTGCCAAAAGAAAGCAAATGGTACTGGTGCCCACATCAATGCCACTGTGGCCAGCACGCCACCCGAGCCCAAGCGAACCCACTGTGGATGCTCCGCAAACAGTTTTTGGGCTGCATAGCCCCAGGCGGTCAGATGCAGGGCAAAATAAATTACAGCAAATAACATCGTGATTCCTTTCTTATTCGGCTTGCGGACGTGGTGTTGTGTGCTTGAAGGCCCACCAGCGGCTGCCAGCAAAATTCCAAAGCAAACCAATCCCAGTGGTGATTAATTGAGCGGGCCAGTGGGTGATGCGCAAATAGTTGACCAGCAAGAACATCAAGCCGGTATTGAGCAGCCAGCCTAGACCGGCAATGGTATAAAACTTGGCAGCCGCTTCGCGGTGCGATTTTTGGCCATGCTGGTCTTTAAAAGTGAAAAAGTAATTCAGCAAGTAATTGGCCACCGAGCCGAGTAAATAGCCAATCGCCGAAGCGCTAACCGCTGCACTATTGCCGTGCCAGGTCACACCTAGCCATAGCACCAAATATTGGATTCCTGTGCCGCACAGACCAACCGCCGCAAAGGTGAGAAACTGTTTGAATAATTTAGGCATTGGTTTTCTTTCTTAAGGCCAGTTTAAATACAACCACAGGGCACCATACACATTGATCCCAATACCGAATAGCGCCAGCATCAGGTCTTTGCCGTCAAATTTACAGCGATTGAGCCACAGCAACAGCACGACCGCTGGAATCATATCGACAAAATAGCGGTTACCAAACTGCCAGCCGCCCATGGTGCGATGGCTCCAAGTGGATAGCATGTGTAACAGAATGGCGCCGAACAGCAAGCCGTTGACTTGCCAAAACTCGCGTTTGAGCTGGCCCAGTTTACGTGCCAAGATCAAAAATACCGGGTTGACCAAGAAAAACATCACCCCGTCGGTGCGCGGGAACGTTAAACCGCCTTCCGCTGTGAAACTAGGCAGACGCAAACTTTGCATAAAATTTTGTGGAATATACGACAAACTAAATTGTCCTTCCGTTGCCCGTTGGAATTCCGGCAGGTAGTTATGCCCAAATTCCAGCGGGTTCCCAAAACGCAGCCAGTTATACCAAGCCAGCGCCCCACCAATCAGTAGTGGGAAGAGTAAAAACTGCTGCAGTGGCTCGGCTTGTTCTTGGCCATTGCTGGTTTTAGCCTTGGGTGGCTGAGTGCCAACGTGACCCAAGTGATAAGCAAGAATCCAGAGTAAGGCTGGAAAGTACACCAACTGAAAAGGGCGGCAGCCTACGGCTAGCGCCAGACTCAATGCAGCCAAATGCATCGCCCATGGGCGCTGGGCACTCTTTACTGCGAAGAAAAATGCCACGGTAGTGAATAAATACGCGAGTACCTGCGCTTGAAACCACACCCCGCCATTGAGCGAAATCGCCAACAGATTGCTGCCAAATACAGCGGCTAAGGGAATGGCTAAGCCCTTGGGTTTTAGCTCGGGGTTAAACCAGTACGTCAGTAGAGCAAAGCTTAAAATGGTGTAGCAGGAATTCAAAAAGTGATTCGGCGTGCCTTCCCCAAAAAACGGGAACAATAAAAATTGCGGAATCGTCGGGATCGGCGGGAAACTCACATAATACTGACCGTGGAAGATGGCCAATTCTAGATAAGGATAATCATGCGCCAGCATCGTGCGGCCTTGCCACCATGCTTGCGCCTGTAAAATATAGGAGTCCCAGCCGCTGTGCGAAAACCACGATTGTTTAAGAGCTGCGTAGAGTAGGACATACAGCAAGACAATGGCAAACAGCAAATAAGCCCAGCTTTGGCGCACAAACAAGCTGTTGCGCCAGCGCGCAGTCCAGCGTGGCACGAGTGCATCCAGTTTATTGCCAACTAGCCACGTATAGGCCTGGCGGCTAAATTTGACGCTGATTTCATCGATATACCTGGCAAAGAGGTGCGAAGAGCCGAACATCGCGAACAAGTACACTGCCAAAGTAATGAAAAACGCTGCGGCGTAGCCAATGCTCGGTACGAGCTTAACGATCAGCCATGAGCAAATCGAGCCCAAAAACAGGCCGTGCATCAAATACATCGAAAACGAAATTCGTCCCAACCAGCGCCACGGTTGACGTGACAAATTGCTTTGCCAGCTTGGCGCGTGCAACACGGCGATCAGCAAAAATAGCGCACCCCAATTGTGCGTCCACTGCGCATTGGGCATTGCGCCGCCATCGAGCCAATATAGCCAGCTAAACCAGAAGTTCTGGCTAGTGTCGATGCCCTTGGGAAAGCTACCCAAATAGAGGCCAGCGATGGCGAAAGTCCAATACGTAGCAGGGCGGCTCAAGAAAGCGCACGCTTTGGCCGCGCTGGGGGCGTAGATAAAATCAGCCAGCGCGACGCCCATCACAAAGCACAGATAGGGCGAGTTGCCAAAATACCAACCCAGGGCAAGGTAGGCCCAGGCACGCCAACTTTGACGGCCTAGTGTGGCAACCATTGCAAAGGCGAGCAGCGAGCCATAAAACTCGATGCAGATTGTCCACAGCACATTGTTGTAGCGTGGTTCGGGCTTAAAGGGTACTTCCAAAAAGCTATTGCGCAGTACATCCAGCAAACTGGCCTTGGGGGTATCCCATTGCAGAGCCAACCATTCAAAAGATAGCGAAAATTGAGCTGCCGCCTGATGAAATAAGCCCCCCATTTTTATCACCACAAGCACCAGTAGCGAGGCGGCAAAAATCGGTAGTACCAAACGCGGGTAACGGCGTAGCGTTGCCGACGTTAAAAAGCTAACACGGCTAAAGTTTGGGTCGTGCTGATCGCGGAAAAAACGATAGGTGAGCACAAAGGCGCTCATTACAAAAAACACCATCACCGCAAAATCGCCGCTCCACAATAAATTCAACGGCGTTTGTGCGACCGCCATTTCAAACTGCGGAAAAATTAGCCCCTTATTGCCCGCAGCCCCCCAAATTAGCGCCGGTAAAAAGGCATAAAAGAAATGATGGAGCGTGACAGAAAAAGCGGCGATACCGCGTACGCCATCCAAATAATCAAAGTGGCCGTGCTTGTGTGTCATTGAGGTCTCTCCATCCTGTGTGCCGGTTAGTTATTTGCTTCTTCGGCGGGCATCACGGTATTTGCGGGTAGTACAGTAGCTAGCTGCGGATTATGTGGCCATCGCGCTAGCAGGGCGTCAAAACGGGTGAATATTTGCGGTAGTCCATAGCTGGCGAGCAGCAGTAGTGGAATCGTGCTCGATAGGAGGTAGCGTGATTTTGATTCCCACAGCATATACATGCCAAATACCAGCAGGGTATAGCAGGCCAAGAGCAGCACCGTTTCATCTAATGAATCTGCCTGTTCATCTTTGCTTAAGCGCCTCAATGCAAGTGCCACGACACTGCAGGCGGTAAACAAATACAACCAGTTCTGCAACTGCGTCATCCTGCGAATGGTGTAGCGGAAAGCTTCTCCATGCGGCCCATGAGCGTATTGGCTGGCCCATGTCGGGTAGGCGAAATAATCGGGGCGAGCCGGGTCGCCAATCCCATAGTAAACAGCTTGATAAGTGCCTTCTGTCCATTGCCAAAAGGTCTTTTTGGCCCAATGATTTAGCGTGCCGCTTAGGCCAATTTCATGCCATTTTTTAGCGATTTCTTGCTTGAAGAGCGTATTGACTGCTTCTTCATTAATAGGCGCTTCGCTAACAAAGGTGGCGTAGGCTTCGTTATACGACCACACGCCAAGCCGTTTGTAGTCATAGCCAATATTGAGCCACATCCATTTGGGGGCGGGTGCTGTGGTACTCCAGCCGCTGTAAGTGGGAATGCCAGCCTGCGCTAAAGCGGCATTAACCAGCTTATGGGGTAACTGGATCGCGATAAATAAGCCAACAATGATCCAAAGGGCTGATTTGAATTGGCCATTTTTCAACCAGCGCAACACGATAATCAAGCCAAAACTAAGCGTGAGTAGCAGCCCGATGGGGCGAAATAAATTGGCAAATGCCAAGGCAAGCAAGCACAAAATAATGGGCAGTCTGCCGCCTTGTTGCTGCCAGAGCGTGAAAAAATAAATCGCGATGCAGCTGAGGAAAATAGCCGGGAAATCGTTGTAAACCCATGCCCCCAGCAGAATAAATGGCAGAAAGCTTACGCAAATAAATGCGGCAAACAAATCATGCGTTTTGCGCTGCCACAGCAGGTAGATTTGGTAAATCGTATAACTGCAGGCGGTGATAATCGTGGTATTAATAATGCGGGTATAGGTATAACTGTCGCCGATCAAACTGTGAATGGCGAAGGTATACAGTGTGAATGGCACCTGCAGCGGAAACAGATACAGATAGTTTTTGGCTTTATTTTCCAAGCTCATCGTATCAAAGAATGCGATGAAATTACCGTGGAGTAAATCATCAACCACGATGCGTATGACTAGTGCATCATCGTAGGCATGGACTGGAAACAGCCAGATAAATGCATTGATCACAGCAAAGAGCAGCACAAACAGTGCCAAAATAATCAGCCGCAGATGCCGGCTAGTTTCAAGGCGACGTGCGCCGCGCCAGATACCGTATAACAGCAAGAACCACAGGGCAATACCAGTTAATTGCCACAATGGGTTTTGTGGACCCAACATTTCCAGATCGCCACGGGAAAACCAAGTGTCACTTTTCCAGAATGCGTCGACAAAACAAGCAAGCACTAGGAAAACTGAAAAAATACCGGCAAAACACAAATAGATGCTCTGCGGAATGATTTTCCGCAGCAGGGCTTTCGACGGGGGCATGCTGCACTCTTCGAGGGTATTGGTTTTTAGGTCAATATCAGTTGGCGTTTTAGGTTAATACCCAGCTGGGTATTGCATAAAAAATAACCCAGCGCGAAATCTGCGCTGGGTTAAATATTTATTGCTGATCGTCTGGAAAACCAAGCCGGTCTTGTACCACATAGAGTGGTCGGCGCTTGATTTCGTTGTAGGTGCGACCAACGTATTCGCCCAAAATCCCAATACAAAGTAATTGCACGCCACCGAGGAATAAGATGGCTACCATGATTTCAGCCCAACCGGGCACCCAGTGCTCAGTGGTTAAACGGACGACCAAGGTATTGATAATGCCCAGTAAGGCAAAAAAGGACGAGATCAGACCGAGCGTTACTGCCAAACGTAGTGGTTTGGTCGAAAATGACATAATGCCATCGGTAGCGAAACGTACCATTTTGCGCAGCGGATATTTGCTTTCACCGGCAAAACGTTCGGCGCGACGATAAGGGAGTGCAACCTGGCGGAAGCCCACCCAGCTCACCATGCCACGGATAAAGCGATCACGCTCTGGCATGCCTTTGAGCACATTTACTACTTTGCGATCCATCAGGCGGAAGTCGCCCGTGTCGAGCGGAATGGGTACGTCAGATAGGCGATTGAGTACGCGATAAAAAGCGCGGGCAGTTACCAGTTTGAACGCTGATTCGCCGGGGCGATCCACACGAGTACCGTAAACGACGTGGTAGCCATTGCGCCACAAGGCGATCATTTCGCTAATGACTTCGGGTGGGTCTTGCAAATCGGCGTCGATCAGTACCACTGCATCGCCGCTAGCGGCATCAATACCGGCGGTGACGGCAGTTTGGTGACCAAAATTACGAGCAAAGCCAACGACGCGGATTTCTGGGTTAGCTTGCTGTGCCGCAGTTAGTAATTCGCGCGTGCGATCTTTACTGCCATCATCGACAAAAATGAATTCCACATCTAAGTCTGTCACCGTAGCGCGAAAATCGCGCAAACGCTTGAGCGTTTCACCAATGACTTCCTCTTCGTTGTAGCAGGGGATCACTACAGATAGGAGTTGCTGCATTGTCTCATCCTCCATGCGCTCTAACGGCGCCAGACACTTGGCCTGTTTTGTTATGGTTTTTTCGCGACTACATTTTGCGACTGGGCTCAACCTTACATCATCGCGCTAGGGTTGAAAACCCCATGCTGAATGCTTTGTGCACTAGCTCTCGCTAAACGGTATTGCAGGTGCAAAATCACTGAGGCAAATTTGCCACAAAGCTAGGAAAATAAACGCTTTAGCCGATGCTGATATAGCTGTAAAAATGGTGCGGTGCGATTTGTCTGGCAGGCCGCATTGGCATTGAATTTGTAAGAATTTTAGCTTTGAATTCACCGAATGCATGTTGCACTTGCGCTAGGTAGATGTGATGTCAGGAACTAGGCGTAAGGTTGCGGAGTCGTTATAGTGCGAGCTTCCCCCAGTGTTTTGAGTTTGAAATCATGTCGATGACTGCAATGCGATTTAATTGGCACACACTGCTGCTGGCTTGCTGGTGCTGCCTAATGCTCTTATTGCAACCAGCGGTTGCCGAGGAGCTCGCCCGCAATGCAGGTGTAGAAGAAACCAGCCCATCGGGGGGCGCGGCTGGTTGGACTTTTGATCATTGGACTCAAGGCGAGCCACAGAGTGTGGCGGTGCGGGATGAAACGGTTTTTCACAGCGGCAAAGCATCGGTGAAAATTGCCCTGGGGCAGGGGGATGATGGCAAGCTCACTCAATTAATCAAGGTAAAACCCGATACTTGGTACCGTGTTTCCGCTTGGGTTAAAACGGCTGGTATTCCTGCAGATGCGAAGGTCGGCGCCAATTTAAGCATTGTAGATGCCATGGATTATTCGCAAGATTTAAAAGGCGATAATGACTGGCAAGAATTGGTTGCGTGGGGTAAAACCGGCCCAGAACAAACAGAAGTCAAAGTGGCGTTGCGCTTGGGGTTTTACGGCAGTTTAGCGACAGGAACGGCGTGGTTTGATGATGTTAGCGTCACTGCCGCTGAGCCAGGCGCTGGCGCAAAAGTGATTAGTTTTACCCCCCCACCAGCCGCTGCGGCAGCGGCGCCTGTGGTGGCATCATCGGGCTCTGGTCTTAGTGCGAATACCGTGATGTGTCTGGTAACCATTGCCTATTTGGGTTTGGTGGCTTTCCTGCTGCGGGCTCGCGGCGGGGTATTGCAGCGTTTTGGTGCTGTGCTTGATGGCATCGCACCAATTAGCAAAACCTGGCCCGCGCTGGCTTTAGTGCTGCTGGTATTCTTGCTCAAAATCTATTGGGCCGGCAGTTATCGCGGCCATTCTTACGATATTGGAACATTTAGCGCGTGGGCGCTGGACATGTATCAGCGTGGTTTTGCTGGCTTTTATCGTCCGGGTTACTTCGCCGACTACCCTCCGGGTTATATCACCGTGTTGTGGCTGGTTGGCGGGGCTGCCAATTGGTTTCATCTTGCATATGATTCACCGAGCTTTTTAGCGGTCTTGAAACTACCAGCCATGCTGGCGGACATTGCCGGTGCGGTCTTTTTACTTTGGGTGGGGCGCAACTCAAGTGTGACGCGCCCATTGGCCTTAATTGCCGCCATTTTATGGCTACTGAATCCCTTGGCAATTGTCACCTCGGCCTTCTGGGGGCAAGTCGATAGCATCTTTACGCTTATTTTGGCCGCGGCATTTTTGCAGCTTGAGCGTCGTCGAGTCGTGCTGGCGGCCGCATTGTATGCGGTTGCGGTGCTGTTTAAGCCGCAAGCATTGCTAGTTGGCCCCATTGCACTCATTGCGCTGTTAAGTTTGCGTGATTTACCACTGCAGTTTAAAGCCATTGCTGCGGCAATCGGTACTTTTGCCGTACTGTCTTTACCGTTCACGATTTCGCGCGAGCCATTGTGGATTTTCAGCCTGTATGGCGGCACTTTGGCTAGTTATGACTACCTGACCATCAATGCATTTAATCTGTATGCCTTATTCAATGGCAATTGGCTTCCCAATGAAACGCTGTTCTTAGGGCTGGCAGTCGGTAAATGGGCGTGGTTATTTACTTTGTCTGCCTTGGCGGCAGTGCTGTTGGGGGTAGTGAAGGGCAAAGGGGAAGGGCGCTATCTGTTTGGTGCCTTTGCCATCTATGTATTGTTTTTTGTGCTTGGCCCCAAAATGCACGAGCGGTATTTATTCCCCGCCGCCTTTGTCGGCCTGACTGCGTTTATGGTGATCGCTGATCGCCGCGTGTTGTGGCTGGCCATCGGTGCGAGCCTGACCACGTTTATCAATACCTTAGTGACCTTGGATATTCTGACCCGCCTCAACAGCACGGGTGTACCTAATGACAATATATTTATGTTGTTAGGCTCGCTCGCCAATGTGGCGTTGCTGATTCAAACTTTGCGGGTGGGCTACGATATTTTCCTAAGGGGCAATCGCCAGCAGCTGGCTGTTCCTGCCGCAAGTACTGCGGTGACGATGGACGAGCCGCTGCTTGCTCCTGCCGTCCTGGCGACACCCGTCGAAGCACCCTTGCAAGCCGTATCACGCCGCGCCTGGGTTGCGCTGGCAATGATTTGTGCCGTGTACAGTATGGCTGCGTTTACTTATCTTGGTAACACCCAAGCGCCGCAGAAATTCTGGAACCCTCCTGCCGCAGGCGATTGGGCGGTGTTTGATTTAGGCGCGGTGCAATCAGTGACTAAGTTGCAATATCACCATGGTTTAGGTGAGGGGGAATACGCATTGCAATGGTCGGCAGACGGTCAGAACTGGACTGCCAGCAAAGGCATTGTGATTAACAATCGCTTCTCAGAGTTTCGTTGGCGTGATCTGGCGATTAATCTGCCAGCGCGTTATTTCAAAATTGGCCTCAGTACTGGCTCGCTGCAAATGAACGAAATTGCAGTACGTGGCGCGCAGGATGCGTTGCTGGTGCCTACGCTAAGCAGTGGCCCCAATGATGCAGCCGCACTTATCGACGAACAAAACAAGGTTGTCGCATTATCAACCGCGTATAACGGCATGTATTTTGACGAGGTTTATCATGCGCGCAGTGCGTGGGAAATCTTGCAGGGCATCGATGCCACCGAAAATACCCACCCTCCGCTGGGAAAAATTATTATCGCGATCGGGGTGGCGATTTTTGGCATGAATCCGTTTGGCTGGCGCTTTATGGGCGTCATGTTTGGGATTGCGATGTTGCCCGTGTTCTTTGGCTTATCGCGCCGAATTTTCCGCTCGGAAAACTTTGCCCTATTGGCTACCGCCTTGCTGGCCGTTGATTTTATGCACTTCACGCAAACGCGGATTGCCACGATTGATACCTACGGGGTGTTCTTTATTCTGGCAAGTTCGTACTGGATGCTGCGCTGGATGCAACAAGAGCCAGCCACGCAAAATTGGCGCACCGATATTAAATCATTGCTGTTGTGTGGCACGATGTTTGGGCTTGGCGCCGCCAGCAAGTGGATTGTGTTGTATCACGGCGTAGGTTTGGCGGGCTTGTATTGCTGGAACCTCTGGCGTCAAGCTAAGGTGGCGCAAGGCCTGCCTGCACAATTGCCAGGCCAGCGCGGCTATAGCGATTGGGTGGTGCAAAGCGTGCTGTGGTCGGTGCTAGCGTTTATTGTGATACCGGCGCTGATTTACACTGCCGCGTATATCCCGTTAATGAAGGCGACTGGGCAGGGTTTGGCTGGTATGTTTGCCAATCAAACGGGCATGTATCAATACCATAGTCAGCTCAAAGCGACTCACCCGTTTAGTTCTATGTGGTACGAATGGCCAACCATGGTGAAACCGATGTGGTACTACTCAGGGGCGGAGTGGACTGGGCCATTGAAAGTTTCATCGATCAGCGCTTTTGGTAATCCGGTCACCTGGTATTTGGGTACGCTGGCTTTCCTCATCGCGATTGGCTGGCGTCTCACCATGGCCAGCTCGAAAGCAGCGCTACAGCGCTTTGCGGTAACACCAAGCCAGATTTTTGCGCTGGGCTTTATTGTGGCCGTCGGCTTAACACAATTTTTGCCATGGGCACTGATTCCACGCAAACTGGTGTTTATCTACCATTTCTTTGCTTCTGTTCCCTTTATTATTCTGGCGCTGGTGTGGGGCCTGCAGCGTTTGCAGCTAGATAACCCAAATCGTAGCTGGGCGCGTTGGCTGCCGTGGGGGATTGTGGCGCTGGCGACCGTATTGTTTGTTGCTTATTTCCCCGTGATTAGTGGTTATCCAGTACCGCGTGGCTGGGTGGAATTTATTAATAAAGGCCCAGTTACCCTGTATTTCTAATTGTGTCCTGTTAGTGAAAAAAGCCGATCAGTTGATCGGCTTTTTTATTGGGTATTACTTTGTAGCTCTCTTTCTAGCTTAGCTCTGTGGCAATACTCTAAAGGGTATTAGCCAAATAGTTTGCCTTTGAGCAAATCAAGACCCGCACTGAGTAGATCGCCGTTGCCATTGGCTGGTAGCTCACCATTAGGGGTGAGGCCATCCACAAGCTGTGGTAATAAAGAGCTTAAAGTATTGGCTGCCTGCTCAGGATCAACGCCAAATTGTGCTGCAACATTGGCTACTGTTTCGTGGCCCAGCACGGCTTGAATCTGCTCGGCCGAGATCGGCAGATTACCGCCAGTAGACACCCAAGATTGGGCAATTTCACCTAAGCCGCCATTTTGGAATTTATCAATCAAACCAGCCACTCCGCCCTGCGACTCGAGTAAGCCAGACAAAGCACTGCCTTGTTCGCTGCTGCCTAATACTTGTGAGGCCAAGGTATCAAATAAACTCATCTTAGTGTGCTCCAGAAAATCGCGATTGAAATGGCAACTATGACGTTTGCCTACGACAAGAAAGTTATAATACAGATTATTTTTGTTGGTTTCATGTCAAAAATTTGGCGTATTATTGTGATTTGTTGTCAGGCTTTGCAGTTGAGATCACCAGCTACAGATGTATGTTTATGTGAGTATTGCTGGGTTTGATCTAGGCGCCAATACCTTGCAGGGTATCAAGATAAGTGCTGAATCGATCTGCACCGCATAGTCTGGTGATCTACACTATTAAAAAAACTGCCACACGCCAATATGATCAAAAAAATCCCCTCTGAGGCTATTCGTGTCGGAATGTTTATCCATGATTTAAACGTCGACTGGATGAATCATCCGTTTGTGCGGAATCAGTTTGTGATTACGGACGACGCCGCGATCGCCCAAATTATGGCCACTGGCGTGCGTGAGGTATATATCGACACCGAGCGTGGCCTTGATATGCCGGATGCGCCAACGGTCGAGGAAGTGAATGCCGAGTTGGATGCGCAACTGATCAAAATTGCTGAAGAACCTTCGCCCATCATTAAGGTGTCTTTTGCCGAAGAAATGGGGCGCGCCCGCAAGATTCACGGGCAAGCGACCAATGCCGTGCGTATGGTGATGCGCGATGTGCGGCTAGGGCAGGCCATTGAGCTCGAAGGCGTGGCGCAAGTGGTGGAAGACATTACTGATTCGGTACTGCGCAATAGCGGTGCTCTGGTGGGCCTTAGCGGTATTAAAGATAAAGACGAATATACCTTTTTGCATTCGGTCAGCGTCTGTACGCTAATGGTGACTTTTGCGCAGTCCCTCGGCTTAGATAAAGAGCTAATTCGCTTGGCTGGGGTAGGTGGGTTGCTGCACGATACCGGCAAAATGAAGGTACCGAATGAAATTTTGAATAAACCAGGTCGCCTCACCGAGGCTGAGTTTGCCATCATGCGAACGCACCCCGAAGAAGGCTGGCAAATTTTGCGGGAAATCGACGGTTTGGAAGATATCCCCCTCGATATTACCCTGCACCACCACGAGCGCATGGATGGTACGGGCTACCCGCATAAATTGCCTGGTGAGCAAATTAGCCGGATGGCGCAAATGGCTGCGGTGGTCGATGTATATGATGCGATTACCTCAGATCGCTGTTACCACAAAGGTATGCCCGCCCCAGAAGGGCTACGCAAATTGTGGGAATGGAGCAAGTTTCATTTTAATCCCGAGCTGGTGCAAGCCTTTATGCGCACCATTGGTATTTATCCGGTTGGTACCTTGGTTCGGTTGGAGTCCGGTCGCTTGGCTGTGGTGATCGAACAAAACGAAGCAGCCATGTTGCAGCCGATTGTTAAAGCGATTTTCAGTACCAAATCAAATACCTATATTACGCCGCAAATCATCGATCTCTCCCGCCCTATGGGGAAGGGAGGCGCTGATAAAATTGTTGGGCATGAAAACCCCGAAAAATGGCAGATCAATATTGCGCGCTTTTTATTTGAAGGCGTCTAATTTACACGTGGATCTACTTGCCTCTGGCAACGACCACCATTAACAACAAATTGATTATTGAGGGATTTCACATGTTTGCCGCCGCTGAGTTGGGTCATGCCTTAGATAAAGAGCAGTACAAGCTAGCAGCCGATCAATTGCGGCAAAAATTACTTAGCATTCAGTATCAGCTCAAAGAGCGTGGCGACTTTCCTGTCATCATTTTGTTGGGCGGTGTACCAACCGCTGGTCGTGGGCAAGTCGCTAATTTATTGCTCGAGTGGATGGACCCACGCCATATTGCTACTCACGCGTTTGCCGCGCCCAATGATGAGGAACGCGCTCGGCCGCCGTATTGGCGTTATTGGCGTGTGCTACCGCCCAAAGGAAAAATGGCGATTTTATTTGGCGGCTGGTATAGCGGCCCGATGTGGGATCAGCTGACATCGCAGCCCGATTCTGTGCATTACGAACATGAATTATCCAAAATTATTCGGCTGGAAAAAATGCTCTCGGATGAAGGTGCATTGATTCTGAAATTTTGGCTGCATTTGCCAAAGGAGCAACTCAGAAAACGGCTGAAAAAATATGCTAACGACCCGCGTACTTCGTGGCGGTTTGATGAATCGGATACGTGGTTTGCTGATCATTACGATGAAGTGATGACCTCGCAGGAAGATTTGTTGCAGCGTACTAATCTGGCGGATGCGCCGTGGCGCGTAATTGAAAGTACCGATGAGCGTTATCGTGATATTACGGTAGGTACACATATTGTCGAGGCGATTAGTCACCATCTGGAGCGCAGCTCTGTACGGCAGAAACGTGTCGATGTTGCCCCATTAATGCCATCGATTGATGGTGTGAGATTGCTGGATAAATTGCCGCTCGATTCAACGCTAAGTAAAGCGGAATATCTTGAGCAGTTAGAAGTACTGCAGGGGCGGCTTAATGGATTAACCCGCCATCCTGATTTTAAAAAGCACTCTGTTGTATGTGTCTTTGAAGGCATGGATGCCGCTGGCAAAGGTGGGGCGATTCGGCGGATTACCGCTGCACTGGATGCGCGGCAATACCGTACGATTCCGATTGCTGCGCCGACCGAAGAAGAGCGGGCGCAACCCTATTTGTGGCGTTTTTGGCGGCATTTGCCACCGCATGGGCAAATTACCTTATTTGATCGTTCTTGGTATGGTCGGGTATTGGTCGAACGGGTAGAAAATTTTGCCAGTCGAGCCGATTGGATGCGTGCGTATGGTGAAATTAATGATTTTGAAGCACAAATTAGCAGTGCACACGTGATTGTGGTGAAGTTCTGGCTGGCGATTAGCAATGAAGAGCAATTACGCCGTTTTAAAGAGCGTGAGGCTATTGAATATAAACGCTTTAAGATTACGGATGAAGATTGGCGTAACCGGGAAAAATGGGATGCCTATATCGAGGCCGGTAGCGATTTGATCGAGCGCACCAGCACGGCGATTGCGCCATGGCATTTAATTGGTGCGAACAATAAATACGCTGCGCGCTTGGAGGTCTTGCGGCATCTGTGCGACCGCATTGAAGCTGCTGTTGCCCCTGCGGGTAAGAAAAAACGCAAATCATCTTGATTCGTGTGCATTTCCCACAACCAACCGGATTACTTCTCCTTTTTGGCTGCTGAAACGGTAAAATAGCGGCCTTAAAGGAGAAGTAGTGTGGCTGATTGGAGTATCTGGAAAACGCTGGAAGATTGGCGGAGCAAGCGACATGAGCTTGATCCCATCTTTGCGCGAGCCGGCGTTGCGCCAGAGCTGGAAAGTTTGGCCAATCGGCTTGCTACTGATTTGCGCCGCGCACCTCCAACCAAGCCCTTGCTGTCGGGTGATATTGATCGCGACGATAAGGAAATGGCGGGCTATTACGAAGCCTATTATCGCCATTTTGACGAATCCTTATATAAGGCCGAAACACTGGTGCGTATGCCCTGGGTGCCGGAAGCTGCGCCGACTGGGCGTGCGGTTCTGGCCGAGGTTGAGCGTATTCGCAAAGAAATGCGCACCCATCCGGGTACTCATCCCCCATTTGAGCCGCTAGATCAGCTAATTCAGCAATATATTCGGCTTGATGACCCTGATCTGAGTATTCCTGCCGATTTAATGAATGCTCGGCGGCAGCAGTTGATTGATGTGGCGGGCTACCCTCTAACGGTACAGCATGCCATTAAAGACCCATATGATGATTCGGTTCCACCATTGTCGAGCGAAGAGTTTCGGACTCAATTGCATGAAAAAATGCGCCAGTATCTAGAGCAAGACTGGTTGCATTGTCGGGTTGTGACGCAGTGGTATATCAGCCTTGCGCTCGATGCGGCACTGGCACGTAAGAAGCGCGACGCGACTGATGATGAGCGGATCCGTGCAATGCTCAAGCGCCGTTGGCCAACTTTATCAGTGGTTTTACCCGAACTAGAGCATATTGATCAGGTTTGGTATTTGTTGCTGTCGATGGGGGCGATTGCCAGCCTGATTATGGAAATCTGGTGGTTGGCGATTCCGCTGATCATTTGG
Organism: Chitinibacter fontanus; assembly: GCF_013423785.1. NCBI lineage: Bacteria > Pseudomonadati > Pseudomonadota > Betaproteobacteria > Neisseriales > Chitinibacteraceae > Chitinibacter > Chitinibacter fontanus. The sequence continues at coordinate 2,288,043 of NZ_CP058952.1, forward strand.
TTAAATTTATCCGTTGGTGGCCATCGTCGTGAACGCAAAGAGATGGAAGCGCGTCGTGCTCAGCTTGCTTCGCGTGCGCAAAGTTTAAAGACGGTGCGAGATCGTTTTTCACATAATCAACTTACCCTAGAGCGCATTGCGCCGATGCTCCGTCAGCTTGATGAGAAGGGCGAGTATTTTGACGACCACGTCTTTGCTTTATTAAACCTACATCAATTTTCTGTTTAGGGTATTGTTTTGCAGCCTTTTCTGGGCTTGGCTTTGGGATGTATACCCCTGTTATTGAGGCGCTCCATCAATAAACATCAGCAACTCCCCTTGCTGCATCGCAATCCAATTTTCATTATCCGTGAGAGGCTCGGTGGCGATCATGGCAACGCGATCATTGGGGGTGGTTTCTTTGGCAAAATCGACTGCCAGGTCAGTGTCGCTCAAATGAGCCTGGCAGAATGGGGCCTGCCGCACTAGGTAATGTAGCTTAGTGCTGCAATGCGCAAATAGGGCCTGACCATTCGAAAGCAGAAAATTGAAAGTACCGCCCTGCGCCAACTGAGTGCTTAGCGTGTGCAATGCATTGCGTAGCTCAGGCAAACTTGGTGCTTGCGTAAACTGTTGCGCCAATTGGTCTAATAACCAGCAGAAGGCCTGTTCGCTATCGGTGCTGCCTACAGGCTGAAAGCGGGCGTTGTTTAATGTGGGTAGTTGGGTCAAATTACCATTGTGCGCAAATATCCAGTACTGCCCCCACAACTCGCGCCCAAATGGATGGGTATTGGCCAGATTAATTTGCCCTTGCGTCGCTTTGCGGATATGGGCAATTACATTTTTGCTTTTGATGGGGTATGCGCGGACCAGATCCGCCACTGGGCTGGAGATTGAGGGCAGGTAATCCAGAAACAAGCGGCAGCCTTCCCCTTCAAAAAAAGCAATTCCCCAGCCATCCGAGTGCTCGTCAGTTAGCCCGCCGCGACGACGAAAACCTTCGAAGGAAAAAATGATATCCGTTGGGGTATTGCAATTCATGCCGAGCAATTGGCACATAGTGACTGACCTATGAATACAAATAGAGAGGGGTGACGCTGCAGCAATAGTATATCTGGCCGAGCTATATTTGACTGCTTTCGCGCGCGATTGATTGATGACTGGATAAAGTACTTTGGCACAAAAGTGCCATCACAGATGGGCTGGCCATAAAAAAGCCCGCAGCGCGGGCCTTTTTAGGTGTGTGGTGGCTTATTCGCTCGCCAGAGCGCCTGCACCAATAAAGAAACCCACATCTACATGCAAGATCTCACCGGTCATGCCTGAGGCTAGATCTGACAGCAAGAATGCAGTCACATTGCCCACTTCTTCTTGGGTCACGTTACGTTTGGCTGGCGTAGCATCCGCTGCGCCTTTGAGCAACTTACCAAAGTTCGCAATGCCTGCTGCCGCCAAAGTTTTGATCGGGCCAGCAGAAACGCCGTTAACACGGATTTCTTTGCTAGTGCCCAAAGAAGCGGCCATGTAACGTACATTCGCTTCCAGGCTGGCTTTTGCCAAGCCCATCACGTTGTAGTTTGGAATCGCACGTTCAGCGCCCAAATATGACATTGTGACCAGTGATGCGCGCTCGTTCAACATAGGGCGCGCTGCTTTGGCCAGTGCGGCAAAGCTGTATGAGCTGATGTCATGGGCAATCGCAAAGTTTTCACGCGTTACCGCATCAAGGTAATCCCCTTTTAGCGCGTCACGTGGTGCAAAACCAATTGAGTGTACTAAGCCATCAAACGTTGGCCAGTGTTTTTCCAGCTCAACAAACAAATCACCAATTTGCTCATCGCTAGCCACATCACATGGCAACACAATGCTGGAATTGAAATGCCCAGCAAGTTTAACTACGCGATCCTTCAAGTCTTCGCTGACATAGGTGAACGCAAGCTCTGCGCCCTCACGATGACAGGCTTGCGCAATACCGTAGGCAATTGAGCGATCAGACAAAAGGCCAGTAATCAAAATCTTTTTATTTGCGAGAAACCCCATGGGGCACAGTCCTCGAATATCAACAATCGAGCGATTATAAGCTTAAAAATCAATTCATGGCATAGGGTAGTGCTAAGTTGTGCAGCAATGGGCCATTTAAATCACCCAAATGCAAGCCATGCTCCAGGCTACTGATTTGCGCCACAACCAAAACTTCCATGCCACCTTGCGGGGCCGGAGCCGCCAGCATGATTTTGCCACTAGGCTGGCCATTCATTTCGGGGCTATACACCTCTTGCCCTGCCGCTGCGCTTAGGCTGTCAACATGCATGCGATACGTGCGGCGCTTGAGTTTGCCTAAGTATTGGGTGCGCGCCACGATTTCTTGGCCGGGATAGCAGCCTTTGGTAAAGCTCACGCCGCCAATGAGCTCCAGATTGGCCATTTGCGGCACAAACTCTTCTTGCGTTGCTGCGGTGATCCATGGGGCCCCTGCTTGAATTTCACTCAGGCGCCAGACGGCTTCCCCAGCTGGTTTGGCCCCCGCAGTGACAATCTGCTCCCAAATTGTTGCTGCTTGGGTTTGCTCAAGCAAAATTTGGTAGTGTTCGTTTGGCAAGCCAATGAGCTGAATATTATTTGTCGTAATCACCTGCATAGCTGCTGGAACTTGGCCAAATACCTGCTGCATGATGGCGCTGGCATGCTTGCCTGCGAGTCCTAATAGGCTTAACTCGGTATTTGCATCGCTGGCTTTGGTTTTGGTTCGCAAGATAAACATGGAAAGACGCTTTTGAATTGCGGGCTGAATTTCGCTGGCGACCTGCAATAGATAGTCATCTCCACGACGCACAACATAAAAGCTAGCCTGCATACGCCCTTTAGGGGTTGAGTAGCTAGAAAATTGAATCTGATCGTGCTGTAGCGCACGAATATCACTTGATAATTGCCCTTGCAAGAAGGCTTGGCTTTCTTCGCCACTGAATCGAATCAAGCCAAATTGAGTTAGTGGGCAAATGACGGCTTGTTCTGCATAGGCTTGCAGCTCAGCGCTGGGATTGCCAAAAGAGATGACTGTGGCTGGGCTAGTTTCAGAAAATACTGCACCAAGTGACGCGAGCCAATGCATATTGAGGCTTCCTGTTAGCTAATGAGGATAGGCTGAATGTTATCACGCCCCGACTGGCGGGGCGTGGGGCTTATTCTTTTGCAGTTTCAGTGCTAGGTTCTGCGGGCGGGGATTCTTGTAGCGTTGGTGCCTCTCCGCCGGGACGGTACGCGCCACCGCTACGCAGTTCTGGTGCGTTGAGTGTGCCGGTGACGCGTAACTGATTGCTCACGGTAACCGCGCCAGCCGCGAGCTGTGAAGCTACATTGCCAACTATGGCATTGTCACGAATCACAATTTCACCACGTGAGCGAAATTTACCCGCATCCAGTGACAGGCTGCGCAACTGCACTACCTTGTTGGCAATCGTGATTCCGCCCGAAAGGGTGTTGAAGTTAGTTTGGCCACCTCGACTTTGTACCGTTGGGCTTTGTGATTTTAGCGGCGTAACTAGATCAAAATTACTGAGCATGCCATCTTGAACCACAAACCGACCATTGATCTGAGGCTGTTTAAAGAGCGAGGCATAATCGGCTGATGTGTATTTAAATACAGCATCTGCATTCATACGACCACTGGTGCGTGTGATGTGGCTAAACACTTTGATTAAGGGCTCGGCCTGAATGTTTTTACCAAACAATTGTCCAGATAAACTCCATCCTTGACTCCATTTTAATTGCGCATTGCCGGTGACTAAGCCGCTGTATAAGTCCGCACGGATGTCCGCAATATCGATTCCCTCGGCATTGGCGAGCCCAATCAATTTGAGGTATTCAAATTGCACCGGGTAGCCTAGTGGTAGGGTCCACCCTTTGGCGTTAAATTGCACTTTGAAAGTGCCCGCCTCAGCGGGTTGTACCTGTAACTCCGCGCGGCCTTCGTCTGCCGTGATTAATAAATCATCAATACTCCCGTCGGCTTTGAAGCGCAATTGCCCATTGACTGGCCCGACGGTACTGGTTTCGAGCTTGACGCTGGCTTGCGAAAGATTAATCCGGCTAATTTTAAGTTTGCTATCTGCTCTAGGTTGTAACTTATTTGGTATATCGAGCGCGAATTGACGTGAGAACTGAGCCTGATCAAGCGTGATATCGCGGAGAGATTGCCCCCAATTAAGTAGATTATGCGTACTCACAGGGATCTCGATGCGCTCGATTGCCGCAGTCTCGGCAGAATCAAGTACAACTTGTGCCAGCGTAAATTGCGGCACTGGGGAGTAGTTAAAGTGAATGCTGCCGATCTGTGCTTTGGTGTTTGTCAGCTTGGAAAGTGTTGATTCCACATCAGTTTTGAAAAAACTGTATGGGAAAATCAATGGGGCTCCAGCGATGAGGCCACCCGTGACTACTAAGCCGATCAGGATATTTTTAGACATGGATTTCGTTTTCGTCGATAAATTTATACGGTTTTTCTTGACTGCAGCGCTCGGGGTGACTATTATACGCCCCATACCGATTCCCCGATAGCTCAGTCGGTAGAGCAACGGACTGTTAATCCGTGTGTCCCTGGTTCGAGCCCAGGTCGGGGAGCCAAAAATACCGATTTAATTTGGCCCCAAACTGCCAAGTTAAATGAGTTGATTGTAAAGATCAATTCCCCGATAGCTCAGTCGGTAGAGCAACGGACTGTTAATCCGTGTGTCCCTGGTTCGAGCCCAGGTCGGGGAGCCAAATAAAAAGGCTAGCTACCAAGCTAGCCTTTTTTCTTTTCCACAGCAAATTTAATCTTCTTGTTGGTTTGCTGCTGTCGCGATTATGCTAAATGATATTAATAAATACCTTTATTAGTGGAGTTTTGCATGTCGGATGATGTTGCCACTTCCTCTGTTTCCGAGTCTCATGCCGCCAGCCCTGTAGCTGCGCCCAGTTTTTTACAGCGCTATCGCCTGCATTTAATCGCAGTTGGTGCGGTTGTCTTGATTGTTATTTTCTTCATGGCAGGTGTGGTGCTTGGCATGAGTAAGCGCAATTTCGAGAAAAAATTCTATCTTGAGCAAATCGAACGCCTGAAAACCACTTTGTCGGCATCGGTTGAGAAGCAGGATGAGTTAGCGAAGGAAATTCAGGAGCTAAAGATTGATTTGCGTGCCAAAAAAGATCATGTGACTGAGTTGGAAGAAAAAGTCGCGGATCTTGAGCGTAAAACAGAGAAGTCGGAAGCATCTCCTAGTAACCATGCTGTGCCATCCCAAGGCCATGCCGAGCCGACTAGCACCGGTGATGCGGGGCTTGATTATGTTCGTTTGAAGGCGGGGGATTGTGTAGTAGATGGCGGAGCCAATACGACAGCAAACAAGTGGCGAGAGTGTTTGCAGAAGTCGAAAAAATAACTAGGTATGTTGGTCAAAGCAATATCCAGATTTGTTTTTAGGCATATACCTTTGTAATGATGAATGGATGAGGGTGACATGATGCGTGAATCCAGTGGCGGTAAAGTACCCTTTTATATCCATATTTCCTATTTATTCATTGCACTGCTGATTGGCTTTGCCGTGATTAGTGGCTGGAATCAGTATCGCGCCACTGGATTAATCTTGAAGCAGTCGGCTGATCAGCAGTTTGAGTTGGCGGTTAAATCCGCTAGTGATGAAGTCGAGGCGATTTATCTCAGTGGTGCACGTACGGTGCAGCTACTATCCCAGCAGCGGTTGATGAATGCTAAAACACTGGATGACCGTTTAGATAGTCTTGAGTTTGTTACTACGGCCTTGAAGTATGACCCCATTATTTCCTCGTTGTATATTGGCTACGATACGGGTGATTTCTTTCTGGTGCGGCGCTACTTAGATAACCCAAAAGTGGCGCAGCGTTTTAAGCCCCCAGCGCAGACACGTTGGATTGTGCAAAGTATTACTTACCCACATGAGCAACTGCGTGGTGAGTTCTTGTTTTACGACGAAGCTTTGCAGTTACTTGAACATCGCGTGGTGGCTGATTATCGCTATGACCCACGTGTTAGGGACTGGTATAAGGCTAAAAATCAGCCTGGAGAATTGCTACTCAGCAGTCCTTACTATTTCTCATCAGATGGTTTATTGGGGGTGACCTTTTCACAGCAAACCGATAATCAGCGTGGGGTTGTGGGCAGTGATATCCAGTTGGGGCGCTTGAATCAATTTCTACTCAAGCATCGTATTACGCCAAGCACCCGATTGGCTTTGGTCAATGCTCAGGAGCGAGTTGTCGCGAGTCAATATGGCTCTCCCGAGCTGGTTACCGAAGCGGATGGGCAACAATATCTGCCTAAATTGGCGACGTTTGATTCGCCGGTATTGAAAATCTTGCTGGGTTTGCCGCAGGGAAAGGCTGGGAATGCGAGTACTTTTGCCGCCGAAGGAGGGGAGCCTTGGGAGGGGCGGGTTGCAACGATCAATTTGCATAGTGGTTTGCAATTTAAATTACTCATGGCTGCGCCGCACCGTGAATTACTCAGTGCGGCAATTGCCGAGCGCAACCAGAGCATGTTGGTACTAAGTGCGCTGATCTGTGTAGGTGTCATTTTGGCGGTTTGGTTGTCGCACAAGGCGTCACGGCCAATTAATTCGCTGACCGATGAAGTGCAAAAAATTGAGCAATTTCAATTTGATGAACCAGTGCGGGTGCGTAGCAATATTCTGGAAATTGCCAGACTGGCAGCTGGAATTGGCGGGATGAAAAGCACCATCTCGCGCTTTATGGAGCTATCGCAGGCCTTGGCGGCCGAAAAAAACTTCAGCCGTTTGCTGGCGCGAATTCTGGATGAGTTGGGACAAGTAAGTCGGGCAGAAGGTGGGGTGATTTATATTACCCATGCCGATGGTCAGCGACTGCAGTCTGCACAATATTTCTGGCGTAGCCAAGCGCAGGAGCCTGATTCAGATCCGCCATTAATCCCGCTTGATGGCGAACATATTGTTGCGCGTGCGCTGCGCGATGATGTGGTTCTTCGCACTGTGTCAGTTGATGAGTTTGCACATAATTTTCCCTTATTGCCTGCGGTGACTGAGCCGCTGACCCAATTGACTTTGCCATTGCGCAATCGGGATGGTGCACTGGTCGGTGCTTTGGCCCTTGCGATTGATGAAAATAAAAAGCCAAGTGCTGATTTGTTGGCTTTCGTACAAACAATCGCCGCCACCGCTGCCGTGGCGGTCGATAGCCAGCGTTTGATTAATGAACAGAAAGTATTGCTTGAAGCCTTTATTCAATTAATAGCTGGCGCGATTGATTCAAAAAGCCCCTATACCGGGGGGCATTGTCAGCGTGTGCCGGAGTTGACCAAGATGTTGGCGCGCGCAGCTGAACGGCAGTTGGATGGCCCGCTGGCTGAGTTTCGCTTGAGTGAAGATCAGTGGGAAGAGCTGCACATCGCAGCTTGGCTGCATGATTGTGGCAAGGTGACGACCCCGGAATATGTCGTCGATAAAGCCACTAAATTGGAAACGCTGTACGACCGGATTCATGAGGTACGCATGCGTTTTGAGGTGCTAAAGCGTGACGCCGAAATTAACTGCTGGCAAGCGATTGCCTCAGGAGCCGAGCCTGCAGTTGCCCAAGCGCAATTAGCCGGCGAGTTGGCCCAATTGGATGATGAGTTTGTTTTTGTCGCTACCTGCAATGAAGGTGGTGAATTTATGGCGCCAGAGAAAATAGCTCGGCTGCAGCAAATCGCGACGCGGACTTGGATGCGAACTTTGTCAGATCGTATTGGCATTGCTCATGAAGAAAAGGAGCGCAAACAACGTAGCCCAGAGCCCGTCTTGCCCGTGCAGGAAGCATTGCTTGCTGATAAACCGGAGCATATTTTGCTACGTTCCGAGCGGGATAAATTGGCGGACAATAATCCGTGGGGCTTTAAAGTCAAGGTGCCAGAGCACCTGTATAACCGTGGAGAGCTTTATAACCTTAGCGTGGCGCGCGGTACCCTCTCAGAAGAGGAGCGCTTTAAAATTAATGAGCACATTATCCAGACCATTATTATGCTGGAAAAATTGCCTTTCCCACGTCACCTACAACAGGTGCCTGAGATTGCTGGCGGCCATCATGAGAAGATGGATGGTTCTGGCTACCCGAAACGTCTGACGCGTGAGCAAATGAGCTGGCCAGCCAGAATGATGGCGATTGCCGATATTTTTGAGGCGCTCACAGCGGTCGATCGCCCGTATAAGAAAGGTAAGACGTTGTCCGAGGCCATCAAAATCATGGGTTTTATGGCCAAAGATCAGCACATTGACCCCGACTTATTCCGCTTATTCTTGCGTGAGGGCTTGCATATTGAATATGCCCAGCGTTTTATGCGGGTAGAGCAAATCGATGAGGTTGATCTAGCGCCTTATTTGCTGCCCCTTGGATGAAAATTTGGATCAAATAGCAATAAAAAAGCCTGCTTTGAGCAGGCTTTTTTATTGGCGAAACGCTAATTACAATACTTTAGCGATCGAGTCAGCAACGTAATCGATGTTGTTGATGTTTAACGCAGCCAAACAAATGCGGCCAGTTGATACGGCGTAGATGCCGTACTCTGCGCGCAGTTTTTCAACTTGCTCGGCAGTCAGGCCTGTGTACGAGAACATGCCGCGCTGTTGCGTTACGAATGAGAAGTCTTGCGCCACGCCGCGCGCAGCCAGTTTTTCTACCAAACCTGAGCGCATTGCGCGGATACGTACGCGCATGCCACCGAGTTCTTCTTCCCACATTGCGCGCAATTCTGGGCTTGCCAGTACTGCTGCAACGACCGCGCCACCGTGAATCGGTGGGTTAGAGTAGTTGGTGCGGATGACGCGTTTCAGTTGGCTCAATACGCGGCCAGATTCTTCTTTGCTTGAAGTAATGATCGACAAAGCACCTACGCGCTCGCCGTACAAAGAGAAGCTTTTCGAGAATGAGCTAGAGATAAAGAATTGCAGGCCAGAAGCTGCGAAAGCTTTAACCGCCACTGAGTCAGCGTCGATGCCTTCAGCAAAACCTTGGTAAGCCATATCAAGGAATGGCACCAAACCGCGCTCGCGACATACTTCAACCACTTCGCCCCATTGTGCGTCAGACATGTCCGCGCCAGTTGGGTTGTGGCAGCAAGCGTGCAAGATGATGATCGAGCCAGCTTCCAGACCCAACAAGAAGGCTTTCATTGCTGCAAAATCAACACCGCGTGTCGCTGCGTCGTAGTATGGATAGTCGCCGACTTTGAAGCCTGCAGCTTCAAAAATCGCGCGGTGGTTTTCCCAGCTTGGGTTGCTGATGTAAACGGTTGCATTTGGGTTCAGGCGGTACAGGAAGTCGCCACCAATACGCAAAGCGCCAGTGCCGCCCAGTGCTTGAGCAGTGACAACGCGACCCGCAGCAGTCAATTCACTTTCAGCACCGAACAACAGGTTTTGCACACCCGCGTTGTAAGCTGGATTGCCTTCAATGGCTTGGTAGCCGCGGGGTGGCTGCGCAGCCAAACGTACTTTTTCCGCTTCTTTCACCGCAGCGAGCAAAGGAATTTTGCCTTCGTCGTTGTAGTAAACGCCTACGCCCAAATTTACTTTGGTGCTACGAGTGTCGGCATTAAACGCTTCGTTCAGGCCCAGAATTGGGTCGCGAGGTGCCATTTCTACGGCGGCGAAAATCGAGGATGTCATCCTATGCTCCATCAATGAAATGTTTCCGGGCAAAGGCCAGTACGTGCGGTTGCCGCGGTGGTGAGAAAAGATCGGCGTCGATTTTAGCACGACTGCGCACCTTACGCTGTAGTCCGTGTCTGGAAGGAATTGTCGTGGGTCAAGTTGCGGTGGATGATAATTTTAACTGCGGGTATTGCTTTGAAGTGATTGATTTTACTGCTATTGCGGCTTATACGTTAGGTGGTATCAGGCGCAGTAATTTAACTGCGCCCGAAAATGCTTTAGTTAAGCGTCAAATTTGAAACCTTGCCGTATTGCGGTGGGCGCGACTTCTGGAAAGTAAATGTTTTGGTAGAACTGGGCGGTATTATCAGACCAGTTTTTGCCATCGTCGCGGCCAATCGCCTGCCAGAATTGCACTAACTCTTGGTCGTAAGTGTCAATGTGCTGTGGTATATCGGCGCTTTGGTAGCTTTCGTGATGCACAAAGCTTGCGCGTGGCAGGCGCGGTTTGAGTGGACTGTCGTTCTCCACGTAGCCGAGCGCCACGCCCGCAATCGGGAAGGTGTTGGCGGGTAATTGCAACAGATCAATCATGGCTTGTGGGCTGCGACGGATACCCCCAATAGGTACTACACCCAAGCCCGCCGCGCGCGCGGCGGTCATTAAATTACCCAGTGCAATACCGGCATCTACGGCGCCAACTGCAAAACCTTCGACGCTTTGGTGAATGACTTGCTCTTTACCTGCTTTTGCAACTGCTTGGGCAGTTTTATAAAAATCGATCACTACCGTAATAAACACCGGGGCTTGCGCAATCCAAGGTTGGCCACCGGCGATCTGGGCAATTTGGGCGCGGCGAGTTGGGTCTTGCGTGACAACCAGTGATACTTGTTGGCCATTGATCGAGGTTGGGCCGCGATAGGCCGCATCCAAAATGGCATCCAGCGTTGCAGTATCCACTGCTTTAGTTTGATAGCTGCGAATGCTGCGATGTTCGTGCATTAGTTTCAGTGTGTCGTTCATGGTGATGTCCTAGTGAGTAATGAGTGGGTTGAATTGTATTAGACCAGTCGTCTAGTTGGCAAGTAAAAAAATCCACACCCGCGTACGGGTGTGGATTTTGGGGTTTAGCTGCTACGACGAGAAAAGTCGCGCGGCCGAAAGCCGAGAATGCCTAGCGTGGCAAAGTAAGCCACAATCCCAACCGTCACGAGGCCCGCCAAGCGCAGTAAGCGCATCACCATCACGCCCTCTGACCACGCTGGCATGCACTGCTGTACGCCAAATAGTGCGGCGGCCATTACGGTCACTGCAATGAATAGTTTGATTAAGAAGCTATTCCAGCCTGCTTGGGGGGTGAAAAAATCTTTTTTGCGCAGGTTGTAAAACAGCAAACCTGCATTGGTTAGTGCCCCTAGGCTAATTGCCAAGGCTAGACCCGCATGGTGCAGTGGGCCAACCAGCACCAAGTTAAATAATTGGGTTACCGTCAGGGTAAACAGCGCAATTTTGACCGGTGTTTTGATGTTTTGCCGCGCGTAAAAGCCGGGCGCTAAAATTTTAATCAAAATCAGTCCAACTAAACCCACTGCGTAGGCGCTCAGTGCTTGTTGTGTCATCGCCGCGTCGTGCGCGCTGAATTTACCGTATTGAAACATCGCTACCGTCAGCGGTTCGGCAATCATCGCCAGGGCGACTGCAGAAGGAATCGCCAGCAGCAAGGCTAGGCGTAAACCCCAATCTAGCAGTCGCGAGTATTCGGCAGTGTCATTGCTGGCGTAGGTTTTCGAAAGTGAAGGCAATAAAATGGTGCCCAAAGCGACACCGAGCAAACCTGTTGGAAACTCCATCAACCGATCTGCGTAGTACATCCATGACACCGAGCCAGAAACTAAATACGACGCAAAAATGGTGTTAATAATGAGCGAAACTTGGCTAACCGATACTCCCAAAATGGCAGGTCCCATTTGTCGCATCACTCGCCACACGCCCGCATCATGGAAATTGAGCTTCGGTCGGGTCAGCATGCCGATTTTACGCAAATGCGGCAGTTGATAGGCCAATTGCGCAATGCCACCAACGACTACTGCAACGGCCATGGCCATGATCGGCGGATCAAAATATGGGGTTAAAAAGAGTGCAAAAATAATGAATGAGACATTTAGTAGGGTAGGGACAAAGGCAGGAACCGAGAATTTATTCCAGGTATTGAGCACCGCCCCAGCCAGTGAGGAGAGTGAGATCAGCAAAATATAAGGAAAAGTAACGCGCAGCAGATCAACGGTAAGGGCAAATTTATCAGGGTTTTTGGCAAAACCACCCGCCGTCGCCCAGATGACCCAAGGCGCAGCAATGACGCCCAGTGCTGTCACAATAGCCAGAATCAGTGTGAGCATCCCCGAGACATCGGCAATAAATTCACGCGCCGCTTCATCGCCCTGTTTGTTCTTATATTCTGCCAGTATCGGCACGAAAGCTTGGCTAAATGCGCCCTCGGCGAAGATACGTCGCAATAAATTGGGTAGGCGGAAGGCCACGTTGAATGCATCGGTTGCCATGCCAGCACCAAAAATGCGCGCCATAATCGCATCACGCGCAAAGCCCAAAACGCGCGAAACTAATGTCATCGAGCTGACTGCCGCCACCGCTTTTAAAAGATTCATGCTGCCCTCATTCTTTTTGCTGTGGCCGAATGATACGCCGCTCTTGCGTTGCCCGTGAAGAACGAATAAAATCGTCGGCTTTCTAGGGTTGTGTGTGCTGCCGAAAGTCCGTGTCTCCGGCCAAGCAGTAGACCCGTTACACCTACTAGGAGCATTACAACATGGCAAATACAGCACAAGCACGCAAACGCGCTCGTCAAGCTACCGCAGCACGTGAACACAATGGCGCTCAGCGTTCAGAGTTCCGCACTGCAGTTAAAAAGGTACTGAAAGCGATCGCTGCTGGCGATAAAGCTGCTGCAGCTACTGTTTACCAGCAAGCGGTTAGCACTATCGATCGTATCGCTGACAAAAAGATTTACCACAAAAACAAAGCTGCTCGTCATAAGAGCCGCCTGGCTGCTGCTATCAAAGCAATGGCTTAAGTTTTTGCCCGAATCGCGGAAAAGCCCACTTTCGAGTGGGCTTTTTTGTTGGCGGCGGTTTTGTTGTTGATCACGCTTCAAATGGGGCTCGGCAAAGCCGAGCCCTTAAAGTTCGTAGGGCATTGCCGCCTTATGTTCTATACCCACACCCCCCGCCCTCTCCTTGAGAGGGGGCCTCGCTGCGCGAGAGGGCATTTCAGAGAGCACAGGTTGTTTCGTAGAAATTGAGGCGCATTGGTCTTCGAGTGCTTCAAATTAATGCGGATGGGATAGGCGAAAGCTTTCCATGATGCGCCAGTAGGCGGCTTCTTCGAGAATAAATACACGGCCATCGGGCGCTTCGTGTGGGGCAATGTCGATGACGATGCGTACAAAACGGCCAATGTCTTGCCACAATGCGGCCGCGATGCGCTCAACAAACCAATCGGCGCTTTCTCCGGCCTTCAGAGCAGCTTCGTGTCGTAGCTCGAGCAGCAACACGCCGTCGCCAAGTGGTTGTTTGCGTACCCATGATGGCATGCACCAGATGCGGCGGATGGTGGCCAGCGCAATTTCCGCCTCTTGCGGGGCAAGGGGCGATAAGCCAATTTGTAAACGGTATGAGCTAGCCATCGGTCTGACCTTGCAAGGTTGATGCAGCAGCGATGCTTATTTATTACACGCCACGGCCAGACTGTCTAGTGCTATTGCGCAATTCTGCGGCAGATTCACACGTTTAATAGCAGCTTATGCTAGGCTAGTGGTAATGCTTAAACGTACAGATTAATACCATGAGCGACAGCACTGAATTAGCAAATCGACCTAAAGTTTTAGTGGTGGATGATTCGCGCATTGTGCGTGCCACGATTAAAAAGCATTTGTCCGAATTTTATGATTTGATCGAAGAGGCTGATGGCGAGGCGGGCTGGCGGCGTCTGATGAGCGATGATTCGATTAGTTTATTGCTATCAGACTTAACCATGCCTGAGCTCGATGGCCTGGGTTTATTGGCGCGAGTACGTGCTTCGGGTGAAGCTAGGCTCAATTTCCTGCCTGTGATTATTATTTCCGGTGAAGAAGACGAAGCCACCAAACTGCGCTGTGTTGAATGCGGCGCGAATGATTTTGTCACCAAATCCACCGATCGTACCGAAATGTTGGCGCGGGTCAAAGCGAATCTAGAGCTGGCTGAGACACGCCGTGAATTGGCCGAGTCACGTTCAGTGCAAATTCAAACGTCAACCACTGATGCTGTTACCGGCGTAGGCAGCCCGCATTTACTCAATTTACAACTTGAACAGGCGCTGGCCTTTGCGTTGCGACACAATAGCGAAGTAACGGTTATGCTGTTGGAAATCAACCACGGGCAAACCTTGCAACACAAATTGGGCGATCGGGTTCATGGGCAATTGCTGGGTTTATTGGCTAAATTGCTCGAAGCCAAATTGCGCAAAGAGGATACGCTGGCCCGGCTAAATGATTCGATGTTTGCGGTCGTTTCGCCGGCTACGCCACTGATTGAGGCTCGTGTGGTGGCAGAGCGTTTACGTCAAACGATCGCTAACGCACGGGTTAATTTTCGCAGTGAACAGCTGCGCGTCACCGCCTCGATTGCGGTGGCCAATTCCTGGCATGATGATGTGCATTCTGCCGAGCGCATGATGTCGATTCTGCAGGATCGCTTGTACGCCAATCCGATGAGCAATCATGTGTTTATGACCGATCCGGCTACGACCCAAACACCAACGCCGCTTATTTCCGAAGCGCTGGTGATGTTGCACAAAGGCGGAGTTGAGGAGCTACGGCCACATCTGAAGGCCTTGTTGCATAATCTGAAACCGCTACTGCAATTGGCCGATGAAGAGCTTGATCTTGGCTGGGATTTATCTGTGTTGGATTGATGGGTATAAGGCTAAAGCGAAATTTGATTCTGCTCTTTGGCGTTATACCTGCCTAGTGTATGCAGGTCATTGGGTTTTTGCTGGCGACGTTCGATAAATAGCGCGTTGCCATTTTCGCGTTTAGCCATACTTTTCGCCGTACTGGCGATACTGGCGACTTCATGGTGGGATTCATACCATTTGGCAATGATTTGCGCTGCGCCCAATGATAGCGAAACCAGCGGGTGACGTTGCAATTCGCCTTGCCGGTTGGGCGCCAGATAACTGCCCGCTGCGATATCGTCGGGGTTGAAAAAATGGCGAATCTCTTGCTGAAATTCTGCCAGCAATTGTTCGCAGCGCTGCTGCCAGTCACTACTACGCAGGACTAAAATAAAATCATCGCCGCCAACATGTCCAACAAAATCGCACGCCGGGTCGAAGTGATTTTGCAGTAATTGCCCTAAGCATTTCAGTAGCTCATCCCCACGGGCATAGCCATAAATATCATTGTACGGTTTGAAATAATCTAAATCAGCGTACACGACGGTAAAGTCTTCCTGTTCTGCCAATAGCTGACTCATCGCCTCTTGTATCGGCACATTACCAGGCAAGCCGGTGAGTGGGTTCGCATGACGTGCAGCGTTGAGCTGTAACTCGGTCATGGTGCGGATAAACTCCCGCCCGGTGCCAATACCCAGATAGCAACCTTGTTCGGTAATAATGAAGCCATCGTCGAGCTGTCGCCGCTCACACGCCGTCATCAAGCGTGCCAGCTCGGTCAGACTGATGGATTGTTCGACGATCAGTGGCTCCTGATCCATGTGAAGCGCGCAGCTACGCGCACCATATAGCTCACGGCTAAATGGACGAGCCAGTAATTCAAGCATGGCATTGCGTTTAATCAGACCTATCGGCCGTTCATTATCTACCACGGGGATGGCGTTAAGGTCGGGCTGCGCATTAAAGCGTTGCCATACATCGTCGTGGGAATCATTGGGCGACAGCGGGCGTACTTCTTGCAGCAAAGACATCGCAGTTGCGTGCAGTGGTTGCGCATTGTAACTGCGCTCCAGTGGTGGAATATCAAGCTGGGTCGCCGGTTGACGCGCGGGGCGTCCAAGCAGATAGCCTTGGGCATATTGAATGCCAATACGGCGCACAGTATCGAGCTCGGCGGTATTTTCAATGCCTTCGGCAATCACTCGCGTGTGCGTATTGAGCGCAATTTGTTGAATTGAGCGCACAAACTGGCGCTTTTGCGCATCCAAATGAATGCCATTGATAAAGTATTTATCAATTTTGACAAAATCAGGGCGTAACTCGGACCACAAACGCAGCCCGGAAAAACCCTCGCCCAAATCATCCAGTGCAATTTTAAAGCCCATCAGACGGTAATGCCGAATCGCATCGGCCAGTAGCCCGTAATCGGTAATGGCTTGTGTTTCGGTCAGCTCGATTACAATGCGCTGCGGCGTAAGCCCGACGGATTTGAGGTATTCCAAGGTCGCCCCCGGCCGAAAGCTGGGCTGGGTAAAGCTCGTCGGGCAAACATTCAAAAACAAATGCCCGGGCAGCCCACTGTTGGCAAAGGCCTGAATAATGATCTTGCGGCAGGCGATATCGAGCTCAGCCAATAAGCCACAGCGCTCTGCCGCTTGAAATAGTTGTAATGGTGCATGCAGCGGGTGATCTGCCGGGCCACGAATCAAGCCTTCGAAGCCGTAGGGCTGGCCTTCTTTCAGCGCAGCGATCGGCTGAAATAAGGGGCTCAGTTTCGACTCCTGAATGATATTTAGCACTTGGGGATACAATTGCTCGATATGACTTGAGGGTGGCATGCCAAAGTTTCGGTGTGGCGATAAGTACTGTAAGGTAACAGTGTAAGATTACGTTTTTGTTACTGCGAGTGCTTGGATAAGTAATTAATTTTGCCTTGAATGGTCAACGACTCTGTTTCTAAAGGAAATTTTAGTTATTTGCAGGGGGGGTAAAGTTAAAAAACGGCAGTCGATCAGGCTGCCGTTTGTAACAAAACACCAAGATTAAAGCGTAAAACGCTGCGTAATCGGCATGCGCCAGTCTTTACCAAATGAGCGCTCGGTAATGCGCGGGCCCACCGGTGCTTGGCGACGTTTGTATTCGTTGATTTTCAGTAGCCGCACCACTTTATTCACATCGGCCTCGGCGTAGCCACGCGCGATGATGTCGGCGATGCTGAGGTTTTCTTCCACATAGGCCGCCAAAATCGCGTCGAGTATCTCGTATTCAGGCAGACTGTCTTGGTCTTTCTGATCGGGGCGCAGCTCGGCCGACGGTGGGCGGGTAATGATGCGCTCAGGGATTGGCGCAGGCTGGCCGTTGGCAATGGCTTGTTCGTTGCGCCAGTTCGACAGGCGATAGACCATGGTTTTGGCCACGTCTTTCAGCACCGCAAAGCCGCCCGCCATATCGCCGTATAGCGTCGCGTAGCCCGTCGTCATTTCCGACTTATTACCTGTCGTCAAAACCAATTTTCCGGTCTTATTGGATAAGGACATCAAGAGCATACCCCGGATACGGCTTTGCAGATTTTCTTCGGTGGTATCCATTTCACGACCCGCGAATTCATCAGCTAGGCCGGCCATCATGCTTTCATACATCGGCCAAATTTCGATTTCGGAATATTTGCAGCCCAAAATGTCGATCATTGCGCGCGAATCGGTCACCGAAATATCGGCGGTGTAGCGCGAGGGCATCATCACCGCGTGGCAACGCTCGGCGCCGAGCGCATCCACGGCAATCGCCAAAGTCAGCGCCGAATCAATCCCGCCGGATAGGCCAAGTAATATGCCGGGGAAGCGGTTTTTGCCGATGTAGTCTTTCACGCCTTGCACCAGCGCGCCGTAAATGCTTTCTACTATTGGGGTATCGGCTGCAACGTCAGATCGGGCAATGTCTCCGTCGATATACTCACAGTAGGCGATTTGGTTTTGGTAGGCGGGCACTTGCAGCACCAACTCGCCAGATTTGTTTAAGGCAAACGAATGGCCATCAAACACCAGCTCGTCTTGCCCGCCAACCAAGTTGCAATACACCAGTGGAATGCCATTTTCTTCAACGCGCTGGCGTGCCACCTCGCGGCGCGTTTCCTGTTTGGCTTGATGGAACGGCGAGGCGTTCAGTACCAGTAACAGCTCTGCGCCTTCATCGCGTGCGGCGGCGGCTGGCTCGGTGTCCCAGATGTCTTCACAAATCGCGATGCCGATTTGCACGCCATCTTGCTCAAACACCAGTGGCGCAAAGCCCGGTGTAAAGTAGCGAACTTCGTCGAACACCGCATTATTGGGCAGTAGTAATTTATCGTAGCGTCCCAGCAGATTACCGTCGCAGATCACACTGGCTGAGTTGAATACTTCATCGCCCGCCACGCCGCTCGGGTGGCCGACGATCAAGGTAATGCCGTCTACTTCATCGATGAAGCGGCCGATCGCCTGTTTGCACTGCTGCAAAAACGCTGGGCGCAGCAGTAAATCTTCGGGTGGGTAGCCGGTTAGCGCCAGCTCTGGGGTCAGCAAAATATCGGCCCCAGCGGCATGTGCTTCGCGGGCGGCAGCCAAAATCAGCTCGGTATTACCGGCAAGGTCACCAACAATCGGGTTGATCTGGGCGAGGGCGATTTTCATGGCTGCAATTCACACGAAGAGAAAAACACTATTTTACCCCAGAATCTAGCCTAGGCTGCGCCTGAGCGTATTTGCGCTCTGGTCGAGCCGCTTGGCTTGAATAATGCGCAAAAAGTCTGTGCGCAAGATCACGATAGAGGGATTGTTGCTGCGCGTTGCTTGGCTGGCGCGGTACAATGCAAAGCGATTGATTCACCGATACTTTTTGCCATGAGCCAGCCAAAAATCGCGCATTACCAACTGCAATCCCGCCTAGGACAAGGCGCGATGGGCGTGGTGTTCCGTGCGCATGATGAGCGGCTGGAGCGCGATGTAGCGCTCAAACTGTTGCAAGTGAATCTGGCCGAAAACGAAGCGGCCGACTATGCCGCCCGACTATTGCAAGAAGCGCGCTCGGCTGCGCGGCTCAATCACCCCGGCATTATCACGGTATACGACTGTGGCGAATGGCGTGGCAAACCGTATTTGGCAATGGAGTTGGTGCAGGGTATTACGCTAAAAGACTGGCTGGAAAAGCGTGGTGCATTGTCGATCCGCCAAGTGATTAGTATTGCACGCCAGATGTTTGCCGCACTTGGACACGCTCATCGGCATAAAGTGATTCACCGCGATATCAAGCCGGCTAATCTGATGCTCACCAAAGAAGGGCGGCTGAAAATCACCGATTTTGGTATTGCCCAGTTGCCCGCAAGCGATCTAACCCGTACCGGTACAGTACTGGGATCGCCTCGTTATATGTCGCCCGAACAATTGGCCGGTAAAAAGCTCGATGGCCGAGCTGATTTGTATTCGGCTGGTGTGGTGCTCTACCAATGCTTGACTGGTAAAGCGCCATTTGATGGCGAAACGACGATGAATATCGTCTATCAGGTATTGCATTTCAATCCGCCCGCTCCGCATGAAGTACGCCCAGAAGTGCCGCGTGCGCTGTCTGATCTGGTGATGCGCTGTTTGGCCAAATCGGCCGATCAGCGCTATGCCAGCCTCGATGCCGCACTGGCCGCCTTGCTGGGCGGAGAAACCGACCCCCAGCGCCAATCGCGTGCGCCGGAAGACCCGACGCAGGCCTTTGATACACAAAGTGGCGCAACGGCTGCGACGCCAAGCAGCAATTCACCGCTGTGGCCGTGGGTGGCGCAGACTGGGGTATTGCTGGCTTGGCTGGGCCGACATGGTTTACGAGCCGCTCGTTGTTTAGGTCGCTGGCTGTGGCGTGGCTTGCAAGTGCTCGCACGAGGGTTACAGCGCTGGACGCCGGTGATCTGGGCCAAGGCGCAATCGCTATATCAACAGCTCAGCCCGCGGGTGAATGCCGCAGCGACCCGAGGTTGGCTCCGTTTTCGCGCTTTGCCGCCGCGAGGGCAAATTGCTACGAGTATCGTGCTCAGTGCAGTTTTGGTCTGGGGTTTATGGCCGCGCAGCCCGGTGGCGGAAATTGAATTCGCGCAATCTGCGCCTTTGGCTGAACATGCGCCGCAATTAGGCGATGCACAATTGGCTGCAGAGCAACAGCAACGTAATCAATTGCTTGCCAAAATGGGGGATGCACAAGCGTATGCGCAGCCCCCCGAGTCGGAAGAGGGGCAAAGCAGTCCAGAATTGACTGCGCCACCATTACGACAAGTGAAAATGAGCCAAGCTGAGCAGCACCCCGAGCAGGTGACTACAACTGCCGCTGCGCACAGTGAGTCAGGCTTATTAGGTCAACTGCAGCAGGCAGGGCAACAGATGGGGCGCGATGTCCACGGTTTATTCAACTGCTTGAGTGGGCAGAGCGCTTGTCCAAACGCTGAAGCTAGCCAACAGCAACAGCGACGACCTTAACGGTTATCGCTGTCGCAGATACTATGTGGCGGTATTGCTTTTAATGCATTTGATTATTTGGCTTTTGGGCTTATACATTGCCAAGTTGTGCTAATAGCTTGCCGTGAATGCCACCAAAACCACCGTTACTCATCACCAGAATTTGATCGCCAGCGTGCGCCTCGGCCACGATGGCGGCGATCAGCGCATCTAGCTCAGTAAAGCTCTGTGCCTTGCTACCCAGCGGCGCGAGCGCTTCGGCGGTATCCCAGCCTAAATTTGCGCCGTAGCAGAAGACGCGATCAGCGTCGCTGAGGCTCTCGGGTAACGCTGCTTTCATTGTGCCTAGCTTCATCGTATTTGAGCGCGGCTCCAGCACGGCTAAAATTCGCTGCTTGCCGACTTTGGCGCGTAGCCCTGCGATGGTGGTGGTAATCGCTGTTGGGTGATGGGCAAAATCATCGTACACGGTGATGTCGTTGACGATGCCTTTTACTTCCATCCGGCGTTTTACATTTTCAAAGCGACCCAGCGCCTCGATTGCCACGTGCGGCGTCACGCCCACGTGGCGGGCGGCGGCAATCGCGGCCAGTGCGTTATGGGCATTGTGCTCGCCCATCAGGTTCCAAACCAGACGACCTTGTTGCTCGCCATTAAATAGCACGTCAAAACCATCGGAATAGATTTCGCCTAACGCCCAGCCGTTGTTGCTGGCGGAGTTAGCAAACTGTTCGACTTCGGACCAGCAACCGCGTTCGAGCACGCGCTGCAGGCTGTCTTCTTTGCCGTTGACGATCACGCGGCCTTGGCCGGGGATGGTGCGTACCAAGTGGTGAAACTGCGTTTCGATAGCCGAGAGATCGGCAAAAATGTCGGCGTGATCGAATTCCAGATTGTTCAAAATCGCCGTGCGTGGACGGTAATGGACAAATTTGCTCCGTTTGTCGAAAAATGCGGTGTCGTATTCGTCAGCTTCAATCACAAAAAAAGGCGAGGTGCTGGCCGCATCTTGCCGTGGCGTACCCGGTGCGCGCGCCGAAACACCGAAGTTTTCTGGAATGCCGCCCACCAGAAAGCCGGGCGCTAAACCCGCGTCTTCCAAGATCCATGCCAGCATCGAGGTGGTGGTGGTTTTGCCGTGCGTGCCAGCGACAGCCAATACCCATTTATCACGCAGTAGATGTTCCCCTAGCCATTGCGGCCCCGAGGTATAGGGTAGCCCGGCGTTTAAAATCGCTTCCATCAGCGGCATACCCCGCTTGACGACATTGCCGATGACAAATAGGTCGGGTTTGAGTTCGAGTTGCTCGGCGCCAAAACCTTCGATTAATTCGATGCCCAAACTTTCTAATTGGGTCGACATCGGCGGATACACATTCGCATCGCAACCAGTGACTTTGTGGCCCGCCTCGCGCGCCAGCGCGGCAATGCCGCCCATGAAGGTGCCACAAATACCCAAAATGTGAATATGCATAATCGATCGATCCTGGTTGCTGAGTGCGAGCCCATCTTGGCGCAATCAGCAATATTGATTTTGAATAAAAAGGTGCATCATTGTAGCGAACTTGCTTGGCGTAGTCTGCGCCAACACTTACAATCGATTTTCTTGTATTAGCTTTTGCTTAGGTAGCTTTCAGATGTCTTCAGCAACACCGGTCAATCCGGTTGAAATTGCCCGTATCGCGCTCAAACGCTTATCCGAACGTGGATTACCGCCAACTCCCGAGAATTACGCGCAATTTTATAACGCGATTGTCACCATCAAAGCACCGGAAAGCAAAACCGCGACAGAAATGCAGCTGGCCTGGCAGGTGCTGTATAAACTTGACGACGCGGCCCACGATATGGGCGAAGTGACCGAGGGGTTGCTGAGCAATTTATCGGGTTCCACTGCGGTGATGCAAGACAGCCTTGGCAGTTTGCAAGCCGTGCGTGAGGCCCACGCCAGCCAATCGGTACCACCCGAAGAAACCCATGCGACGCTGGAAGATTTATTGAATGTGGTGATTAGTACCACGCACAATGTTCATTCGACTGTAACCACCTCGCACTCTGATCTGCAGACTATCCGTGATTCGATTCGCCATATTGAAGAAGACCTCGCGTTTAACCGCAAAGTGCTTGAGCAAGATGCACTGACCGGTGCACTGAACCGCCAAGGGCTAGATCATTTGTTGATGCGCGAAGTTAAACGGGCGCAGCGCAATGATGCGCGCCTGACTGCGGTGATTATTGATTTGGATGAATTTAAAGCGATTAATGACCGTTTTACCCATCTGGTGGGCGATCAGGTTTTGGTGCACATGGCCAATTTGACCAAGGCGGTGCTGCGCGAATCAGATATTTTAGTGCGTTACGGCGGGGAAGAATTCCTGATTTTGCTGGTCGATACCGATAGCAAAGGTGCAGCTTACGTGATTGACCGCTTGCGCCTAGTGACTGGCCGCACGCCGTATATGCACCATGCGCAACGGATTGAAGTGCGCTTCTCTGCGGGGATTGCTCAACTACGTAACGATGAAAATGGCCGTGCCATGGTGCTACGCGCCGATGAAGCGCTGTACCGTGCAAAAAACAGTGGCCGGGGTAAAACCGAAATGGCCGATTGAGCGCGGTCAATCGTCGCAAGTCAAACCCAGCCAAAGTGCTGGGTTTTTTCATGTGGATCAGTTGAGCAAGGCCAGATAGCCATTGCGGATGACGATAAAGGCAAAATAGATATACAGCAGCGCCGAGACAATATGGCAGCCCTGTTTAAAACGTGTGCCCATCGTTTGGCCACCGTGATGTGCGCCCAATGCGATAAACAATGTCCACGCCACGCCGCCAGCGAAAAAACCGATCAGGAAATCAACTGTGCTGAGCCAACTGCCATCGGTGGCTTGTGCAATCAGTGTGCCGCCAACGGCAGCAAACCACAAAATCGAAGTTGGCGAGGCCATTGCCAGCGTTAAGCCGCGACCAAATAAATGCCGGCGGCTGGGGAGCGCGGGGTGAGTGGTTTCGGTTTGGGTCGCATCACGCAGCGCTTCGCGCGCCATTTTGAACGCCAGCCACAGCAATAGTGAGCCGCCACCGAGCCAGGTTAGCCATTGTACCCAGACAAACTGCAGCAAAAAGCTCATGCCAGCAATCGCGAGCAGCGCGTAAAACAAATCGCCAAAACATGAGCCAAGGCCCATCCACAAACCCGCTTTGCGGCCATATTTGAGTGTTACGTCAATAATTGCCACATTCACAATGCCAATATCAAGGCATAGTGAAATTGACAATAAAAAACCAGTCAGCATTGTATCCATCTGCATAGCTTACAGATTTTGGCGGACTGGCCATATTAGGGATTTGGCTAGTTATGATGGGTATGTGGTCTTGGCTATTTATTAGTAATGGCTACAGATGTATACCCTTAGTTACGCCAGAACGCGCTGGTAAATAAGATCAGCACCGAAAAAATTTCCAAACGACCAAGTAACATGGTGAAACTGCATACCCAAGTTTGGAAGTCGGTCAGTACGCCATAATTACTGGCGGGGCCAACGACACCCAAGCCTGGGCCTGCATTGTTGATGCAAGCGATAATGGCCGAAAAACTGCTGAGAAAATCTAGCCCCGATAGTAGCAGCACGAAGGTCAGCCCGACGATGCTGGCAAAATAGATAAACACAAAGCCCATTACCGAGAACAGCACCGAGTTGGGCACAATCTGCCCATTGACGCGCAGTGGATGTACGCCTTGTGGATGCAGCAAGCTCGACATTTGACGTGTTACTTCTCGCACCTGAATGATGGTGCGAATCATCTTAATCCCGCCGCCCGTCGAGCCAGCGCAGGCAGTGATACATGAGAGGAACAGCATCACCAGTGGGACAAAAATAGGCCATTGGGCAAAATCGACGCTAGCAAAGCCGCTATCAGTCGCTAAAGACACCAGATTAAATGCCACATGACGTACAGCTGTTAAATAGGCGGGGTAGGTGTTTTGCCAGTACAAATAGCCCGCGCAGGCCAAGATGCTGGTTATTAGCAGCAGCAGCATGGCTTTGAACTCACTGTCCTTCAGGTAAACCGACAATTTACGACCTGACAGCGCAAAATAATGGGTGGCAAAATTGGTGGCGGCCAGCACCATAAATACAATCAGAATGCCTTCGACAACGGGCGAATTAAAGTACCCTACGCTGGCATCGTGCGTAGAAAAGCCGCCCAGACACATGGCGGCAAAGGCATGACATACCGCATCTAGCCAGCTCACGCCGCCCAGATATTTCAGCAGTAGAGTGCAGACCAGAGTAAGCCCTGCGTAGATTAGCCATAAATTGCGTGCTGTTTCATGGATGCGCGGAGTGAGTTTGCTATCTTTAATCGGGCCAGGTGTTTCAGCTTTGAATAACTGCATACCCCCTACACCTAATAGCGGCAAAATGGCTACAGCCAATACGATGATACCCATACCCCCTAGCCAGTTCAGCAGGTGTCGCCATAGATTAATCGAGGGTGGTAAGTGATCTAGCCCAGTGAATACCGTGGCACCGGTAGTGGTCAGCGCCGACATGGTTTCAAAGTAGGCATCGGTAAAACTGGTTTGCGGGTTAAACAGCAGCAGGGGGACTGCGGCAACGGCGGGTAGCAAGCTCCAGACCCCAACGACCAATACGAAACCATCACGCGAGCGCATTTCACGCTTGTATTTGTGGGTGAGTGCAATCGTGCTCAGGCTGACGATCAGCAAGCCAGTTAACGCGTCAACAAATGGCCACAAACCCGCGTCGTTATTGAACCAGGCTACGCCAATCGGCACGATGATAGAGAGCGAGAACAGGGCTGATACACGGGCCAGTACATTGACCGTGGGCAGCAGGCGTTGTGACAGCGTCATTAGAAGAACCCGATTTTCACAGCAAACAATTGCTCGATTTCACGAATGTGGCGCTTGTTATCAATAAAAACGATGACGTGGTCTTCATTTTCAATCACGGTGTCGTGGTGCGCCATGATCACTTTTTCACCGCGAATCAGCGCAGCCAGATTGGCGCCTTGCGGGAGCTTGATTTCTTCGACCTTGCGACCGACAACGCGGGAGTTACTTCTATCTCCATGCGCAATTAACTCGATGGCTTCGGCCTCGCCACGGCGTAGGCTATGTACGGCCACAATATCGCCTTGGCGCACATGAGCCAGCAATGCCCCGATGGTAGCTTGCGCTGGTGAAATGGCGACATCGATTTTGCCGCCTTGCAGTAGGTCTACGTATCGTGAGCGATTGATAATCGCGACCACTTTACGTGCGCCCATTTGTTTGGCCAGCAAGGACGACATAATGTTGTCTTCATCGTCGGACGTTAGCGCCAAAAATAAATCACAGCGATCAACCTGCTCATTGTCGAGCAAGTTTTCATCGGTGGCTTCACCACGCAGAATGAGGCATGCCGGTAACTGCTCAGCCAGCCATTGTGCTCGTTCGCGATTCACTTCAATGATTTTGACTTGGTAGTCGTTTTCCAGTGCTTTGGCTAAACGGTAGCCCACATTGCCACCGCCGCAAATCGTGATGCGTTTGATGGCGCGTTCGGTGGCACGCAATTGACCGATGACAGCGCGAATGTCTTTACGTGCGGCCAGGAAGAACACCTCGTCGCCTACGCTAAGAATGGTGCTGCCATCTGGTTGAATACGTTTGTTTTTGCGATAAATCGACACCACGCGGCAATCAATTTTGTCTAAATACTGCGCCAGCGTGGCTAGATCTTTGCCATCCATATGTGCGCCAGCTTCAACCCGGACGGCCACCATTTTGGCGCGGCCATGGCCAAAATCGAGTACTTGCAAGGCTTCTGGTGTTTCCACTAGCCGCTTGAGTAAATCGGTGACAATTTGAGCGGGGGTAATAATGTGGTCAATGGCAAAGCCATCGGTATTAAATAGCTCAGGGCGGGCCAGTAAATCCTGATCACGTATCCGTCCCAGCCGAGTTGGCACATTAAATAGTGTGTGAGCTATTTTACACGCCACCATATTAAGTTCGTCCGACGGGGTGACGGCCAGCAGTAGGTCTGCGTCAGCGGCTCCAGCATTGGTGAGAGTGGTCGGATTCGCGGCATAACCGACTAAGGTGCGCAGATCGAGCTTATCGGCTAAAGGCTGTAAATTATGCGGGTTCTCATCCACGATGGTGACGTTGTAGTTTTCGTGGACTAGTTGCTCGGCCACCGAAGTGCCAACCCGGCCTGCGCCGAGGATCAGGATATTGGGCAATTTACACTCCAGCGTTAAATCAAGGGCAATGATGCACAACGCCGACGAGGGGAGGGCTCGTCGGCGTTGCTTAGGTTTTATTACGCTTCTTCAAGGTTGCGTAATTTACGGGGCATTTGAATCCCCAGTTGCTTCAGTTTTCGATACAAATGGGTCCGCTCTAAGCCAATGCGCTCGGCTACTCGGCTCATATTGCCATTTGATAGCTCGATCTGACGCTCCAGATAAAAGCGCTCAAACTGATCACGTGCTTCGCGCAGTGGCAAATCAAGATCAATCTGGGGCAACGGCATCGCTTGTTGAATCTCGGTGGTAGCCACTTGCGATTCGGGCGAGAGCTGCGCGAGCAGACGGCTCACTGGCAAAATATCAATATCACCATCACGACCAGTTAATGCCAAGCTTTTCACGACATTCGCCAGCTGATCGATATTGCCAGGCCAATCTTGTTGGCTAAGTAATTGCAGCGCTGATTTCGAAAAGCGCCGCACGCCTAGCTTGTTGGCTGCAACGGTTTGCGACAGCAGGTTTTCAGCCAGCGCTGGAATATCTTCAGCATGATCGCGCAGCGCAGGTACTGGCACGATGATTTGTGTCAACTGGCGCAGTAATTCTGGCTCGATTTGACCTGTCAGTTGATCAAGCGGACGTGTAGATGCCGTTACCAAACGAATTTTATGCTTTTCCAACTTAGGGATCAGATTGAGCAAGCCGGTTTGAGCCTTGCGATCGAGCCATGCGATATCCCGTACAAAAATTGTGCCGCCCGCAGCGCGATTAAGCATATCTTGCGGTGGCAAAGCCAATTCTTCATTCGAGTTTGGTGCGACAAAGCCACCACCCGCGCGGGTGAGGTGACGAGCACACGCTTCAAAACCAGCGCCAGGTTCACCAGTTAAGATTAAAGGCAGGGACTGACTTGCAACTTGGTCAAGTGCCTCACGCAGCCCATTGATGGTGCTGCTATTGCCGAGGCTCTGCAGGCCCTGCGTCGGCTTTACCGTGTTAGCAGGTTGGGCAAAAGCACGTTTAACCGCGGCCAACAACTTTTGCAGGCCAATAGGCTTTTCTAAAAAGTCGAGTGCACCGATGCGGGTTGCTTCCACGGCCGTATCAACGGTAGCGTGGCCAGACATCATGACGACTGGCATTGTTAGTTGACCATTGCGTGCCCATTCTTTGAGCAGGGTTACGCCATCGGTATCTGGCATCCAGATGTCGAGTAGCACGAGCTTAGGCTCGGCTTGGTTACGGTATTGGCGTGCAGCCTCAGCATTTTCAGCTAGTGCAACGCTATACCCTTCATCCAGTAAGATCTCGGATAAAAGTTCGCGAATGCCAACTTCATCATCAACGATCAAAATTTCTTGATTAACCACTTATTGTTTCCTCCCAGAGCGGCAACTCGATCCGAACGTAAGCGCCTGTGGCATTGCCCACCTGAACTCGCCCGTGATGTTCTTCAATAATTTTTTTCACAATGGCCAAACCCAAGCCAGTTCCTTTGGTTTTTGAGGTGACATACGGCTCAAAAACACGCGGGAGCAGATCGGCTGGGAAGCCTTTGCCGCTATCTTCGATGTAAAGACGCGCCCATTTTTCGTCTTTTTCGAGAATAAGGCAAATCTGTTTTTCTTCGGCCTCTGCAATTGCGTCTTGCGCATTCTGCAGTAGGTTGTGAATAACTTGGCGTAAATGGGTTGCATCGCCATTGACCATGAGTGAATCGTGCACCCTAAATTCGCGCAGTACTGGGGCTGCTTCGTAGAGCACCAATACCTCTTTGACCAGCTCCATAAAATCGAGCGGTTTCTTTTTGCCAGAAGGTTTGCGGGCATAATCACGGAAGGCATCGACCATCTGTTTGAGTGCCGCAACCTGCTTGATAATGGTTTGGGTATTACGGGTGAGAAACTCCGCGCCGGCTTGATCGAGCTTGTCGGCTAATTTGATTTCCATCCGTTCGGCGGAAAGTTGAATTGGCGTCAGCGGATTTTTAATTTCGTGCGCTAAACGGCGCGCCACTTCGCCCCAGGCGGCATCCCGCTGAGCAGAAAGCAGCTCGGTAATATCATCGAATACCAGTACGTAGCCGTGCAGGTCTTCCGCATCATTAATGATTTGAGTTAGGCGGGTTCCGCGTACCAGTAGGACGCGTTTTTCATCGGCGAGATCAATTTGACGCTGCCAGACTTCATCTTCCGATAAAAAGCCATGAATGGTGTGAGCGGCAAAAGCGGTGAGCGCAGGGTAGCTTTCGTTCCAGCGTGAAAGTGGCTGCCCCATGATCCGGTCTGGGTCGAGCCCCAAGATGCGCAAGGCACTTTGATTGGCTGACTGCAATTGCCATTCTTCATCAAATGACAATACTCCGGCAGACAGCGAGCCTAAGATCGCCTCCACATACGCTTTGGCTTCGGCTTGCTCGGCCTGATTTTCTTCCAGCTTGTCGCGTGCATCAGCAAGCTGGCGCGTCATGCGGTTAAACGAGTGCGTCAATATTCCCAACTCGTCGCGGCTAATAACCGGATGCTGCTGGGTGAAGTCGCCCTGTGCAACTGCGCGTGTCCCTGCGGCCAATACACCAAGTGGGGCGGCAAGTTTGTCGGAGAGATAGATGGCTAAGGCTAGGGCTCCCAATAGCGCAATGGTCAGGGCAATCGTTAAGGTCAGGCTGTAAATAATTTTAAGCCCTTGTCGAGACTGGGCAAGCTGTTTGTAGTCACTGCGTACCTGCTCCACTAGCTCGGCATCTTGTGCCAATTGTGCGGGTACAGGTTGCATTAGCTGCAGCAATCTAGTCCGATGACCAAAGTCGCCGTCCGGCATCGGGACAATAACGCGCATCATCAGCGCATTGGCGTCCGATTTTTCAATCCCCTTATAGCCACCGCGTAGCGCTTCACGAACTAGCTCTCGGGTGGGTAGTTGCGGGATTAAGGTCGCATTTTCATTGCCAATGTGCGCATAAAGCTGGTTATTGTCATCAAATAGCGTGACTTCCTGTACGCCAGTTTGTTCGCGCAACTTGGAAAGCCTAGGTAGTAATGAGCTGGCAGAATTGTCGTGCACATCCCAGGCAATAACACTTGCTTTGCGTTCCAATTCATCAAGCTGAAAATCAATCGCATTGCGGCCTAGATTTAAGCCGCGATCGAGCGCATTGTCGACCCGAACGTCGAACCAGGCCTCGATTGAGCGGTTTAAAAACTGTACCGATAAGGTGTAAACCAGCGCACCGGGTAGCACCGCGACCAATGCAAACATCAGAACCATGCGTAATGTGAGTCGCGAACCAAATACTTTACGTTTTACTCGTTTAATCAGCCGAGTTAGGCGAGTGCCAACCAGTGCCGCCATACCAAGCAATAGTGCGATATTTAAGCCCAGCACCAAGCCGTAATAGTTGGAAAAATGCGAGGTATTACCAGATACCGACGCCAGCAAAAACAGCAATACCGTGGCCAAGCAGCCAATCACAAGTAGCCAACGTTTCACTGCGTGGCCTCCGTATCTACGGGCTTACGTAACAGCAGATCTGTCCAGCTTGATTCTAATTGCCAATTGGCATTACCAAGATTGCTTAGTTGATA
Source organism: Chitinibacter fontanus (assembly GCF_013423785.1). Taxonomy (NCBI): domain Bacteria; kingdom Pseudomonadati; phylum Pseudomonadota; class Betaproteobacteria; order Neisseriales; family Chitinibacteraceae; genus Chitinibacter; species Chitinibacter fontanus. The sequence continues at coordinate 2,317,959 of NZ_CP058952.1, forward strand.
GGCTTTTGGCAATTGCGAGCCATCTAGGCGCAGGCGAATTCGTCCAGCAAAATCCTCAGCGTCGATATTGCTGTTTTCTAGCACTGACCAGTTTTTTAGCTGCCCAAGTGCAGAAAGTGCTTCTTCTAGGCTGTTAAAGTGCCGAGTTACACTGGTGGTTGCAACTCGATATTGTTTGGTTAGTGGCTGATAGCTGAGTTTCAGGGTGAGGTGGGCATTGGGGCCAAAGCCTTCTGCTACTTGGCGATACCAAGCGTAGATTCTGGGCTTGGTGAGCTTGAACTCATAAATGAATGGTAGGGTTAGTCCGTTTCGTAGTGCTTCTTCTAAATCGCTGTTGAGTATGACATTGTATTTGGCGAAGAGCTCAACTTGCTGTGGCGTCACTTCGGCTTCGGCCTTTACGCTTTTTATTTGAGCGGCATGGCATTGCAATGCAATAAGCAATAGCACGCAGGCGCCTATTAGGCGCCAACCGCTTAAAGCCATGAATTTAAATGGCTTTGGTAAATAGTGCGTAAAAGAAACCATCATGCTCAGAATTCGGTAATAGCTGGCCGTCAATTAAGTCAGCTGGAATATGCTCGGAACTTAGCGCCTCACGCCGTGCATCGGGGTGACGGCGGGCAAAGGCTTCGGCGGATAGTCGGTTTTCTGCCGGAAACACCGAGCACGTAGCGTACAGTAGTTTGCCGCCTGACGCTACGAGTGGCCAAAGCTGATCTAGCATTTTTTCTTGTTGACGGGAGAATTCAGCAAAGTCTTCGGGGCGGCGCAGCCATTTGATATCTGGATGGCGGCGTGCGACACCGGTGGCCGAGCAAGGTACGTCAGCCAGAATGCGATCAAACTGCTGGCCATCCCACCAAGCTGCTGGGTTGCTAGCATCGGCAGTCATTACGGTTGCGCGTAAATTGAGCCGCGCCAGATTGTCATCGACGCGCTTGAGACGGCCTGAATCGGCATCAATCGCGGTGAGTGCGATATCCGCCAGCTCCAGTAGATGACCACTTTTGCCACCCGGAGCGGCGCACGCATCCAGTACCCGCATGCCATCTTTGACATCAAGTAAATGCGCAGCGGCTTGTGCACCCCAGTCTTGTACCGACACCCAACCATCAAAGAAATGCGGTAAGGCATCGACCGACTGGGCTTTTTCGAGCTGAATGCTAAAGTCACTGAGGCGACGAGCGGCAATGCCACGCTCGCTCAAGAGCGCTAGGTATTGCTCGGCATTGCTATGGCGGCGATTTACACGCAGCGTCATTGGCGGGTGCTGATTATTCGCCTGCAAAATTTGCTGCCACTGCTTGGGGTAGGCGTTTTTCATTTCGGTCATCCACCATTTCGGGTGGTTGAACTTGGCGCGTTCATTTTTTTGCGCGGCAGCCACTAGCTCATCTTTTTGGCGCAAAAAGCTGCGTAATACTGCATTAACCAGCCCTTTGCCTTTACCCTGACCAATCTTGGCCGCCACATTGACTGCGTGATCAACCACCGCATGCGCGCCCGCACGCGTGAATTGCAATTGATACAGCGTGGTGAGCAGCAGCACTTTGAGCTCTAGCTCTTTCAGCGGTTTACTGGCTAACGTATTGAGCAGCGCTTCCAATAGGCCTAAATGACGCAAGGTGCCGTAGGCGATGTCTTGCACCGCACCGCGTTGCTGGGGCGTAATATTTGGATTTTGGCGCCAAGTGGTACTCAGGGCTTCGGTCAGATTTTGGCCTGAGAGCACCGCAAAAACGGTTTCACAGGCGAGGGTTTGCGTGAGTAACATTCAGACATCCGGTTGCTTGGGTATGTTGATAAGGCTTAATAATGATCTGCTTTTGATCAATATACCCTTCTTGATTGTATTGCTTACTGGCCGAAAAATTGACCAACGCTTAATTCATTACCGGCCAAAAATGCCTGCGCACCCAGTCGTTTGCCACCGGCTTTTTGTAATTCAGTAATCCGCAGCGCGCCGTGGCCGCAGGCCACCACTATGGCTTCTTTTTCTAACGCTAGAATCTGACCTGCTTGGCCTTGCCTGTCGCACGCACTGGCTTGCCAGATTTTGATTGCCACGCCTTGCAAGCTGGTTTGTGCGCTGGGGAAGGGGTTAAAGGCACGGATCATGCGATCCAGTTGCTTGGCGTCTTGCTGCCAGTCGATCTGTGCTTCTTCTTTTTTGAGCTTTTCGGCGTAAGTGACGCCTTGCTCGGGCTGAGTCTGACGATGGGCTTGTAAGTGCGGTAGATCAGCCAGCGCAGCGACGATGGCTTGCGCGCCTTGAACGGCTAATTTGTCGTGCAGACTAGTCGCGTTATCGGTGGCTTCAATGGCGGTGCGGTGAATCGACAGCATGTCGCCGGTATCGAGGCCGGCATCCATTTGCATAATCGTAATGCCCGTTTCGGCATCCCCGGCCAAGATAGCGCGCTGAATCGGCGCTGCACCACGCCAGCGTGGCAGTAGCGAGGCATGAATATTTAGGCAGCCCAAACGTGGCAAATTAAGCACCGCTTGCGGGAGTATGATGCCATAGGCAGCAACCACCATGACGTCTGCCTCAATACCCTGTAGTGGCGCTTGCTGCTCAGCCGTACGTAGCTTCTCTGGTTGATACACTGGAATCTGGTTGGCAATGGCGACTTCTTTCACTGCAGAGGCCGTGAGCTTCATGCCGCGCCCACTTGGGCGATCTGGCTGAGTTAACACTAAGACTATTTCATGGCCTGCATCAATTAAAGCTTGCAGTGCGCTGGCAGCAAAATCGGGCGTACCGGCAAAGATTATTTTCATAAGTTCAATGACACTCGTTGTCGATCAAAAGTCGCAGGCTAATCGCCGGCAGGGATTTACATTGCTTTGCGTTTTTTGAGCTTTTGTACGATGCGATTGAGCTTGAGGCGTGACAGTTTTTCAACAAAAACCTTGCCATCCAAGTGATCGATTTCATGCTGCACGCAAATGGCTAGTAAGCCATCTGCATCAAATTCAAATGCCTGGCCTTGTGCGTCGAGGGCTTTGACTTTAATGCGTTCTGCGCGCTCAACTTCTTCATAAATGCCGGGCACTGACAAGCAACCTTCTTCATAGGTTGTGATGCCATCGCGTTCTATAATTTCCGGGTTGATCAGTACGAGCAAGTCGTCTTTGTTTTCGGAAATATCAATCACGACCAAGCGATAATGAAAATCGACTTGGGTCGCGGCTAGGCCAATACCGGGCGCTGCGTACATGGTTTCAGCCATATCGTTGATTTGGCGTTGTAAAGCCGCATCAAAATGGGTAATCGGCTGTGCAACTGTGTGCAAACGCTCGTCGGGGTAGTGCAAAATATTAAGAATTGCCATCTTTGCTTGCTAGACCAAAAGTTTGTGATGCAGAATCGGTTAATTATTGCTTAAGCTTAATTCATCATATAGAAATTTGAATAGGGCTGCATATTATCCACTGGACCTATCCAAATCGAAAATTTACTTGCTGCACTTACGGCGAGAACTGGGCTCACACTATGCGTAAATCAATTATATCCTTTCTTTTGGCCGCTGGTTTCATGACTGGCGCGGCATTCGCGGATGAACTCAAGCTCGCGGACAATGCACCGGAAAGTTACACGGTAGTAAAAGGCGATACGCTATGGGGCATTTCGGGTAAGTTTTTGAAGCAGCCGTGGCGCTGGCCGGAAATTTGGCAGCTCAATAAGGCAGAAATTAAAAATCCGCACTGGATCTATCCCGGTGACGTAATTGTACTCGGTAATTGCAATGGCAAGCCTTGTTTGCGTCTACTGAAAAATGCCAAAGCGGATGGACGGGGCGGTAACGGTAAGTTAAGCCCGCGGGTTCGTATTAGTAGCCTAGAAGGTGATGCTACGCCAAGTATTGCAATGACGTCGATTGAGCCTTTCCTTTACAAGCCTTTGATTATGGATATGGCTAGCTTTAAAGCGGCACCACGCATTGCAGCCGGTCCAGATGATCGAGTGATGTATACCACCAATGATCAAATCTATGCGGTTGGTTTGACTGATATTGAGGCAGGTGAAACCTACCAAGTATTCCGTCAGGGTAAAGAAATTATGAACCCGGACAACCCAAAAGAGTCATTAGGTATGGAAGTGATTTACTTGGGCGATGTGGTGGTGCGTAAAGTTGGAGACGTGCAAACATTGCAGGTGGCTACATCATTCCGCGAGATCCAAATTGGCGATCGCATGGTTAAATCGCCAGAAAAAACTTTCCTCAACTATGCTCCTCACCTGCCGCAACAGGCGATCGAAGGGAAAGTCGCCTCGACGTATGGTGGTGTAAGTGACGTAGGCTCTTTGATGACGGTCGTGATCAATAAAGGTGCGCTCGATGGTGTGGATGTCGGTACTGTGTTCTTTACCTATAAAGCGCCGCGAATGGTTAAAAAAGAAGAGAAGTCAGAGCCAGATCGCATGACTCCGCCAATCAAAAACGCAAACTTGTTTATTTATCGTGTATTCCCGAATATTTCATACGGCTTGGTGTTAGATAGCACGATGCCAGTGAATACGGGGGATCTAGTCAACGCACAAGCGGCAGCAACGGAGTAATCCTTGCTGGATATGGATGAGTTGATCCCGTGGTTACGCCTGAGCTTAGTCAATGGCTTAGGCCCGCGGGGACAGATCCAGTTATTGCGGGCTCTTGGGGAGCCCGCTGCTATTTTGGCGGCACCATTGGATGTTTTGGTGCAATACGTGCCACGGCCGCTTGCGGTTGAAATCCACGCCAATCAGCAGCGTGATCTGCCACAACTAAGTGCTGCAATCGAATGGGTAAAGCGAACTGATTGTGCCATTTTGACTCTGGCGGATGACCGTTATCCCAAGAAACTACTTGATCTGCCCGATGCTCCCCCATTGCTGTATGCCATGGGGAATCTAGCTTTGTTGGATCGGCCAGCAATTAGCATCGTTGGAAGTCGTAATGCCAGTGCACAGGGCATACAAAACGCGGAAGCTTTTGCGCAGCATTTATCTTTACACGCGATCACCATTATTAGTGGTTTAGCTAGTGGTATAGATGCGGCTGCGCATCGTGGCGGTTTGGCAAATACAGGCTCAAGTATCGCGATTGTTGGAACGGGCTTAGATCGAGTGTACCCAGCTACAAATCGCACGCTGGCACATGAATTGGCTAATAATGGTTTGATTCTGTCTGAATTAGCTTTAGGTTCTCCGCCCAAAGCTGAGCATTTTCCACGGCGTAATCGAATGATTGCAGCATTGGGTCTGGGTTGTTTGGTGGTTGAAGCTGCTTTGGGGAGTGGGTCATTAATAACCGCTCGTCAGGCGGTTGAGTTGGGGCGCGAAGTGTTTGCTATTCCGGGCTCGATTCATTCTCCTCTGGCAAAAGGATGTCATCATTTGATTAAGAATGGTGCCAAATTGGTTGAGTCTGGGGCCGATATTTTTGATGAACTTGCCGCACCACTGAGTCTGTTTTCACTCCCTAATCTAACCAAAAAACCAGCCCATTCTGAAGTAGTAGAAAATCATTCCAATGACCCTGTCTTGAGCAAAATGGGCTGGGATCCAATCAATTTTGACGCATTGATTGAGCTAACTGGCTTGACTAGCGAGGCGCTGTGCGCGATTCTGTTGGGTTTGGAATTAGAAGGGCAGTTGTCTTGCTTGCCGGGTAATCGTTACCAAAGGCTCGCAGGGGCTGTGAGAAGCTGATTATGCTAGAAGTGCTGGCCTACCTTTTTGAGCAGTTTTACAACGCCGATGGCCTGCCGGATGTGTCGCAATTGGCAAAAAAACTGTCGTTGGCCGGATTCGAAGGCGAAGATATTCATGATGCGCTAGCGTGGCTGGGTGAATTAAAACAGATTGATGTCACGCCTTATCGTGCGTTGGATTCACACTCAGGTGTATTGCGTAGTTTGCAACCGATGGAGCTGGCCCGATTTAGCGATGAAGCCGCCCAATTTTTGTTTTCACTTGATGCAGCCAAAATTTTGACTGCCGGTGAACGTGAATTGGTGCTCGATCGAGTTTGGCGTGAGCCTGAGGGCGAGGTGAGTGCCGAGCGAATTAAACTGATTGTATTGATGGTGATTTGGCAAAAGCGTGACGCATTGTCTAATCTCCTGATCGAAGACCTCCTCTTTGGCCGTGATGGTGCTGCGCTGCATTAATTTAAAGCGCCACCATTGGGCACAAAGACCATTAAAACTATTGAATCTAAATAACGGGGAACCATGCCCGCAAATCTCTTAATCGTAGAGTCGCCGTCGAAGGCGAAGACGCTGCAAAAATACTTAGGCAAAGATTTCCAGATCTTGGCTTCCTACGGTCACGTGCGCGGTTTAGTCCGTAAAAATGGTTCGGTTGATCCTGAAAATGACTTCAAAATGAAGTATCAGGTGATCGACAAGAATAAAAAGCACGTCGATGCGATTTGCGATGCCGTTGAGCAGGCGGATAACGTTTACCTTGCATCCGATCCGGACCGCGAAGGTGAAGCAATTTCTTGGCATATTCTGGAAATCCTAAAAGCTAAAAAACTGCTGAAACCAGAAAAGCAGTTTAAACGCGTGGTGTTCCACGAGATTACCGAGTCGGCGGTACTCAATGCGGTCGCCAATCCACGTGATTTGGATTTCAATCTGGTCAATGCGCAGCAAGCACGCAGCGCGCTCGATTATCTGGTTGGTTTCAATCTGTCGCCGCTACTGTGGCGCAAAGTGCGTACCGGCTTGTCGGCTGGTCGCGTACAAAGCCCGGCGCTGCGCCTGATTTGTGAGCGCGAGAACGAAATCCGCGCGTTTAATGCGCAAGAATATTGGACGATTCATCTCGATACCAAAAAAGGCCGTAGCAAAGTGGCTGCCAAGCTCACCACTTGGCAAGGTAAAAAACTCGACCAGTTTGATATTCCGAATGAAGCTGAGCAAACCACGATTCTGAATGGCTTGGCAGGCAAAGATGCCGTTGTACATGCGGTTGAGAAGAAAAAGAAATCGCGTAGCCCAACTGCGCCATTTACAACTTCGACATTGCAACAGGAATCGGTGCGTAAACTAGGCTTTACCACCGATCGTGCGATGCGCACGGCGCAATCGCTGTACGAAGGGGTGAATCTAGGCGGTGAAACCGTCGGTTTGATCACCTATATGCGTACCGACTCGGTGGCCTTGTCGAACGATGCGCTGGCCGAGATTCGCGACTATATTTCGGCGAATTTTGATAAAGAATATCTGCCTAACGCGCCGATTACCTACAAAAATAAAGCCAAAAACGCGCAAGAAGCCCACGAGGCGATTCGCCCGACCTCTATCTTGCGCACGCCAGAATCGGTCAAAACATTTCTGTCGCCTGAGCAATTTAAGCTCTACCAAATGATCTGGAAACGTACGCTGTCGTGCCAGATGACACCCGCTAAGTTTGATACCGTGGCGGTTGATATTGCGGTGGGGACGGCAGAAAACCTGTTCCGCGCCACTGGCCAGACCTTGGTATTCCCAGGCTTTATCGCCGTTTATCAGGAAGACGCAGATGACGTCGAGGATGATGAAGACGAAGCGCGTCTGCCGGTCTTGACTGAAGGCGATGTGCTGCCGGTCGAAAAGATCTTCGGTGAGCAGCATTTCACGCAACCACCTCCGCGCTTTACTGAGGCGAGCTTGGTCAAATCGCTCGAAGAATTCGGCATTGGCCGCCCTTCAACGTATGCATCGATTATTTATACGCTGAAAGATCGCGAATATGTGATCTTGGACAAAAAGCGCTTCACGCCGACCGATACTGGCGAAGTGGTGAATAAATTCCTCACCGAGCACTTCACGCAATACGTGGATTACAACTTCACCGCCAAGTTGGAAGACAAGCTCGACGAGATCTCGACTGGCTCGCGTGAGTGGGTGCCGGTACTGGACGAGTTCTGGAAGAAATTCCATAAGCAGTGTGAAGAAAAGCAGGCTTTATCGCGTGCCGAAGTAACGCACGAAGCGATGGATGAAGATTGCCCGAAATGTGGCAAGCATAAACTTTCGATTCGTTTGGGTCGTCGTGGGCGTTTTATTAGCTGTAGCTCGTACCCTGAGTGTGATTACACGCGCAATATTGGCGATGATCCGAACGCTGCGCCGCTCGAGCCCGAAGTGGTGCCCGATCGTACTTGCCCGAAATGTGAATCAGCCTTGCACATTAAGGTGGGGCGTTATGGTAAGTTTATTGGCTGTTCCAATTATCCGAAGTGCAAGCATATCGAGCCATTGGAAAAACCCAAAGACACCGGTATCGAATGTCCGGAATGCCATAAAGGTAGCCTGATCGAGCGTAAGAGCCGCTATGGCAAAATGTTCTATTCGTGCAATACCTATCCGGATTGCAAATATGCAACGTGGAATCCGCCAGTGGCGGAGGCTTGCCCGCAATGTAAATGGCCGATTATGACGATCAAAGTGACTAAGCGTCGCGGTACTGAAAAGGTATGCCCACAAAAAGAGTGCGGTTACAGCGAAGTGCTGATTCCACCGCCAGCAAAAGAATAAAATGTTTTGACCAGTAAAACGGGAATTCGAATGAATTCCCGTTTTACGTTTGCATTAAGCGAAAACTGACCAAATTTTGACTCGAGGGTTTCTTCTTGTTGTCTGATTCAATTGCTTTTTCTGGTTTGGCCAGCTCTGAACAGCAAGCGCTGGGTACCTACCATACCTATTTCAACGCATTTGATAATGTGGTGAGCATTCTTGCGCATCCGGATAACCCTGAGTACCTAGTCGAAATGCTGCAAGTGCTGGGCATTGCTTCGCGCAGTAGTATGACTGGTTTGTATTTAAACGATGAGCAAGGACGATCGGCAAAATTAGTGGCCGCATGGCGAGATGCCGATTTCCATTTGCTGGAATATACCCCCACCCCGTTTTTGTCACTGGATTATGACCAGTATTCCCTACTGGCAGATACCCTTGCTGTGGGTATGGTATTGAATAAATCACTGCTGGAATTGCCGTTAGCCGAGCAGATGTTGCTGGCTCAGGTGGGGATACGGCAGTTGCTGTGTATTCCACTGCTGCAACGCGGTGAGTTATTCGGGTTTTTGGCCTTTTTGAATGATGATGATAGTCGTGCGCGCGATTCGATTGAGCTGCGTTTGCTGGCTATGCTGTCTAATCATGTAGCGCAATCACTGGGTAAAGCCAAGCTAGAAGCTGAAGCCATGGCCAATCAGCAGCGCCTGCGTGCGTTGGTCGGCGCAACTCAGGATATGGTGTTTGAACTGGATGAACATGGTGTGATTCGTCATGTCTGGTCGGGTCATCCTGCCTTGCCGGCCGCCGAAACCTTGCTAGATCGGCCAATGGCCGCTGTTTTGCCATATGAATTGGCGCATGAATTGATTCGTTACCTACCCAGTATTTTGTCAGGGCAGGTGAGCAAGCAATTTAATTGCGTGCTCTCCCAGCTCGATATTTGCCTGCTGGTACGAGTTCAGCCCTTAGGTGATGAGCAAAAGCGCAGTGCCGTGGTGTTGTTGCAGGATGTTTCGGCTTTGATGCATGATGCCGCGCGCAAGAAAACCATGCTCGAAACCCTGAATTTGCTTGAAGAGGCGATCGTTGATTTATTGCCAAACGGTAGTTTGATCGAGGCCACCGGCGCATGGGCACAGTTGCGTGGTATTGAGCCGCGGTCGATGACGCAAGATTTAGGCCGCTCACTTTGTTCTTGGGTATTTCCAGAGGATTTATCCCGTGTTACCCAGTTGATCGAGAAACAACTCAAATCCAAAACCGCGACCAGCGAGCGTTTTCGCTTTTTGCGTGCGGATGGCGATTTTATCTGGGTTGAGCTGCGCCTGATTACTCATTTTGGCCCTGATGAGCGAGCGACGGCATTGCGTGGCGTGCTCCGTGATGTCACGGTGGCGCATTTAAATGAGCAAAACATCACGCATATGGCGCTCTACGATGGCTTAACGCATCTGCCAAATCGTTTGTTGCTGGATAACGAGATTCATCGTGCTATCGATGAGGCCGCGCGTGAGCATCGCAAAGTGGGGCTGGGCTTTGTCGATTTGGATCATTTTAAACAAATCAACGATGCCTTTGGCCATAAAACCGGCGATGATTTGCTGGTGCTTCTCTCGCAACGCTTACGCGATGCCTTGCCAGAAAATGCCCTACTGGCGCGCTGGGGCGGTGATGAGTTTGTGGCGCTGGTCCCCGATGTTGAAAGCCAAAAGCAGTTGGCGGGGATTGCCGAGCAGCTGCGTTTGGCTGCTCGCCAGAGCATGATCATCAATGGTATGGAAACCCAGCCGACCATTTCGGTTGGCTTTGCCATTTACCCTGATAACGCAGAAAGTGGCGAGGAGCTACTCTCCGCGGCTGACCATACGATGTACCACGCCAAGCATGCAGGGCGTAATAGCGTGTGTTTCTACAGCGATATTGTCCATCTCAAGGCGCTGGGTCGTGAGCATGTTGCGATTCAATCGCGGCTTTCGAGCGCGATCCGGCATGGCGGGCTGCAAGTTTTTTATCAGCCGATCGTAAATGCCCGCACTGGCGAGATTATTGCAGTTGAAGCATTGGCACGTTGGATGGACGATAAGAGTGGTTGGATCAGCCCTGAGTTGTTTATTCCAATGGCTGAGAAAGTCGGCCTGATTCAGGAATTATCCGAGCAGATCATGCTGCAATCGTTTGCCAAATTGCGCGACTGGCGCGATTCGGGCCTAAGCCAAAAGCTGATGATTAATGTCTCGCGTAGCCAGTTGTATCTGCCCACTTTTGTTACCAGCTTGGTGGAGCGCCTCAGTCAATTTAAATTGCGCCCCAGTGATGTGATCGTTGAAGTCACTGAAAGCGTGGCATTGACCGATTATGCGCGGCAAATGCGCCATTTACGCCAGCTTAGCGATGCGGGTTTCGTGCTGGCGATTGATGATTTTGGCACCGGCTACTCATCGCTATCCCAGCTACATGAAATGCCGGCCAAAATGCTCAAAGTCGATGTGTCATTCTCGCAGCGACTCCACACTGATGAGGGGCGGCGGGTGATGCAAGCCATTGCGCAAATGGCGCAAGGATTGCAGCTGGATCTGGTGATTGAAGGCGTTGAAAGTCTGGAAACCGTCCGCTTTTTGCAAGGCTTGGGCGTGAATTATATGCAAGGCTTCTATTTCAGCCAGCCAGTTCCTTGCGGGGTGGCTGAGCTGTGGATGCGTCTGGGGCTTACCGGAAAACTATAATGCTATTAGGGTAGGGTATCTGCTGGTAAGGTATGCAGTTATTTGCTTTGGTAGTTATACGGGTGGATTTTTGCCTGCCAAACTGGATCTTTGCTCAGTTGATCTACAGTTTTAACCACATATTTGCTTAGGGCGGGATTGTTAGGGCTGATCAGCACTAGCCGTTCGTAGCGATTGCGTGGTTTGTTGGCACTGAGCAAGCCTTGAACTGTAGCAGGGTTGTTGAGCTTTAGTTCAATCCAGCTGCTGTGGGGTGCAAAGAGAAAATCGACGCGCTTTGCCTGTAGCTTTTTAAAATTCATTTCTTGGTTTGGCGCATCATCGCGCAGTATTTTTCCTGCATTAATGAGTGCTTCAAATTCCGCATAGCGATGCCCTAAAATCCCGCCTAGCGTCAGCCCTTGCAGGCTTTCCGGGGTATCAAACTGCACGCTGTGACTGCTAATAACCAAATCCGCATCCTGCATCAGCGGGCTAGTCCAAACATAGCGAGATTTACTTTCGTCCCTAAACCAGACAGGGGAAACCCAGGGTATCAAGCCCTGCCAGTTGGGCTCCTCCAGTAGTTTATCTAATCGTTTGCGAGGCAGGATTTGCACTTCAAAGCGATACAGCCCTTTGCTATGTTCGGTGAGCGCTTTGGCCAGGTCCTGACTTAATCCTCTGCCATCGGGGTACCAGAAGGGGGGATAGTCATATTGTGAATAGATGACGATCTGCTCGCTCGCTATGGCGAACGAACTAAGTAGCATGGCCACAATGAAGGATGGCATCTGCATAAGGACTCCCGCAATTTTGTTTGATTTTAGTTCAAAATCAGATGGGCGCTGAATGCTTTTCGAGTGATGGGTATATTAAAAAAGCCAATCAAATGATTGGCTTTAGGGTGTATACGCTGAGGGGGTATTATTGATGCATCGGGGCCAGAATCTGGCGCAAGAACTGTTGCGCCCGTTCGGTTTTTGGCGCGGTGAAGAACGCTTCTGGCGTGGTGTCTTCCAGAATTTCGCCGTGATCGAGGAAAATCACCCGATCAGCCACTTCACGCGCAAAGCCCATTTCATGCGTGACCACCATCATGGTCATGCCCGACTCAGCTAGCGACTTCATCACCTCCAGCACTTCGCCGATCATTTCCGGGTCGAGTGCGCTGGTCGGCTCATCAAACAGCATGACGCGAGGGTTCATCGCCAAACCACGTGCAATCGCCACCCGTTGCTGCTGGCCACCGGATAGATTACTTGGGTAAGCCTCTTTTTTATGGGCAAGGCCAACGCGCTCGAGTAATTCGAGCGCCTTTTTATTGGCCTCTTCAACGGATTGTTTCTTGACCTGAATCGGCGCGAGCGTGATGTTATCCAGTACCGATAAATGCGGGTAAAGGTTGAAGTGCTGAAAGACAAAACCTACTTCTTCGCGCAGTTTATTGATGTCGGTTTTGGGGTTGTTCGCCTGAATACCATCGACCCAGATTTCACCGTCATTAATCGCTTCAAGCTGATTAATGGTACGAATCAGCGTGGATTTGCCCGAGCCCGACGGGCCGCACACAACAACCACTTCACCCTGCTTAACTTCAAAATTGAGGTTTTTAAGTACATGGTGGTGGGGGCCATACCATTTATTAACTTGCTGGAAGCGGATCATGCTGGTGTTCGTATTCATCAATCAAGCCTTTGATTCTGCAATCTTCTGGGGGCTAAGCCTAGCGGGGAAAACCCTAGTTTTTCAGTGCGTTTGATAGCGCGACATATTGTGCCACGCTAACATTCTCTGGCCGCATGCTCGGCTCGATGCCGACTGCTGCCAAGACTTCATCATTGGCGATGCCTTTCAGATTATTGCGGATGGTTTTACGGCGCTGTGCAAACGCTGTTTGTACCAGATTGCGAAGATGTTCTTCGTCTTTGGCGGGGTGTGGCAACACATCATAAGGCACCATACGCACCACGGCTGAATCGACTTTGGGCGGCGGATCGAAACTTTCTGGTGGCACATCAATGATGTGATCCATTAGGTAGCGGTATTGCAGCATGATGGACAAGCGGCCGTAATCGGTCGTGCCCGGTTCGGCCACCATGCGATCGACCACTTCTTTTTGCAGCATAAAATGCATGTCGTAAATCACATCGCCAAAGCTGGCCAGATGGAACAGCAGCGGTGTGGAGATGTTGTAGGGCAGGTTGCCGACCAGCTTAATCCGACCACCCGGCGCAATCTCGCGCGCCAAAGCGCCAAAATCAAACATCAGCGCGTCGCAATTGTGAATCACGAGCTGCTCTGGGGTATAACGCGCCGACAAATGTGCGACGATATCGCGGTCGATTTCCACCACATGCAGTTGTGGTACGCGCGCCATCAGTGGAATGGTTAAGGCGGCTAGGCCGGGGCCAATCTCGACAATCGCGTCTTCTTTGTGTGGGTCAACGGCGTTGATAATGCTGGCGATCACGCCTTGGTCTTGCAAAAAGTTTTGGCCAAAACGTTTGCGTGGAATATGTGCCATGTTGTCCTAATGGGCAGTGCTTGGATTTGCAGCGGTGCGTTGGTGACGGCACGCTGTCGTAGCCAGGCTATGCAAATGAATGAGTTGATAATTGTGCCGCAAGCTGGGTCGCCGCGATCAGGCTGCCGATATCGGCCTTGCCTGTGCCTGCCAGATCCAGTGCGGTGCCATGATCGACCGAGGTGCGAATAATCGGCAAACCCAGCGTGATATTAATGCCCGCGCCAAAGGTTGCGAATTTAAGCACCGGCAGACCTTGATCATGGTACATCGCCAGCACTGCGTCACCTTGCGCCAGGATGGGCGGATTAAACAGCGTATCGGCAGGGAGTGGGCCGATCAAATGCAGGCCTTCGGTGCGCAATTGCTCTAGCACCGGAATAATCACATCGATTTCTTCACGCCCCATATGACCGGATTCGCCAGCATGCGGATTGAGACCCGCGACAATAATGCGCGGCGCAGCAATACCAAATTTGCTGCGTAAATCAGCATCCAAAATACGCAAAGTAGTGGTGAGTGATGCAGCATTTAATGCGGCGGGCACATCTTTCAATGGCAGGTGTGTCGTGGCCAGCGCCACGCGCATCTGCTGTTGATTGCCATATTCACCGGCGAGCATCATTACGACTTGCGGAGTATTGGTCTGCTCGGCAAGGTATTCGGTGTGTCCAGAGAAATACCCCTTGCCATCACCGTGAATGCCTTCGTTAATCACGCCTTTGTGGATTGGTGCGGTCACCATCGCGGCAAATTCACCGTTTACACAGCCTTGGGTCGCACGATCAAGCAGTGCGAGCACATAGCTGGCATTACGCGGCTCCAGTTGGCCGGCGATGCTCGGAGTGGCAAGCGCAATGTGCAGTATCGAAACCAGGGCTGGCTGAGTTGGGTCGTAGTCGGGCCACGCTGCGACGCGGCCGACATCCAAGCCCAGTTGTGCCGCCCGAGCGAATAGCAGCTGACGATCTGCCAGAATGACGATCGGGCAGGGTATTTGTCCTAGAGCCATCTGCAATGTGATCTCTGGGCCGATACCTGCTGGCTCTCCTGTGGTGATCGCCAGTGCTTGCTGTGACATTACTCGTCCTTCAGTCGGGTGACAACGCGTGCGCGATCACGTAATTGGCGCAGCCAGTCTTCGTATTGCTCTTCCGCTTTGCGCTGACCCAATTCTTTGCGGATTTTAAAGCGTGCCTGTTCTTGGGTGACGTCCTGATCGCGGCGTTCAAGCACCTGAATCAGGTGAAAGCCAAATGGCGATTGCACTGGCATGCTAATTTCATTGGGCGCTAGCGCATTCATTGCTTCTTCAAACGCGGGTACTGTTTCACCAGGATTGAGCCAGCCCAAGTCGCCACCTTTGCTTGCGCTGGTGTCATCAGAGAATGATTTGGCCATCACAGCAAAATCTTGCCCGGCAACAATGCGCTCGCGCATTTGGAGTAATTTCTGGCGCGCATCGGTGGTGGAGATGACTTCATTGCTGCGGATCAGAATATGTCGTGCATGAGTCTGTTTGACGATGACACGCTCTTCCTGACTGCGCTTGTCGACCAATTTGAAAATATGGAAGGCAACCGGGGTACGAACAATATCGGTGTATTCACCAGGCTGAAGCTTATCGAGCAAGGCCGTGAAGGCTGGTGGCAAAGAGCCCGCCGGACGCCAACCTAAGGTACCGCCTTTGGTGGCATTCGGGTCGTTTGAGTAACTTGCCGCTACGGTAGCAAATGATTTGCCGCCCTCGATTTCTTGGCGAGCAGCCTGAATACGCGCTCGTTTAGCCGCAATTTGTTCTGGGCTTGCATTTTCTGGAATGTTGATCTGGATTTGCGCCAAATCATATTCCATCTTGGCCTTGCCGGCCGAGACTTTCAGATAGTCATCGATCTCCGATTCTGTCACCACCACTTTGCTGTCAACTTCACGCTCTTTCAGGCGGCCAAGTAGAATTTCTTGGCGGATATCATCGCGAAATTGGCGCCAAGTCACGCCAGTGCTTTCCAAGCGTTTGCGAAACTCTGGCACTGAGAGCTGGTTTTGTTCGGCCAGATTATTGATTGCCATTTCTAGCTGTTTATCATCAACCCGTAGCCCGATTTTATCGGCGTATTGCACTTGCACCTGATCAAGAATCATCCGATCCAGCACTTGCTGTTGCAGTACCTCGTCAGGAGGGAGTTTGATTTTCTGGCGCTCAAGGTTAGCTTTGATCGTTGCCACTTTATGATCAAGCTCTACTTGAGTGATTGCATTGCGATTGACTACCGCAACGACACGATCAACGGTGACCACCTCGGCCAATGCGACGTGGCTCAGAAGCGCTGCCAATAATACGGCGCTGAGTTTTTTACCTGATATCAGACTAAATGTCATACGATGCCTATTAACGCAGTTTGGGCGAAGAGTAAGTGTCGGCGTAGCCGGGAATGGATTGACGCAATACTGAGATTGGGTTCATCCCTATCCCTGCCAAACCACCAAGTTCCAATAAGAGGAAGTAGTTTAATTTGTATTTTTGATCTGTGCGGATATAACGTTGGGTTGCCAAGCGCAATGCCCAACATCCGGCATTATATTCAAGCCCTGCTAGTGCCTCTAGCGATTGATTATCTTTGAGCGAGTAGTTGTAGCGGGCTACACCATACCAACCGCCGCCCAGTGGCCACTGACCGCTGGCATCCAGCTGCTCGGTTTTGCTAATCCGGTTCACGCTATAACGCAGATTTAGCGATTTAAAATCACTTTGTGACCAATTGAAATTCAGATCCGCGCGTACCGTGCGGTCGTTGCGCAAATCTTGTTGCAGGGTATAGCTTGCACGAATGTCATACGGCAGTGTTCCACCCAGCATTAGCAATAAATCCGATGATTTCACATCATTAGTGCTATTGGTCGTACTAATGCCAACCTTAGGAGACGATAAGTAAATGCGTTGTCCTAAGCCCGCGTAAAAGCGTTCTACCCCGTTATCATCATCAAACACTCGGCTGCTGAGTGCTAAAGTAATTTCGTTGGCATCATTAATGCGATCGTTGCCGGAATATTTGTTTTCGGAAAACAGCGATGACCAAGACAGATCGGTTTCACCACTGTCATAGTTTGGCAGGTGCGACTGATCTTTGAATGGTACGTACAAATAATACAGTTGTGGTTCCAAAGTTTGAACAATATTGCTGCCAAATAAACTGCCTTCGCGTTCAAAGAATAAGCCGGTGTGTACGCTGGCGATCGGTAATACGCGGTCTTCGCTACCTAAGTCTTGCCCAGTCCCAGTTTCACTTCGATAGTGCGTCGCATGCACGCCAATTTTGGGCGTAATAAAGCTGTACTGATTGGCTAGAGGCAGGCTCACTGTTGGATAAATCCAGCTGCGGTCGCCTTGTGTTTTGATGTCATGGCCAAAGCGAGTTACTTCTGCTGTGACGCTGGTTTGCGTACCGCCGCCAAGATTTGGAGTATAGCTGCCATACCATTGAGGCAGGCGTTTATACGGCTCTTCGACTAACGTGCTACTAGTTTGCAGCGTTTGATATTGTTGCGCGCGGAGATACGTAGACCAGTTGCTGCCGCTATAAGACAGCACCGCTTCCTGCGGCAGATTCACCTGCGAAGCAACCGCTAGACGATCACCAAAATCGCTAAAGTAGTAATCGTCAGAAACTCGCTGGTAGTTCAAGTCCAGTCGCAGTCGGTCTGCCAATTGCTGGCTGTGCTGAAATAGCACGCTATAGCGCCGATCATCGGTCATGCTATCGTTAATGCCTTCAAGCTTCACTTGACCTCTAAATTCAGGCTGGAGATAGCGAAATTCGCCGCCCAGCATCAGCCCGCGTTTGCTGAAGTAGCTTGGGAAAATCGTGGCATCGTAATTGGGCGCAATATTCCAATAAAACGGCTGGGTGAACTCAAAGCCATTGGTATTGCTGTAATTAAAGTTCGGCATTAGAAAGCCGGTTTTACGGCTGCCATCGAGCGGGAAATCGATCCATGGGTAATAAAATACTGGTACAGATTGAAACTCCAACCAGCCGTGCCAGGCTTGCCCATAGTTTTGCGTATAGTCCAGCTGCATTTCTTTGGCATGCATAAACCAAGCATTTTGCTCGGGTGTGCAGGTCGTCATTGAGCCCGTTTGAATGCGGTATTTGTCTTTACCCTCAAACAACACTTTGACCGCTTCCCCGCGTGCCATGCCTTGGCCCATCAAGTAGGTTGCATCTTCCAGTTCGCCTTCGCGCGCTGTCACTGCAATATCTAAGCGCTTACCGGTGAGGGTATCGCCGTCTTTTTCCATCGTGACCTTATCACCGGCATGCACCATATCGGTCTGTTGCTGGTATTTCACCCAGTCCGCTTTAATCTCGACCGCGTCGCGATTAATGATGACGTTGCCTTTGGCCTCGGTGTAATCCCCTTCTTGCACATTGGCTTGATCCGATTCGATGAAAATAGGTGGCTCGGGCGTAGCGGCAGGGCTTTGAGCCATGCTGTGAGCGGCCAGAAAACACGGCAGCGCAGCTAGCGAGAGCTTTAAAATAGTGAGGTGAAATGGTGGTGAATGATGCACCCGCATGTGGCCTTGTTCAGCTAACTGGTAGAATTGCGTGATATTAGCAGATTTGAGAGTAATTCTTCCTATGAACCGACAAGAACAAATTACCAACTGGTTGCAAGCTGAGCAAGGTACAGCTCCGCTTTCCCTCGTCCTCGCAGCGGCGGATGCCAGTGTGCGCCAGTATTGGCGTGCCAGCTGGAGTGATCGTAGTTTAATTGTGATGGACTTTGACCCCGCCAGCTTTGATGCGCAGCCATTTTTAGCGCGTCAGGCGCAATTGGCTGGTGCAGGTGCTGCAGTGCCTGCGCTGCTGGGGCAGGATTTGAGTTTGGGGCTGGTGGCATTGGAAGACTTGGGCGATGCCACGCTGGCGAGTGTATTGAACGAAGAGAATGCCAAAGCATGGTATCTGCGTGCAATCCATGACCTGGTTCAGCTACAAGCACATACCCTCGATGAGGGGCTGCCTGTATTTGACGGCGCGTTTATTCAGCGCGAGCTCGATATCTGTCGTGAATGGTATTTTGGCAAACAATTTAATACCGAGTTGGCCGATAAAGAGTTGGCGATCTGGGAGCGCTCATGTGCGCTGATTACGCTGGAAGTGTTGCAACAGCCTACCGTTTTCATGCATCGCGATTACCATTCACGCAATTTGATGGTCAAAGATGATCAGTTGCGTGTGATTGATTTTCAAGATGCTGTGAAAGGGCCGATTGCTTACGATTTAGTGTCGTTGCTACGCGACGCTTATGTAACGTGGAACGAGGCCTTTGTGCTGGATTTGGTGATACGTTACTGGGAAATGGCACGCGATGCCGGCCTGCCTGTGCACGAAGACTTTTCTGACTTTTATCGCGCCTTCGAGTGGGCGGGTTTGCAGCGCCATATCAAAATCTTGGGCCTGTTTGCGCGGCTTAATTACCGTGATGGCAAAGATCGCTATCTGGCCGATCAACCTCGCGTGTTTGAGTATGTGCGTCAAGTTTGTCTGCGCTACCGCGAGCTAACCCCACTGGGGCGTTTGTTGCTCAATTTGCACGGCACGCCGGTGGAAACAGGGTTTAGTTTCTAACTAGTTCCAAATGCTCGGAGGCGCCGCATGTCCAAAGTATATTGCATCGTAAATATCCTTAAAATCAACGATTCAGCACGATTTGCCGAATATGTTGCTGGACATGCGGCCTCGATTGCCCAATATGGTGGGCGCTTTCTGGTTAAAGGCGATGCGGGCGAGGTGCTCGAAGGTACGCTTGCCAGTAATTTGATGGTGGTGCACGAATTTCCCAGCGAAGCTCAATTTCGCGCTTGGTACGATTCGCCCGAGTACCGCCCGTGGAAAGCGTTGCGCCAATCCTGTGCCGAAGTGACGGTGATTTTAAGTCGTGGCTGCGCCGATTAAGCGCCTCAGCCAAATGTTCTGGATATAAGCATGAAAGCCATGATTCTGGCCGCTGGCCGGGGCGAGCGGATGCGCCCGCTCACTGATTTCACCCCCAAACCCTTGCTTGATGTTGCAGGTACGCCCTTGATTGGCTGGCATCTCCGGCATCTTGTCGCGTCGGGCATTGATCAGATCGTGATCAACCACGCATGGCTAGGTCAACAGATCGAAGATGCTTTGCAAGACGGGGTGGCCTATGGTGCGCAGATTCAATACTCCGCCGAAACCAGCGCGCTGGAAACCGCCGGTGGCATCGCCACTGCTTTGCCGCTGCTGGGTAATGCGCCGTTTCTGGTTGTAAATGGCGATGTTTTTACCGATATCGATTTTGGGCAAGCCACTTTGCAATCGTTAGGCGAAGGTATCTTGGCTCATTTGATTTTGGTTCCCAATCCGCCGCAACACCCGGATGGGGATTTTGCACTGTGCAACGGCAAGGCGCAGTCGGAAGGGGCGATCAAATACACTTTCAGCGGTATCGGTCTTTATCATCCGGCCTTGTTTGCCAATACTCTACCCGAGCAGCCTGCCAAATTGGCACCTTTGCTGCGCGCTGCCATGGCGCAGGGGCAAGTCAGCGCGTCAGTGCACTCAGGTTTGTGGCTTGATGTGGGGACCGTTGAGCGGCTAGAACTGGCGCGCGCTATAGCTGGGCAGCAAAACCGCTAAGCTGTGGCGGCATTTTGAGCGTGCACGCAAGGCGAGGCGCATAATTTCGCAAAAGTGCATTGAAAAATGCTGCACTGCAGCGTAGATTGAGAGATATCGCCTGCGGGGAGCACGATCATGCCAGAAACGATTTTTTCTCAGTTTTATGCCGAGCAACAACAGCGTTTTGAGCAGTTACAGCATCAATTGCGTCAGACATTCGATCCCTTTGGCTTAGGGGAAACCACGCTAAAAGCACAAAAGGCCTGGCTACAGCACCCAGACCAGCTCTATCAGGCTTATACCAGCTACGCCAATGATCTAGTACGGCTGCAGGGTTTTACCTTGCGGCGCTATTGGGGTGAGCCGGATACCGATGTGATTGTGCCGCACCCCGATGATCCCCGCTTTGTTGACCCTATCTGGTGTGATTCACCATTTTGGGACAGCCTGAAAGAATGGTACTTACTCAACACCCGCTGGTTGCAAAATAATCTGTATGCCACGCCTGGTTTGAATGAACAAGAACGCAGCATTTCTGCCTTTTGGTTGCGACAAGTGCTTAATGCGCTGGCGCCGACTAATTTCCTGCTGACTAATCCAACTGCGCTGGCCACGGCATTGGAAAGTAAGGGTGTGAGCCTGGTTAAGGGCCTGGACAACTTCATGCGTGATATGGCCAATGGCGATATTGCGATGACCGATCTGGATGCGTTTACCGTTGGCGAAAATCTGGCCACTACGGAAGGTGCCGTGGTGTATCGCGGTAAACTGCTTGAAGTGATTCATTATGAGGCCAATACCCCCACGGTGCATAAGGTGCCGCTGGTGCTGGTGTCGCCGTGGATCAATAAATATTACGTGCTTGATCTCAATCCGCAGAAAAGCATTATCAAATATCTGGTTGACCAAGGCTTCTCGGTGTTTGTGACTAGCTGGAAAAACCCCGATAGCAGCATGGCCGATGTTAGCCTTGATGATTACCTGACCGATGGGGTCGCGCAGATTATTGAAGTAGCGCGCGAAATTTCGGGTAGCCCGAAGGTCAATCTGCTGGGTTATTGCATTGGCGGCACTTTAGTGAGCACTTATCTGGCTTGGGCTAATCGTGCTAAGGCGGCTGGCGTGCTAGCCGATGTACCGGTTGAGTCCGCTACCTTGCTGACCACATTGACCGATTTTGCCCGGCCGGGTGATATTGAAGTGTTTATTGATCAAGATGGCCTCGATTTCATTGATAACATCATGGATAAGAAAGGCTATCTGGATGGTAAAGAGATGGCTGCGAGCTTTCGCTTGCTGCGCAGCAATAGCCTGATCTGGAATTACTGGGCTAGTAATTATCTGCTGGGTGAAACACCGATGGCGTTTGATGTGTTGTATTGGAATATGGATACCACGCGGATGCCCAAAAAAATGCACCGCAGCTATTTGCGTGATTTGTATTGGTCCAATAAATTGGTGCAGCCCGATGCGCTTCACCTAGCGGGGCAGCCGATTGATTTGGCGCAGATTAGCCAGCCGATTTATATGGTCAGCGCCGAAGAAGACCATATTGCGCCTTGGAAGCAAACCTTCACTTTGGTGAATCGGGTCTCTGGGCCAGTGCAATTTACCTTATCGACCTCGGGCCACATTATTGGCATCATCAACCCGCCCGGGCCAAAATGTAAACGCAGCTACTGGCAAGGTATTCCCACCGCAGGCCAAGATGCCGACGCTTGGTTGCAAGGCAAACAACAAGTGGCCGGCTCATGGTGGCCTAATTGGGTGGAGTGGCTACGTCCTTATTCGGGTAATCAAGTCAAACCGAAGTTATCGAGCCGTAAACACGCCAAACTGTGCGCAGCACCCGGAACTTATGTCTTGGAATAAGCGTCTTGCCTAGGCAATGAATGTTTGTTTTTAAGCAACATCAATGACACGCCAGCATCCTACAATGCTGGCGTGTAGTTTTTTTATCTCGCCTCTATGCCATTGGGCTTAGGCTCGGCGATAATGCAGCACCCATTTTTTACCTTGGTTTGAGCACGGTTTTCAGACAAACTGTGGCTGAGCAAGGAATTCGTTTTCACACAATAAGGAATACAGTGATGGCAGCAACGCGTACTGACTTAGCAAATGCAATCCGCGCACTGGCGATGGACGCTGTGCAAAAAGCCAATTCAGGTCACCCAGGCGCACCGATGGGGATGGCTGAAATTGGTCTGGCGTTGTGGGGCAACAATATGCGCTTTAACCCACAAAACCCAGCTTGGGCTAACCGCGATCGCTTTGTGCAATCTAACGGCCACGGCTCTATGCTGCAATACGCGCTGCTACATCTCACTGGTTATGATGTATCAATGGATGACATCAAAAACTTCCGTCAATTCCATTCAAAAACTCCAGGTCACCCAGAAGTTCACTACACTCCAGGTGTAGAAACGACGACTGGCCCATTGGGTCAAGGTATCACCAATGCCGTGGGCTTTGCCTTGGCAGAAAAACTGCTGGCCGCTCAGTTCAATAAGCCAGGTTTGGACATCGTTGACCACCACACTTATGTGTTCTTGGGCGACGGTTGTTTGATGGAAGGTATTTCACACGAAGCGTGTTCGTTGGCTGGCACTTGGGGCCTGAACAAACTGATCGCCTTCTGGGACGACAACGGTATTTCTATCGATGGCCACGTTGAAGGCTGGTTCACTGATGACACGCCAAAACGTTTCGAATCATACGGCTGGCACGTAATTGCTGGTGTTGATGGCCATGACGTGGATGCATTGAATGCTGCCATTGCTGCTGCTAAAGCGCAAACTAGCAAACCTACGCTGATCTGCTGCAAAACGATCATCGGTAAAGGCTCACCAAACAAAGCCGCTAGCCACGATTGCCACGGCGCGCCATTGGGCGAAGCAGAAATTGCTGCTACTCGTGAAGCCATCGGCTGGCCACACGCACCATTTGAAATTCCTGCGGACGTTTACGCTGGTTGGGATAAAAAAGCTGCTGGTGCTGCTGCAGAAGCTGAGTGGAACAGCCTGTTTGCTAAATACGCTGCGCAATACCCAGCGGAAGCGGCTGAATTTACCCGCCGTATGAAAGGCGAATTGCCTGCAAACTGGCAAGATCTGGTGAAAACTGCCGTTGCTGAAGTGAATGCCAAAGCAGAAACCATCGCTACGCGTAAAGCCAGCCAAAACGCGATTCAAGCCTTCGCACCAAACTTGCCAGAAATGCTCGGCGGTTCGGCTGACTTGACTGGCTCTAACTTGACCAACTGGAAAGGCTCTAGCAGCCTGAAAGTAGAAAACGGCCAAATCAGCGGTAACCACATCAGCTACGGTGTACGCGAATTCGGTATGAGCCACATCATGAATGGTCTGGTACTGCACGGCGGCTTCCGTCCATTCGGCGGCACGTTCCTGATGTTCTGCGAATACGCGCTAAATGCATTGCGTATGGCTGCGTTGATGAAAACGAACAATATCTTCGTTTACACGCACGATTCGATTGGTCTGGGTGAAGATGGCCCAACGCACCAGCCAGTTGAGCAATTGCAAACCCTGCGTTGCATCCCGAACATGAATGTATGGCGTCCAGCGGATACCGTTGAGTCAGTGGTCGCTTGGGCTGATGCAATTGAACAGCGCACGACGCCTTCTTCATTGATCTTCAGCCGTCAAAACCTGACGTTCCAGACTCGCACTGAAG
Organism: Chitinibacter fontanus; assembly: GCF_013423785.1. NCBI lineage: Bacteria > Pseudomonadati > Pseudomonadota > Betaproteobacteria > Neisseriales > Chitinibacteraceae > Chitinibacter > Chitinibacter fontanus. The sequence continues at coordinate 2,342,045 of NZ_CP058952.1, forward strand.
AGCAAATCGCTAACATCAAACGTGGTGCTTATGTACTGCGCGATGCAGCTCAGCCACAAGTGGTGTTGATTGCTACTGGTTCTGAAGTAGATGTAGCAGTGAAAGCAGCTGAAGCCTTGGCTGCTGACGGCGTAGCGGCTCGCGTCGTGTCTATGCCAAGCACCAACGTGTTCGACAAGCAAGATGCAGCGTACAAAGCTTCAGTATTGCCAGCAGGCGTACCACGCTTGGCAGTGGAAGCGGCAACAACTGACTTCTGGCGCAAATATGTTGGCCTCGAAGGTGATGTAGTTGGTATCGACACCTTCGGTGAATCAGCTCCTGCGCCATTGCTGTTCAAACACTTCGGCTTCACGGCTGAAAACGTAGCAGCGCGTGCGAAAGCTTTGGTGAAATAAGCCTAGCTGCCCCAATAAAAAAAGCGCCTTCGGGCGCTTTTTTTATTGGGGGGTATATCTATCAAAATCTTTTATGCATTGTTCTCGCTGGCGATACCCCGTTTTTTCATTGCACGATCCAGAATCGAAAATAGCGGTGGATTAAATAAAATCGAGATTAACGCACCGGCAATAATCAACGCATTGGCATCGCGATTTAGTAGCCCCAGCGACATGCCTACTGTGGCCAAAATAAATGAGAACTCGCCAATTTGTGCGAGGCTCGCCGAGATCGTGCCCGCCACGCGGTGGCTGTAACCATAAGCACGCACAATCGCCCACGCCGCCAGCGATTTACCCACCACAATTACCAGCACCGTACCGAGCAAGGCCAATGGCTGTTCAATGATGATTTTTGGGTCAAATAACATGCCGACCGAGACAAAAAACAGTACCGCAAACGCATCGCGCAATGGCAACGATTCCTCGGCTGCGCGGTGGCTAAATTCCGATTCGGCCAGTACCATGCCCGCAAAAAAAGCACCCAGCGCAAACGACACGCCAAACAGATGCGAAGCGCCATAGGCCACACCCAGCGCAATCGCCAGCACGCCAAGGCGGAATAACTCACGGCTGCCCGTCCAGACGGTTTTTTCCAGCACCCACGGGATAACACGGCGACCAATAATCAGCATAAAGGCCACAAAGGCGGCGACTTTGGCCAAAGTCACGCCGAGCAATTTCCACAAGCTGTGATCGCCCGTGTCATACGGATTATGGCCGCCCAGCAAGCCGGCCAGCGCGGGCAACAATACCAGAATCAGCACCATGGCCAAGTCTTCAACAATCAGCCAGCCAATTGCAATGCGGCCTTCGTCGGTTTGTTCCAGCTCGTATTTTTGCAGTGCTTTAAGCAGCACCACGGTGCTGGCTACCGACAGCGACAAACCAAACACCAGCCCATTGCCCCACGGCCAGCCCATTAGCCATGCCAAGCCCATCCCGAGCAGCGTCGCAATCGTAATCTGAATCACTGCGCCCGGAATTGCGATGCGTTTTACGCTCATCAGGTCTTTCAGTGAAAAATGTAGCCCTACGCCAAACATCAGCAAAATTACACCTACCTCGGCCAGCTCGGTGGCTAGCGCTTGATTGGCCATCGGCCCCGGGGTAAATGGCCCAACCACAATCCCAGCGAACAGATAGCCAATTAGCGGCGGCATCCGGCAGCGTTGCGCGAGCATGCCGAATAAATAAGCCAGTCCCAGGCCCAGCACTAAGGTGGTTAGCAGCGGGGTGTCATGATGCATCGTGGCTCCTTTTAAATGGTTGTAATTGTGTTGGCAGTCGTTGGTGTCAAACAATGCAAGGTATGCCTTAATACGACTCAAACCAATTGTATTCGTTCAGCCCTGATTTGGCGTGATAAAAAGGCAAGGGCTTGATAATGGCATATTTACTTTACAGCCCTAGCAAATCGCGACGCGGCTTTTTCAGGCGGGTTTTTGAGCTTAGCGCGCAAGCGGGTACAATAGCGTCTTTGGCTCGATGCGACGTTTTTCCGCATCCAAGCACCGACTCAGCTTTAGGCGCTCTTATGACCCAAACCACTGCATCTTTGACCATTTCTCAACTCTTGGCGCAACGCGTTGAAGCCGCGCTCGCTGCCGCTGGTGCCGTGGGTGCACCTGCTGTGATTCAGGCATCCAGCAAACCTGAATTTGGCGATTTTCAAGCCAATGGCGTAATGGGCGCTGCTAAAGCCGCCAAAACCAATCCCCGCGAGCTGGCGGCCAAAGTCGTTGCTGCACTCGATCTGGCTGGCATCGCCGACAAAGTTGAAATCGCTGGCCCCGGTTTTATCAATATTCATCTCGCGCCAGCTTTCCTAGCGCAGCGCCTTGAAGCCGCGCGCAATGACGAAGCCTTGGGCATCAACAAGCCAGCGCCGCAAAAGGTAATGGTTGAATATTCATCGCCCAATTTAGCCAAAGAAATGCACGTGGGCCATTTGCGCTCAACCATCATTGGCGACGCGATTGCCCGTGTGTTGTCATTCGCAGGCCACGACGTACAGCGTTGCAACCACGTTGGCGATTGGGGCACGCAGTTTGGTATGTTGGTGGCGTATCTGGTTGAAACGCGTCAATCGGGCGACGCTGATTTGGAATTGGCCGATCTGGAAAACTTCTACCGCAAATCCAAAGTGCGTTTTGACGAAGACGCCGCGTTTGCCGATACCGCGCGTAATTATGTGGTGAAGTTGCAAGGTGGTGACCCTGAAGTGCTCGCGCTGTGGAAGCAGTTTGTTGAAGTCTCAATGCATCATTGCCAAGCGGTGTACGACAAACTCGGCGTCGGCCTTGACCTTGCTGCCGTGCGTGGCGAGTCAGCCTACAACGACGACTTGCCCGTTGTGGTATCGGACTTGAAGGCTGCAGGTTTGCTCGAAGAGAGCCAAGGTGCGCAAGTGGTGTTCCTGCCGGAATTCAAAAATCCGGAAGGCGAGCCACAAGCGATGATTATCCAGAAAAAAGACGGCGGCTATTTGTACGCGACGACCGACTTGGCCGCGATCCGCTATCGCCACCGCACACTGGATTTGAAACGCGTCGTGTACGTGGTGGATGCGCGGCAAAGCCTGCACTTCCAGCAATTGTTTACGCTGAGCCGCAAAGCTGGTTTCGCGCCTGCCGATATGGCGCTCGAACATGTGGCGTTTGGCACGATGATGGGCGAAGACGGCAAGCCGTTCAAAACCCGCTCGGGCGACACGGTGAAACTGGTTGAATTGCTCGACGAAGCGGTAGAGCGGGCGTATGCGCTGGTGAGTAGCAAAAACCCTGATCTAGCAGAAGATACCCGCCGCAGTATCGCGCAAGCGGTCGGCATTGGCGCGGTGAAATACGCCGATCTATCGAAAAACCGCACCAGCGATTACATCTTCAACTGGGACACAATGCTCGCCTTCGAAGGCAACACTGCGCCGTACCTGCAATACAGCTACACGCGCGTGGCGTCGGTATTCCGTAAAGTCGGCGACTACAACGCCGCCGCCGAAATCGTCATCACCGAGCCAGCCGAAAAACAACTCGCGCTGCAACTGGCGCAGTTCGACGAAATCATCGCGTCGGTTTCGGACACCTGCCAGCCGCATCAACTGTGCGGCTACTTGTTTAATTTGGCGCAGCAATTCTCACGTTTCTATGAAGCGTGCCCGATCCTGTCGTCTGAGGGCGCAGTGCGTGATAGTCGTTTGGCGATTGCGGCATTGACGGCGCGGACGATGAAGGCGGGCTTGAGTTTGTTGGGGATTGCGGTGTTGGAAGAGATGTAATTGGATTGATTAACAAAAAAGCGACCGGAAGGTCGCTTTTTTATGTGGCTATGTAATTTCATTTGGAAGGCTAGCAAGAATTTTTTTAAACCAATCTAGTTCTTGTATGTTAGTTAGGGTTGCATCAGATGCTAGAGTTTCTCGGCTAGGTAAATTGCCATCAGCAAGTGCTTCTTCGAGTAGACTCTTTGTTTCATTTATTTTTCCTTGCATTGTTCTTAAGCAAGCTAAATTATATTTGTAGTTTTCACTTGCATTGCATGGCTCACTAAGTTTTTCTTCTGCTTGTACTAAGTATTTTTCTCTATCTTCGCCCGAAGCTGCTGCAGCCATTTCTAAAAGAAGTGCCCCGTAGTTTTCATTGAAAAAATGATGTTGTGGCTCTAGTTCTATGGCTTTGATAAATTTTTCTTCTGCTTGATAGAAATAATTCCATTTTTCTTCGTTGTATGATTCTTTTGCCAGTTGAATTAGTGTATTAGCCAAATTGTTTAAGGTCATTGGCTCTTTAGGGTTTATTTTAAAGCTGTGGTCATATGCTTCGAGTACTGAAAGGAGGGGGGCATTGGAAAGATTCAATGAATAGCCCAAATTAAACCAAAATTGATAGTTATCCGCATTTAATTTGGTTAGCACTCTCCAAATTTCTGCTGCTTCTGCCCATTTAGCCTTTCTCTCTAATTCCATCGCATGGCTGATTAGAACAGCTTGTGGGGATGTGTTACCCAGTGCTTCATTGAAGTTTTGCGCTTGTTGCTTTTCATCGGGGCTAGCTTCAGATGATACGACCATTGCTTTTACTTCATCATGGACATCCGAAATTCGGTCACTCATTTGTCGCGCATATAAAACGGCTTGGTGCAACTCTTGAATTTTGCTACGTGATTGCTTAAGCGAATCACGCAGTTCGCGCTCAAGTCCTGCGCGCGCTTTATCAAGCTCGGCAATCGCTTTATTACTTGCCGAGGTGATTTCTGCCTTTTGCTCTTTCCATTCACTTTCGATTTTCTCTTTAGTGCGCCAAACAAAAAATGCTGCCCCAGCCAAAATCAAGGTCAGACCCGTTAGCCACCAATCAATTGATTTTCTTGGTCCTTCCAGCACATCTTTGTCGTATTCTTTTTTTGCGGTAATGCTTTGCTGCAAAAGATCAATTTTTGCACTATTTTCTTGCTGTTTACTGGAAAGCTCATTCTTTAGCTTTTCTAATTCAAGTTGCTGTTCTGCGCTAAAAGTTGCCAGTTGTTTGGTTCCCGCGAGCGTTGCACCGCTAATGCAAATGAGTATAGTGATTAAGAAAGCTGAAAGTTGGGGCATGGCTTGAAAGTCAGAATGAGTTCAGTGTGTGAGTTTAACTGATTGGTATTGAATGTGCTTGAGTTGGAGTATTTGCGCCGTTGGCGCGATGTTTTCAATGCGCGTTCCGCCGCGCAGACGGGCAGGGGTATTTGCTTCTGCAAATACCCCTCCACCCCAAAGCAGCCCCCGGCATCTGCGTCGGCTGCGCCGATGCCCTCGACTGCGGACAATCGGCAGGGCGGCGGGCTTTAACAAAACAGAGCCCGCCGAATTCCCTTGCCGCTTGTTCCTCGCTCGGCGCAGCCGCAGGGGAGACCATGTGCCCAACGATTGTTGTATATACATGCCTACGTGTTGCTCTATATATCAATCTAGATTTGATTCTGGTTGATATACCCCATTTCTAGTTAGCATAAATTGCCCGTGGAGCCGCGCCGCTTTAAAAAGTCATGGCGAGGTTTTAAGCCGCAACCTGTTTGAGCTGCGCGACGCTAGCGCACAGCGAGTTTTGCGGCGCCTCGCTGTGGCTTTTTCAAACGGGGTTTCGCGTCGATCGGGCGCGTTAGGGTTATCAGGGGCAAGGCAAGATTGTCCCTGATTCGTCCGGTGGGTGAAACCGCCGGTTTACCGACTGCGCAGCAGGCTTGATATCGTTGTACAAACGGTCAAAAGCGACTATTTCGATCGCTTTTTGATCTGTTGACTGCCGGATTTATGCTTTGAATTTTCTGCGGTGTGCCGCCACTAAGCCGAGCAGACCCATTCCCATCAGAGCATAGGTTTCTGGTTCTGGTACGGGAGCGACTTGCAGATCAATACCAAGGGCATTGGTTGTTGTATATGCATAGGAAGGGACTGATGGATCAGTACCTACTACTGCTGCAAGATTTTCAACGAAGAAATTAATGTTAAATGGCGTATCAAGTGCTTGGTTGGTAAAACCACTGAATGTCGTTCTGGTATCAGAAACTTTAGGTGTGAAAGGCCCAACAATATTGCTCGGATTTTGTGGCTGGTTATTGCGAAATAAGCTGATTACATGATCGCTAGTACCTAAAACCTCGCCTGTTGCTGCAGAAAAGGACGTACTCATCCATGCCCAGTTGCGGGTAAATGCGTACCGATTTCCGATGCCTTCAGCATCTTTTTTAGTGGCCATGAATGCGGTGGCTGCGCTTAATTGATAGCCTGTTTTTGCTTGTACTTTGATATCGCCATCCAGTGTTTCGAGGCTGGAGGCGGAAGAGCCATTGCCAATCTGCCTATCGCTCATAATTGGCTGCTGATTTTTCCCGTTGAATTTTAAATTGTTGCCTTCAATTACAATATCCAGATTTTTAATCCAGGCTGCCGCCAGATTGATCTGGTAAACGACGTTTTGACCTTCAAAAGTGGTTAATGCTGCTTGCACTTGGCTTGATGCCAATATGATAAATCCTACAGCCAATGGTTTGATGCCAAACATTTGACGCTCCGCACTTAGTTGGGGAGGGCTCCCTACCTTTATATTTTCTATAAAATTTCATTTATTGTAAATGTTCGGTGTGTCAGTTGAGTTCAGCGTGGTTGCCCGTTGATAGTTTCGGCTTCCAGCTCGCCAAAGGGTGATGGCATGTTGTCTGCGAGATGGCGTGGTTTGTGTAGAGAGTGGAATCCATTAAGCCAATGACGAGCGGTGAGGATTGCTCCAGCGATAGTCAACAGAGGCAGCATTAGAGGATCGCCGCGCAACAAACTGTTCAAGGTGGCGATCAATAGCAGGCATAAGGTAATGGTATCGATACGCCAGCTTCGCCGTGTGGTGCGCAGGCTGAGTTTAATTGGGGTGATTTGCAATGATTGCCAATCGTTTAGCAGATGGCGGCCAGCAATCGTTAGTAATATCAGGCATAAGCTAGCCGAATAAAAATCGCCCAGCCAGCTGTAGTAGCCTAAAGCCCCCAAGCTAAGTGCCGTGAATGTGGCGTCGAGTAGTAAAATTCGAGTATTGGCACGGCTTGGCATTGCGATGTTTCCATTCCAATCGAGGGATGCTACTTAGGGTAAAGCTGTATGTGCGTTTTGCCTAGTCAATTGGATAGGTTGTATTGCGCGCGTGGTTTTCGCGGGGATTTTGTTGCAAATGGTGCGCAGAAATGGGTGAGCTGTAGATGCTTGACGTTTGCCACTCTGCATGGACAAAATTGCCGCATCTTTGATGTGGAGGTGCCTTGATGGCGCATGCTTTCAGCCCTAGTGATCTGTCACGAATTATTGAGATGGCGTGGGAAGATCGCACGCCGTTTGAGGCGATTGAGCGTTTGTATGGCCTCAACCAGCCGCAGCTTATCCGGCTGATGCGCGCCGAGCTTAAGGGCGGCAGTTTTCGGCTATGGCGGGCGCGCACCAATGGGCGAGCGACCAAACATCTGGCGCTGCGCTCACCCGAGATTAGCCGCGCTTATGCCCCAGGGCAGTACAAACCTCGTTAAGCAGAGGCGCGTAAATTAAAAAGGCGACCCAAAGGTCGCCTTTTCTGTATATGGATTTGCTTATTGGCCGCGACGACGACGGGCAGCCAGTAAACCGATCAGACCCATTCCCATCAAGGCATAAGTTTCAGGCTCTGGTACTGGGGCGACATTAGAAACCGTGTAGCTATTGCCAGTTGGCACATAGTAGAACGTTTTGCCTGCTAGCGCCGCTTGGACTTTGGCACCAGAGTCTAAGTAAGCATTATTACCTTGGTTCCAAGCAATTGTAGTGGTGGAGTCTTTGGCGATCCCTGCGGTAGCATCTTGAACTAGTTTAGTATCGATGTTGCCGTAGCTAACAGCAATCGTGCCATCGGCATACCCAAAGCGGTTGCCTTTGCCAAAGACGGCAACTTGGAAGCTGGCTGCGTTATCTGTGCCGCGATTATGCTGACCAATATTGTCCCATGTGGCTGAAAACTCGGCCGTACGTGTGTTGTTGTAGCGTAGTGTTCCTGGGTGGTAGACGTGTAAGTCGTCAAACAAGGCAGAAATTGCTTTGCCATTGTTTGGTGACGCGCTGCTGCCGTTTGAATAGGTTGTTGAGTTGTTTCCAAAGGTGAGGTAGCCATTGCTGCCCATATAGGTTTGGCTAAATTGGCTGCCAAAGAAGCTGAAATTGAAATTAAGATTGAGCGCGGAAGTTGAGAAGTCATCCCCAAGTGCGGTCAAAACTACGTCACTATTGTGGTTTGGGATTAACAAGGCCGCTTGGGCTGCTGAAGTTAAGTTCAATGCAACAAATGCAAGTGCAAGTAATTTTGGCTTATTCATGACAATTCTCTGGTGGCAATAGATCGACTTTTTAACCGATATTTCATTTTTATTCAAAATAATATGTAACATAAGTCACAAATAAGTCATTTTCGGGAAAGGTTTCGTTGTAGAGTTCACTGATTGCCTTGCCACGACAAGGGGACGAAGCTGCTAAACTTAGCTATTATTTTTCCGAGGCATTCAGCGTGGCCAATGAGTTGGAATTGCAATTGCAGCGCCTAGTCGCGCTGGGCGAGGCGGCATTGCTGCAATGGCAGCAGGGGCAGGCGAGTAGTGCCGAGACGGATTGGCAAGCGTCGGCCTGGCGCTGGCGTTCGCGTATGGGTGGCGGCTATTTGCAGCCGGTGCGCCAGCCGCATCAAGTGGCGCTGGATGATTTAAAGAATGTTGAGGCGCAAAAGCAGTGCCTGCTCACCAATACCCGCCAGTTTGTGGCCGGCTTGCCGGCCAATAATGTGCTGCTCACCGGCGCGCGCGGCACCGGTAAATCATCCTTGGTGAAGGCGGTGTGGCAGGCCTGCCGCGCCGATGGGCTGAAATTGATTGAGGTGGAGAAAACCCATTTATATGATCTGCCCGAGATTGTGGAGCTGGTATCTGGGCGGCCCGAGCAGTTTCTGATTTTTTGCGATGATTTGTCGTTTGAAGAGGGTGATCACGGCTATCAGGGGCTGAAAACGGTGCTGGATGGCTCGATTGCCGGCCCGTCGGCCAATGTGCTGATTTATGCCACGTCCAACCGGCGGCACTTGGTACCCGAGTATTTCAGCGAAAACGCCGCGACCCGCTATGAAGGCGGCGAAATTCATTTTGCCGAGGCAGTGGAAGAAAAAATCGCCTTGTCCGAGCGCTTTGGCATCTGGCTGTCGTTTAGTAGTTTTAGTCAGGATGAATACCTGCGCGCAGTAGCGCACTGGCTGGCGGTACTGGGCCCTGCGCCGTGGGATGCTGAGGTGCAGCGCGAAGCCTTGCTCTGGGCGCATACCCGTGGCGCGCGCAGCGGGCGAATTGCTTGGCAGTTTGTGCGTGATTACTTGGGGCGGCGCGGGTTGGCACAGTAGGCTTAGCGGCTTGCAGCACATTTTGCTTGATGCGATAGTGGCGTTCTGATTGCCGCCGCTGTGATTACTATGAATAAACAAACCCGCTACACCTTTTATGCCCGTTTGGCCGAGCTAGACCCAAATCCGACCACCGAGCTGAACTACACCACGCCGTTTGAATTACTGACTGCGGTGTTGTTGTCGGCGCAGGCCACCGATGTGGGCGTGAATAAGGCAACTAAGATTTTATTCCCAGTGGCCAATACCCCCCAGGGGATATTGGCGCTAGGGAAGGAAGGGCTTGAGTCCTATATCAATACCATTGGTTTGTATCGCAGCAAAGCCAAGCATTTGCTAGAAACCTGTCGGATACTGATCGAGCGACACGGCGGCGAAGTGCCGCGTGATCGCGAAAGCCTTGAGGCGCTGCCTGGCGTGGGGCGAAAAACGGCGAATGTGGTACTCAATACTGCGTTTGGCGTGCCGACGATTGCGGTGGATACGCATATCTTCCGTCTTGGTAATCGTACAGGGCTTGCACCGGGGAAGGATGTGCGGGCGGTGGAAGATAAACTGCTTAAGGTTACGCCGAAGGAATTTATGCTCAACGCCCACCATTGGTTGATTTTGCATGGGCGTTATATCTGCAAAGCGCGCAAGCCCGAATGCTGGCGTTGTGTGGTTAACGATGTGTGCGATTACCGCAGTAAACAGCTCACCCCACCGCCGGGACGTTAGGGTATCAAGTACTGGCCTATGCTAGTAAAGGCCTTGCGGTGTATACGTCTACTGTTCGAGTAATGAGTGGAAAATAAAATGCTCAAGCACTAGTCGTTCGGCCACGCCAAGAGGCTCAAATTCAATGCCATATTGCATCGTTACCGCTGGTGGATCGATATGGCAATTACGTACGGTGGCGGCGATGGTCATCGTATGTTCTTCACCGGCCGCTGGCAGTCGCAGTGCGATCTGAATCTGCTGCTGCGATTCCAGTTTAAGGTTGCCGCCCTCCAGCATGGCGCCGCTGGCCGATAGGTTGGTGATCTTGGCGGGTGTCTGTTTTAGCCCGTCACCGCTAATACTGACGATCAAATTGACATTGACGCGAAAACTATTGCGCAGCTGGTGAATATCTAGCCGCTCCGGCCAGCTTAAATGCAAATACGGAAACGGCGTAAAGCAGACCTTTTCGACCGTGCCCTGAAACGTAATCACGTCTTTACCGGCGATGGTTTTGAGTTGCAGCGTTTCGCCTTCACGAAACGGCAAAATCGCTCCTTGTTGATTGAGCGTGCTAATTAGTACGCCAGTTTTTTCCAACCAACCGATCAGTTTGATCGATGATTTGGGCTTGAGCGGGTCGCCCAGCGATTGCACGTGCAAAGTGGAATTGGGCGGTAGTTTGATTTGAGCAAAATGCTTAGGTGGTTTGGCGACTTTTTTTGGGGTAGGCGCCGCGGGTGTGTCGCTAGGTATGATGCGGGTAGCTTTCGGTCGCGTCGGGCTGGCCGCTGCCGTGGCCTGCCACAGCGGATTACGAAATAAGCCTTGCTCGCTAATGGTGGCGAGCTGCTTTTCATTTTGGATGATTTGCCCTTCGCGCAGCAGCAAGATGCCTTGCCCATCATAAATCGGGTGGGCCAGTGGCACGCCAATTTGTAACTCTTGCTTGCGCACGGGTAGTAAAGAAGAATCGGTCATCATCCAACAACTAAGGCAAGTCGATAATTTAGGTTGTAATCTAATTCTTACTACCCGCCAAGTGTCAGCCGACCTGCGTTGCAGTTTGGTGACGTGATACCATTTGCGCCTTCTGGTTTTAGCGATTATTCCTGCCGATGTTGCATCTACTCAATGCCCCCCAGCGCGCTGCCGTACAGTATTTATCTGGCCCTTGTTTGGTGCTGGCTGGTGCTGGCTCGGGCAAAACGCGTGTCATTACGCAGAAAATTGCGTATCTAATTGAAACGGCAGGCATGGATGCGCGCAATATTGCGGCGATTACCTTTACCAATAAAGCCGCGCGCGAGATGCAAGAGCGGGTGGCCACGTTACTACCGCCTGACCGATTGCGCGGACTAACGGTATCGACCTTTCACAGTCTGGGCATGAAAATCCTGCGCGAAGAAGCGCCGCACTTGGGCTACAAGCCCAAATTCTCGATTCTGGACTCAGCCGATGCCAATAAAATCATTGCCGATCAGTTGGTCACCACGGACAAGGCGCTAATTCGCCAAACGGCCAGCCATATTTCAATGCTGAAAAATGACCGCATATCGCCCGATAAGGCGATGGCGATGGCGACGTCTGAGGGCGAATTGCAGCTGGCCAAAATTTACCGCGCCTACCAAGACACGCTGTTTGCCTATCAGGCGGTGGATTTTGACGATCTGATTCGTCTACCGGTTGATTTATTTGAAGACAATGAAGAAGTATTAAAGAAATGGCGCAATAAGCTGCGCTATTTGCTGATCGACGAATATCAAGACACCAACACCACGCAGTATCAATTGGTGAAGCTACTCACCGACATCACCGGCTATTTCACTGCAGTGGGCGACGACGACCAGAGTATTTACGCCTGGCGCGGCGCGAACGTAGAAAACCTAAATCTGCTGAAAACTGACTTCCCAAAGCTGGAAGTGATTAAGCTCGAGCAAAACTATCGCTCGGTCGCGCGCATCTTACGCTGCGCCAACTCGGTGATCGGTAATAACCCGAAATTGTTCGAGAAAAAACTGTGGTCGGATTTGGGCGAGGGTGATTTGATCAAGGTGGTCGAAACCAAGAGCGACGAAGACGAAGCCAAATGCGTGGCCGACCGTTTGCGCCAGCATATGCTGCTCAATCGCACTACATATAAAGATTACGCGATTTTATATCGCGGCAATTTTCAGGCCCGAATTGTTGAGGCGCAGCTACGCAACGACAAAATCCCGTATGTGATGGCGGCGGGCGAGAGCTTTTTTGATCGCGCCGAGATTAAAGACATCTTGGCTTACCTGCGTTTGATCGCGAACGAGAACGACGATCCGGCGTTTATTCGCGCGGTTACCACGCCAAAACGCGGTATCGGTAATGTCACCTTAGAAAAGCTAGGGGCATATGCCGCTAGCAGGCAGATATCCTTATTTGCAGCGGTATACGAGGAGGGGTTTATTCACCAAATCCAGCCGGCGCAAAATGAGATGCTACATATCTTCTGTAATTTTATTGGCAAATTGCAAGCGCGTGCCGAACGCGAACCGGCAGGGCAATTATTGCAAGAGCTATTGGGTGCAATTGATTACGAAGCCTGGCTGTACGAAACCGAAGAACAAAAACCGGCCGAGAATAAATGGAAAAGCATTCTCGATCTGGCAGGCTGGGTGAATAAGAAAGGCGAAGAGGATGGCAAAAACCTGATTGAGATCGTGCAGACGATTGCGATTATCACGATGCTCGAAGGCCGCGATGAAGAAGAAGTCGACGCGGTGCGGCTCTCCACTTTGCACGCTAGTAAAGGCCTAGAGTACCCACACGTATTCTTAATTGGTTGCGAAGAAGATATCTTGCCTCACCAAAACTCGATCGAATCAGGCATGGTGGAAGAAGAGCGCCGCTTAATGTATGTGGGCATCACCCGCGCACAACGTAGCCTGACGATTACCTATTGCAGCAAGCGTCGTCGTGCCGGTGAATGGCAAATCACTCGTCCGAGTCGTTTTTTGGATGAAATGTCAGTTGGTGATGTGCACTTCAGTGGGCGCTTATCCGAAAAATACGCACCAACGGCTGAAATCAAAAAAGAGCACGCCAGCCGAGCTGCAATGTTAATGGGTAGCTTGAACGCACTGATTCCTTCGGCCAAGCGCTAATCAAGTACCGGTTTATCCCGATTTATTCAGAAAACTCAGCCCGCGCCAGCGGGCTTTGTGCTTTTTAGTTCGGTTTTTGCTCGGTTTGAGCGTTCAATTCAGGTTGTTTCTTCTTGCTGTTGGCGGTTTGGACCGGTTTTTCTGAGTTTTTGCGTGTTTTGTTGGTTGCTACACTGGTGCTGTGCGTTTGCATTTGGCGTTGTTTGCCAAAATATTTCGATTTTCGTTTCCTTTCCGATCAACCACTTAGCGCCTTTGTTCGCTTTTCTTCGTCGATAGGTGTTGACGTGTTTCAGGCTGGTGGGTATAGTTCGGCCTCTCTGCTGATGACGCAACGAAACGAAGCGATGCCAGCAACGATCTTTAACAATATACAGCCGATGAGTGTGAGTGCTTGATTCGTAAGTCGAAACAAGTGCTTGCACTCAGATGATAGGAAATAAACAAGACGAACTTTTTAAGTTTTTCTCGTTTCTTTCTTTGAGTATTGAAGTACAAGCCAAGTAGTAAAAATAGCATAGCGATTAAACGAAAGAGTTTGATCCTGGCTCAGATTGAACGCTGGCGGCATGCTTTACACATGCAAGTCGAACGGCAGCACGGACTTCGGTCTGGTGGCGAGTGGCGAACGGGTGAGTAATACATCGGAACGTACCCAGTAATGGGGGATAACTATCCGAAAGGATAGCTAATACCGCATACGCCCTACGGGGGAAAGAGGGGGATCGCAAGACCTCTTGTTATTGGAGCGGCCGATGGCTGATTAGCTAGTTGGTGAGGTAAAGGCTCACCAAGGCGACGATCAGTAGCGGGTCTTAGAGGACGATCCGCCACACTGGAACTGAGACACGGTCCAGACTCCTACGGGAGGCAGCAGTGGGGAATCTTGGACAATGGGCGCAAGCCTGATCCAGCAATGCCGCGTGCGTGAAGAAGGCCTTCGGGTTGTAAAGCGCTTTTGTCAGGGAGCAAAAGGTGGTGGCTAATATCCATCGCTCTTGAGAGTACCTGAAGAATAAGGACCGGCTAACTACGTGCCAGCAGCCGCGGTAATACGTAGGGTCCAAGCGTTAATCGGAATTACTGGGCGTAAAGCGTGCGCAGGTGGTTTGTTAAGCACGATGTGAAATCCCCGAGCTCAACTTGGGAATTGCATTGTGAACTGGCTAACTAGAGTACGGCAGAGGGGGGTGGAATTCCACGTGTAGCAGTGAAATGCGTAGAGATGTGGAGGAACACCGATGGCGAAGGCAACCCCCTGGGCTGATACTGACACTCATGCACGAAAGCGTGGGGAGCAAACAGGATTAGATACCCTGGTAGTCCACGCCCTAAACGATGTCAACTAGTTGTTGGGCTTTTCGGAGCTTAGTAACGCAGCTAACGCGTGAAGTTGACCGCCTGGGGAGTACGGTCGCAAGACTAAAACTCAAAGGAATTGACGGGGGCCCGCACAAGCGGTGGATGATGTGGATTAATTCGATGCAACGCGAAAAACCTTACCTGGTCTTGACATGTACGGAATCCTTTAGAGATAGAGGAGTGCCTTCGGGAACCGTAACACAGGTGCTGCATGGCTGTCGTCAGCTCGTGTCGTGAGATGTTGGGTTAAGTCCCGCAACGAGCGCAACCCTTGCCACTAGTTGCTACCATTCAGTTGAGCACTTTAGTGGGACTGCCGGTGACAAACCGGAGGAAGGTGGGGATGACGTCAAGTCCTCATGGCCCTTATGACCAGGGCTTCACACGTCATACAATGGTCGGTACAGAGGGTCGCTAACCCGCGAGGGGGTGCCAATCTCACAAAACCGATCGTAGTCCGGATTGCACTCTGCAACTCGAGTGCATGAAGTCGGAATCGCTAGTAATCGCGGATCAGCATGTCGCGGTGAATACGTTCCCGGGCCTTGTACACACCGCCCGTCACACCATGGGAGTGGGTTTCACCAGAAGTAGGTAGGCTAACCGCAAGGAGGCCGCTTACCACGGTGGGATTCATGACTGGGGTGAAGTCGTAACAAGGTAGCCGTAGGGGAACCTGCGGCTGGATCACCTCCTTTCAAGAGAAAGACCTGCGGGTCAAGTACTCACACTCATCGGCTGTAGATTTTGAAGATACAGAGACAGTGCTCAAGGGAACTTGAACACTACTCGGTTGGAAAGCTGGGTCAGTAGCTCAGTCGGTTAGAGCACCGTCTTGATAAGGCGGGGGTCGCTGGTTCGATTCCAGCTTGACCCACCACTTACCTGTAAGTGGAAACAGCTTAGTAATGCCAGATTGGGGGATTAGCTCAGTTGGGAGAGCACCTGCTTTGCAAGCAGGGGGTCGTCGGTTCGATCCCGTCATCCTCCACCAATCACAAGAGTTCAGAATTCAGTCAATTGACGAATCGTTTGATTCGGGTAATTGATTTTGTTCTGGTTTCTTAAATCGGAATGTCGCAAGACATCTGTATCGTTCTTTAACAAAATAGAAGAAGTAATATCTCCTAATTAAACAATGTGAGCATCAGGTAAAACTGATGTGAACAGTAAAAAAATTGGGTTGATTGTATCTGCTAGTCGAAAGACTAGCCGTTGAATAGCCTGAGAAACTATTCAACAAGTCGTAAATACCGATACTCTAAACCGAGATCACGGTAAAACGTGTTTGAGGTTATAGGATCAAGCGAATAAGTGCATCTGGTGGATGCCTTGGCGATGATAGGCGACGAAGGACGTGATAGCCTGCGATAAGCGTGGGGGAGCTGGCAAAGTGCTTTGATCCCACGATTTCCGAATGGGGAAACCCGGCCCTTTTGGGTCATCCTTGACTGAATACATAGGTCATGTGAAGCGAACGCGGTGAACTGAAACATCTAAGTAACCGCAGGAAAAGAAATCAACCGAGATTCCCAAAGTAGTGGCGAGCGAAATGGGAAGAGCCTGTACGTGATAGCAGTCGTGTTAATAGAACGGAATGGAAAGTCCGGCCATAGTGGGTGATAGCCCCGTATATGAAAGCACAATTGTGGTACTAAGCGTACGAGAAGTAGGGCGGGACACGAGAAATCCTGTTTGAAGATGGGGGGACCATCCTCCAAGGCTAAATACTCATCATCGACCGATAGTGAACCAGTACCGTGAGGGAAAGGCGAAAAGAACCCCGGGAGGGGAGTGAAATAGAACCTGAAACCGGATGCATACAAACAGTGGGAGCGGACTTGTTCCGTGACTGCGTACCTTTTGTATAATGGGTCAGCGACTTACGTTCAGTAGCAAGCTTAACCAAATAGGGGAGGCGTAGGGAAACCGAGTCCGAATAGGGCGCACAGTTGCTGGGCGTAGACCCGAAACCAAGTGATCTATCCATGGCCAGGATGAAGGTGCGGTAACACGCACTGGAGGTCCGAACCCACTAACGTTGCAAAGTTAGGGGATGAGCTGTGGATAGGGGTGAAAGGCTAAACAAACTTGGAAATAGCTGGTTCTCCTCGAAAACTATTTAGGTAGTGCCTCATGTATCACTGACGGGGGTAAAGCACTGTTATGGCTAGGGGGTCATCGCGACTTACCAAACCATGGCAAACTCTGAATACCGTCAAGTGCGAGCATGGGAGACAGTCCTGGGGTGCTAACGTCCTGGGACAAGAGGGAAACAACCCAGACCGCCGTCTAAGGTCCCAAATGATCAATTAAGTGGAAAACGAGGTGGGAAGGCATAGACAGCCAGGATGTTGGCTTAGAAGCAGCCATCATTTAAAGAAAGCGTAATAGCTCACTGGTCGAGTCGTCCTGCGCGGAAGATGTAACGGGGCTCAAATTGATAACCGAAGACGCGGATATGTACGATGTACATATGGTAGAGGAGCGTTCTGTAAGCCTGTGAAGGTGTCTTGAGAAGGATGCTGGAGGTATCAGAAGTGCGAATGCTGACATGAGTAGCGATAAAGGGGGTGAAAAGCCCCCTCACCGAAAGCCCAAGGTTTCCTGCGCAACGTTCATCGGCGCAGGGTGAGTCGGCCCCTAAGGCGAGGCAGAAATGCGTAGTCGATGGGAAACAGGTTAATATTCCTGTACTTGGTATTAGTGCGATGTGGGGACGGAGAAGGTTACCTCAGCCAACGGTTGGAAGAGTTGGTTTAAGTGTGTAGGTGTGTAGCTTAGGCAAATCCGGGCTACTTTAACACTGAGGCATGATGACGAGTCTACTTGTAGACGAAGTGAGCGATACCCTGCTTCCAAGAAAAGCCACTAAGCTTCAGCTAATATCGAACCGTACCGCAAACCGACACAGGTGGGTAGGAAGAGTATTCTAAGGTGCTTGAGAGAACTCGGGAGAAGGAACTCGGCAAATTGACACCGTAACTTCGGGAGAAGGTGTGCCTCTAGTAGGTGAAGGTGTACAACCGGAGCCCAATGAGGCCGCAGAGAAATGAGGGCTGCGACTGTTTATCAAAAACACAGCACTGTGCTAACACGAAAGTGGATGTATACGGTGTGACGCCTGCCCGGTGCTGGAAGATTAAATGATGGGGTGCAAGCTCTTGATTGAAGTCCCAGTAAACGGCGGCCGTAACTATAACGGTCCTAAGGTAGCGAAATTCCTTGTCGGGTAAGTTCCGACCCGCACGAATGGCGTAACGATGGCCCTACTGTCTCCTCCCGAGACTCAGCGAAGTTGAAGTGTTTGTGAAGATGCAATCTCCCCGCTGCTAGACGGAAAGACCCCGTGAACCTTTACTGTAGCTTTGCATTGGACTTTGAAGTGGTTTGTGTAGGATAGGTGGGAGGCTTTGAAGCAGGAACGCCAGTTTCTGTGGAGCCGTCCTTGAAATACCACCCTGACCCCTTTGAGGTTCTAACCTAGGTCCATTATCTGGATCGGGGACCGTGCATGGTAGGCAGTTTGACTGGGGCGGTCTCCTCCCAAATTGTAACGGAGGAGCTCGAAGGTCGCCTAGGTACGGTCGGACATCGTACTGATAGTGTAATGGCAAAAGGCGGCTTAACTGCGAGACCGACAAGTCGAGCAGGTGCGAAAGCAGGACATAGTGATCCGGTGGTTCTGAATGGAAGGGCCATCGCTCAACGGATAAAAGGTACTCCGGGGATAACAGGCTGATTCCGCCCAAGAGTTCACATCGACGGCGGAGTTTGGCACCTCGATGTCGGCTCATCACATCCTGGGGCTGTAGCCGGTCCCAAGGGTATGGCTGTTCGCCATTTAAAGTGGTACGTGAGCTGGGTTCAAAACGTCGTGAGACAGTTTGGTCCCTATCTGCAGTGGGCGTTGGAAGTTTGAGGGGGGCTGCTCCTAGTACGAGAGGACCGGAGTGGACTGACCTCTGGTGTACCGGTTGTCACGCCAGTGGCATTGCCGGGTAGCTAAGTCGGGAATAGATAAGCGCTGAAAGCATCTAAGCGCGAAACTAGCCTCAAGATGAGACTTCCCTAGGTCTATAAGACCTCTAAAGGATCGTTCGAGACCAGGACGTTGATAGGTCGGGTGTGGAAGCGCAGTAATGCGTTAAGCTAACCGATACTAATTGCCCGTGAGGCTTGATCCTATAACCTGAGACGCGTTGATATGACGTGATACAGTTGACCCAAAGAAATTGTTTGGTGAAGAGAAACAAGATTACTTCTTCTATTGATTTCGAGTGGTTGTGCATCAAGTACAGCTAACTCACCCAGTTTTGTCTGGTGACCATAGCGAGGTGGTCCCACTCCTTCCCATCCCGAACAGGACAGTGAAACGCCTCAGCGCCGATGATAGTGCGGATTGCCCGTGTGAAAGTAGGACATTGCCAGACTACCCTAAGTAAGTAGAAAGCCCAGCTAGAAATAGCTGGGCTTTTTGCTGTGTGCGAGAAATGGGGAAAGGGATTCAGAATGAAGGTGGGGTGGGTATTTGTCACATGCCATTCTGCAGTTTAAGGTTAAGCCAATTACCCCTATTGAATATCTGCTAAGGCTACCCGTCGATCATCGCGGGTTTGCGCTTTACTCAATAAGCGATGGCTATCAATGGTGTTGCCGCGCAACACAGCGCAATGATAGGCCAGCAGTTGCAATGCTGCGATGTAGCAAATTGGGGCGAGCTCGAGCAAGCCGGCGGGTAGGCGGATGACGCTGAATTTATCGCTGGAAGCGAGGGCGCCATCACATAGCACAAACAACTCGCCTTGATTGGCTCGAATTTCATGCAGGTTACTCAGCATACGCTCGGCATGCTGATTCCAAGGCAGGCATGCAATCACTGGCAGGTTGGCGTTAATTAAGGTGATAGGCCCGTGTTTCAATTCACCAGCGGCGAACCCTGTTGCATATTGGTAAGCAACTTCTTTAAATTTAAACGCGCCTTCCAGAGCCACGGGGTACATGGCGTGCCGGCCAATCACAAATAAATTTTCATAATTGTGTAGTTGCCCAGCCCAGCGGCGTAGTTCTTTGCTGTGCTCCAGTGTGGCATGTACCTTCGCTCCCAGGCTTTGCATCTCAGCATGACAAGCTGCGATGCGTTCGCTGCCAAGATGATTACGAATTTGCCCGATCTTAACTGCTAATTGAAATAGCACTAACAACTGTGCCGTAAATGATTTGGTAGAACTTACCGATAATTCGGTGCCGCTGTGTGTTAGCAGTGTGAAGTCTGAGATGCTGACCAAAGTACTGTGGGGGGCATTACACAGTGCTAAGCAATACGGATGCCCTGCCGCTTGAGCATGCCGTACGGCTTCAACGGTATCTGTGGTTTCGCCTGATTGTGAGATCGCAATTAGTAATTCTTTGTTATCAGGGCGAATATCGCGATATCGATATTCGCTGGCAATATCTACCTGAGTCTTGAGGCCTGCAAGAGATTCAAACCAGTAACTAGCGATGAGCGCTGCGTGATAACTTGAACCGCTGGCCACTAAATTGATGCTGCAGATCCCGCTTAGTTTTGCCAAAAGTGGGGATGGAAATGTGCGATCGGTAAAATAACGATCAACTAGTGCAGAAAGAATCAGCGGCTGGCTTTCAATCTCTTCCAGCATATGGTGCGGCACTTGCTGCCCTTTATTAGGGCTTAATATCAGCGTTTCAGGCGCTTGCCGGAAATTACAGCGAGCAGGTGCACTTAAACCGAATTGAATGACTTCGCCTAGCTTGATTTGGTGGATAGGGTTGGCCACCTGCTGTGCCAAGTGGGTGCTAGTGGTACAGATTTGGCGCAGACCAGATTCCATTCCGATCGATAATGGCAACCCCAGATTACAAGCGTACCAGTGCTGCGGCTCGTGGGTATCTTGGCAAATTAGCGCTAAATCTCCACGTAGTAGTTTGCTCGTTTGGATTAAAGCATCGCTCAGGCTGATGCCTTGCTGCAATTGTGGGTGTAGCAGTGTGGCTAGGAGCAGATTGAGAGGGCAATGGCTATCAAGTCGGTATTCCCGAGCCAGTTCCTGATGGTTGTGACAACTGCCTAGCGCTGCAATTACCAGACGATTTTGATGCAAATAGGGGGGAAATTGCTGAGTAGTACCAACACTGCTCAGAACCCAGCGACTATTGGCACCGGGGGCAATTTTTTGAACGGGCTGCTCCAGAGTCAACCGCTCCAGTTGAATGCCATCCATACTGTCGAACAATATTGATGCTTGGTTTTCTTGTGTGCCAAGTGCGCCAAGGTGTTCTGTTAATGCGGGTAAAACATTCTGTGGTGCGATGAGGGCAATAAGTTCAGGCATAAGTCGAAGTCCGTGATGAGCGCGATCGCACTATAGACTTAATCTTAGGCCATTTCATCGCACTCAGCGGGTGAAATGGCCTCGACTTGAGGAGTTCGATATTTACCCTTTTGCCGCTTTAAATAGCGCTAGCGCCGCCTCACGCTGTTCGGCGTGATCAACAATCGGTGGGAAATAATCGGTGTCTTGCAGGAAGTTAGCCGAACGACGCGTGCTGGCCTTGGCCTCCCAGGGGGCGTGAATGGCTGCATCGGGCAAATCAGCCAGCTCCGGGCAATAGCGGCGAATAAATTTACCTTGCGGATCGAACTTTTCGGATTGCGATACCGGATTGAAAATGCGGAAGTAGGGTTGTGCATCACAGCCAGTTGACGCTGCCCATTGCCAGCCGCCATTATTGGCTGCAAGATCAAAGTCGAGCAGGTGTTCGGCAAAGTATTTCTCCCCCCAGCGCCAATCAATCAGCAAGTCTTTGACTAAGAAACTGGCGACGACCATCCGCAGACGATTGTGCATATACCCCGTTTGATTCAGTTGGCGCATTGCCGCGTCGACCAATGGGTAGCCGGTTTCGCCGCGACACCATGCCGCGAATAATTCAGGGTGATTCGGAAAGGGGAGTGCATCGTATTCAGGCTTAAACGCATGTTCGACCACATCGGGGCGATGCCACAAAATTTGCTGATAAAACTCGCGCCATATCAGCTCAGACAGCCAAGTTTCTGCACCTGCACCGCCATGGTGATAGGCGTAATTGACCAGCTCACGGATCGACACCGTACCAAAGCGCAAATGTACCGATAGATACGATACGCCTTTTACCGCTGGAAAATCACGCGCTTCTTTGTAATCGTCGATACGGTTTTTAAAATCTTCAAACAGCTTTTCTGCCCCAGCCATGCCGAGTGGGATTTTTAACTCCGATAAATTGGTTTTGGCAAAACCCAGCTCTTTGAGCGACGGAAAATACTGCATCTTCATTGGCATTAGTTTGTGAATAAATTTATTCACCGGCCAAGATTTCATTGCCTTACCGTCAAGCTTATTGAGCCATGCGCGCTTGTATGGCGAAAAAACGCTATACATCGTACCCGATTGCGTGAGTACTTCATCTTGCTCAAAAATGACTTGGTCTTTGTAGGTATTGAAGTAGCGGCCTTGCTGTTTAAGTGCCTCAGCCACATACCCATCACGTTGAATCGCTGCAGGTTCGTAATCACGATTGCAGTACACCGCGCTGGCATTGTACTGCTCGGCCAAGGCGGGGATTTCAACGAGTGGATCGCCGTGGCGAATCACGATATCGGTGTTGTACTGGCGCAGCGCGGTTTTAATGTCTTTCAGCGCTTCCCAAATAAACTCAACCCGCCGATCTTGCTTGGGCAAGTCAGCCAAAATCGTTGTATCAAACACAAAAGCCAGCACCACCTGATCGGCATTTTTCAGCGCGGTATACAGCGCTGCATTATCAAAAATACGCAAATCTCGGCGCAACCAAACAATCGCGGTGGTGGTCATGGTGTTCTCTATCTTTTAAGTCAATACCGAATGGTAGCGCATCTGAGGACTGCTGGGCATTGGCGTTTGTGTCTTCGAGTCTTGGTTCAGGTTTTGCATATGAAGGGGATGAATGAAATTTTTGCTTAGCACCTGACAAGGTGCAGGCGAAATTGATCCCTTGTGCGATAATCATGGCTATGGAAAATACCGCTGAAATGAATCTCTCGCGTCACTTTCTGGTGGCGATGCCCAGTTTGACCGACCCGATTTTTGCGCGTTCGCTGATTTTGATTTGCGAGCACACAGCAGCCGGGGCGATGGGGGTGATCTTGAATCGCCCGCTGGGGATGAATTTGCAAACACTGTTCGAGCAGATCGAGTTAGAGCTGCATCGCCCAGACGTGGTCGATTTGCCGGTGCATTTTGGTGGCCCGGTGCAGACTGATCGTGGCTTTATTCTGCATTGCCCGCTTGGTAGCTGGCAGGCCTCGTTGCCGGTGAGCGATGAGCTGGGTTTGACGACCTCGCGCGATATTCTCACCGCTGTTGGCGAAGGCGGTGGGCCGGAGCAGATGCTGGTGGCGCTGGGCTTTGCAGGTTGGGAGGCGGGTCAGCTGGAAAAAGAAATCGCCGAAAATTCATGGCTGACGGTGCCGATGGATGATATGAAAATCCTGTTTGAAGTGCCGTCGGACGAGCGTTATGAGGCGGCTTTGGCGCTGCTCGGTATTGATGTGGCGATGCTATCGAAAGACGCAGGTCACGCATGAAATTGGGGCGCTTTGCTACTGCGCCAGCGCTAGACTTTGTCGTGCGTTGCTCGCAATCCTCATGGACACTGTGTCCATTCCGGTTGCTGCGCTACTGGCTCCTTGCTAACTGGCGGCTCGCTACGCTTCTTCTTGGCGTTTTCTTCTAATAAAAGTGGGCTGGCATGAGCACGATTTTAGGTTTTGATTTTGGTGAAGTGCGCATCGGTGTGGCGATGGGCTCGACTGAGTTGGGGATTGCGCATCCGCTGGAAACGATTGCGTTTGAAGAAAATGACAAAAAGTTCGCCCGCATTGAGGCGCTAATTCGCGAATGGCAGCCCAGTGCGCTGGTTGTGGGTTTGCCAGCCTATTTAAACGGGCAAGAACATGAAATATCGCGCCTTGCGCGTAAATTTGCTAATCGCCTTACGGGGCGATTTAATTTGCCGGTGCATTTGGTCGATGAGCGGCTGTCGAGCGCCGGTGCGACGCAGGCTTTAAATGAAGTTGGCGTGCGCGGTCGCAAACAAAAAACCGCGCTTGATCAGGTGGCGGCAATGCAGATTTTGCAGTCCTACTTTGATGGGGTAGGGGTAATAACCGAATAAGGGGTATTGCTTTGTAGTCTTTATTCAATATTGGCTGTAAGGCAATACCCGGTAGATATTGGGGTCAAAGCGAGTTTTGATCGGTAATGATGTGATGTAATCCGCAGCGAGGATGCTATGTATAACCCGCAGTTAAATGCCCAAGGTGAGCTGATTCACCTGTTGACGACCGAAGGCCTGCCGCGCCGAATTTTGCATCAAATCTTGGATAAAGCCGCCGAGTTTGTCTCGGGTGGCGAGCTGGTGAACCAGAAGTTTGCCGATCTGGCCGGTACATCGGTGTTCAACCTGTTTTTCGAAAACTCGACGCGCACGCGCACGACGTTTGAAATTGCCGCCAAGCGCTTGTCGGCCGATGTGTCGAGCTTGAATATTCAAGCGTCCAGCACAGCCAAGGGCGAAACGCTGCTCGATACCGTACATAACCTCGAAGCGATGGGCGCGAACTTGTTTGTCGTGCGCCATTCGGAGTCGGGCGCGGCGCATTTGATTGCCAAGCATGTGAAGCCCGGCATCGCGGTGGTGAACGCTGGTGACGGCCGCCACGCGCACCCGACGCAGGCGATGCTCGATATGTTTACGATCCGCCATTACAAAGGCGACTTCACCAATCTGCGCATTGCGATTGTCGGCGATGTACTGCACAGCCGTGTGGCGCGCTCGCAAATCCATGCGCTGTCGACTTTGGGTTGCCCCGATATTCGCGTGATTGCGCCGAAAACCTTGTTGCCAACGGGTGTTGAGCAGCTGGGCGTGCATGTGTATCACGATATGGCCGAAGGCTTGAAAGACGTCGACGTGGTTGCAATGTTGCGCTTGCAAAATGAGCGCATGGCAGGGGCTTATCTGCCAAGCACGCAAGAATTCTTCAAATATTACGGCCTGACGCCAGAAAAACTCGCACTGGCTAAACCGGATGCGATTGTGATGCACCCAGGCCCGATGAACCGTGGCGTTGAGATTGATTCGGCGGTAGCCGATGGTGATCAGGCGGTGATCTTGCCGCAGGTGACTTTCGGTATCGCGGTACGGATGGCGGTATTGAGCATCGTCACAGCGAATCAGAAAGGCTTGCTCTAAGGAAACCCAGACATGACGAAGAATATCCATATTAAAAACGGTCTGCTGGTTGATCCATTGGCAGGCACAGAAAACAAGGCTGATTTATTTCTCGCTGATGGCAAGATTGTTGCTGTCGCTAACGCGCCAGCGGGTTTTGTGGCCGATGAAGTCATTGATGCAACGGGCTTGGTCGTAGCACCAGGCTTGGTTGATTTTGCTGCGCGTCTGCGCGAGCCGGGTCAAGAATACAAAGCCACCTTGGCGTCCGAAATGGCTGCTGCGGTGGCAGGTGGGATTTCAAGCGTTGTGTGTACGCCCGATACCGATCCGGTGCTCGATGAGGTCGGCTTGGTGACGATGCTGCGCCAGCGCAGTAAAACACTTGATCTGGCGCGGGTTTATCCAGTTGGTGCTTTAACCCGCGGCTTAAAAGGCGTTGAGATTACCGAGATGGCTCAGCTGCATGAAGCCGGCTGCGTGGCGTTCTCGCAAGGCGATGTGCCGATTGCCGATTTGCAAGTGCTGTACCGCGCGATGCTGTACGCAGCAAACTACGGTTTCGAGCTGCGCCTGCGTCCGGAAGAAGCCTCTTTGGTGAACGACGGCGTGGCGCACGATGGCCCGTATGCTTCGCGTCTTGGCCTGACCGGTATTCCAGTGGTGGCCGAAACGATTGCGATTGCGCAAATCACGCAATTGATGCGCGCTACCGGTTGTAAAGTGCATCTGGCGCGGGTGTCGAGCGCGGCTGGGCTGGAGCTGATTCGCGCTGCGAAACGCGAAGGCTTGAAACTCACTTGCGATGTGAGCATCAACCACATTCATTTGGTCGATCTGGATATTGGCTTCTTTGACAGCCAGTATCGTTTTGACCCGCCACTGCGCTCAGTGGCCGATCGCGACGCGATTGTGGCCGCGCTGAACGATGGCACGGTGGATATGATTTGCTCGGATCACGCTCCCGTGGATGACGATGGCAAATTGCTGCCGTTTGCACAGGCTGAACGCGGTGCAACGGGCTTGGAGTTGTTGCTGCCATTAACGTTGGCATGGGCGCGCGCCAATCAAGTCGCTTTGCCACAAGCCTTAGCGAAAATCAGCTCAACCCCAGCCAAAGCGCTCGGTTTTGAAGCCGGTTTAGCGGTAGGCAACCGCGCCGATCTGGTGTTGTTCAACCCGCAAGCCAACTGGTATGTGATTCCGGAAAAATTGAAATCACAGGGCAAAAACACGCCATTTATCGGCCATGAAATGATTGGCAAAGTGGCAAAAACCATTGTGAAAGGCAAGGTCGTGTATTCGGCTTGATGCACTAATTGATCGAGTAGGAATAATCATCACCACAGGGGCGACAGGCTTGTCGCCCCTTTTTCTTGGTAAGTAATTGGACAAAAGTTTTCAAGCAAGGCGAAGCAACGATGCGTGAAGACTTTTGGTTTAGCACTTAAGGACAGGCAATGAAGCAGGGTAAGTTGGTACAGTGGAATGGCTCAAAAGGCTTTGGGTTTCTTCAGTCAGAAGCGGGCGAGCGGGTGTTTGTACATATCAGCACCTTGAAACGCGCGGGCTATTTCCGCCCGAAAGCGGGCGATATGGTGTGGTTTGAGCAAGGCAGCGACGCCAAGGGGCGCGTGCAAGCGGTGAATGTCGCCCCGAAAAAAGGTGGCAAGCCTGCGGCCGCGAGTGGCGCGAAAAAAGACCTGATCGATTATTTGATGTATGGCCTGTTGCCGCTGTTTTTGCTGATGGTGTTGAGCTCGTCAGCGCGCTGGCTGTTGTTGGCGATTAGCGCGGCTAGCAGTGCGCTGGTATTTGCGATGTATTGGCTGGATAAACGTCAGGCCGCCAACGGTGGTTGGCGCGTACCCGAGGCGAATTTGCATCTGGTGAGCTTGTGTGGCGGCTGGCCTGGCGCTTGGCTGGCGCAGCAAACCTTGCGGCATAAAACGCAGAAAACGACGTTCCGGGTTGGTTTTCTGGCGAGTGCGATGTTGTGCATCGTTGCGCTGGGTTTTTTGCTTAGCCAGAAAACACTTTTGGCTAGTTGGATGATTTGACGGGTATTGCTCTGTAGGCTCGGTTTGATTTTTGCTGCAGGGTGATACCGCTATACCGTATGAGTTTTGTTGCTGGTATGCCAACTGATTTGAATGAATGCTGATTTATCACAGTGAAACAGCTAACAGTTGTTCGCTATGATTATATCTTTTGTAATTTTCGCGGCATGCAAATTAATAATTTGCTTTATGCTGGCATTTTTAATCAGCTAACTTGGGAATTGTGATGCGTCGATATGCACTGGGGATGATGCTGGGCTTGGCCTTGGTAGGGTGTGGTGAGAAAACAGAAACGACTCAAACTGCAAGCGACAAAGCTACGTCGGTGCAGGCGGCGCTGAGCGCGGCGCAAGACTGGCTCAAAACTAATGCCAAACCGCTGACTGCACTGGATGCCGGACAAGCCGCTGATCGGCAGGATCTGGCGGCATTTGGTGAGGCAATTGGCGATGCGCGCGTAGTGATGCTCAACGAAGATAGCTACGCCGACGCTAACGCCTTTGAGTTGATGAATCGGCTGGTACAGTATCTGCATCAGGATAAAGGCTTTGATGCCTTGCTGATCGAAAGTGCCATGTTTGACGTTGAGGCCATGTGGCGCAGTGCCATGGAAAAAGACGCAAGCCTGACTGAGCTGGCCCCGGGGCGAGTGTTTTATATGTACTCGCAAACCGATGCTAGTCGCAAAGTGCTGCAATACGCCGATAGCGTGCGTAGTTCAGCTCACCCCCTGCAATTATATGGCTTCGATATTCCATTGGCAGGCACTACGTCGATTAATGAATTGATTCCGGCTTTAGAAAGCTATCTGCAACAGCGTAATTCCCCCGCGCTTAGCGATGCCGCATGGCCGGCCTATGTAGAGGTAGCGAAAAAAGCAATTTCACTCAATAGCCAAGGTGCGGATTTGGCTCAATTTAGCAAGCTGTCAGCGCAATTGGAAAACGAGTTGTGTAAGGATGCTGCAACTGGCAATGCAATGCGGTCCGATGCTGGCTGGTGGTGCCGACAGGTGCGCGGTATTTCTGCCAACGTGATTCGCCAGCAGCATCGTGATGATAAAAACTATGATTATCGCGATACTGCGATGGCCGACAATGTTCAGTGGTTACTTAATCAGCCATTGAAAGACAAGAAGGTCATTATCTGGACTAATTCATCGCACGGTATAGCTGCGGTTGCGGGTACCAACCCCGACACCAAACAGGCCATTCACACCATGGGCTGGCATTTGCAGTCGCAATTGGGCCCACAACTGTATGGCGTCAAGTTATCGCCGTTGGGCGGGCAGGTCAGTCGTTATTGGGATACTGGCGAGCAACCCGTTACTATTGATGCTAATTCACCCGAGGGGGCTTTAAAAGCGGCGGGCCTTAAGCAAGGTTTTATTAATGCACCTAGTGATCAGGCCATGCTGGCCAATTTCGCCCAGTTGAAAAAGCCATATGTATTCGGTAAAGATATTAATGGGGTGTTCTTTTATGAGGCGGCGATCGCAGCCAAGCAAGGCACGCATCCTATCTTACCATTGCCAAATTAAGTCTAAAGCGCCCAACAAAAAGCCCAGCGAATTGCTGGGCTTTTTGTTGTAGCAGAGTAGGGCTTAGCCAAACAGGCCTTTCCACCACAGACGGATCGTATCCCAGGCACGGCCAAAAATACTGGCTTCTTCAACCGCCGCTACTGCGACGACGGCGCGTTCACTGAGCACCTTGCCATCCAATGAGATTTTCATCGTGCCAACTTGCTGACCTACCTTGATCGGCGCAATTAGTGGTTGTTGCGTGGTCAAGTCGATTTTGAGCTTGGCTGCATCACCTTTTGGCACGGTGATAAATTGATCAGTCAAAAAGCCAACCCCAATTTGCGATTCCTTACCTTTCCAGACGGGGACTTGCTGAACGGCTTGTTGGGCTGTGTAGAGCTTGGGCGTTTCAAAGAATTGCGTACCCCAATTGAGCAATTTGGAAGACTCTGCCGCGCGTACTTCCGGGCTGGCCGTGCCAACGACCACTGAAATCAAGCGACGGTTGTCGCGGTGAGTCGATGCAACCAAATTGAACCCCGCGCTTTCTGTGTGGCCGGTTTTCATGCCATCAACGAATGGGTCGCGGTATAGCAGCAGGTTACGATTGGGCTGGCTGATATTGTTGTATTTGAATTCCTTGATCGAATAGATGTGATAAAAATCAGGGAAGTCATTGATGATCGCCGTCGCTAAACGAGCCAAGTCGCTGGTAGTGACATGCAATGCCGGATCGGGTAGGCCAGTGCTATTTGTGAAGTGTGAATCATGCAGGCCTAAACGTTTCCCTTCGGCATTCATCATTTGAGCGAAAACTTCTTCGCTACCAGCAATTGCTTCCGCTAAAGTAACGCAGGCATCGTTGCCCGACTGCACAATCATGCCTTTGATCAGGTCATCCACTGTTGCGGGTACTTTCGGGTCCAGATACATGCGTGAACCTTCGGTTTTCCAGCCTTTTTCAGAAACTAAAAGCGTTTGATCAAGCTTTAATTTACCTTGCTTCACCATTTTGAAAGTGATGTATGCCGTCATTAACTTGGTTAATGATGCGGGTTCAACTTTCATGTCTGGGTCACGCGCGGCCAATACTTGACCACTTTGCTTGTCATATAAGTAATATGATTTGGCCGCGATTTCAGGAACTGGGGGCACAAAAGCTTGAGCAATTGAGCTAGAAAAGACCGCGACCAGCGCAGTGGCAAGAATACTACTTTTCAAAATTTGGCGAGGCATGATGGAGATCTTTGCTGAAAAGAAAGGTAAGTTTTTAGTGCCGCTCATTATACGGGCAAACCGTGTTAAAAGACTGCGCAAACGATGAATTGTTCCAGCAAAAACGATGTAATTGTTTGCTCTTGCGCGCCGCAAATAAAAAGGCCCACATTGCTGTGGGCCCGCTGTTGCTGGTGCTATTTAGAATGGATAACTTGGTGTGCTGGCCGCAAGGTCTAGCCACTGACCTGTGGCCAGTTGATTATGTTTGCCTGCTGCCAGAGCATAAAACTGCTCTGGTGCCATTGGCAGGTTTAAATCGCTCACCGAGTTGAGCGCATTATCCGAGAGGGTAATGCCATACATTGCGAAGATATTGCGCAAATCTTTGCCAATGATTTTCGAGCTGAGTACGAATAATAGATCGGGGTTGCTGATCTTATTATCCGCAAATCGTGCCATGCCATACTTACCTTTGTTATTGGCATCCCACGCTTGCGCAACAAGCCGATCGGCTTTGGTCAGCAGCGTGAAGTAATCCAGCGTGCTTTGCATACTCGGTTTGGCCTCGCCTGCACGGTATTTACTAAACAAGAAGCCAAGCTGGAAGTGCACCGCCCGCATTGGATCTTGCCCATTGGCCATATCCCATAAGCGGGTTTGCATATCGAGTACTTTAGCCGCGCCGCTTAAACCACTACTGCGGTTACTCAATACATCCTGATATAAGCCCGGGTGATCGGTTGCGTGACCCGTATCGATGCCACGCAAAGCGTATTGGCGCAGCATATGCGCGCTGGCCAGAATATTGTTATCACACTCCACGACGCAGCCTTTGCCATTGAACTCGATGTGCATTACGCGTTGTACCGTGTTGTGCCCGAGTTCATGTGCATGCCCCCAGCCAGTACCACCCACTCCGGCAAAACCATCAGATGGATTACCAGAGCAGAGGAAACCACAGGCGGCAATCCAGCCTACAAAATGCTGGACGCCTGGTGCGCGGTGAATCGGGCCGCTGCAATCCCAGCCAAATTGGGTACACAGTGTCGCAACATTGCTGCTCAGCGGCATATTGTTGTAGCCATTGGCGATGTGGTTTGAGTCAAACAGCAGCTCTTTGATTTCACCCACGATGTACTGCTCGGGCGTTTTATTACCCATAGCGCTATTGGCATAGGTAATGGTTTGCTGGATCTCGCCACCGACTAATTTGGCGGTTTGCCAGCCAAAGTCTTTGCGTTTCATCGCTGCCACTGCTTCGTCAATCTCGGCTTGTGACTGTGGTTTGGTAAAGTCAAAGTGCGCATATTTGGCGCTACCACGAATCCGTAAGGTGATCGATTTACCGGCCGTGGCACCGCTATAGTTCAGGTATAGCGGCCCGCCAAATGGGGTGACAAATGTATTTTCCGTGCCTGTTTGCAATGGAATGGCAAAAGATTGTGGGCGGCGAGGGCGTTTATAGCCTTCTTTCACATCGTCAGTCAGTGGGTTGCCATAAGCACGCACATAACTGGTTTGCACTTTGAGATTACTTGCTCCCGCAGCGTCAACGACCTCGATATACACCGGTTTACCGGGCACGGCGGCGCGGCCAATTGCGGTAATGCCACCGCTTTGGGCGATGGTGACTTCAATGGTTTCTGCGCTGCTGCTCACTGGCAGACTTTGCGCCACAGCAGGCATGTAATCACCCTGACCGGTGCTGGCTACCTTGGTCGTACTACGATTAAATGCCAGCCAAGAGTCGGAAGCAAAGGTGCGCAAGAAGGTGCCCGGAGCCGTATCACGATTGATTTTTCCGTACTGTATGTCTGGGCGATACATATCCGCCCACAGCACCAGCAAACGATACAAATCGGTGCGAGCATCGGCAAAAATATTGATCCCATTGCCTTGCATGGACGCGAGTTCATTATGAACTTGGGTGATCGGGTTGGTCGGGCTGCTGTCTTGGCTTAATGCAAGTGCAGGTTGCTCTTGCGCCATGAAATTGAGTGTACTGACCAAGGCTGTCATTTGATCGCTGCGTTTGATATTGTCGGCAATAGTGCGCGTATTGCCAATCGAAACTCCCGCGGCAGGGGCAAAGTAGTTGCCGGGATAGCCACCCAGCGTCATGCCCATACCTGCCAGTACTTTGCGGCCACCCGCTGAATCGCCCCAGCCTAGGTGCATGTAGATCACCGCCTTGCCGTTTTCCATGTATTTGCGCACTAACTCGGTTAGCGCAGGGTCGTCTTTGCTGCCACTGCCAAACACCAGCAAATCTGCGTCTTGCCAGCAGGTGTTAGCACTTGCTGTGATGTCACAGCTGATGCTCTGTGCGGTTTTACCTTGCTTGGCGATCATTTTGCTTACGTCGCTTGCACTATACGCAGCGGTGGCGAATTTGACTGTGCTTGCTAATGGGCCCGCAGCTTTGCTTGTTAGCACCCAATTAAAAGCTCGGGTAAAGAGTGCTGTGTGCTGGGTTTCACGGGATTGATTGGCTATCCAGCTCAGTACATCTGCGCCATAGGCTAAGCCGCGGCCTTTGCCATACTGAGCAATCGCTGCCATGCCACTGCCATCATCTGCGGTGAGCAAGGGGGTGGCGATGGTGCGAAAACCAACGCCGATTTCGCTGCTATTGGTACTGTGATTCAAGCTCAGATTGAGTGTATTTTCGCCAAAAATATCCGCAATTGCCGCATTTTGCTGTTGCTGATAACGCGCAGCTAAATCGGTTGCAAGCTTGAGTAATGTCGGGCGATCGGCACTGCTCAATCCGCTTGGATCACCCGATTTGAGCGCCAAAATCAGTGGGCTGGTGCTGCCTGCACCTGTGTTGCTGCTTGGGCTATTGAGTCCTGTGTTATCAACTTGCTCTAATTTGGGCGGAGGCTGCGTGCTTCCCCCTGTGTTGGAGCCGTTGTTGCCCTGATTGCTGTCGGTTGAGGGATTGCCATTACCGCCCCCACCGCCGCCACCACAGCCGCTGAGCAATGCCAGGGTGAGAATAAGAAACTGCGCTTTTATTTTTAATGACATAAATTGAGATCGTGTTCAGTCAGCGGATCGCTAGAAGTGGCGAATTCTAAAGTTGATAAGCAAATGCTGATATGATCTGGGTGCGCAAAAATATGACATTAGAAAATACTATGTCGAACTTCACACGTTCCTTTACCCGAGCTAGTCCATCTTTAAGGGGATGCATGCCCCTGAGCTACGCCATTTGCAACCGTTGTATCAGCGCTACGCTCAGCAGGCAGCACTGCTATCTGAGATGGAACAGCGCTTTGGCTTGAGTCGGGTCGACCCCGCAGAGTCACGCACTCAGTGTCCAGAATTGGCACTGCAGTTGAATGAGTTTCTCTATGAGCAAGGTGACTGGCATGCAATGGCATGGCTGGCCATGCAGCTGGACATGGGCGCGGGCGATGGCCTGGTGTATTTTTTACGGAGCGCCCATACCGTTGGTCAGGCCATTACCGAGTTAGTGCGCTTGGGGCCGATGCTGTTTCCAGATGGCAGTATTGAATTAATCGCTGATGCACAGGCATGGCATTTACGAGTGTACCCGCTGGTGCATGCTGAGCGACTGGGCATGTTGTTGCGCTACGAAGCCATTAGTTGTTGGCTGGTCAAAGTGGTGCATTATTTGCAAGGCAGTGCGGTATATCCACTGGCCGCAGGTTTGATGACTGCAGATAGAGGCTCGCGTGAGT
Organism: Chitinibacter fontanus; assembly: GCF_013423785.1. Taxonomy (NCBI): domain Bacteria; kingdom Pseudomonadati; phylum Pseudomonadota; class Betaproteobacteria; order Neisseriales; family Chitinibacteraceae; genus Chitinibacter; species Chitinibacter fontanus. The sequence goes on from NZ_CP058952.1 coordinate 2,375,395, forward strand.
TAGAAGCTTATCTTGGGCCGCAGATCAGTTGGGGTGAGGACAGCTTTGTACTGAGCTGGCCTGCTGCTCTATGGCAGGTGCAGTTACCGAATGCCAACCCGCCCTTATTTACTAATTTGCGTGCACACTTTGCTAGCTTTCTGGATACCGTGCTCGCTAATGACACCCTAGCGCAGCAGACCTGTCGTTATCTTCTACAAAAGCAGCGCCTCACCTGTGCCGAGCTGCCGGATGTGGCAAGTGCTTTGCATCTGACCGTGCCCCAGTATCGGCGCCAGCTAGCCGCCGAGCAGACCTCATTTAGTCGAATTCAATTGGAGCTAAAGCGCTCACAAGCCGTGCGGCGTTTGTTATCGGGCCATCAACGCTTGGAGGTCTTGGCACAGGAGCTCGGTTTTACCGAGCGCAGTGCGTTTGAAAGAGCATTTAGCAATTGGTTTGCCTGTACCCCCAGTCAGTTCCGGCGCGAGTTGCAGCGGCAATTTGCTACGATTGATTTCCCATGCTGGGATTCACCGCATGCCTGGCCGTTTCCACTTTGCCAGCAAGCTGCAATTCATCGCGTGCTGCAAGCTCCAGAGCTGGATATACCGAGTTTGGCTGGGGTGTGGCAGCTCAATCCCAAGCTGTGTGCCTTGCTGTTGGCTGAATTGAATCAACCGGAATGTGGTGCCATCTCTTGTGAGCAAATCAGTCATGGCTTGCTCCGTTTGGGGCCTGAGCTAGTTCGAAGCCTAGGGTATGCAGCCATGGGGCAGATAGGAGTTGATTACACCGATGATACCCAGGTAGGGTTCGAGCGGTGGCGTGCAAGCTATTTTCTGCAACTGGTTTGCCGCGAGCAAGGTTTGGATCCGCATCAGGCGCTCAGTGCCGATTGGGCGGCTTTTTTCTGTTTGCTGGCTGGCGGCACGTCCGGTATGGATTTGGCCTATTACAGCCAACGTTCGGCGATTTTACTGGCTAGTTGGGGCGTACCGCACCTGATTGTCCGGCGGCTATTTTTGTGGGGGGCAGAAAAAAGCCCAGAGTATGCGTACCTGAATGCGGCACTGCAGTGGGCGCAGCAAACATCGACCGAAGCCGCCGATGCCTGCTGGCCAGCTTTATGGCAGCAAGTCTTGCAGGTCGAAGCAGCTTAAGCGCTAGGCAGATTAAAATGGCCGCCACCAATTTGCTTTACCTTACCCCCTACCTGTATCTGCTGGTCGGTATTGATGGTCAATGTAAGGCGAGCAATACGGTCAATGGCATGCCCTTGCTCCATCTGCAACTGTAGCGGTAGCTGCGTATTTTCTGCCAGTAACCAACCACCCAAATTAGCGCAGGCCGAGCCGGTGCCAAAGTCCTCGGCGGCTTGCCCGTGTTGTGACCAAAAATAACGGGCAATGATGGTGTCACCCGCACGCGCCCAGACAAGTGCGCCCGAGCGTCCTTCCTGATTACAAGCAACGCGTTCAAATTGCGCCAGATTCAGGCTACAGGCTGCAACACTGGCCGGGCTATCGAGTGGAATCACTAATTGCTCGCTACCCGTATTGACGAACCGAGGTGTTCCCACGATTTGTTCGGCGTTAATATTCAACGCAGCCGCCAGCTCGGTACTGGCTGGCGCCGCACGGTAGCTTGGTGCGTTCGCGGTCAAAGTGACTTGTGCGCCGTCCACGGCGACTGGGATGATGCCCGCCTTCATGGCCAAACTAACTTGTTGACGCCCCTCTGCCACAGCAAAGGCGGTACCCAACGTAGGGTGACCTGCAAAAGGCATTTCGTAACTTGGGGTGAAAATTCGGACCTGAGCATCGGCAACTGCGCTGTCTTGCACAAAGGTGATTTCCGACAAGTTCATTTGCTGCCCAAGCCGACGCATGGTTTCGTCGCTAATCGGTTCTGCAAGCTTAAATACCGCCAGCGGGTTACCCGACCAGATGTTTTCAGTGACAAACACATTCAATAATTGATACTGCAGATTTGGCATAAGTATCTCATTCGCATTGGGTATGGGGTTTGATCATAGCGCGAGAAAGCCTTGGCGCTAAATACAGTCGGCGGGTATTTGTACGGTTACAGCAAAGCCTGCGCGGGCGTCGAGCGTACTAGAGCGTTTATGGCAAAATTGGGCGCCGATGCGATTGACAAACCCAACGTCAAGATACCCTAGTATAATGCAGGGTTTCGCATCGTTATTTCGATAAAACTCATGATTCGTAAACTGATAGGCAAAGTATTGCGTCGCCCCGGCAAGCGTATTTTGCACGCCAAACACTATGGCATTCGTCGTGATCAACTGCATTCGGGCGCCTTGAAAGTCTGCGATCGTTTGCAGGACGCAGGCTACGAGGCATATATCGTGGGCGGTGCGGTGCGTGATTTACTGTTAGGCAAATCGCCAAAAGATTTTGACGTGGCCACCAGCGCCACCCCTGAGCAAGTGCGCCATGTATTTCACCGCTCGCGCATTATCGGCCGCCGTTTCCGCATTGTGCATGTGCCATTTTATGATCGTGGCGGTGAAGAAATTATCGAGGTGACCACTTTCCGTGGCAGCGCCGATTCGCCGACCGATGCCAGCGGGCGCATTATCCGCGATAACGTGTATGGCACTTTGGAAGAAGACGCATCGCGCCGTGATTTCACCGTGAATGCGCTGTATTACGACCCAAATAGTGATGAAATCATTGATTTTCACCACGGTGCCGAAGATCTGGAAAAACAACAATTGGTAATGATTGGCGACCCGGTCAAACGTTATCACGAAGACCCGGTACGCATGTTGCGCGCTACGCGTTTGTCGGCCAAGCTCGGTTTGCAAATCGCCAGCGATACGGCCAAGCCGATTAAAGAGCATGCCGCCTTGCTGGAAAATATTCCATCGGCGCGCCTGTTTGATGAAATGATGAAGCTCTTGCTGTCGGGCAAAGCGTGGGATTGTCTGCAAGCTTTGCGCGCCTATGGCCTGCATCGCCCGCTGTTTCCGCTGCTCGATAAATTGATGAGCCAGAAAGAAACCACCGCGTTTCTCAAGCAAGCGCTGCTCAATACTGATCAGCGTTTGGCCGATGACAAGCCGGTATCGGCAGGTTTTTTGTTTGCTGCTTTGTTGTGGCATGAAGTCGAAGCCAATTGGCAAAAGAAAATCGCCGCTGGCGAGCATAAAGTACCTGCTTTGGTTGAGGCGATGAATGATGTGGAAGCCAAAGTCACCAAACGCTTGGCGATTCCGAATCGCTATAGTGCGGCGATGAAAGAAATCTGGCTCTTGCAGCCGCGCTTTGAAATGCGTGCCGGACAAAAACCATTCCGCTTGATCGAGCAGCCGCGTTTCCGCGCTGCGTATGATTTTCTGCTGCTGCGTGCTGAATGCGGCTTGGTGGAAAAAGAGCTGGCTGACTGGTGGACGCAATTTCAGGCTTGCGATGACAGCACGCGTGAAGTGCTAATCAGTGATGCGATTGCTGCCGGCAAGGGCGGTGAGGTGGATAAATCCAAACGCCGCAAACGCTCGCGCCACCGTAAACCGGTATCAGCCAAATCAGCGGCAGCGAAAAGCGAATAATGACGATAGCCTACATTGCCTTGGGGGCCAATCTGGGTGACCCAAGCGCGCAGCTGCGCGATGCGTTGCGCCTGATCGCCGAGCTGCCGCGCACTCAATTGCTGGCTAGTTCGTCGTTTTATGCCAGTGCGCCAGTGGGCTACGCCGATCAGCCAGATTTTGTGAATGCGGTTTGTGCGGTGAATACCGAATTAAGCGCACCTGATCTACTGGCTGCTTTGCTGGCGTTGGAATTGCAGCAAGGGCGTGAGCGCAGCTTTAAAAATGCACCGCGCACGCTGGATTTGGATGTGGTGCTGTATGGCGACGAAATCATCGAATTGCCACAGCTACAAATACCCCATCCGCGTATGCATCAGCGCGCCTTTGTCTTATTGCCTTTGCTAGAGATAGCCCCCGATGCGCAGATTCCGGGGCGTGGTGCGGCGACACAGTTTATTGCCGATGTCATTGATCAGGAACTCTATCGCATCGAAGCCTAGCTGGGTTCTCGATTGACTTGCTGCTTGCTGCCGTGCACTGCTTGCTATGTGATCGTTCAATATTGCCAATTTATGATAAAAACAGTCGATTTTAATGGTCTACTGCTTTAGCATCTCAACACTGGTTTAATTTTTGCATTGCACCACGAGTGCGCATTTTAAAGACGGCTTGATTACCCATCATGAAAACGACTCTTTCAACGCTTAAGAAAATGAAGCAGGATGGCGCCAAAATCGCCATGCTGACCTGTTACGATGCCAGTTTTGCCACTCTGCTTGATGAGGCAGGGGTGGATATTCTGCTGGTTGGCGACTCGCTGGGTAATGTGATTCAAGGTCACAGCACCACGCTACCGGTGACGGTGGACGATATGGTGTACCACACCAAAGCCGTCGTGCGCGGTACGCAAAAAGCGCTGGTGCTGGCCGATTTGCCGTTTGCCAGCTATCAGGCCTCGCATATTCAGGCCTATGAAAATGCTGCGCGCTTGATGGCGGCGGGCGCTGAAATGGTCAAAATCGAAGGCGGCGCAGTGATGGTCGATACCGTCGATTTTCTGGTGCAACGCGGGATTCCAGTCTGTGCGCATATTGGGCTACAACCGCAATCGGTGCATGTCTATGGTGGCTACAAAGTACAAGGCAAAACTGAAACCGAGGCCGATATTCTGAAGCGCGATGCGTTGGCGTTGCAGGCAGCTGGCGCGGCGATGGTGTTGATGGAAATGGTACCTGCCAGTGTTGCTGCTGAAGTGACCGAGTCGCTATGGGTGCCGACCATCGGCATCGGAGCTGGCGTACAAGTCGATGGCCAAGTGCTGGTGCTGCACGATATGCTGGGCGTGTATCCAGGTAAGAAGGCGCGTTTTGTGAAAAACTTCATGGGTGGTGGCGTTACCAGCATCCAAGGGGCTGTTGAAGCCTATGTGAAGTCAGTGAAAGCACTGAGCTTCCCTACCGAAGAACATTCATTCTGATTTGATCTAGCTTGTGGGCCGCCCGATTTGTGATGGGTGGCGCTGGCCTATTGGTATTAAAAAGACCGCATAATGAAAATCATCCATACCATTTCCGAGTTGCGCGAATGGCGCAAAACCGTTGGCACTGTGGCTTTTGTGCCGACGATGGGCAATTTGCACGCGGGGCATATGTCGCTGATTCATGCTGCAAAAGCCGAGGCAGCACATACCGTGGTAAGTATCTTTGTTAATCGCTTGCAATTTGGCCAAGGTGAAGACTTTGACCGCTATCCGCGCACCTTGCAAAGCGATGCTGACATCATTGCCGCTCACGGTGGCGTGGATGTGATTTTCGCTCCGGATGAAAAAGAGCTGTATCCGAATGTGATTCAGCAATATCAAGTCAACCCACCGGCGATTGCTGAAGAGCTCTGCGGCGCATTCCGTCCGGGGCATTTCCGCGGTGTGGCCACGGTGGTGACCAAATTATTCAATATCGTCGAAGCTGACGTAGCTTGCTTTGGTAAAAAAGACTACCAGCAGCTCGCGGTGATTCAGGGCATGGTTGCCGACCTGAATGTGCCGATTCGCATTGTGCCGGTTGATACCGGCCGTGCGAGCGATGGTTTGGCGCTGTCATCACGCAATGGCTTTTTAAATGAAGCGCAGCGCGCGGAGGCGCCGCGGCTGTTTTTCCATTTGAGCCGGATGAAAAAAGCCATCGAAAACGGTGAGCGCGATTATTCCAAGCTGGCGATTGAAACCGTCACCGATCTGCGCGTGCGCGGCTGGCTGGAGGTTGATTACGTCGAAACCCGCAATGCACTGACGCTCAAACCGGCGGCCAGTACCGACAAACATCTGGTGATCCTGATCGCCGCCCGTATTGGGACGACACGCCTGATCGATAATATTGAAGTGAATTTGGTTTGATTTTATAAACCAACATAAAACATAAAAAGACCGCCGAGGCGGTCTTTTTGTTTTGGGTATTGCTCGGTAGCTGCGATTAATAAAGACCTGTAGCGCTATACCTTGCCAGTTTCCGCTTTGGGCTGGCTTGGCGCTAGAGTTACGGTATCGCCAGTGGGGATGCCTTCTTTCTGCCAGCGATCAAATTCGCCCATGATGGCATCGTAGGTTTGCTGGCTGATTTCTGGCAGCGCCCCACCGAGTGCTTCTTTGGCCGAGTCAAAACCTTGCTGTACCGCATTGCGAATCTTATCGAGCTGCGCCGGATCATTGCCGATGGCAAATTTGGCAAAGCTTAAAATTCGTTCGGCGACTTTTTTCACGCCAAATTCGCCATCGTCGCTGATGGCTGCTTTGGCTGCGTCAATAGTGGCAGGGTCGGCGGTGAGTTTTTGCTGGCCGCTGGCGACCAGTTTGAAATCTAGCCCTTGCTCTTGCACCAGATTACGCACCAGATTAATCAGGCCTTCGGCCTTTTTTTGCGACTCGGCTAGCAGGGTTTCCAGGTCGGGTGGCACGATGCGCGTGTTTTTTGGATTGGTGTAGGTTAGGGCCTCATCGGCCTTGCCACTGATATCAACTTTTTCCTGACTGGCGGCCGGCTCATTCGGATTGCTGCGCGTGGGGGCTGGTGTGGTGCTGCTGCGCAGGCTAAGTGAGCTGCTGCTACTGACATTCACGCCAAGACTGCTAATCATCGTATTCATCATGACACCTCCACGAAACAACCATATAGATAATTATCGGCGTAATGGCGGAGAAAATCAGCGTAAAAGTGCCGCAATAACAATTATTTAGCTTGATTTTCGCTGTTGGCCTGATCAGCGGTTGATTCTTGAATCAAGCTGCGTTTGAGTTCACTCTGTGGCAGGTAGCGCGCCAAAATGCGCTGCAGAGTGCCATCTTGTCGCATTGCCAGCAGCAAGTTATTCCATTGCTGAACTTCTGCGGCGCTAAAGTGTTTTTTGGAGAAAACCAGTCTTGCCTCTACGCCACGATCACTGGGGGCCCAGTCACGTGCGACCGCTTGCTGATTAAATTGCAATCGTCGGAAGTAAAAGTTATAGGCGGTGGGTTGCGCAAACGCGCCTTGAATCTGACCATCGCGTAGCCATTGAAATAATTGCTCGCTGTCTTTGGCCTCATCGACTCGGCTTTGTGCGCGGAGTTGATTGATCAGCGCGTCTTGTACTTCGCCGTGCCGATATGAAGCGACCACTCCCCAGCGCAGCGTCGGGCTGGCTAGAAAGGCATTAAAGTTCGGGTATTTTTCGGCAATGGCCTTGGGAAGTACCGCCATATTTTTGAGGCGGATATATGGCACGCTGAAATAGGCAAAAATGTCGCGTTCTGGTGTTTTAATGGCTGATACGCTGAGCATGGTTTGTCCACTGCTCAGCTCCAACCAGATTTGCGCTCGGGGCAGTGTCGCCATCGTAAATTGGCATTGGCTTCGTTGTGCCAATTCATCAATCACCGCGCGATCAATGCCTTCATCTTGATGATAAAGCAGGCCAAACTCGTAAAATGCTACGCTGATTTTTTTGCTGCAATTGGGGTTGGCCCAGCTGAAGTGGCTACCCAAAAATAAACCTATGATGAGTATCTTCATGAAGCGATTGATAGTCATGATCTTGCTCCATATACACCAAGGGGTATTGTGATATGTCTGCTGGTGGATTCTCAATCTAGCCCGAGGCGGCGCGCCAGAGTAGCTCAATCGTGGCTTCTTACTTACAGACGGCAGCTGCACTTGCATGTTAAGTAGAACGAACGTACACTTTGTTTTTGCCGTGATTGGGGAGGGGAGTGGTGCGCAAAATTATTCATATCGACTGCGATTGCTTTTACGCGGCGGTAGAAATGCGCGATCGCCCCGAGCTGCGTGATGTACCGATTGCGATTGGTGGCGCGCCCGATCAGCGCGGCGTGATTTCAACGTGTAATTATCCGGCGCGCAAATTTGGCATTCACTCCGCGATGCCGACCAAATGGGCGCTACGCCAGTGCCCCAATTTGGTGTTGCTGCCGCATTCGTTTGAGCGTTACCGCGATGCGTCGCGCCGCGTACATGCCATTTTTGCCGATTACACCGAGCGCATCGAGCCGCTATCGCTCGACGAAGCCTATCTCGACGTCACAGATCTACCACATTGTCACGGTAGTGCTACCTTAATGGCGCAGGAAATTCGCGCACGCATTGAGGCAGAGGTGGGGATTACCGCCAGCGCCGGCATTGCGCCCAATAAATTGCTGGCCAAAATTGCCAGCGATTGGCGCAAACCGAATGGGCAGTTTGTGATTACGCCGGACGAGGTCGCCGCGTTTATGCCAAGCTTGCCTGTGGGCAAATTATGGGGTATCGGTAAAGTAACCGCGGGTAAGCTAGCCAAGCTGGGTCTCAATACTTGCGGTGATGTGCAGGCGTGGTCACATGCCGATTTGCTGCGTGTATTGGGGCGCTTGGGCGAATCCTTGTATTGGCAAAGCCGCGGCGTGGACGAGCGGCCGGTGGCGCGCAGCGAGAAGCGCAAATCACTGTCCGTCGAACATACCTACAATCAAGATTTGCCTGACCTAGCAGCCTGTATGGCCAAGCTGCCATCACTGTATGCTGATTTTGCTCAGCGTCAGAGCCGATCGCAGCAAGATACCCCCCATAAAGCCTTTGTCAAAATCAAGTTTCACGACTTTACGCAAACGACGATGGAATGTATTTGCCCATCACCCGAGCCGGCCATTTTTGAAACGCTGCTCAGCCAAGCCTGGCAGCGCGGCGCCAAGCCCGTACGATTGTTAGGCGTGGGCGTACGCTTTGCGGATCGCCCCAAACGCCTTATGGGCGAGACATTGCCGCTGTGGGCGAGCTAAGTTGGCTGTAGATCAGCCCGAGCGTAATCACCACAATGCTGGCCATTAAATAGCCCGCCAAAATATCGCTGAAATAATGCACGCCCAGCACCAAACGAGCCGCCCCGCTGAGTACGACCCACGTGAGCGCCAGTAGCAGGCCCACGCGACGAGATGCTGGAAAATGGCGGCTGAAAATAAGCCAGACTAGCACGCCCAAAGTGAGTGCCGCCATCGCATGTCCGCTCGGCAGCGAATTACCCGTGGTGTGAACCAGATGCTCAAATTCGGGGCGTGGACGGCCAAGGAGCCCTTTGCAAATTGCATTCAGTATCCAGCTCAGTGCTACGCCGCCCACAATCAAGCCCGCTGCAATGCGGTCTTGCAAACGGAAATACAGAATCAGTGCCAGGCTTGTTGCAATGATTAGGCTGCCCACGCCGCCGCCGAGTTGGCCGAGTAAAATACTTAGTTGAATGCCGAATGCGCTGTGTGCGTAAGCCCATTGCCCCAGTGCCAAATCAACCGGAGCCAGTCGCGGGTAGTTCAGGAGCAAAAGTAGCAGCGTAATAGCGCAAGCGAAAAGCGCCGCTATGGCGCGAGGATGTTTGATGTGCATCGCCATATTTAATCTAATTTTGTAAAGGCGTGCACGATACCGAATGCGTATGGGAATGGCATTGTTAGTATTGCCATAGATGATTTTTTTAGGGTATAGCTTGGTGGCGCTGCTATATAAAGGGCTATACAGTCATACCCAGTAGGTCAATTAGATATGACTGCCGCTGCTTGGCTAGAGGTACTTATTGGCGCACTTTGACTGGTGCACACAGTCGGCAAGAAAATGCCCCTGTTTGCTGATCAAAACAATCGGTCGGTAAATAGTGCTCAAAGCCCGCACGTTCACAATCAAACACATAATCACTATTGGGCAACCATTCGGTGAGCAGGTTTTGCCAAACCGCGCGGCAATCATCAGGTAAGCCAGTAAATTCGGCACAGGCATATAAGCCTCCGGGCATCTCCATCGTCTGCATTTCGCCACTAGCGACAAAATCAGCCCCCACTTCAGTCGCGGTGGCGTAGCGACATTGCTCAGGTGGGGTTTGCAGTGGGTTGTCGTAGGAAATGCCGAAATGTTGCAGAAACGGTAGTTGCAAAGCCTGAAGTTGCCCCATAAATTGCTGCCACAAACGACCAATGCTGTCATCGTAAGGGCCAACCTGGTGCAGATAGGCAACGCGAGTAGGGGGTAGCTGCTGTACTGTGACTTTCATCTGAAGCTCCAAAAGCGCCAAAGAACAGCCATTATCGGCTGATTGCTGGTGGGCGAAAAGCCAGCTGAATGAATTTTGTGTTGCGGGCTTGCTTGGGTATCTGCCTGAGGGGGGCTTATCTATAGGCAGATACCTTGGTTAGGCTTGGATAATAAACACCGTTGGGCGTTTATTGATATCAGGCTCTGCGCGTTTTTTCCACTGTGCAGCTTCCAGCGTCAAGATTTCCTGTTCTGGCAAGGTCATGTCGCAGGCGACCGTGAGCCGAGTGCTGCCTTTAAGCCCATCGCGCAGGGCTTGAAACAGTGCCAGATTACGGTACGGGGTTTCAATAAAGATTTCGGCTTGATTTTCTTTGGCTGAGCTCGCTTCCAGTTGGCGCAAGGCTTGTAAGCGTCCGGCGGTATCGGAGGGCAGGTAACCATTGAAACGGAATTTTTGCCCATTTGCACCCGAGCCCATCAAGGCCAATAGCAAAGATGATGGGCCAACCAGCGGAGCGACTTTGATGCCGCGCTGATGTGCAAGTTGTACCAAGCGCGCCCCCGGGTCGGCCACGCCGGGACAGCCCGCTTCGCTCATTAAACCCACATCGTGGCCTTCGAGCAGCGGCTTGAGTAGTGCCGAGACTTCGTGATCTTTAGTGTGCTCGGATAATTCTTGCATCCACAAGCTGCGCAATTCGTGCGGCGTGCCAAGCATTTTCAGGTGCGCGCGCGTGGTTTTGGCATTTTCAACGACAAAATGCGTCAGCTGTTTGGCGATGTCGATCACATCAGCTGGCAAAATATTGCTCAGCGTGTCGCCACCCATCGGAACGGGAATTAAATATAAAGTGCCTGCCATGCCAACCTCGATCTAGATACGGTGCTAGGTATATGCCCAGCGATGATAATTAAATTGGTCTGCATTGATATACTCTCGATGCAGTTGCGCTGATTACAAAATAGCTATCCCTTCATTGTTGAGCATGGTAACCAGCTCGATCAGTGGCAAGCCAATAATGGCTGCTGGGTCGCGTCCTTCGATGGCGGCAATCATCACAATGCCAAGGCCTTCAGTCTTGGCGCTGCCCGCGCAGTTGTACGGCTGCTCACGCTGTAAATAGGTTTCGATTTGTTCATCGGTATAATTGCGCATCGTTACACGGGTCACATCGACGATACTTTGATGCGTGTCACTGGCGGTGTTGTACAGTGCCAACGCAGTATGAAATGCGATGGTTTGGCCGCGCATTGCTTGTAATTGCTTGACTGCTCTATCGTGTGTACCCGGTTTGCCCAGTTGTTCACCATTGAGTAACGCCACTTGGTCAGAGCCGATGATCAAACTATTGGGAAATTGATCTGCCAGTACGCGCGCTTTAGCAATCGCGAGGCGCTCGCTGGTTTGTGCTGCGCTCTCGCCCGCAAGCGCGGTTTCGTCCAAATTTGGCGCGGCAACGGTGAACTCTAGCCCTAAGCGTTCCAGTAATTCCTTGCGATAAGGCGAGGTGGAGGCCAGCACGAGACGTATTTTTTTATCGCTTGGCAGAGAGGCTTGTTTTTTCATAAGAATTTAATAGTTACCGCGCACCGCGCGCATTTGACAGACATAGGTCGCAGATTATATCATGCGCGGTTTCCGGTTCTACGCGGCAGCCAATATGACTGTGATACATAGCGCGGAATTTGCGCAGGAAGCTAGAGAACTTAAGGGTTCTATACCGCTTGCCCAACTTTCCCGGCTTGCCGATCAGTTGGCTGATACGTCAGGTGAAGTATTCTGGCATATCGAAAGTGGCGTAGATCGCCTGCAGCGCCCTTGGCTTTATTTAGAAGTAACGGGTACTCTGCAGCTGGTGTGTCAGCGTTGCCTCTTGGGCGCGCCTTGGCAGCTCCACAGTGAAACCGTGTTGACCCAATTTGCCGACGAGACACAAATCGACGAAGCCGAAGCGCTCGACGAAGACCTCGAAGGTATTTTGATCGATCCGGAGCTGGATATTGAAGCACTGGTTGAAGATGAGATTTTGCTCGCTTTACCCGTAGCGCTGACGCATGAAGTATGTGGTGGCGACGAAGCGCTAGCCAAATTGGCGAGCGATAAACCTAATCCGTTTGCAGTCCTGGCTCAGTTGAAAACCAGGAAAGCGGAATGACAACTGAGTATTAAGGAGTTTTAACATGGCAGTTCAACAGAATAAAAAATCACCTTCGAAACGTGGCATGCACCGCGCTCACGACTTCCTGTCTGCACCAGCTTTGTCTGTAGATGCTGCGACTGGTGAAGTTCATCGCCCGCACCACATTTCTCCAAACGGCTTTTACAAAGGCCGTCGTGTGATCAAGGCTAAAGGCGAGTAATTCGCGCTTTAATGCCACTCTAAGCTTTGCTTAGCCTTGCGGCGCAAGTGAGACCCCTCGCTTGCGCCGTTCGTCGTTTTAGGATTTCAGATGGATATTACCGTTGCAGTTGATGCCATGGGTGGCGATCACGGCGCTCATGTGACCGTGCCAGCAGCCCTGCGTTTTTTGCGCGATAACCCCGATGTGAATATCGTGCTGGTTGGTCTGGTGGATGCGATTGAGGCTGAACTCAAAGCGCATCAGGCACAAACAGGCCCGCGTTTACGCATTCATGCCGCTTCCGAAGTGGTAGCGATGGATGAGTCGCCGCAATTGGCGATGAAGAATAAAAAAGATTCTTCAATGCGCGTGGCGATTAATCTCGTTAAATCGGGTGAGGCCAATGCGTGCGTATCGGCCGGCAATACCGGCGCCTTGATGGCAACGGCGCGTTTTGTGCTCAAAACTATCCCTGGGATCGATCGTCCGGCTATCGCTAGTTTGATGCCGACGATGAAGGGGCAAACTTTGATGCTGGATTTAGGCGCTAACGTTGACTCAACGCCGCTGCAGCTGACGCAGTTTGCGATCATGGGCTCGGCGATGTTTGGGGCCTTAAAGCAAAAAGATGCACCTACCGTGGGCTTGCTGAATGTGGGTTCTGAAGAGATTAAAGGCAATGAGGTCGTTAAAGCGGCAGCAGAGCTGGTGCGTCAGACGCGGCTGAATTTTGTCGGTAATGTTGAAGGTAATGATATCTACAAAGGCACGGTCGATGTAGTGGCGTGTGACGGCTTTACCGGCAATATCACACTGAAGGCCTCAGAAGGTGTAGCGCAGATGTTCAGTACTTTTTTAAAGGCTGAATTTACGCGTAACTGGTTTACCAAGCTGTTGGCGCTGGTGGCAATGCCAGTGTTAAAAAGCTTTAAGCATAAATTGGATCCGCGCCGGTTTAATGGTGCGTCGTTCTTGGGTTTGCGCGGTATCGTGGTAAAAAGCCATGGCGGAGCAGACGAAGTTGCGTTTTACTGGGCGTTGGCTCAGGCCGTTGAGGAAGCTCGCTCCAGCCTGATTCAGCGTATTACCGATCAAGTGCAGCATGAGTTGCGGCATTTTGAAGCCACAGATGCCGGTGAAAAATCGGCAATGGAACAGTCCGCCTGATTGAATGCGCTAGGCGCAGATTGTTGATCAGGCTAAGGAGTGGGTTGTGATTTATTCTCGTATTGCAGGTACTGGCTCTTATTTGCCAGAGCGTATTTTAAGCAACCATGAGTTGGCTCAAACCGTCGATACCAGTCATGAATGGATTGTGACTCGCACCGGTATTTCTTCGCGTCATATCGCGTCTGAAGAGCAGTTAACTTCCGATTTGGCGCTGATTGCGGTTGAGCGCGCGCTAGAAAGCGCGGGCGTGGCCAAAGAAGACGTTGATTTACTGATTGTGGCCACCACGACGCCCGATAATATTTTTCCGTCGACCGCCTGTTTATTGCAAAACAAGCTGGGCGTGCATGGTTTTCCTGCCTTTGATGTGCAAGCGGTGTGCGCGGGGTTTGTGTATGCACTCACTACCGCCAATGCGATGATCAAAAGCGGTGCTGCTAAATGTGCGGTGGTAGTTGGTGCGGAAAAGCTCTCTAACCTGATCAATTGGCAAGATCGTGGCACGTGCATTTTGTTTGGCGATGGTGCTGGTGCGGTAGTGTTGACCGCGTCAGAAGAGCCGGGCATTTTGGCGACCAAGCTCAAAGCGGATGGCCGCTACAATGGCATTTTGAAAACCGCTGCGCGCCCAAAACAAGGTGTGCTCGACGGTGAGCCGTGGATTTATATGGAAGGCAATGCGGTCTTCAAGTTTGCCGTACGTGCGCTGGCTGATATTGCCGAAGAAACGCTGGCCGAAGCCGGTCTGGAAAAAACCGACATCGATTGGCTGGTGCCACATCAAGCCAATGTGCGCATTATTGAGTCGACTGCCAAGCATTTGGGCATGTCGATGGATAATGTGATCGTGACTTTGGGCGAGCAGGGTAATACCTCGGCGGCATCGATTCCATTGGCGCTTGATCATGGTGTGAAGTCGGGTAAGATTCAGCGTGGCCAAACCATTCTGATGGAAGGAATTGGCGGCGGTTTTGCTTGGGGCTCCATCCTCGCGAAGTTTTAAGAGATTGAATCAAAACGGCGCACAATGCGCCGTTTTTACTGTATTGAAACATTTGTTTGAATGTGGGCCTGCTCAGGGCGCACGCTTAACAAGGAGTTGGCAATGTCGTTAGCATTTGTATTTCCGGGCCAAGGCTCACAATCAATTGGCATGATGAATGGCTGGGCGGATTCCGCCGTGGTGAAAGCCACTTTTGACGAGGCATCCAGTGTATTGGGTCAAGATTTGTGGGCGATGATCAATGAAGGTCCGGCTGAAGAGCTGAACGCGACGGTCAATACCCAGCCGGTGATGTTGGCGGCCGGCGTGGCTGCATGGCGTGCTTATTTGGCTAATGGTGGCCAAATGCCGGCCGTGATGGCTGGGCATAGTTTGGGTGAATACACGGCACTGGTGGCCGCCGAAGCGATTAGCTTTGGCGATGCGTTGGCCTTGGTGCGCCTGCGTGCTGAAGCGATGCAAGAAGCCGTGCCAGCGGGCACGGGTGCGATGGCGGCGATTTTGAATTTGGCTGACGAAGAAATCATTGCTGCGTGTGCTGAAGCTGCGCAAGGTGAAGTGGTGCAGGCGGTGAACTTTAATTCGCCGGGCCAAGTGGTGATTGCCGGTACGAAAGCCGCAGTTGAGCGCGCCTGCGAGGCTTGTAAAGCACGCGGTGCCAAACGCGCCTTATTGCTGCCGGTGTCTGTGCCATCGCATTGCGATCTGATGAAGCCTGCGGCAGAGAAATTAGCCGCCAAATTGGCCACGATCGAAATTAACGCGCCAAAAGTACCAGTACTGCATAACGCTGATGTCGCTGCATACAGCGACGCTGCTGCGGTGCGTGATGCGCTGGTGCGCCAGCTTTACCAGCCAGTGCGCTGGGTAGAAACCGTGCAAAAAATGGTCGCCGATGGCGTGACTGTGATGGCCGAATGCGGTCCGGGCAAAGTATTGGTCGGTTTGAATAAACGGATTGCGGCCGATTTGCCATCTGTGGCCTTGGTTGATAGCGCTTCGTTGGAAACATTGAAAGCGGCGCTTTAATTCATTTGTATTAATTGAGGTATATGCTTGTGGATAATGCTGTATGCGTTCTCTGGGTGTATACCCTGTTTATCTCAGTGAGAGGTAGGTATGAGTTTGCAAGGTAAAGTAGCGCTAGTAACTGGGGCATCACGCGGGATTGGCCAAGCGATTGCACTGGAATTGGCGAGCATGGGCGCAACGGTGATTGGCACGGCCACCAGTGATAGTGGCGCTGCTGCAATTGGCGATTATCTGAAAACCGCAGGCGCCACTGGTGCGGGTTTGCGTTTGAATGTGACTGAAGACGGCGCGTGTGACGCGATCGTGGCGCAAATCGAGAAAGAATTTGGCGCGATTGCGATTTTAGTCAATAACGCCGGCATCACGCGTGATAACCTCTTAATGCGCATGAAGGACGAAGAATGGGATGCCATTATGGATACCAATCTGAAGCCCGTGTACAAATTATCTAAAGCTGTGATGCGCAATATGATGAAAGCGCGTTGGGGTCGGATTATTAATATTGCCTCAGTCGTTGGTGCTACGGGTAACGCTGGTCAAACCAACTATTCGGCAGCCAAAGCAGCCTTGTTTGGCTTTACCAAATCGTTGGCCAAAGAAATCGGCAGCCGTGGTGTTACGGTGAATGCCGTAGCACCTGGCTTTATCGATACCGATATGACCAAAGGTCTGCCGGACGAGCAAAAGGCACATTTGGTGGCCAATATTGCCTTGGGTCGTTTGGGTGATCCACAAGATATCGCAGATGCCGTGGGCTTTTTGGCTTCGGATAAAGCGGCGTACATCACAGGCAACACCATCCATGTAAATGGTGGGATGTTTATGAATTAATCGGGTAAAATCGCGACCAAGTTGCGATATTGCCGGATAAGGTGTGATAAAAATCTGTCTGGGCGGTAGCAAAATTACTCAAAAAATAGTAAATTTGCGCTTTATTGCATCATGTAACTGTTTGCAGGACCAATTTTTTGGTAGAATGCGAACGCACTTTTCAGAAATTAAGCTAAAAAAGGCTTGGGAACTAAATCCATGGAAAACATCGAACAGCGCGTGAAGAAGATTGTTGCTGAGCAACTGGGCGTGCCAGAAACTGACGTTAAGATTGACTCTTCGTTTGTTAACGACCTCGGCGCCGACTCACTCGACACCGTTGAACTCGTTATGGCTCTCGAAGAAGAATTCGAGTGCGAAATCCCTGACGAGGACGCTGAAAAAATCACTACCGTTCAACAAGCAGTTGACTACGTTAACGCTCACCTGAACAAGTAATCTCGGTGATTCCAGACCTCCGCTATGGCTTGCTGTAGCGGGGGTTTTATTTTATCTGGCGCTGCTAAAACAATTGTTTGAAGCGCTGCCGGCTAGACGCCGGTTTTGAAGCGGAGTACCCCCACGTGTCTAAACGCAGAGTAGTTGTTACCGGTTTGGGTCAAGTTTCCCCCGTCGGCAATGATGTTGCCACTGGCTGGGCCAACCTGCTTGCTGGCAAGTCTGGTATTGGTAAGATCACCCGATTTGATGCCAGCGATCTGGCTTGTCAAATTGCAGGTGAAGTTAAAGATTTCGATATTGGTCAGTATATCAGCCCGAAAGATGCCCGCCGTATGGATGTATTCATTCATTATGGTATTGCTGCGGCGTTGCAAGCGGTGGCAGATGCTGGCCTTGATGATATTGCGGGTCTCGATAAAACACGCGTTGGCGTGAACATTGGCTCGGGGATCGGTGGTTTGCCGCTGATCGAAAATACTGGCGTCGACGTGGTTCATGGTGGACCACGTAAAATTGGCCCTTTCTTTATTCCTGGTTCTTTGGTAAACCTGATTGCTGGTCACGTATCGATCATCAAGGGCTACCAAGGTCCATCGTATGGTATCGTTTCGGCGTGTACCACCGGTGCGCATTGTATCGGTGACTCGGCGCGTATGATTCAGTACGGCGACGCGGATATTATGGTGGCGGGTGGTGCGGAAGGCGCGATCTCTAAATTGGGGATTGGCGGCTTTGCGGCAATGAAAGCACTGTCGACACGCAATGATGATCCTGCTACCTCGTCTCGTCCATGGGATAAAGGCCGTGATGGCTTTGTAATGGGCGAAGGTGCTGGTGTCTTGGTACTGGAAGAATATGAACACGCTAAAAAACGTGGCGCGAAAATCTACGCAGAGCTGGTAGGCTTTGGTATGAGTTCTGACGCGCATCACATCACTGCGCCAAATGCTGATGGCCCTGCGCGTGGAGTCTTGAATGCTCTACGTGATGCTGGTCTGAACGCTGATGCTGTTGATTATGTGAATGCCCACGGTACGTCAACGCCATTGGGTGATGCCAACGAAACTAACGCACTGAAGATCGCTTTGGGTGATCATGCGAAGAAAGTCGTGGTGAATTCAACCAAATCAATGACTGGCCACTTGTTGGGTGGTGCGGGTGGTGTTGAGGCGATTTATTCGATCTTGGCCTTACATAACCAAGTGTCGCCTCCTACTATCAATTTGTTTGAACAAGACATTGAAGCGGGTTGTGATTTGGACTACTGCGCCAATACTGCACGTGATATGAAAATTAACGTGGCTATTTCCAATAGCTTCGGTTTTGGTGGCACCAACGGTACGCTGGTTTTCCGTCGCGTATAAGCTGCTGCAATTGAATAAAAAACCACGCCCTTGGGCGTGGTTTTTTATTGGGTGGCGAAATGGCGCATTAAAACTGAATGCAGGGGCGGCCTTTGCTAAGCGAGTAGCAGCTGCAATTGGCAAAGCGCCCATCCGGATTCACAATCAGCGTATGCGCTCCTAATTTGCACCAGCGACCGGTGCTTGGTTCTAGCGCATGATCAATATCTAATGCCTTGCTGCTGCGTTGTTGCGCGCCTAGCGTGTAATTGCCATGATCATCGTCCCATACCGTAATTATTAGATTGCTGTTGTTGATGATTTGGCCATTCAATGGCCAAGGCCAATGACCGTCTCGTTCGCGTTCTTGCTGGATCACAAATACGGCGGTGATCGCCAGTGTGATGATTAACAGGCTGCTCAGTACCACGATTCTGATTTTCATCACTCAATTCCCTAGTTATTGCGGTTCGCTTTGCGCCAGTCCCATGGCGGCGTTGGGTGCTGATCGGCCCATAAGCCAGTCTTTTGTGATTTTGCTTGAGTCTGTGCAGATTCATAACGTTCAAAATCAGTCGAACTCTGGCCTTTGGTATATTGGGTGTAATGCCAAGCCAGTCCCGCCGTGACCTGCTGAAGGTTGATATCGCGTTGATTGTGCTCAATCACGGCAACACCACGTCCGTAGCGGTCGACATCAATGATGGAGGCTGTAACGGTTTGCCGGTAGATCAGATCAGATAGCGCTTGCTTGGCAACTTGACCAAATGGCATTGCTTTTTCGGGAGCATCGATGAAAGCGAGGCGCAATTTATATTGTTTTCGATCATCGCTGAGTACCGTGATCGTGTCACCATCAGCCACACCTACCACTTGGGCACTTAACTGCATCCCGCGTTGTAATTCGCCCGATGTCGGTGGGCTAGGCTTGAGATAGCTCCAGAGGGCAAGCCCGACGATGAGTAATGCACCCAGCCGTTGTGGCCAAGTTTTTGCGGTGAATATTCGAAGTAAAGCACGTTGTTGGGTTTGTGTGACTTTCATGCTGCTTAGTGACAACCTGTTTGAGTGGGGGTGGATGCAAAACCAGCTTTGATGGCTTGATATAAGATAATTGGCCAATCCAATGTGCCCAGCGTGGGGCGAGCGGAGTAGACATCGTAATTGACTTGTTGCAATTTAGTGAGGATTCGATCGGCAGAGAGCACGATGGTACGAATCTCAAGCCCGATGCGGCCTGGTAGTGCGCGACCGAGTGGTGATCCTGCTCGCAGCATTTTGCGGGTACGATTGCACTGAAAAGCCATTAGGCGACTGAACGCAGGGTTGCTATGGCCAGCAAATAATTGGGCTTCATTGACCCCATATTTTTCCAACTCGTCTTGTGGCAGGTAAATGCGATCTTTCTTTAGGTCGATGGCGACATCTTGCCAAAAATTCACGAGTTGCAAGGCGGTGCAAATGCCATCCGATTGTGCGAGCATTTTGGCATCGGTATAGCCAAAAATATGCAGCAAGATGCGTCCAACTGGGTTGGCCGAACGGCGGCAATAATCAATCACTTCGCCAAAATTGGCGTAACGTGTTTTTACGACATCTTGGCGAAACGCCGAAAATAGATCTTCGAATAATTGCAATGGAATCTGATATTGCTGTGCAATTGGAACCAATGCCTGAAAGCGAGCGGTTATTGGTGGCGTGCCGTTGGCAATGCGCGCTATTTCATTGCTGCATTCATTCAGTGCGGCAATGCGCTCTGCCTGGGTGGCATCTCCCTCGTCAGCTAAATCGTCGGCATAACGTGCAATGTGGTACACGATGGCAATCGGGCGACGGAATGCTTTTGGTAGTAGTAAAGAGCCAACCGGGAAGTTCTCATAATGTTGTACTGTTTGCCCAGGGGTGATCATGACAAATCCTTAATAACAACTGACTCAGTCTGGTTTTATTTGCTGTGAATGCTATAGTGATCGAGCGTAAGTGCTTACGTATCAAATATCTCAAAACTAATTAGGGGAATGCAATGTTGAAAAAACTACTCATGACTTTGTTTGCTAGCTTAGCATTGGCGGCTTCTGCATTTGCTGCAGTAAATATTAATACAGCTACGGCAACTGAATTGGAAGCACTCAAAGGCATTGGCCCAGAAAAAGCCAAAGACATTGTTGAGTATCGTACCAAAAATGGCGCCTTTAAAACGCCAGAAGATATTATGAAAGTACCAGGTATCAAAGAAGGTACCTTTGCAAAAATTAAAGCTGATGTCACTGTAACTGGTAAAACCAGTGCGGCAGTGCCAGCTGCAGCACCAAAAGCATCAGCAAAACCTGCCGATGCCAAGACCGCAGCTACTGCTAAGCCTGATGCTAAAGCGACCAAAGCCGTTGCGGCTAGTGCGCCAGCTAAAAAATAAGCCAACAGCCAGTGATAAAAAAACCGGATCAATGATCCGGTTTTTTTTCGCCTGCCGCACTAAGCCGGACTGGCACGATAAATGTTTACTGAATCTTGGCGGTTTTCACCAAGTCATCAACCATCTTCTGAATACGTTGGCCTTGAACTTGTTGCTCAAGTTGAGGTTTCACTTCTTCGTACGATGGGCCTTTAGCTTCACGCACATCATCAAGTTTGATTACATGGAAACCATACTGAGTTTTTACAGGGTCAGAAATTTTGCCTTTTGGCAGTTTTTCCAATGCGCCACCAAATTCAGGTACGAAGTTCTTTGGATTTGCCCAGCCTAGATCGCCACCTTGTGAGCCTGAACCTTTGTCCATTGATTTTGCTTTAGCTAGCTCATCAAATTTTTTGCCTTTTTTTAGGTCGGCGATGATGGCTTGTGCTTCAGCTTCTGTAGCAACCAAAATGTGGCGCGCTTTGTATTCTTTGCCGCCGAAGTTCACTTTGATTTTGTCGTATTCTTTGCGCAATTCAGCGTCGGTGATTGGATTAGCTTTTACGTACTGATTAATGAAAGCACCAATCACAACGCGCTGTTTCAGCATATCCAGTTGTGCCATCGCTTCTGGATTTTTATCCATGCCTTTTTTGATGGCTTCTTGGTAAACCACTTCGTTTTTGATCAGTTCATCTTTGATTTTCGCGCGCAACTCTGGTGAGTCTTTTTGGCCGCGTTGTGCCAAATCGTTGACGAATGCGTCAGATTTAGCTTGTGGAATAGCGACGCCATTGACGGTGGCCACAGTACCTGCCGGAGCAGCAAAAACACTAGCTGACAAGCTAGCAGCAGCAATGGCCAGAGCCAAACGGTTTGCTTTAAACATGCGATTTCCTTCGTTCAAAATAGCCAACATCAAAATTCATCCGGCGTTAAAGCTCGGATACTCAGTGCATGTATACGATGCGGAATCAGATCAGATAAGGGCTGGTAGACCATACGGTGGCGCTCCAGTGACTTTTTTCCAATAAACGCGTTCGATACAATCGTTAATTCAAAATGCCCACCGCCACTGGCTGCGCCAGCGTGACCAAGATGCGCTGCGCTATCGTCAAAAAGCTCAATACTTTCAAACTCTAGTGCAGCCAAACGGCTGCGGATTTCGTCGGCGATGTTCATGATACCAGACTCTTAAGGTAAAACATGACGAAAGGGTTTTACCACGACTTCGGTAAAAATGCCATTCGTACTGTAAGGGTCTTCACTAGCCCAGCTTTGCGCCGCTGAAAGGCTGTCAAATTCGGCCACAATCAGGCTACCACTAAAACCCGCCGGACCCGGATCAACGCTATCAATCGCAGGAAACGGGCCTGCTAAAATCAAGCGACCTTCATTTTTTAGTACTTCCATACGCTCTAGATGCGCTGGACGCACCGCCAAGCGATCCGTCAGTGAGTCCGGTTTGTCGGTGCCGATAATCGCATATAAAGGCATCATTTATCCTTAAAAATTATTCAGAATCAGCAGGTTTGTCCTGCTGTTCGGGTTGCATATGTTTCGACAGGTAGACACTTTGCGCTACAACGAAGCCCAATGTCAGTACCAAAGTACCAAATACTTTGAATTTGACCCAAAGCGCTTCTGAAAAGTTGTGAAACACATAGATATTAAGTGCGCCCATCAGCAAGAAAAACAAG
The DNA here is from genome assembly GCF_013423785.1 of Chitinibacter fontanus. Lineage (NCBI taxonomy): Bacteria > Pseudomonadati > Pseudomonadota > Betaproteobacteria > Neisseriales > Chitinibacteraceae > Chitinibacter > Chitinibacter fontanus. Next base: position 2,397,733 of record NZ_CP058952.1, read on the forward strand.
GCCCAGGCGTACATCAATTTGGTCCAGATCGGGCGGGGTAGTTCAAGCGATGCGCCCATCAGTTTTTCGATTAAGTTATTCTGCTTGAGGTGCCATGCGCCAACTAGCACTACGCTAAACAGCCAATACAGCACCGTGGGTTTCCACATGATGAACTGTTTATTGTGAAAAATGATAGTCATGCCGCCCATGACAGTAATCAGCACCAAGCTGATCCACAGCATATTGTCCACATGGCGGTGTCGTACCCAGCTATAAATCACTTGGCCAATCGTGGCGGCGATGGTGACGCCTGTTGCGATATAAATATCATCGGTATAGCTATAAGCACCAAAGAAAAGCAGGATCGGAAAAAGGTCAAAGATAAATTTCATGCGGTTAGCCCCAGAATATTTTTTGAATCAAAGTGGTTTTTCCCTGCTTGAGGCGTTGCCGCATTGTGATTGTACGGTCTGACTCAGGATGATATTCACTTGAGTTGCGCCACTTTAAGTGCGGCGATTATGCAGGGGGGCAGGGCGTGTGACAAGAAAGCGGACGAAAAAAAACGCCGATCAAAAGATCGGCGCTCAATGACCACTGGAGATACACGAAGCATCAGCTTGCGAAACGTATAGTGCGCCTTGAACGCCTTGCGTGCTTTGATGTGGCGCAAAATTATTGCAGAGTGTTAGTGTGAGAAAATCGGTGCTGTCATTGATGCCAAAAGAGAGTTTGGCCGATATGGTTGATGGTATTTGCGGGGTATATGGCTGTAAGCGAATTATGTCTTTGCATGGCGGAATATACCTGTTCAGCAACTAGAGAGTAGCTCGTTAGGTAATAGCAATTGCAATGAATTTTGGGGAGGAGGTGGCGAGCCCGACCCCCGGCACTAGCATCAAAAGCTGTGGCTGCTTCCTTCCGGACCTGACCAAGTTCACCTTCTAGCTATGCGGGGAGACCCGCCGTCGAAGCCGCTGATCTGCATCAGCGTATCGTGGCGTTGCGATGTTTGGTTTGCACCTCAATCACAACAGGGCGCGACTATATCACAGACTGGCGACCGATTGCCACTGTTGGCGTAAAACTTCGGGCGCTTGCCGCCCTAAATGGGTATACAGCCAAGTGCCAGCCGCTTCGACGCTGCGCCGACCCGCTGGCCAAGCGCCTAGCGTGTTAAAAATATCGCCTGCGGCATACAGCCCTTGACGCACTTCTCCGGCGATACATTGGGTGCAATTAATGATAATGGTGCCACCGCGCGCTTGTTGGGCTAAGGCAGTAATCAACGCCGGATGCTGCGGCAAATTACCGCTGCCATAGCTCTCGATCACGATGCCATGCCATGCTTGGCTATTGATCATCGCGGCAATGGCCGTTTCGCAGCCTGGATACAGTTTTAGCGCCAAAATCGCCCGATCTGCATTGAGCGCGTGCAGTGTAAACGGCTGATGTGAGTTGCTCGGAGCGGCTAACGGCGCGTTAGGTGCGCCATACGCGGTGTCAGCATCAGCGTCCAGTTTTTTGACGCAGTAGGCGGGCAAGACGAGTCCGCCAAACGCCAGCTGTACGCCACCCTGTTCGCTGGATGCAGCCTGTAGCGCCAGCTGAAAATTAGCTGGCCCATCGCTACCGTTATGTACCCATGGGCGCTGCGCGCCAGTGAGGATGACCGGCTTGGCCAAATGGGCCAGTTGCCAATGCAGTGCCGCGCCAGTCCACGCCATTGTATCGGTGCCATGTAGCACGATAAAGCCATCAAATTGATCCATGCGCTCGGCGATATCTTGCGCGATTTGCCGCCAGTGCTCTGGAGTCATTGCCGAAGAATCGAGCGCGACCGGATATTCTGAATATTCAATCTTTACACTGGGTATATGCAGCTGTGCCAATTCATCAATAGGCTTGATCAAGATACCCTGCTGAGGGGTTAGCCCATTAGGACTATCTGTGCAGCCTATTGTGCCACCGGTATACAGGCAAAAAATACGTTTCATGGTCAGTGGGGCCTTGGGAGTGCTAGAATTCTTTCTTTTTGCAGTACAGGATGATACGGCATGGTTATCGCCGACAACCGTAAGGCGTTTCACGAATATTTTATTGAAGAACGTCTCGAAGCGGGGATTGTTCTTGAAGGCTGGGAAGTCAAATCGATCCGCGCCGGCCGTGTTCAGCTCAAAGAATCATACGTGATTTATAAAAATGGCGATTTTTGGCTGTTTGGCTGCCATATTTCACCGCTGATTAATGCCTCGTCACATGTCTTGCCGGACGTAGTGCGTACTCGCAAACTGCTGCTCAAACAGCGCGAAATTGAAAAATTGGCGATGAAGGTTGATCGCGCTGGGTATACGATTGTTCCAGTGAATATGCATTTCACCCGTGGCTATATTAAGCTCGAAATCGGCGTGGCCAAAGGTAAAAAGCAGCACGATAAACGCCAGACCGAGAAAGAGCGCGAATGGCAGCGGGAAAAAGCGCGCATTGTGCGGGATCACACCAAACAGGCAAGCTAATTGATTTTTCAGTGCCCGAATAAAAAAACCGAGCTAGCTGCTCGGTTTTTTTATTCGGGGGGCAAATGACTTAGTTGTGTACTTTGCGACGACGAGCTGCAATCAAGCCTAGCAAGCCCAAACCCATTAACGCATAAGTTTCTGGTTCTGGAACCGGAGCCGCGATGGTATCAACGGTCACACCCAAACCATTTAAAGCCACGTTGGCGAATGTGTTTGGTAGGTTGGCATAGTTATGGCCGTTAACGTAGAAATAAGTATCGAAGGATAAGTTGAGCCACGGGCTTTGTGGGATAACCGCGCCGTTTTCAATCAATGAATCGCCAAAGCTCATTGAAGAATACAAAGGCACAGCTTTATTTCCAACTTGAGCAAATTGCAGCGATTTGTTATCGGTAAGCGTGCTATACCCCACCCATTGCCAGCCTGAGCCATTGCCGGGCGTCAGCACCCCAACCGTGGTGCTCACCGCGGCAGATATGAAAGGGTTGGCAGGGTTTAAGTTTTGCTTGCCTGCAGCAGTGTTAAGTTTGATATCGCTAATTTGCTCCGCATGGATATCGCTAATCTGCTTACCCTTGTTCGCTTCAACGGTGAACCAGCTATATAAATCGACCGGTTTTGTATTTTTGGTCAAATCGCCATTACCTGAAGAACTCTGGCTGGCAATGCTGCTGCCATCGCTTTTAGTGAACATCAGAGTGTTGCCATTCAGGCTGGCGCTCAGTCCGCTGAGCCAGCTCTGGCTCCAGTCAATTTTGTAGGTAACATCAGTGCCTACATAACTTTGGAATGCGGCGTGTGCAGGGGTAAGACTGAGTGCGAGTAAGGCAGAGGCTAAAATTTTGTGAGTTGTTTTCATTGCTATCCCTTAGTGTTTTATTTTTACGGGTAGTATTTTATCCCTGAAAGCGTATGTGATGACATGAATTTTGCGAAAAACTTTCATTAGCTAATGCTAATTCTTTTGCCTGTTGTTGGTCGCTGGCATGCCGCACGAGTTTCCATCACCACATAACAAACAATGTGCAACTCAGCTAAGCTTTGTCCCCGATTTTTCCTTCCTTACCACTGAGCAGACCAAGGATGTTTTGCTTATGACGCACAATCAGCAATAGGCTAATTGCAATGACCGCGGCAAGGTAGGCGGGGACGGGTAAAAATAGCCAGCATAAAAACGGCGCAGCGATGGCAGCACAAATGGCCGAGAGCGAAGAAATTTTGAGCCCTTTGGCCACAAACAGCCAGATCCCCAAGGTTGCCAAACCCAGCCAGCCATTCAATGCCAACAAGATGCCGGCCGCAGTCGCAACACCTTTGCCGCCTTTAAATTGAAAAAACACCGGCCACATATGCCCAATGGTGACTGCTAAGGCCACGGCTGCGATGAGTTGATCGAATGGCAGGCCCGCACTAACGCCTGCGATGGGGGCAAACTGCTGCGCGGCAAAAACGGCGACCCAGCCTTTGAGTGCATCGCCCAATAGAGTGAGGGCGGCGGCTTTTTTATTGCCTGAGCGCAAGACATTAGTCGCGCCGGGATTGTTCGAGCCGTAACTGCGCGGATCGGCCAGACCCATAACACGGCTAACGATGACGGCGAAAGATAAAGACCCAATCAAATAGGCGGCGATGATGAAAAATACTAAGGTGAGGTTCATCCCAAATTCCACTACAATCATGAGCTTTTGATTCTAAGCTAATCCGCCACCTGCTCAAAGCGTTCTGCGTAGCGGCGGCGGTAGGGCGATCCGAATATGGACATTATTTATTTGCAGCAAGTGCGCGCCGATACGGTGATTGGCTGGTATGACTGGGAGCGCACCCAGTCGCAGGCGGTAGAGCTGGACTTGGAAATCGGCCTGCCGTCGGCACGCGCCTGTGTGAGCGATGATTTGGTCGATACCATCGACTACGACAAAGTCGTTAAGCATTTGCGCGCGGTAATGGCCGAAAAGCATTTTTTGCTGATCGAGGCCTTGGCCGAGCATATCGCCCACATTCTGCTCCATGATTTTGGCGCACCTTGGATCAAGGTGTCGGTGACCAAACTGAATATCTTGCAAGACGTTGGGCGCGTTGGTGTCACGATTGAGCGTGGGCATCGCGGTAGCTAAAATCTCAATACACGTACTATGTATTTAAATGTAGGGTATGGTAGAGCTGGTTTCGCTCGCTATACCCTTATTTTTTGTTGCATGATATTCAGATATTTTTGCAGCTTGATTGAACTTGTTGCTCCTCGCCCATACTAATAGGGCATTGATCAACTCATCCCGAATGACAGGATAAATACTTTATGGCTCGTTTTAGTCAAACTTTGATGGTCGTATTAATGAGCACGACATTGTTTGCTAGTCACATTGCGGAGGCCAAACGTGTCGGCGGTGGCCGATCTGCCGGGATGCAGCGTCAAGCCGCGCCTGCTCCGCAACGCCAGGCTGCACCTCAGCAACCTGCGCCGATGGCACCAGTACCCGTGCAGCAAAAGAAAAGTGGCATGGGCATGATGGGGGGCGTATTGGGGGGCTTAGCGGCCGGTGGCTTGTTGGGTTATATGCTGGGCAATCACAATGCATCAGGTACTGCGCAGGGTGATGGTGGTATTCCATGGGGCACCTTGTTGCTGTTGGGGGCGTTGACTGCTGGTGGCGTAATGTTGCTTCGTCGCCGTAATACCCGCCCTGTGGCACAGGCTAATCACTATGCTGGTGCGACACCAGCAATGAGCCCTGTACCACAACAACCGATGGCATTTGAGTCAGCGCCACAGCCACAAGATTTGAGTGGCGGATTCCGCATCGGGCAAGGAGCTGGTGGCACTTACTCAGCTCCTGCCACGCCGATTAGCCGTTTGCCAGATGGCACTGAGGCGGCTGCTTTTCTCCGTCAGGCACGTGCTAGCTTTTTGCATATGCAAGCGCTTAACTCGCCAGATCAAGCGGAAGAAATGCGCCGCTATATGACGCCTGAGTTGTTTATGCAACTTAAAGATGAAATTGGCAGCAATCAGGATGTCGCTGAGTTCCCTGAGCTGAATTTGCAAATCATCGAGGCCGTAAATGAAGGTGGCCGTATGGTGGCCAGTGTTGAATTTAGTGGTCGTGTGAGCGAGAGCCTGAATTCTCCTGCGGTGCCCTTCAAAGAAATCTGGCACTTTGTGCGCCCAATTGAGGGTGATCCTCGCTGGCTGTTGGCAGGTATTCAGCAAATTTAAGTGCTAGTTTGTCGTAATTGATCAAAAGCCCGTTAGGTTGTTGCGACTTAACGGGTTTTTTGTCTTACAATTTACCTTGATTTCTTGTTTGAAGGTGTGCATGTGAAAGCGCTCAGAACCCTGCTATTGCTACTGCCGTTGGCTTTGACGCTGAGTGGTTGTGACCAGGTGATGGAGCTGCTCAATAAGCCCAAAGCGAACGGTAAAGCCATTGGAGCCGCATGTCGGCATAGCGGGCGTGCTCTGGAAGATTGCTTTAGACGCAATTCGAAAGTTCCAAAAGCCGATATTTTCGCCGGCTGGAAAGAAATGAACGAATACATGCAAAGCAAGAAAATGGATATTGTGCCACCGCCACCTGACGTCACCACCGGCACCTTGTCTCCCGCAGAGGCGCCAAAAGAAGAGGGCGAGAGCGCTGCTTCTGCCGTAGCATCTGCGGCGGCCAGCGAGAAACCCAGTAAAGAAACGGCAAAACACTAACTAGAGAATAGTCATGGGCGCAGAAGCCGTTTTAGCAAAAGTTGAATTATTTGCCAGTTTGCCGCATGAAGATTTGCTGCAACTGGAAACCGTTGCAACGCGTCGGCATTTTGCCAAAGGCATGCTGATTTTTAACGAAGGCGAGCCAGTTGATCATCTACTGGTATTGCTGGAAGGGCGCATGCGGATTTTTCACAATAATGACGCGGGCCGTGAGTTTGTCTATGGCGTTGCAGATGCCGGAGTTTGTTTTGGTGAGCTGGCGCTGTTTGCCGATGAAGTACGTACAGTGAGTGCGGAAGCGGAAGAAGACTGTGTTTTTATGGCCTTGTCACGGGCTAACTTTCTGCAACTGCTATCGCAGCACCCGCAGTTGAAAGACCATATGTTGATTACTGCGACTAATTTGATTCGCCATCTAACCAAAACTGTTAGTGATTTGGCGCTGAAAGATGTTTATGGCCGAATTCGCAAAGTGTTTGAAGCTTTGGCGGTTCCTACCGAAGAAGGTGGCTTGATCGAAGATCAGCTCACGCAGCAGGATTTGGCGGATCGGGTGGGCGCATCGCGCGAAATGATTGCCAAAGTGATGAAAGAACTGGTGGCTGGTGGTTATGTTCAGACTGGCCGCCGACGTATTTTGATTTTGAAAAAGCTCCCCGAACATTTTTAAGTCGGCTTGAAACCCAATTAATTTGATCAATTAAAGGTGTATTTATGTTGGAAATGCTAAAAGCTATTCCCTTGTTGCAGGGTTTCCCAGATGACCAGCTGGAATATATTCTGAATACGGGCCTGAAGCGTAATATGCCTAAAGGCACGTTTTTATTCCGTGAGGGTGATCCCGCGGAGTCAATGTATGTGCTGATCGAAGGTCGTGCACGCTGTTTTGCTAGCGATAATCAAGGCAAAGAGTTTGTGTTTATGGTGGTTGAGCCCGGTGATGCGATTGGCGAGATTTCATTGATCGACCATGAGCCACGCGGCTGGTCATGTCAGTGTGAAGAAGATTCCAGTTTCCTGATGTTTACTAAGCAAGAGTTCCGTGAAGCAATGGAGCGCGAGCCGCACGTTAAAGATTTGGTCGTGCAAAACTTGGCCGCAATGGTGCGTCACTTATCGACCACGATGAAAAACTTGGCGCTGCTTGATGTGTATGGCCGCGTACGTGCGCTGTTTGAGTCAATGCTGATTGTTGAAGATGGCGTCGAAATGGTTAGCCAGCCTTTGACTCAGCAAGCGATTGCTGATCGTGTGGGCTCATCGCGCGAAATGATCGCACGCATTTTGAAAGAGCTGGTGTTCGGTGGTTATATTCGCCTTGAAAATAAGCGCATCATCATCGTGCAAAAACTGCCTGAACGCTTCTGATTGGCGTGGTGTTCAGCAAAAAAGCGGCCTTGGGCCGCTTTTTTATTGGTTCGCGCTGCTGCTGGCCGCTGAGGCTTTGACCTGAGCTGGTGCAGTGGGTTTAGGCAAGTACAGTGGGCCTTTGAAGCCACAGGCCGTCAGTAGTGAAGCAAGGCAGATAAATGCAGTTAGCGCACGCATAGAATTAACAAACAGTGGCAAAATTGCAGTTTAACATGACAGGATAGGGCAATGACGGAATCTGAATTCTTAACCGCGAGTGACGCAATTTTCGCGCAGATTGAACACGCGCTCGATGAGGTTGACTTTGATGTTGATCCATTGCGTGCGGGCAATGTGTTGGAAATTGAATTTGAAGATGGCAGTAAAGTCATTGTGAATCGACATACGCCGAATCAGGAATTATGGATTGCGGCTAAATCGGGCGGCTATCATTATCGCCAGCAAGATGGGGTATGGCGCAATACTCGGGGTGAAGGTGAGTTTTTTGCCGATTTGGCGGCCGCCATTAGTGCGCATGCGGGCCAAGGTTTTGAGTTTGCTGATTAGTGGAAACATTTGTTTGGTTGGCAGGTTTATGGGTTTCGGCCTTAAGCTCGGCAACATTGTTGCCAGGTAATTCGGAAGTGGTGTTTGCCGCCGCGCTGCATTTTCAGCCGCAGCTATGGCCTATGGCATGGTTAACCGTCTCCATTGGCAATATTATGGGTGGCATGATTACTGTTTGGATGGGGCGAGCGCTCTCTACTGCCCCACAATTGACTCGGCTGCAGCGCTATTTGACCTGGGCGCAGCGTCTGGGGCCTGCGAGCTTGCTGTTTTCTTGGGTGCCGGTGCTGGGTGATGCGTTGTGTGCATTGGCGGGGTGGTTGCGCTGGCCACAAGCTAGCGTATTGTTATACCTGTCGCTTGGTAAAATTGCTCGTTACGGGGTAATTGTCTGGCTGCTAATCTAAGTAACGTTGGTATTTATATACTAGGTGGAGGTATCGTTTGAAGCTAAACATCATTTCGGCCAGTTTGGTTTTATTGCTGATGCTACCGCCTGCATATGCGGAAAAATTACCCGATTTGGGGGATGTGTCACAACAGGGGTTGAGTAAGCAACAAGAACGAGAAATTGGTGAATCGGCCATGCGACAAATTCGTCGCAGTGGCAGCATGGTGGAAGACCCGGAAATCATTGCATTTCTAGCCTCCATGGGAAATCGATTAACCGATGCTGCGGAGGTCTACGAGCCCCAATTTACCTTTTTTCCATTATTAGATTCCTCCGTTAATGCCTTTGCTGTTCCTGGTGGTTTTGTGGGGGGGCATACAGGCTTGATCGTGCAAGCCCAACACGAATCTGAAGTGGCCAGTGTACTGGCGCATGAAATTGCGCACGTGACACAAAATCATATTGCGCGCCTGATTGAGGGGATGAAGGCTAGTCCCTGGGTGAGTTTGGCTGGTATTGCCGCCGCTATTGTGGCTGGCAGTATGGGGCGGGGGGATGCGGCAGCAGCGGCTATTGCGGTTACCACTGGAGCCTCGATTCAGCGCCAGCTCGACTTTACGTATTCATTTGAACAAGAAGCTGATCGAATTGGCATGCAAACCTTGCAAAAATCTGGCTATGATCCAGCGGCGATGGCCGTGTTTTTTGAGCGTTTGCAAAACTACAACCGCATTGTCGAAAATAATGCCCCGGAATATCTGCGCACGCACCCAGTGACCATGAAGCGGATATCGGATGCGCAAAATCGTTTGGGCGAAACCACCTATCGGCAAGTGCCAGATTCGGCCGAGTTTTTATTTGTACGGGAAAAATGTCGGACTTTGCAATTAGGTGGACGTGAGGCCATTACTTATTACCAAAAAACCATTGCTGAGAAGCGTTATGCCAGTGAAGCGGCGCAACGTTATGGTTTGGCTTTGGCTTATTTCCTCAATCGTGAATACGAGCAGGCTTGGTCGGCACTGCAAAAGGCGAAAGAGGTTTTTGGCGGTGGCAAAAAATCGCATCCGGCGCTGGAGTACCTGGCTGGCAGTATTCGCCTTGCGCAAGGGAATAACGTGGAGGCGGTCAAGCTGCTTGGCGATGCGAGTCTGCGTTATCCGGCGAGTCGCGCTTTGCTGTACGGTCTGATTGATGCGCAGATCGAGGCAGGGCAGTTTGCGCAAGCCAAGGCAGGCTTGGATGATGCCTTGTCGCTGTACGCAAGCGATGCACAGCTCTATCAGCGGGCGGCTAGATTGTATGCCAAGCAGGGTAAGTTGGTGCAGCAGTATCAGATGCAGGGTGAATATTACTTACGCTTGAAAGAATATACCTCAGCCTTGGAGCAATTCAATCTGGCCTTGCGCCAGCCTAACCCTGATTTTTATTTGCAATCAGGGATTGAGGCCAGAATTCGTGAAATAGAAAATGCAACCAAGGATGATAAAAAGTGAAGTCAGGGGTATTGCTTGCCAAGTCAGTTTAGCTATGGCTTGGTGAGCAATACGTGGGCTAAGTTTAGCGGCTGAGTTTGACTCGTGCCCGTAATCCATTCAGATAAATATTGGGATCGGGCGCGGTGTTATGGCGCTGAGCTTGCCAGATCATTTCGCCCAGACATTCGAGCATATCGTGCAACGCTTTATGCGCGTCACCATATTGAGCGTGCAGTTGAGTGTACAGCTGACGCACTCCGGCTGGCTGATCAATTGACAACTGTTCGGCAATGGCCAAATGCAGGCTGATGTGTAAAAAAGGATTGCTATCGCCATGCTCGGGTGGCCAATCCCGATCAATGTATTCTTCACTTAGATATTGATGGTATTCAGGGTGGGCGATTAGCACGTCGATCACAATGGCTTCCAGATCCGCCAAGGCTAGGCCTTGCTGATGCTTTTGCCAGCTAGTGATAAAAAAGCGGCGCGCTTGGTCACGACTTGGATTAAACAGCATGATTGATCAATCAAATAAAGCCAAAAGAACGCTATTGTCGACGATGCGGTTGGCCTTGTCGATTAGCCCTTGCCCTGTGGTGCGGGGAATAATTTGTCCGTTGCCATAAAAACCAGCAAATGGCACATCCGGCAGCGTGGCGCGCAATACATTCCAGTCGGGTTCACTAATCCCATCTCCCGCAATGGCACGCCGATGGCTGGAAAATGCCAAAGCCCATTTGGGTTGTGTTTTGCCCGCCAAACTGAGGATGATTTGTTGGGCGAGTTCATGGCTCGCCGTCTTGGCATTAAAGTGCCCCCAGCGTAAACCAGCGCCAAGTGGTAATTCATGTGCCAGCATAATGCTGCCTCGCTCAAGGTCGGTGCCTATCACGGGTACCCAGCTTGGCTGGCTGCTCGGTGTGCTCGGGTAGATTTGCGCTAGCAAGGTTTCTTGCGGAAAACGTGCTAGATGTGGCCCCAGAGTGGCTAGTGCTGGATGATGATCTAGTGTTTCTAGCATCAACCCCTGACTTTGGGTAATGGTATGTAGCGGCCCCAAAATTTGAGTGCCTTCCGAAACAATGATGCTGCGTGCTTCTAGCGGGATCTGAATATAACTAAAGCGTTGTTGTGCCGCCTGCCAAAGCGCGTAATGCCCTTGGCCGGTTGCGTCGCCTGCGATAGCGCCAAACTTAATAGCGCCATCGTTGAGCCAAAATTGATTGATCGCATTCGGTGCGGCAAGGGCGAGGTGGGAGTTTCTTTGTTGGGTGGGGTAGTTCGCTGGCAGTACCAAGGCCGCGGCGGCCGGAGAGTCGAGTGACCACTCTTGTTCGCTAAAGACGCCAGCAGCGCTGGCTCCCACCACATCCATGCTGCCACTAATGACGACAACTGCACGCAGGCAATCATCAATTTGCTGGTGAAAATGAGTCGATAAAAACAAAAACACCTTGCCTGCCTGAGTAATGCCGCCGCGTGCCATAGCACTACTGACGGCGGCAATGGCCACTTGCGTGCTGGCACGGGGGCCAAAAGCATATCCACTAGCAGGTTTCATGTTTAAGTCGTAAATCGATAGAATAAGCGATCAAATTTGCTGGAAAACTAATGATGTCGGCCTTGGACGAGATTGCCTTGCTCACCATTACGGGTGAACCTACTAGTATGGCCGCGTACCGTGGGCAAGTAATCTTGGTGGTTAATGTCGCCAGCCGCTGTGGTTTTACTCCGCAATATGCCGGATTGCAAATGCTCTATCAGCAATATCACACTCGTGGCTTTACTATTTTGGCTTTTCCATGCAATCAATTTGCTTGGCAGGAGCCAGCTGATGGCGATGAGATTGCTACGTTTTGCCAGCAGCAGTTTGCCGTGCAGTTTCCGTTGTTTGCCAAAACCAATGTCAACGGGCGCCGCGCGCATCCATTGTTTCGCTATCTAAAGCGTGCCCAAGCAGGGTGCTTGGGAACAAAAGCCATTAAATGGAATTTCACCAAGTTTCTGCTCGATCGGCAAGGGCATGTGGTGGCGCGTTTTGCTCCTACCACGATGCCCGAAACTTTGGCTGAGAAAATAGAAAGTTTGCTGTAATAACAAAAGTTTCTGCTGACATGTTACGGCTTTGGCATTGATGGGTAAGGCCTTTTGCGGTAGAATTCGGCCAATTTTGTATGCGTGAAACGGGGTGGGGCAACCTAATCCCGTTTTTCTACGCCTACCTCCCGGATTTTGACTTATTGGGCGCAATGCCCTGGAGCCGCCAGTGTCCACACCAGCCCCACTCCAGCCTTGTTGGCACTTGCCGACGGCACCCTGTTCCACGGTATTTCCATCGGCGCAGACGGTGAAACCCTTGGTGAAGTGGTATTTAACACTTCGATGACGGGTTACCAAGAGATTTTGACTGACCCATCGTATGCCAAACAGATTGTTACTCTGACTTACCCACATATTGGCAACTACGGCGTGAATGCCGAAGATGCTGAAAGCCGCGGCGTGTTTGCCGAAGGCCTGATTATTCGTGATCTACCATTGCTGCATTCTAACTTCCGCTCAACGATGAGCTTGGGAGAGTATCTCAAGCAAAACGGCGTGGTGGCTATTGCGGATATCGATACCCGTAAACTCACCCGCATCTTGCGTGAAAAAGGTGCGCAGCCAGGCTGTATCGTCAGCGGCCACAATATCGATGCCGCTGCTGCCGTTGAGAAAGCCAAGTCATTTGGCTCAATGGCTGGCCAAGATCTGGCCAAAGTGGTTTCTTGCGAGAAGCCTTTTGAGTGGACGACCGCTGAGTGGAAATTGGGCGTCGGTTACACCGTGCAAAGCAATCCAAAATTCCATGTAGTTGCTTACGACTTTGGTGTGAAGCACAACATCTTGCGCATGCTCGCTGAGCGTGGCTGCAAACTAACTGTCGTACCAGCGCAAACACCAGCAGCCGAAGTCTTGGCGCTGAACCCAGATGGCGTGTTCTTGTCGAACGGCCCTGGTGATCCTGAACCATGCGATTACGCAATCAAGGCGATTCAAGAGTTGCTGGCAACTAGCTTGCCGATCTTTGGTATTTGCTTGGGTCATCAATTGCTTGGTTTGGCCGCTGGCGGTAAAACTAGCAAGATGAAGTTTGGTCACCACGGTGCCAACCACCCGGTGCAAGATCTCGATACCAAACACGTGATGATCACGAGCCAGAATCATGGCTTCCAAGTGGATGAAACCAGTTTGCCGGCCAATGTGCGTGTGACTCACCGCTCATTGTTTGACGGTACGGTGCAAGGTATCGCGTTGACGGATAAACCCGCGTTCTCGTTCCAAGGCCACCCTGAGGCGAGCCCTGGTCCGCATGATGTGGCGTACTTGTTTGATAAATTTATTGATGCAATGACCGCTCGAAAAGGTTAAGTCATGGATGGCCTGCTCGCACAGACTGGCAATTTTTTCGCCGCTCAGCCGATAGGCTGGGGGGCGCTGGTGCTGGCAGCGTTAGGCTACTTTTTCATGACCCGCATTCTGAAACTGATCTTTTTCTGCGTGTTTCTTGTGGCAATTGCGGCAGGCTATTTTTATCTGACACACCCGTCTGGATCAAAGCCCGCTGATGATGGCGTCAAGACCGTAATTGAGAAGAAACACTAAGGACGAACACCATGCCAAAGCGTACCGACCTAAAAAGCATTCTGATTATTGGCGCTGGCCCGATCGTGATCGGCCAAGCGTGCGAGTTTGACTACTCTGGCGCCCAAGCGTGTAAAGCGCTGCGTGAAGAGGGTTACAAAGTCATTCTGGTGAACAGCAATCCTGCCACCATAATGACTGACCCAAATATGGCCGATGTGACCTACATCGAGCCGATTACTTGGCAAGTGGTAGAGAAAATCATTGCCAAAGAGCGCCCAGATGCGATCTTGCCAACAATGGGTGGCCAGACTGCACTGAACTGCGCGCTCGATTTGTGGCGCAATGGTGTGCTGGATAAATTCAATGTTGAATTGATCGGCGCGACGCCAGAAGCGATTGATAAAGCCGAAGATCGTCAAAAATTTAAAGCTGCGATGGATAAAATCGGCTTGGGTTCGGCACGCTCTGGCATTGCTCACAGCCTGGAAGAAGCGCTCGCGGTGCAAACGCAAGTGGGCTTCCCGACTATTATTCGTCCATCGTTCACAATGGGCGGCTCGGGCGGTGGTATCGCCTACAATATGCAAGAGTTCATCGAGATCTGTACCCGTGGTCTGGACTTGTCGCCAACCAACGAATTGCTGATCGAAGAATCGCTGCTCGGCTGGAAAGAGTACGAAATGGAAGTCGTGCGTGACCGTAACGACAACTGCATTATCGTGTGCTCGATCGAAAACTTGGACCCAATGGGTGTGCATACCGGTGACTCGATCACCGTGGCACCAGCGCAAACGCTGACCGACAAAGAATACCAAATCATGCGTAACGCATCGATCGCCGTACTGCGCGAGATTGGTGTAGATACCGGTGGTTCAAACGTGCAATTCTCGGTGAATCCAAAAGATGGTCGTTTGATCGTCATTGAGATGAACCCGCGTGTATCACGTTCTTCTGCTTTGGCATCTAAAGCAACGGGCTTCCCTATTGCGAAAATCGCCGCCAAATTGGCGGTGGGTTACACGCTGGACGAGCTGAAAAACGAAATTACTGGCGGCAAAACGCCAGCGTCGTTCGAGCCATCGATCGACTACGTAGTGACCAAGATTCCTCGCTTTGCGTTCGAGAAGTTCCCGCAAGCCAATGACCGCCTGACGACGCAAATGAAGTCGGTGGGTGAGGTGATGGCAATTGGTCGCACGCAGCAGGAATCGTTGCAAAAAGCACTGCGCGGCCTTGAAACTGGCATGTCAGGCTTTGACGAAATCTGTTCAGATCGTACCAAAATCGAATCAGAAATTGCCAATCCAGGCCCTGAGCGTCTGTGGTATGTGGCTGATGCATTCCGTGTTGGCTTGAGCCGCGACGAGATTCACAATATTTCTAAGATCGACCCATGGTTCTTGGTGTTGATCGAAGACATCTTGAACGATGAAGCATCACTGCGTGGCCGTAGCGTTGATAGCTTGAGCAAAGAAGAATTCCGCAAACTCAAACGCAAAGGTTTCTCGGATCGTCGCTTAGGTACATTGCTTGGTTGCGATCAAAATGCAGTTCGCAAAGCGCGTCATGCTTTATCGATTCGTCCAGTGTATAAGCGTGTAGATACCTGCGCTGCTGAGTTTGCGAGCAATACCGCCTATATGTATTCGACTTACGAAGAAGAATGCGAAGCGGCGCCCACGGACAAGAAAAAAGTCATGATCTTGGGCGGTGGCCCAAACCGTATCGGTCAGGGTATCGAGTTTGACTACTGCTGCGTTCACGCGGCGATGGCGCTGCGCGATGATGGTTATGAAACCATCATGGTCAATTGCAACCCAGAAACCGTTTCGACTGATTACGACACTTCCGATCGTCTGTACTTCGAGCCATTGACGCTCGAAGACGTACTGGAAATCGTGGCAATTGAAAAACCAATCGGCGTGATTGTGCAGTACGGTGGCCAAACACCATTGAAACTGGCGCGCGCTTTGGAAGCCAACGGCGTGCCTATTATTGGTACGACGCCAGACATGATTGATGCGGCAGAAGACCGTGAACGCTTCCAGAAATTGTTGCAAGACTTGGCATTGCGCCAGCCGCCAAATGCGACTGCGCGTAATGAGCAAGATGCATTGCACTTGGCGCGTGAGCTGGGCTACCCATTGGTGGTGCGTCCTTCTTACGTATTGGGTGGTCGTGCGATGGAAATCGTTCATTCAGACAAAGACCTTGAGCGTTATATGCGCGAAGCGGTGAAAGTGTCGAATGATTCGCCAGTATTGCTCGATCGCTTCTTGAACGACGCGATCGAAGTCGATGTGGATGCGGTTTCTGACGGTACCGACGTGATCATTGGCGGGATCATGGAGCACATCGAGCAAGCCGGTGTTCACTCAGGTGACTCAGCGTGTTCACTGCCACCGTACTCATTGAGCAAAGAGTTGCAAGACGAATTGCGTCGTCAAACCGTGTTGATGGCTAAAGGCCTGAACGTGGTTGGTTTGATGAACGTGCAGTTTGCGATTCAAGGGAAAGGCGCGGATGCCAAAGTTTACGTGTTGGAAGTGAATCCACGTGCGTCACGTACCGTACCGTATGTGTCGAAAGCCACGAGCGTGCCATTGGCCAAAGTGGCTGCGCGTTGTATGGTTGGCCAAACTTTGGTTCAGCAAGGTGTAACGTCAGAAGTGATTCCGCCGTACTACTCAGTAAAAGAAGCAGTATTCCCATTCGCTAAATTCCCGGGCGTTGATTCGATTCTGGGCCCGGAAATGAAGTCGACCGGTGAAGTGATGGGTGTGGGGGCGACTTTTGCCGAAGCATTTGTGAAGTCGCAAATGGCTGCCGGTACGGTGTTGCCGACCAACGGAAATGTGTTTATTTCTGTGCGCGAAGGCGATAAGGCGCAAGCGATTGAATGTGCGCAAGTATTGGCATCGCTCGGCTTTAAAGTATTGGCCACCAAAGGCACTGCTGCAGCGATTGATGCTGCTGGCGTTGCAGTCACTGCGGTTAATAAAGTGACCGAAGGTCGTCCACATATCGTTGATATGATTGTGAATGGCGAAATCGGCATGATCTTTAACACGGTGGACGAGCGTCGCCAAGCGATTCAAGACAGCTACTCGATTCGTCACGAAGCACTGAAGGCCAAGCTGCCAGTGTTCACGACTATCGCCGGCGCGAAAGCCGCCTGCATTGGTTTGCGTGATATGAAAGAGTTGGATGTCTATGATCTGCAGGGCTTGCATCAGCAGCTCAATAACTGATATTTTACGGATTGATATCGGATAAAAAGCCGCCCCTGTGATGGGGCGGCTATTATTTTTAGCAGCGCTAGAAATAGGGCTGGGAGAAAGAAATGATTAAAGTACCTCTGACCGTCGTTGGTGCAGAATTGTTGAAAGCCGAATTGGCTCATTTGAAAAGCGTAGAGCGCCCAGCTGTGATTGCAGCGATTGCTGAGGCGCGTAGCCATGGCGATTTATCTGAAAACGCTGAATACGATGCAGCCAAAGAAAAGCAAGGCTTTGTCGAAGGTCGCATTGCTGAGCTGGAAGGCAAATTAAGCAACAGCCAAATCATCGATCCAAAAGAAATGGCCGATACTGCAGAAGGCCGCATTGTGTTTGCCGCAACTGTCGTGCTGCAAGACTTGGAAACTGAAGCTGAAGTGACCTATCAGATCGTGGGCGATGATGAAGCCGACATCAAGCAAGGTAAAATTTCTGTTTCTAGCCCAATTGCACGTGCCTTGATTGGCAAATACGAAGGTGATGTTGCTGATGTGCAGGCACCGGGTGGTATTCGGGAGTATGAAGTTCTAGAAGTGAAATACATTTAATTACGTTCAGCGCACCTCGGCGCGGAGTAGTCTGCCATGGTTGCATGAATCTTAGATTGGGAGGGGGTATTGCCGGCTAGGCTTTGACTGAGCTGAGCTTTGCCTTGATACATCTTATGGGTAATGGAATCAAGAATCTGCTGACCACACTATGGATTGGTGGCATGTGGATTATCGGGGTGGTTGTTGCACCGGCACTGTTCAGTAATCTGGATAAAGCTGTGGCAGGGATGGTGGCAGGAAAATTGTTTCATGCCATTGGTTGGATAGGCATTGTGGCAGGAGTATTTCTGCTCATTTGGTGGATATGGAACGAAGGCGCGCGCGCATTTCAAGGCGCCAAATTATGGCTAATCGTTGGTATGTTGCTATGCACACTGATCAATCAATTTGCCATTTTTCCATTGATTGCCGAAATCAAACCTGCTGTGAGCAATGCGGCGGAAGGAATGTTTGGCGGTGGTTTGGCGCAGTGGCACACGATTTCTAGCCTGATATATTTACTACAAAGTGTGCTAGGTTTGATTTATATTTGGCGTCATGACTAATCAATTGCAGCAATAAAAAAGGGCGCTTAGTGCGCCCTTAGATTGTGAAGTAGCGGCTCTTATTGTTATTAAGCTGCTTTCTTCTTTTTAGGTAGCATGATTTTAGGTTTTTCAGTATTGCTTGGGCGGTAGATCAGCAGTAATTTACCTAGCATCTGCACCGGCGCGGCACCTAGATCGGCGCAAATTTGCTGCATAAACTGAGCGCGAGCTTCACGATCATCGCCAAGAACACGGATTTTGATTAACTCATGCGCGTCTAGATTGACCGCAATTTCACGCATCACAGCGTCGGTAAGGCCATTATTCCCAATCATAACCACCGGATTTAGGTGATGCGCCAAGCTGCGCAAATGACGGCATTGATCCGGCGTAAGTTCTAACATAATGATTGAATCCTTGAAAATCTTCTTAACTAACAGGGTAGTGTAACCGATGGCAGGTATCAATTCCAGTAGTGCTTGGCTACACGAGCATGTCAATGATCAGTATGTGCAAATGGCCAAAAAGGAAGGTTATCGTGCTCGTGCCGCATATAAGCTGCTAGAAATTGATGAAAAAGATAAATTACTCAAGCTCGGCTTGTGGGTGGCCGACCTAGGGGCCGCCCCTGGCAGCTGGTGCCAAGTTGCAATGAAAAAGGTTGGCAAGAATGGCCGAGTGTTCGCGCTTGATATTCTGGAAATGGATCCAATTCGCGATGTGGAGTTTGTACAAGGTGATTTTCGCGAAGAAGAAGTACTCAATCGCTTTAACGCATTGCTCAATGGTCGACAAGTCGATCTTGTAATTTGTGATATGGCCCCCAATATGAGTGGTAATACAGTCACAGATCAGGCTCGCAGTATGTATTTATGCGAGTTGGCGCTGGAGTTTGCCCAAGAGCAACTCAAACCGGGTGGACATTTTTTAGTCAAAGTGTTTCAAGGAAGTGGTTTTCAAGAATATATGAAGGCAATGCGTGAAACTTTTGCCACCGTTGTCTCTCGAAAACCTAAAGCATCTCGTGATCGCAGCTCGGAAGTCTATCTCTTGGGTAAGCAAAAAAAGGCTTAACCAATCGCTTGAACCGAGTAAAATATATTTGTCATTCCCGCGTTCGGGAAATACAGGAGTAAAGCCGTGAACAATCTCGGCAAGAATGTCGCCATTTGGTTAATCGTTGGCCTAGTGCTGATGACGATTTTTAACCAGTTCTCCAAGAGTCAAGACTCTGCCTCGCAAATTCCCTATTCCCAATTTATGGTGGAAGTGGAGCAGGGACGGATTGCGAGTGCTGAAATTGAAGGTAATCCATTACGTGGGCAATGGATTCGCGGTAAAAAAGCTGATGGCAGTAATTACGCAACTTTGGCGCCGTTTGACTTCCGTATGGTCGATACGCTGATCAAGCACAATGTGAAGTTTGCAGCCAAGCCAGAGGCAGAGCCTAGCTTGTTGATGAGCTTCCTGATGAACTGGGGGCCAATGCTGCTCTTGATCGGGGTGTGGATTTTCTTCATGCGCCAGATGCAGGGCGGCGGCAAAGGTGGAGCCTTTAGCTTTGGTAAATCTAAAGCCAAAATGCTCGACGAAAGCAATAATGCGGTGACTTTTGCAGATGTCGCAGGCTGCGATGAAGCAAAAGAAGAAGTGTCCGAAATCGTCGATTACCTGCGTGACCCAAGTAAATACCAAAGTTTGGGTGGCCGTATGCCGCGCGGTATTTTGATGGTGGGCTCACCAGGTACTGGTAAAACTTTGTTGGCCAAAGCGATTGCCGGTGAAGCCAAAGTCCCGTTCTTCTCGATTTCAGGTTCTGATTTCGTAGAAATGTTCGTTGGTGTCGGCGCTGCGCGTGTGCGCGATATGTTTGAAAACGCGAAGAAAAACGCGCCTTGTATTATCTTTATTGATGAGATTGATGCGGTGGGGCGTCAGCGCGGTGCCGGTATGGGCGGTGGTAACGACGAGCGCGAACAAACATTGAACCAAATGTTGGTTGAGATGGATGGTTTTGAGGGCAATTCGGGCATTATCGTGATTGCTGCAACTAACCGCCCTGACGTGCTGGACCCCGCTTTGATGCGTCCGGGGCGGTTCGATCGTCAAGTAGTGGTGTCTCTGCCGGATATTCGCGGTCGTGAACAGATTCTTGGCGTCCATATGCGCAAAGTGCCGATCGCTAATGATGTTGATGCTTCAGTGCTGGCACGTGGTACACCGGGTATGTCGGGCGCTGATTTGGCAAACTTGGTCAATGAAGCTGCGTTGTTTGCTGCTCGTCGCAACAAACGCCTCGTCGATATGGCTGATTTCGAATCGGCGAAAGACAAGATCTACATGGGCCCAGAGCGCCGTAGCATGGTAATGACCGAGGAAGAGCGTCGTGCGACGGCCTACCATGAATCCGGGCATGCTGTTGTAGCTGAAATGCTAGAAGGTACTGATCCGGTGCATAAAGTGACCATCATGCCTCGTGGCCGTGCTCTTGGTTTGACTTGGCAGCTACCAGAGCGTGATCGTTTCTCGCATTACAAAGATCAAATGCTCAATGAGTTGGCGATCTTGTTTGGTGGCCGGGTGGCGGAAGATTTGTTCATCAATCGAATTTCGACTGGCGCATCAAATGACTTCGAGCGTGCTACTGCGATGGCGCGTGATATGGTTACTCGCTACGGCATGACCGAGAAAATGGGGCCGATGGTCTACGCCGAAAATGATGGCGAGGTCTTCTTGGGTCGGTCGGTAACGACACACAAGAACGTATCTGAATCGACTATGCAGCAAGTTGACTCTGAAATCCGCCGTATCATCGATGAGCAATACGCCTTAGCGGTTAAGATTCTGAGTGAAAATCGTGACAAAGTTGAAGTGATGACTCAGGCTCTGATGGATTGGGAAACAATTGACCGTGATCAGGTGCTTGATATTATGGCTGGCCGTACACCTCGTCCACCTAAAGAGCTGCCTCCGATTCGTAAGCCAGCTCCAGTGCACACTGATACCCCGAGTGGTGGTGCTGAGGCAACAGATGCGCCAGCAGCTGAAGCATAATTTGTTTACTAAATCTAATAAAGGCGGCTTTGGCCGCCTTTATTGTTTTCGGGTAAGTACATGAACTTAATTTTGCAATGTGGTAGGTTTAAGCTGCCGCTGCATCAAACTTTAGTGATGGGCATTGTGAATGTCACGCCGGATTCTTTTTCTGATGGTGGGGCATTCTTAAATTCTAGTGCTGCGCTGCGCCGTATCGAGCAGCTGTGCGCTGATGGTGCGGATATTATTGATATTGGCGGTGAGTCAACTCGTCCAGGGGCCGCGCGGGTGCCTGTGGAAGAGGAGCTACGTCGCGTGTTGCCGGTAATTAAGGCTGCAGCCACATTTAACGTGCCGTTATCGATTGACACATGCAAAACAGAGGTGATGTTGGCGGCCTTAGATGCCGGTGCTGACATGATCAATGATATTGCGGGTTTGGAAGCCCCAGGGGCGATTGAGGCGGTAGCACGAACGGAGGTCGCAATCTGTTTGATGCATAAGCAAGGTAATCCGCAAACAATGCAAACAGATCCACAATATGCTGATGTGGTCGCGGAAGTTCGCGAATATTTGGGTCAACGCCTAGAGGTAGCGCAACAAGCTGGGGTTGCTGCAGATCGCCTCTTGGTTGATCTGGGTTTTGGTTTTGGTAAGAATTTGGCACATAACACGGATTTATTTCGTGCAATTGGTCCAATCTTGCGAGAGTTGGATTTTCCTATGTTAGTTGGTGTTTCACGCAAGAGAATGTTGGGTGAATTGACGGGTAGGGATATTGCTGAACGAGTAGTGCCTAGCGTCACTGCGGCACTAATGGCTGCACAAGCAGGGGCACAGATTGTGCGGGTGCATGATGTAAGGGAAACAGTGGATGCGTTAAAGGTTTGGCGCGGGTTAAAATAAGCTGAAAATTGATATAGGTAGGATGCGATGGCGCGGAAATATTTTGGTACGGATGGCGTACGCGGATTGGTGGGTGAGTTTCCAATTACACCCGATTTTGCGATGAAATTAGGTTACGCAGCTGGTCGTGTTTTAGTTGCGGAAGCGGCTAAAAAAGGCATGCAAGAACACCCGGGGGTGCTTATCGGTAAAGACACCCGAGTTTCAGGCTATATGCTTGAAGCCGCTCTGCAAGCGGGGTTTAATGCGGCTGGGGTTGATTGCCATCTGACTGGCCCTCTGCCTACGCCTGGGATCGCCTATCTCACGCGAGCATTACGGCTTTCTGCAGGGGTGGTGATTTCTGCATCACATAATCCGTACCACGATAATGGCATCAAGTTTTTTGGCTCGGGCGGAAAAAAGCTCCCTGATGATGTTGAGCTGGCGATTGAAGCTGCGATTGATGAAGTACAGCCATGCGTTGCCTCCAAGCAAATTGGTCGTTCGTGGCGCATCAATGATGCAGCAGGGCGCTATATCGAATTTTGTAAATCTACATTCCCGAATGATCTCGATTTACGCGGCTTAAAGTTAGTGATCGATTGCGCGCATGGAGCAACCTACCACATCGCACCCCATGTCTTTCATGAACTGGGGGCCGAAGTGGTGACTGTTGGCGTGCAGCCAAACGGTTTTAATATTAATGAAGAAGTTGGTGCGACTCATCCAGAAACTTTGCGGTTAAAAGTGCTGTCGGAAGGGGCGCATTTTGGTATTGCGCTTGATGGTGATGGTGATCGGCTGATTATGGTTGATCGCGATGGCACGATTGTGGATGGTGATCAGTTGCTGTATGTCTTGGCTGTACACCGGCAACAAAAAGGCACATTAGGTGAAGGCGTTGTTGGCACCTTAATGACGAATCTGGGGGTTGAAAATGCGCTCAAACACAAAGGTATTGGTTTTGTGCGCGCTAAAGTCGGCGATCGTTATGTTTTGGAGCAACTACAAGCTAAAGGCTGGCTAGTCGGTGGAGAGGGCTCAGGTCATTTGCTCTGCCTTGATAAGCACACAACTGGTGATGGTATTGTTTCAGCATTGCAGGTAATGCAAGCCCTGAAAGAAAGTGGGCAAACATTGGCAGGCTTTTGCAAAGATTTGCAGTTATCAAAACAAGTGCTGAAAAATGTACGGATTGCCAAAGGCTTTGATTGCCACGGATCGCAAGCAATTCAAGCAAAAGTGGCCGAGGCTGAAGTTGCGATGGGTGCCGATGGTCGTGTGCTGTTACGTCCATCGGGTACCGAACCTGTGGTTCGAGTCATGGTTGAGCATGTTAATCCAATTCAGGCGCGCGAGTGGGCGGATCAAATTGCAGCAGTCGTGAGTGCTGAGGCTGCATTACATGATGCCTAATGGGGTATTTTCCTGTAGCTAAGATGTTATTTGAGCTGCAGTTAAATACCTAGTGCGGTAATAAAAAAGGACTGCATAATCGCAGTCCTTTTTATTTGGGTAAAAATGCTTAACCAAATTTACCTGTGATGTAGTCTTCGGTCGCTTTGACTGTGGGCGATGTGAAGATCGTGTCGGTTTCACCCATTTCTATCATCTCGCCCAAATACATATAGGCCGTGTAATCAGAAATACGCGCCGCTTGCTGCATATTGTGCGTCACGATGGCGATGGTGTAGTCTTTTTTCAGTTCATGTACCAATTCTTCAACGTGAGCGGTCGAGATTGGGTCTAATGCCGAAGTTGGCTCGTCCAGCAGCAACACTTCAGGTTTCACCGCAACGGCACGTGCGATACACAAACGTTGTTGCTGACCGCCAGATAAACCTAAGCCCGATTGTTTCAGCTTATCTTTTACTTCGTTCCACAATGCAGCTTTGGTTAGGGCCCACTCAATGCGGTCGTCCATTTCAGACTTGCTCAGGTTTTCATACAGCTTAACGCCAAAAGCCACGTTGTCATAAATTGACATTGGGAAAGGGGTTGGTTTCTGAAATACCATGCCTACTTTCGCGCGTAACATATTCAGATCAATACCTGGGCGCAGGATGTTTTCGCCATTCAGTAAAATCTCACCTTCGGCGCGCAGCTTAGGGTAGAGATCATACATACGGTTAAAAGTGCGCAGGAGGGTCGATTTACCGCAGCCTGAAGGTCCGATGAATGCGGTTACTTTGCCTTCACGAATATCAAGATTGATGTTTTTGAGCGCGTGAAAATTGCCGTAGTAGAAGTTTAGGTTTTTTACGGCCAACGTCGCTTTATGTGCAGAAGTCATAATCAAATATTCCAAATCAAATTAGTGTTGTTTTGGCTGGCGTAACATGACGCGAGCAATAATATTCAGGCCCAGTACAAACAAGCCAATCAACAATGCACCTGCCCACGCGAGGGTGTGCCAATCTTCATACGGACTCATCGCAAATTGGAAAATCACCACTGGTAAGTTCGCCATTGGCTGATTCATATTTGAGAAGAATTGGTTATTCAATGCGGTAAATAGCAGTGGCGCAGTCTCACCCAGAATACGTGCAACTGCCAGCAAAATGCCCGTTGCTACGCCGGTTTTGGCTGCTCGTAGGGTAACGAACATCACCATTTTCCATTGTGGCGCACCCAAGGCGTAGGCCGCTTCGCGCATTGCGGTAGGCACAAGGCGTAGCATGTTTTCGGTCGTCCGCAGCACGACTGGAATTACCAAAATTGATAATGCTAAAGAGCCTGCCCAGCCAGAAAAGTGTTCAACTTGAGCGACGTATACTTCAAATACGAATAAGCCAATCACAATTGATGGAGCTGATAGCAAAATATCGTTAATGAAGCGGGTTGCCGGGCCAAGCCAGCCCCGATTGCCAAATTCGGCTAGATATGTGCCTGCCAGAATGCCAATCGGGGTGCCGATTAGCACGGCAACCAAGGTCATTTGTAATGAGCCTAGGATCGCATTGGCCAAGCCACCATGACTGCCCGGTGCGGGGGTCGCTTGGGTGAAAGTAGCCAGTGTGATGCCAGGTAGACCGTTGGCAAACAAGGTATGCAAAATCCAGCCCAGCCAAAACAAGCCAAATGCCATTGCTGCGTAAGACAACACCTGGCTGATTTTATTGGCCACTAATCGACGCTTGTATAAATTACTCATCGTATTGCTCACTTAAGAATGGGTGCCTTCGCCAGATTCAAGGCGCATCAGTAACAATTTGGACAGAACCAAAACCACGAAGGTGATAAAGAACAGTAACAAGCCAAGTTCAATGAGCGAAGATGTGTATAGCTCACCGTGTGCTTCGGTAAATTCATTGGCGAGTGTTGCTGAAATTGTCGTCGCAGGGTCGAACAACGAGTTTGAAATTTGTTGAGAGTTACCAATCACAAATGTGATCGCCATGGTTTCGCCTAGCGCGCGACCAAGGCCCAACATAATGCCGCCGATAATCCCGTTTTTGGTGTAGGGCACAACAATATTCCAGATTACTTCCCAGCGTGTAGAGCCGAGACCGTAGGCCGACTCTTTGAGCATGGCTGGCACGATTTCAAATACGTCACGCATCACTGATGCCACAAATGGAATAACCATAATCGACAAAATCAGTCCGGCAGTAAACATGCCGATACCCATTGGGGCGCCAGTAAATAAATCAGCTAGCAACGGAATGTCTGCGCTTTTTTCCATCATCCAAGGT